>CAVVTL010000043.1:0-242169 GCA_963751155.1 uncultured Acidobacteriaceae bacterium | reverse complement strand
AGCAAGACACTTGAGTCTAATCGCGGAATCGAAAGAGGGTCGAACGTGGCACAGTCGGGGTCGAAGGAAACGGATACCGGCACACGGAGCAAGCACAAGCCCAAGCTGGGACAAAATTTTCTGACCGACCAGCTCGGCGGCGCAGCGCATCGTTGACGCGCTGGGCAGCATCTCGGATCGCACCGTTATCGAAGTCGGGCCGGGGCGCGGCATGCTCACGGACTTGCTTGTAAGGCGCGCGAAAAAGGTCATCGGCATCGAACTCGACCATGTGCTCGCGGCACAACTGCGGATGCGCTACGCCACGCTGAGCAACGTCGATATCCTGGAGTCGGACTGGTTGACCCGTGGCAACGGCGCTCCACGGCCGGACGGCGCTCCCGGCCCGTCGCATGACCTGCGACCCACGCAACCTGAAACCGTGGATCTGGTCGGCAACCTTCCCTACTACCTCACGACCGACATTGTGCTGCGCATTTTGCAGGAACACCAAAACATAGGGCGGGCAGTCATCATGGTGCAGCGCGAAGTGGCCGAGCGGGTCGCAGCCAGCCCCGGCAGCCGGGACTACGGACTGCTTTCGGCGACGGTGCGGCTGTTCGCCCGCGCCGATCTGCTGTTCACGCTGCCGCCGGGCGCGTTCGATCCGCCGCCGCAAGTACATTCCAGCGTGGTGCGACTGACCATGTCGCCGCGGGTGGAAGAATTGCAGGTCGAAGCGGGGCCGTTCCAGGAGATGCTGAAGCTGGCCTTTGCGCAGAAACGAAAAACGCTGGCGAATAATCTGAAGGCGCGGTACGACAGCAAATCGATTGCCGCGGCATTCAAGGTGGCGCAGGTGCAGGCAGGCGCACGTGCCGAGGCCCTTCCCCTGGAAAAGATGGCAGTCTGTCTTTCGCGCCCTGCCAAAGGCGTAAAATCCACGGTGGGCCCATGGGCGAAACGATTCGGTTCAGGATTGAGAAGAAGGCTACGTCATGACGACCACGATTCGCCGGCCAGCGGTTGCCGGCCGATTCTACCCGGCTAATGCTCAGCGCCTGCGCGCCGAAGTTGAGACTTTCATCACACCACCGGCAACGCCGGAGCCGGACGTAGCGGAAGCGAAAATTGCAGCCATCGGCTGCATTGCGCCGCACGCCGGGTATGTATACTCGGGCGCGGTCGCGGGAGCTTTGTACCGGCGTTTGCGACTGCCCCGTCGCTGCGTCATCCTCTGCCCCAACCACACCGGTCAGGGGGAGCCGTTGGCCATCATGAGCGAAGGCGCATGGCACACGCCTCTGGGAGACGCGCCCATCGACGAGGAGATCGCCACAGAACTCAAGGCGGCAACGCCGTTGCTCATCGAAGATCCGGAAGCCCACCAATACGAGCATGCGCTGGAAGTGCAGCTTCCCTTTCTCCAGATTTTGCGGCCGGACTTCCGGTTTGTGCCGATCGCGGTGGGAACCAGCAACTTTGAATCGCTGAACGCGCTGGGTGAGGCCATGGCGGCGGTGCTGGCGGAACTGGCGGAGCCAGTGCTGATCGTAGCCTCCAGTGACATGAACCACTATGAGAACGATGCAATCACCCGCACCAAGGACCGCCGCGCGATCGAACAGGTACTGGCGCTTGATCCGCGAGGCCTTTATGAGACGGTGCGCCAGGGACAGATCAGCATGTGCGGCTACGCACCGGCGACCATCATGCTGACAGCCGCACGCAAACTGGGTGCCACGAAGGCCGAGCTCATCCGCTATGCGACCTCCGGTGACGTATCGGGTGATCGCGACACAGTCGTGGGCTATGCGGGTATCGCGGTATTTTAAGCCAGACGGGCAATCGGGTAGGAGGCAGGGTCACCCCTGCCGTCCTCCCACACCACCGGACGTGCGGTTCCGCATCCGGCGGTTCATGAAACAGGCGAGAAGCGCTGCTGCATTTCCAGCAACGAAACCAGCCCCATTTGGTCGAACCGAGACTTCGGATAGGCTGCGTTCATGTGCGAGGCGCCGCCGTTCCACCAAGGGCCATGCCCGTTGGTGGCCGATTGCCACGCACGCACTTTCCCCAAACCCACCCGCATCAGGTTCCTTGCCCGTGTGTAGACCTGCTTCCATTGCCGCCATAGTAGGACACGTAGTTTACGCCTGATCCAACCATCAAGGTCTTCCAACACACCCTTGACTTCGGTGAGCCGGAAGTACGCAACCCAACCCCGAAGTATGGGATTGAGCCGCTCGATTGTTTGTTTCAGGCTTCCACCACGCGCCTCCCGCAACGTCTTGCGGATTTTCTCCGCCAGCCGCTCGCGGCTCGGTTGCGCGATCTTCAGCTTCGGCTTCTTGTGCCACGTCATGCTGTAGCCCAGGAACTTCCGCTCCCACGGCCGCGCCACCGCGCTCTTGGAGGCATTGACTTTCAACTTCAACTTCTGCTCCAGAAACGCCGTGATCGCCTGCCTCGTCCGCTCTCCTGCCCGCTTGCTGCCGACGTAGATGTTGCAGTCGTCCGCATAGCGGCAGAAGCTAAACCCGCGCCGTTCCAGTTCACGATCCAGATCGTCCAGCAGGATATTCGACAGCAGCGGCGACAGCGGCCCGCCTTGCGGCGTTCCTTCCGTTCGCGCACTCACCACCCCGCCTTCCATCAGTCCCGCTTCCAGATAGCGCCGGATCAGTTTCAGCACCCGTTCGTCCTTCACCTTGCGCACCACCCGCGCCATCAGCACGTCGTGATTCACCCGGTCGAAGAACTTTTCCAGGTCAAGGTCAACGACCCATCGCTTGCCTTCCGCAACGTAACCCCGTGCCGCTTCCACGGCCTGATGTGCGTTGCGTCCGGGACGAAAGCCGTAACTCGACAGGGAAAACTCCGGATCGAATAGCGGTTGCAGTACCTGATTGAGCGCCTGTTGAATCAGACGATCCAACACCGTTGGGATGCCCAACGCGCGTACCCCGCCTTGCGGCTTCGGTATCTCCACCTTGCGCACCGCCGCCGGCATGTAATCGCCTGCCAACAGCGCCTCTCTTACGCTCGGCCAGTGCGTCTGGAGCCAGGGCTTGAACTCGGCCACCGTCAGTCCATCGACCCCCGGCGCGCCTTCCTTCTTCACCACTCGCTCGTAAGCGCACAGCATGTTACTGCGTTCCACCGCGGCTTCCATCAGCCGCAGCGCCTCCGGTTTCGTTCGCCCATTAGCCGCCGTGCCAGCCTCTGCACCAGAACCGGCCCCGGACAGATTCCGCCTGCCCTCCTCCGCCCTGGCCATACTCGCGTATGCTTCTGCTTCTTCGGCTCGCATCGAGGTCTGCTGTCCTACTCCCGTGTTTCATGTTCGGCCCTTCGCCCCGTGCTGGCGGCTACTATGGCCTCGGCTGACTTCTGGCGATTCATCCCCGCGCCTCTCAGCGCCGGTAGCCCAAGAGCAAACCGCCAGACCTCCCCGGGTATTGCGCACTCACCTTCACGCTTATGCCTGTCGGATCTACGTCACGGCGCTCCGTGCAAGTACTGGGCTTTGCGTCTATGCGCCCGCTCACCCCGCCGTGCCGCCTCTATCCGCTTCCTGTTCGTCAGGCCAGCGCTTTGCCTCCGGCTTCCTCCAGATTCCGCCTCGCGACGGACACCCTTGCCGTTCAGCTAACACTTCCCCTTGCCGGGTGTGTAGAGGACTTTCACCTCCAAGTAAGTGCGCCCTGCCGGGCGCACGCAATAAGGGCAGCATCAATGTTGATGCTGCCAAAGTCATTGACCAGGATTGCCAGCCGCAAGCCATGGTCGCCAAGCAAAAGCGAATTGAGCAGCGTCGTCTTGCCGGCACCTCGGTAGCCACCGATGATGGTGACGGGAATCATCGGAAGTTCACTCGTCATACGAATCCTTCCGTCGGCTCCATCACCGCAATTCGGCTTGCCACCTACCCAACTCCGACCAGCGTCGGCTCCGCCGCCGCCGACCGCGCGGCAACCGGCGCCTCACGCTTGAAAACGCTCTTGCCATCCTTAATGGTCTCCGCCACCGTGATGTCCTTGATGGTCGAGGCGGCCACCTTCATCGGATTGGCGGATAGGATCACCAAATCGGCGATTTTGCCAGCGGTGAGAGAGCCTTTGCGGCCTTCTTCGAAATACTGGTGCGCGCCGTCGATGGTCAGGGCTTTCAGTCCGTCCAATACCGAGACCCTCTCATCGGGCCCGATCACCCGGCCGGACCGGGAGGTGCGATTGACCGCCGTCCAGAGGACGAACATCGGATCCAACGGAGTCACCAGGAAGTCGGTGTGGTTGGTCATATGCAACCCCATCGCACGCGCTGTCTTCATCGGACTCATGAAGAACGCACGCTCTTCGCCGAGGTTCTCCACGTGCAGATCGCCCCAGAAGAATGCGTGGTTGGTGAAAAATGACATGTTCATTCCATATTTGACATATAAGTCAAGCTGGTCGCGGCGCACGAATTGCGAATGAATCACGATAGTCCTGCGGCCATCGGGTGCGCCCGCCGCCTCGTGGGCGTCGAGCAGCATGTCAATGGCAGCGTCGCCGTTACAGTGAACCAGCACCTGGGCATCGCACTCATAAGCCTGCTTCACAACGGCGTTCAAGTGCTCCGGGGGAACGATAGGAGCTCCGCGCCAGTTCTTCTCGCCTGCTGGACCGCCGGTCAAGTAAGGCTTGGTGAAGTAGGCCGTTCGGCCCTGTGGCGAGCCGTCTGCAATCACTTTTACGCCCGCCAGGCGGTAGTGGCTGGCTGCCGGTGAGCGGTAGTCCGCTCCGGGCTTCGCGCTATTCAGGAACGCGTGCGATTCCCAGTACCCATTGAGGTCGAGATAGAAGCGGCCCTCGTCGGCTGCCTTCTGATACAGCGGCATCACCTTGGGCTCGACGGGCGCATCCTGCACGGTTGTGTATCCGTTACTGGCATACATCTGCTGCGCAATCGTTAGGTGTTCCAGCAGCAACTGCGGTGAAGGCTTGGGGAGCTTCAGGAGGATCGGAAACATCGAGTTCTCCATCAGCAGACCGGCCGGTTCGTTGCTGCCGGGCTTACGGACCGTCACGCCTCCAGGAGGAGTTGGCGTGCTTGCGTCGATACCGACAGCTTTGAATGCTGCCGAATTCAGCACGCATCCGTGACCGGACACGTGGACCAATACCATCGGATTGTCGTGAAAGTAGGGATCGAAGTCGTCACGTGTGGCATCTCGCCCATCCGACAGGGCGGAGCCGTCGTAACCGTAGCCAATGAGCCACTCCCCGGGCTTCAGCGGCTTGCACGCAACATGGTCTTGCAACGCCGAAATAATTCCTGCAATGCTGGCAGCAGAGCCGACCGGAGGCGCCGAAACATTGGCGTAATCGGCAATCATTGCCGCCTGGAAGAAATGGCTGTGCCCATCGATGAAACCCGGCAGCATGGTCTTGCCGCCCAAGTCGATAATCCGAGTTTCCGCCCCCCTGGTACCGAACACATAGGCCTTTGAGCCAACGGCCAGGATCACGCCGTCCTTGATCGCAACTGCCTCGGCGTACGGGGTCTTGTCGTCCATGGTGATGATGTCGCCATGGTAGATCGCGTCGGCGATCAACGGAGTTGCTGTCGTCATAAGCCCTCTCTGTTCTGCTGAAAACGGGCCTTCGGCCCGGATTGGAGTTGATTGCCTCTACTCATGACTTTGCGGCAGGTTGCCTTTCAGCCGGTAGACCATCCCGGTTTTTGTCGTGCCCAGCGCGATCCAGTCCTTCACCTCGAACTGTAGAGTGACGAAAAACTGTTCGCACAATTGTTTCGCCTTCTCGTGAATCGGCTTTTCGCGGTCGAACTTGGCCTGATAGGAAAACTCTCCCACCAGGGACTTGTGCTCTCCCCGCGTGCGCCACAGAGCCACGCTGCAGTCGGCGATAATCCCTTTGCCAAAGCATAGCTGCCCCAAGTCCAATAACACTTCTTCAACGATCGCTTCGCTCACCAGGCTGATCTTCTCTTCATCTGATGATTTCTTAAGAGTGGCCAAGGCGGGAAAGACATGGCTCAAAGTGACCATCGATTCCTTGCCGGCATCGTGCAGCTGGCTCAATCCAAAGACGCAGTTGTGGGAATACAGAAACCGAACGCCACCAATCTCGTCCTTTAGCGGCAGAGCTTCCATCTTGAACTTGATCCGGTAGTTGCCGGCGATGTTGGGACGTACATCTACCGCGGCTGCCGTCGGTTCGTCAGGATGGCGGAACTTGAAGACCACCTCCGGGTCACCGGATGCGAAACCATCAACGTAAGCAGTACGGCGGCGCAGAATGAACGCATTGTCGTAGAGGCGGTAATCTGAGGTGTCGCCGAACACGATTTCGCGAATTGCCGGTCTGCCCTTGGTCCGCTCGCTGGCGACGAACTGTACGCCAAGCTTCTTCGCCGTGTGATGCACCAACTTTCCAAAATCCCGGAAGCTCTGCACCGAAGTGAAGCGGTCAGGCTTCAGTATGATCTTGGATTCCAGGTACTGAATGACATCGATGGGATGGCCATCGCTGTAGGTCGTCCTGGCTACCGCGTGTGGGACCGCACTGTTCTGCTTTGGCACGAAACTCCTGTTCTCCGGCTCGCGCTCTGACCGACCCAAGTCTCTGCGTTCGAGTTGTGACTTGGTAGCCGCCAGTAAATGAGCGCGGCCATCAGAGCGATAACACCTGCCATAACCAGCATCATGATGCGGTAACTCGAAAAGTATGCTGCGCGGGCCTGGTCGAGAACCTCATGAACAACCAACGGATTGAATTGTCGGGCACTCCCAACGTGGATGTACGACTGCACAATTCCAGTCGCCTGTGCCAACTCGGCAGGCGCAGCGCCAGCCGCGACGAGCTTCGCGCGCAGGCTGGGGCCCAGAAGGCCGTAGAGAATCGAGGAACTCAGAGCCAGCCCCAGAGCGAAACCGAATTGTCCGAAAAAGGTTCGCGACGAGCCGAGAGCACCGACCAGACTGGATGGAGATTTGCTGACGAACAGCCGCGCTGCGGGAGCCTGCGCAAACATCAGCCCTACCCCGGCGAAAAGCAGCGGTACCAGGAAGAAGAAATATGGGGTGGCGGACGAGGCAAAGCCCATGAAAGCGATCGCCGCCGCCACGCTGATGAGTCCAGCAGGAATCAGAATGCGGTTAGCAGCTCCACGCGCTAGCAGCGCCCCGACCCAGGAGGCGCCGACAATACTCGCGACGCTGAACGGCGTTAGTAGAAGGCTCACCTTGAACGGCGAGTAACGATAAAGGTACTGCCACAGCAACGACAGCTGCAGAATCATGACCGCATTGCCTAGATTGAAGGCCACACCAGTCAACCCCGCCATGGCCATTTCCGGATCGGCGAACAGCCGGACAGGAAAAGCAGGTCGCTGCAATCGCAACTCGTAGAGCGCGAAAGCCACCAGTACTGCCAGACCTATTCCCATCGGGACGAGTACCCTGGTATTTTCCCAACCAGCCGATGCCGAATTGCTGACGCCGTAAAGTGTACTGACCAAGCCAGTGGCAACCAGCGACAAACCAATCGTGTCGAATGGACGGACATCGTCGGCGCGCGCTTCCGGCACCGCAAACATGCAATAGACGAAAGACAAAACAGAAATCACGCCGGGAAGGCAGTAGGCGATGCGCCAACCGACTCCCGCCAGATAACCGCCGAGAAGGCCGAGAACAACAACACCTAACGTTTGCAGCGCGAGCCATTGCGCTACTGCCTTGGATAGCTGGGCCTCGTCAGGCGCCACCGTCCGCAGCAAGGCAAACGCGAGACCGAAAGAGGCAGCGTACCCGACCCCCGAGACAACGCGACCCAAGGTGAACATCGCGGTGTTCTGAGCCAGCGCGGTTACCACGGAGCCGAGCGTGGCGAGCAACAGACCACCTAGCATGATTTTCCTACGGCCCATCCGATCGCCGAGACTGCCGGTAGCGAGAATGCTGGCGGCGATGCAGAGCGTCCCGATACTGGCCACGAGGGAGCGCTGGTCGCCACTCATTCCCAAGCTATTGGCTGCCCCCACGAAGGCGATGTTGTGCACCGAGGGATCCACGGACATGGCGAGCGATGCTGCGGCAAGTGCGAATACGCCTGCACTCTTTCCCGCCGCCGGGCTTGCGATAACGGGCGTGATTAGGGATGTGGACATGCGACATTCACACCGTCTGCTGCGACATCGAAACGACAAGCAACAGCGACGGCGGACGGAGGCGTACTCCCTCTACCCACCCTTATCGGGATTCTGAACCACAATATTTAGGAGATATTGGAATTCTGTCAGTGGGCCGCGACTCCCGTCGCCTCTGGAAGAAAAGACCGAATGCATCCTAAACGAACCCAAACAAAGTACCGATTGAGAAAGTTAGGTTCCGGAAAAGCACCATGCCCGGTCCGGCGGTCGGTGGGCTCCCAGCGCGAAGTGTCCGGCAAGCCGCACTCTTCGCAGATCGTCTCGAGCGGTTTGTCCCGACATCGGCGTCCACAAAAGGGGCAGCAAAATGAGCACCGGAGAAGCAACCATCAGATGTAGCTGCATTCTGGCTTTCGGCCAAGTGGTGTGGATCCATGTGCGTGAACCCTTTTAGCCACTTCGCCGCGGAAGACGCCGGGGATCCACTCGTGGTCTACACCGCGAAAAAGATCATCACCATGGAGCGCGGCTGCCAGGAAGCAACAGCGGTCGCGGTCTCAGGCAAGCAGATCGTCGTAACCGGGTCGCTGGACGAGGTAAAGAAGTTTCTCGGCGATGAGCCGCACCGATTGGATGAGACCTTCGCGTCCAAGATCATCCTACCGGGATTCATCGATCAGCACCTCCACCCCTTGCTCGGCGCCTTGACACTCTCGGTCGAAGTGATCGCGCCCGAGGATTGGGTCGTTCCCGGTAAAACGTGGACGAAGGCAGCAAACGAACAGGACTACCTGGCGCGGCTGAAGGAGGCGAACGCGCGCTTACAGCCTGCGAATGAATGGCTCTTTACGTGGGGCTACCAGCAGTATTTCCATGGCCCAATCGATCGCCAGACGCTGGATTCGATCAGCAGCACGCGTGCGATAGCAGTTTGGCATCGCTCGTGTCATGAGTTCTACCTGAATTCCGTGGCGCTGGTAGCACTGGAGATCACGGAGGATTCAATTCGAGGCAGAGGCAAGTGGAGCGAACAAAGCGACTGGGCCAAGGGTCATTTCTATGAGGGCGGCCTCAATCTCATTATGCCTCAACTATTGCCGAAGCTGGCAACACCAGATCGCTTCGCGTTTGGCCTCAAGCAAATGGTGGAGATGCTCCACCAGAATGGCGTCACCGCATTCAACGAGCCGGGCGCTCTGGTTACTCCGCAGATATTCAAGCTCTACCAGCAAATCCTGGGAGCCGACGATACGCCGTTTTATAGCTTCTTCATTGCGGACGGACGGGGCATCGTGGACAAGTGCGGCCTGGAAGGGGCGCTTGCTGAGACCGAGAAGACCATAGCCCTGGCGCCGCCTGGGATTGGTAAACTCCAGTTCTTCGAAAAGCAAATCAAGCTTTTTGCCGACGGCGCCATCGTCTCGCAGCTCATGCAGATGAAAGATGGCTATACCGACGGCCATCACGGCGAGTGGATCATAGCACCGGAAGAACTTGCCCGACGAGCGACGTTCTACTGGAACGCCGGCTATCAGATCCACACGCACGTGAACGGCGACCTCGGGCTAGAGGTTGTCCTGAACATTCTGGAAAAGCTGATGCGCGATTCCCCGCGGGCCGACAGTCGCAGCGTCATTGTCCACTTTGCGAACTCAACCGAGGAGCAAATCGAGCGGATCGCCCGGCTGGGGGCGATTGTGAGCGCCAATCCTTACTATCCCGTCGGATTTGCTGACAAGTACTGTGAGGTGGGTCTCGGGCCAGAGCGGGCCAACTCGATGGTGCGTAGCGCTTCGGTCGTCAGCCGCGACATCCCGTACTCATTCCACTCCGATTTGCCCATGGGCCCGGCGGCTCCGCTGTATCTGGCCTGGTGCGGCGTCAACCGCCTCACGCATGAGGGTCATTGTGCAGGGCCTGAACAGTGTATCTCGGTTGAGGCTGGATTGCGTGCCATCACCATCGAGGCGGCCTATTCATGGAGGCGTGAAGACTCGCTGGGCAGCATTGCACCGGGCAAGATCGCGAACTTCACGGTACTTGAGGAAGATCCCTTCGCCGTTCCGCCCGAAGCACTCAAGGATATTGCGATCTGGGGAACGGTATTTGAGGGACGTTTATTCCCGATCCAGGAACGCGGCCGACCTAATGTAAGTACGGTTGAGACCGAGCATGATGAATGGTGCGCTGTAACGTAGCGCCAATATGAATACCTGTTATCTCGTCATCCAATCCGAGACTTCCTGCCGAGAATCGCTTTCAGGCAACAAACCACAAAACCCATGAATAACGCCGCCACGATTCCTAATTTGCACTCCCTCCCTGCCAAAGCCTTGGCAACCGAGAAGGTTTCCATCACCGACATCTTCCTCGAGTTCCTAATCATCGGCGCGACCAGCTTCGGTGGCGGAGTCGTGGCCTACCTACGCGATGGTCTGGTCACCAAGCGCAAGTGGGTGAACGACAAGGAATTCGTCGAGTTGCTTGCCGTCAGCCAAACACTGCCCGGCCTGAATGCCACGAATATGGCAGTCCTGGTCGGCGACAAGCTAAGAGGCGCGATCGGATCCATAGTCGCGATTATTGCGATTTGCCTTCCTGGCGCGGCGTATATGTACATCACTGCTATTATGTATCACATTCACGGGGACCGGCCCGTTGTCACCGCGGCTCTCAAGGGCGTAGCCGCTGCTGCGGTCGGTCTCATTCTCGCTACCGCGGTTCAACTTGGCAAGAAGTCGCTCGCGCACACTTACGACCTCGTCTTCGTCGCTCTGACCGTTATTGGGGTAAATTCGCTCCACCAGTCGGTGCCGCGAGTGCTGATTGCCGTCGGGATCATGGCGATCCTCTGGTACCACCCAAAAAAGGTCGCGCTTAAGGATGTGGTTCAATGAACCAGATTCCCGCACTTGTTCGCGTGTTTGCCTACCTCTCGTTGCTGACGGTGGGCGGTGGCATGGCGGCTTTCCCCGAACTAAAGGTACTCACCGTGGAAGTCCACCATTGGCTCACTTTCCCGCAACTCATTCACCTCTACAGCGTCGGACAGATGGCCCCAGGGCCCAACATGATGATGATCGTCTCCATCGGCCAGTGGGTGGCCGGTCCGTTGGGAGCAATCGCGGTCGTGCTCGCTTTCTTCGGACCCACGGCCCTTCTCGCATTTCTCATCGGACGGCTGTGGAAGAAATTGGAACGTTGGCCCTGGCGCGCCTCGATTCAGAAGGGCCTCGCGCCAGTTTCGATTGGATTACTGCTGGCTGGTTGTTTCAGCATGGCAAAAGGGGTGATCTTCGGCGTCGAGACGGCCGCGATCGCGGTGGTCACGCTCCTGGTACTTCTGCAGTACAAGATCAATCCGGCATTGCTGGTGCTAGTGGGAGCGATCGTCGGAGCCTATTCCTTCGCGCCTAAATAGTGATAAACCCGCGGTACTAGCACGATCTTCCTGATCGAGAGCTCACAAATCGGACCAACCCACGCGAAGCCAGAGGCGATTTCGCCCAAACTCTTGCTGCTTAGAAACGAGTTCCCGAGCTGTCGTCTCGAGACGTTCAGGTTCAGTTTCTAGAGATCAGCATGGCGAGAACGCGTTGATCCCTGCACTGATTCCGGCCACGACTTCAACTGATTGAATACTAAGAGTTTATTCGTCGGCATAACTGGCCACCGTGTGGCTCTTAGCGTGCATTAGGGAGTGCGGTGTTGCTATCCCTGAACCGTCTGGAGACGTCATGGCCAAATATGGTTGCTCACCCGACTACAGCCGTAGCTATAACGATGACGAAGGAACTGTGGCTTCCGTCTGCAAGTACTGCCGCAAAACGATCGCCAGCGATCGTGAAGAGCGAAAGATCTTTCTGCTCGAGGAGATACACACCTGTATTCCAAAATTTGCGGCCACCGGCCAGCTCGGCATTCGACCGGCCTTACGGGGTCTACGTCAGAACAGGCACGTCCTTTGACAATAGATCGACTCGTCGTGCGGTTCGATTACGCCGAAATACGATTGATGACCAATGTGAAAGGAAGACAATGAGTATCAAATCAAGCAACGGCGTTGGCGCTGCGGCGCAACAGGGGCTGGTGGCGTACGGCTGGGTAATCTCCATCCTCACCATCTGGTTGTTTACAGCAACTAAATTCTAGCGAGTAACGACTGCGGTGAACGTGCGCTGACCACGGCCGCAGGGAAGTCCATGGCAGATGGAAAAATCCCCCGAACTGGAGACACCCACGAGACACCAACCGCAACGGGACTACGGCGCGACGTTGACGGACGGATGGTTCGTCGCAACCCAGGGCTCATTGTGGGAAGCAGCGTTGACCCGGAATGGGCCGACAACTGCGCAACGGCTGACCGAAGATAACTATGATGCGCCGGCATCCCTTCTGCGCTCCCGCCCTAGCGCACGCCGGCGGAGGACAGGGGAGGCAGCTACCTTGGGCAACCTCCCCAAGAAAGCTGGAAAGTTATGACCTACGACGAGCGCAGTCTAGCACGCCAGTCCACCGAGAACCTTTCCACCCTGCTGCCATCCAAGTCCGACGCGGATCTCATGGTAGGCGCCAGTGAAGCCTGTGCATGGTGTGACATTCCCTGTGCGCCACCGGAGGAGGAATGAGCGACACGCGATGCAAGAATTCAAGCTGGAAAATGAACATCCCGAGTAACGGCAAGATTCTTAAATCAGACGCTCAACTCGCTGTTCTTATGGACAGACGTGATGAACTGCAAACGCTGAACCGCGTGTTCACGTGTCACTACTTCGTCGCCATCCCCCAAGTCCTTCGCCGGATAAGTGTTGGTCCGACCCGCCTTACGACTCCCGTAGCCGGGGAATGGTAATGCAGGTAGTGCCTGATCCGACAACTTCGACGCCAAATGAGTGCGTTCTGAGTACCACCAGTGCAGGCGTCCCCGTGTCCTGCGACGGCAGTACCCCAAAGTAACACCAGAAGTGGGAAGTGGATGACTCCGTTCAGTACCGGGTGCCGCGTCTGATTCTTCTTGCTGTGCCGCCGGAACTTCGTCTTGCGCTTCGGCGGCTTGAGCGGCTTGAGCGGAGTGCGGGCAGAAGGTAGCCTCGCTGAAGGCTGGGCCGTCGTTGTGGCCCTCGCTGCATATCAAGACGGAAGGCACGCATTGGGTGAACAAGGGAACTCTGCAATTCGGATGCACGCATCCAAGACCTTTACGACCGAGGGCGCGCTGATCCAGTCACCGAGAACGATGGCTTTGTTGTTGTCGCGGTTCGACTTGTAAGACACGGTCGGGTGGGGGGACGCCTGGTTCATTGTTTCTCGGGACTGACTCGAATCTGATAGTACTTTATCTTTGAGTACAGCGTGCTTTTGGCGATGCCAAGTTGGGCGGCGGCGCGATCGACTACGCCCCCCGTCGCCTGCAGCGCTTTTGAGATGTGCATTGCCTCGATCTGCTCGAGAGTCATCGCCCAGATGCTATCAGGACAGCCCAGTGCGGCGGGCGAAATCTGAAACACCAGGTGCTCCGGTTTGATCGTGGTGCCATCCGAGACAATCACGGCTCTCTCGATCACATTGCGCAATTCTCGAATGTTCCCAGGCCAGTGGTACGTCTGCAGGGCCTGGACTGCAGACGGAGAAAGCTCCAAGTTAGGTCGGCCTAAGTCTCGGCTGAGATTTCCTATGAAGTATTCTACAAACAACGGTATGTCTTCCCGACGTTCGCGCAACGGAGGGACACGCAGTGGGGCGGCGCTGATTCGAAAGAACAAGTCGGTGCGAAAAGTCTTGTCTGCAATATGGGCAGCAAGATCCTGGTGAGTGGCGCAAATAAGTCGCAAGTCGACCTGCTTATCACGAACGGCTCCGAGCCGCCGAAATCTCTTGTCCTCAACCACTTTCAGCAACTTGGCTTGAATCGAAAGTTCCATGTCGCCAATTTCATCGAGGAATGCACTTCCCTTGTGGGCGATTTCCAGTAATCCAACCTTAGTGTTAATGGCGCTGGTAAAAGCTCCTTTTTCATGTCCAAAGAGCTCGCTTTCCATAAGCTCCTTGGAGAGTCCGGCACAATTGATGTCAACAAAGGCCTCGTCGTGACGAGCGCTATGCTGATGGATCCATTCGGCGAGGACACCCTTTCCGGATCCTGTCTCGCCATGAAGCAGAATCGGCAAATCGCTAGCCGCTACTTTGTGGGCTTCGTCGGCGAGTTGCCGAATTACCGTACTGTTCCCAAGAAAGGGATCGCGCTGAAATCTTGACCGGCTGGCCCGCTGCGCTATCTGGCTGCGACGAGTGCGACTGTGTTCAATTGCCTTGCCCACCAGCGCCGCGAGCGCTTTGAGGTCCACTGGCTTGGTCAGGAACTGGTCGGCGCCGACTCGAATGGATTGAACTGCTAGATCGATCGTGGCCTGACCTGTGAGAATGAAAATAGGAATGTCAGGGTCGATCTGTTTAAGTCGGGGAAAAAGCTGAAGGGCAGTCCCGTCTTTCAGGAAGTAGTCCAGGATGGCAACATCGGGCCGAGCTGATGCAAACTTCTCGGCACACTCTTCGATACTGCGCGCCTCAATAACTTCATATCCATCGCGCGCGAGGAACGCCGCCAGCGACTCCCGGCTAAGATCATCGTCATCAAGAACAAGGAGTTGAGCCCCTGCCATACTTCCCCTCCCCGCCAAGCGCTAAGTTGATACTCTTACTCGATTTACGCCGGTACACAAACTTCAGATCCCAAGCGCGGCATGCTTAGGTAAGTTCGCCGCCCAATCCGGTCAGCGATTCACATTAATGTAATACCACCAATGCAGCAGGCAGCGGCAATTTTCCATAAAGTGACCAACTTTTGTCGCGACCTGCGCGGTAGAATGCACCACCACAACCGGGCGTGTTCAATCGAACGAGAACAGACAACCCCACCAACAACACGGCGAACCTTCGGTCGCAGTACTGAATCCAGACCGGAAAAACGTCGATAAGGCCAGTGCGGGTGATTCGAAACTGGTTCCGGTTTTCGCGGCGCCAGAAGCCCCGCGGGCGTCCTCAGGAAAGGGTGTTGCAACATGGCATCGGTCTGCCCAGTCGTGTGTATCTTCGGAAATGACTGTAGTCTACTTCGCTCGCGCTCGGAACTACTTTCGTCCCTCGGGCTCTGCGCGTTCACAGCATATACCCTTTGCGAGGCCGTTGAACTATTAGAGGTACTTGGGCAGACTCGCTGCGACCTGGTTCTGGTCTGCCACAGCATTCGCGAGTCAGAACGGGGAATCTTCATGGCATACCTCTTCATGAACTACCCATGGATCAAGTTTGCGACAGTGACGCCCGAGGATGACAGATGTAAGGATCATCTGCTAGACAAGCTCCAAGAGGTACTTGGCATCGGCCGACCTGACCAAGACCGATTCCTCTATCAATAATCAGAAGCGGAGTTTGCGTCCTCCCGGGCGCGATCGGATGTGAATTCGGCGGCCCCGCTTCAGTTAGGGCCACCACCTGCTTCGGGTAAACCCTCTACAGGGTTCCGGAGTTCGGTCGGCGCGATTACCTCACGCACTTTCAGGGCGAGGGAATGCAGGCTTACCGGCTTTTGCAGGAACGGTGATTCGTGTCGCATGATGTCGTCCCGTGACGCAGCGTCCTCGACGTACCCGGATATGTAAATGGTTTTGATCTGAGGACGGTGTTCTTGTATTTCGCGGGACAGTCTAGGTCCTCGAATGCCGGGCATCACGACATCAGTGATCAGCAACTCGATTGAGGGGCCGTATTGCCTGGAGATCGACAGTGCTTCTTGCGGAGAGCCTGCAGCCAACACGGTATAGCCACGTCCCGCTAGAAAGGCGACGATCGTGTGTTGGAGGTCTTTGTCGTCCTCCACGACGAGTATCGTTTCGGTTCCTCGCGGATTCTCGTCGATTGCGCCAGAAGCCGGCTTCGAGGCCGCCACCTTCGTGGAGGGAATGTAAATTGTGAAGGTACTCCCGCGACCTAATTCGCTTTTAGCCCACACATACCCCCCGCTCTGCTGAACGATGCCGTAAACGGTGGCGAGACCCAGCCCCGTACCCTTGCCGGTCTCTTTGGTCGTATAGAAGGGTTCAAACAGATGCCGCTGGATTGTCTCTGACATCCCGATGCCGGTGTCGGTAACGATCATCGCAACATAGTCGCCGGCATTCACCCAGCCATGTTCCTCGCGACCATCGAATCTGACGCTGACATTCCTGGTAGAAATGGCCAAAGTGCCACCTTCGGGCATTGCGTCCCGAGAATTCACAGCCAGATTCATCAGGACCTGGCTCATCTGGTCTGCGTCGGCCGTAATGGACCAGAGAGGTGACTCCAGATCAAGGCTGACCTGGATGTCCTCTCCCAAGAGACGCTTTGTCATCTTCGAGGTTTCCTCAATCACGTTGTTCAAGTTGAGCGAAACTGGACTCAGGACTTGTTTGCGGCTGAATGCCAGCAATTGTCGAGTTAAGCCGACAGCACGAGTCCCGGCAGTAAGAATTTGTTGCGTGTACTTTTTGCCTAATGAGTCCTCAGGCATCTCGTCTTGCAGCATCTCGGTGTAGCCCTGGATGACCATCAACAGGTTGTTGAAATCGTGCGCAACGCCGCCGGCCAGCCTCCCGACGGCCTCCATCTTCTGAGCATGAAGATACTGTCCTTCCAGACTCCGGATCCTTGCTTCCGCATTTCTCTGCTCTGAAATATCAGTGGTCAGTCCATCGAGTCGAAGCAACTCGCCTTTGGCACCACGACTCGCTTTGGCACGAACGGAGATCCATCGGTCTCCACCGCCAGGAAGATTAACGTGAAGATCCACTGCCAGGTTGGAGGCATGGCCCTGCTTTAGATGTTCGACCGATCGAATAAATTCGTCGCGAGTATCGGGAGTGAGGACATTGAGCAATTGCGCGAAGTCCAATTCCTCGAAAGATCCAAGTCCGAGTACTTCTCGGGCGCGGGCGTCCGACACAACTTTGTCCGTCGTGAGGTCGTGACTCCAGACTCCAAGGTGTCCGGCGTCCAACGCCAGTTGTAAAGATCGCTGACTTTCGTTCAAATGCAACGCTGCTTGCTTTCGTTCGGTGATGTCACTGACGCAGCCGAACCAGAGGGTACCTCCATCGTTCTGCCGCTGGGGAACGGCACGGCCCTCGACCCACCGGGTATTTTGCTCCTGACGGGTGACTCGAAACTCACATTCCCAGGTGCTCATCGAACGCGCCGACTCTTCGACAGTCTCCATCAGATAAGGCAGGTCATCCGGATGTACTCGGGAAAAGATCTGTGTCCCATCCATGAGAAGGTCGTTGACCGATGTGCCAAAAGTATTTTCGAATGCCGGGCTGGCATAAGGAAAGCTGACTGCTCCGTTCGGGGCTCGGCGAAACGAGTAAATGGCTGCAGGGGTGTGGGCCACGATGTGAGCGAGCTGCTCTTGCAGTTGAATTCGCTTTTCCAGCTCAGCGGCGACCGTTTGCCTTTCAGAGACGTCGCGAAAAACAAGAACCATCCCTTCGATCTGACCGCGAGGAGACCTGATTAGTGAAGCGCTCTTGCTAACGGGAACTGCAGCGCCGCTTCGGCTGACGAGGGTGGTATGGTTCTCCGGTTGACTGGCAACACCAGACTGCAGAACCGCAATTGCCGGATTGTCCACGGGTTCGCGAGTCTGCTCATCCAGAAGTTTGAAGATGTCATCAATGGGCCGGCCGACCGCCTGCGGCTTCGTCCACCCTGTCAGCCGCTCCGCTTCACTATTCAGAAATGTAACGTTTCCGTCAGAATCGGTCGTAATCACTGCGTCGCAAATGCTGGCGAGCGTCACATCGCGTAAGCGGTTACTCACGAGCGACTGCGCTTTGCCGCGGTATTGACTCTCAATTAGGAGGCTGGCGACGATTCCGGCGGCTATAAAGACCAACCAGTGCCCGATGTCCATTTCCGTAGCGAAATTCCAGCGGTGCAACCGCGGCATAAGGAACCAGTCGATCAAACCGGCTGCGAGGAAAGTGGAAAAGAGGCCGGGACCCACACCGCCGAGGTGCGCGGCGAGTACAACCACGAGCAAGAAGGCGACGAAGAATGGCGCGTCTCCCGGTTTGAATCCCACGGCCAGCCTCAGCCACAGGACTAGCCACGTGAAGGTCAGCGCGAATCCGTATGCAAGCCAGTGAGAGCGAGAGGCTCCCTGCGACCATCGCTGTGATGTCCGGGGAGCAGCAAGCGGGAGTAGAGGAGCGGGAGTCTCCATTTTGGCCAGATAATCTCGTGGGTGGAACAACCACCATCGCGCCGCGATTCTAGAGGAGCCTTTCCTGCTCCGCATCGTATGCAGCCTCTAGCCTATGTGCATGTATGTGCCCATACCTAACTCTATACTGCGCTCGGTGATGCGGCCAGTCTGTGTCTTTTGTCACACTCCTCTAAATATTTCCTCCAACTCAGGGGCGGCCTGAGATGCGTCGGCTGCCACTTTGGCTGGACGTTTTGTGGAACTTGGATGGATATCTTCGCGGCCAAGATACATCCAGTAAGCAGTATCTGGGTAGAATCGGTGCCATGTAAATTATCTTTATCGACGCCGCCCAACCATAATCCACCGGCAGAGAAACTAGTCCTTATTGCGTTGCGATTCTAGAAACCGAACCCAATCTATGGCACGAGGCCATTCGAAGAATTTGCGATTTCGCTTTGGTCTCCTTCGAAGTCTTGAGTTGCCGGTTGCGTCGGGTCGTCCGCACGAACGGGCATTTACGTGCCTCAAAGGCAGTGAGGCTACATCCGCTCAAGGGTACTCCCAGCGGGATGCTGGGACGTCAGGCCAAGAATTCGTCGGACTGTACTGCGTACCAAGTCGTCGGGCGAGGCAACGTGGACGGCCAGCAAGGCTGAGATACGGCCTCGCATTGCGAGATGGGGGTGGAGACGGCGAGTGACTCTCAATAGCAGGTGCTCGCACGAAAGACGGGCATTGAGAGAGATGCAACAGTGTTGGGGACGCGAAATTCATGAATGCGGTTCGAAGCCTACTCCAAATGGTCGCGATCGAGTCCGGGATAATTGTCCTGGTGTTTCTGGCAGCTTTTGCGTTTCTGCGAAATAGACGGTCGAGCGGTGCCGAGCGCGACTGGCTTCGACGGTGGATGCCGACCGCTCGATGGCAGCCGCTAGTTGTAATCGCAATTGCGCTGGTCGCTCGTGGGCTGCTCACGCCGCACCTCGGTATTCCGGTGCCACACGTCAACGATGAGTTCAGCTATCTACTTATGGCTGACACATTTGCACATCACAGGTTAACTAATCCAACGCCGCCCGCGTGGGAGCACTTCGAGACTTTCCATGTAAATTCGCTTCCAACCTATCATTCCAAATATCCGGTTGCGCAGGGGTTGGCACTTGCGTTTGGGCAGATGGTCTTTCATCAACCATGGATTGGGGTCTACTTGAGTACCGCCCTGCTGTGCGGTGCCATCTGTTGGTCGCTGCAAGCCTTTCTGCCGGCCCCGTGGGCATTTCTCGGAGGGTTGCTAGCAGTCGCGAGGCTAGCCACTTTCGGTTATTGGATGAACTCCTACTGGGGAGGATCGGTGGCCGCACTGTGCGGCGCTCTGGCCTTGGGCGCGGTGGTGAGGCTGTTCGACCCAGAGAACTCCGAGTGGAGGCGCCTCGCTCTGGCGAGCGTCTTCGCAGTCGCGTTGGTGATGCTCGCAATGTCCCGCCCTTACGAGGGACTCGCTTTTTCGCTACCACTGATGGTGTTCTTTGGAATCCACGCGCTCCGGGAATGCAGATCGGCAATGGCGCCGCTGACCTCTATTGTGCTGCCCGCGTTTGCGATCGGGTTGTGCGGCGTCATCTTCATGGGCTACTACAACATGCGGGCTACCGGGAGCCCGCTACTGATGCCCTATGTGGTGAATGAGCGCGCCTATTCGTCATTGTCACCTTTCGTACTCCAATCGACGAAGAACCCACCGGCCTACAGGCATGCCGAAATCAAGAAATATTGGATGGATCAAAAAGACGTATATCAGTCTCACAAGTCTCTTTCAGGCATTGTAGGATGGCAAATCGAGAATTTTGTGATTGATTGGTGGTTCTTTGTCGGCCCCGCCCTTTCAGTCCCTGTGCTGCTCGGATTATTCATCGGTGCGAGGCAGAAACCGCAACGAGTTGCGTTGTGTGCGGCTGCCGCCACGGCGATAGCCTTCGCATTTAGTTACGCTTCGACCCCCCACTATGTCGCAGCCGCAACGGCAATTATCTATCTGTTTGCGGTACAAGGCCTCAGTTCCCTGTGGCAGACAAAGCATCGGATCGGCCCGATACTTGTTATTGCGTTGTGCTCAGCCGCAGTGCTGGCAACATTGACCCGAAACAGTGGGTCCGCGGTATTGTACAAGAGCTATGTGTATGGCGGGATTAGAGGAGTGGTCTCCCGTGTCATTGATGAGGAACCCGGGAAGCACATTGTCTTAGTGTCATATCAGTCAGGGCACGTGCTGCTGGACGAGGTGGTGCACAACGGAGCAGACTTCGGGTCAGAAAAGATTCTCTGGGCACGATCAATGGAGCCCTCCAAGAATACCGAACTGTGTAGAGCCTATCCCGATCGCGCGCTATGGATGTTATCTACTGACGACGTGGACGTCTCATTGAAGCGGCTCGACATCTGCAACCTGGCGCCCACAGCAGAACCCTTGCATCCGCCTGTCGAACGAAAATAAATCGCTCCGAACGTTGCCAGTCGATTGTAAAGAAGCACATCTGTTGCGGCACCAATAATCTCCAAACCGCGTGGTATTTATCAGGGTCGCCGACCGCATGCGAATCAGGTAACCGTTGTCGGTTCGGCGAGCTCAATGTAGGTCGAACTGGCGGACACCACCGTTTCCAGTGCGGAAGCGGTGTGAATTCTAGAATCACTTTCCCGCTTGCTGGTTGTACTCAATCGGCAGTAAGACGACAAATTGCGAAGCTCGCGTATAAACAGCCATTTGCAGGCATTGCTGGCCACCGATGGAATTGGGCAACAACGTGCTCTTAGATGAGCGTGCTTGTAATGTAGCCGGAGGGTGACTGGCGACCTGGTCGTTGATGAACCGCCGGTTAAGTTTGACCGTCTCAGCAAGCGCTGTTAGGAACCGCTCCCTGAGTGTAGTTCGGTTCCTCCGCAAAAAGTCATTCTGCGTTCGTGGTTTGCTCACGGCGCAGTTCAGTAAGAAGCGAAGTATTTAACGGACTTAAGGGAGGAGCACTTAAATGTTGAGCGCAATTCGTAATCTGAAGCAGGATGAGTCGGGCCAGGACCTAATCGAGTACGCATTGATTGCTGCACTGCTCGCTTTGGCGGCCGTGGCCACGATGACCAGCCTGGGCACAAAGATCCAAGACGTGTTTACGGGCATCGACAACAAGCTGGTTATACCGGGAAGTTAAACCAGCAGACAGGACGTCTAACCGTGGGCAGTAGCGGTCAAGATACAGCAGAAGCAGTACTGGTTCAGCAGTTGTACACGAAAGGTGTGGTGGTTCTGCGTCTTAGCATACTGTAGCTCTCCGGTCGAAACTGGCCGCAAAGCTACGGATCGCACCAGACGTCTTTGACGCCAGAGTACCGAAACTGCCTACGCGGTTGTTGAAGGCGGTGAACAAACGGGTTGGGCGGCGACGGTCGTTGCAGTCGCCGCGCAACCCGGTCGTTCGAAGAAGGGCCCGAGACATCGGCCCCGTATTCGAGCAGTGAATTCAGGCAGGCAAGTGGTCCCTGAACCCTGGCGGCAAGCTTTCTCAATACTCTGCGATGGTTACCTCCATTTTGCTCTGTGCACGTGAAGTGAGAACGATATGCTCTCCCTGGATCGAGAAGTAACGTACCTCATAGCTGCGTTGGTGTGCGCATCGATCGGGGGAGTTACCGACTTCCGTAGCCGGCGCATTCCGAATTGGTTGACCGGCCCCTCGATACTACTGGGACTGTCTCTTCATCTTGCGCTGGGAGGATGGCGGGATGCCTCAGCTTCTGGCATGGCGGGGCTGATTGCCGGCGGCTTCTTCTGGTTGTTTTTTCTGGCCGGAGGCATGGGTGGCGGCGACGTGAAACTCATCACCGCGGTATGTTGCCTCGCCGGGCTCTCCCAAACCCTTCCAATCCTGATCGCGACCGCGCTTCTGGGCGGGGTTTTCGCTATCGTGCTGGCTGTCGGATCCCGGCAGATGTGGCAGACCTTGCGCAATGTTTCCTCCCTTGTGGCGCATCACAGCGAGGAGGGACTTAGTCCACACCCTTCCCTGAACGTGAAAAATGCGGCCCGGTTGCGCTTGCCCTACGGCATCGTAATCGCTGCGGGTACGGCATTTTCACTTCTCCGGGCGGTGACAGGATGATGTCATGAGCACTCGCCGCCTCGTTATCGCTCTCGTATCGGCCCTCGTGCTCTCGGGATTAGTCACACTCTTTCTGAATCACAAGATCAAGTTCCGAGATACTGGCCCGATCGCGACGCGTAAAGTCGTTGCGGCCGCCAAACCCCTCGGCCAGGGAGCGGTGATCAAGGCCGAAGACCTGACGATGGTGGACTGGCCTACCCGTTTTGCACTTGAGGGCGCTTTTGGGAATCCCAATGATGTAGTGGGACGTTCAGTGATCTATCCGGTCGGTGCTCAACAGCCTGTTGTCGACAGTGTCGTAACGACTCCGGGCACGGGTTTCGGCTTGACGGCCAAGATCCCTGACGGTATGAGAGCGATCTCGGTGCATTCGGACGAAATCGTTGGCGTAGCCGGATTCCTATTTCCCGGATCGCGCGTTGATGTGCTGGTGACCATTCGCCCCGAGAACACTCCCGGAAGCGTTGCCAGCACGCAGACCGTTCTGCAGGACGTAGAAGTGCTGACAGCCGGCCAGAACATTCAACCAGACCCAGCGGCCAAACCGTCCACCGCTGGAGCGGTCACCCTGCTGCTTAAACCCGAGGACACCCAGAAACTGGTCCTCGCCAGCGCTCAGGGCACAATTCACTTCGTCCTGCGCAACGGTGGAGACCATACCGTTCTTGTATTTGCGCCTCTGCGCAGCAGTGACCTTCTGGGTGGAATGAAAAGCACTGCTCCCATGACTGGTAGCGCACGCAGTCACCCGGCCAAGGCAGAGACATATGAAGTGGAAACGTTCATGGGGGAAAAGCGTAGCAGCACAAAATTTGAATAACGTCATGCGCGAAACCGGCGCGACGCTGACGAAGAAAGAGCGGCAAACGTGAACAAAGCTTTGGTGGCGATAGCACTGCAGGCAGGGTTACTCTGGGGACAGGCGCCAGCAACCCAACCTGCGCCGGGCCAAAGTGGCACTCCAGCGACGTCGGCCCCGACGACACAGCAGCAGGCCAGCCCACCCCTGGTCCCGCCGACTCATCAGCGTGCAGTCGCTTCCACCGATAGTCCGACAGGGAAAGGCGAATCCTCAACGCCGCGGGACGATGCTTCCACACTTCACTTGGTTGTCGATCGCTCGCTCTTTATCGACACCACGAAGCGGATGCGGCGAGTTTATGTCAGCAATCCTACGGTGCTGGATGCTCTGGCGGCCACTCCCCATCAGCTCGTCATCACCGCGAAATCTCCAGGCACCAGCACCCTCGTAGTGTGGGACGAAACCGGAGTGCCGACACTTTACACGGTGTTTTCTGACATCGACATCGGAAACTTGCGGTCTGCACTGGCAACCGCATTTCCAGCGGACCAAATCGACGTAAAAGCGGTACAGGGAAAGATCTATCTCTCGGGCGTGGTCGGTAGCGACGGAGCAGCCGACCAGGCAGCCACGTTAGCGGGTGTCTATGCCAAGGACGTGGTCAGCGCCCTTACGGTCAACCCTAGACACCCGACACAAGTTCGCCTGCAAGTAAGATTTGCCGAGATCGACCGCAGCAAGATGACGCAGTTCAGTTTTAACCTTCTCAGTCTCGGCCAGAATGTTGCCGTTACAAGCACTCAGCAGTTCACGTCGCCTTCACCGGGGCAGCAAACCGGCGGGCCGCCGACCACTGTGACACTCTCAGATCTGCTAAACCTGTTTTACTTCAATCGAAGTCTGAATCTCGGCGCAATTATTAAAGACCTCCAGGCAAAGGGCATACTTCAAATTCTGGCGGAGCCTTCGCTGACCACCATCGATGGCCAGCCCGCCAAGTTCCTGGCTGGCGGCGAATTCCCATTCCCGGTCGTCCAGGGGTCGAGCGGCGGCACAACTTCGATCACCATCATGTTCAAACAATACGGTGTCAAGCTGGAATTCACTCCTTACGTGAACCCGGACGGAACCGTGCGGATCAAGGTGTCGCCGGAAGTGAGCGCACTGGATTTCACCAATGCTGTGACAATTTCTGGATACACCATTCCGGCGATTTCGACCCGCCGGGCAGACACCGAAGTCGAACTCAAGAACGGGCAGAGCTTTGGCATTTCAGGACTGCTCGACCATCGCATTACCGACAGCCTGAGTAAGATCCCCGGAATCGCTGAAATTCCAATCTTGGGGCAGCTATTCCGCTCCAAGAACCTGAACCACTCGGTTAGCGAGTTGTTCGTGATTGTCACGCCGACGATCGTGGATCCGATTACCGGCGATGGAGCGGAGACGCCAAGCGATCCCAAATGGCCGGTACCATTTCTTGATCCCCGTGGATTCGATAGCAGTCTGAACGGCCCCGTCAAGGCGACCCCAGGCGGAACGGGGGCGGGGGTCCCGAAGTGATGCAATCGCTAGCGGCAGTCGAAAAGCCGCACTCGGGTCGGCTGCAGCCGGTTTTAAGTCCTGCTCCTGCCGATGTCGTGTCGATTGTCACGGTTGGGCTCGATGCGAGCGCAGTGGACATCATTCGTCAGGCAAGCGTGAAAGCACACTGGTCGTTTCAGGCCGAGTTCCCGGAATATGAAAACGTAATCACTAACCCCGGCGCAGCGGAGCGAAGCCAAGGCGGCGGACCTCTGGTTTGGGTGATTGATTTCGACAAGAATGAGGATCTGGCCGCAGAAGCAGTAACTTCCCTGCAAGTTCTTTCGCAGGCGCGAAGTGCCTCGATTGCGTTGTCGGAACGTTCCCAGCCCGAGGTAATCCTGCGCGCGATGCGGGCCGGATGCAGCGAATATCTCGAAAAGCCGCTTCGCTCTTCACAGTTGCTCGATGCCATTGCCAAACAACGCGCCCGTTGGCTGGCGAGTGAAGACCTCCGGGGATCTCGTCGTGGAAAAGTAGTGGCATTCATTGGCGTTCGTGGAGGGGCCGGAGCTACTACCCTCGCCGTCCATGTGGCTACTTTCCTGGCCAAAGTCCACAGCAAGAAGACTTTGATCGTTGACCATCATCGTCATCTGGGGCATGTCGCCCTGTCCCTCGGTCTCGACACTCCTGGCTACAGCTTTCACGAAGTCGTGAATAATATCGAGCGCCTGGACAACGATCTCCTGGAGAGTTTTGTGGCACACCACTCCAGTGGTGTAGATGTACTCTCGTCGCCGCCAAGTTTCGCCAATGACGTCTTCGACAACTTTTCGTACTTAGAGCGGTCGATTCGATATCTCGCCGGAGTCTACGATTACGCCATCCTCGACTGTGGCACAGGTCTTGAAGATGAGGTTTTGGCGACACTGGCGTGCTGTGATGAACTGTATCTGATCGCGACCCAGGAAGTGCCCGCACTGCGCGACCTGTCTCGGTACCTTGACCGACTACTTGCTTACGACATCGAGTCGCCCAAGCTTAAGGTCGTCTTGAATCGCTACTCCTCTGACCGTAGCGTGACACTCGACCAAATTGAGAAGGTGATTGGCCGTCCGATCTTCGTGCGGGTGCCTAACAATTCAGTCGAGTTGGCTCGATCCCTTGACATGGGCACTCCGATCGCACCGGATCGGAAATCGGAGTTCGTGCACCAGATCAAGAAATGGACTGCCAGCCTGGTGCCAGAGTCGATCGCCCCGGGTGAAGCTAAACGAAGATTTGCATTCTGGAGTTGAGCGAGTCATGGAAGTCGAAACGACGGTCAGGGGAAAATCTGACGCAACCCCGATTGAGCCACCAGCTCGCCCGACGCCTGACTCCGAAGAGCACGCCCCACCATTGCTCGGCAGCCGCGCTTCAGAGGTGAAGTCCGCAGTTCATCGGGAGTTAATCGCGAAGCTTGATCTTGAGAAGCTGTTGATGGTTCAGGATGGACGCGGCCAGCCACAACTGTTGAGCATGATTCGTCAACTGGTCGGCCAGCAGGGCGTGCCGCTCAGTGCCTCCGAACGGGATCGTCTTTCGCGCGAAGTGTTGGATGAAGTTTTCGGTCTGGGGCCTCTCGAGCCCCTGCTGCAGGACCCAACGATCAACGACATACTGGTTAACACCTATAACACGGTTTACGTGGAGCGCGGCGGCATCCTGGTGGAAACTCCGGTCGTGTTCAAGGACAACCTCCATCTGATGCACATTATTGAAAAGATCGTCTCCGGGGTTGGCCGAAGGGTAGACGAATCGTCACCTATGGTGGACGCACGTTTGGCTGACGGATCCCGCGTAAACGTGATCATCCCGCCTCTCGCCGTGGACGGCCCGATCCTTTCGATTCGCCGCTTCCCCAGTAAGCCGCTCGGTGTTGAAGGCCTTCTACAGAAAGGAGCCTTCACTGCGGAAATGATTGAGGTTTTGCAGAAAGCAGTGCAGGCACGACTCAATATTGTTGTTTCGGGAGGAACAGGGGCCGGTAAAACGACATTGCTGAATGTTCTATCGACCTTCATCTCAAACCGCGAACGAATCGTGACGATTGAGGACTCTGCCGAATTGCAGATGCAGCAGAAGCATGTGGTTCGACTCGAGTGCCGGCCGTCGAACCTCGAAGGCAAGGGCGCGGTCCACCAGCGCGAGTTGGTGATCAACGCCCTACGCATGCGACCCGACCGGATTGTGATCGGCGAAGTGCGCGGGGCCGAGGCCCTCGACATGTTGCAGGCGATGAACACCGGGCACGATGGTTCACTCACCACGATCCATGCCAACACCCCTCGGGATGCCCTGGCGCGCATCGAGACCATGGTTTTAATGGCCAACGTGAGTCTGCCCGAACGGGCTCTGCGCGCACAAATCGCGTCGGCGATCCACATTATTGTTCAAGCCGCGCGCATGAGTGACGGAACCCGGCGAGTGACCCACATAACAGAAGTCACCGGTACCACCGGTGACATAGTGAGCATGCAGGACATTTTTCTATTCGAAAAACGTGGCGTGGACAAAGACGGAAAAGTGAAGGGCCGCTTTTATGCAACCGGAATCATCCCCAAGTTTGCGGAGAAGCTCAAGGATGCGGGCATCCCTATGGCAATGGATCTGCTGGAGGTGAGTCACGAAGTCTAGAACCCAGGAGCCGATGCCATGGTGTTGATCACTTCGGTCTTTCTCTTCGTGCTGGTGGCGACCTTTGCAGTGGTGATGGTGCTGACGAGACCTTCGGCGGCAGACCGAAGCCTCAGTAAGCGCGTTGCCGGCCTCAAGATCGCGGAGTCCGAGAAGGTCTTTCTTGGCACCGGCATACCGGAGGTGCTCAAGGGCACCAAACTAAGCCATATCCCATGGGTCGACCGGCTTTTGCAGAAGTGGGACGCGTTCCACACCCTTCGGCTGCTTCTGGCCCAAACGGAAAGCTCCTGGAGCGTGGCCACGGTGCTGATGGCTTCCGTGGTTCTTGGCGCAATGGCCTACGGAATTGTCCGCTATTGGATCGAGGATCCCATTCCGAGCGTGGCAGTTGGCATCGTGGCCACTGGACTTCCAATCTTTGCCCTGCGCATGAAACGCGCCCGCCGCCTGAAGAAGTTCGATAAGGCGCTGCCCGAGGCCGTCGAACTCATGGGTCGTTCCCTGCGCGCGGGGCATTCGATCAGCGCAGCAATCGAGATTGTGGGACAGGAGGCGGCCGAGCCGCTTCGTGGCGAATTCCGTGAAGTCTACCGCCAGCAGAACTTCGGGTTGCCGACGCGAGACGCGATGCTGCAACTGGCACGTAGAGTGCCGTCCGCGGACCTGCGTTTTCTGGTGACCGCAATCCTGGTGCAAAAGGAAACCGGCGGGAATCTGGTCGAGATTCTTGACCACACCTCGTTCGTATTGCGGGAGCGGCTCCGTATCCGTGGGGAGGTTGGAATCTATACGGCCCAAGGCCGGCTAACGGGGGTGATTCTGTGTCTGTTGCCGGTGGTAATGTTCGTGCTCATCAACTGGGTCAATCCTCAATACTCAGGGGTGCTTCTGCATGACCCAGTCGGAAGGAAGATGACTTACACCGGGATCGCCATGATGGCGATGGGTGGCTTCTTGATCAAGAACATCGTGAACATAAAGGTCTAATGTCATGCGTGGATTCTTTTGGCTCGGGATACAACTGACTGTCTTCTTCGCGACGACCCTCGTTATCGTGTGGTTCATGACGAGACCGACACCAGCCGCCAAGCGTCTGGCTGGGGTTACGCAGGTGTTCTCTTTGGGCAAGCCGACCGAAGAAAGTGCCACCGAAGTTCTGCGCGCCCGGGTACTCCAGATGATTCGGTACCTGCGGTTGAAGCTGGGGCTAACCGAGACCGACAAGCTACGCGCTCGATTCCTTGCGGCTGGACTGCGAGAACCGAAGAACATTGACTCGTATTTCGCGCTGCGGTTCCTCGGTCCCTTAGCAGGCATCATCGCCTGGAGTTTCATTCCCAAAATGTCGTTCTTCTGGATGCTGGTTCTCGTTGGGGTGCTCTACCTCCTTCCCGATCTCGGTCTCAAGTTCTTGACCAAGAAGAGGCGCCGCCGCATCGAACTGGGATTTCCGGATGCGCTAGATCTGATGGTTGTCTGCATCAGCGCCGGCCTCGGACTGGATCAGGCGCTGATGCGGTCGGGTCAGGAGATGGAAGTGAGCCATCCGGTGATCGCCGAGGAGTTCCTTCAGATCAATTTGGAACAGCGCGCCGGCAAACGTCGCATCGAGGCGTGGCAGAGCATGGCGGACCGGACCCAACTCGATGTGGTGAAAGCACTTGCCAATATGCTGTCGCAGACAGATCGTTTCGGAACTCCAATAGCGCAGGCGATGGGAACGTTTGCGGATGGTCTCCGAAAGCGACGCAGCCAACTGGCGGAAGAGAAAGCCGCCAAGACAACCATCAAGCTGATGTTTCCGCTTGTGCTGTTTATTTTTCCAAGCATGTTTATTGTCCTGCTCGGACCAGCAGCGCTGACGATTTCACGTCTGACAATTTTTGGTAAGTAGTTCGAGGTTTGCACGGAAGGCAGTAGAACCATAATGGGCGTAGACATCTGGACGGTAAATTGGGTGGTGACGGCAACAGTGCTCGTCGTTGCTATCACCCTATGGATCGTGATCGACAGAAGTTGCGTTCGATGAAGTTAAACGTACTTAACCGTTTCAGTGGAGGAATCGCATGAATACCGAGATCATTATCAGAATTGTCGCTGGAATCCTGTTCGCGGTTGTACTCGGGGTCCTCGTGATGCGCAGAAAAAGAACTGCCTGAACCTGGAGAAACCACAATGCAAAGTTCAGTCCGGGTGGAAATACACAACCAGACCAAAGACACGTCTCTCGGCAACCAGATCAGCAGGGCCGATACGGGGGTCACCCGCCTGTTCGGCCTGCTGGGAAAACGAAAGTTGGAAGCAGGTACCGGGCTACTGATCGTGCCTTCCTCCGGGGTACATACCTTTGGAATGCTTTTTCCCATCGACATCATCGCTCTGGATCGCGGGATGCGGGTCCGGGGGGTGTGGGAGAAGGTGGGGGCATCCCGTTTGGCTGGACTCAGCTGGAAGACGCGCAGCGTACTGGAACTGCCGGCCGGAACCATCCAGGAGAGTCAGACCGAAGTCGGCGACCAGCTGGTGCAGAACAACTGCGGCTAGGCTTGGCCGGGGGGCTCACCCTTCGGTCCGGTCTTAGCCATGGATGCTATAGCGCGCCTTCGATCTGGCGCGGTCGTTCTGTATTGTTTCTAGAAACCGGGTCGCGCGAAGCGCCTACCCTCGCGATGTCAAATGCGATTCCGGCCTGCGAGACTGCAAGTAACGGGACGCACTCGGGCACTTGCTGGGTGGCGACCTCGGCGATTTGGAACGCCGCTTGCATGCTAATAACCGTTAGCTGACGCAACGTAATGACGAGCTCGAAATGAAGTTTTCCTCGCTCGCGGTTTTTCGAGGTCGGCATGGATGCGAAAGCTAAGCGGCATGGCAACGCGGCCTCCCCGATATGGAGGATCCGATTCGCGGAGCTGAAAGGGGCATGAATGACCCGGTTTCGACGGCTCAATTCGAGGGCTTCGGACCGCGAGAATCCCACGTCAGGTTCTGACGACGGCAACGCAATGGTAGAGTTTGCTATCGTTGCGCCGATGTTCCTGCTGCTCGTCATAGGCTGCATGGAATTTGCAGTAATCTTCAACGTGCAGATGACGCTCCAGAGCGCCGTACGGGCAGCCGGACGTTATGCTATCACCGGCAATCACCTCCCCGATCCGCTCCATTCGGGCCAAACGCTCTCCCGCATTGCCTCCATCACCAAGATCGCGCAGCAGGAAGCGATGGGCCTCGATGTATCCGCAATTGTGATTTCCAGCAAAGTGGGCGGCATAGGCAATGCCGGTGGACCGGGCGATACGGTGACGATCTCTTTGACAAGCGCCGTGCCCATCCTCACCCCGTTATTCACGCAGTTCTTCATGAACGGCCAATACACGACGACCGCGAAGGTGACCTTTCGGAACGAACCATTCCCCCCTGCCAATACCTTGTAAAGGAGGCCATGAATGTCACGCGCACGAGCCAAAAGGAAAGCTGGAAGGGAGTTCCTGCGCGACGAATCCGGTCAGTCGCTCGTGGAGTTTGCCTTCTCGATAATCCTGCTGCTCGTGATGGTATTCGGAGTGGTCGATCTGGGCCATGGTATCTATTTGTCGCTGGTCGTGACCAATCTTACGGGAGAGGGGTCGAGCCTGGCCTCCCGGGGAACCAGTCTCTCCGATTCAGCAGCCGCGGTAGTCGCAGCGTCCGCACCCCTCACTCTCGCTACGACTGGACGTGTGATCGTTTCCTCCGTGTACAACAACAATAACGTCATTCAATTATCAGGGCAGGCAAGCAGCGGCAACTTGGTTGTAAACAGCCGGGTCGGTACGGTGATTGGCGGCGCCGCAGTTGTTCCTGTATCCGCCAAACCACAGCTCAACCAGACCGTATACGTTACGGAGGTGTTCTATACGCTCCATTCGATCACCCCCATGGGCCAGTTTGTGACTGGATTCGTCTTGCCGCCGCAGATCTATGACGCTGCATATTACTAAAGAGGGGAATGAACATGTCATCTCAAAGCGGCGATAGACGGAAGAACCAGCGAGGGCAGGCTGTGCTGCTAGTGGTTATGGTGTTGCCGCTGCTCTTGTTATTTTCGGCACTGGCCGTTGACGTCGGATTTGCCTATGTTACCAAGGCCAGACTCTCCAAGTCGGTGGATGCCGCGTGTCTTACGGCGATGAAGAACCTGTCGCAAGGTCAAACGACAGCACGAACTCTCGCCCTGAATTCGTTCACGGCAAACTATGGTACCCCGGGACTCGACGCAAACCCGCCAGTGGTAGCCGTCACCTTCTCGACCAACTCGGCGGGACAGACACTTGTCGGTGTCACGGCCACAGCCACAATCAACACATTCTTCATGCGGCTGGTTCCACAGTTCTCACAACTTTCAGTCGCAAATACAGCTCAAGCCACCAGGGGGAAGTTGATTATGACGGTCGTTCTGGACCGCTCGGGGTCGATGAAGAACAACGGCGGTTCGACAGCGCTCCCGCCAGCCGTCATCACGTTTGTCAACGACTTCGACAATTCGAACGACGAAGTCGCCATGGTGAGCTTCGCCTCGAACGCCAAGGTCGACGTCCCGATCAACTACAACTTCAAGACACCAATCACCAACGCAGCCAATGCGATGAGTTTCGCGGGAGGAACATTCGGTCCCGGCGGACTGACACTCGCCCAGACGCAGAATGACAGCGTCACCATCCTGCCTGGACAAAATGTAATCAAAGTTGTTGTCTATTTTACGGATGGATATGCGAACACCATCCAGGATACTTTCAGTTGTCCGGCCACTACGCTCATCAATTACGGCGGATACGACACAGGTTCTTCGGTCGATGCCTTCGACCCCACAAGCGCAACGACTGACTGGGGTACAGTTCCGACGAGCGGCACCTACAAAGGCGTCATTCCTTATACGACTAAACCTGACTATTGTAAAAGCAGTACAGGTGTGTACGTTAAGACCTTCTATTCTCAGCAATACAAAAGCCAGCAGAGTTTCACTCGTACGAATGTCACCGCCGATGCCGTCTACCGCGCGCTGCAAACGGCAAACGCGGTGCGTGCGGAGACCGTTCCCACTTATGTCTACGCGATCGGACTGGGCAATAGCGTCGACCAGGCCTTCCTGAAACAGATCGCAAATGATCCGGCCAGCACGACGTATGATCCCACTAAACCTGACGGGATGGCGCAATTTGTCACGAACTGCCCGTCGACACAATGCACGGCCGACTTACAGAAAGTGTTTCAGACAATAGCCGCTCGAATCCTGCTGCGCCTGACACAGTAGCTGCGTGCGCGATTACGGTAATGTGAGGGTAGCTTCGTGAAGCCAGAGTCGGTGGCGTATTTTTTCCCTCCGCATCTCGCCGTTCTCGTGGCGTCACGCGGTCTATTTCTGTTCCGGCGCTAATACGGCGGGGTTTGCTATCGACACCACGTTATGTGAAAGTCTCGGAGGCTTCCAACTTCATACCCTACCTGGCTGGCGGCCAATCTTCAGACGCTCATTCTAGAAACGAGTCCAAGGACATCTCCCGAACGATTTGTTATGTAGCAGCAATTGATTGAATCGACGGCACTTTTCCAAATGTTCGGGAGCAGTCAGGCGCGGACACAGAATTGCATCACACAAATTGCAGCCGCGCGGTGCGAAGCGCGCCGTGCGACCACTCAGGGCTGTGATTTGTAGCGCTTCGATCTTCGGGCGCTAATCATTTTTTTCATACGAACACTAAGGAGCCATTTCAGATGAATCGTTTCGGGAAAGTTTGTTTCATTACTCTGGCCATGATTCTGGCGGCCACTTCCGCATTCGCCGCCAGCAAGACAGCCAACATTGCCGTAACAGCGAACATCAACCCCGCCTGCACGATCTCGGCTTCGCCGATGGCATTCGGCACCTACGATCCTCTGGGAGTCAACGCGACCGTTGAATTGGATCACACGTCCATCGTCACCGTACAGTGCGTTGACGAACTGCCTGCGGTCATTACCCTCGACGAGGGCTTGTACAAGGCAACCGGATCTACCCCGACGACTCCGCAGCGCCAGATGCAGTGCCTGGACTACGATCAGGAGTTTCTGGCCTATTTCCTCTACCAGGATGGCAGCCACACGACAGTGTGGGGCGCTAACGCGAATGCTCTTAGCATCACCGCGGACGGAGCATCGCACGACTATACCGTCTATGGCGTGATTCCTCCGGGACAGGTGCTGGAAGACGGCGGCTTTGCTGATACGGTCGTCGCGACCGTGAGCTACTAGTCCGACCCGGCAAGACGATTCTTGTTTATTGCTTCATTCGTAGGCTCACTCGGTGCGAGCGGCTCCCCCGGCCGCTCGCATATTTCAGGAGCATCCCTGTATGACAAGCATCTGCGCAGCACGAGTGCGAACAGTCATGGTTGGGCTGATCACGATCGTTGGCGTCACCCTCCTTCTTCACGCCAGTTCCTTTACAGTAAGCCCCACGCGGATACCGTTATCAGACAAGCAACGAGCTATTACGGTACGCCTGCTAAACACGGGAGATGACCCCGTAACCGTGCAAGCCCACGTGGTGGCTTGGTCCCTGGGCGCCAACAAAGACACCTACCGCGATACCGATGACGTCCTGCTGAATCCGCCGATTTTCAACCTCGCACCAGGGAAACCTCAGCTGATGCGCCTTGGATTGCGTCACTTATCTGCCAGCGACAACGAGATCGCGTATCGCCTGATCGTGGAGGAGGTGCCTCCACCCCCCAGACACGGAGAAATCACCTTAAGGACCGTGTTGCGAATCAGCATTCCAATCTTCGTGCAACCGAGAGGTGAGACAAAGAAACAGCTTGACTGGAAGGCCGAGGCCATCCCCGGTGGAATGAAGATCACGGCCACGAACAACGGAAACTCCCACGTTCAGGTCAAGAATCTTGATCTGTTGCCGGACGGAAGCTCCAAGCCGCCGGCGAGCAAGAAATCACTGGAATACCTATTGCCCGGCCAGACGCGCGAGTGGACTTTTGAGGAGGAGCAACTCCAGACCGCCCAGAAGTTGTCCTTAACGGCGGTAACCGATGCGGGAAATTTCAGTGTGTCCCTGGTACCCACAACTCGATAAGTGGATTGCGTACTGCGTCTTGCTATTCGCTTCGATGGTTTGCCTGGGCCAAAACAGTAGAGTTTTGTCAGCGAACTTGAAGCCAGGCTTTGAGACAAGCGCGGCCACTACCGCAAGTTTGACGACCGAAAGCTCGTCTGCCGGATCGGCCGAGCCTGCCAGTACGAGGTTGCCAGGACCCACTCTGCAGTTGCATGCATTGATGGTCGCTGTGCACATCAACGGCGAAGCGGCCAGTGAGTACGCAATGCTCCTACAGAATGGAGGTCGCTATTACGCTACAGCCCACGAGTTCAGGGAATGGCGTTTACTCAGGCCAGCGGCTCCGCCTGTGGCTGTAGACAACGATGACTACTATCCGATTGACGCGCTAACTGGTGTCACTATGCAACTCGATTCGGAACTGCAAATTTTGTACCTTAAGGTGCCGGGAGAGGACTTCGACGGGTCCATCCTGCAGGCGACCGATCGCCAGAAGTTCGTAATCAACCCGCCGGAACCGGGGATGTTTCTAAATCACGATTTTCAGTACCTCGGAGCTGCAGGAAAGAACGGAGTAAGCGGCCTTGTCGAAGGTGGAGTCTTCAGCAAGTTGGGAGTGCTTACTTCCCGGTTTGTCGGTCGCGACTTGATGCAATCGTTGCGGTGGACCCGATTGGACACGCAGTTCATCCACGACTTCCCCAGCCATATGTCCACACTGACGATTGGCGATTCGATATCGGCGAGCAACCCCTGGGCCGACCAAGTTTACTACGGCGGGGTGCGTTTCGCGAGTAAGTTTTCGACTCAGCCAACGTTTATTCCATTCGCATTACCGAGCATGGCCGGCGAGGTCACCGTACCGTCCACCGTCGACCTCTATGTCAACAACGTGAGGGTGTCGCAGCAGCAAGTGGATCCCGGGCCATTTTCGATCCAGAACATCCCAGTGATGTCAGGACAAGGGAGCGTTCGGATGGTGGTGACGGATGTTATGGGCCGGCAACAGGAGGTAACGCAGTCTTTTAACCGCTCGCCCACGTTGCTTCGCAAGGGAGTGAGCGAGTACGCATACGAGGCGGGCAGCCTGCGCTACGGATACGGATCGCAACATTCCGGATATACCTCGGTGTTTGGTGCAGGCACGCACCGTTACGGAGTGAACAATTCCTTGACCATCGATGGACGGATTGAACTCCAGGCGAGTAACCAGACGTTCGGAGTTGGTGCCGACTTTTCGGTATGGCACCTCGGGGTGGTGAACGCCGCCGTAGCTTACAGCCACAACTTCGTGGGCGATGGGGCCCTGGTGTATGGAGCGTTTCAACGTCAAACCCGGGCTTTCGGCTTTTCAGCCAGCGTGGTGGCGGCCAGCAGCAACTTCCGCCAGCTCGGCCTGCAGCCCACAGAGCGGGCACCGCGGCTCACCGCGTTGGCACAAATCAGCCAGTCATTTGGGAAGCGAGTGTCCGTGGCGGCTGGCTATCTACGGCGGGAAGGACGTTCGCACATAGGCATGCCTTTTGACCCGAATGTAGTGGATTTCAGCGGAATTAACACGATCCGTGAACGTTCGCTTGACGAGGCGCGCCACCCTGATTTCTTCGCTGAGCTATGCACCCGGTCCAACGACAAAACGATGGCGAGTCTTAGCTTGATTATTCCGTTAGGGCCCCGCGACCTGGTGATGGCGAGCGGCCAAATCGACAAGACGAACCAGACGGCGACCGTCGATTATTCGCATCAACTGCCGGCCGGAAACGGCTACGGATACCGGGTCCGAGCGGATGCCGCGGATTACCGCGGCGTCGATGCCGGGATTTATGCCCAGAATAATTTAGGAGGCTACCTCGCCGAAATCAGCAGCCGATTGGGAGCGACAAGCTGGCGTCTAGGTGAGACCGGCAGCATCGTCTGGATCCACGGCAAGCTGATTCCCACGCGTTGGCTCTCTGACAGCTTTGGCGTTGTGGACGTGCCGCAGAGTGGAATCAAGGTCCTCGCGAACAATCAGTACATCGCCAGCACAGGTCGTCGGGGTATCGTAGTCCTGCCGCAGCTCATCCCCTACAGTCAGAATGCGGTTCCGTATCGACGACGTGGGCGTTCCAATCGATCTTCAAATCAACCTGGAGGAAAAACAGATCGTACCAATGCCCAGGACAGGCGTATACGTGAAATTCACAGCAGCAAAGGTACAGGGAGCCCTTCTCATCCTGACGACCGAGGATGGCAAACCCGTGCCGTTGGGAGCGGACGTCACCGTGTCTGGTGGCCTCAACGCGAACCAGGTCGCCCTCCACGGTGAAGTCTTCATCCAAGAGATTGAGTTACCCGCACGGGTGCACGTTACCTGGAACGATCATCAATGCGACGCAGACGTACCCGCCGTCTCTGGAAATGAGCCGTTGCCGCGAATCGGGCCAATCGTATGCAAGGGCACAAAATGAGAACTAAAGTGAAACTGCTCGGGCTATTGTGTTGCGTCGTCGTATTGAGCTCGATCCCGGCGAAAGCCGCAGCCGACTGCAGCATCAGCACCGCGGGGGTGGCATTCGGTACGTACGACGCGCTCGGTGGTAACCGTCGCGACACGATTGGCACTGTGATCGTCACATGTACCGGCAATGTGGGCGATTCGGTCAGCTATTCAATTGCGTTGGACACTACCGGAGACCAAGGCGTCTATCGGGTCATGACAAATGGCACACACCAGCTCAACTACCTCATCTTCACAGACAACGGGTATTCACAGGTCTGGGGAGACGGTTCAGGGGGGACAATCGTCGTGAGTGACAGCTACACGATGGTTACCGGCCAGACTGTGCATTCCTATCCAATGTACGGGAGGATTCCTGCAAGTCAGACGCGAACGTCTTCAGGAGCCTACGGGGGTAACATCACGGTTACATTGATTTATTGACTGCGACGGAATTTCGATTTGTCGAGAGCGTGTTTTTGTAGCGAAACAGTACTCCGTCAAGAGAATAATTCCCGTATCGCCTGGCTACTTACAGCGAGAAACGTAGGTTTGTCCTAAATCTCGAGGCGCTTCGCTTCAAACTCGACCAAGGGCTTACCAATCGCTACTCGTCGAATACCCGACGGATCGTCGAAGCCAGAGCTTTGTTGTTAACGGGTTTTGAAGCCGTCGGATCCCAGAAGCACCACCACCGGAAGCGGGTTGGCCGTGTCCGGGACCCCATGGCCAGCCGTACGTGTTGCGGTCGAAACGGACGTGGCGATTCGCAGTGCGAAATTTCTATTTCCGGGACCAACTCCCTTCCCTCCCAAGACAGTTCATGAGTCAGTGAAGCCCTTTCAACGTGGCCAGTATGGCTGGTACCAGGTCAAACAGGGACATTACGGCCAACGAAGTGACCCGACCACCCTCCTGATCGTCTCCGGGGAAGATTGGCCAATCGCCATTGGGATTCTGCGCGCGAAGCAGGAAGTCCTGAACACGTTCGCTGTCCCCGACCGGCGCCGAGCCGAGGACGAGCGCGGAGTAGCACGTTGGCTAGATTGCTAACTGCGAGGACGATGCGAGGGCGGCCCAACTTCCGCACGGGAGCAGCCGAAGGGAAAGTTCCGCTATGTGGAAGTCGTTCAAGAGCTGTTGCGGCACTCTACGTCGCGAATGACGCTGGACACTTACACGCAGGCTCTGAGCCCGGATAAGAGGGCGGCACAGAGCCGGGTGGTGGGGATGATCCGGCCGAAAACGACTTGTACCGTCGTTGTACCGCGGGAAACTGACCAAATCAGCCGCAAGTCTCCGAAAAGATTTGGCGTCCCCGACGGGATTTGAACCCGTGTTACCGCCGTGAAAGGGCGATGTCCTAGGCCAGGCTAGACGACGGGGACGCTGATTGGAAGGGATATTCCGTCGAGATACCTATGATATCAGCCGCGGAAAATCAGTGTCAAAGCGGCCGACGCCACGGTGCGCACATTAGCGACGCAGTGTTCCATAAGTACGGTCGCTACTTCCCTCTCTCGCGAAGGTCGTCGCTCATCAGCGAGAGCGGTTCCTCATCGCCCTGCAACTGCCAATCTGGCGATTCCAGCTGCCGCGGAGTCTTTTCGATTTGCTTTAAGTCGGGAAGATCTTCGGTCGACAGTGATCGATCGAGTTCCGGCAGCTTGCGGCCGACTGCGAAGACGTTTCGCTCCATCGATCCAACCGACTTGTTGTAAGCCTCCACGGCGCCGCTCAACTTCTTGCCTAAGTCCTCGAAATGCCCGGCCATGACGCAGAGGCGCTGGTACAGCAACTTGCCTGCGTCGCTGATCTGGCGGGCGCTGTCGGCGAGGTTCTTCTGATTCCATCCGTACGCAACCGCCCGCAATAGGGCTATCAACGTAGTTGGCGACGCGACAATAACCTTGCGGGCCACACCATACTCAATGAGTTCAGCGTCGGCATCCATGGCGGCGCGGAAGAAGACTTCGCCGGGAAGGAACAGAACGACAAAGTCGGGGGTCGGCTCGAATTGGTTCCAGTAAGCCTTCGCTCCGAGCATGTCGATGTGCTGGCGAACCTGACGCGCGTGGTCAAGCAAGTGGGCACTGCGCGAAGTCTCGTCTTGCGCCTCGAGGGCCGCAAGGTAAGCCACCAACGGCACCTTGGCGTCCACAACAATGTTCTTTTCGCCGGGCAACCTTACGATTACGTCGGGACGCTTCATGCGCTCCTCGACGGTCACGGAAACCTGCTCGCGGAAATCGCAATAATCGAGCATGCCGGCCAGTTCCAGGCAGCGGCGGAGTTGAAGCTCACCCCACCGCCCCCGCACTTGCGGCTCACGCAGCGCCTTTACCAGGTTGCCAGTTTCGGCCTTGAGAGCGTCTTGCGACTCTTGTAATCCTTCGACCAGCGTTTTCAGTCCGCCGTAGGCTTCGGCGCGCGATGTCTCCAGCGATCGCACGTGCTCGTCCACACTCTTGAGCGAGTCGGCGATGGGCTTTACCAGCGTCTCCACCGCTTTCTCTCGCTTCTCCAGCTCCCCTTTTGCTTCCGATTGATGCTTTTCCAGTTCGCTCTTTGCCAGTTGCAGAAAGCTCGTGTTGTTATTCTGCAGTGCCGACGCTGCCAGAGCCTCGAATCTCGCGCTCATTGCCTCCCCGGCAGCGGTCAGCAATTCCACTTTCTCCCTGGTGCTGCCGCGTTCGCTTTCCAGCGTCGCTTCCGCAGCGGCCTTGGCGGAGCTGAGGCCAGTGTTCTCCTGCTGAGCCTGTGCCAACTGCGACCGCACCGCGCCGATCTCCTGCTCCAGCTCGGCCTTGCGTTGTGCCAGTGCCGACGACTGTCCGCGCGCTGCCAGCCACGCCGCCGCCGCACCGATCACCAATCCTGCTAGTACGAGGAGCATCACCGCAACAGCGCTCATTTCGAAGCCCTTTCCACCGCTGCTGTATTGTAAGTGGCACGGGATGGTAACGGAAGTGCGCCAATCGGCGTCTAATGGACTGAGATGACGACTCACCCTCGCATTCTCGTGGCGCTTCTGCTGGCACAACGGGTGCGCTTCGGGGTTTTCGGTCTCGCCTTGGCCTTCCTGGCACCTCTGCTCGTTACCGCCCAAGACAACGAAGTTCCGCCAGCCGAACAGCGGCTCTTTGAGTTGCTCAACCAGGAACGGGACACGGCCGGCCTGAAGCCCTTTACGTTGGATCGGCGCTTGGCCCGCGCAGCGCGAAAACATACCAATGTAATGGTCGCGTCAGAAGAACTCTCCCACCAGTTTCCCGGCGAGGAACCGCTCATTCTCCGCCTGCATGATGAGAACGTGCGCAGCGACCACGACGGCGAGAACATTGCGCTCGATGCCGACGTCGAATCGGCCCACGTGGCGCTCATGAACTCACCGCTGCACCGCGCCAACATCCTGAACCCTGCGTTCAACGCTGTCGGTGTCTCTGTTCTTCGCGGCGCCGGCGGCCTTTACATCACCGAGGACTTCGCCAGCGTCCTTCCCGACTACTCCGATTTCGAAGCCGACGCCGTCGTGCAGCAGGCTATAACCGACTTTGTGCGGTCACATGCCCTGCCCACTCCCAAACGAAAACCACGGCCGCCACTGGCCGAGATGGCGTGCGACATGGCAAAAGCCGACAAGATTGACGCCAGGCCGGCCCGCGCCTTTCCCGGCAGTTCCTCAGCCGTCGCGTGGACCGCGACCGATCTCAAGCGATTGCCCGAGGGGTTGAAGGCGATCCTCTCCCAACCCATGAGCAGCCCGTATTCCCTAGGCTTATGCTTCGCCACCAGCACCAGCCAGCCCAGCGGCGTCTACTGGGTCATCTTCGTCACTTATTGATGGATGAAAATGCTGGCGGCGACAGGACTATCGCCGGCTCAAGACCTACTGTATCGTCGCAGTCCGCACTACGATTGGCCCCTCCTGGGGGAGGATCACTATTTCGGGCTTCAGGTTTGACTTAATGAATTGCTCGCCCGCCTGCATCATGTGGCTCCACAGACCCTGGGCGCGACCGTTCTGGTTAAGGAAAGTCGCCACTTCCGCTACCGTGATGTTCGTCCCTATCTCTTCGGCAAAGGCCTGTACGTGCGCCAGCGTAATTTCCGCGGTCACCTTCTCGCGCCAACACTTCTTCTTTTGCTCAATCATTTCTGCTTCCCGGACAGAATGGATTTGCGTGCGAAACTAGAAATACCTCAGCTTGGCTTGACTCCGTATGGGGGACATCACAGACACATGTGACGAGGGTCACTCTGCTGGAATTCTCGCGAAACAAGCCTGGCTCGTCGCGGTCACAATTCCCTCTGGCCCGCTATGCTAACCTCCGAGCACCGATGAGTCTGGAAACCCACACTTACGTCGGTACCGCGGGCTGGTCTTACAAAGACTGGGAAGGCATCGTCTATCCGGCGCAACTCAAGAAGTCGCAGCATCCCGTCGAATACATGGCACGGTACTTCGACATGCTTGAGATCAACACCTCGTTCTACGGGCACATCAAACCCGAGTGGGGCAAGCTCTGGTGCCGCAAGGCGCGCCAGTCTAACCCGGCGTTTCTCTTCACCGCCAAGCTCAACCGGGCCTTCACTCACTCGCCCATCGCGGTGGTGGAAAGCACCTCCGCCGACACCATCCACGTCGGCCCCAACGACGAGCGCTGGGCCAAAGCCGGATTCGATTCCATCGCTGAAGAGAATATGCTCGGCGCAGTCCTGGCCCAGTTCCCTATTTCCTTCAAGAACACCGACCGAAACCGAGACTACCTCGACAGTGTGATCGAAAGGTTTCGTCAGTATCCTTTTGTCGTCGAGGTCCGCCACAACAGTTGGACCAACGAAGGCACCTTGCGCTACTTCGCGCAGCAGCACGTCGCTTTCTGCAACATCGACCAGCCTCTGCTGGGCAAGGCCGTCACGCCCAGTGCCGAAGTGACTTCGCCCATCGGTTACGTCCGCCTTCACGGACGCAACTACGAGCAGTGGTTTGGCAGCGACTCCGGCGCCGACCGCTACAACTACCTCTATACCGAGCCGGAGCTCGAAAAATGGAAGGAGCGCATCGCCACTGTCGCCGCCAAGGCGCAAAAGACGTTCGTAGTGACCAACAATCACTTCGAGGGCAAGGCCGCAGTCAACGCCCTTCAGCTCAAGAGCATGCTGAGCGGCGCCCCAGTCCGCGTTCCCGCCAGCCTGCGCAGCCGCTACTGGGAGCTGGCCGAAATTGCCGCACAAGATGAATAGAGTGTTACAGGCCCTTCCGGCAGCGTAGCGCCACCGTTGCCCGCCAATTGTTGTTTTTCCTTGCTTTTGGCGGCACGTCAAGGAACCTTTTTTCGCCTCATCCGTATATAGCCACAGAGGCAAAACCGGTGGGGCCAAAATCCAGCCGGGACGCACACCTCACACAAAGGAGACAACCATGGACGCAAAATATAACTGGCTGATCGACAGCGGTGCGGTCCGCGTCACGCTCAACACGATGGCGTTCGCCCTCTGGATGGGCACAGCCATCGCGCTGCTCGAACTCGCCACAAAATTCTGACCGGGACGAAACCAGCCCTCCCCCCAAGACACGAAGTCGCGCGCCGAAACCGGCGCGCAAACGAAACCCCGTTCTCGCTCAGAGACGACGGGGTTTCGTTTTGCACTTCCTAAACATAAAGACGCCCACCGCGCTCGCCGAGCGAGACGCGATGGGCATGATTCTCTTTGGCGACCGCGGGTCGAACGTGCTCAAACAAGCCAGTCTGGCTTGCGTGAGCATTTTCTATCCACTATCCACTAATCACTATCCACTGAATACTTACGCCTTCTTGGTGCGCACGTCCACTTCGCGCAGACGGGCGGCCTTGCCGCGCAGCGCGCGCAGGTAGAACAGCTTGGCGCGGCGCACATGCGCCGACCGCACCACTTCCACCTTGTCGACGACCTTCGCATTCAGCGGGAAGATACGTTCCACGCCGTGGCCAAAGCTCATCTTGCGGACGATGAAGCTGGGCTGCGAGCCTTTGCTCTTTGCGATCACGAGGCCCTCGAAAATCTGCACGCGCTCTTTGTCGCCTTCTTTAATCTTTACATGCACACGAACGGTGTCGCCTGACTTGAATTCCGGCAAATCGGTGCGCCGCGTCTTGGCTAGCAAACGGTCAATAATCGGTGAATTCGACATTTTTCTCTTCTTCCTTCGTTGTCGCACGCCTCGCGGCGGCCTGAATCTTGAACTCTCTCAACAACTACGGGTGGCCCATATTTGCCTTCCTTTGGCAAATGTGGGGCTTTTACTTCCCACCCTGCAACTCTTTCAAAATCCTTCGATCCTCTTTACTCAAGTCTGCCCCGGTCAACAAATCCGGACGGTTCGCCAGCGTCTTTTCCAGCGCCTTGCGTCTGCCGCCAGCGCCTGATCTCATCATGGTTCCCGTTCATCAGCACCTCGGGAACCGGCATCCCGCGAAACTCCGCCGGACGCGTGTAATGCGGATAATCCAGCAATCCGCCCGACCCGCAAGTCGAACTCGGCGGCTCGCCTGGGTGCCCCACATATCCCTTCTTTTGGGATATGTGGGAGGAATCAACTCCCATCGTAAACGACTCCTGCTGCGCCGACGCCGCATTGCCCAGCGCTCCCGGAACCAACCGGCTCACCGTATCCACGATGATCGCCGCGCCCAGTTCCCCGCCGCTCAACACAAAGTCGCCGACCGAAATCTCGCGATCGGCCAAGTACTCGCCAACGCGCTCATCCACGCCCTCGTAGCGCCCGCAGATCATCACCACGCGCTCGCGCTGTTGCAACTCCTGCGCCACGCTTTGCGTGAACATCTGCCCCTGCGGCGACAGCAGCACCACCGTCTCGCGCGCATCCTCGACGCAATCTCTCCGAACGCGGCGTAACGTTCATCGCTTCCAAACACTCGAAGATAGGCTCCGGCTTGAGCACCATGCCCTCGCCCCCGCCGAACGGACGGTCATCCACCGTACGATGCCTGTCGTGCGTAAACGCTCGCAGGTCGTGAATCGCAATCTCAATGAGTCCGGCCTCGCGCGCCCTGCGCACAATGCCGTAATCCAGCGGCCCGCGAAAAAAGTCCGGGAAAATCGTCAGGATCTCGAACTTCATTCCGGCCTCCCCACTTCGCACTAGGCGACGGGGACCTCCAAAACTTACTTGTGCCCTTTGCGGCGCTCACCCGCCTCCCGGGCTTCGCTCCGCTTCCAGCTTCTGCCGCTGCTTCTCCTCGTCACTCAACGAAGACTGCACTTCCAGCAGGCCTTCCGGCAACTCAAACTCAATCCGCCGCGCCGGCAAATCCACGTTCTTCAAGAACGCCTCGGCATACGGCACCAAAAACTCTTGCTCGCCGCCGCTTCAACCACCAGCAGCGGAGCCTCTCCTGCTCCAAACTGCACATCGGCGACCGACCCAACCAGCGAACCGCGATTCACGACCTCGCATCCCACCAGGTCGCTGACGTACGCTTCGCCCGCTTCCAACTCCGCGCGCTGCTCGGCGGGAATCTGCAACTCCATCCCCGCCAGCCGCTCGGCGTCGCTGATGCTCTCCACGCCCGCGAACTTCAGCACCACGTGTCCCTTGTGGAACCAGTGCTCCTCAAGCTGCAACTCGCGACGGCTGCCATCCTTGGCCAGCCCTGAAAGCTCATGCCGCTCGGCAAAGCGCTCCGGAAAGCTCGTGTGCAGCTCGGCCGCAACTTCGCCGCGCCGGCCTTGCGGCCCCAGCACGCGCGCGATCGTGACGAACGCAGCTATTCGACGATCTCCAACTGGTAGCGCTTGCGCGTCTTCATCGCAGCCGCACCCATGATGGTCCGCAAGCTGCGCGCCATGCGCCCCTGCCGCCCGATGATCTTGCCGACTTCTTCCTCGGCCACCACCAGCTCCACCACGATGTGGTCGCCCTCGTCGAAGGCTTCCGCCTCGACTTCGTCGGGCGCGTCCACCAGCGCCTTCGCCAGATGTGCCATCAATGCGGGAATGTCCGCTGTCGTTGCCATCGTTCCGCTCTCCCTTTCGCTTCTTACGAAGTTTCCAGGTTCACGACAGCTACGCTGCCGGTAGTCATCCGCTCGGAGTCGCCGCTGCCGCCGCAGCCTTGTCCACCAGCTTCTTCACCCGGTCAGACAACTGGGCGCCCTTGCCGGTCCAATAGGCAATGCGGTCGCTCTTCAACAGCACGCTGGCCGGATTGGTGCGCGGGTTATACGTGCCCACCACTTCCACCGAGCGGCCATCACGGGCGCGGTCTTTTTCAATGACGACGATGCGGTAATACGGTTGTTTGCGCGCACCACGGCGCGAGAGACGAATCATTAACACAGAAGGTATTTCCTTTCCTGCAAATTGTTACCGGACGCGAATCCAGTCGCACCCGCAAAACCCTATTGTCAGGGCACAAATCCAAGCGTACCCACAAAATCCTGTCATCAAGGTACCGACCCGATCGCGCCCACGAAACCCCGGCGTCAGGGCACGACTTCAGTCGTGCCGATCAGCCCGCTTAGCAAATCTGCCCGAGCAGGCTTTAGCCCGCGAGGGTACATCCAAAGCCAGCTCGCTCAAATTGAACTTTGTCTCAGGAAGCCGTTGCCGGCACAGCATGTTCCTTCAGGTGAGACGGATATGCCAGCGATTGCTCGCTCCACACCCCAAAACAAGTGCCAGATAGCACTCGTTGGACCCCCGCTGCTGGGGGCAAAGAACTATTATCGCGGAATTCCGGCAATCCTGCAAGGCTCGGCCTAGCCTCGCATATTAGGTCCGCTGACCTGCGCTTCCGAACACTTAGTCACATTGGTGCTGTGACCAAACGCACCGCGTATTTACGCATCGTAACACTACGATGGATTGATGTATTATTTCGAGTCTTACTAAAAACTGCAGACGGTTTTCTGCCGCTTGATTTTTTAGAAAGGCGGCATTTGCCTCAGCAAGCTCAGGGGGTACTGTCTATGCGCCGTCTTTTCGTCCTACGCCAGCACCTGTTGATTCTGGTTCTGTGCTACGTCGCCTTCCACTCCATTCCTGCAACGGCCGCCATCCCGCCCGTCTCTCCCGAAGAACTCGCCATGAAGAGCGAGCCCCTGGCCCCCGGAGCCCCGGCCATCATTCTCTATCGCCAGGTAGACCGTGACGACAACGGCACAACTTCCCACGAAGAGAACTTTGTCCGCATCAAGATCTTCAACGAGGAAGGCCGCAAATATGCCAACGTCGAAATCCCGTTCGTCAAAGGCCAGGACAACGTCGTCAACGTTAAGGCACGCACGATCCGCCCCGACGGTTCCGTGGTGAATTCTGACGGCAAGGTCTTCGAGAAGTCCCTGGTCAAATCGAGGGGCGTGAAGTATCTGGCCAAGACGCTGACGCTCACCGACGTGCAGCCCGGAAGCATCATTGAGTACAGCTATACCTACGACTTCACCGAGCACCTGATCTACGATTCGCATTGGGTACTTAGCGAAGACCTGTTCACCAAGCACGCAGTTTTCACCCTCAAGCCCTACAACAGCCCTTACGCCAGATTTAGCGTCCGCTGGATGTGGCAGGGCCTTCCTCCCGGCACCGCCCCGCCCAAAGAGGGCCCCGACCATATCATCCGGCTGGAAGCCCGCAACATCCCCGCCTTCCAGACCGAAGACTTCATGCCTCCGGCGACTGAACTGAAGTCGCGGGTCGACTTTATCTACACCGACGATCCCAACGATCAGAACCCGGAAAATTACTGGAAAAGTGTGGGCAAGAAGTGGTATGCCGACTTGGAGCACTTCGTCGACAAGCGCAACGCCATGCAGCAGGCGGTGTCGCAGATTGTCACGCCCCAGGACCCACCCGAAGAAAAGCTGAAGAAGATCTACTACCGCGTCCAGCAACTCCGCAACACCTCTTACGAGGTATCAAAAACCGCGCAGGAAGAAAAGCGCGAACAGACCAAGAAGACGCCCAACGTCGAGGACATCTGGTCTCGCGGCTATCGGCAACGGCCTGCAGACTCACATGGCTCTATCTCGCCTTAGTTCGGGCGGCAGGCATGGAGGCCGATGGCGTCTGGGTCGCCAGCCGCAACAGTTACTTCTTCAGCCCCAAGGTTCAGGTTGACGCTCACCGCCTCAATGCCAATCTAGTGGTCGTCAAGTTGAACGGCAAAGATATCTTCTGCGATCCAGGTGCGAAGTTTACCCCCTTCGGCCTGCTCCCCTGGTATGAGACCGGCGTCGCCGGACTGCGGCTCGAAAAGGACGGAGGCACCTTCATCCAGACCCCGTTGCCTCCGTCATCTTCTTCCACCGTCCAACGCAAGGCCACCCTTACTCTCAGCGAGACCGGCGATCTCGAAGGCAAGCTCACCATTACCTACACCGGACTGGAGGCTGTAGGCCGCCGTAACGAAGAACGGAACGAAGACGATGCCGGCCGCAAGAAATTTCTCGAAGATGCCGTCAAGCGCTCCATACCCGCCGCCAGCGATCCGACGCTCACCAACCAACCTGACTGGAGCACTTCCGCCACTCCCCTGGTCGCCGAGTTCACTCTCAAGGTGCCGGGCTGGGCGTCGTCAACCGGACGCCGCGTGCTGCTCCCTGTCGGGCTGTTCTCTGCCCAGGAGAAACAGCTCTTCGACCACGAAGCCCGCACCCATCCCATCTACATGGATTTCCCCTTCCAGCAATAACGAAGACGTCACCATCTCGGTTCCCGCGGGCTGGCAGGTCGGCACTCTCCCGCCCGAGCACAAGCAGGACGGGCATGTCGTCACTTACTCCCTCACCATGTCCAACGAAAGCGGCAGTCTGCGCCTCAAGCGCTCCATGTCCGTTGATTTCCTGCTCTTGGACAAGAAATACTACACGGCGCTCCGTACCTTCTTTCAGGGGGTGAAAACCAGCGATGACCAGCAGGTCGTCTTACAACCCGCCGCAACATCAGCGGTCAAGTAGCGCGACGCTTCCCGTAGCTCTGCTGGCAGCATCTCTTTGCCTCTTCGCCGCCGCTGCCCGGGGCACACGCCGGAGACGCGCCCGCCTGGCTGCACGCCCTGGTCAACGCGCCCCTGCCCGCCCATGACGAAAAGACCGATGCCGTGTTGCTCTATTCCGAAGACACGGTCACCATCGTCTCCACCGACAAGTGAAGGAACACGTCCGCGCCGCCTACAAAATCCTCCGCCCCGGCGGACGCGAGTATGGAGTTGTCGACGTTCCACTCAACGCCCACAAGAAGGTCTCCAATCTCCACGGCTGGTGCATTCCCCAGCAGGGCAAAGACTTCGACGTCGGCGACAAGGACGCCCTCGAAGTCTCTCCCCGCGGCATCGAGTACGGCGAACTGATGACCGACGTGAAGTACAAGGTGCTGGAGATTCCCGCCCGCGACCCCGGCAACGTCGTCGGCTACGAGTACGACACCGAAGAGCAGCCCTTGCTCCTGCAGTCTTCGTGGCGCTTTCAGGAAGAAATCCCCGCCATCGAGCAGCATTACTCGCTTGTCGCTTCCCTCCCAGTGGGAGTACCGCGCCACCTGGCTCAATCATCCCGAGGTCCAGCCCGCCGAATCCTCCACCAATCAATGGCAATGGACGGTCCGCGACGTGCCTGCCATTCGCTGGGAAGCCGATATGCCTCCGATGGCCGGCGTCGCCGGACAGATGATCGTCTCCTTCTTCCCTCCCGGAGGTCCCGGACAGAAAGGCTTTTCCAATTGGCAGCAAATGGGAATGTGGTACGTGAACCTCATCCAGGGCCGTCGCGATGTCTCGCCCGATTTGAAGCAGGCGGTCCTCAACATGACCGCATCCTCTCCCACGCTTCTCAAGAAAATGCAGACCATCGCCAACTTTCGTACAGCACGACATCCGCTACGTCGCCATCGAGTTCGGCATCGGAGGCTGGCAGCCTCATCCTGCCCCCGAGGTTTACACCCATCGCTACGGAGACTGCAAAGACAAGGCCACGCTGATGTCGGCCATGCTGCACGAAATCGGAGTCGACTCCTATTACGTCGTCATCAACACCCGCCGTGGAGCCGTCACGTCCTCAACCGCCGCCCACGTCGGCGGATTCAATCACGCCATCCTCGCCATCAAGCTGCCCGACAGGTCTCAACGATCCCTCGCTGATCGCCGTGCGCAACGACCCCAAGTACGGCAGGCTCCTGTTTTTCGACCCGACCAATTCCCTCACTCCCTTCGGCCAGATCTCCGGTAACCTGCAGCAGAACTATGGCTCTGCTGGTCACCTCCGACGGCGGCGAATTGGTCGAGTTGCCCGAGCAGCCTGCGGCAATGAACGGCATCAAGCGCACCGCCAAGCTCACGCTCGATCCCGCGGGCACACTGAAGGGCGACGTTCAGGAGGTCCGCGTCGGCGACCGTGCCCGCCAGGAACGCCACGCCATGCTCTCCACCACCAACAGCCGCGATCAGATCAAGCCCATCGAAGGACTGCTGGCCAACTCAGCTGCCGACCTTTCACATCCTCAAGGCCAGCATGTCCAACCTCGAGCAGAACGACCTGCCCTTCGGCTTCAACTACTCCTTCGAGGCCCCAAACTACACCAAGACCGCCGGCGACCTCCTACTTGTGCGTCCCCGCGTACTCGGAACCAAGGCCGATGGGTTTTCTCGAAACCAAGGAGCCCCGCAAGTTCCCGGTCGAATTCCCCGGCCCCGCCCTCGATACCGACTCTTTTGAAATCACGCTGCCGGCCGGCTATGTCGTCGACGAGTTGCCCGAGCCGGTCAACGCCGACTACAGCTTCGGCAGCTACCACTCCAAGACCGAGGTGAGCGGACCCGTAATTCGTTACACCCGCAGCTACGAGATCAAGCAGCTCAGCGTGCCCGCCAGCAACGCCGATGAGTTGAAGAAATTCAATCGCATCATCGCCGGTGACGAGCGCAGCCTGGTCGTTCTGAAACCGGCTCCGAAATAGACCGCGCCACCTCGGCAGTACTGGTCGCTGACCGCATCGTCCTCGACGTCGCTCGTCACGTCGGCTCTCGATGCTCGCTGCGGCTTATACTGTCCCGTTCCTGCTTTCTTACCTACATACCCAAAGGATTCTTCCCGAATGTCCGACGTCATCAAGAAGATCGCCATCAACACCGGCGGCGGAGACGCCCCCGGCCTCAACGCCGTCATTCACGGAGCCGTGTACGCCGCCCGCGGCATCGGCTGGGACATCGTCGGCATTCGCGAAGGCTACGACGGCATCCTCGAGCCCGAGCGCTTCCCCGACGGCGGACTGATGGAACTCCATCGCTCCACCGTCCGCGAAATTTCCCATCTCGGCGGCACCATCCTCGGCACCACCAATCGCGGCAATCCTTTTAGTCGCGTCGTCGCGCAACCCGACGGCACCAAAAAAGAAGTGGACTTCTCCGACGAGGTCATCCGTCGCATTCGTGAGCACCACATCGACGCCGTCATCGCCGTCGGCGGCGATGGCAGCCTCACCATCGCCAACCAGCTCTATGAAAAAGGCCTGCGCGTCGTTGGCGTGCCCAAGACCATCGACAACGACCTCGAATCGACGGCCCTGACATTCGGTTTCAATACCGCCGTCTCCTTCGCCACCGAGTGCATCGACCGCCTGCACAGCACCGCCTTGTCGCATCGCCGCATCATGGTGGTCGAAGTCATGGGACGCTACGCCGGATGGATCGCCCTCAGCTCCGGACTCGCCGGTCGCGCCGATGCCATCCTCATTCCCGAGATTCCCTACTCCATCGACAACGTCGCGGCTGACCTCAAGCGCAAGCTCGATGACGGCAAGCCTTACGCCATCGTCGTCGTTGCCGAAGGCGCCAAGCCGAAGGGCGGTGATGTCACCGTCAAGAGCCGTGAAATCGGCCGCGTCGAGCGCCTCGGCGGCGTCGGCGAAACCGTCGCCGACCAACTCCAGGAACTCACCGGCCGCGAGAGCCGCAGCCTCGTTCTCGGACATCTCCTGCGCGGAGGCTCCCCCACCGCCATCGATCGCAACCTCGGGCGTCAGCTTCGGCGCCGGTGCAGTGTTTGCCCTGAATCAGGGCATGAACGGCGTCATGGTGGCTCTCCAGCCGCCGAACCTCAAGTACGTGCCGCTCGCAGAGGCCATCGCCAAGCTCAAGCTCGTTCCTCCCGATGGCGAAATGGTGCTCGTCGCCCGCGCGCTTGACATCAGCTTCGGCGACCGCCCTTAACTGGTTGGGGGAACGACCTTCGGCGCCTTCGGTGTCAGCTTGCGAAATACAAATTCCTGCAGAATATTCACCCCAGCCCCTGTCGCGATCCCGATCAGCGTATTGTTCAGCGTCGTACTAAAACCGTGGCGGCTGCCTTCGGGGTAATACAAATTCGAAATGCTGCCTTCCGCCAGGCTTCCCAATATCCCAGAATAGTTCGGCTGCCATTTGCCGTTATCGCCCTTGGTGATCACTGACATTGCCAGCGCATAACGAATGCGCGACTTGATCGTCCCCGTGCCCTTGTAAAAATAGCGCGGGTCCTGTTTCAGAATCGATGGCAGGATGGCGTTGCTAATGTACGTGCCGATGAAGAAGTCGCCGTATGCCGCGCCAAGGCGGTTCCCATAGCCCGCCGCGCCCTGTCCGTACCCGGGCATCGCGTTGTCTGCCTGCTCCCCTCCCGCAATGATCCCGGCAATCAAGAACGACGTCGGATCGATCGCCGCCTTCCACGCCAGCCCGAACTTCTGCTTCGTGCTCATGGGCGCGGCATCCGCCACGTAACTCGTGTAGAAGTTGGGAATCACTGCGATCAGGCGTTGCTGTTCCTGCACCTTGATCTGTTCCGCTGCAATCTCCTCCGTCGTCAACCCCACGCTGACGTCGGTGACGACCGCAGCCAGCTCCAGCGTCACCGCCGGAACCACGTAGCCCTCCGTCGCGGGCGCGTTCCCTGACACGGTCTTCGTCTTGAAGCCCGCCAGCGCAACGCTCAGATCGAAAGCTCCCGGCTCGATATTGGTAAACGAAAAGTGGCCGTCCGCCGCGGTCACACTCACCTGCACAGGTGTTGCCCCCTCGCGCGTGAGCCTGACTTGCGCCCCGGAAACCGGCGTACCCGTCACATCCAGCACCGTTCCGCTGACGCTTCCAATTGCCGTCGGATTCTGCCCCTGCCCGCTCGCCGGCGTGCTCGCATCAACCGAGCGCACCTGCAGCTCGCTTCCCGCTGCGATGGAGCTCGCACCGACCGCCTGCGCAAACAGCAAAGAGGATCCTAGCAACAGGACCCCAATCATCCCAACTCCAAGCAAAGTGAATTGAAGGATAGGGTTGGAATTCCTCTGGCAGCTACTCGGGCCCATTGGTTCTTTGTTCTCCCCACAAATGCAACACTGGTATGGAACGGGGCTGTTCCATACCGTGCCGCGTTGTCCGCCAGACTAGCACATAGTTGCTTCCCATTTGTGCCATGCCCGTAAAATTTCGTACCGCGCCGACGCTCCCGCGCGCCTAAACCGAGCCGTTCTATCCACTAATTTCAATCTTTTCCGCACCAACACTGCTGGTACCCTTGAACGCTCAGCCCCTCCACCGCGCAATACAGCGCCCGCACGATCGGCTGCTCGCCTTCTTCCGCCGGACCTGAAACGGCATACAGTTTTAGCCACGCTCCGCGGGCTGTTTCGCTCGCCACCACCTGGTCATACACGCGATTCAAGCTCGCGGTGTCCAGCATCCGCGTCGTCCACTGCCGGGTGAACTGGTATTCCCTCTTCCATTGACCCTTGACATGTGCGCTGGCCACCGGCAGGTTCGTCAGGTAATAAGTCGATTGGTCCCTCAGCGTCCCATCAGCTCGATAACTCACCACTCGAAATCCCGGATTCTGCGAGTACACTGGCGAAATCGCCGGATTCATCAATACAAATCCCGCGGCTGGCCCACATTTGCCTGCCGTTGGCAAATGTGGGAGCTCACACTCCTGCCCCATCACGCGAAAATCATCCGAGTGCGTATGCGCCGCAAACGCAGCGGCCACAGTGGTCTGATACTTCGCCAGCAACGCATCGAACTGCGCTGTCCACTCGGTCTTCCACATCGGCACGATCGACTGCGCGCATGTCGCATCATCCTCCGCCGTACCGCCGCCGGCCAGTTTCTGATGCTTCATAGCTGACGCGTACCCATCAATCCCCGGTGGAATATGGAACATCAGCCATACCTTCTCGTGCGCTTGCTCTGCCGCCGCTAACTGGTGCTCCAGCCACTCCATCAGGTCCGCCGCCGCCGTTGAAGCCACGGGCTTGCAACCCTGCGCGGAACTCAGCGCCTGGTATTTCTGCGACATGAAGATGCTGTTCAGCGAAATCACCCGCGTGCCCGCAATCGTCGGATGCGCCACATTAAAACTCCCCAGCGCCTTCCAGTCCGCAACAAAAGCCCCGTCCGCTCGCGCCAGCTCCTGGGCCACCGCAGCCGTGTCGCTCAGGAACCGCCTCCGGCCTCGATGGTGTAATCCCCGCAGTCGTTGTCGTTGTTCCCCGGAGTCAGCAGGATCTTCGTGCCCGGAAATCTGCGTTGCAGCTCCAGCGCCAGAAACTCCACCGTCTTCAGCACGAACGCGCGGTAGTGCTGCTGATCGTTATCCTGCGTGGCGCTTTGAAATAGCTGCGGAAACTCATGCGCCAGCAGGTCACCCGTTACCATCACGAACGCCGGGTGCCGAATCGTCTTGGGGAACTGCGCCAGCGCCGACTTCAGCAGCCACCAGTTCGTGTCCGACTTGTATTGACTGAAAGCTCCGGGCGTGGTGCGATCCAGAATTGCCTCCCACCGCGCCGGCTCCGCCTTCTCCAGTTCCCCCACCAGCGCCGCATCCGCCATGGGATTGAAGTGAATGTCAGAGACCCAGAGAAACTTCGCATCTGCGGCACCCGCGACAGTCGGACAGGCAATCGCCAGGCAGATCAGCAGCACTGCACTAAGAATTCGTGATCGAGGAGCACCCCATTCGACGCGAACATCGCGATCGGTTCCGCCCGCCTTCTTGTGCAAGTCTCACCCCCAATGTGGAGTTCGCTGATTATAGACATGCCCACAGACGCTGCCTGAAGGCGTCATGTTCAAGCACAGCTTGCACCGGCCATCCCCTGCCGCCCCAATTTCACAAATTCATCCCGAACTCTATCGTCGCGCCCCAAATCAGCCGATAGGCTTGACAGGCGTAACATCTCACCAGGAAGGTACATAATCGTGGCCAATCGTCGTAATGTTCGTGAACTCCTCGCTTCAGCACTCGCCCTTGCTCTCCTATTCGGTTGCTCCGTGCAGTCTCTGCACGCTTGCACCGGCATCCGGGTTACCGCCGCCGACGGCACCGTCGTTCACGCGCGAACTCTGGAGTTCGGTATCGATCTTCACTCCAATGTCCTCGTGGTTCCCCGCGGATATGAGCGCGTCGGCACCACCCCCGACGGCAAAGAGGGTCTCAAGTGGAAGGCAAAATATGCCAGCGTGGGCGCGAATGGCGCCGGCCTGCCCTTCCTGTTCGACGGCCTGAACGAAAAGGGCCTGGCGGTCGGCACCTTCTATTTCCCCACCTCTGCCGGATACATGCCCTACACTCCCGCCGATGCCGGCAAGACCATTGCCCAGTGGGAAGTCGGTTCGTATTTGCTCGAAAATTTCGAAAGCGTGGAAGACGTGAAGGCCAACATCGGCAAGATCGTCGTGCCCTCTGTCGTCTTTAAGGAATGGGGTTTCGCGCCCGAGGTCCACTACATCGTGCAGGGCGCCTCCGGCAAGAGCATCGTCATCGAGTACGTTGGCGGCAAGCTCACCGTCTATGACAACCCGCTGGGCGTTATCACCAACTCGCCCACCTTCGATTGGCACATGACCAATCTGCGCAACTACGTCAACTTCTCGCTGACCAACGTTCCTCCGGTGAAAGTCGAGTCGGTCACCTTGCTGCCCCTCGGCATGGGCACCGGCATGCTTGGAATGCCCGGAGACTTCACTCCGCCGTCGCGCTTCGTTCGCGCTGTCGCGTTCAGCTCCTCGGTCCTACCATCCCAGACCGGCGACGAAGCTGTACTCCAAGCCTTCCACATCCTGAACAACTTCGATATCCCTAAAGGTGCTGCCCGGGACCGCAAGAAAGATTCGCACGGTAACATCGAGGCCGACTACACCCTTTGGACCAGCGCCAACGATCTCAAGCGGAAGCGCTTCTATTTCCGTACCTACGAAAACAGCGAGATTCGCATGGTCGACCTCACGAAAATGAACCTTGACAGCAAAGACATCGTCACCATCTCAATGAAGGGCAACGAGGTCATTACCGCGCTCAATCCGTAAATCAGCCGGTGTGTGGCGCGCATTTGCCTGACATTGGCACGTATGGGTTCACGTGGGTGGCCCACATTTGCCTGACGTTGGAAAATGTGGGTTTAGGCCTGGTCCCCCATTCGCGCTTCGTGGGGTGAGGGAGGAAAGACTGATTGGTGCCTTACCTTCGCCAGGCGAAGGGTGGCTGGGCGGGCTCAGGCCCGGGCTACTTGGTTACGAAAGTACATGTACTTTCGTAAGTTGACAGCCTTCCAAGCCCATGCCACTCTTACCCCACGGGCGAACCTCGCTCGCAAGGACTCTGCTTTACTTCGCTGCCAGTCGCTGGCGGCTTGGCACGATTGACTGATAGCTGATGGCTGATGGCTGACAGCTGGATTGGAGGCTTCCATGTCCTGCCTTGCGCACTCTTTTCCCCTGCCAGCGCTTCTCCGCCCCCAAAACCCCACCCGTAACTCCTTTCGGCAGAGGAACTTACCGATAACTCCTTTGGTAAGACGAATTTGCGCGAAAATTTCCCCTATCTTATTGAAAACGAGGAATTTCAGGGGGGAGGGGGAGGGGGGTACCCCTCCATCTGCATTCCCAAAACGGGAATTTCGCCCTGCGGTACTCTGATCTCCATATATGTTCCGACTACTCTGCATAACCGCTCATCCTGACGACGAAGCTGGCGCCTTCGGCGGAACTCTTGCGCTCTACGCCGATCGCGGCGTCGAAGTCTCCGTCGTGTGTCTCACCGCGGGAACCGCCGCCAAGAATCGCGGCGCAGCCCGTTCTGATCAGGAGCTCGCCCGGATACGCACCGCCGAGTTTCAGGAGTCGTCCAAGTTGCTTGGAATCAGCCACGGCGAAGTGCTCGGCTACGCCGATAGCAAGCTCGACCGCACCGACTTCTATGAGGTGGTTGGCGAATTGGTACTTCGCATACGCCAGCTCCGCCCGCATGTCGTCCTCACCTTCGGCCAGGATGGCGGCCTCACCGGCCACCCGGATCACGCCATGGCCGGGACCTTCGCGACCCAAGCGTTCAATTGGGCGGGGCGCCCAGACCGCTATCCCGAACAAATTTCGTCGGGGCTGCAAACGCAAGCGGCGCAGAAGCTCTATTACGCGACTGCCGATTTCAAGCTCGCCGACCGCATGCCAACTTCGCCTCCAACGGTCACGACGCGGGTCGAAGTTGGTGCTGAGAGATTTGAACGCAAGAACCAGGCATTCCGAAAACATCAGTCGCAAAACCCGCTGTTCGAGCGTCTGCGAAAAAACCTCGGCAACATGCCGACGTACGAGATGTTTCATCTCGCGGCCACGCGCGACCCGCAAAACGCGAAATTCGAGATCGACTTATTCGAAGGCGTCAGTGAAGAATAGCCCCATAAACAAAGGCCGAAACGCATTCAGGGTTTCGGCCTCGAAATTCGTTGCGGCGAAACTACAAGTTGAACTCTTCCTGATAGTCGCGCCAGATTCCGCCCTGGTAAATCGGACGCACGGGAACATCGTTGGCATGCTTGGCGGTCTTCACCCACAACCACGCCTGCTGTATTTCGTCCGGATGAAAGTAGTGAGTTTCGGCTACGAACAGCACGGTTCCGCCCACGAACGTGGAGACAACTTCCTCCCACGGTTTCGCGCCAACCAGCGCGACGCGCGCGATGTGGTCGGAATACTTGTGCAGGAAGCGCAACTCTTCCCAGCGCGCTGTCAGGTCGACGCTGTCCATCTCGGTAACGTCGGCCAGCAGGCCAAGCGGACGCTTCTTGCGCTCGGCGATCGCGTACTCCAGTTGCGGCTCAAATCCCTTGATGTCTTCGGCGGTGACTTTGCCCGTGACCTTGAAGCCAAACGCCCAACCGCCGGTTTCCTTCAGTCTCTCAATCATGCGAACAATTCCCTTCTGATGTGCTGTAAGCAGGATAACCCGTCAGAGCTGGACTTGTCTGTCCAGCGTGTCTGCCCTGCGGGAGATGAGCTCGACCGCACCGCTTGATATGATGGCCGCGTGAGTCATCCGCTCCAACGCGGCAAGTTCATCACCTTCGAGGGCCTCGACGGCTGCGGCAAATCCACCCAGTTGGAGAAGCTAGCGACGGTGCTTGCGGGCCGAAGGGATCGACGTGCTGACCACCCGCGAACCCGGCGGCACCGAAATTGGCGAGCGTATTCGCGCCGTACTGCTGGACTCGCGCACAGCGGGACTCGATCCCATGGCGGAAATGGCGCTGATGTTCGCCTCGCGCGCCCAGCAACTTGCGCAGGTCATCGTGCCTGCTCTCGATCGCGGCCAATGGGTGTTGTGCGACCGCTTCACCGACTCTACCGAAGCCTATCAAGGCGGCGGAAGGCAACTAGGCAGCGACTCGGTACTGCAGCTCCACAAAGTGCTGTGCCGCGGCTTATGGCCGGACCTGACGATCCTGATGGACTCGGACGTAGAACACAGTGTGAAGCGGGCACGACGCCGCAACAAGGTCGCCACCGACGGCTTGCAGCCGGACGAGAACCGCTTCGAGCAGGAGAGCACTGCGTTCTTCACGCGCGTACAGCAGGCGTTCCGTGCCATTGCCCAGCGCGAGCCGCAGCGCGTCGCCGTGGTGGATGCGCGGCGGCCTGTCGAGATCGTGCATCCGGAGATCGTCGGCATCGTGCGCCAGAAGCTACTGATGCCAGATCAGCCAGTCCGGCCGTCACCGAAGCAGGAATTGCGAGACTCCGATGCCCTTCGCTGACTTCCAGGGCAATGCCGACGTTGTGCTCACCGTGCGCGAGATGCTGGCGCGCGACCACTTTCCCCACTCCGTGATCCTGTCGGGACCGCAAGGCTCGGGCAAGTTCACGCTGGCGCAGATGGTGGCCAAGGCCATGAACTGCCTGCAGCAGCCGGCGACCGACGGCCTGCCGGACTTCTGCGGGGTGTGCGCCAACTGCACCCGCATCGCCGAGGCCGACGCGCTGGAAGAGCGCTTTGCCGAAGCGGTCGAGACCCGCGAGAACCTGCGCGATGCCGACAAGAGCGAGACGCGCATCCTGGTGCAGACGCATCCCGATGTCACGGTCATTCCGCCCGACCCGCCGCAGATGCTGGTAAAGGTGGACCAGGTGCGCCACGTCATCCACGAGATTTACTATCGTCCCGTCGGAAGGCCGGCACCGCGTGTACATCTTCAGCGAAGCCGACTTCATGAAGGAGGCGGCGAATTCGCTGCTGAAGATCCTGGAGGAGCCGCCGGACTTTGCCACCATCTTCCTGCTGACCGACAATCCCTCGGCGCTGCTGCCGACGATTCGGTCGCGCTGCATGCAACTCCGATTGTCGGCGCTGCCGCTGTGAGCGAGGTTGAGGAGTACCTGGCGAAGAACCGTCCTGAGCTGAAGCCGCAGCGAACGTGCGCTGGTGGCGCGGCTCTGCGGCGGCGGACTGGGACGGGCCGCGAGTTTCGATCTCGCGCAATATCTGGCTGCGCGGCAGGACGCGCTGGCGCTGCTCGGCCCGGCGCATGGGAGAGAAGGAGCACAGCGACCTGTTCCGGGTGACGGATACTTACCGCGGAGGCGCAGACGGCAAGGCGAAGATCGAGCAGACGATCCGGACGCTGTACTCGCTGCTAGAGGACATGCTGTTCCTGAAGTCGGGGACGGCGGAGTTGGTGCGGAACACCGACATCGAGGCACAATTGCGCAAGATGGCCGAGCAGGTGGAGTTTGCCTGGATCGTGGAGGCGGCGAACCGGCTGGGCGAATTGGAGAGCGGGATGCGCCGCAACCTGCTGCGAACGCTGGCCCTGGACGCCTTTTCGACGTCGCTGGAGCGCTGAACTAGCTTCGGCAGCAGGATTTGTGACGCAACTCATTGTTTTGGCTGGGCGGCTGTGTTAGGGTATCGCCAAGTTCACACCTGAGGACGTGCTGGAAATCTCACATCCGGAGTCTCAGCCAGACCGAAATACGAAGCAGGCGGCTGGTGGCTACAATGGCAAGGCTGGTGTGCAAGTCATAGGAGCAAGCGCCATGAAAGATTCCCTAGATTCCCCATTAGGCCGCGGTACCGAGTCCGACGGGTATGCCAACCGCCGCCTGATTCGTCCGACTTTGCGTCGTACTGAGACCCCCCGTCCCGAAAACGGCGACCGTCGCGAGCGTGCCGACCGCCCGGAACGCCCCGCGAACGGAAAGAAGACTCGCTCCGCCCGAGCAGACCCACGCCGAGAATTTTTACTACCAGAAGCAGATGCAATCCAAGACGCCGATGGTGCTGGTGCTGCAAGACGATGAAGAGATGCACGGCGTCATCGAGTGGTACGACAAGTACTGCCTGAAGGTGAACCGCGATGGGCGAACCGAACCTGCTGATCTACAAGCCCAGCATTAAGTACATGTACAAAGAAAACGAAGAGGGCGACGGGAAGTAGGCTGGCCCAGCAATTTTCGCAGAAAATGAAAACCGCGCCTGAGGGCGCGGTTTTTGCGTATTGGTCCGATCAATGCTCGGGATCTACAGCTTCGGCAGCACGATTCCGGTTTGGTTCTGGTATTTGCCCTTCTTGTCTTTGTAGCTGATCTCGCAGGGCTCGTTGCCCTGGAAGAACAGGATCTGGCAGAGGCCTTCGTTGGCATAAATGCGCGCGGGCAGAGGCGTGGTGTTGGAGATTTCGAGGGTGACGAAACCTTCCCACTCGGGCTCGAACGGAGTGACGTTGACGATGATGCCGCAGCGGGCATACGTGGACTTGCCGACGCAGATGGTCAGCACGTCGCGGGGAATCTTGAAGTACTCGACCGAGCGGGCGAGCGCAAAGGAATTCGGCGGAACGATGCAGACGTCGGACTCGAGGCTGACGAAGGAGCGCTCGTCGAACTTTTTCGGATCGACGATGGTGCTGTTGACGTTGGTAAAAATCTTGAACTCGTCGGCAACCCGCAGATCATAGCCGTAACTGGACAAACCGTAGGAAATGACGCCTTCGCGTACCTGTTTCTCGGAAAAAGGGCTGATCATGTCGTGCTCGAGGGCCATCTTGCGGATCCAACGGTCACTCAGAATGGGCATGGAACTCCTCTATGCGCTCGGCCCAGGTTAGCGCCAGAAAAGAGGCGCGAACCCTTCGACTTCGCTCAGGGCAGGCTCTGGGGCACCGGGCGCGAACTCGTTCGTGGATGCTTGGAACGGTGAGGCAATCTTACGGAATGGCGGCCCCGGTTGACAATGGGCGCGAACGCTTCGCCCAGGTTAGCGCCCAAAATCGGGCGCGAACCTGGGGCACCCAGCGGGAACGAAGGGTGACATGATTTCTAACTCCAACGCAAACTAAGGGTTACCGGAAATGGCCAAGGTCGGGTAGAATCTGTGCAGCGCTCGGGCTAAGCGGTTCCCGGGGAACGAACGATGCGGAGCCACTTGTGATTAAACTGGACCTGATTAACGAGGTTGTCACGAAGACTGGTGTAACGAAGACCAAGGCCGAAATGGCAGTGGAGACGGTTTTTGAAAGCATGAAGAACGCGCTGGCCAAGGGCGACCGCATTGAGTTGCGTGGCTTTGGCGTGTTCACCGTTCGTCCGCGCAAGACCGGCATTGGTCGCAACCCGCGCACCGGCGCTGAGGTCAACATTCCTCCCGGAAAAGCTGTGCGCTTCAAGCCGGGGAAAGAGCTGCAATCGATCGAGTAGGGCGGGACCGCTGCCTGACGTGCCGCTGGGACGGTTAACCTGCAGGTACCGGCCAGCCTGAGAGGGCCGCGGCACGATAAGCCCAGACGATTTTCAACCACGATGTCCGATCCCTCGCAGCCGTTCGCTTACACCTTTGAAGTAGTTCCTCGGCCTGAAGTGGGGGTGGTCGCGCAGCGCGTTAAGCGCCCGTACTGGCTGCATCTGCTGCTGTTGCTGCTCACCATCTTGACGACGCTCATTGTGGGTGCGCAACTCTACGACAACTTTCTGCACGGCCTGCCGGCGTTTACGCTCGGCAACGAGTTCATCCCGCTGTTCAGCCCGAAGTGGATCTGGGCGCATCCGGCGCGGCTGCTGATGGGCATTCCGTTTTCGGCGGCGCTGATGACGATCTTGCTGGCGCACGAGATGGGGCATTTTGTCTGGTGCGAAAAGTACGGAATCAATGCCACGTTACCGTTCTTTATTCCGGCGCCGACGCTAATCGGGACGATGGGAGCATTCATTCGCATCAAGTCGCCCATTCGAACGCGGCGGGCACTTTTTGATGTCGGCGTGGCGGGGCCGATAGCAGGCTTCGTGGTGGCGTTTCCGGTTTTACTGCTGCGGGCTGGCGCTCTCACGCCGGATGGTACCGAGCATGGGCCGGGAGAGCATCGACATTGGCTTTCCGCTGATCTTTCGGCTCGGGCAATGGCTGCTTCCGGCCAGACATGGGCACGCGGTTCCGTTGGGGCATCTTGCCCTGCACCCGATCGCGGTGGCGGCGTGGGCGGGGATGTTCGCCACTTCGTTGAACTTGCTGCCGGGCGGGCAGCTAGACGGCGGGCACATCCTTTACGCAATCGCTCCGCGGATGCATCGATGGGTCACTATAGCTGCGGTGGTAGTGCTGGCGATTCTTTCTGTTTTCTGGATCGGCTGGCTGGTGTGGGCCGTGCTGCTGGGCGTTACGGGCTGGCGGCATCCGCGGGTGGCGCCGTGGCCCGAGCTTGACGGCCGAAGGTGGGCGTTGACGCTGGTGGTGCTGGCGCTACTGGTGCTGACGTTTCTTCCCGCGCCGATCGTGGGGCAGGGATGGCTGTCGCCTAAATGAAATGGCACGGATGAAGAGGGTGCGGAAGGAGTCATTCCCGCTGCCGGGAAAGAACCTCAGGGGCCACAGCAATTCCTGAGTTGCTGTAACCGGTAGGGGAGCCGAGGTGCCGCCGGGTTAAAACCCGGCTCTCTTCAGAAGGCCATGCTGGACGCGGCGCTGAAGCGCCGCTCTACCCGACCAGCCCGAAGGATACAGCGACCCTGAAACTGCTCTAAAGCCCCCATCGTATTATCAACGTCTTACGGCACGACTAAAGAGGCTGCTGAAAAAAGCGCTTACTTTGGTTGCAGTTTCTCTCTGTGCTCATTTTTCGCGAGTTGAGCGGCCCTTCGGCATTGCTCTTCCGCTTCTGCAGGTGCCGTTTTTCGCCCTGCAGACACACTACTCCCTCGGCTTACTGCGCCGGAATTAGCTTCCGCAGCTTCACCATGCGCACCAGATTGTTGGCCGTCGCCAGCAATCGGAACAGCCAGTCCACCCGCTTCGCCCCCTGCAACTTGAGCTTGCGCATGATGCTGTCTCCCTTGCCCCAGCCAAACACCATCTCCACCAACTTGCGCTTCTTCTGGCTGATGCTCCTGCCGGGATCGTTGCGTTCCGCCGCGGTTAAAAAGTTGGGCCAGTGGGTCGAAGGCTTTTCGTATTCCGCCACGTGCGGGGCGATGTGGCGTTCGCGCAGTGCCGCGATAAACTTCTGCTCCTGATAGTGTTTGTCAGCCCCCAGCGTGATGGGCTTCGGGCTGGTCGTTGTGCACCCGCCTGCCCTCTGCATCTCGTCCAGCATGGCCAGCGCCGCCTCCCGCTCCGCCGTCGCACTCGACTGCGTGGCGCAGGCCGCCACCACCAGCCCGTTGCGGTTCTCGATGATGACATGTCCCAGATAGCTCGGCTTGGACTCCCCCGCCTTGCTCTTCTTATACAAGCGCGCATCCGGGTCCGTACTCGACTCATGGGTGTCGCGCAGCAACTTCCTGCCCCTGGCTCCCGTGCCCTGCGCCGGCGGCGGATCCTTGGGCGCGAAACTGTCGCGATTCGCCCACGCCTCCAGCAGCGTTCCGTCCACCGTGAAGTGTTCCTCGCTCAGCAAGTTCTGCGCCCGCGCCTGTTCCACCACCGCCGCCAGCAATCGTTGCGATACCTCGCCCGCCAGCAAACGGTCGCGGTTCTTCGTGAACACGGTCGGGTCCCACACCTGCTCATCCATCCCCAGTCCCACAAACCAGCGGTACAGCAGGTTGAAATCGATCTGCTCCATCAGTTGCCGCTCGCTGCGCAGCGAATACAGCGCCTGTAACAGCAAGGCCCGCAACAGTTGCTCGGGAGGAATCGAAGGCCGCCCCCGGCGGGCATACAGCGCGTCAAAGTGCACCGACAAGCCGGCCAAAGCCTGATCCACCATCGGCCGGATCGCTCGCAACGGGTGCTCGGCGGGCACGCGCTGCTCCAGGTCGACGTAGCTGAACATCACGGGTTGCTGCTTCTCGTCTCCACGCATACTGCTTACTTACCCTACCCGCTTGTGGAAAGCCTCGTACCTCGTCAGGTACATCCGCTTTTTTCAGCAGCCTCTAAAGTCGTGCCCTGACGCATGACAGTAGCGGAATCGAGTTTTTCAGCAGCCTGATTAACCGTGGCGAGTTTTCTGCCAGCCGGTCGTGGCACCGGCGGCGACTCTGTAACTCCCGTTACTCTTACTTAGGAGCTAATCGCTAGCTGGCCTTGCGCAGGACGATCTGCTCGTCACGGATGAAAAACTGTGCGGGGCATTTGTCGGAGCCGCAGATTACCGGCAGCAGTCCGGCAACCTGCTTGCGAGTGACCAGACCGAGCTGGCCGCACTTAGGGCACGACAGGACGGCCCAGTAGGGGTCCTCCTTATCACCAACGTCGCCCGCGTTTTCGAGGACGAAGATGGTGCCAGGCTCCATCTGTTCGGGGATCCATTCGCTCAAGATGCTCAGTTCTCCGATCACGTGCCCTCCTTTGCCGGAGTGACCCGGCCTTACAAACTCATGAAGCCTTGCGACGCCGCTGCGCAGTGAGATGACGCGCTGAGGCATTTTGCTTTCTGGCGACTTTGATTCCGGCAACGATGCGCTGGACGGTGTCGCTGAGGCAGACGGCCAGCATGGGCTGGCGCGAGTTCTTCAGCAGGTCCACGACGCCGCGGGCGGAGTCTTCGAGGAAAATGTGGCGTCCGTCGGTAAGCAGGTGATACTCGGAGGCGGCACTGACGGTGTCAACCAGACGCTTGCCCAGTTCACGCTGCACGAAACGGATGACACGACGGATTTTTTGCAACGAGAAGCCGCGCTCGCGGAGTTCGCAGATCACGGCAACTTCAGCCAGGTCGTCGAGCGAATAGACGCGGCGATGGCCGTCGCGAGCGGGAACGATGATGCCGCGCTCGTCCCACCACTGCAATTGGCGCAGGCTGATGCCGGTCAATTGCACAACATCGCGGGATGTGAAGGTCGGCTGCAAATCAAAGATCCCGAAACAAAACTTTCGGTAAATGTTTGAAACATCATAGTGCAGTGGCGGGTGGAGTCAACAACAAGAGTTGACGAAATGAGCACTCCCCGTACCAACTCGGTCAACCCGGCTGTGGGAATCGTGCGGCGCGGTGGCCGCTAATTGCGGGCGAAATTGCGGCGGTGATAAACTCATGCTGTCTGCCGGACTGAGCGGGAGTAACTCAGTGGTAGAGTCACAGCTTCCCAAGCTGTTGGTCGCGGGTTCGATTCCCGTCTCCCGCTCCAAGAAGCAATTAGCAGCTAGCAATTAGCAATTAGCTCCTACGGCGCCTACGAGTACCCAACCCCAAGAGTTTCCCGAGTCTTGCGCTACCCGGTGCTTTCCAGCAGAAAACTTTTGCCGTGATTTTCGCGGCCGAAGAGCAGCAGCAGCGTGAGTCCTGCAATCACAACCAGTTCGAAGGCGGTCAGCGCCCAGGGGTAGCCGAGGCGGTCGCGCAGGGCGAACTCGACGGTTGGGGTCGCGGCGGCCAAGAGTATCCCGATCTGATAGGTGAAGCCCGGAAGCAGGCCGCGCACGGGCCCGGGTGAGAGTTCATTGAGGTGGACGGGAATGATGCCCCATGCACCCTGCACTCCCATCTGCATGACGAAAGCGCCGAGGGCGAGGACGAGGAGAGTCCCGCCGAAGGCCCAAGCAGGCATGACCAGCAGAGACAGGCCGAGCGCACAGAGCATGCTGTAGCGGCGGCCGATGCGCTCAGAGAGCAGACCGAAGATCACGGCGCCGACGACTGCGCCGACGTTATAGAACATGGTGACGTAGGCGACAGTGTTGGCGCCGATGCCGTGGCCGTGCTTGAGGAAGTCGGGGTAAAGGTCTTGCGTGCCGTGCGAGAGGCAGTTCATGAGGAACATCAGCGCGACCATGTAGAGCACCAGACGCTTGTGCTGCATGGCGATTTTGGGGCCGTCAATGGTGCGGGCCACGCGATGCTGCTGCCAGGCTTCGGATTCCGGGACCTTGGTGCGGATGTAGAGGGCGAGCAGGGCGGGGATGCCTCCGACCCAGAACATGGCGCGCCAGCCGAAGTTGGGCAGCACGACGCGAGCGGCGATGGCGGCCAGCAGGTATCCGTTGGAGTAGCCGCTTTGCAGGATGCCGGAGAGGACGCCGCGCCATTTTACGGGAGCGTGCTCCATGGCGAGTGAGGCGCCGACTCCCCACTCGCCGCCCATGCCGATGCCGAACAGCAGACGGAGGATGAAGAAGACGGTGAAGTTGGGGGCGAAGCCGCAGAGCAACTCGACGGTGGAGAAGAAGATGACGTTGGCCATCAGCGGGCGGCGGCGACCGTAGCGGTCGGCCATCATGCCAAAGACGAGCGCTCCGAGGGGGCGCATCGCCAAGGTGCCGGTAATGGAAAGAATGATCTGGGCTTTGCTGACGTGGAACTGCTGCGCGAGGGCGTCGAGGAGAAAAATGACGACGAAGAAGTCGAAGGCGTCGAGGGTCCAGCCAAGAAATCCGGCGGCGACGGCGTGCCAGCGGGAAGAGGGCTCCGGGGGTGGTGATTTGTGGGCGGTCATTCGGCGGAATGCAGTGTAACAGGTCAGTGGAGAGAAAGACCCCACTCAAGCGGCCAAAAGACGGCCGCTTGAATGGGGCACCCGCTGTAGTGATGATCAGTGCTTGGGTGCTTCGGCGATGACGCGCAGGTCGTGGCCCGTCATCTCCTTGGGCTGGGGAACGCCGAGGATGCCGAGCATAGTGGGCGCAATGTCTTGCAACGCCCCGTCGGGCTTGAGGGTGAAGCGGCGGCCATCGCCCTTGAAGTTGCCGCTCGGAACCGCATACTCGGCGGCGACGATAAAGGGCACGGGGTTGGTGGTGTGCGCGGTCTGCGGGCCGCCGGTGGCCGGGTCGATCATCTGCTCGGCGTTGCCGTGGTCGGCGGTGACGATCATGGCTCCGCCGACACGCTTGAGCGCGGAGTAGATCTGGCCGAGACAGTCGTCGACGGTTTCGACAGCTTTGATGGTCGGGGGAATCTTGCCGGAGTGTCCGACCATGTCGGCGTTGGCAAAGTTCACGACCATGACGTCAAAGGTCTTTTCTTCGATGGCCTTGATGACGGCGTCCGCAACGCCCTGGGCTGACATCTCGGGCTTGAGGTCGTAGGTCGCGACCTTGGGCGACTGCACCAGCACGCGGTCTTCTCCGGGGAACGGCTTTTCGATGCCGCCGTTGAAGAAGTAGGTAACGTGGGCGTATTTCTCGGTCTCGGCGACGCGCAGATTGCGCATGTGGAGGTCGGCCATGACGTTCGCCAGGATATTTCCGAGCGACTCCGGAGGCGATACGACCGGCAGGGTGAAGTGCTTGTCGTAACGCGTCATGCAGACGTAAGTCAGGTCTTTGGGAACTCGCTCGCGCGAGATAATTGCATCGAGCTCGGCGGCTCCTTCGAGCTCGGAGCCGTTCAAAGGCGCAAAGTTGCTATTGCGGGCCAGGCAGCGAGTAATCTGGCGGGCCCGGTCGGCGCGGAAGTTGAAATTGATGCAGACGTCGCCGTCGCGAATCGTGCCAACAGGCTCGCCTCGACCGTCGACGACAACAAAGGGAATGATGAACTCGTCGGTCACGCCACGGTTGTAAGACTCCTTAATGCCCTGCACGGGATCGGAGAAACGTCCGCCTTCGGCATCGCCGAAGACCATCGCGTCGAAGGCCTTCTTTTCGCGGTCCCACTTTTTGTCGCGATCCATGGCGTAGTAGCGTCCACTGATGCTAGCGATCTTGCCGACGCCGTACTCGCGCATCTTCTGCTGAAGTTGCTCGACGTACATCGCGCCATTGGTAGGGAGCGTATCGCGGCCGTCCATGAAGCAATGCACAAAGACGCGCTCGACGCCGTTTTGCTTGGCCATCCGAAGAATGGCGTTCAGATGGGCCTGTTGCGAGTGAACGCCACCGTCGGAGAGGAGGCCGAAAAGATGGAGGCGGCGATCACCGATGCGCGCTTTGGCCATGGCATCGAGCAGCGCCGGGTTCTTTTCGAACTCGCCAGTTTCGATCATCACGTCGATCTTGCTGATGTCCATGTACACAACGCGACCGGCGCCAATGTTGAGGTGGCCCACTTCGCTGTTGCCCATCTGCCCGGTCGGAAGGCCGACGTAGTGCCCGCTGGTGTGGATGAGCGTGTTCGGGAAATCGGCAAGCAGCTTGTCGTAATTGGGCTTGCGAGCGAGCGAGATGGCATTGGCGGGGGACGGCGGGGCATAGCCCCAGCCGTCGAGGATGATGAGGACGAGGGGACGAGGACGGTTCGGCATAGAACGAGTTACCTTTGTTGTAACTGAAGGAATGTAGGCTGATTGTACCAATCGTCAGCCTGAACGAATCTGCACTAAAGAAGTTCGAAGTAGCGCTCGCGGCTCATTCCCGCGGCACGCCGAAGATTCTTAATGATGAACACTGGAACGGCTGGATACGCCGGAATCACCAGCGGACGCGTTACTCCAGGTTTGCTGTAGATGAGATGATCGCCATGCTGACGCATGAACGTGAAGCCATCCTCCTCAAAGACGTTAACCAGCACTTTGTAAGAAACTGGACGGAGGGCGGGCATTACGGCACGCTAGCGGTCATTCTGTCGAGCGAAACGAACTCGGGCGACTTCCAGCGTCCGCCTTCGCACGCGTAACCTGCCTCGTCGAGAATCTCCGCCAAGGTGCCGATCTGCGCACTAGCTTCCAGGAACGCCTGGACAGCGTCTCGAATGTTTTTGCGTGCCTCGTTGTCCGTGACTCCGCAACTAGATACGTCGAGTTCGGGGACGTGGGCGACGTACATGTCCGCTTCCTTGAAGATATGAACACTATAGGGAATGTCCTGCATAACCTCTCCCAAGCTAAATCTTTGCCTTTATTATGGCAATCGATACCCGAAGCATTAAGCAGAAATGACCTCGTCGTGAACGAAGTGCAGGCAGGCAACTGATCCGCGTCAAAATGACAGCGAACCGCATCGCGTACCATGTCACGCAATTGATTCACCGACTCGGCTTCGGTGAAAATCGGATAACCGAGCGCTTGGGCGCTATATCCGCCTTCAGCCGCTTCCTGGACCGCGAAAATGATCTCCGAATCACGCATCGTGGCTGATTATAACAACTGACAGCAATGGAGGCCGCCTGTGAAAGTGCTGTCAAGACCTCTTGAGTGCACCGGCGCAGGTTAGTTATACTTTTGGTATGAAAACTGCGGTTTCGATCCCCGATGACGTGTTCGACGGAGCGGAGCGCCTCGCACGGCGGACCAAGCGATCGCGCAGCCGTATCTTCAGCGATGCGTTGCGAGAATATTTAGCGCGGCATTCGGCAGAGGAAGTCACCGAGGCAGTGAACCGAGCATGGGCGGAAATCGAAAAGCTGCCGGAAGATGAATTCACTATCTCGGCGTCACGATTAATCCTTGAGCGGAGCGATTGGTGATATCGCAGGGCGAGATCTGGTGGGCAGAGTTACCGCCGCCGCGAAAATCAGAGCCCGGGTTGCGAAGACCGGTTCTAATCGTCCAGTCGGATGCCTTCAATCGCAGCCGAATAGCAACCGTGGTCTGCATACCTCTCACCAGCAATGTGAAGTGGGCCTTGATGCCTGGAAATGTTCACCTGCCTGCGCGCACGACGGGATTACCCAAAAACTCAATCGCCAATGTTTCACAGCTGCTGACCATCGACAGGACGATTCTGACAGAACGTGTCGGCAGATTGCCAAGTCCGAAGATGGACTTGGTGTTTCAGGGAATTGAACTTGTGCTGGCGAGAAAAGCGTGATGTGTTGGTACGAAGATTCCGCGCGAACTGAAGTCCGCGCGGGGTCACATCACAATGCTTAGCGGCACGACTGCAGTCGTACCCTGATATAAGGCTTCGACAGTGCTATGCCTTCTTCTTCGCCAGGTCGCCGTGATAGTTGAGCGCCTTGAGTCCGTTGAAGCGGGCGGCGGGGCCGAGTTCCTCTTCGATGCGCAGCAACTGGTTGTACTTGGCGATGCGGTCGGTGCGGGAGGCGGAGCCGGTCTTGATCTGGCCAGCGCCGGTCGCCACCGCGAGGTCGGCAATGAACGTGTCTTCGGTTTCGCCCGAGCGGTGCGAGATGACAGCGGTGTAGCCGTTCTCGCGCGCCAGGTTGATGGCGTCGATGGTCTCGCTGACCGAGCCGATCTGATTTAGCTTGATGAGGATCGAGTTGGCCGCGCCAGAGTCGATTCCCTGCTGCAACTTGCCGATGTTGGTCACGAAGATATCGTCGCCGACGAGCTGAATCTTGCCGCCGAGTTCGCTGGTGAGTATCTTCCAGCCTTCCCAATCGTTCTCGTCGAGGCCATCTTCGAGTGAGACGATGGGATACTGCTGGGCCCAGTCGGCCCAGAACTTCACCATGTCGGCGCTGGAGTGCTCGCTCTTGTCGGACTTCTTGAAGACGTACTTCTTCTTGTCCTTGTCGTAGAACTCGCTGGAGGCGGGATCGAGGGCGATAGCGATTTGTTCGCCGGGCTTGTATCCGGCCTGGGTGATGGCTTCGAGCACGAGGTCGATGGCTTCGGTGTTGGACTTCAGCGACGGAGCGAATCCACCTTCGTCGCCGACGGCGGTGTTGTAGCCTTTCTTCTTGAGCACGCCCTTCAGGGCGTGGAAGGTCTCGACGCCCCAGCGCAGCGCTTCAGCAAATGAAGGCGCGCCAACCGGCATGACCATGAATTCCTGGAAATCAACGTTGCTGTCGGCATGGGCACCTCCGTTGAGGATGTTCATCATTGGCGTGGGCAGAAGGCTGGCGGTGAAGCCGCCGAGGTACTGGTACAGCTCGATGCCGAGGTGGTCGGCCATGGCGCGCGAGGCTGCCATGCTGACGGCGAGGATGGCGTTGGCTCCGAGCTTGCCCTTATTCGGCGTGCCGTCGAGTTCGCGCATCACAGTGTCGAGCTCGCGCTGGTCACTGGCGTCCATGCCCTCGAGCTCAGGAGCGATGATCTCGTTGACGTTGTCCACGGCTTTGAGTACACCCTTGCCGAGGTAGCGTGATTTGTCGCCGTCGCGCAGTTCCACGGCCTCGTGCTCGCCGGTGGAGGCTCCGCTGGGAACTGCGGCGCGGCCGCGGGCACCGCTTTCGAGGATGACATCGGCTTCAACAGTAGGATTGCCACGGGAGTCAAGGATTTCGCGCGCAATAATCAGTTCAATCTCGGTCATGGGTATGAGTCCTTTGTCTCGCGCCGGTGGATTAGCCTTCCGGGATGCCGGTTACGTGCCCAGTGCTCGGCTTTCGCCGGCAGATGACGGGCCGCTACCAGGAGGGCTGCGGCGAGAGACCTATGAACCCTCCATTATACGAGAGCGAGGCGACCCTCTGTCTGGAGCGGGAAGGTGATGAGCCGTCGCTAGTTAGTCACTCCCCGACTCGGCCGAGAAGGTGGAAAAAAGTTGGCCGCTTGGCGCGAGTTCTGTATGCTCTTGGCAGCAGTCCGGACTTGGGGTGAGTGTCCGAGTGACAGCGGCTTGGCCGCTTGGAGTGCAAACGGAGCCACGTGCTATGTGGAAATCAACACGTAAGGAAGATGAAGTGACGACACCTGAACAAAGTGCACCAAGACCGATGCAAACGCCGGCTCCCCCTGTGACCCGGCCCTTGGAGCCGCCGCGTGCGGAGGCCCCGCGATCAGTGGATATTGCCACCATTGGCAAGTCAGTCATCGTACGCGGTGAGTTGTCGGGCAGCGAAGACTTGTACGTGGACGGCGAGGTGGAAGGATCGATCTCGCTGCGCGGGCAAAGCCTGACCATCGGCCCGAACGGCCGGGTGCGCGCCAATCTGGAGGCACGCAACGTGATTGTGCATGGCCGAGTGGATGGCAATGTCACGGCCAGCGACCGGGTTGACCTGCGCAAGAGCGCTTCTTTGACCGGCGATATCTCGACCGCGCGAGTGGCCATTGAAGACGGCGCGTACTTCAAGGGAACAATCGACATCCTGAAGACTGAACCGGTGGCGCGGGTAGAGCCTAAGCCCGCTGTAGCCGTACCGGCACCAGCGCCTGCAACATCGACCACCGCACAGGGGTCGCTGATCGAAGCAAAGAAGTTTTAGACAGGTTTTGTGCGAGTCTACGGGACGCCTGCGGGCGTCCCATTTTTTGAGCGCTGATGCCGCGGAGTTCGGCCAATTGGCGCGACCGAGGAACTGACTTACAATGGTGCGACATGGCGCCCAGCGTGTTCGATAGGATTTTCGGCAGCTCTGGCCACGACGACACTCCGGGTAGAGTTGTGTCTGGTGAACGCGTGCAGCGGCGCTCGACCGGCTTTAGCGAGTTCATCAAATGGCTGGCACGCGAAGAGGGACTGAGCGTGCTTGACCTGGGTTCAACCTCTCCAGCGAACATCACGTTCTTCATTGGGCTGGGGCACCGCTTTCACCAGGAAGACCTGTTGCGGCTGTCGTCGGACAAGTCCCTGATGGTGACTAATGCCGAGGGCGGAAAGACGGTGGACGTGAACCGCTTCCTTGACGAGAACCTGCGGTTCGAGCGGGAGGAGTTCGACGCGGTGCTGTTCTGGGACCTGGCGGACTATCTGCCCGAACCTCTGGTAAAACCGGTGATCGAGCGGGTCCAGGTGGGAATGAAACCGGGAGCCATCCTGTTTTCGTTCTTCCACACAAAAGACGCTGGAGCGGAGGCACCGTTTTATCGTTATAACATCGCGTCGAGAGATACGTTGGAGTTTCAGCCTGCCCCGCCGTTCAAGCTGCAACGCGTGTTTAACAACCGGCATGTGGAAAACCTGTTCCACGATTTCAATTCCATCAAGTTCTTTTTAGGCCGCGACAACATCCGCGAAGTGCTGGTAATTCGATAGGCGCGACCCGGCTGTAATGGCTGCGAACAAATCGATGCCGCTCAGGTCCTCGTTTGGCACGCCTCATTTCCAAAGAATCACGCCCATGCGATACAGGAAGTGCCGGGAGATTTCTACGTCCCGTGCAGGTACCTGATGAAGCAATGACTTCATTTCCGCGACGGTGTAGGCAGCACGAACGGAGGCGATCCCGTCATAGCGAGTGATGTGGTTGCGAAATATGGGCAGCGCGAGGTGGGCCAGGACGAGATGCAGCCGGCTGCGGACGAGGTCGTTGACGAGAACAGCGCGGCGAGCAACCCGCAGCGCCTCTCCGCACAAGTCTGGGAGCGCGTCAGGAGCGAAGTGATGCGCCAAGAGGGAACAGCTCACCACGTCGAAGGCCCCATCGCGAAACGGTAGCTGCATGGCGTCTGCGGAGACGGCGGGCACACCGTTGCGCGGTAAATGGGTCCAGAGGCGATCGAGCAGCGTGACTCGAAGCGCGAGATTATCTTGGGCCAGGCGTTGCTTCGCCGCGAGGGGAACGTGGCCCAGGCCAGCTCCGATCTCCAAGAGCGACAACTCTGTCGCACCGTTCCGGTCAGCTATGTGGCGTAGCAAGCGGGTCGTGGCCCGGGTTCCGCCGAACCAGTCGTTCACGTGGTTCAGATCGCGAAGTGAATCGGCAAGATCGGCTGGCGTGCCGAGGTCATCGTCCAACAGTTCGGCACGCACTTGACGCTGCATTGGTAGAGACTACGCTTTCAAGGTCTGCTGGCGCACGGTCAGCTTCTCGATGAGTGTCGGGGCGCAGATCGTAGCCGCGGCCCGGCTTGTCGGAGACGGCGATCGTGCCCTGCGGCGAGACCACGACCTCGGGCCCGATAATGTCTTCTTTCCAGTAGCGCTTGGAGGCGGAAACATCTCCCGGCAGCTTGAAATTAGGAAGCGTCGAGAGTGCCACATTGTGGGAGCGGCCGATACCGGACTCTAACATGCCGCCACACCAGACGGGCACCCCGAAGCGCTGCGTCACATCGTGTACGGCGATGGCGTCGGTGAAGCCGCCGATGCGTCCGACCTTGATGTTGATGATGCGGCAGGAACCGAGTTCGAGGGCAGCTTCGGCGTCGCGGGAACTGCGGATGGCCTCGTCGAGGCAGATGGCCGTTGCGAGCGATTTCTGCAGCCGGGCGTGGAAGTAGAAATCGTCGTTCCACAGCGGCTGCTCGATCATCAGTAGCTTGAACTGGTCAAAGGTCTTGAGGTGGTCGAGGTCGTTGAGAGTGTAAGCGGAGTTGGCGTCGCAGCTGAGCAAAATGTTCGGCCAGCGAGCGCGGACTTTCTCGAGCACGTCAACGTCCCATCCTGGCTTGACCTTGAGCTTGATGCGCTGGTAGCCGGCGGCGAGTTCGGTTTCGATCTTGTGCAACAACTGCTCATGCGAGTCCTGAATACCAATGCTGACACCGCAGTTGATCACCTGCTGCGAGCCGCGCAGCAACTTCCACAAGGGCATGCTCTTTTCCTGAGCCTCGGCATCCCAGACGGCATTTTCCAGAGCGCCCTTTGCCATGCGGTGCTCGCGCACCTTGGCGAGCAGGGCGGGCACTTCCCCTCCCGACTGCAGTGTCTTGCCCAGCAACCTCGGTGCAAGGTAGCGGACAATTACGTCCCATGCGCCTTCGATGTACTCCTCAGAGTAGTAAGGCTCTTCGCCGGCGACGCACTCGCCCCAGCCTTCGAGGCCGTCGCAATGCAGAGTGACCAGCAGGACGCGGCGATCGTAGGTGCGGCCGAAGCTGGTCTCGAAAAAGTGGACCAACGGAATCTGGAGTTCACGGAGAGTAATGGCCTCGATTTTCATGCGCGCTTCTCGCTATCAGGAATTTGGAGCGTACGACAGGTTTTCGTCCCACTGGCCGAGCAGGAAGCAGCCGTTGCCCTGCGGATCGCGCTCGTAGGCCAGGCATGACAAGCCCCGGGCAAACGCCGATTGCAGGTCGTCGCGATTGCGCGCCTGCACGTCTTCCGCCTTGCCGCGCGTTGGCGGGATCGGCTTTCCATGCATAAATCTCGTGCGGCACTGCGACGCGCGCTTCGACCGCAATAGCGCCGATGATCGTCGCATAGCAGCGATGTAACCCGCTGCGAGTTCATCCACCATTCGGCGACGAGGCGGTCGGTGGGCAGCGATCCCTGCAGCGGCGAGTTGGTGATGCCGTACTGGTTCACGTTGTAGCGGCGCGCGATGGCGCCCAGCCGTTCCAGGTTGAAGTAAGAGTTCTTGATCTCGAGCGGATCGAAGGTCCACTCCATCAATTCGTAACCCCGAGTAATGGCGTCGTCGCGCTGAAAGAGCTTGAGTTTTCGCCCGAGCCCGGTGTTGCGATGGTCCTCTATTACCGCGACCATGTGCGAATGAAGATACGGGCGGCCGTGGCGATTGCCGGGAATCGCCATGGCGAAACCCACGAATGTTTCGCCGTCCCATGCGCCGACAACCTGGCCGCCGATCTTAGGGGCGAGCGAGAAGATTCGTAGTGGCACAAGTTCTGCGTCGCTGAAGCCCCAAACGTCTTTTTGCAGAGCGACGCAGAGGTGAAACTCCTCCAGCGTGGTGCAATTACGAATGACGATCTGGTCAGAGATCACGAGCGCTCCTGCCGTTTGGATTCCTGCCAGAGCGCTTCCATTTCATCGAGCGAGGCATCGCCGGGTTTGCGGCCCTGCTCGCGCAACCTGTCTTCCAGATATTCAAAGCGGCGGCGGAACTTGCGATTGGTCTTGCGCAGGGCTGACTCGGGATCAAGCGTCAGATAGCGGGCAATGTTGACCAGCACAAACAGAAGATCGCCGACTTCGTCTTCGAGACGTCCGCGAAGCTCATCGGATATCTTGACGCCGCGGGCACTAGCGACGGCGGTGGAAGATTGCGGCTGCGGGCCGGGCTCGGGGTAGTCGTCGAGGTTGCGGCGAAGCTCGGCGGTCTCTTCGCTGAGCTTGTCGAACAAGCCCTCGATGTTGGGCCAGTCGAAACCTACGTGGGCAACGCGGGTGCTGATCTTGTATGCCTCCAGCAGCGCGGGCATGGCCGACGAGATGCCGTGCAGCACGGAGTCGGGGTTGCCGTGCTTCGAGGGTTCGCCGCTCTCCCGCTGACGTTTCTTCTTTTCCTCGGCCTTGAGCGCCTGCCAGTTCCGCACTACGTCACCCGGAGTGTCAGCCTTCACCTCGCCGAAGACGTGAGGATGGCGGTCGACCAGTTTGTTCGACAAGCGGTCGAGTACATCGTCAATGGTGAAGTGCTGCTCTTCGGCCGCCATCTCGGAATAGAACAGCACCTGCAGCAGCAAGTCACCGAGTTCGCCGGTCAGCTCGTGCCAGTCACGGGCATCGATGGCCTCGAGGACTTCGTAGGTCTCTTCCAGCGTATAGGGTTTGATGGTGTCGAAGGTCTGTTCGCGGTCCCAGGGGCATCCGCCGGGGGCGCGCAGCCGCGCCATGATGGAGACGGCGCGCTCAAATCGTTCGCCTGTGGTGGGCATCGCTTCCAATGTAAATGAGGCAAAGCGGTTTACGCCATACGGCGGTTAATCAGAATGAAACGTTTGATACAGCAGACGAGGATCGTCGGAAATGAGGCCGTCGATGGTCCATTCGGCCAGTTCTTTCATTTTGCGGGAGTCGTTCACGGTCCAGGCCATGATCTGCAGGCCGCTCTGGTGGACTTCGGCGATGAGGTTCTTTTGTATGAGGGAGAAATGCGGCAGAAGAACCTGGATGGGCATCTCGCGCCAGACGGCGATGGCTTCGTCGCGGTCGCAGATGAAGCCGAGGGGAAGTTCGGGGGCGAGTTCTCGCATTCGCTCGAGGACGTCCGGAAAGAATGACGAGACGATGACTCCGCGGCCCGGCGGAGTTGAGCGCAGCGCGGCGATGACGGACTCCTCGCCGCCAGATACCTTCAACTCGACGTCGAGCCACGCGCGATGGCCGAATAGTCGCAGAACGTCTTCCAGGAGAGGCAGTCGGGCGCCATTTCGATCAGCCAGGACAGAGTAATCCGTTGCCGCAACCTCCAGACCTTGCCATTCAGGGTCATGCCACAGCACATTGCGGCTGTCGCGGGTGTGGCGTACATCGAACTCGAAGCCGTCGCAGCCGTGGGCCAGCGCGTACTCAAATGCTGGCAGGGAGTTTTCTTCAGGCAGGTCGCCGGTTAGACGATTCAGGCCGTGGGCGCGAACGCCGCGATGGCCGAGCAGAAGAGGGAGGGTCACGGCGGGCAATCAGTCGAGATCGAAGTCGCGCAGCGGCTTGCCGGTGTCGGGGGTTTCCTTGGCCTTGCGCAGGGCTTCCTGGAATTTCTTTTCCAGCAAGTCCGAAGAATTCTTCTGGGCCTCGACCGACTGTTGGAAGAGCGACTCCTTGCGGCTGTCGCGCTCTTTCATGGCGCGGGCAGCGGCTTCGATGTCCTCAAAGGTCTTGGGCACGGCCTTGGCGATGTGGGAAATGACGGCCTTGGTGGCGACATCGATTTTGAGCAGACCACCGCAACAGGGGCAGGTTATCTCGAACTGGCCTTGGTTCTTCGCCATGGGGGCATCTTATCCCATGGGCGGTTCGGTAAGCCAACCTACCGGAAGGGCTTGAAATCGCGTCAGCGGCGGAAGTATTCGGCCCGCACCCATGCGGCAGGATCCGCATCTAAGTATCATTAAGTGGGTTGCCGCAAACGCATGCACGCTCCGATGTACTCGAATAACTTCATCACCACACCAAGCACCGAGGACAATACCGATGGCAAGCACTGATTTGGAAGTTACAACGCAGAAAGCTGTAAAGACATACAACACGACCGGATACGCGGCCCAGTCGGCCACGACTCCGTTGCAGCACTTTTCCTTCGAACGGCGCGAACCTGGACCGAAAGACGTCCAGATCGAGATTCTCTTTTGCGGCGTGTGCCACTCGGACCTGCACACCGCGAGGAATGAGTGGGAAAACACGACCTATCCGGTGGTACCCGGCCACGAGATTGTTGGCCGCGTTACCAAAGTCGGCGGCGAGGTAAGCAAATTCAAACCCGGCGACACCGCGGGTGTGGGCTGCCTGGTGTACTCCTGTGGGCACTGCGAAAACTGCAAGGACGGACTGGAGAATTACTGCGAGTTGGGTTTGGGCGGTACGTATAACGCCGAAGACAAGCACCTCGGAGGGATGACGTACGGCGGCTACTCCAAATCGATCGTGGTTGATGAAGGGTTTGTGCTTCGCATCCCCGAAGGCATGGACTTGGCCGGAGCAGCGCCGCTGCTGTGCGCCGGCATCACCACCTACTCGCCGCTACGCCACTGGAAGGTAGGCAAGGGACAGAAGGTGGGCGTGGTCGGCTTGGGCGGACTCGGCCACATGGGCGTGAAGCTCGCGAATGCCATGGGAGCGCACGTTACGCTGTTTACCACTTCGACCCATAAGACCGAGGACGCCAAACGGCTGGGAGCCAGAGAAGTCGCGCACTCCAGAAACCCGCAGCACATGGAGAAGCACGCCAATAGCTTCGACTTCATTCTCGACACCGTTTCGGCGGACCACGACGTGAATGCCTATCTGAACCTGCTGAAGCGCGATGGCACGATGGTTCTGGTTGGGGCTCCGAATAACCCCGTAGGAGTGGCGTCGTTCAGCCTGATCTTCAAGCGACGCAATTTTGCCGGGTCGCTGATCGGCGGACTGCCGGAGACTCAGGAGATGCTGGACTTCTGCGGGCAGCACGGGATCGTCTCGGATATCGAGATTATCCCGATACAGAAGATCAACGAAGCCTATGAGCGGATGCTGAAGAGCGACGTGAAGTATCGATTCGTGATTGATATGGCGTCGCTGAAGTAGACGAGATGCTAATCGGGTAGGAGGCAGGGTCACCCCTGCCGTCCTCCCACACCACCGGACGTGCGGTTCCGCATCCGGCGGTTCATGAAACAGGCGAGAAGCGCTGCTGCATTTCCAGCAACGAAACCAGCCCCATTTGGTCGAACCGAGACTTCGGATAGGCTGCGTTCATGTGCGAGGCGCCGCCGTTCCACCAAGGGCCATGCCCGTTGGTGGCCGATTGCCACGCACGCACTTTCCCCAAACCCACCCGCATCAGGTTCCTTGCCCGTGTGTAGACCTGCTTCCATTGCCGCCATAGTAGGACACGTAGTTTACGCCTGATCCAACCATCAAGGTCTTCCAACACACCCTTGACTTCGGTGAGCCGGAAGTACGCAACCCAACCCCGAAGTATGGGATTGAGCCGCTCGATTGTTTGTTTCAGGCTTCCACCACGCGCCTCCCGCAACGTCTTGCGGATTTTCTCCGCCAGCCGCTCGCGGCTCGGTTGCGCGATCTTCAGCTTCGGCTTCTTGTGCCACGTCATGCTGTAGCCCAGGAACTTCCGCTCCCACGGCCGCGCCACCGCGCTCTTGGAGGCATTGACTTTCAACTTCAACTTCTGCTCCAGAAACGCCGTGATCGCCTGCCTCGTCCGCTCTCCTGCCCGCTTGCTGCCGACGTAGATGTTGCAGTCGTCCGCATAGCGGCAGAAGCTAAACCCGCGCCGTTCCAGTTCACGATCCAGATCGTCCAGCAGGATATTCGACAGCAGCGGCGACAGCGGCCCGCCTTGCGGCGTTCCTTCCGTTCGCGCACTCACCACCCCGCCTTCCATCAGTCCCGCTTCCAGATAGCGCCGGATCAGTTTCAGCACCCGTTCGTCCTTCACCTTGCGCACCACCCGCGCCATCAGCACGTCGTGATTCACCCGGTCGAAGAACTTTTCCAGGTCAAGGTCAACGACCCATCGCTTGCCTTCCGCAACGTAACCCCGTGCCGCTTCCACGGCCTGATGTGCGTTGCGTCCGGGACGAAAGCCGTAACTCGACAGGGAAAACTCCGGATCGAATAGCGGTTGCAGTACCTGATTGAGCGCCTGTTGAATCAGACGATCCAACACCGTTGGGATGCCCAACGCGCGTACCCCGCCTTGCGGCTTCGGTATCTCCACCTTGCGCACCGCCGCCGGCATGTAATCGCCTGCCAACAGCGCCTCTCTTACGCTCGGCCAGTGCGTCTGGAGCCAGGGCTTGAACTCGGCCACCGTCAGTCCATCGACCCCCGGCGCGCCTTCGTTCTTCACCACTCGCTCGTAAGCGCACAGCATGTTACTGCGTTCCACCGCGGCTTCCATCAGCCGCAGCGCCTCCGGTTTCGTTCGCCCATTAGCCGCCGTGCCAGCCTCTGCACCAGAACCGGCCCCGGACAGATTCCGCCTGCCCTCCTCCGCCCTGGCCATACTCGCGTATGCTTCTGCTTCTTCGGCTCGCATCGAGGTCTGCTGTCCTACTCCCGTGTTTCATGTTCGGCCCTTCGCCCCGTGCTGGCGGCTACTATGGCCTCGGCTGACTTCTGGCGATTCATCCCCGCGCCTCTCAGCGCCGGTAGCCCAAGAGCAAACCGCCAGACCTCCCCGGGTATTGCGCACTCACCTTCACGCTTATGCCTGTCGGATCTACGTCACGGCGCTCCGTGCAAGTACTGGGCTTTGCGTCTATGCGCCCGCTCACCCCGCCGTGCCGCCTCTATCCGCTTCCTGTTCGTCAGGCCAGCGCTTTGCCTCCGGCTTCCTCCAGATTCCGCCTCGCGACGGACACCCTTGCCGTTCAGCTAACACTTCCCCTTGCCGGGTGTGTAGAGGACTTTCACCTCCAAGTAAGTGCGCCCTGCCGGGCGCACGCAAGCAAAACGCCCTCCGCGAGGAGGGCGTTTGTATTTGCGCTGAGTGCCGCTACCGCAACTCTTCCATGCACTCTTCGAGAACTTGACGCGAGGGGCGCGTCACACTCTCCGGAAGTGTGCCGAGAGGCTCTTCGGTCATGTTCAGCATGTCGATGAAGTTGGGCGCGGTGGTGTTGAGGTAGAGCACGCCGGTCAGGACTTCGTCGGCTTCCTGCGACTCCATGATGCGCTTGATGGCCGCGATCTTGTTCGTCGGATCGTAGTGCCCTTCGATCTTGTGCAGGCGCAGGGCCGAGCCATCGTGCATGGTCACGTTGACGGTCGAACCTGCATCGTAGTCCACGTCAATTTCCTGGAACGCGGGCACGAAGTTGATGTCGTGCAGCGGCTCTTCGTGGTCCTTCATGAACTTGTACGACTTGGTGGAGCCTTCGTGGTCGTTGAAGGTCACACAGGGCGAGACCACATCGATCATCACGGTGCCGCGATGGGAGAGCGCAGCCTTGAGCATGGAATGGAGCTGACGCTTGTCGCCCGAGAACGAGCGGCCGACAAAGGTCGCGCCCAGCGAAATCGCCAGGGCACAAGTGTCGATGGGCGGCAGATCGTTGATGACGCCGGTCTTCAGCTTCGAGCCACGATCAGCGGTCGCGGAGAACTGCCCTTTGGTGAGGCCATATACGCCGTTGTCTTCGATGATGTAGATCAATGGAAGATTGCGGCGCATGAGGTGCATGAACTGCCCGATACCGATGGAGGCGGTATCGCCGTCACCGCTGACACCCAAGGCGATCAGGCGATGGTTGGCCAGGACCGCTCCGGTGGCCACCGATGGCATGCGACCGTGTACCGAGTTGAAGCTGTGCGAACGGCTCAGGAAGTAGGCCGGACTCTTCGATGAGCACCCAATTCCCGACAGCTTGGCCACTCGCTCGGGCGCAATACCCATCTCGTAGAAAGCATCGATAATGCGCTCGGAGATGGCGTTGTGACCGCAGCCGGCGCAGAGAGTGGTCTTGCCGCCGCGATAGTCGATCACGGTGAGGCCGACGCGGTTAGTTTTCGGTTGTGGTGTGGCTGTGGCCGCCATTTACTTGGCCTCCTGCGACAAGATGTCGTCGGTGACGGAGCGCGCGTCGAGCGGCAGTCCGTTGTAGTGGAGCACGCTGCGTAAACGCACCACGTACTCGGCGGGAATATCCAGCTTCAGCAGGTTGCACATCTGCCCGTCGCGGTTCTGGTCAACCACGTACACGCGCTTATGCGAGGTGATGAACTGCAACACCTCGGGAGTGAAGGGATAGGCCTTCAGGCGCATGTAATCGGCATGGACGCCGTGTTCGTTCTGCAACTGGTCCAGACTTTCCACCAGCGCGTGGTGCGAGGTGCCGTAAGCGATGATGCCGATGTCGTTCCCGTCATTGCTCACGATCTCAGGCTTGGGAACGATAGTGCGGGCATTCTCGAACTTGTGGCGGAGGCGGTCGAGGTTGTTCTTGTAATCGTCGGGACGCTCGCTGTACTGCGCCTTCTCGTTGTGTCCGCTGCCGCGCGCAAACCACGCCCCCTTCGGGTGATCAATGCCCGGTAGCGTGCGATAGCCAACGCCATCACCGTCGATGTCTTTGTAACGGGCGAAGCCTCCGAGGCGGTCGAGATCTTCTTTTGAGAGAACCTTGCCGCGGTTTATCGGAGTTTCCGGATACTCGAACGGCTCGGACATCCAGTTGTTCATGCCGAGGTCGAGATCGCTCATCACGAACACGGGGGTCTGCAGCCGCTCTGCGAGGTTAAAAGCGTCGCTGGCCATAGTGAAGCACTCGGCGACCGAGCACGGAATCAGCATGGGATGGAAGGTATCTCCGTGCGAAAGCTTGGCCACAAACTCGATGTCGCCCTGAGAAGTGCGCGTGGGCAGGCCGGTGGATGGGCCGACACGCTGCACGTCCCAGATGACGCCGGGAATCTCGACGTAGTAACCGAGGCCGGCGAACTCCGCCATGAGCGAAATGCCGGGCCCGGCGGTCGCAGTCATGGAGCGAGCGCCGGCCCATCCTGCACCCAGAACCATGCCGATGGCGGCGAGTTCGTCCTCAGCCTGCACGATGGCGAAAGTCGCTTTGCCGTCAGGGCCGATGCGGTAAGCCTTCATGTAATCGATGAGGGATTCCACCAGCGATGAAGAGGGCGTAATGGGATACCACGTCACGACCGTGACGCCCGCAAACATCGAGCCCATCGCGGCCGCCGAATTGCCGTCGACGATGATCATGCCAGCGGTCTTGTCCATGCGCTCTATAGTGAACGGGTCAGCCTTGGTGAGCGAGGCGACGGCGTAATCGTAGCCGGCCTTGGCCGCGTTCCAGTTGAGGTCGGCAGCCTTCACCTTTTTGGCGAACTGCTTGCGCAAGGCCTTTTCCACTTCCGCCATGTCGAGGTTGAGCAACTGCGCCATCACCCCGACGTAAATCATGTTCTTCACCAGCTTGCGTAGCTTGGCCTCGGGGCAGACGGTGGCGACGATCTTGTCGAACGGCGCCGAGTAAAAAACCAGGTCGGAGCGGAGTTCGCTGAGCTTCAGCGGCTCGTCGTAGAGCACAGCTGCACCCGGCGCCAGGTCCATCACGTCTTCGCGCGCGGTTTCGGGATTCATCGCGACCACGAAGTCGATTTCCTTCTTACGCGCAATGTAGCCCTTATTGCTGGCGCGGATGGTGAACCAAGTCGGCAGCCCGGCGATGTTCGACGGAAACAGGTTCTTGCCGGAGACGGGAACGCCCATCTGGAAGATGGAGCGCAACAGAATGGAGTTGGCGCTTTGCGATCCGGAGCCGTTGGCGGTTGCTACTTGGATGCTGAAGTCGTTAACGATAGGCTTGCGGTCGGCGGACGTGGCCGAGCCGTGTGGTGCTATTTCAGTTGTAGCCATCAATTCCCCTGATTCGGTTGCCCCACGCAACATGCAGGATGGCGTCGGGAGTGCCATTATTATAGGCCAGTTAGCGACTAGCGGAAACTGCGGGTCACGACAGGGGTGTACTCGGTTGGTGCGATGTGTCGGAAAGGGCCGTCGCGACCTCGACCGCTAGACGGTGTTGTAGTACTGCGCCATGTTCCGAAACTTCTTGTAGCGCGCATCCAGCAACTGCTGGAGCGGCAGCTTCTCCAGTTCACTCAGGTGCCTGTCCAGGACGTCGGCGACTGACGCCGCGGCCGCATCGTAGTCGTTGTGCGCGCCTCCGGGCGGCTCGGGGATGACTTCGTCGCAGAAGCCCATCTCCAGGTTGTCTTTGGCGGTGATACGTAGGGCGGCGGCAGCGATGTCCTTCTTCGTGGAGTCGCGCCACATGATCGATGCGCAACCTTCGGGCGAGATCACCGAGTAGATACTGTTCTCCTGCATCAACACGCGGTCGGCAACGGCGATGGCCAGCGCGCCTCCGCTGCCGCCCTCGCCGGTAATAACCGCAACAAACGGGACTTTCAGTCGCGCCATTTCGCGCAGGTTGTGGGCGATGGCTTCGGCTTGTCCGCGCTCTTCAGCGCCGAGGCCGGGATAAGCGCCCACCACGTCAATCAACGCGATGAGCGGGCGGTTCCACTTCTCGGTGAACTTCATGAAGCGCAGCGCCTTGCGGTAGCCCTCGGGATTGGGCTGGCCGAAGTTGCGATAGACGCGCGCTTTGGTGTCGCGGCCCTTCTGCGTGCCGAGGACCGCGACTTCACGGCCCTGAAAGCGGGCCATGCCGCAAATCATCGCAGCGTCGTCGGCAAAGCCGCGGTCGCCGTGAATCTCGCTGAAGTCGGGAAAGATGCGCTCGATGTAATCCAGCGGGTACGGCCGCATGGGATGGCGAGCCATCTCGGTGCGCTCCCAGGGCGTCAGCTTGCCGGAGACCTGCCGGCGAAGTGCCTCGACGCTCTGCTGCAGTTCCTCGAGTTGCTGGAGTGCCTCAGTGTTGTTGGCGGCAGCGCCTTGCAGTTGTTCAATCTGCTGCTCGATGCGTTGCAGTTCAGCTTTGCGCGTTGGGTGCGGAATCCATGGGCTTAATTTGTCTCGATAACCGCGCTAGTCGATGATGCGTAAGCTGCCGCGGCCGCAGAGTTCTTCAATGCGATTGATAAAAGCGCGGTCTGGCAACACATTATAGCCTTCCGCTTCCATCACGACGGTGAAGTCGCCTTTGCGCTCCAGGTCGAACAGCACCTTGGCCTCTCCCTTGCGCTCGGTGCAGATGGAGTGCAGCGCGTCGATTGTGCCCGCTGAAGCTGTCTCCAGCGGGATTTTAATGCGCAGGCTGCGGGCAAGTTTGGGCTGCGCGTCTTCGAGCGGCGTGATGTCGCTGATCATCAGCTTCGGGTTGGAGCCTTCCTCGACGCGAACGCTTCCCTTCACCAGCACCGGCACGTCGAGCTTCAGCTTTTCCGACAGCCGCTTAAAGTTGTCAGAGAAACATAGAACGTCGACCGAACCGATCATGTCTTCCAGACGTCCCTGGCCATAGAGATCGCCCTTCTTCGACTTGGAGACGCTCACCGCCTTCAGAATGCCGCCAACGAGGACGGTCTCATCGCGGCCGGTGGAGGACTTCATCTGGCCCAGTTCTTCGGTGGTGAGCGCGCTGAAGTCGAGCAGCTTGTCGCGATACTTCTCCAGGGGATGGCCGGTGATGTAGAAACCCAGGATCTCCTTCTCGGCCGAGAGCCGCTGGTGCTCATCCCAGTCGGGAACATTGGGCAGGGGCTTTTCGGTCTGCGGTCGCAGTCTCGTCGGCGAAGACCCCAAACAGACCGTGCTGGCCCATGGCAGCGTCGCGCTGCGATTTCTGGGCGTGCTCCATCGCAGTGTCAACCACGGCCATCAGCTGCGAGCGGCGGCCCATGGCATCCATCGCGCCAGCCTTGATGAGCGACTCGATGACGCGCTTGTTCAGCAGGCGCAGATCCACCTTTTCGCAGAACTGGAAGATCGACTTGAAGGCGCCGACTTCCTTGCGCGCAGTGACGATGGATTCGATGGCGTTGTGGCCGACGTTCTTCACCGCCGAGAGGCCAAAGCGGATCGCCTCGCCATGCGGCGTGAAGTTGGCGGCGCTGACGTTCACGTCGGGCGGCTCGACCGGAATGCCCATCTCGCGGCACTCGTTGATGTACTTGACCACGTCATCGGTGCTGCCGGAAACCGACGTCAGCAGCGCCGCCATGAATTCGACCGGATAGTGCGTCTTCAGGTATGCGGTGTGATACGCCAGTAGCGCGTAAGCCGCGGAGTGCGACTTGTTGAAGCCGTATCCGGCGAACTGTTCCATCAGGTCGAAGATCTTGACGATCTTCTTCTCTGGGAAGCTGCGCTCCAGAGCGCCCTTGACGAAGCGCTCGCGCTGCTTCGCCATCTCGTCGGCATTCTTCTTGCCCATGGCGCGGCGCAGCAGGTCGGCTTCACCCAGCGAGTAGCCCGCCAGGCGGTTGGCGATCTGCATCACCTGCTCCTGGTAGACGATGACGCCCAGAGTTTCCTTGAGCATCGTTTCCAGCTCAGGCAGCTCGTACTCGATTTTCTTGCGGCCCCACTTGCGATCGATGAAGTCGTCGATCATGCCGCCCTGGATCGGCCCGGGCCGATAGAGCGCGTTCAACGCCGTGAGGTCTTCGACCGTGGTCGGCTTGTAGCGGCGCAGCACGTCGCGCATGCCCTGCGATTCAAACTGGAACACGCCCGAGGTCAGTCCGGTGTGGAAGACCTTCTCGTAGGTCACCGTGTCGTCGAGCGCAAGCGTCTGCAAGTTCAGTTGCTCGCCGCGCGTCTGCACGATCAGCCGCAGAGCGTCGTCGATGATGGTGAGCGTGGTCAGCCCGAGGAAGTCCATCTTCAGCAGGCCAAGCTTCTCAATCGCCTTCATGTCGTAGGCGGTGACGATTTCGTCGTTCTTGGTGCGATGCAGCGGAACCAGATCGGTCAGCGGTTGCGGCGAGATGACGACGCCCGCGGCGTGCACGCCGGAATTGCGAACCAGGCCCTCCAGCTTCTTGGCCGTGTCGATCAGTTCCTTGGTCTGGGGCTCAGACTCGTAGCGCGGTCGCCAGCGACGGCGAGTCCTCCAGCGCCTTGTCGATGGTGATGTTGAGGGTGGGCGGCACCATCTTCACGATGCGCTCGACTTCGGAGTACGGAATGTCCATGGCGCGGCCGGAGTCTTTGATCGCCGCCTTGCAGGCCATGGTGCCGAAGGTGATGATCTGCGCCACCTGGTCGCGGCCGTACTTCTGCGTGACGTAGTTGATGACCTCGCCGCGACGGTTCATGCAGAAGTCGATGTCGATGTCGGGCAGGCTGACGCGCTCGGGATTGAGGAAGCGCTCGAACAGCAACTCATTCTGCAGCGGGTCAATGTCGGTGATGCCCAGCGCGTAGGCGACCAGCGCTCCGGCAGCCGAACCGCGGCCCGGGCCGACGGGAATGTCGTGTTCCTTGGCGTAGCGGATGAAGTCCCAGACGATGAGGAAGTATCCGGCAAACTGCATCTGCCGGATAATGCCGATCTCGCGCGACAGGCGCTGCTCGTAGTCTTCCAGCGAGTGCTTCAGGCGGCCCATGGCCTGCAGTTCGCGCAGCATGTTGAGGCGCTGGGCAAAGCCCTCACGCGTGACGTGCTCGAAGTAATCCGGGATGCTGAATCCCGACGGCACCTCGAATTGCGGAAACGGGTCGTGCACCTTTTCCAGCTTGGTGTTGCAGCGCTCGGCGATCTCCAGCGTGCGCTTCAGATACTGCTCATACCCGGAAACGCCTTCTGCATCTCCGGATAGCTCTTCACGTAGAACTGGTTGTTGGCGAACTTCAGCCGATTCGTGTCATTGATCGACTTGCCGGTCTGGATGCAGACCATCACGTCCTGCGCGTGGGCGTCGTCTTCGCACAGATAGTGGCTGTCGTTCGTGGCCACCATCGGGATGCCGAGTTCCTGCTCCAGCTTCAGCAGGTTGTTCTGGATGCGGTCTTCTTCCGGCAGTCCCTGGTTCTGGATTTCGAGGAAGAAGTTTCCCTTGCCGAAGATGTCGCCGAACATGGCGGCTGCCTGCGCGCGCCTTGTCGTAATGCTCGAAGGTCAGTTCTTCGGCGACCTCGCCCTTCAGGCAGCCGGAGAGTCCGATGAGGCCCTTCGAGTGCTCCGCCAGAAACCGCTTGCTGACGCGCGGCTTGTAGTAGAAGCCGTGGAGCGAGGCCTCGGAGGCGATCTTCACCAGGTTGCGGTAGCCCTCGTCGTTCTCAGCCAGCACGATGAGGTGGTTGTAGCTGTCGCCCTCAGGCGCCGCGCGATGGTCTTCTTTCTTGCAGATGTACAGCTCGCAGCCCAGGATGGGCTTCACGCCTACTTCTTTGGCGGCGTTGGCAAACTCGACCGCTCCGAAGATGTTGCCGTGGTCGGTCATGGCCACGGCGGGCATGTCGAGTTCCTTGACGCGCTCCACCAGCTTGGTGGCATCGCACGCGCCATCGAGCATGGAGTAATCGGTGTGCAGGTGAAGATGAACGAATTGCTCCGACATTCGGTGAGGACCTTCGCTGGCTCGTGCTTATTGTATGCGCCGGCGATGTGGAAATCGGGGCCGAATCACGCCGGACGAGATGCGTCACGGCTGCGCGTCATCGAGCGCGCGTCGATTCTTCGGGCGCCAGCAGCACTCCGCCGGTGATTTCCTGTCCCGGAGGCGTCTGGCGCGGCATCGCTCTTCGCCGCGGCCTCCTGCGCGCGCTTCCGGGCCACCGCGCGATAGGCGAAGATCACCGCCAACAGCGGCGCGGCAAGCAGCACGCCCCAGAAGCCAAGCATGAAGCTCAACACGATCGGCACGATCAGCGACGCCCAGAGGGGAACCCTGGCCGTGCGCTTCATGATGAGCGGCTGGAGCAGCGAGGCCGTCGAGCACGACGATCACGCCGTAGAGCCCAAGCACCCACAGAAAGGACTCGAGGCCGCCAGCGAAGATCGCGGCAATCGCCGGCCCGATAAACGTAAAAATCGGGCCGAAGTGCGGAATGAACTGGAACAGCGCCGCCAGAAATCGCCCAGAACGGCGCCAGCGGAACCTTCAGATAGGCAAGGCCCAGCCACCACAGCAGGCCGACGGCGATCGAGTCGTAGCACTGGGCGACGAACCAGTCGCGCAGCGCTCCGCCGGTGATGTTGACGTGTCGCGAAAACTCCATAACCGTTTAGATGCCAGCGCCCGGGAGGCCGCCGCACCCATGCTACACTGAGGCTGAAACCCCCTCCTGGAGCGCACAGCGATGAAGTTTGGCGTCATCATTTTCCCCGGATCCAACTGCGATCACGACGCCTACTGGACGATCTCAACAGGTGTCGAAGCAGCCGGTGACGTTCCTGTGGCACGACTCGCCGGACCTCCAGGGATGCGACGCCATCATCGTTCCCGGAGGCTTCGCCTACGGCGACTACCTGCGCACGGGAGCGATCGCCAAGTTCTCGCCGGTCATGGAGTCGGTGCGCAAGTTCGCCGCCGACGGCGGCCTCGTGCTGGGCATCTGCAACGGCTTCCAGATTCTCTGCGAGTCCGGACTGCTGCCGGGCGCGCTCATGCGCAACGCCGGACTGAAGTACATCTGCAAGCCGGTGAACATTCGCGTCGAGAGCACGAACACGCCTTTCACGCAGCAGTTGACCAAGGGCGAAGTGCTGCAGATTCCCATCGGCCACATGGAAGGCAACTACTTCTGCGATGACCAGACGCTGGCGGAATTGAAAGACCAGGAGCGCATCATCTTCCGCTACGTGACGCCGAGCGGCGAAGTGACGGCGGACGCCAATCCCAACGGCTCGCATCGAGAACATCGCCGGCATCTGCAACGCCGGACGCAACGTGCTGGGCATGATGCCGCATCCGGAGCGCGCCAGCGAGCCGGAATTGGGCATGACCGACGGCGTGAAGATTTTCGACTCGCTGGTATCGGCGCTGGTGGCGAAGTAACGACGCGCTCGCCTTTCGCTCTCGCCGGATGCGAATTCTCGCTGGCGGTGAGCGACCTCTGCTGATTCTCTAGCGAAACGCTTCCTTGTTCACCACGAACGGCATCTTCTGGATGTCGCCGCCGTAGTTCCCTTCCAGCACGTCGATCAGGCCCTGGACGCAACGCCCAGCCATGCCGCCATTGGGATCGACCGACAGGCGCGTTCTGCGCCCGGCGCTGGCGAAGTGCGGATAGAGCCGCAGCGGTCTTCAATATCGGGATCGCGCAATGGCGAATCCGGCGGCAGAGGCTCGGTCTCGAACACGTCGAGCGCAGCGCCGGCAATCCAGTTTTCTTTCAGCGCATCGAGCCAGCGCCTCCTCGTCGATCACCGCCCCACGCGAGGTGTTCACCAGGTACGCGGTCGGTTTCATCATTCGCAAGGTCGTTTCGTTGAAGAAGATGATACGTGGGGGTGTCGCTTCTCACCTTCGCGCACCAGCGGCACGTGAATGCTGACGAAGTCGCTCTCCCGCAAAGCCTCCTCAAGCGAGGCATAACGGATCGTCGTGCGCTCGCTGCTGCAATCCGCTGCGTAAGCGCAGGTCCATCACCGCCTGAAGCGCCGTTCACGAACTTCTCATCCGGACGCCTGGGGTCGATAGCAGAGGATGTTCATGTCGAAGCCGCTGCACTTCTTCGCCAGGCCTGCCCGATTCGACCCGTGCCGATGATGGCGATGGTCTTGCCCGTCATCTCGTCGCCGAGAAACGGCAGGTACGGGTGCCAGAAGCCCCACCGGTTCTCGCGCACCAGCTTTTCCGCCGCTCCATAGCTTGCGCGACAGAGCCGCCAGCGCAAAGAAGGCGAACTCCGCCGTCGCTTCCGTCAGAACATCCGGCGGTGTGGGTGTAAGGAATCCTGTAGCGGTTGGCGGCGCGCGGTCGATGTTGTCCACACCGACCGCGTACTGCGCGACGCACCTTCAGTGTGCCCTCGCCGGCGTCGAAGACCTCGGCGTCGATCTTGTCGCGCAGGGTCGTGATCAACCCATCGATCCCGCCGCGGACTTTTTCGATGATCAGGCTCTTGGGCGGCGGCTCGGGGTTCGGGTAAACCTCGACCTCATAGCCGCGCTTGCGTAGGCGGTCGAAGGCCGCGTCGCCGATGTCGGCGGTGGCAAAGACGCGGAAGCGAGGTTCGTTCGGTGTCAGGCATCGCGGCACGCGTGCCCATCATAGCCCATGAAAAAGGCCCGCTCGCAAGCGGGCCTCAAGTACAGGGAGATAATTTAGAGGTTCTTCTTCGTCCACTGGTCGATGCGGTCGAGCGCGTTCTGCAGGTTCTCCACTGAATTCGCCACGCTGAAGCGCAGGTAGCCTTCGCCGAAAGCGCCGAACGCGGTGCCTGAAAGTCCGGCGACGCCTGCCTCATCGAGCAGCGCGTCGGCCAGTTTCTTCGACGGCCAGCCGGTCTGGGTGATGTTCGGGAAAGTGTAGAACGCTCCCTTCGGCAGGCGGCACGAGAATCCCTTGATCTGGTTGATGCCGTTGACGAAGACGTTGCGACGCTTCTCGAACTCCAGCCGCATGTGTTCGGTCTCGCTCTGATCGCCGCGAATCGCCTCGATGCCAGCGATCTGCGTGAAGCTGGCGGTGCAGGAATTGGAGTTGGTCATCAGGCGCGCGACGTGGGTCGCCAGGTCGGCACGCATGACGCCGTAGCCCATGCGCCATCCGGTCATGGCGTAGGTCTTGGAGAAACCGTCGAGGATGATGGTGCGCTCCTTCATTCCCTCGACCGCCGAAATGCTGAACTGCTCGCCTTCGAACAGCAGGCGTCCGTAGATTTCGTCGCTGAGCACCATGATGTCGCGGTCGCCGATGGCGTCGGCGATGTCGTAGATGTCGTTCTTGGTCAGCACTCCGCCGGTCGGATTGTGCGGCGAGTTGAGGATGATCAGCTTGGTGCGGTCGTTGATCAGGCTCTTCAGTTCGTTGACGTCGAGGCGGAAATCGCGCTCCTCGCGCAACGGAATCGGCACGGCCTTGCCGCCCACGAAATTGATCATCGACTCGTAGATGGGGAAGCCGGGGTTGGGATAGATGACCTCGTCGCCCTCCTCGACCAGCGCCATCATGGTGAAGAAGATGATGGGCTTGCCGCCGGGAACCACGACCACTTCTTCCGGCGTGAACTTCACGCCGCGAGACTTGCTAACGTCGTCGGCAATGGCCTCGCGCAGGTCAGGCAGTCCGGCCGACGGGCCGTAGTGCGTGTAGCCCAGGTGCAGCGCGTCAACCGCGGCTTCGACGATGTTCTTGGGGGTGTCGAAATCGGGCTCGCCGATTTCCAGATGGATGATGTGTTTGCCCTGCTTCTCCAGGGCGCGGGCCCGGACCAGAACTTCAAAGGCGGTCTCGGTGCCGAGACGCGACATGCGCTTGGCCAAGTTCAGCTTGGCGGGAGCGGATACCGTAAGTGTGCTCATTTTCTTGTTCCTCGTTACTGCGCGACTCTTGGGCATGGGCCGTAAGAATCCAGTTCACATTCTGGGAGCAGGTACAGCCAGGCGCAGTGACGCGCGGCCTAGACACCTGTGACGGAGCGCACGAAAAAAGCAGCCAGCAATTAGCACTTAGCAATTAGTGACTGGCAATTGGCGCATCGCTTTTCGCAGCTCGCCTTACGCCATTCGTTTATGCCAGCGCGAATCCCAATCATAAGAACGCGGGTCGGAGGGGTTTTACTCGGCGTATTCGATCACGGTCTCGATCGTGGCCGTCTTCTCCAGCATGGCCGAGACCGAGCAGTACTTCTCTTTCGACAAGCCGCACGGCGTCTTCCATGGCCTTGTGCGTGACCTTGCCGCGCACTCGATAGATCAGCTTGATGTGCGTGTAAACCTTGGGGTGATCGGCGGCCCGCTCGGCTTGGGCAGAAACTTCGAGGCCGGTAAACGGCTCCCGCTTCTTGCGCAGAATACCGACCACGTCACTGGCGGTGCAGCCGCAGAGCCCGATCAGCACCAGTTCCATGGGCGTACTGGCGGTCTTCGCTTCGCCGGCATCCATCACCAGGGCGTGGCCCGAGGTGGCTTCGCCGAGGAAGCGGTCTTTGTCAGTCCAGATGGCTTTGGCTTCAATCATGATTCCCGGCTCCGCCGATCCAAGGGCTCAATTGGGTTTGGGTTCAGCCGGAGGGGTTGCCGGCGCAGGCTGCTGTTTCTTTTTCGGCTTGTCGTAAACCGACAGTTGGTCGGTGGGCCGTTTCAGGCGGATCTCGATGTCCATCTCCGGCTTGTCGATCTGATAGTCGTCACCATAGGTCTGCATCCCGGGCGCCAGCACCTGGATCCGGATCGGACCGTATGGGATGCCTTCTGTCTCGGTGATGCCTTCGTTGTCGGTTTTGAGCTGGAAGCCGCCTTTTTCCTGCGTTCCGTCTTTGCTGACGAGATGAAGGATGACACTCGCATTCCGCACAGGCTTGTTGTTGTCGTCTTTCACGACAAGGAAGTGAAGGTTCGACATTGGCACCGCGGCAGCGTTTTTGTCCTTGGCAAACGTGAAGCCTACAACAAAAAGCACGCCGAGAAAACAGAGCGACCGGAATACACTTCTCATTGGCTTATTCTAGGCAGACTGCCCACGAATCGCAATTTGCGAGTTGGGGGAACGGCCGACGGGGCTGAACAGGCTGCGGAAAAAGTCACGGCTCGCCGACTGAAGTCCGCGAGGTGGACTCGCGGTTAATCGGGATTCGAGCTGGTGCGCTTCAATGTTGGGCGGTCATCCGCGGGAGCTGCGGGGTCGCCGGGGGTGGCACTGCCTGGCGTGTCGTCCTGGGTGTTGTTGCGCAGAACCGGGCGGTTGGGAGCACCGTCTGAATTCAAGCGGTGGTTACTCTGGACGGCCATCAGCCGCAGCTTCATCACCTCGAATTCGCTGGTGTCGACGACGTAGCTGTCGCGATCGGGAAAATATTTACTGATTTCCAGCTGAGCGGCCGTGATACGGTCGGCCGTCATGGGATGGGTGGAAAACAGCTTGGCGATCTTGCTGTGCTTCTGTTTCTCCTGCGCCTTGAGACGTTCAAAGAACTGGATGAATGCCTGCGGGTCGTATCCGGCGGCGTAGTCGTATTGCAGGCCGAGCATGTCGGCCTCGCGCTCGGAGTCGCGGGAGAACTTCAGGAAGCTCATGGGAACCACGATATTGGCAACCTCGGCAATCGCGTAACCGGCCGGCCCGCCGACGAACATCAGCGGAATCGACGCCATGTTCCAGATCTGCTGCTTGGTCATGTTCTTGGTGGCATGACGGGCGGCCACATGAGCGATTTCGTGGGCCATGATCGCCGCCAACTCGGACTCGCTTTCGGCAGCCAGGATCAGGCCGCTGTCCACATAGAAGAAGCCGCCGGGCAGCGCAAAGGCGTTGATCTCGCCGCTATCGATCACCTTGATCGTGAACGGCACCCGCGAGTCGGAATTGCGCACCAGGTTCTGTCCGATGCGGTTCACGTACGTCGTGATCTCCGGATCAGTGACCAGCTTGGAGGTCTGTTCGACCTGCTTGGCGAGGTCCTGTCCGACGGCGATCTCGCGCTCCAGCGAATAGAAGTTCAGACCCGTGCCAATGTTCCGATGCCCGATCATCGTGACGTCGTACTTGGCCGGTTCGGGAGTGGGGACGTCCGCCGCTTGCGGTGTGGACGCGCTCGGTGGAGGAGGACTTGTAACCGCTGCGGATACCGGCGCGGCGTCGGCTGGATCGGGCGCTCTTTCGCCGCGAGATTCGACCTCGGTGGCCGTTGGTATCGGATCCGCCGAATGGCTGGGGATAGCCTCTTGACCTGGCGGCGCGCTGGCGTTGCTTGTCGTCGATTGGGCTGACGGTTGCCGGAGTTGCTGCTACGGACGCAGAACCTGACTGGGCGAGGGCGCCCGGCGAAAGGCAGAAAAACCACAAGCCCAGCAGGAAAGACGTGGCCCCGAGCACCCAGCGTCGATTAGACGGTGTCCTCATAACCTGCGTTTCCCATTATGCGACTAAACTCGCTCGCACTGCTGAGCAATAATATACAGGGACAGCTTAATCGAATCGATTTGGCTCTGCATTATAAAATTCCTAATCACGGATGCGGTTGGCAAGTATTCGAGATGTGTCACAGCCTACGGAGGCCTCGCCCCCACGGAAAGCGAACCGGCAAGGCAGGTGGGAACGCGTCAAGTCGCCGAAAAGCCGGGCGCAGGCGCGATTTTAAAATTTGAGTGAATTACACTCACATCCGACTTGACTGGAATGCCACGAATAGGTACATTAGCACTCGTCAGGCTTGAGTGCTAGCAGCCATCCTAGGTTGAGTTTAGGCGCCCGAGCCTGGTTCGAGAATATTTCCCTGAGGTAGTTGGAACCGCCGCGCCTGGCGCCGAATCGGCGACCAAGCCGGCCAAAGTTTATCGCAATCCAAGTCGAACCAACTGATTGAAAGGAGTACCAGAGAATGTCTACCAAACTCACTCCCCTGCATGACCGTATCGTGATTCGTCGTGTGGAAGAGGCAGAAACCACCCGAGGCGGCATCATCATCCCCGATAGCGCCAAGGACAAGCCGCAGGAAGGCGAAGTCATCTCCGTCGGACGCGGCAAAAGCAACGATAAGGGCGAGATTTTCCCGTTCGACGTGAAGGCGGGCGATCGCGTTCTGTTCGGCAAGTATGCCGGCACCGAAATCAAGATCGACGGCGAAGACTTCCTGATCATGCGCGAGGAAGAAGTCCTCGGCATCCTGGAAGGCGCCACGAAGCCGGTCCTGGCGAAGAAGTAGTTTCGTTCAACCAGCAACGTCCGTCAGCCGCGGTTGCAGGCACGTAGAAGCAACTGGCCGGCGACAACTGACAACAATTTTCAAGGAGATTGAAGCAATGGCAAAGCAGATTCTGCACGGTGAAGAGTCGCGGCAGTCGATCCTGCGGGGCGTCAACGTCCTGGCGGATGCCGTGAAGGTCACCCTCGGCCCTAAGGGCCGCAACGTAGTCATCGAGAAGAAATTCGGTTCGCCGCTCATCACCAAGGACGGCGTGACCGTAGCCAAGGAAATCGAGCTGAAGGACCCGCTCGAGAACATGGGCGCACAGATGGTGCGCGAAGTGGCCTCCAAGACGTCTGACGTGGCCGGAGACGGCACCACCACCGCGACCGTTCTGGCGCAGTCCATCTACCGCGAAGGCGTGAAGACGGTTGCCGCCGGCGCGAACCCGATGGCCCTGAAGCGCGGCATCGAGAAGGCCGTTACCGCGGTTTGCGGCACCGTTGACAACGAAGGCAACCGCACCGGCAGCGCGCTCGACAAGTTCTCGCAGAAGGTCACCGGCGACATGATCGCGCAGGTGGGCACCATTTCGGCGAACAACGACTCGACCATCGGCAACATCATCGCCGAAGCGATGAAGAAGGTCGGCAAGGACGGCGTCATCACCGTGGAAGAGTCCAAGACCATGGAGACGCAGTTGGAAGTCGTCGAAGGCATGCAGTTCGACCGCGGCTACCTGTCGCCGTACTTCGTGACCGATCCTGAGCGCATGGAAGCGGTTCTGGAGAACCCCTACATCCTGATCCACGAAAAGAAGATCTCGTCGATGAAGGACCTGCTCCCGCTGCTCGAGCAGATCGCCAAGGGCGGACGTCCGCTGGTGATCATCGCTGAAGACGTGGAAGGCGAAGCGCTGGCGACCCTGGTGGTCAACAAGCTGCGCGGCACGCTGAACGTCGCGGCCGTGAAGGCCCCTGGCTTCGGCGATCGCCGCAAGGCCATGTTGCAGGACATCGCAATCCTGACCGGCGGCAAGGCCATCACCGAAGACCTCGGCATCAAGCTGGAGAACGTCCAGATGACCGATCTCGGCCAGGCCAAGAAAGTCACCATCGACAAGGACAACACCACCATCGTCGAGGGCAAGGGCAAGGCTGAAGACATTTCGGGCCGCGTGAAGGAAATTCGCAGCCAGGTCGAAAAGACCACGAGCGACTACGACCGCGAGAAGTTGCAGGAGCGGTTGGCGAAGCTGGTGGGTGGCGTTGCCGTCATCAAAGTCGGCGCCGCGACCGAAACCGAAATGAAGGAAAAGAAAGCCCGCGTGGAAGACGCGATGCATGCCACCCGCGCTGCAGTCGAGGAAGGCATCGTCCCCGGCGGCGGTGTGGCGCTCATGCGCTGCGCTGAGGCCATCGACAGCCCTGAAGCTGGAAGGCGACGAGAAGATCGGCGGCAACATCGTGCGCCGCGCGCTCGAAGAGCCGCTGCGCCAGATCGTCGGCAACGCCGGCGAAGAGGGCGCCATCGTTGTGGGCCGCATCCGCGAGTCGAAGGAAAACAACTTCGGCTACAACGCCCAGACCAACAACTTCGAGGACCTGGTCAAGGCCGGCGTCATCGATCCGACCAAGGTGACGCGCACCGCCCTGCAGAACGCAGGTTCGATCGCGTCGCTGATGCTGACCACCGAAGCCCTGGTTGCGGAACTTCCGGAAGAGAAGAAGGAAGCTCCCATGGGCGGCCACGGCGGCGGCGGCGGTATGGGCGGAATGTACTAGAAGCAGCAACAGCAGCATTAGGTAGATACAAGAACAAAGGCCTCGCAGCAATGCGGGGCCTTTTGCCGTCTGTTATCCTTAGGTCGATCGATGCGGGTTCTTGCACCGTTTCTCCTGCCCATTGGGTGTTTGATCTTTCGTCAAAAGTGAGCAATATTGCACAGTTTCCTTTGGGGACGATATGAGACCCTGCTACCCACAGGAGTCGTCTCCGGAAGTTGCCCGATGTGCGGTTGTTGCTTTCGTGAAGTAATGTGCTTCCCGGTCTGACTCCGGCGTTTTTCAAGAGCGTCCTCTGCGACCTCAGCGCGCGACCGGCTGACCCGCCCTGGCACCCTCGAAGGGAGCTACACGCGCGTGAATGTTCATCTGATCAACCCCAGCCACGTCTCCTTTGGTACCGCCGTCATCACTCCCCGCTGGCTGTACGTCCTGGCGGGCGCTACGCCCCGGTCCGTATGGCGATCCGATCCTGGTCGATGAAACCCTGGCCTTGCTCGATCCCGCAACCATCCAGCCCGGCGACATCGTCGGCATCGGCGTCCACACCGGCAACGCGCTGCGCGGCTACGAAGTCGGACGCGATGCCCGCGCTCGTGGAGCGTACGTGGTCTACGGCGGCATTCACGCCACGCTGTATCCCGAAGAAGCGCTGGAACTCGGCGGCGCTCATGCCGTGGTCAAGGGCGACGGCGACGTGGTTTGGGCGACGGTGCTGGCCGATTGCGTGAGCGGCTCGCCGAAATCAATTTACGAAGGCGGCCGCATCGAGGCCGACCAGTTCTCCGCCGCGCGCTGGGACCTGATTCCGCGCAAGAGCTACATGTGGGCGTCGGTGCAGACCGTGCGCGGCTGTCCCAAGCATTGCTCGTTCTGTTCGGTGTGGAGCACCGACGGCCAGAAGCCGCGCCAGAGACCGGCCGATGCCGTCGTCGAAGAGATCGTGCAGTTGCGGCGGCAAGGCTTTCGCTTCATCGCACTGGCCGACGACAACTTCTATCCCGTCACGCTGACCGACCTCGAACTGGCCGGCCGCCAGAAGAACAAGGCGCATCTTGAGCAACTGAAAGCTGTCCGCGCCGAACGCTTTGAATTGATGGCGCGCCTCGCGCAGCTCCCCAAAGACACCGTCTTCTACACCCAGATCACCATGGAAGCCGCCGAGGACGACGAATTCCTCAACGCCATGAAGTCGGCGCACATCCTGGGCGCGCTGGTCGGCGTGGAAGCCGTCACGCCTGACGGACTGAAAGACGTGTACAAGGACTTCAACCTCTCCGGCCAGGCGCTGATTGACCGGCTGAAGAACTTCCGCGCCCACGGCATTCACGTGCTTGGGCTCGTTCATCTTCGGACTGCCCAGCGACAAGCCCGAAACCTTTGACGCGACCGCGGCACTGGCCGACGCCGCCGACCTCACCTTCGCGCAGTTCGTCATCCTGACGCCATTCCCCGGCACCGTCGATTTCGCCAAGTGGGAGAAGACCGTGGACGTGACGACGGCGAACGTGAACGGCATCCCGCTCACGCGCCGCTGGCTGATTCCGCAGGAGACGCGGCCCAAGTATTTCGGGCTGCATCCCACGATGTCGGCCGACGAAGTGCGCCAGCGCACGCAGGCCGTCTGGGACAAGTTCTACAGCTTCGACTCCATCTGGAAGCGGTCGAGCTTCCTGAAGTCGGTAAAGGCGCGCGCGGCGTTCGTGCTGATTTCGAAGATCTACCGCCAGATGTACGCCGACACCGGCATCACCACCGACAGCGCGCGCATGGCGCGCTCGACCAAGATCGCAAGCTGGCTGGCCAAGCCCTGCCGCTTGCTGTTTGCGGGTAAGCCAATGCCGGACCTCGAAGTGCCGCAGTCGCCCGGAATATATCCCGAGCCGGAGATGGCTGCAGGGGATTAAGTTTCGTCTAGCCACATCGTCAAAAAGGCCTCGCATCGCTGCGAGGCCTTTCTTTTTTCGATTTGTCATCACGAACGAAGTGAGGGATCTGTTTTTGCTTTTCGCAACGGAAAGCGCTTTCCTCCGCTCCACAAGGAGCCTACGCTGCGATCGCCGCCTGGTACTCCTCGTACGTGTCTTTGAAGTCGGTGATGGTGTGATCGTGCTCGAAGTGCCAGATGCGGGTGGCTACTTCGTCGATCAGATCGTGATCGTGCGAAACCAGCAGCACGGTTCCCTGGAAGCGCTGCAGCGCGATGTTCAGCGCGTTGATCGACTCCAGGTCCAGGTGGTTCGTCGGCTCGTCGAAGATCAGGACGTTCGGCTTCTGCAGCATCAGCTTGCAGAACAGCAAGCGCGCCGCCTCGCCGCCGGAGAGCACGTCGGTCTTCTTGTTGCCGTCTTCCTTCTGGAAGAGCATCTGGCCGAGCAGGCCGCGAATTTCCTCGTACGCCGCGCCGGGTTCCCACTGATGCAGCCAGTCGGAAACCGTCATGCCCGGCTGGATCAGCGCCTTGTGGTCCTGCGCGAAGTATCCGACCGACGCCTCGTGCCCCCAGATGACCTTGCCGTCGTCGATGAGCGGTCCGTCATAGCCGCTGGTCTTGCGCAGCTCGGCTTCCGGAGTCGTCGGCGAATTCGCCAGGATCGCATTCAGCAGCGTGGTCTTGCCCGCGCCGTTGCGGCCCATCAGCGCAATCTTCTCGCCGCGACTGACGTTCGCGGTGAAGCCGCGCAGTACATGGTTGTCGCCGTACGACTTATCGACGCCGTGCAGTTCCAGCACGTGCTTGCCCGACGGCCGCTTCTGCTCGAACTTCAGGAACGGGCGTGCGATGTTCGAGCGCGCCAGCTCACCTACCGCCAGGCGCTCCACTTCCTTGCGCCGCGACTGCACCTGGCTGGAACGCGTACCGGCCGAGAAGCGCGCGATAAATTCGTTGAGCTGCGCGATCTTCTTCTCGCGCTGCGCGTTCTGGCTCTCGATCTGCGAGCGGATCTGCGTCTTGGCCAGCACCATCTCGTCGTAGGTGCCGGTGTAGGTGATGATGGTTTCGTAGTCGATGTCGGCGATGTGCGTGCACACGCTGTTGAGGAAGTGGCGATCGTGCGAGATGACGATCAGCACGCCTTCGTAACTGTTCAGAAAGCCCTGCAGCCAGTGGATCGAGTCGAGATCGAGGTGGTTCGTAGGCTCGTCGAGCAGCAGCGCCCCGGGATGCCCGAACAGCGCCTGCGCCAGCAGCACGCGGACTTTCTGTCCGCCCTGCAGCTCGCTCATCTGGCGCTCGTGCAGTTCGTCTTCGATGTCGAGGCCTTGCAGCAGGATCGCCGCGTCGGCCTCGGCCGAGTAGCCGTCTTCTTCGCCGACGATGCCTTCCAGCTCGCCCAGGCGCATTCCATCTTCGTCGGTGAATTCGGTCTTCTCGTAGATGTGTGTCGCGCTCCTGCAGGGCAGCCCACAGGCGCTTGTTGCCCATCATGACGGTGTCGATCACGCGGAACGCATCGAAGGCAAACTGGTCCTGGTTCAGCACGCCGAACTTCTTGGGGCGCACCACGCTGCCCTTCTGCGGGTCGAGCTCGCCGGTCAGCAGCTTCATGAACGTGGACTTGCCGGAGCCGTTGGGACCGGTAAGGCCGTAGCGCTTGCCCGGGGTGAACGCGGTGGACACATCGTCGAACAACACTTTTGCGCCGTAGCGCATGGAGACTGCACTGACTGAAATCATGATTTGTCTGGGACTGCGGAAATTCGCTAAACAGGCGGGTCGCAGCTACTTATCTAGATTAGCATGGCGGGCCGAAAGGTTCATGAAAAAGCCCCGCCGAAGCGGGGCCGGATTACCATCCTATGAATACGGTCAACGCTACTGCTCGTCCGCCTCGTCCTCAGCATTAACACTGACCACCCGCCACGTCTTGTCGGGATTGATTGCCGTCAAAGCCTTGGCCAGGTCCGCAGTTTTGGGACCCAGGTCCTTTTCGTAGATGGCGCCGTTCAGGTTGACGATGAAGGTCATCACGCCTGAATTGCGGTATTCCGCCGGATACGCCACGAAAGCGAAGCCCTCGGTCATTGCGCCGTCTTTGACGTAGCTTTTCGCGCCACCGGGAGCGTCGGCTCCCTGGGCGGTAAGCAACCGGAAGAAGTATCCGTGGAAGGAGTCGGCAGCCTTGGTGTAGCCCTGGCCAGCGGCGTACTTGAAGACCGGGCCGATGGGACTCTGCGGCTCGCCCTCGGCGGTCTTCCAATAGAGCCCATTCTGCTTGCCCTCGTCGCTGATGAATTTCTGGGCGTACTGGTGAACGGTGCTGCCGTCGTGCAACGCAGCAAAGTACTCTTCCTGCGCGTCGGCCAACACTCCACAGATGCGGATGGCAGCGTACTCATTCTTGCCGATGCGGCGAAATAGTATTTCTTCAGTACCGGCTTTGGTGTCGTAATACCACTGGCCATTCGCGGCCTTCTTCAACGGAATGGGGAACGGCCAGTTATCGGCACCCATAAACAGCGTCTGGTCGCCGTTGGTTTCCACCCCCCAGCGGTTCATCTGCTCATAGTGATCGATGAAGAACTGCTGGTTCTTCTTGTCCTGGACGGCGTCACCGGAGGAGATGATCGGCTTCGACGACGAGCCCAGCACGGCCTCCATCGCAGCGTTATCGCCGGCTTTGACGGCATCGTAAAGGGTCTGGCCGGCGTCCGCCGTCGACGCAAACGTCTTTTGTCCGGCATCCTGTGCCGTCGCCGCCAGCGAGGACAACATGAGGCAGGCAATTCCAATCACTGCCCACATCGGGGCCTGGAACGATTTCTTTGTAATCATCGACATATCTAATCTCCATCAGGGCTAAACAGCGTTCAACAAATTCACAACCGAGCAGGCAGGCACCCGTTACTTCTTGCGGGCCCCGCCTCCGGCCGGCTTGGCAGCAGGACGGCTCTGCGCCGCGGGCTTGGACGCACCCATGCTCTGCTTGCCGCGATTCGAATCCGCGCGAGCGTTGCCGCCCTTGCTATAGCCGGACATCGCGCTGTTGTTGCCGGCGCCCTGCGGTCCTTTGCCGTATCCGCGATCAGCTGAGCTGGGACGGTTGTTGGCGCCGGCGCCAGGACGGTTTCCGGCGTTGGCGTTGTTTCCCGGACGGTTGTTGCTTCCCTGATTCGGACGGTTCGCACCGTTGTTATTGGCGCCGGGCCGGTTCGCATTGTTGTTGGCGCCTGGACGGTTCTTGTTTCCACCCACATTCACGTCGCCGTTGACGTTTACCGTGTTGCCGCCCTTGTTCACGGTATTGCCGCTATTGCGGTTCCCGCTATTCTTGTTGCCGCTCCACGCCGCCTTGTTGTTGCTGGCATTGTTGTAGCGATTGTTGTTGCTGTTGTAGCGATTGTTGCCATTGTTGTAAGGCGTCGGACGGTTGTTGTTCTTGTAATAGGGGTTGTTGTTGTAGCGATTGTTACCGTAGAACGTGTTGCTGCGCGACACGTAAACGTTGTTCTGGTAAACCACGTTTCCGCCGTGCCAGTTGCAACCCCAGCCTCCGCCGTAATAGCCCCAGCCGCAGCAACTATTATTCATCGACGCGCCAATCGCCATGCCCACTCCGAACGAAATCAGGCCGGTGGTGACCAGCGCCGCCGTGCTGTATCCCGGCGGGTAGTAGGGCGTTCCGTAGACTACGGTCGGGTTGTATGTCGGCACATACACGACCTGCGGGTTGGCCTGCTGGATCACGATGGTCTGCAGGATCCTGCTGTACAACCTTGATCTCCGGCGACGTCTTCAAATTGCCGGCCGCCTTGGCTTCCTTCCGCAGCTTCTGGATGGAGTCCATCACGTCCTTCTGCTGGTTGTAGGCCGCATCGCCAAGCGCCGAGGTCCACGCCAGGTTCTTCGCCATCTGGTCCAGAACCGTCGGGAACTGGGTCAGCGCCTTCACGCTGGGATCCCACGGCTGCTTGTCTACCGCCGTCATCAGGGCCTGATCTTTGAGGCCTCCATTGCTATTGACCCAATTGCTGGCCGCTGTGACCTGGTCGGGATAAGTCGCCGCACCGAGGATCTGCGCGATCAACTGATCGGGATAGAGCGCGATCGGCGACACAATCGCGTCGATGTCAGCTGATGTCAGCGGCGCCTGGTCGGCTTCCTGGTAAGGAGGCTCGTACATGGGCATCGCCAGCGCACTGGGGCTGGTGGCCATCAGGGTTGTACCAGCGACAAGAATCGCAAGAACTTCTTTCAACGTCTTCATGGGAAAGGCTCCGATCTACTTCACGGATGAGGCCATTGGCCGGGCACTACAAGCTTTGACAAGCGCACAACTCGACGACGCGCGACTGCCGCAATGTGCGACGCGCGAGGTAATGCACACCCGTGTCATTGCATTTCGGGGGGTGCAGCGATGATACCACTTTGCTCTACGAGGCGAACAGGGTAAGCTGCGTGCCTATTGGCAGCGATGTATCCTCTCCACAGGTGGTTCCGCCGCACCCTGCGGACCCGGGAGAAGCCGAGCTTGACCGAGCGCCTCTACTACAACGACCCAACCTTGCTGGAATTTGACGCAGCTATCGCCGCCGTGGAAAACCGGGCGGATGGGGTTTTCGTTCGCCTTGACCGGTCGGCCTTCTACCCCACCAGCGGCGGCCAGAATTTCGACACAGGATCGCTCGAACCTTCCGCCAAGGGAGACCGGGTAGCCGTCGCCGATGTTGTGGAAGACGAACAAACCGGCGACGTGTGGCACCGCGTAGAACGTGCAGCCGATTGGCTTTTGCCCCACGCCACGATACGAGGCCGGGTTGAGGCTGCCCGCCGTCTTGACCATCGACAGCAACATTCCGGCCAACACGTGCTCTCCGCGGCCTTTGAGCGCTTGTTTGGTTTCGCCACCGTGTCATTTCACATGGGCGATGACAGCTGCACCATCGACCTGGCAACAGATAAGGTCAGCCCTCAGCAGTTGGAAGCCGCCGAACGACTGGCCAATCAGACCATCGCCGAGGACCGCCCTGTCGAGATTCGCTATGCCACTCCCGACGAGGCCAAAAACCTGGGAGTCCGCAAGATTCCGCTTGCTGTGCGCGACAAGTTGCGGTTGATCGACATAGACGGCTTTGACCTGAACGCCTGCGGTGGAACCCACGTGCGCAGCACAGGGGAAATCGGTTCGATCCTCTTGCGCAAGACCGAAAAGGTCAAGCAGGGCGTCCGGGTCGAGTTCGTTTGCGGATTGCGGGCCGTGGCCACCGCGCGGCTCGATTTCCAGACACTGACTGAGGCGGCTTCCCTGTTTTCCACCCAGATTTGGGACGTACCAGCGCAGGTGCGGAAATCGCTGGACGAGGTCAAGAGCGCGCAAAAATCTCAGCATAAGATGCTCGAAGAGGTAGCGGAACTGCAGGCCTCGAACCTGCTGCGCGCGGCCGAAGAGCATCCCGCAGGAAGCGGACTGAAGCTGGTCGTGGAGTTCTTCCCCGACCGCAACCTTGAATTCATCAAGATGCTGGCCCAGAAGTTGACCCGGTTGAACAAGGCCAAAGTCCTGTTGGGCTGCGGCGGTGCACAGCCTTCTCTCGTTTTCGCGCAGACCTCCGGTCTGAGCAGCGACATGGGAACACTGATGAAAGAGGCGATGCAAAAGCTGGGCACGCGTGGCGGAGGCACTCGCGACATGGCGCAGGGTGGCGCGCCCGATGCCGCCAGCGCGCAACAAGCCCTGCGAGAAGCTGCCGCCGCGATAGGATAAGTCAGGCCGCAACTTGCCTGGCACAGGTCGATATTGGATTCCAAGCTCATCCTCGTTACGGTACTGATCCGCCTCGGAGTGGCCGCGGCCATCAGCAGCGTGCTGGTGCGCGCTCGGCGCTTCCGGGTGCTGCTATTTCGCGAAGAGCGGACTCTGGGCGAAAAAATCGAAGTTGTTCTGATCATCGGCATCCCCATCGCGCTCGGCGTACTGGTGCGAGGGTGGGTCAGAAATTTCTATGCTGCCGACATCTCGTTCGAGGGCGCAATCCTCATGGGCGTCATCGGCGGGCGCCTGGTGGGAACCACCGGTGGCATCCTCGTCTCCCTGCCCGCTCTATTGCTCGGAGAGTGGCTGACGCTACCTATGAACCTGCTGGCGGGCTTCCTAGCCGGACTGCTGCGGCACGTGGCCACTGATCGCGAGGCGGTGTGGTCGTTCTCGCCTCTGTTCGACCTCAGCATCTACCACTGGATTCGCCGCAGTATTCGTAAGTCGCTGATCGACTGGCAAACGTCGTTCTTGCTGCTGATCTTGGCGTTGGAGTTTGTGCGCATCCAGCTTCACCGCGCATTCCCGCGACGGATTTTTGCCCTCGACAGCGACAACTGGGGGGTCGAGCTGGCCGTTTATGCCGGCACGGTGATGGCAGTGGCCATTGCCCTCAAGGTGCTGAACAACGTCCGCATCGAGATGAAGCTGGAGCAGCAGGAGCGGCTGTTGCTCCAGGCCCGCATGGCAGCCCTGCAAAACCAGATCAACCCGCACTTCCTGTTCAACACCTTGAATTCCGTCTCGTCGCTGGTGCGGCGCGATCCGGACTCCGCGCGCGAGATGATCGTCAAGCTCAGCAACATTCTGCGCCGCCTGCTGCGCAAAGGCGATTCGTTCGTGCCGCTGCGCGAAGAAGTGGAATTCCTCGACGACTACCTCGACATCGAAGTGGTGCGCTTCGGGCGCGACAAGCTCAAGATCGTCAAAGAACTCGAACCGAGCTCACTCGACCACCTTGTTCCCAGCATGATCCTGCAGCCGCTCGTGGAAAATGCTCTCAAGCACGGCCTTGCTGACAAGGTCGAAGGCGGCAGCATTTTTCTGCGAAGCCGCGCCTCCAACGGCCGCATCGTGATCGAGGTCGAAGACGACGGCGTCGGCATGCCGACGTCGGGCACCAGCGACTCGTCGGGCACCGGCATTGGCATGGCCAACGTCTCCGAGCGCCTGCAGGTGGTCTATGGCGATGCCGCTGAGATCACGGTCGAAAGCCAACCCGGACGCGGCACCCTGGTGCGGCTGATGTTGCCGGTGCTGTTTGCCGATGACCTGGGCGGCTCGGTTGCCGGAGCGATTTACGAAGCCCGCTCCAGCACCTCGCGGTAATAATTCTCATACATGGGGATGATCTTGCTGGCGCAGAAGCGCGCCTGCGCCAGGGCACGCGCCGAAACTCCCATGTCTTGCAGCCGCTCCTCGTCCGACAGGATTTCGACGGCGTACTCTGCCATTGCGTCCACATCGCCGACCGCGGCCAGGAACCCGGTCTTGCCGTGCTGAATCACCTCCGGGACGCCGCCCGCGTTGGTCGCGATAGGCACGACCTGGCACGCCATACCTTCCAGAGCTGCCAGTCCGAAGGATTCCAACTGGCTCGGCATGAGCATAACGTCAGCCAGCGGAAGCTTCTCGTAAATGCGGTCCTGCTTCCCCATGAAATGGATCTTGTCGTGGATTCCCTTCTCCACTGACAGCCACTCGGCACTGGCCCGCTCCGGGCCGTCGCCGATCATCATCAGCCGGGCCGGAATCTTCTTCTGGATGCGGTCGAAAATCTCGATGACATCCTGAATCCGCTTTACGGGACGAAAATTCGACAGGTGCACCAGCAGCCGCTCATCGGGCTTGGCGTACTCAGATCGGTGTTGCATGATCTCGGGCGTGCGGTGATACATGTCGCAGTTCACGAAGTTGGGAATTACCTTGATGGGCTTGGTGATTTCGAAAACTTCCAGGGTGCGCCTGGCGAGGTATTGCGAGATCGAAGTAACGCCGTCGCTCTGCTCGATGGAAAAGCGAGTGATCGGCAGGTACGACGGATCAGCACCCACCAGCGTGATGTCAGTGCCGTGCAATGTGGTCACGTAGGGCAGGTAGCGGCTCTTGCGATGGGTGTCGCACGAGAGCATCTGGCGTGCCAGCATCGCGCTCACCGAGTGCGGAATTGCGTAATGAACGTGCAAGAGGTCGAGGTGACGCACCTCGGCAATCTCGGCCATGCGCGTCGCCAGTGCCAGATCGTACGGCGGGTATTCAAACAGCGGATACCGCGAGACTTCCACTTCGTGATAGTGGATGTTGGGCTCATTCACCGTAAGCCGAATCGGCTGCGAGTACGAGATGAAGTGAACCTCATGGCCGCGCAGGGCCAGTTCCAGACCCAGTTCCGTAGCCACAATGCCGCTGCCGCCGTACGTGGGATAACAGGTGATGCCAATCTTCATCGCGTAACGGTCCTATTCTCGTAGCCATGCGCACGTCCTTTACGGCAGACGCGAACCAAAGCATTGGATGGATTCTACGCGCCGGAGATTCACCACCCGTGCGCGAAAAAAGCGCCCGCCGCAGCGAGCGCTCACACGAGAGAACAAATGTTAGCCGAGATTCAGGGCGCGCTTGAACGAGCCCTTGTCGTTCTTGATCTTGTCCTGCAGCAGCATGATGGCGTAAATGAGCTGCTCCGGACGCGGCGGGCATCCGGGCACGTACACATCCACCGGAATCCACTGGTTCACGCCCTGCACCAGCGCGTAGTTATTGAACACACCGCCCGACGTAGCGCAAGCGCCCATGGAGATGACCCACTTCGGTTCCGGCATCTGCTGGTAGAGCTCGCGAATGACCGGGGCCATCTTGTTGGACACGCGGCCGGCGATGATCATCAGGTCCGATTGCCGCGGCGAAGGACGAAACACCTCGGCGCCGAAGCGGGCAATGTCAAAGCGCGACGCGCCCATCGACATCATCTCGATGGCGCAGCACGCCAGGCCAAAAGTCATCGGCCAGATCGAGTTCTTGCGCACCCAGTTGACCACGCTGTCGAGCGACGCCAGGATGATGCCCTCATGCTGCTGGCCGCCGAACGTCACGCGCAGTGCCTGGGCGCGTTCTTCCTCGGAACCGCCGAGATTTCCGAACCGCTCCGAGCCGGGCTCGGGGTTCTCGAATTTAGGGATACGTGTACCGGAGTTCATCGCTGTCATTATACCTACTCGATTCGATGGCGTGGCGGCCCACAATGATTCAGCCCGGAGCGCCAGCCTCCCGCTACCGAGTAGTCGTCACTGCCTTCGCCATGCGAACCACCGTCATGGTTAAACCGTTTTCCAGCGGGACTTCGATTCGCTCAACTTCATGGTAGCCGTGCGCGGAATACAGCGGAACTCCGGTCAGCGTCGAGCCCATTTCGAGCTGCCGGAACCCCTCAGCCACAGCCGCCTGCTCGCATGCCCGTAGCAGCGCGCTGCCGATGCCCCGCCGCTCCCATCCTGGCCGCACAAAGAAGGCGCGAATCTTTGCCGCGTCGTTCGCTGGATCCAGCAGCTCGGGCTGGCGGCTAGCGACGTGCTGATCACCGCCAAACAGCGTGCGACGCCGGCTCCAGCCGCCGCAGGCTACGAGCTGACCCTCAATCTCGACGACAAAATACGTGCCATCGTGAATAAGCTGCGTATCGACGCCATACACCAGGCGAATGGCCGCCTCGCGTTGAGCATCGTCATAATCGCTGGCTTGCAGCACCCGCACCGACTCGGCAATAAGGGACTGAAGTACGGGCACCTCGTCCAGTGTGGCTGGCCGGATGATGTATCGTGCGGGCGATTGTGACATGGCGACTTTCTGGTTCAGGTTGTAACCACAACCTTCCCAAATTGCGCGCTCCCGGCCAGGTATTCATGCGCCGCGCGGGTTTCACTCAGGGGAAAAGTTTTGTCCACCACTGGCTTCAGCTTGCCGGCGAACACGTGCTTCAGCACTTCGTCCAACTCGCCCATGCCTCCCATGTAAGAGCCGTGGAAGTTCAACTGCCGCGCAAACAGCACCCGCAGGTCGAGCGACGCGTCGTATCCCGTGGTCGCGCCGCAGGTCACAAGTGTCCCGCCATACTTGAGCGACTTAGTGCACTCTGCCCAAGTCGCCGTGCCCACGTGCTCGAACACAACATCGACCCCGCGCTTGCTGGTGATGCGCTTCACCTCATCGGAAATTTTCTGCTTATAGTGGTCGATAGTGTGATCGGCGCCCAGTTCCCGCGCCTTGGCCAGTTTGCGCTCGTCCCCTGCTGTGGTGATGACCGTGGCCCCCAGCATCTTGCAGATCTGAATTGCAGCCGAACCCACGCCCGATCCTGCGCCCATCACCAGCACCGTCTGCCCTGCCCGCAACTTCGCGTTGCCCACCAGCATGTGCCAAGCCGTAAGAAACACCAGTGGCACCGACGCAGCTTCGACAAAGCCCAGCAAATCGGGAATCGGAATCACGCTGGAACGTGGAACAGCGATGAACTCGCAGTTTCCCCCCTCAGCGTTGTTGCCCAGCACAGCGAACTTCGGGCAGAAGTTCTGTCGTCCGCCGTAGCACTGCTCGCAATGCCCGCAGTAGAGCATCGGCGATAGCAACACGCGAGTCTCCGGTTTAAGGTCAGTAATGTACTCGCCGCACTCCGCAACCTCGCCCGCAATGTCGCTGCCCAGAATGTGCGGCAGCTTCACGCCCGGCAGCCCCTTGCGCACCCACAGATCCAGATGATTCAGCGCACACGCGCGCACGCGAATCAGCACGTGATCTTTGCGCAGTTCGGGATCGGCAACGTCTTCGTACTTGAGGACTTCGGGGCCACCAAATTCGTGAATGCGAACGGCTTTCATGGGTCACTCCTAGGCGAACGACCGACAGAAGATTCTATCTATGCGACAGTGCCCCCAGCCACTTCACCGGCAACCGCGAAGCCAGCGCAGTGGCCAGCCGTTCATCGGCAGTTACCAACTGTCCGCCGATTTCGAGCGTCAAGGCTACGTAAAAGCTGTCATACGCAGACCTGTGGTACCTGACTGCTATGCCAAAAGCCTGCTCAACGAGACCCTCACAAGGGACCGTGGGAATACCTGTCCGCTTGAGCCTGTCCAGGCTCGATTCCGCAAACTCGCGAGTACACCGTTCTACACGGACTGCCTTCCAGAGAATGTTTGCCATCTCCGCCCAAAAAAGATCGGGCACTACGAAACGGACACTCCCGTCTGTCTGCTGACGGAGAAGCTCGTTGGCCTCGGCAACCAAAGTCTCCTGCACTGCTGGGAGACACCATTTCGCGGCCACGCTGGCATCGATCACGTAATCCATCAGCGGAATCGGTCCTCACGCTGCATCTCTTCGGTCGAAAGAAACGGCCCCTTGCCGGGCGGCGTCGCGGACTGCATGAGCTTTACGCGGCGAAGAAAGTCGCGGCGCGCCTTCAGTTCCCGCGCCGTGGGGAAGTTTTGTTCCAACACCGCCAGGACCTCCGCCGTAATTGACTTGCGCTTCGCTTTTGCCTTGGCGCGAATGGCATCGTAAAGCTCGTCGGGCACATTTTCGATGTATAGGGTTGCCATAGGGAAAGTATAGAATAGTCCTAGACTTGGAACAACCATTATCCGGCGGCCGCAGTCCACCGCTGGCGCACCACTGCGTCTATAATCGGTGCATTCAAGCATGGACATCTACGAACAAATCGTCCGGCTCCGCCGCGAAGGCCGCCGCGGTGCGGTCGCGACCATCACCACCGTACGCGGCTCCATCCCGTCGTTCCAGACCGCGAAAATGCTCGTGCGCGACGACGGCTCCATCGCCGGCACCATCGGCGGAGGTTGTGTCGAAGCTGAAGTCTGGCAGGCCGCGCGCGAGGTGATGGAAGAGGAAAAGCCACGCACGCTTTCCTTCAACCTCAACAACAACCCCAAGTACGACACCGGCTTGGTCTGCGGCGGCACGCTCGAAATTTTCATCGAGCCCGTACTGCCGCCCGCGCTGCTTTACATCTTCGGCGCCGGACATGTGGCCTACAACCTTTACAAGGTCGCTGGCATTGCCGGCTTCGACGTCGTCGTCGTTGATGACCGCGAGAGCTACGCCAACCGCGAGCGCTTCCCCGATGCTCGCGAGATTATTGCCGACGACTTCGACCGCGTCACGCAAGACTTGCACATCTCCGAGTCGGCCTACATCGTCATCGTCACCCGCGGACATCGCGACGATATGCGCATTCTGCGCTGGGCCGTGAACCTCAACACACGCTATCTCGGCATGATCGGCTCGCGCCGTAAGACGATTGCCATCTACAAGGAACTGGAGCAGCAGGGCATTCCGGCGGAGAAGTTCGCCCAGGTCCACGCTCCGGTCGGGCTGGAAATCGGAGCCGTCACGCCCGAGGAAATCGCCGTCGCCATCGTCGCCGAGATGATCGCCGTTCGCCGCCATGCGACTTCAAGTGTCGCCAGCAAGGCGTATCAGTACGTGCAGCAACGATCTTCGTCACAAGAAGCCCACGACGCCGTCGAAGAAGCAGCCGAAGAGTTGTAACCGGGCCGCCGCAAAGTGGCGGTCATCCCGCCGCTTTGGTATCTTCAAGCCATGGCACGTGCAGCAGGCATATGCGGAGTAATACTGGCGGCGGGCGCCTCCAGCCGCATGGGACGCGATAAAGCGCTGCTGCCCTGGCCCCCCGTGGCCGAAGGAACCCCGGCCACCAACACCTTCCTCGGCAGCATGATCGACCTGCTGCAATCGCATTGCGATCTGGTCCTCGTGGTCGCCGGACGAAACGCGGAAAACCTGCAACTGGTTGCGGATGCGCACAACGCATTCCTGGTAATCAATCCCCACCCCGAGCGCGGTCAATTCAGCTCCATTCAAACCGCTCTGCAGGAAGTTCTAAACCGCGGCCGTGACGCGGCGTTCCTGTGTCCCGTGGACCGTCCGCCGGTCCTGCCCGCCACGCTTGAGACATTACGATCGGTATTCCTGCATTCGGAGCCGAATGTTTGGGCTGTCGTGCCGGAGTTTTCACGGGACTCCGCAAAGCTGCACGGCCATCCAATCCTGATCGGCCGCGACATGATCGAGCAGTTCCTCCGCGCCCCGGATAGTGCGACCGCGCGCGAGGTCGAGCACCAGCACCTCCAACATGTCCTGTATGTTCCGGTGGCCGACGAACGCGTGGTGGCTAACATTGACAGCCCCGAGGACTATGCGCGGCTACTCCACTCCGAGACCATTGCCATGGGTACGACGTTTTGAATCCTGACCAGGAAAATCAGGCCTTGCAATTCATCGAGTCCGTGTTGGCGCTGCGCCTGGAGATTGCCGTCTTCGATTGCGACGGCACCCTCTGGAACGGCGACGCGGGGCGCGATTTCTTCTACTGGGAGATCGAGCGCGGCATCGTCAGTCGTGAAGTCGCCGCGCCATTTGTCGAGCGCTACCGTCTCTACGAAGCCGGTGTGGTTGACGAACTCGCCATGTGCGGCGACATGGTCACCATGCACGACGGGCTGCCCGTCGACAAGCTGTACGCGGCGGCCGAGCAATTTTTCGAAGAAGTTGTGTCGCCCCGCATCTTCCCCGACATGCAGTTGCTCACGCGGCGGCTGGCCGAAGCCGGCTGCGAATTGTGGGCGGTATCGTCCACCAACATCTGGGTGGTAGAAGCCGGGGCCCACCGCTTCGGGATCGAGTCCGACAAGATCCTTGCCGCCTGTGTCCATACCGAAGACGGCGTTGCCTCGTCCCGCCTACAACGCGTGCCCACGGATCATTTGAAGGCGGTGGCCATCCGCGAAGTAATCGGTAAGCCTGTGGACGGAGTGTTCGGCAATTCCGTCCACGATAAGGCGATGCTGGAAATTGCCCGTCAGCCGTTCTGCATCAATCCCAATCCCGACTTGGAGTCCTTGGCGAAGTCGCGGAACTGGCCGGTATATTGGCCGAATGGGACCGCATCTAAGGGTTTGTAATCGAACCCGCGCATCATCGCGGCGAGTAGCTGAACAAGTTGCTCTCGATTTCTTCTTCCGCCAGCGCATGCAGATCGATCCAGCCTTCCAGCGGTAGCGAATCCGCCGGCAACTGGTCGCGCCACACCGCAAAGCGCAAGCGAATGCGGCTGCCATGCGCGGCTCCAATCACCTCAAACGGCACTCGCATCTCGAAGATCTCGCCAATGGCAACTTCCACGCCGCGCGTGCCCGTGCTCCCGTTATTGGCGTGGTAGCTGGCAATACGGTTGCGCTCGTCGCCATTGCTCAGCACCCAGCACAGCAGCTTCTGCTCCTGGGCATCCACCACCAGGCGATACGAGTTCGTCCCGGTACTGCGATCTCGGGTATCGCCAGTCACCTCAAAGTGCACGATGATCTGGTACGGGCCGTCGGGCAATGCCTCGTGGAAATCTAAGCGTCCGGAAACCGAATCCGCGTTGACGCCGGCATAGACGGCATCCAGCAGGAACTGTTTGCCATGCATGGCGCTGGTGCGCTGGTCCGAGGTGTAGCTGGCCGCGCCCATCCATTCGAAGTATCCGCTCTCGCAGCCGTCGACGGTGGCATTCACATAAGCGGTCTGCGGATGGTAGCTGGGACGCACGTAACCGCTGGCGATGGGCACCGTGAGCTCCTCGGGAGGAACGCCTTCCAGCGCGGTGTAAACGTTGGACAGGTGCTTGCGGTACAGCTCGTCGAAGTCGCGATCGTTGGCCGAATGGTGCTCCGGCCCGTACCACCAGTTCCAGTCGCTGCCCTCGGCAATCAGCAATTCTTCCCACGCCAGTTTGCGCTGCGCTTCCGAAACGCGGTCGGCGTTGCGGTCGTAATAGTCACGCGCTTCCGACAGCAGGTCCCACGCCTTGTTGTCCTCCGGAGCCCCAATCCACACGTTGAAGTTGGCGTTGATCCACGAACCCGGCACCAGCCGGTTCAGCCGGTGGAAGTTCTGCTCCTTGTGGCGCGCAATGGCCTCGCTCATGGTGACCGACTCAATCAGCGGGTCGCGCTGCAATCCATCGTAGAAGCGCCGCAGAAACTCACGTCCCGACTGAGGGTAGTATTCCCACGCATTTTCGCCGTCGAGGATGATTGCGACCACCGCGTCTTTGCCGCGTTCCAGCACGGGCCGTCCAGCTTCGCGAATGCTGTGGAGCAGGTGGTTGGCCGCATCTTGCGCCGGCATGCCTGAATACACGAAACCAATCAGATCAGAGAGCGTGTGGTCGCGGAACACCATGTGCATCCACGTGTCCCCGTTTTCGTAGCGGTGAATGTTGTACAGCATCTCCGCGCTGTCGCCGTGCAAGCGGCCGTGGACGTCCCGCGTGAAGTTGTAGCCGACACTGCGGGCCAGCACTCCTTCGTCGGTCGCCATCCACTGCACGCCCTGCTTGGCGGCCAGAGCGAGCACCTCCTCAGAGACACTGCCTTCCGAGGGCCACAATCCCACCGGGCGCGCGCCAAACGTCTGCTCATGTGCGTCCAGCGCGCGGCGGACGTGCAGCGCCGCGTCATCCGGCCGCCGGAACCGCCGTGTAGGCAACGGCAACCCCAGGGTCGACTCTCCGCCCGTGTTCGTGTCGCAGACCAAGGGCAATATCGGATGGTAATACGGTGTCGTCGACAACTCGACGTTACCACGCTTCACTGCTGCGGCGTACTCCGGAATCACCTGCGCCAAGATCTCTTGCTGTTTTGCAATCACCGCCAATTGGTCGTTGCGGTCGAAATCGTCACCCTTGCGAATTAGCGCCGCCACCACCGGGTCGCTGAGAAAATACTCGTCGAACCACGCCAATTGCGACAGCACCTGCAAGTCCGCGTAGTCCCGCGTAACAAAATACGATTCCGGCCCTTCCGGGCGCTCGGCTGTTGCGCGGTACCGGTCCCATAATTCCCGGTAGCGCGGATAGCGCCCAATCATATTCACCGGATTCGCCTGGAACAGGTACTGCAGCGCAAAGCGGCGCTCCGCCGCTGTCAGCTCGTTCGCCGGTTTCGAGATCAGGTCGAAAAATGGATCGTGGGCCTCGCCCGATACGTAATCCTGTATCTGCGCAACCAGTGACGGCACCAGGTTAAAGTTCTGGTGGACCTCAGGGAACTCCTCGGTGAGCTTCACCATCCCGTAGTAGTCCTTCAGCGCGTGCAGACGCACCCAGGGGAGGCGATACTCGCCGGTCAGCATGTCTTTGTAAAAAGGCTGGTGCATATGCCACAGCAGCACCAGTCGGATTTTAGGGCCGGAATCGCTCATTGCTTCTTATGACGCCGCACAAGTTTAACAGGAGGTTTCAATGGAATTGTAGTGCCAATTGCAACTTCCGGTCACACGTTGGTGGTACGACTCCTGCACCACCGTGTACCTACACGCAAAGGGCCTAGCGCTATCAGCGACTTACCGCCCGCCGTTTCCAGTTACGGCCTCGCGCCAGTTTGGTTACACTAACAACTTGTGCGCATCCTGACCCGCTACATTCTGAAAGAAGTGAGCTCGCACGCCCTGCTCGGCGTGCTGCTGTTCACCTTCATCATTTTCATGCGGGACCTCGGAAAGCTGCTTGAACTGGTGGTTCGCAACAGCGCGCCACTTCCCAGCGTGGCCGAAATTTTCCTCTACACCCTGCCCACCACATTCATGATCACTCTGCCTATGGGCGTGTTGGTGGGCATTCTCATCGGACTCAGTCGCCTGGCAGCCGACAGCGAAGTGACAGCCATCCGCGCCAGCGGTATGGGTGCAGGCATGTTCGTCCGCGTGGTGTCGATCTTCGCGATTGCGGCCTGGCTGTGTGGCATGTTCAACAGCATTTATCTGGCCCCCCGCGCGGCCCGCGCGTTGACTTCGTTACAAGAACGCCTCAAGGCCTCGCAGGCATCTTTCGAAATCCAGCCTCGCGTCTTTTACGAGGAGTTCAAAGACCACGTCCTATATGTGCAAGACGCCGTTCCCTCCAAGGGGCAGTCCTTGTGGCGTGGGGTGTTTCTGGCCGACATTTCCGATCCGGCCTCGCCGAAAATCACCCTCGCCGAACGCGGCGCCCTTTTGAGCGAGTCGTCCGAGAAGATCCGCTTTCACCTCGAAGACGGTACCCAGCAGGAGCTGATCCCCAAGGCCAAGGACCAGTACTCCATTACCACGTTCACCAGTACCGACCTGCCCGTGGAGCTTCCAAGTTCTGCTGACCGCACCGTCCGCGACCTGCAGCCGGTGGCGGAACTCAGCCTTCACGCCCTCCTCCGCAACGCCAAGCAGGAGCGCGCCACCGGCGCATTTCTCGCCAAGATCGATCCCGTGTCGTCGTCTTACGATTACCTGAAAGCCCGCTACTACGAAATCGAGTTCCATCGCCGTTTTGGACTGCCCACCGCCTGCCTCGTGCTGGCGCTGGTGGGAATCCCCCTCGGGCTCTCAGCCCACAAAGGCGGACGCAGCACAGGTTTCGTGCTGACCATCGTGCTGGTCTTCATCTACTACTTCTTTTCGCTGGTGGGGGTCTCGTTGGCGCGCCAGGGCAAGATCTCGCCGTGGTTTGGCGTATGGGCAGGCAACCTGTTTTTCTTCCTCTGCGGACTCTTCCTGCTTTGGCGCGTCGACCGGATGCCTCTCGACCTCTCCATCCTGAACCGCATTGGCGACCGCGATACGACGCATCCTGGGCAACCTCGGCCAGATGCTTCCCGGCGTGCGCGAACGTGCCTGGACGGCCAACTCCAGCCGTCGCCCCAAGCGTCGCTACGGGGCGAAGTTCCCCCTCATCCTCGACAACATGATCTTGCGCGACTTCGCTCTATATCTGGCGATGATCATGGCGACCTTTCTCATGGTCGCGCTGGTGTTCACCTTCTTCGAGTTATTGACCGACATCGTCCGCAACAAGGTGTCGTTCATCCTGCTGGCCGAATACCTCATGAACCTCAGCCCGTCACTGGTTTACCTCATGGCGCCTATGTCAGTCCTCCTTGCCGTTCTGATCACTTTTGGCCTGCTGGAGAAATCCAGCGAATTGACCGCCATGAAGGCCACCGGTTTCAGCATATACCGCGCCACTCTGCCCGTCATCGTGCTTTCTGCCGGCTTCGCCCTGGGACTCTTCGTCTTCGACCAGCTCTACATTCCCCACACCAACCGCCGTCAGGAGATCCTGCGCAACGAAATCAAGGGCAAACCACCGCAAACCTATCTCCAAGCCGACCGCAAGTGGATCTTTGGCGAGTCCAACCAGATCTACTACTACCAGGTATTCGACCCTGATACCGACCGCTTCGGCGGCATCTCCGTGTTCGAGTTCGACCCCGCCACCTTCCAGCTCACCCGCCGCATCCACGCTGACGGCGCACACTGGGAGCCCAGCCTGAAAAAGTGGGTCTTCGAAAACGGATGGGTCCGCACATTGAACGGCACCTCCATCCAGGAATACCGCACTTTTGACGTGTCCACCTTTAAGGAACTGGGGGAGGACCCAAGCTACTTTAAGAAGGAAGTGCGCCAGTCTTCCGAGATGAACTACGAGGAACTCAGCAACTACATCAGCGACCTGCGCCAAAGTGGATTTGAGACGGTCCGGCTGAAAGTTCAGCTCCAGAAGAAGATCGCGTACCCGCTGATTACGCTCGTCATGGCGGTCCTGGCGATCCCCTTCTCCGCGCAAAAACGCCGCGGCGGCGCCCTGGCGGGCGTGGCCATCGCCCTCGGCATCGCCATTGTTTACTGGGTCACGGCCGGCGTGTTTGAAGCCATGGGCAACGCGAATCAACTGCCCGCCTTGTTGGCCGCGTGGGCGCCAGACTTCATCTTCGCCCTTGCCGGCGGATACCTCGTCTTGCGGGTGCCGACCTAGACACTTCGCCGGAGAATCGCTTCTCCGCCGGCGTCATCTAAACTATTTCGGCGTGGCGATCATCACCCGCCTCCGTTCTCAACGTCATGTTCAGAAGCCTGCAGCCACTGGCGCCGTACCTGAAGAAGTACCGCAAGACCTTCCTCATTGGAGGGCTCTGCGTGCTCTGCCACAACGGCGTCTGGATCCTCTTCCCGATGGTGATCCGCAATGCGGTGGAGGCTCTGAACACCCACATCACCCGCCACACGTTGATGAAGTACGCTGGTTACCTGTTGGCGATCGCCGTCGTCAAAGGCATCCTCCAGTACCTCACACGCTGGATTCTGATCGGCGTCTCCCGCGAAATCGAATTCGACCTGCGCAACGACCTGTTCGCCCATCTCGAGCGCCTGTCCTACGGCTTCTACCAGCGCACCCGCACCGGCGACATCATGGCGCGCATGACCAACGACCTGAATGCCGTTCGCATGCTGGCTGGCCCCGGCATCATGTACACCGCTAACACCATCGTGTTTACCGCCGTGTCGCTGGTGTTCATGCTGAGCATCAGCCCCCGGCTAACGCTGTTGGCGTTCCTCCCGCTGCCCATCTTCAGCATCGTGGTGCAGTATTTTGGCCGCCGCATTCACGAGCGCTTCGAGCGCATCCAGGCCATGTTCTCTGACATCTCTGCCCGCGCCCAGGAGAACTTCTCCGGCGCCCGCCTCATTCGCGCCTATGTCCAGGAAGAGGCCGAGATCGAACTCTTTGAGCGCGCCAATCAGGAGTACATCGCGCGTAGCTTGAAACTTGTGCGCCTCATGGGCATGCTATGGCCCACGCTCGAGACCCTCCTCGGCGTCGCCGTCGTCATCGTTCTCTACGTCGGCGGACGCGAGGTCATTCAGCACCGCATCAACGTCGGCGACTTTGCCGCCTTCAACACCAACATGGTGCAGTTGACCTGGCCCATCATTGCGCTTGGCTGGGTCATCAACATCTTCCAGCGCGGCACCGCGTCGCTGGGTCGCATCGCCACCATTCTCGCCGAGAAGCCGGAGATCACCGACGCCGATGTCCCCGCGACCGGGGCCCCACAGGAGGTTCGCGGTGACATCGAGTTCCGCAACTTGAGCTTCCACTACGGCCAGACCCTGCAGGCCGTCGAACGCGGCCAAGGACACACCCATGGCGACGAGAACGTTCTCCGCAACGTCAATCTCAAGATCCCGGCCGGAACCAGCCTCGCCATCGTTGGCCCCACCGGCTCCGGCAAATCGACGCTGGTCTCGCTGATTCCCCGCATCTACGATGCCGCCCCCGGCAGCGTCCTGATCGACGGCCGGCCTATTCAGGACTTCCCTCTTGAAGTCCTCCGCCGCAACATCGGCTTCGTGCCCCAGGAGACCTTTCTCTTCAGCGACACCATTCGCGAAAACATCGCGTTCGGCGCCGCCGACGCGACGGATGCCGACGTGCGCCGCGTCGCCGAGGCCGCCAGCATCGCCTCTGATATCGAAAGCTTCCCCGACGGCTACAAGACTCTCGTTGGCGAGCGAGGACTTACCCTCTCCGGCGGACAGAAGCAGCGCACCGCCATTGCCCGCGCCCTCATTCGTAATCCCCGCATCCTGGTGCTCGATGACGCGCTCGCCAGTGTGGACACGCAAACCGAAGACCGCATCCTCAACCAGCTGCGCGAGATCATGCAGGGCCGCACTACCATCTTCATTTCCCACCGCGTCTCGACGGTGCGCAACGCCGACCGGATCGCCGTGCTGCGCGATGGCCACATCGTCGAGTACGGCACCCACGACGAACTGCATCGCCCGTAACGGCTACTACACCGAGCTCTACAACAAGCAGTTGTTGGAAGAAGAACTTGAGACAGAAACGGTCTGACGCGAATCGCTCGATGCCGTCGCCAAAACCTAACCGCCCCCCGAAAGATCCAGCGCCTGGCTCAACGTCCAGCCGACTTTTCCGTCGGGCAGTCGAATATGAAACCACCACATTTGCTTGCCGAGCTTCGTCACCTTCGCCGAGCAGTCGGAGCCACTGCATCCTCCACCGTCAGGCTCGACAATGAAGTCTGCGTTCGCATCTTTGTACCAACAGCGTTCTGCCCAGAAATCGGCGAGGCCTTCTCCCAGCCGCGCGTACCTCAGGATTGTGTCGCCTTCCTTGAGTTTCAACCCGGTGATGGGGACCGTTACGCGTACGATGTCCGGCGCGTCCACTACGATCACATCCTCGAGCACCTCGACCATCGTTCCCGGAGCAACCGACCCAACTTCATGCCGCGTCGGTTTCCAGCTATCGGCAATCCCCGCCGAAAGTTTCACCCGAACCGGGGCGGCAGAACTCGTAAATCGTCCACTCGCTCGTATTACCGGAAGCTTTGGAGGTTTCGCCTCAGCGACGCACTTGTATTGCGCCACCGTCGCCGCTGCACCACTCAGCGCGAGCGCCGCAAGCAAGCAGTGTCACGCGAAGTCTACACATTCGCGATCGCCTTCTGCAGGACTGCCTGCAGCGCGTCAATCGCCAGTTGTGCGGCATGACTGGACGCTTCCGGCAGTCCTCCAATTGCCTTCGCCACATCCTGACGGCGAATGGACATTGCTTCAGCGACGGCCCTTCCTGCGGCTAGTTCGGTAATCAGCGACCCGCACGCCATGGCAGGCACACATCCCTTGGCGCGAAATCGTATTTCGCCGATGCTCCCGTTGGACATGCGCACCGACAATTCCAACATGTCTCCGCAGGCAGGATTCTCCACGCGCACCCGCGCATCAGCGTCCGGGATTTCTCCGGCGTTTCGCGGATGTTCGAAATGGTTGAGCACTTGTGGCGAATACATGGGCCGAGGGGCAGTTGCTTCCTTCAACACTATAATCAACTCCACCCATGTCCTCGGACATCACTCCCCGCCGCGTCGTCTGCCTGCAGCCCAGCGCAACCCTCACCATGCGCGACATCGGCATGCTCGACCGGGTCGTCGCCTGCACTCGGTATTGCGCTGACGTGTGCCCGGAAGTCACCGACGGTTCTCGCATCATCGTCGCCGACTCCTGGACCGCCCAGGCTTCTCGAAATTCTCGCCGCAAAGCCGGACTTGGTCATCGCCTCCGTACCGTACCAGATGGAAGCCGTTGGCGAAATCCTCAAGGCTGGCGTGCGCTTTCTCGGCCTCGCCCCTCGACGACTGGCCGACATCTACGCCGACATCGCCGCCATTGCAGGAATCATGGGTGTCCCCGAACCAGGCGAACGGGTCGTCGCAGAAATGCAGGCGGCGATCGAAGATGTTCGCGCCAAATGCGCCGGCGTCCAAACCACGCCCCGCGTCTTCTGCGAGGAGTGGGGCAAGCCCATCATTGCCTCGCAGCCCTGGGTCGCCGAGCTTGATCGAGCTCGCGGGCGGCACCGTCGTCGGCGAACCCGCCACCACGCTCACCGCCGACGACGTCACGAGACTCAAGCCCGATGTCTTGCTGGCCGCCTGGTGCGGCGCGGGCGATCGCGTTCCGCTGGAGAAGATCGTGCAACAGCGCCAATGGGCCGTCCTCCCAGCCGTGCGCGCGCGACGCGTCTTCTGCATCAACGACGAGTTCCTTAACACCCCTGCCACCAGCTTGGTCGCAGGACTGCACGCCATCGCTTGGGCGCTGCATCCCGATCGGTTTCCCAAGCCGCCCGGCATCCGGCAACTCGGCGACCTGTGATTAAATGACTCATGCCCGCGAACTACCAGACGCTCACCGACGAACTCACGAATCTCGCCGCCTCGGCCAAAAGCGCCGAACACCTGATGACGATGATCGTAGAGCGCCTGCAGGAATTGCTCAAGCACTACAACTGGGTCGGTTTCTACCTGCTCGACGAAGGCGAAAACGGCGCAGAGCCGATGCTCGTTCTTGGCCCCTACGTCGGAGCCGAGACTCCGCACAAGCGCATCCCTCTGAACCAGGGAATTTGCGGCGCCGCCGTCTCTTCCGCACAAACCGTGGTGGTTGACGATGTGACCGCCGACCCTCGCTATCTGGCCTGCTCGCTCGAGACCAAGTCCGAGATCGTCGCCCCGGTTTTCGTGAACGGGAAGGTGGTCGGAGAGCTCGATATCGATAGTCATGTTCCCGCCGCCTTCACCGGCGATGACCGCCAATTGGTTGAGCATTGCGCCAGCCTGGTTGGCCGTTATCTGGAGACGGCCTCATGACGGCCTTGGCTCCGGTCGCACCTGCGGAATCGAGGAACTCACTTTGACCAAGCAAGTGGTGGCAGCACTAATAGTTCGCGGCGACGAAATCCTCTGCTGCCAGCGTACCGAGCACCAGGCTCTCCCGCTCAAGTGGGAATTCCCCGGCGGCAAGATCGAGGCCGGAGAGACCCCGCCCGAGGCCTTGCGCCGCGAACTCGAAGAAGAACTCGGCATCCGCGCCGAGATTGGCCCGGAAATCACCCGCGTCCTGCACACCTACCTGAACGGCAACTCGGTCAACCTGCACTTCTTCGCCGTTCACCGCTTCGAAAACGAGCTCCAGAACCGCATCTTTCGCGATGTCCGCTGGGTCAAGCGCGCCGACCTCCGTTCGCTCGACTTCCTCGACGCCGACAAGGAACTCGTCCGCCCTCGCCGACGGCGAACTGCTCTAACTCCCGCCGCCCGAAATAAACCACACAACCGTCAGCACGATCATGATGATCGTCGTCGCCCACGCGATCGCGTTGAACCACGTGCCGTTCATGTGCGGGCCCATCAGCTCGCTCTTGTTCACCAGCAGCAGCATGAAGATCAGCACAAACGGCAGCACGATGCCGTTCACCACCTGCGACAGAATGCTGATCTTCACCAGCGGAATCCCCGGCAGCAAAATCACCGCGCCGCCCGCAATCAGCAGCAGCGTGTACAGCCAGTAGAAGACCTTGGCCTCGCCGAACTTCTTGTCCACGCCCGACTCAAATCCCAACCCTTCGCACACCGTGTACGCCGTCGAGATCGGCAGAATCGACGCCGCAAACAGCGACGCATTAAACAGTCCCGCCGCAAACAAAATGTACGCAAACTCATCCGACAGCGGCCTCAACGCCTGCGCCGCATCCGCCGCATCGCGAATCTGCCGCACCCCGTGCGCATACAGCGTCGCCGCGCACGCCACCACGATGAACCACGCGACGATGTCGGTAAACAGGCATCCCAGAATCACGTCCCACCGCGACGCCCTGTATTCCCGCGCCGTAATTCCCTTCTCCACGATCGACGCCTGCAGATAGAACTGCATCCACGGCGCGATCGTCGTTCCCACCACGCCGATGATCATGTAGATGTAGCCCGCTCGTGTGAAACGCCGCACTCTGCGGCGGCTTAAACGTCGCCACAAACGCGTCTTTCCAGCTCGGCCCCGCCATCACACCCGCGATGATGTACGCAAAGTAGAAGAACGACGCCGCCAGAAACACCTTCTCCACGCTCTTGTAGCTGCCCTTCACCACCATGAACCACACCAGCACCCCCGCCGCCGGCACGCTGATGTACCGCGAGATGTGAAACAGCTCCAGGCTGCTCGCGATCCCGGCAAACTCCGCCACAATGTTGCCGAAATTCGTGATGATCAGCCCCAGCATCATGAAAAACGTGATGCGAAACCCGTACTCCTCGCGGATCAGGTCGCTCAGGCCCTTGCCCGTCACCGCGCCCATGCGCGCCGACATCTCCTGCACCACCACCAGCGCAATCGTCATGGGGATCATCACCCACAGCAGCATGTAGCCGAACTGCGCGCCCGCCGCCGAGTAGGTATAGATCCCCCCGGCGTCGTTATCGACGTTCGCCGTGATGAACCCCGGCCCGATCACGGCCAGGAACATCAGCAGGCGAATCCTCCAGATTTTCAGACGCCGAGTTTCAGACATGACACCGCAGTGTGAGTGGAGTTGGAAAGTACCGTTCAGAATAAACGGCCACGATTGCGCCGAACTTGGCGCCACGTTTCGGACTCGAGCGCGGGTGCCCCACACAAGCCGCTTTTGCTTGTGTGGGTCTTTTCGACGTAACCGCTAGCCTTACAGCTTCGCCCTCAGCATATTAATCACGTCATCCGCCGTGATCACGCCCGTCAGCACGCCTTCGTCATCGATCACCGGCAGCGTCAGCAGGTTGTACTTATCGAAGATTTCCGCCACTTCCTTCTCATCCGCCCCCGGATGAATCGTCGGCATATGCCCCGTGCTCAGCAGCATCAGCGGAGTCTCCGGCGTAGCCAGCACAATCTTCGACAGCGGAACCTGTCCCAGCAGCTTCTCCCGCTCGCCAATAATGTAGATCGTGCTCACGCTCTCGATCCCGCCCTCGAAGTTCCGCAGCATCTCGATCGCATCCGCCACCTTCGCCCCCGCCTTGCAGCGCCATGTAGTCGGTGGTCATGCGCCCGGCCGCCGTGTCCTCCTCGAAGGTCATCAGCTCGGCGACTTCCGCCCGCTCCTCCGGCTCCATCTCCGTGAGGATCTCTTCCGTCGTCTCCGGAGGCATGTCGCCCAGCACGTCCGCCGCCGCGTCCGGGTCCATCTCTTCCACGATGTCGGCCGCGCGCTCCGAGTCCAGCGAGCTCAGCACCGACACCTGCATCTTCGGATCGAGCTCTTCCAGCGTCTCCGCCGCCACTTCCTCGTCCAGCGTCTCGAAGATCGCCTCGCGCTCCGCCGGAGCCAGCTCTTCCACAATGTCGGCAATGTCCGCCGGATGCAGCTTCGCCAGCCTGTCCAGCGAGATCTTCAGCTTCACCCGTCGCGCCGGATCGGTCTCGATCAGGTCCACGAACTCCCACGGAATCATCCGCGGCGGAATCTTCTCCATCATCGGACGCAGCGCCGCCGATCGGCACCACGCCCGTCAGCAGCCGGCGCATCGCCCCGCGCGCGCCCACATCCACCGCTGCCAGCTTCAGCACCATGTGTTCGTGTCCCATTTCCTCGTGGATATCGACGTCGTTCACGCGCACCACCTTGCGCCCGTAGACGTCAATGATCTGCTGGTCGAGCAGGTCGCGCTCCAGCAGCAGCATGCCTTCGCCGCTCGCGTACGGAGTCCAATCCGCCGCCAGCGTGTCGGCGCGAACTCCGCCATTGACCGATTCGACCGACCCGATCGCCAGCAACCTCGCGCCCGAGCGCGTCTTCACCACGAATCCCGACACGCGGTTCGGATCGTCTTGCGGAGACAGCGCCACCTCGCGCACTTTTCCCACCGGAGAAGTGCCCGAAGGATCGTAAACAGTCGCGCCAATCAGTTCCGAAAGTGCAAGCGAAGGCATCACTGCCAATATAGTCGAGGAATGATGAGAAGGAAGTGTTTAAGGTGACAGAGTTGGTGCGAGAAGGAATTGCGGCGAGAAGATTCCCAAAATGGGGACTAATGTCCGATAACGGGTGGTACCCCCCTCCCCCTATTTTTGTAAAATCCTCTTTTTAAAGGGACTTACGCGGGGCAGGGCGCACAAAATCCTCTGCCCAAAGGGGTTACGGGTAAATTCCTCTTAACAAATAACTTATGCGCTCGCCCGGGTGGGCGGCAGAGGCGAGAATCTCCCTCTATCTCACTTCAGGGATTGTAAGACGACGGAAAGGGCCGGTCTAGGACTTGCATCACGGAGAAGGGTGATAAGAACGGGTAATCACGAGAGTGGTTACGAATTAAGCTCGATGATTGAGAAGCGCAAGGAGATTGGGGTGTGAACCCGATCAACACTTGCAACATGGAGGAGCATGCCCGCGAGAGAGGAAGCTCTAGAGCTGCTGCGGACAGCGGTGGGCAGCGGCGACGCTGACTTCCGGGAAGGCCAGTGGGAGGCCGTGGAAGCGCTGCTTCGCCGCGAGAAGGTGCTGGTTGTCGAGCGGACCGGGTGGGGCAAGAGCGTCGTTTACTTTCTGGCAACGCGCTTACTTCGAGATCGAGGGGCGGGTTGCACGCTGCTGGTCTCACCGTTGCTCAGTCTGATGCGCGACCAAATCAAGGCTGCACAGAAGATCGGCGTTCGAGCTGTCACCATCAATTCGAGCAATGTAGAACACTGGCCCGAGATTCGATCTGGGTTGCGCAGCGACGAAGTCGATATTCTGCTGATTTCGCCAGAGCGACTGGCCAACCAGGACTTCGTGACCCAGTGTCTGCTGCCGATCGCCGGGCAGATCGGTCTGCTGGTGGTTGACGAAGCGCATTGCATCTCCGATTGGGGACACGATTTTCGTCCCGACTATCGCCGCATCGTTCGTATCCTGCAGGCGCTTCCACCCAATGTGCCCGTGCTGGCGACGACCGCGACGGCCAATGATCGCGTGGTGGAAGATATTGGGCAGCAACTCGGCCCGCAACTCAAAACCATTCGTGGAGCGCTCACTCGGGACAGCCTGCGTCTACAAAACATGCGCATACCTTCTAAGGCGGCGCGAATGGCTTGGATTGCGCACCACGTCCCAACCCTTCCGGGCACTGGGATTATCTACACGCTGACAGTGCGCGATGCCGACAATTTGGCCGCCTGGTTGAGGCTTCGCGGAATCGATGCACTGGCATACCACGCGGACCTAGACAATGAGCAGCGAGAACAACTGGAGGAGCAACTTCTCCGCAACGAAGTCAAGGCCTTGGTCGCGACAGTTGCCCTGGGCATGGGCTTTGACAAACCAGACCTCGGTTTTGTCATTCACTTCCAGCGGCCGGCGTCGGTCGTTCATTACTACCAGCAGGTCGGACGCGCAGGGCGAGCGCTGGAGAATGCCTATGGCGTGCTGCTGAATGGCAGCGAGGACGACGAGATTGCAGACTACTTCCTCCGAACTGCGTTTCCGACTGACGATGAAGTGGAGGAAATCCTGACGGCCCTCGAACGAGCCGGGGCGGCGGTCAAACAGAAGGCCCTCGAACGACTAGTGAATATCACGCCCAGCGGGGTGCAAAAGGTATTGAAGTTCCTGTCGCTCGAATCACCGGCGCCGATTCAGCACCTGCCCGAGGGGTACGTGAGAACGCCTGTCCGCTGGCAGATGCCCCGTGATCGAATCGCGCGCATCCAAAACCTCCGGCGCGCCGAGCAGCAGCGCATGCACGAATACCTGGAAAGCCGGGACTGCCTTATGCAGTTTCTCTCCAATGAGTTAAATGATCCCTACGCTCGACCGTGCGGAAAGTGCGCGAGTTGCGCCGTAGGCCTGAGTCAAGACTATCCTGCGGAACTTGCAGCCGATGCGACGGTGTTCCTCAACCGCCTGGAGTTTGCAATCGAGCCCCGCAAGCAGTGGCCCCCAGGCATGAGTTTCGAAGGGCTGCACGGCAATATCCAGCCAGCGCACCGCAGCGAGACCGGCCGGGCACTCTGCCGGTGGGGCGATCCTGGTTACGGAGAGCAGGTACGGCGCGGAAAGCTGCAAACGGGAAGATTTCCGGAGGATCTGGTACTAGCGGCGGTAAGCCTGGTCCGCAGGTGGGCGCCGCAGCCAGGTCCCGAATGGTTGACTTGCGTGCCGTCTCGCCGGCATCACGATCTGGTGCCGCGATTTGCGAGGGAGTTGGCACAGGCCTTGGGGGTACCGTTTGTTGACTGCATCGCCAAGGTGAAAGATACTGCGGAGCAGAAGAGCCGGCGAAACAGCTTCCAGCAGGTGCATAATCTTGAAGACGCCTTCGCCGTCGATGGTCAGTTGGTGCGGCGAGCGCCAGTTCTGCTGGTGGATGACATGGTCGATTCACGGTGGACGTTTACGGTGGTTGGAGCCAAGCTGCGACAAGCAGGCAGTGGACCGGTGTTCCCCTTGGCGCTGGCGGACTCGTCAGCAGGAGACGGAGACTAGATTCATGGTATTGTCGTTGTCGCTCGATACACAAGCGGTCCTGCTGCTGTGTGCCCGCCTTGGAGAGCGCGAAGAGAGTCCCGTCAAACCGCTCACAACGAGGCAGTACTCATCGCTGGCGACGTGGCTGCGCGAGCGCTCGCTTCGCCCGGGCGACTTGTTACGACCCTCCGGGCGCGCCCAACTTTCGGACCTTTCTCAGAACGACGCGAATCAGGAACAAGTTGAGCAGCTGCTGGATCGCGGAACTGCGCTCGCGATCATGACGGAAAGATGGACTAACAGCGGAATTTGGGTGGTAAGTCGCGGTGAGGATGCCTATCCGACCCGGTACAAGAGTTATCTGCAACACAAAGCGCCACCGTTGCTCTACGGAGTGGGCGAACAAGAGGTTCTTCAGTGCGGAGGGCTTGCAGTGGTGGGTTCACGAGAGGCCAGCGAAGAAGACCTTGAGTTTGCCCGCAGTATCGGGGCAACCTGTGCGGCCCAGCGTGTTGGTGTAGTATCCGGAGCCGCGAAGGGAATTGACTCGGCAGCCATGATGTCAGCGATCGAACAGGGCGGACGCTCGGTTGGAGTACTTGCCGAAGGGCTCGGGCGTGCTTCCGTCGCGTCCCGATTTAGGGAAGCAATCATTGAGGGCGGCTTGACGCTGATATCGCCATTCGATCCGGATTCTCGGTGGTTCGCGTTTAGCGCGATGGAGCGAAACAAGCTGGTATATGCATTAGCGGATGCCGCTCTCGTCGTCGCGTGTAGCGATGACAAAGGGGGCACGTGGTCAGGTGCAAACGAGGCCCTGCGCCACGCGCAAGTACCCGTCTTTGTAAAGAACACGGGTGAGGCGCCGAATGGGAACAGGAAACTACTGCAGATGGGCGCCAGAGAGTTTCCATCTGATGGGTGGAGCGACATTGTGGGATTGTTTCGGACAGCTGCCAAGCCGGCGCCGTTGTTCGAGGTACAAGAGGCGTTGGGTGCTGGTGAGGTGCCGGACTCCAGGGCTCCGGATTTACAAGACGATGCATCGACGCTGGAACCAGAGTCGCGCTCCTCTCCAAATTGCGCGCCGGACCTAGACGCGTATCCTCGGGTATTGGAAATACTCCTAGAGGTTTTGAAGGATCCGCATGACGCTCGGTCGGTCGCACAGGTGTTAGATATCGTGCCTGCACAGGCGCAAGCATGGTTGAGGCGCGCCGTGTCGGAGGGAAGTGTCAGGAAACTTACGAAGCCGGTGCGGTACGTGGCAGCTGCGCAGTCATTGTTCATGGTGAAGGCGTCGAATCAGTAGAGAAACAATCGAGACAGCCAACGTGAGCTAAGCATTGGCTCCCAGATTCGCTCCACTCGCGGGCGAAACGGGATGTGCGTCGGTCGCCAACACGACTGCCTAATGACCAATCCCTGAAATCGACGGATGCGGGTCAGTTCCGAATGTTCTCCAGCAGCCGAGTGCCCCATCCTTTCGCGTTCTTTGCGAAAGGGTGGGACTAATGGGCTTCAATCAGTTGTCATCCTATTCGCTCGCGTATTCGAATCGATGAGCACTTGTTCGTCATGACCGTGCAAATTCGAGCAACGGCTGAATGTCGCCGTCGTCACCTGCCTTTAGGGCTTTCAGATATTCATCTCGCGCCTCGCCCGGTTTGACGAGCTCTTTCGAGCCCCAAGAGAAAGCAGGCCGACCGAGCCTCATCACCAGTACATCCGCCATCAGACGAGCGTGCCTGCCGTTGCCGTTCGGGAACGGATGGATCAACACGAGGTCGTCATGAAACCGAACCGCTATCTCATCCGCCGGATACGTGTCGTTCTCAATCCAAAATCGAGCGTTGCCAAACAATACGCCCAGCCGTTCGCGAATCTCATGGAAAGGAACTCCAAGGTTCTTTTCGGTTACGCGGTACTTGCCCGCCCATGACCCTTTATAAAAGGTCAAATAAACAATTTTGGCCCTTTATAAAGGGTCAACTGTGCCACATCTGACTTGATATGGCCGTGTAGGTATTCTGATCATCACTGACACCTGACAAACGATCCGGGCTGCTGCCACCCTCCCCCGTGCCAAAAATCCCAGCCCTCCCCACGACGCAGTCCGCCTCGGGCGGACGGAAGAAGAGAGCCCACGGCTTCAGCCGTGGGTAGCCGTCTAAGAATTCCCCGAGTCGGCTTCAGCCGACGACACTCTTCCGCGAGGGCTTCAGCCCGAGGGCTCCCCCTCGGTTCCAAACGCGCCCTTCGCGCGCCCGTTTTCGTCCCGAAAACGGCATTATAACCAGCGTTATAACATGGCCTTTTTGCCGCCCTCCGCGCCCGGCTCCGGCGCCAGCTCAAAAAACAGGACCCTAGTTCCGAATGTTCTCCAGCAGCTTCTCGACCTCGGCCTTCTGGTCTGCGTTGAGGGGGAGCAGGGGGAGGCGAGGGGGGCCTCCGTAGAGGCCGTTGAAGTCCATGGCGTACTTCATGCCGGGGATGCTGAGCTCTCCTACGATGCGAACCGCGGCCTTCGCGATGCGCTCCTGCTTCTCGGCGGCAAGCGCCGTATCTCCTTCTTTCCAGGCAGCATAGATCTCATAGCAGGCAGTGGGAGCGCAGTCGGCAAAGGCCAGGATGGCGCCGACCGCTCCGGCATCGAGCGAGGGAGCGAGCTTCTGGGCGGCTCCGACGAGCACCTGGAAGCCAACCTCTTTCTGCCGTGTTTTCAACGATCCAACCACCTTGACCGCAGCCGATGAGGGCTTGGGAGCCACCTCAGTAGAAGCTCCTCCGATGGAGACCAGGGCTCCCCCTTCGGAACTTGCGGGAGCAGCAGCCACCTGCAGCATGCGTCCCGTAACTGCTGTAAATGTCTCAGTTACAGTGACTTTGCGCTGAATGTGACGAGTGCCTTCGACCATCTTCTGCACCTTCTCGATGGAGCCGGAGGACTCCTTGATGCCGATGAGGTTGGGGTGGCTGGCGAGCTCGATGACCAGTTCGGCGGGGATGTCGTAGCTGGTGGCCTGGGGGAAGTTGTAGATGATGACCGGCAGCGGCGAGCGGTCGCACACGAATCGGTAGAAGGCCAGCATATTCAATGGGTTAGCCATCTGCCCCTTGTAGTAGTGCGGGGTGCGAACCATGGCGACGTCGTATCCGATGGAAGCGGCGTACTCGGTGAGGCGCAGGGTCTCGAGGGCAGACTCGACGCCCGTGCCGGCGATCATGACCTTCTCGCGCGCAGCCGCGTCAATCGCGGTCTTCAGCACTTCGCGGCGCTCGTCATCGCTCAACAGGATTGCCTCGCCCGTCGAGCCGAGCACGACGATTCCCGCGGTGGGCGTGCGGGAATAGTGCTCGACGTTCTGCTCGAGCTTGCGGTGGTAGATCTTGCCGTCAGGGTAGAACGGCGTGGTGATGGGGGGAAAGATTCCGTGTAAGAACATATCGCTTGTCAGTTTAGCGCGCCGGAGGATTGGGCCGCATCCACGAACTGAATGACCTTGAGCAGGTGGGGCAATTCCAAGTCGAAAATCTCGGCGACTCGGGCAACGGGATGGCCGTCGGCCAGGGCACGGAGCACTTCGGGCAGCGGAGCGTCGGTCGCGCGGAGCATCCACAGGCGATCACTGCCGACTTCGAGAAGTTCGACCTCGGGACATTGGGTCCAATCCAAGTGGAGCGCGAGCTCTACCCATCCGCGCGCAGGCGAGGCGGGGGAAAGCCCAGCGGGTGATTGGGCCGGGGAAGCAGGCTGGGTGGGACGGGCCGGGCGCTGGTCATGAGCCGGAGCGCGCAGTTTTTCTGCCCACGCGTCGAAGGCTTCGACGACCGCCTTCTCGATGGTGATGTGCTGGCGAGCAGCAAGGGACTTGATGCGGCCCTTCTGGGCCGGGGTAATTCGGACCTGAAGCAAGCATCTTTCTGATATTGACATTGCTATACCCCTCCCCCCTCAATTTCCAGCGGAAATGCCATCTGTGTGGTAGAGCAACCTAAAGCGCTTTATTTTGTGTGGATTGCGGAGAATTTTCATTTCCATGCTTTCCATACTTTCCATACAGACACATTCCATACTTTCCATACTTCGAAGGGACGGAAACCGGTCAGAGACACGCATCCCTCGGCTCTACAGGGTCGAGGTTTACAGAGGAAGACGAAAAGGGGTAGGACGCAGGTCACGGTAGTGTGTGACGGGGCAGTGAATGGTGGTTCGTCGATAGAAAGAGCGGGCCTGAGGCACGACCACGCAAAAGGTTTGCCCGCCAACGACGGGCCACGGTTTGAACACCCCATGGCTAAAGCCAAGACATGCAGGAATCACGATTTCACCACGCTGAAGCGTGGTGCTTCCACCCAAGAACCAGACGGCGTCAGACTGCTCCCCGATTGCCAGCGGGGTTGCGAAACGTGCGGTACTTGGGGTATCTTCGCAACCTCCCGAGCAGTCGGATTTCAAATTTGAGGTGAGCGCATGAGCACTCCAGGAAAAGTAGCGGTTGTGGCAGTGGCGGCAACCGACCAGGTGTTGGCCTTTAATGCTTCGACCGGAGTATGGGTTTCGCACGCCGCCACGGGTTTGACCAATGCGGACAAAGTGGTGGCCGCAGGCAACGTCGCGATCGTCGCGGTGGCGGCAACCCAGCAGCTGTTGGCCTTCAGCGCGATAACCGGCACGTGGGTAACGCACGCCGCCACAGGGCTTGCGAATGCGGACCTGGTTGCCGCGGGGGGCAATGTGGGTGTCGTCGCCGTGGCGGCCACCGACCAAGTTTTGGCCTTCCGCGCCAGTACCGGCGTATGGGTGCAGCACGCTGCCACTGGCCTAGCGAACACGGACAAAGTAGCGACCGGGGACAACGTGGCTATTGTCGCCGTGGCGGCCACCGATCAGGTGCTCGGCTTCAGCGCGATTACGGGAGCGTGGACAACGCACGCCGCTGCAGGGCTGGTGAACACGGACGCAGTCGCGGCGGGCTCAGATGTAGGAGTAGTGGCTGTGGCCGCTACGGACCAGGTGCTGGGATTTCGGTCGAGCAACGGGGCGTGGGTGACGCACGCAGCGACAGGACTGGTGAACACGGACAAAGTGGCAATCGCGGACAATGTGGCCATCGTGGCCGTGGCTGCCACCGACCAAGTGTTGGGATTCAGCACCCTGACCGGCGCCTGGACGTCGCACGCCGCAACCGGACTGGCTGCAGCAGACCTCATCGCGGCCGGAACTGACGTGGGCGTGGTGGCGGTGGCTGAGACTGATCAAGTGCTGGGATATCGGTCGAGCAATGGAGCGTGGGTGTCGCAAGCGGCGACGGGTCTGACGAACTCCGATAAGGTCGTGGCGTGAGGTTGTGCCGGGGGACCGATCTACTCCAAAGTGGAACCCAGGTTAGCGTCCAAAAGAAGGACGCGAACCTGGGGCACCTGCTTAAGAATCTCTAATGCGGACTTTACCGCGCAGCCGCGGCGCGATCGGCGTGGAGTTGCTGGAGGGCGTAGACCTTGACGTCTCCACGTTGCAGGGCTGCGATGCCTTCGCAGGCGGCGCGCGCGGCCGACAGTGTGGTGATGGTTGGGATGCGCGCGGTCACAGCGGCGCGCCGGATCGCCTTCTCGTCGAACCAGGGATCGGGGCCGTGCGGCGTGTTGATCACAAGCTGAATGCGGTCGCCCTTGATGAGATCGACGACGTTGGGGCGTCCTTCTTTGACCTTGTAAACGCGTTCGACTTGGAGGTTGGCGGCTTCAATGAGCTTGGCAGTGCCGTGGGTGGCGACGAGGCTGAATCCGAGCTCGACGAACTTGCGGGCGAGGTCGGCGACGAAAGGCTTGTCGCGGTCGTTGGCGCTGATGAAGACGCGTCCCTGGGTGGGCAGGACTTGTCCGGCGGCGGCCTGGGCCTTGGCGAAGGCTTCGCCGAAGTTGTCGGCCACGCCCATGACTTCGCCGGTGGACTTCATCTCGGGGCCAAGGACGGTGTCGACGCCGGGGAACTTGCCCCAAGGGAACACCGGAGACTTCACGTAGAAGCAGTTGCCGGTATCGAGGTCGGTGGCGCGCTCAACGTTCTCGGGAAGGAAGTCGCGCAGCTTACGGCCGGTCATGAGGCGGGCGGCGATTTTGGCGAGCGGGACTCCGGTGGCCTTGGAGACGTAGGGCACGGTGCGCGAGGCGCGTGGATTGACTTCGATGACGAACACCTTGTCGCGCTGAATGGCGTACTGAATGTTCATCAGACCGACGACTTGCAGGGCGCGCGCTAGACGGAACGTGTAGTCGCGAATCGTCGCGAGCACTTCGGGCGAGAGATCGACCGAAGGCAGCACGCAGGAAGAGTCTCCGGAGTGAATGCCGGCCTCTTCGATGTGCTGCATGATGCCGCCGATGACCACGTCTTCGCCGTCGGAGAGGGCGTCGACATCGACTTCGGTGGCAGACTCGAGGAAGTGGTCGATGAGAACGGGGCGCTCCTGGGAGTACTCGACCGCCGCTTTCATGTAACGGGTGACGGATTCGTCGTCGTAGGCGATGACCATAGCGCGTCCGCCGAGAACGTAGGAGGGCCGAACCAGCACGGGGTAGCCGATGCGATTGGCGTTGGCCAGAGCTTCGTCCGCGCTGGCGGCGGTGGCGCCCGGAGGCTGAGGGATGTCGAGTTCTTCGAGCAGCTTGCCGAAGCGTTTGCGATCTTCGGCAAGGTCGATGCTCTCGGGCGAAGTTCCGATGATGGGCACGCCCGCGCCCTTGAGAGGAAGCGCGAGGTTGAGCGGGGTCTGTCCGCCGAACTGGACGATAACACCGATGGGCGCGCCGCTGGCGGCTTCGTGCTCGTACACCGCCATCACATCTTCGTAGGTGAGCGGCTCGAAGTAGAGGCGGTCGCTCGTGTCGTAGTCGGTGGAGACCGTTTCAGGATTGCAGTTGACCATGATGGTCTCGAAACCGTCGTCGCGCAAGGCGAATGCCGCGTGACAGCAGCAGTAGTCGAACTCGATTCCCTGCCCAATGCGATTGGGGCCGCTGCCGAGGATGATAACTTTCTTGCGGTCCGTCGGTGTGGCTTCGTCCTCGTCCTCGTAGGTCGAGTACATGTAGGGCGTGAAGCTCTCGAACTCGGCGGCGCAGGTATCGACGCGCTTGTAGACGGGACGAACACCGTGTTTGCCGCGAAGCTGGTGGACCGCCTCCAGCATCCCCTTGCCGTCGCCCAGTTGAAACGCCTGCCCGAGGCGCGCGTCGGAAAAGCCCATGCGCTTCAGCTCAAAAAGCTGCTCTGCACTCAGCAGGTCTGGAGAAAGTCCAGAAAGGCCCGACTGCTCGTCGGAGATTTCCTTGAGCTGGTATAGGAACCAGGGGTCGATGTTGGTCATCTGCGCGATCTCGCGGACGGTCATGCCCTGCGCGAGCGCGTAGCGGATGTATTGCAGGCGCTCAGGATGGGGAGTGACCAGACGGGTGATCAGGATGCGCGGCTCGATCTTTTCCGAACCGATGCGCTTGCCGGTCTCCAGCGAGCGCACGCCCTTGAGCAGAGCCTGCTTGAAAGTGCGGCCTATAGCCATGACCTCGCCGACGGACTTCATCTGCGGGCCGAGAGATTCGTCTGCGCCCGGAAACTTTTCGAACTGCCACTTGGGGATCTTTACTACGACGTAGTCGAGCGTGGGTTCGAAGCAGGCGGGCGTCTTGCGGGTGATGTCGTTCGTGATCTCGTCGAGGGTATAGCCCACGGCGAGTTTGGCGGCGATCTTGGCGATGGGGAACCCGGTGGCCTTCGACGCCAGGGCCGAAGAGCGCGAGACGCGCGGGTTCATCTCGATGACCACCATGCGGCCGTTCTGAGGGTTCACGGCAAACTGGATGTTGGATCCGCCGGTTTCCACGCCAATCTCGCGGATGACGGCGATGGCCGCATCACGCATCGCCTGGTACTCGCGGTCGGTGAGCGTCTGCGCGGGGGCGACCGTGATGGAGTCGCCGGTGTGGACGCCCATGGGGTCGAAGTTTTCGATGGAGCAGATGACGATGACGTTGTCGGCCATGTCGCGCATTAGCTCAAGCTCGTATTCTTTCCAGCCGAGCACCGACTCTTCGAGCAAGACTTCGTGGACGGGCGAGAGATCGAGTCCGCGGGCGAGCAACTCCATGAGCTCTTCGCGGTTGTAAGCGATGCCGCCGCCGCTGCCGCCGAGTGTGAATGACGGGCGGAGGATGACGGGGAAGCCGATCTTGCCGCTAAAGTCGAGGCCGTCGCGAAGGTTGTTCACCAGCGCTGACTTGGGCACTTCGAGGCCGATTTTGGTCATCGCATCTTTGAAGAGCAGGCGGTCTTCGCCCTTCTTGATGGCGTCGAGCTGCGCGCCGATGAGCTGCGCGCCGTATTTTTCCAGAATGCCGTTGTCAGCGAGCTCCACTGCGAGGTTGAGCGCCGTCTGACCGCCCACGGTGGGCAGCACGGCAAACACGCCGGGCCGTCCGGCAGCCGACAACATCTCGGCTTCCACGCGGATAATCTCTTCGAGATAGTCGAGCGTGAGCGGCTCGATGTAGGTACGGTCGGCCATCTCCGGATCGGTCATGATGGTGGCCGGGTTGGAGTTCACCAGCACCACTTCATAGCCCTCGGACTTGAGCGCCTTGCAGGCCTGCGCGCCGGAGTAGTCGAACTCAGCCGATTGCCCGATGACGATGGGACCGGAGCCGATGATGAGGATCTTTGCGATGTCGTTGCGGCGTGGCATGGATTTATGAATTTTTCCTACAAGCAATGGCCCGAGCCATTAGAGCGGTAATGAACGGCTCAAACCTTAACTCTTCCGAAGGTTCACGATATTGACCAGTGGGCCCAGTTTCGCGGTTCGACATGAGAAAGCATGCCGAGTCATAAAAGCGCTCTCTCACCAGCTTGGTAAGTAAGATCTCGTACCTCTTGGCATAGGAACTGTCCCGGAATTCCTCGAACACCTTGAAGTGTGGCTCTCTTGCCCGAACCGACGATGTCGAACCCGCTGCATCTTCCAACAGCATGACGTACCCTAACCACGGTCGACTTGAGGGAGCAAATGCACCCTCCCGATAAGCTGCCCAAATATCCGTAGCGCTTCCGAGCGCCTCCTCGGTCCGATTGTTATAGTTGTTGCCGAATGACCCCACCTGGGACTTAAACTCAATTGCAGCGATCAGACAGCCGTCGACAACTACTAACAAGTCCCACTTCTTTTCGGGCCGATACCATCCTGGCAACTCAACAGATCGCTCGGTCACAAATGACAGGCTTATCGAGTCCGCTCTCCTCAAGAAGGTCGCGGATCACAAAACAAAACCGTTCATTTGAGCGCCACCTGTTACCGCAGCCGAGCGCCGGTGTCCCTTGCTTCAGTCCTCTCGCCCTGTTTGGCTGCTTGCTGATCGCGAATCGACCAGAACGCTCTGACAGAGTTCGCAGCCTCTGATCCAAGCCGTGACTAGAAACCATGCCCGGCTACCTCGCCTGTTTCAACGTCATTTTCTGAAACAACGACGTTATTGTCTGCTGCACCCTTGATACAGCTCCCTCAAAGTAGTGTGGGTCCAACTCGACACCAATGCTATTTCGCCCGCACATCGCCGCCGCCGCCGAAGTGGTGCCCGTACCCATGAACGGGTCGAATACTGTATCGTCTACGAAACTGAACATCCGAACGAGACGATCGGCCAACTCCTGGGGATAGGGCGCAGGATGACTTCCGTTGACGCGCCTGTAAGTCCCGTCCAAATCTGCTGAAACCAAGTCTTATGATCGTCAGCAGATCACGCTAAGGATGCGGGTTGCAGGCTCCGGAGCTGTAACCGCCTGACTTACGTTCCATCAATATGAATTCATATGTTCTTCACAACCGCATTGGTTCGAACGGCTTCCCTGAACCCACCCGATCCGTTCTCGACCTGCATACGCAGCGTTCGCGATCTTGTGCCAAATGATTGGAGCCAAGTTATCGAAACCGAGTCGCCGACTACTCTCTTGGATGGAGGCGTGTAATGGCACCACCGTGTGACGTCGATCGTTCTTACGACGAGAAAGGCAAACGTCTCCGACCACACAAATCAATCTTCCCCCGGGCACGAGTGCGTCATAGCAAATAGTCCAGACCCGCTCCAACTCTTTTATGAACTCTGAATAATCAACAATATGGCCCATCTGCCCGGTGGTATTTCGGTACTCTTTCAATGTCCAATAAGGAGGCGACGTGAGCACAAGGTGGATACTGGAATCCGGCAGCTTTAATGCTCTAGCATCTCCCTGCAAGAGCGTGTGTCGTGTCGGAAGTCGTCCTAACGGCCCCCGGAATCTCACGGAGAGTCGCTCGTCTTTTGCAATCCGCGGAATGCGGTCTGAAGATTGTCGAGTGCGACAACTCGGCTGGGAGCTCTCTCCAACTTGCCCCACACCGCCTTCGGACTGCTAACTTCCACCGGTCGAGAGCTTCACTTCTTCCATTCCTCCATCATGTTCACAAAATCCTTGAACAGGTAATGCGAGTCGTGCGGGCCGGGAGCGGCCTCGGGGTGATATTGCACGCTGAACAGCGGCAGTGAGCGATGACGCAAGCCTTCCAGGGTGCTGTCGTTCAGGTCGATATGCGTGAGTTCCACCTCGCTCTGCTTGAGCGAATCGGGATCGACGGCGAAGTTATGGTTGTGCGCCGTGATTTCGACTTTGCCTGTTTTGAGCGCTTTCACCGGATGATTTCCGCCATGGTGTCCGAACTTGAGCTTGTAGGTCTTACCGCCCAGCGCGAGGCCGATCAACTGATGGCCGAGACAGATGCCGAAGATCGGCACCTTGCCCATCATGCGGCGAATGTTTTCCTGGGCGTAGGTGACGGGCTCGGGATCGCCCGGCCCATTGGAGAGGAACACGCCGTCGGGTTTCATCGCCAGCACGTCTTCGGCGCTGGTGGTGGCCGGGACGACAGTAACACTGCAGGCCTCGCCCACCAGTCGGCGCATGATGTTCTGCTTGATACCGAAATCGTAGGCCACGACGCGATATTTGGGCTCGCCGTCTTTGACGCCGACGACTTCGGTCGGCTCGTGCGAGCGCACGCCCTGTTCCCACTGATAGACGCGCGGGGTGGTAACTTCCTTGGCCAAGTCTGTGCCATCCATCTTAGGGATGGAGCGCGCTTTGGAGACCAATTTCTCAGGATCGAACTCGATAGTAGAAATGACGCCGCGCATCACGCCAAAGGTGCGGAGATGGCGCACCAGAGCGCGGGTATCGATCTCGGCGAGCACGGGGATCTTGTAGCGCTCGAGATATTCCTCGGCGACCTCCTGCGAGCGCCAGTTGGAGCTGACGCGCGAGAACTCGCGGACGATGAGGCCTTCAATGTACGGGCGGGTGGCTTCATTGTCTTCGGAGTTGGTGCCGTAATTGCCGATCTGGGGATTGGTGAGAATGACGATCTGTCCGGCGTAGGAAGGGTCGGTGAAAATTTCCTGGTAGCCGGTGAGAGAAGTATTAAAAACGACTTCGCCGTAGCATTCGCCTTTGGCGCCGAAGCCTTTGCCGTGGAAGATGCGTCCGTCTTCCAGCGCAAGGATAGCCTGCATCGTTTCTCCGGGGAGTGGATTTTATCGATTTTATCAGAATCAGCGGTCAGCAGCCGGTCGCCAGTCGCCAGTAATTTTGGGTTTGACGGATTGCGTCCCACCCTTTGCCAAAAGAGGGCAAAGAACCGGGCACCCCCTTTCCTGGTTATTGCGGATCGGGGCTGCCGACGTCGGAGATAACCTTCCAGGAGCCGTCTTTCTGCAGTCGCCAAGTGGTGAGATAGGTGCCCTTAGTCACCTGAGTCTTGCCGTCAGCGCCGATGAAGTGTACTTCATACCGGCCGACAACGAAGCCGATATCGCCGTCGCCGAGGAATTCGGCCTTGGTCGGCTCCCAGGTGAGCTTGAAACCGGGTGTACTGAGTTGCTTGCCCATGCCGGCGCGGATCTGGGCGAGGCCGACCAGCGGTTCGGCGGAAAGCTCGACGGCGTTGGGCGCCATGAATTCCATCCAGCCGTCGATGCCGCGTTCGGCGGTAGCTTTGGCGAAGGCATGCTCGGCATCGATGAGGACTTGGGGATTGCGATCGGCAGAAAACGATACCGCGCTCAGCAAAAGGAGCAGCGAGAGTAGCAACAAGAACGATTTCATGGGATCTCCACCGGGTCAGCAGGGTCTAGTGCAATTTGCCCAACTTGGCCATCGGCCAGTAGCCGAAGACGGCCTTGCCGTAGATGTAACTTTCGTCCACCGGGCCAAAGTCGCGGCTATCGTTAGAGAGGTTGCGATGGTCGCCGAGGACAAAGTAAGCATGCGGCGGCACCACGATTTCGGCGTAGGAACGGACGTCTTCGTACTTGGAGGGGACGTAATCCTCGGTGCTCAGATGGCCATTGACGTAGACCAACCCGTCGTCAATGCGGACGTGATCACCGGGCAAAGCAATGACTCGCTTGATGTAGCTCTTCGAGGTGTCGCGGGGATAGCGGAAAACGACGACATCGCCGCGGTGAATGGACTCGAGCCGGTAAACGAACTTGTTGATGAAGACGCGCTCCTGGTCCTGGAGCGTCGGCATCATGCTGGTGCCCTCGACCTTTACGGGCTGATAAAGGAAGACAATAAAGAACGCCGAGACGGCGAGCGAAATGAGGACGTCGCGCAACCATCTGGATAGCGTAGAATTCATCAACGTTTCGCTGCTCCCGTGGGCTTTCGCGACAGCAGCGTTTGCCGGCTGCCGCCCCACATTTCATTATAGTGAATATAGATCTGGCCCGAACTTCCGATGACGGAAGTTGCTCCTATAGTTGGGGAGTGTGAAGTTATCGGCTAAAATTTCTGCCGAGGTCCTCCAAATGAACAAGTTGTTGGTTTTCGCTTTGGTGCTGGCAATCGCGGTGGTGGCGTTTGCCCAGGGAGATCATGTCCCGGCCTACAATTCGCGCCCTCCGCAAGCCGGGGAGTTGCTTCCGATCCTGCCGCCCGACCAGCGGGTTGGGGAGAACTTCAAGTATCCGTTCCAGGTGCACGCGTATGAACTGGCAACGAAGATTCCCGCAGTGATCAGCCAGATGCCCTGCTACTGCTACTGCGAACGGATGGGACACACCAGCCTGCACACCTGTTTCGAATCGGACCATGGAGCGCATTGCGGGATCTGCATGAAAGAGGTGTACTACGCGTATCAGCAGACCAAGCAGAAGAAGACACCGGCGCAGATCCGCGAGGGCATCATTAAGGGCGACTGGAAGGCGATCGATTTGGAATCGGCGTCGAGCATAAACTGAGCGGCAATCCGCGGGTGTATGCCGCGAGTTGACGTCATCGCGGGATGCGGGTATAACTCAGCACAAACGAGCTGTAATCTTGTGGGATTTCCACAGCAACGCTGATTTGCCGGACGTTTACGACTCAAAGGACGTTGATCGATGAAGAAAAAAGAGCCAGTAAACGTTCAGGAAACGCCATCTAAGGACAAGAAACTAAGCGACTTGAAGACATCTCGACCGATACAAGATGAGCGCCGTACGGCAGCCAAGCCGCTGAAAGTGGCGGATGATCCTCGTTTTGCACAGGCTGTGCAAAACTACGAGGCCGGGCTGAAGGCGTTACAGGGCCACAAGTACGACAAAGCCAAGGCCTGCCTGGAGAAGGTATCTGGCTGGACCGAGCTCGGAATTGGCTGACCGAGCGGCGACCCATCTCATCATCTGCAACCAGCACATCAACACCAACTCCGCGAGCTTCAAGAACCCTGAAGAGCGATACGATTACGCTGTGTCACTGATGAATTCCGGGGACTACGTTAGCGCGCGCGAGGTATTCGAAGAGTTGAAGCAAAAGCACCCCAAGCTGGATTTCGTGTGGTACGGCGCGGCAGCGTTGAACTGCCTTATGGGACACTTCCCCGATGCCATCTCCGGGCTTAGCGAGGCGATTCGGTTGAACCCGGCGAACCGCTATCAGGCCAGGAATGATTCCGACTTCAGGGACCTGACTGACGACCCCCGCTTCACCGAACTGCTATATCCTGATAACAGTGCGGACGAGACGTCTGCCCCGCACAACTGGCACTTCTAGAACTCTCACAGAGTCATGCACGGGCAATCACACTCCGCCACCGTGCGCCCCATCAAGGTTGTCGCGATGGGAGGAGGCACGGGCCTCTCTACGCTGCTGCACGGCCTGAAGCAGCACGTTGTTCTCGCGGGGGAGAGCGGCTACGACCGCGTGCTGCCCTTCATCTCTGAGTTGTCGGCGGTGGTGACGGTGAGCGATGACGGAGGATCGAGCGGACGCCTGCGGAAAGAATTGAACGTGCCTCCGCCCGGAGATATTCGCAACTGCATTGCGGCGCTGGCGGAGAAAGAAGCGCTGCTTTCGCGGTTGTTCCAATACCGTTTCAAGGCGGGCGAAGGGCTGGAAGGCCACAGCTTCGGCAACCTGTTTTTGTCGGCCATGACCGACATCACGGGTGACTTCAGCGAGGCCGTGAAACACGCATCGGCCATTCTCGCCACGCGAGGAAGCATCTTTCCGGCGACCACCAGCAACGCACAGCTCTACGCCATCATGGACGACGGAAGCGTGGTTCGTGGAGAGACCAATATCACGGCCAGCCAGCGCCGCATTACCGAGCTGCGCATGGCGCCGGTCAACGCGAAGCCCGCGCGAGCCGCGCTACAGGCCATCGAGGAAGCCGACCTGATCACCGTGGGCCCGGGATCGCTCTTCACCAGCCTGGTGCCGAATCTGCTGGTGCGCGATCTTTCCAAAGCAATCAAAGACTCGCACGCCACCAAGGCCTATATCTGCAACTTGATGACCCAGGCGAACGAGAGCCTCGATCTGACGGCCTCGCAGCACATCCAGGCAATCTACAAGCATGCCCGCCACGAGTTTTTCGACTACGCCCTGGTCAACCAGACGCCGGTCTCGACCACCATGCGCGAGAAGTACGAGGAAAAGCAGCAGTCGCAGATCGTCGTGGATGCTGAAGGCATTGCGGCGTTGGGCGTGAAGCCGATTTTGGGCGACTACCTCGCCGAGGAGATGGATCCCACCGAGGGCCTCATTGCCCGCCACGAAACCCACCACGTGGCGCACGACCTGTTGCGGCTGATGATGGAACCGGATGAGGCTCATGTGACCGCCGCTCCGCGCCGGGCTTGACCATCTCTTGATACCCTGAAAGATATGAACAATCCGAAGTCTGTCCCAGACACCTCCGGCCCGATCGCGTCCGCGGGATTTGCGATTGCCATTCTTGCTGCGGGCAAAGGCACGCGGCTGAATTCGCGTCATCCCAAGGTGCTGCATCAGATTGCCGGCAAGACACTGCTGGCGCATGTGGTAGCAGCGGCCGGCAAGATTGTGCCGCCAGAACATATCTTCGCCATCATTGGCCATGAAGCCGAGTTGGTGCGTGCGGCGTTGGAGTCCACCGGTATTCGTTTTGTGGAGCAACGCGAACAGCGCGGAACGGGCCACGCGATCATGCAGGCGCGCGAGGCGCTGCGCGGATTCGAACATGTGCTGGTGCTTTCGGGGGATGTTCCGCTGATTCAGCCCGGGACGATTGAGCGGGTCCGCGACTTTCATATTGAAAATCAGGCGGCGATGACCGTCCTCACGGCGGTGCCGGAAGATCCGACTGGTTACGGCCGGGTGTTTCGCAAGTATAAGGACTTGGCACCGACCAATGAGGTGGACCGGATTGTCGAGCAGAAGACGCTGCGGAACGACGAGGGCGAACAACGCGAAATCAACTCCGGAATCTACGCCTTTGCTATCGGGCCGCTCTTTGCCCATATCGACAAACTGACGACCGAGAACCCCGCCGGTGAGTTCTACCTGACGGACATGGCTGGCCTGCTGGGACGGACGGGCCATAAAGTCGTTGCGCTCAAGGCGAGCGATTCAAGCGAAGTCCTCGGCGTCAACAACCGCATAGAGTTGGCTGAACTCGATGTCAAGCTGCGCGCCAGAAAAGCTCGCGAGCTGATGGCGGCTGGTACTACGATCTTTCGTCCTGACACCTGCGACATCGATGCCGACGTTGAGATCGGTACGGACACGGTGATCGAGCCATTTGTGCAGATCATCGGGAAGACAAAGATCGGCTCCGACTGCCGGATTCGGTCATATTCCGTCATCACCAACTGCGAAATCGGCAACAAGGTTCTGGTCCGTCCGGGATGCATCATGGAGGACTCGACCGTTCGTGACGGCGCGCAGCTTGGGCCGTACTCGCATCTTCGTCCGCGGAAGCGACATCGGCGAAGACGCGCATGTGGGGAACTTTGTCGAAACCAAGAAGACCAAGTTGGGCAAAGGCTCGAAGGCCAACCATCTTTCCTACCTCGGAGACGCGGTGATTGGCGACAAGGTCAATATCGGCGCCGGCACAATCACCTGCAACTATGACGGCGTGAACAAGCACCAGACGCTGATCGAAGATGGTGTATTTGTTGGCAGCGATTCCACGCTGGTCGCGCCGGTGAAGCTGGGTAAGGGCTCCTATGTGGGAGCGGGCATCGTGCATCACGGAAGACGTACCGGCCGACGCGCTGGCGGTCGGCCGGAGCCGGCAGGTGAACAAAGAGAATTGGGCGGCGGAAAAGCGCGAAAAGATGAAGGCCGCCAAGAAGCCCTGACCAAGTCTTCAGAGTGCAATCTGACGCAATGAAATCGAGGGGAGGCCAGTGCCTCCCCTCAGGTTTTCGATCAGTACGCTCGGCGAAACCTACGCGGTTACTCCGACGGCTGGATCGTGATCGAAGTGGTCGTCTTGAAGCTGACCGCCGACTCGGCCGGAATGGTCAGCTCCTTGTTGCCGGTGAAGGCCGCGCCTGCTGTTCCGGCACCTGCACCAATCAGACCGCCGATAAGAGCGCCCTTGCCGCCGCCGGCGATTCCGCCGATCAAGGCGCCGCCGCCAGCGCCACCGCCGATCATGACGGCCGAGCGCTTGCCCTTACCCTTCTGGGTCACGCAGTACTCGTCGGTGCCTACGTGCATGCGGCGCGCCGTTGACGTTGATCGAGGTCAGACGGATGGCGAGAATGGCTTCGCCCTTGAACTTGCCGGCCGACTTCGCTTCGGATACGACTCCGGTAACGCCGGCGCCGGCCGGAATCACGACCTGTACCGTTCACGGCAATTCCATTGGCCAGAGTCCCGGTAAAGGTCTGCCCGTCCTGGGTGCTCTTGGAGTTCAGCCCTTCTCCCATCCGCACCGTCACGGTCTTTCCAGCCGGAATGACGATCGGGGGTGGAGGCGGCGGTGGCGGGGGAGCCTGCTCGGCAACGGGAGCGGCCGCAGGGGCGCCAGGGGCGGCCTCAGTAGAGCCAGGCTGTCCAGCCGCCGGTTGCGCAGCAGGCGACTGCTGGGCCTCTTGCCCAGCGGCTGCGGGAGTCTGGGCCGGCTGTTCCTTCTTGCTGCATCCCGCTATACCGACGACAAGCAGTACTGCGAACAAAGCAACTGTAATTCGAGAACGCATGAACTTCTCCTTTGTAAAAAATGACGCAAGATCGCGACTTCCGAGACTCGAGGGAGCGGCATAACCTTCGCGCTGGCGCTAAGCTCTGGCTCTGGCGGACATAAGAATAACAGCCTGACAGCTATTGCTAAACGGAAAAACGGGCTCGCGCAGCTGCAGGGCCCCAGCAATCTGAATGCACGGAACTCATTCAGCGCTGGCAACCACCACAACCCCGGGTTCCTGTTTGGCCTCATGCCGGAGGGCAAGGAAGCCGGCAATTCCAGCAACCAGCGAGGCCCCGAGGACAGCCGCCTTGGCGTCCATTAGGTGTGCGGCATCGTCGAACGCCAGTGAACTGATAAAAATGGAGACCGTGAAACCGATTCCGGCCAGAATTCCCACGGCCGACATCTGTAGCCAGTTGACGCCGGTTGGCAACTTGGCCAGTCCCAGCCTTACGGCCAGCTTGCTGAAGCCCACGATGCCCAACGGTTTGCCGAGCACGAGTCCCACCACGATGCCCCAGGCAATGTGACTGCTGAGCAAACCACGCGCAGCTCCACCCGAGAACGTGACTCCTGCATTGGAGAGCGCAAACAGCGGCAAAACCAGAAACGACACCCAGTCATTGAGCTGCCGAGTCAGCCGCTCGGATTCAGCTTCAGTCGCGTTCAGCAGCTGGTCGAAACTTCCCAGCAATCGGTTTGCAGTTGCCGTGTCGCCTTTGGCCCTCGCGTCACGGAAGCGCTTCATCATGTCGAGCCCAATCCCCTGAAACTCGTCCAACGAAAGCCGCGGAGTCGTCGGCACCAGGAACCCGAGGATGACGCCGGCGATGGTGGCGTGAATGCCGGAGCGCAGAATTGCCAGCCAAAACGCACAACCGAGCACGACGTAGGCGATCGAGCGCGTCACTCCAATGCGATGCAGGACATACATCACCAACAGCAGAAATGCCCCCACGAACAGCGGCCGCACGTGCAGCGTGTTGGTGTAGAAAAACGCGATGACCATGATGGCGCCGATATCGTCGGCAATGGCGAGCGTCAGCAGAAAGACCTTTAACTCCGAGGGAATCCCCTTTACCATTCCGAGCACGCCGAGGGAGAACGCGATGTCGGTCGCCATGGGAACACCCCAGCCGTGCTGTCCCGGTTGGCCGAAAGTTCAGCGCGACGAACAGCAGCGCGGGAACAATCATGCCGCCGAGCGCGCCAAAGATGGGCAGCGACGCCTTGCGGATGTCGGCCAGTTCGCCATGAGCGATTTCGTGCTTGATCTCCATTCCCACGAGGAAGAAGAAGAGGGCCATGAGGGCGTCGTTGATCCATTCATGCACCGGAAGCTTGAGGCTGGACAGCGTCAACTCCAACTCCCAAACGTGGTGGTAGGAATCGTGCCAGGGGGAGTTCGCCCAGATTAGCGCGACGATCGCCGCCGCCAGCAAAACGACGCTGCTGATGCCCTGAATGTGGATGAACTCCTGGACGGGCAAGACGAGCGCACGCGTAACGAGCGACTCGCGCAGTCGCATCTGCATGGCGCCGTAGGTGCGGGGATTCATGGCCATCGGTTTTCTGCTTGTCCAGGGCCGAGGTGCGCGGCTTACTTATTCAATCGGGAATTCCGGCCCGGGGTCAACCCAGGGCGAACGTTCATCGTCGTAGTCTTCGTCGTCGGCGCAGAAGCAAACGATTTCGGATATGCTGTTGCCCGATATGTACTCGCATTTCCCGTCGTTCGCAACATTTTGCTGGTGTATGCGGCACTGTTGCCGATCGTGAACCCTTTCGGCATGGCGCCTATCTTCGCCTCCATGACGTTTGGCTACGATGTGGCGATTCGCCGCGTAATGGCCATGCGGGTCGCAGTCAACGGCATGGCTGCTGTTGATCGCTTCTCTCTTCGTTGGTTCCTACGTTCTCGATTTTTTCGGAATCAGTATCGGGGCGGTGCAAATGGGCGGCGGACTGATGGTGATGATCTCGGGCTGGCGAATCCTGAACCAGCAGAGCAATGTGTCAGACGAGGAACCTGGACGCGCAGCCCAGCAGCGAAACCATTCTTGTCACAGGCGTTTCTATCCTTTGACCATGCCGCTGACGGTGGGACCGGGTTCGATCGCTGTCGCCCTCACCCTGGGTGGTAACGCGCACGCCGAGTCGCACATGCAGCACCTCGAAAGTGCGATCGCCGCGACCCTCGGGGTCGTGCTGATCGGGCATCACGATTTATCTCTGCTATCGATTCTCCGACGGACTGGAGCGCCTGCTCGGCCAGAATGGCACCAGCATCGTGATTCGCCTGTCGGCGTTCATCCTGGTGTGCATCGGAATCCAGATCATGTTCAACGGCGTGAACGAGTTCTATACCGAAATGGTGCAGAACGCGAAGGACGTCGCTGGCGGGTCGCTGAAATCTTTAGGATGCCTCTTTCTTGTGGCAGTCGGCGCACTTCACGGGAGCAGCCCTGCCCTCGAGAGTTCTCGGTCTTGTGGCAGGTGATGCAAAGCCCGGCCGTCGCGGTGGAGTTGTGAAAAGCGGCAGGCAATCCGATCGTCACGGGCGGAGTGAGTGGTTTGGTGTGGCAGTCAGTGCAGGCTTCCTGCGGCGACTTGAGGGGCTTCTCGGGCTTCGAAGCGTGATGACAGACTTCGCACTTTCCCGGCGACTCGGAGATGCGCAGCATGCGGAAAGTTCACCGCTGCCCATGCTTGGCCCTTTCAATATGACAGGTGTGGATGGCACTTGCTGGCTCCATAAGACGACACTGGCAAGCAGCAGCAGTTCGAACTGCAACAGCCAATGCTCGTAATCGTGGTCGCGTCATTGGGCCTCCCTGGAGATCCGGGTTTGCTAACTGCAGCCAGTGGATTGTATCTAGCCTTGACCCTGACTTCAGTGACGTAGCATGCAGACGGCTGTGACGGCCATCGAGGCAACTTTGAGCGAGAATCGCATAACAGCCAACCGATTTTACTTAGGCGAACAATCGGCCCAGTTGAGTTCGGGGATCCAGACGCCGCGAATCGTCGCTCAGAGGCGTGCATCCAATTGACTTCGCGAAGCACCCAGTCGCGGTGAAGGAAGGACCGAATGACGTTTCAAAAGTTTGCGTTCATTGCATCAACCCTCGCATTGGCAGTTGTGCTGACGGCCTGCTCGTCCGCGGCTGCGGCGCCGGCAGTGGGTACGACCGCGCCCGACTTCACGCTCAACTCGCAGGACGGCAATCCCATCTCGCTGTCGCAGTTCAACGGCAAGTGGGTGGTGCTGTATTTCTATCCGCGCGACATGACCAGCGGCTGCACGATTGAGGCGCACAACTTCCAGCGCGATCAGGACAAGTTCACAGCCGCTAACGCAGTGGTACTCGGCGTGAGTGTGGACGATACCGATTCGCACCAGAAGTTCTGCACCAAGGAAGGCCTGACCTTCAAGCTGCTGTCAGACAACGATCACAAGGTCTCGGAAGAATACGGATCGCTCACCAACATGGGCGTCGTGAAGTTCTCCAAGCGGCATACGTTCATCATCGATCCGCAGGGGAAAGATCGTGAAGGAATATACCGACGTGGATTCCGACATCAACCAGCACAGTACGCAGGTGCTGGCGGCTTTGGCGCAACTGCAAAAGTAGTCTCGACTGGTGGCGATGAACTACGACGCATTTCTGCTGGTCTCGTTCGGTGGTCCTGAGCGCACGGAGGATGTACTTCCCTTCCTCGAAAATGTGCTGCGCGGCCGAAACGTGCCGCGCGAGCGTCATGCTCGCGGTGGCCGAGCACTATTACCGCTTCGGCGGCAAGAGTCCCATCAACGACCAGAACCGCGCGCTGATTGCCGCCTTGCGGGCGGAGTTCGAAGCTCACGGCCTCGAGCTTGCCAATCTACTGGGGCAATCGCAACTGGCATCCCATGCTGGCCGACACGCTGCGCCAGATGAAGGCTGACGGCGTGAAGCGCGCGCTGGCGTTTGCCACATCGGCATACAGTTCCTACTCCAGTTGCCGGCAGTATCGCGAAAACATTGCCGCCGCACAGGCTGCCGCGGGCGAAGGCGCGCCGACAGGTGGACAAGCTGCGCGTGTTTCACAACCATCCCCTGTTCGTCGAAGCCAACATCGAACAGGTGCGTGCAGCCGCTCGAACGGATACCCGAACGAACGTCGCTCGTCCGCTCGCATCGCCTACACCGCGCACAGCATTCCGCTAAGCATGGCTGAAAGCTGCGACTATCAGCGGCAGCTCATCGAGGTTGCCCGGCTGGTGTCGGGCGCGCTCGGCAGCCGTCCCGATCCGCTGGTGTTCCAAAGCCGCAGCGGCCCGGCTTCGCAGCCCTGGCTGGAGCCCGACATCCTCGACCACTTGCGGACCATTCGCGCCGAAGGCACGACGGACGTGGTGATCGCTCCGATTGGATTCGTCTCCGACCACATGGAGGTGCTGTATGACCTCGACACCGAGGCTGCGCTGCTCTGCCGTGAACTCGGGCACAACCTGCAGCGGGCCGCGACCGCGGGCACGCATCCGAAGTTCGTGCAGATGGTGCGTTCGTTGGTAATGGAGCGAATGAACGATTCGCCACTGCGGCCGGCGGTTGGAATCTACCCGGCCAATCCGGACGTCTGTCTGGCCGATTGCTGTCCCGCGCCGGTGCGGCCATTGGCAGTGAGTCCGGAACCTACAGCTACCAGCGTTAGACCCTAGGCCACTAGAGTACTGAGAATCTGCAAATGCCGCCGGGCTCCCCAGCTGTGGGCGCATTCCCAAACCGAACTTGCCAACAGCAATCCATTCAGCACGTTACGCAGGCCTGCGCTTGAAAGCTCCTTCCCTCATTTTTCCTTCTCCACGCCCTTCGACCGCACGTATGTGACGCGCGTCACAGACCTGTGCGGTCTGAGGTCACAGCTACCCGGCCAAGCTACGTCTATCTTGAACATTAACGATTATCTAAGACAAATAACAGATCGCGCACTTAGCTCGATCTGGGGGACAAGAAACGTGAAAACAACTGATGACGCTAATACGGCTGCCTCGCTTGAAGACGCGATCGAATCTGAGTCACGCGGGGGCATCAATACCGAAGAGCCTCGCCCCGCGGCGAGCACAAGCAGGCAGCGGCAAGATCGCGAGAGAAAAAGTAACGCTGGATGGCAATGAAGCCGTAGCGTACGTGGCCTACCACGTAAGCGAAGTGGCCGCCATCTATCCCATTACCCCGTCGTCGCCCATGGGCGAGTCGTCGGACGCCTGGTCGTCGATCGGCGAGAAGAACATCTGGGGCACCGTTCCCAAGGTCATCGAGATGCAGAGCGAAGGCGGCGCCGCCGGCGCCCTGCACGGCGCACTGCAGGCCGGGCGCGCTGGGCACGACGTTCACGTCGTCGCAGGGCCTGCTGCTGATGATCCCGAACATGTACAAGATCGCGGGCGAGCTGACGAGCACGGTGATTCACGTCGCAGCCCGCGCCGTGGCCGCGCAGGCGCTGTCGATTTTCGGCGACCATCAGGACGTGATGGCCACCCGCCAAACGGGTTTCGGCCATGCTGTCGTCGAACTCAGTACAGGAAGCGATGGACCTGGCCCTGATTGCGCACGCGGCGACGCTGGAAACGCCGCTTCCGTTCCTGCATTTCTTTGACGGCTTCCGCACTTCGCACGAAGTGGCCAAGATCGAACAGCTCACGCTGGACGACATGCGCGCCATGATCAACGACGACATGGTCCGCGCTCATCGCGAGCGTGCCTTGTCGCCCGATCATCCGGTGCTGCGCGGTTCGGCGCAGAACCCCGACGTGTACTTCCAGGGACGCGAGACGGTAAATCCCTACTACCTGGCCTGCCCGACCATCGTGCAGAACGTGATGGACAAATTCGCGCAAATTGTCGGCCGCCAGTACAACTTGTTCGACTACGTCGGCGCTCCGGATGCCGAGGAAATCATCATCATCATGGGTTCCGGCGCCGAAGCGGTGCACGAAACGGTGGAAAGCCTGACTGCAAAGGGCAAGAAGGTTGGCGTGCTGAAAGTACGCCTGTTCCGTCCGTTCTCGGTCGAGCACTTCCTGAAGGCGCTGCCCAAGACCGTGAAAGCCATTGCGGTACTCGATCGCACCAAGGAGCCGGGCAGCATCGGCGAGCCGCTGTATCAGGACATCGTCACCGCCCTCACCGAGGGCTTCACCGCTGGCAAGTCCCCGATGGCCAGCTTCCCCAAGGTCATCGGCGGACGCTACGGCCTGTCGTCGAAGGAGTTCACTCCAGCAATGGTGGCGCGAGTGTTCGAAGAGCTCACCAAAGCGGCCCCGCTGAACCATTTCACCATCGGCATCAAAGACGACGTTACGCATACCAGCCTGGACTTCGATCCTGAGTTCTCGACCGAAGATGCCGAGACGGTGCGTGCGATGTTCTGGGGCCTGGGCGCCGACGGAACCGTGGGCGCGAACAAGAATTCGATCAAGATCATCGGCGAAGAGACCGACCTGCACGTGCAGGGCTACTTCGTATACGACTCGAAGAAGTCGGGCGCGGTTACCACGTCGCACCTGCGCTTCAGCAAGAAGCCGATTCGCTCCACCTACCTCATCTCGAAAGCCAACTTCGTAGGTTGCCACCAGTTCGGCTTCATGGAACGGCTCGACGTGCTGCGGGAGGCGACCCCGGGAGCAGTGTTCCTGCTGAACAGCCCGTTCGGCCCTGACGAGGTTTGGGACAACCTGCCGCGCGCGGCGCAACGAACGATCGTCGAGAAGAAGCTGAAGTTCTACGTGATCGACGCCGTGGAAGTGGCACGCGCTGCCGGCATGGGCGGACGCATCAACACCGTCATGCAGACCTGCTTCTTCGCCATCAGCGGCGTATTGCCGCGCGAAGAGGCGATTGCCGCCATCAAGCACTCCATCGAAAAGACCTACGGCAAGCGCGGCGAATCCGTCGTGCGCAAGAACTTCGCAGCCGTCGATTCCTCGCTCGAAAACCTGCACGAAGTCAAAGTGCCGGATGCCATCACCTCGAAGTTCGAGCTCCGGCCGGTGGTCCCTGCCGAGGCGCCCGAGTTTGTACGCAACGTCGAAGCGCTCATGATGTCGGGCGACGGCGACATGATTCCGGTCAGCGCCATGCCAATCGACGGCACCTTCCCCACGGCGACGACGCAGTGGGAGAAGCGCAACATCGCCCTAGAAATTCCGGTGTGGGACGAGCAACTTTGCATCCAGTGCGGCAAGTGCGTGCTGGTTTGCCCGCACGCTGTCATCCGCGCCAAGGTGTACGACCCGAAGGCTATCAACCACGCGCCGGACGGCTTCCAGACCGCCGCTCCGAAGTGGCGCGAGTTTACCGACCTGAAGTACACGCTGCAGGTGGCGCCGGAAGATTGCACCGGCTGCGGACTGTGCGTCGCGGTTTGCCCGGCCAAGAGCAAGAGCGAGGCCAAGCATCGCGCCATCAACATGGAAGCCCAGCCCCCGTTGCGCGAGAAGTACAACGAATACTGGAAGTACTTCCTGTCGATCCCCGAACTGTCGCGCGAGACCATCTCGCACACGCAGGTGAAGGACGCGCAGTTGCTGGAGCCGCTGTTCGAGTTCTCCGGAGCCTGCGCCGGTTGCGGCGAAACGCCTTACATCAAGGTAATGACGCAGATGTTCGGCGATCGCGCCCTGATTGCCAACGCGACGGGCTGCTCGTCGATCTACGGCGGCAACCTGCCGACCACGCCCTACAGCGTGAACAAGGAAGGCCGCGGCCCGGCCTGGTCGAACTCGCTGTTTGAAGACAACGCCGAGTTCGGCATGGGCATGCGCCTGGCCGTTGACAAGCAGAAGGAATACGCCGAAGAGCTGGTTCACCGCATGGCCTCGACCATCGGCGAAGAGCTGGCGGTGAGCATCCTGAGTGCCGACCAGTCCACCGAGCCTGGCATCTTCGCCCAGCGCGAGCGGGTGAAGGCGCTGAAGGCCAAGCTGGCGGGCGACAAATCGCCGGCGGCGAAAGACCTGCTGGCGGTGGCCGACGAACTTGTGCGCAAGAGCGTTTGGATCATCGGCGGCGACGGCTGGGGTTACGACATCGGATTCGGCGGCCTGGATCACGTCCTGGCTTCCGACGCCAACGTCAACATCCTGCTGCTCGACACCGAGGTGTACTCCAACACCGGCGGGCAGATGTCGAAATCGACGCCCCTCGGCGCGGTGGCGAAGTTTGCTGCCGGCGGCAAGCGCATCCCGAAGAAAGACATCGCCATGATGGCGATGAACTACGGGCGCGCGTACGTGGCGCACATCGCCATGGGCGGCAACGACGGCCAGACGATGAAGGCCTTCGCCGAAGCCGAGGCGCACAACGGGCCGTCGCTGATCATCGCGTACAGCCACTGCATCGCGCACGGCTATGACATGGTGTATGGCATCGACCAGCAGAAGAACGCCGTGCTGTCCGGACACTGGCCGCTGTTCCGCTACAACCCGGCGCTGGCGAAAGAAGGCAAGAACCCCTTCCAGCTCGATTCGCGCGCACCCAGCATTCCGCTGGAGAAGTACATCTACAACGAAACGCGTTACACCATGCTGGTCAACAGCGACCCCGAGGAAGCCAAGAAGCTGCTCCACGAGGCGCAAGACAACGTCAACGAGCGCTGGAAGCTGTACCAGCACATGGCCGCAATGAGCTTCGAGAAGTAGCGAGGAGAGAAAACAATGATTGACCTTTCAACCAACTACCTTGGACTGAAGCTGAAGAACCCGATCGTAGTCTCGGCCTCGCCGCTGACCGAGAAACTGGAAAACTTCGAGCGTCTGCGCGACGCGGGTGCATCGGCCATCGTCATGTACTCGCTGTTCGAGGAGCAGATCGAAGCGGAGAGCGAAAACCTCGACGCGGCGATGGAATACGGCACCAACAGCTACGCCGAGTCCACGTCGTACCTGCCCGACATGCCGAAGTATCAGATCGGCCCCGACCGCTATCTTGAGCTGCTGCACAAGGCGAAGAAGGCCGTGGACATCCCCGTGATTGCCAGCTTGAACGGCAACTCGCGCGGCGGCTGGACCCGCTACGCCGAGTACATGGAAGAGGCCGGCGCTGACGCGCTGGAGCTGAACATCTTCAACATTCCGACCGATCCGTCGATCACGTCGGAACAGTTGGAGCATGGCTACTGCGAGCTGGTTCGCGCGGTTCGCAAGGCGGTGAAGATTCCGATCTCGGTGAAGCTTGGGCCGTACTTCACGTCGACCGGCGAACTTCGTCAAGCAGTTGTCGGTAGCGGGCGCGGATGGCGTCGTCATCTTCAACCGCTTCTACCAGCCCGACTTCGACCTCGAACAGCTCGAGGTCACGCCCAACCTGGTGCTAAGCAGCCCGCATGAACTGCGCCTGCGGCTGCACTGGGCGGCGATCCTGTATCACCAGGTCGAGACCTACATCGCCATCACCGGCGGCGTACACGATGCGAGCGACGTGCTGAAGTCGATGATGGCGGGCGCGCACGTGGCCATGATCACCTCGGCGCTGCTGAAGTACGGCATCGAGCACATCGGCGTGGTGCTGGCCGGCATGGAGCGCTGGATGGACGAGCACGAGTACCAGTCCATCAAGCAGATGCGCGGCAGCATGAGCATGGTCAACATCGAGAATCCCACGGCGTTCATGCGTGGCAATTACCTCAAGATGCTGGGGTCGTACAAGTTCGGCGACACTGGCTCGGCGTTGCCGACGTTCTAAGAGTTGTTCCTTCGTCTGAAACAAGACGGCCGGATTCCCGATGGGAGTCCGGCCGAGTTTCTTGTCGCGCCGCCAAGACTACTTCAGCACGATCACCAGCGTGCGCCCGTCGCTCTTGATCTCGCCGCCGGTGGCGGTCTTGGTCTCCTTCACCTGCTTGGGGCGATCAAGATAGCCGGTGGCTTGCACCGCTCCCACCTGCTGCAGGGTCTGCACGATGAAGTCGCGCTCGCCATCCACGTTGGCGTCGATCTTGTGGGTGATGGCGTTCTCCTTGCGCTGGTCTTTCTCGATGCCGATGTCGTGGGTGCCGGCTCCGGCCCATAGGGTCTCGCCGTTGGGTCCCTTGAACGGCGTCTGCCAGATGCGGAAGTGGTCGCGCTCGCCGATGACCTTCACGGCCTCGGCGCGGGCGTAGCCGTAATCCTGGCCGCGGCCGAACAGATACAACGTGCTCATGGGGACGGTAACGTAGGCCTGCTTGTTGAGCGTCGCGATGATGGCGCTCACTACCGCCTCCTGATTGGTCTTGTCGGGCAGCACCCATCCGGCTGACTTGAAGGCCGCGGTCACCTGCTTCTCGCTGCCGACGATGACGAAGTTCACCAGGTCGCCTTCGTTGCCGCCGGGAGCGGCCTGATCGGTCACGCGGTACGGCAGCTTCGCATCCAGGATTTTGTAGAGCGGCGCGAAGTTGTAGTTGTTCGTGTTGGCCGCCGCTTTCGGGGCCGCCGTGCGATCGATGTGCACGTCGTACTTGCCGGTCGCGCTGTAATACGAGTCCTGGTTGACGCCAAGGTACAGGCGTCCGCTGACGACGATCGTGACCGTGCCGTCGGCTCCGACCGCAAATGGCGTGGCGGCGCGGTCATTGCCGACCTGGCCAACCAGCGCTCCGCGGCCTGCGCTGGGAACGCGTGAGGTCGCGCAGCGTGTCTTTCCATTCGCGCGGAGCGCCGGCAGGCGTGACGCCCTTCTTGTCGCTGAAATCCACGGTGCCGGTGGCAGTGATGTGGAGCTTGTCGCCCGCGGTCACGTCCATGCCGGAGTCGACCCAACGCTTGCTGCCATCGACGCTGACGTTGCTGGTCGTTGGTTGCGGTATTCTCCGCCGCCACGGCAGAGCGCCCGGCACCCACGTCAGCAACCAGCATCGCAATCCAAGCGGCCACACGTCTTCTCATATGCGCTTCATCGCATCCCGCTTGCGGTAGACAAGTCTCGACCGCCGCCTACTGCCGCACGGCTTCGTCGAAGGCCATTCTACCCAGATACATGGGATGCGAAACCTTGGAGGTGTCGCCTTGGCCGTAGACAGGATACGGCGTGTTCTGGGCCTTCATGGGAAAGCCCCACACGTCGCCCGTTCGCATGTCGACCACGACCTTGCCCCAGGTGACGTTGCCATCCGGCTTCTTCAGCGAGACCGTTCCCTGCTCGATGAAGAACGGGTAGGGCGATCCGCTCTGCGCCAGAACTGACGGAGGTTGCGCGACCGGGCGAAACGCCACTGCGGCTAACAGAAGTGCGATCATTACGAGCATCGACTTTACGAACCAATCCAGTTTCATGAGACCTCGCGGCCCAACCCATCGCTCGACGGCCACGCGGCCGACGGCTTATCAGGCCGGGCAGGTACTTGCAGGAAATTTAGACGGTTTCGGGTCCCGAGTAAACTGCCCGACGCAAGACCACCCGCTGACGGTTCTGTTCATCGAGTGCGAGAGACAGGGCTACCCCCGTCGCGGGAACAGGAACTTCAACAGGGACGCGACGCGGTCGGCCCAGGCGTACTCGCTGTGCTGGCCGCCCGCGATTTCGCGATATTCGAGGTCCTTGCCCTGCCTCCAGCCTTTCTTGATCAGCATTCGCTTGAGCGCGCGGGCATCGGGCATGGCGCGGCGCCCTTCGTTCGTCCCGATGTCGAGCCAGATACGCTGCCCGGTCTTATGTGGAATGCGGTCCACATACTTCAAAATCACCCGCTCGCGCCACCATACCGATGGAGAAAGCACCGCCAGCTTGCCGTAGACATCGGGGTAGCGCATGCCCAGGTACAAGGTCACCAGTCCGCCGAGCGATGAGCCGCCCATGCCGCAATTTTCCGGTCCGGCGAGAGTGCGATATCGATGGGCGACGAACGGCTTCAGCTCCTCCACCAGCATCTGGCCGTAGGCATCGGCCTTGCCTCCGCCGAGGCGGCGGTCTTCGACGGGGGTGTAGTCATCGATGCGCTTCACTCCGTTGTTGTAGATACCGACAATCACCAGCGGCTCGACTTCGCCGGACTCGATCATCGCATCCGCGGTCTCGCCCATACGCCAGTAATTGCCCTTGATAAACGAAGTCTCGGGGTCGAACAGGTTTTGTCCGTCGTGGAGATAGAGGACCGGGAAGAAACGGTTGGGATCGTCGTGGAAGGCCTGCGGAACATACACGATGAAGGTGTGCTTTTCGTCGATCAGGCGCGAGGCAAATTGGGTGTGGAGGTGCAGCCGCGAATGCAGGCTGCTGCGGCCGGAGGAATGGCTCATTGTTGGGACCGGATTAGTCGGCATGAGGGCTTTGGAACGGTTCGGTGGACATTCTAGTAAAATGGAACTACCACCCGCTCCCTGAACAACAGGTCGCAGCTTTAAGCCTGCCGGTCACGCGAAGTGGTTCCTTAGAGTAGCAAGTCGGATTTCGTTCCAGCAAATTTCTTTCTTGAAAGGCACATCACCGTGCATCGTGAATTTCACAAATGGTGGTCTAAAGACCTGCAGCGTGACATGTCGCTGCTCCAGTTCGGGCACGCGGGCCGCAAGATCCTGGTGTTCCCGACCTCGCAGGGGCGGTTCTACGAGTACGAGGACAACAAGATGGTCGCCGCCGTCGCCGACAAGATCGACAATGGCGAGTTGCAGATTTACTGCGTCGATAGCGTCGACAGCGAGAGCTGGTACAACAAGCGGGCACATCCGTACTGGCGGCTGCAGCGCCACCTGCAGTACGAGCGCTACATCATCAATGACGTCTTCCCGCTGATGTGGAACCGGAACTGGACGCCCTACACGGCTGTGACCGGATGCAGCTTCGGCGCGTATCACGCGGTGAACTTCGCTTTTCGCCATCCCGAGATGGTCAACGCCTGCATCTGCATGGGCGGCTCTTACGACATCAAGAGCTTCCTCGACGGCTGGTGGAGCGACGACGTGTACTTCAACAGCCCGCCCGACTTCCTGGCCAACTGCACCGACGGCTGGCGTTACAACCACATTCGCACCGTGCTGGCCACGGGCGAACACGATATGTGCTGGGACCGCAACGAGAAATTCGCCGCCATTTTGCGTAGCCGGGGTATCCGACACGAACTGTACGTCTGGGGCGACCGCAGTTACCACGACTGGCCGTGGTGGCGGCCCATGGCAAGGACGTATTTGTGAGATGGAATCCGATTTTGACGGCGTAATCCCGAGCGGCACGCCGCGTGCTGGTTGGGCTGCTTTCGCATAGCAAAACCCGTCTGTATCCCCTAAAATAGAACCATCACCAAGCACGCCCAGCGCAGTTTCCCAGGGGCATCTCACCGCGAAGTTGCAACCGAGGCAGTAGCTAGAAGCGCCCCGGCAGAGGAGCAGTTGTGAAGAAAATCGGCATTATTTTCGGGATGGAGACCACATTTCCGCCCGCCCTGGTCGACAAGATCAACTACATGAACGTGCCCGGCGTCCAGGCCGAGCTCGCCTCGGTGGGCGAAGTACGCATGGCCGAGCCTTCTCCTTACCACGTCATCATCGACCGTATTTCTCACGACATCCCCTTCTACCGCGCCTATCTGAAGAACGCCGCACTCTGTGGCGCGACCGTCATCAACAACCCTTTTTGGTGGAGCGCTGACGACAAGTTCTTCAACTTCGCGCTGGGTGACAAGCTGGGAGTGGCCATCCCGGCGACGGTGCTGCTGCCGCATAAACAGCATCCTGTGGGCACCACCGACCGCTCCATGCGCAACCTGCAGTACCCCCTGCCGTGGGACAGTATCTTCAGCTACGTCGGCTTCCCGGCCTTCCTCAAGCCCTTCGACGGCGGCGGCTGGAAGGACGTGTACAAGGTCAACAACCCCGACGAGTTCTTCAAGGCATACGACCAGAGCCGCGATCTCTGCATGACCCTGCAGCGCGGCGTAAAGTTCAAGGAATACTTCAGGTGTTACGTGGTAGGCCAGGAAAAAGTGCATATTATGCAGTACGACCCGTCCGCGCCTTTCCACGAACGCTACGTCAAGAACGGCCCGGCGATCGACCCCAAGCTGCTCGCAGCGTGTCGAAAAAGACGCCATCACGCTTTGCAAAGCCCTCGGCTACGACCTCAACACCGTCGAGTTCGCCTGCGAAGACGGCATTCCGTACGCCATCGACTTCATGAACCCCGCGCCTGACGCTGACATCAACTCCGTCGGCGAAGACAACTTCCACTGGATCGTGGACGCCGTGGCCGAGCTGGCCATTCGCAAGGCCAAGGAACATACCGGCAAGGTTTCGGAATACCGGTGGAGCACCTTCCTGGCAGGACAGCCCGCGAGCGCTTCGAAAGCGGCAGAGCCCGTGAACGTTCCCAAGAGCGCGACCAAGGGGTAATGCAATGAAGCGGCCCAGCCTCAGCATCGGAATCGAAGAGGAATACCAGACGATTGATCCGGAGACCCGTGATCTCCGCTCGCACATTCAAATGGAAATCCTCTCCAAGGCGAAGCTGAAGATCGCCGAAAAGGTGAAGGCTGAGATGCATCAGGCGGTGGTCGAGGTCGGCTCCAAGGTCTGCCGCGACATCAAGGAAGCCCGCGAAGACATGCTCAACCTGCGCCGCGAGATGATCAGCTTGGCCAACCAGAACGGCCTGCTGCTGGGCTCAGCCAGCACGCATCCGTTTGCCGACTGGAAGGTGCAGGAGATTTATCCCGACGAGCGCTACTATCGCGTAGTCGAAGACATGCAACTGGTGGCGCGCGCCAACCTGGTGTTCGGACTGCACGTCCATGTCGGCATCGAAGATCGCGATACCGCCATTCACATCATGAATTCGATGCGGTATTTTCTGCCGCACATCCTTGCGCTCTCCACCAATTCGCCGTTCTGGATGGGCATGGAGACAGGCTTCAAGTCATACCGCAGCAAAGTGTTTGAGCGCTTCCCGCGCACCGGCATTCCCGACGTGTTCTCCAACTGGGCCGACTACGAGACGTTCGTCAACCTGCTGGTCAAGACCAACTGCATCGACAACGGCAAGAAAATCTGGTGGGACATCCGCCCGCATCCATTCTTCGAGACCATCGAGGTGCGCGTGTGCGACATTCCGATGCGGCTCGATGAGACGCTGGCGATTGCGGCGCTGATCCAGGCGACGGCAGCCATGCTGTGGAAGCTGCACGCATCCAACAAGAGCTATCGCATTTACGGACGCGCGCTCATCAGCGAGAACAAATTTCGCGCCTGCCGCTACGGCCTCGACGGCAAGCTCATCGACTTCGGCAAGCAGGAAGAAGTCCCGATCAGCAAGCTGATGCTGGAATACCTGCAACTGATCGACGACGTCGTGGATGAACTCGGCTCGCGCGACGAGATCAATTACATCCACGAAATGCTGAACATGGGCAGCGGCGCCGACCGCCAGCTCAAGGTATTTCGCGAAACCGGCGACCTGAAGAAGGTCGTGGATTACATCGTGGAAGAAACGCGGGTTGGCGTATTCGACTAGTCGCAGCCCGCGCGCAAATAATACTGGCCGGTTCTCTGGCGAATTTAGAAAGGGAATTGCTTGACACCACCATTATTGACCGACCTGTCCACCACGCCATTTGATCCCGAGCTTTCGCCGGGCGCCTACAACGCAGTGAACACCTGCCTGCGCATCCAGCCCAGCGAGAAGGTCACCGTCATCACCGACGTGGCCAACCGCGAAATCGCCGCCAGCATCGTGAAGAGAGTTGGCCAAGGTCGGATCGCCGTTCAAGTCGTTCGTGCTGGAAGAACTCGCCGAGCGTCCGCTGACCAGCCTGCCGCGCGAAATCGCCGACGACATGGAGACCAGCAACGTCAGCATCTTCGCCGTGCGGGTGCAGCAGAACGAATTGAAGTCGCGCATGGAGATGACCGACATCGTCAATCGCCGCCGCATGCGTCACGCGCACATGGTCAACATCAGCCACGAGATCATGCTCGAAGGCATGCGCGCCGACTTCAACCGCGTCGACGCTCTCAGCAAGAAGGTCATCGACATCGTCACCAAGGCGAAGCAGGTCACGGCCAAGAACCCGGCGGGCAGCGACCTGGTGGCCGACCTGAATCCGAACTACAAGTGGATCAAGACCAGCGGCATCATCAGCCCCGACAAGTGGGGCAACCTGCCCGGCGGCGAAATCTTCACCACGCCCGGCGAGGTGAACGGAACCTACGTGGTCGACGGCGTCGTCGGCGACTACCTCTGCGAGAAGTATCCCGACCTGAAGAACCAGCCGCTGACGATCCACATGAAGGGCAACCGCATCACCGAAGTGCTCAGCGAGAACAAGGCGCTGGAACAGGAATTCTGGGACTACACCCACACCGACGAGAACAGCGACCTGGTGGGCGAGTTCGCCATCGGCACCAACATCGAGCTGAAGCGCATCTGCGGCAACATTCTGCAGGACGAAAAATTCCCCGGCCTGCACATCGCCTTCGGCAATCCCTACGGGCACCACACCGGCGCGAAGTGGTATTCCAGCACGCACATTGATGTGGTGGGCACGCGGTTCGACATCTGGGTTGACGGCCAGCAGATCATGGAAAAAGGCCACTTCCTTATCGAGGCATAAGCATGGTCCCCGCGCTACGCGAGGAGTTCAACCGCAACTTCACTCCGGCGAAGTACCAGAGCTTTCTGGACTCGCTGGCGAGCGCCTGCGGCACGCCCATTCAATTCCGGGTGTCGGAAACACCCTGCTTCCTGCCCAAGGAACTGCTCGATCGCATGGCGCAGTACGGCCACGACCTGACGCAGCAGCTGCTCACCAATCCGAAGTACCTGCGCGTCTCCGACAAGACGGTTCCGCCGGAATACAACGTCGCCAACGAATCACCGCGGCCGATGTTCGTGTCGGTGGACTTCGGGCTGGTGCGCAATCACAAGGGCGGGCTCGATCCCAAGCTGGTCGAGTTGCAGGCCTTCCCAACGCTCTACGGCTATCAGCCGCTCTCGGCGCAGCTCTACATCGATCACTACGGACTGCCCAAAGACCTCGGCATCTATCTCGGCGGATTCGATCACGACTCCTACCGCAAACTGATGCGCGAGCTGATCGTCGGCAGCCACGATCCCGAGAACGTCATCCTGATGGAGATCGATCCGCAGCACCAGAAGACCCTGCCCGACTTCCTGGTAACGCAGAAAGAACTCGGAATCGCGATCGTCGATGTGGTCTCGCTCAAGAAACGCGGGAGCAAGCTCTACTACACGAAAGACGGGCGCGAGATCGAGGTCAAGCGCATCTACAACCGCATGCATCGTGGATGAGCTGGAGAGAAAAGGCATCACGCTACCGTTCGACATTCGCGAGCCGCTCGACGTCGAGTGGGCCGGGCATCCCAACTGGTACTTCCGCATCAGCAAGTTCTCGATTCCCTACCTGAACCATCCCTGCGTGCCCGACACGTGGTTCCTCGACGACAACCCGTCCATTCCCGACGACAACGAGAACTACATCCTCAAGCCGCTGTACTCGTTCGCCGGGGCGGGCATCAAGTTCGCGCCCACCGAGGCCGACATCGACGCCATTCCCGCCGCCGAGCGCCACAACTACATCGTGCAGGAGCGCCTGCGCTTCGAGCCGGTCATCGCCACGCCGCACGGCATGACGCAGATGGAGACCCGCATCATGTACGTCTGGCCCGAGGGCGGCGAGCTCGACGCCGGTGCTGCCGCTGATCCGCATGGGCCGCGGCATGATGATGGGCGTCGACCACAACCGCGACCTGGAATGGGTGGGCGGCACGGCGGGACTGTGGGTTGACTGAAGCCGCCAGTTCCCGTTTGACGGCGCTACGCAAATCGCTACAATTGGTCACAGCAAAGGAAATTAGCCGTGATTATTGAACTCCCAGAGAAGCTTGAAGCGGCCCTGAAGGTGCAAGCCAACGCACACGGCGTTTCCCCCGATGGTTACGTCCGCGAGGTGCTGGAACGTGACCTCGCGTCCTCGCTTGAAGCACAATCGTCCGAGGTTCCGTTTAAGACGGGGCGGGGCATGTTCGCCAAGTACGGGCAGGCTCCCTCGGCTGACGAAATCGACGCCAATCGGGCCGACATGTTCCGGAACTTCGGCGAAAGCTATTGATGATAGCTGCCGTTGCCGATACCCATACCGCCCTGTGGCATTTATTTGACGACGCCAGACTATCCGCTGCCGCCGGAGCGTTTATCAATGACGCGGCGACTGCACGGCACAAGATCGCCATTTCGACCATCAGCTTGGCAGAGGTGGTTTACTTAATCGAGAAGGGCCGTCTGCCGCCCTCGGCATATGACGAACTGACGCAAGCCCTGGCTGACCCCGAACATGTTTTCACCGAAGCGGTTTTCACCGCTGCGATCGTTCAAGCGATGCGGCTGGTGTCACGCGCCGAAGTTCCGGACATGCCGGACCGCGTAGTGGCAGCCACAGCGGTTTATTTCGATGTGCCGGTCGTCAGCCGTGACAGGCGCATTCGCTCCGCCCTCGTAAAGACCATTTGGTAACTGGAAAGGGCCGGCATAGCCGGACCTAACGCAGGACATGCGGGGTGGGTGAGCAATCCGCCCACGCCGCATGGGCCGCGGCATGATGATGGGCGTGGACCACAACCGCGACCTCGAATGGGTCGGCGGCACCGCGGGGCTGTGGATCTGATGCAACTCAGTTCCTAGCGCTTTTTCTACTTCCACGCCCCGGTTCATCGCATCCAACCCGATACCATGAACGACCCAAACACCACGCAATGCTGCATCGTGGGCGGCGGACCTGCAGGAATCATGCTTGGCTATCTGCTGGCCCGCGCCGGCGTGCCCGTCACCGTGCTGGAGAAACATGCCGACTTTTTCCGCGACTTCCGCGGCGATACAGTGCATCCCTCGACTCTGCAGGTGTTGTATGAGCTGGGCTTACTCGACGAGTTCCTGACCATTCGCCACCAGCAGATAAAAACCGTTCGCGGAGTGTTCGGAGACTTCGTCTTTCGCGCGGCCGACTTTAGCCACCTGCCAACACACTGCAAATTTGTGGCCCTCATGCCGCAGTGGGACTTCCTCAATTTTCTCTCACGCAAAGCAGCCGAGTTTCCCCACTTCCAGCTCCGCATGGAGCACGAGGCAGTGGATCTGGTGCGTGATGATGGTGGCATCCGGGGCGTGCAAGTCAAAACCCCAAACGGCGAGGTTACGATTCGTTCTCATCTCGTCATTGCCTGCGACGGCCGCCACTCAGCTATCCGGCGCGCAGCGCTACTAGAAGTGATCGAACGCGGCGTTCCGATTGATGTACTTTGGTTCCGCATCAGCCGGCGCGCTGACGACCCCCAGCAGCTGTTCGGCAACATCAATTACGGTCGTGCCCTGGTTCTCATCGATCGCGGAGACTATTTTCAGGCGGGACTGATCATTCAGAAAGGCTCCTTCGATGAGATCAAGGCGGCCGGTATCGGGTCGTTTCGAGAGATCGTCCGCCGCATCGCGCCCTATCTTGGCGACCGTACCGACGAGCTGAAAGACTGGGAGCAAATCAAGCTCTTGTCAGTCCAGATCAATCGCTTGCGACGGTGGTATCGGACTGGCCTCTTGTGCATTGGCGACGCTGCTCATGCGATGTCGCCAGCGGGAGGCGTAGGAATCAACCTGGCTATTCAGGATGCCGTGGCAACTGCACGCATCATCAGCGGCCCGCTTCAGCGTGGCCAGATCAGTGACGCCGCTCTCGCGGCTGTGCAGCGAAGGAGGGAATTTCCCACTCTAGTCACGCAGCAGTTACAGTTGTTCGCTCACAAGGGGTTCGCGCAGATATTCAAGAATACCGGGCCGGCGAAAGCGCCTTGGCAGCTCAGACTGGCTGTACAAATTCCGGGCATTCAACGCCTGACCGGCCGCGCGATCGGAATTGGAGCGCGTCCAGAACACGTGGATACTGCGGCAACGCCCAGGAATGGACCTGCGAGCCTCAACCGTGTCGCGGTCGGCTTGGTTGTCGCATCCATTGCGTTCGCTCTGGCGCTATGCCGCAAAGCTCCCCACCGGCACGGCGTCGCGCGTTGACAGCAGTCGCGGCCTCAATCGCCGGCCAACAGCGACCTCGGATGGGTCGGCGGCACCGCCGGACTCTGGGTGTACTCGCTATCCGAACACCGCGCCGGTCGAGCGTTCCACCGCCCTACGCGGCGGAAACGTGCTGCGTCGCGTATTCCTTTGCATCGGCCGAACTGCCCTTCTTTCCCAGCACCTCGGCTTCTGCTTCCAGCCAGTGCTCCACGTCATGCCCATGCTGGCATCCATGCGCCTCGAATAATTCGTAAGCGCGCTTGCGAATGATTTCTTCGGTCAGCTCCTGCGACCCAATGTCGGGTGCCTCGGCGATTCTGATTTTGTGTGCCATGCTGCGCCTCCCCGGGCTTGTGCTGCGCTCAGCGTCATCGCTGATGCGAGCTGGTGAATTGACGAAATGGAAGGCCTAACGTAACTAGCATAGTTCTAATTCACTCCCGCCCTGCACTGCTAGGAGAAATGTCACAGATGATTGTGCGCTGCTTTTCGGTGGGAGTCCCCCGCATTTCTGCGGGGGAGCGTGACTCGATAGAATGCGGGTGCATCGGTGTTGCAGGGACGTTCGTTAGTTGGCCGCGGCCTTTTCCGTCTCCACCGCCGCCCCATCCAGCGCTTTCAGATACTCGTTGATCGACTTCGCCGCCTTGCGCCCCGCGCCCATCGCCAGAATCACGGTCGCGCCGCCGGTCACGATGTCGCCGCCGGCAAACACGCCCGTCTTCGAGGTCGCCAGCGTGTCATCGTTGGCGGCAATGTAGCCGCGCTTGGTCACCGCCAATCCCGGTGTCGTTGACTGAATCAACGGATTCGCGGACGTTCCAGCGGCGATGATCGCCACCGAGCACGGCGTATCGAACTCCGAGCCCTTGATGGTCACCGGGCTGCGCCGTCCCGAATCATCCGGCTCGCCCAGTTCCATGCGCGTGCAGCGCACCGTCGTCAGGTTGCCCTTCTCGTCGCCGAGGAACTCGACCGGGTTCACCAGCATCTCGAAGCGAATGCCTTCATCCTTGGCGTGGTGTACTTCCTCCACACGGGCTGGCATCTCGGCTTCGGTGCGGCGATACAGAATGCTGGCCGACTTCGCGCCCAGCCGCAGCGCGCTGCGCACCGCATCCATCGCGGTGTTGCCGCCGCCGATGACGACCACGTCGCGATCTTTGCAGGGATACAGCGGCTCGTCGAATTCCGGGAAGCGGTATGCGCGCATCAGGTTCACGCGGGTCAGGAATTCGTTGGCCGAGTAAATCCCATTCAGGTGCTCGCCCGGAACGTTGAGGAAGCGCGGCAGCCCCGCGCCCGTCGCCACGAACGCCGCATCGAACCCTTCTTCCTTGAACAGCTCGTCGATGGTGACTGTCTTGCCGACGACCACGTTGGTCTCGAACTCCACGCCCTGCTGCCGCAGCGCATTCACTTCGTGCGCCACGATGTCCTTCGGCAGCCGGAACTCCGGAATGCCGTACACCAGCACGCCACCCAATTCGTGCAGCGCTTCGAAGACGTGCACCTGGTGCCCCATCTGCATCAGGTCGCCGGCGCACGCCAGTCCCGCCGGACCGCTGCCGACGATCGCAACCTTCTTGCCGCTCGGCGTCGCCTGCTTCGGCAGACCGAACTTGCCGCTCTCGCGCTCCCAGTCAGCGACGAAGCGCTCCAGATAAGCGATGCCCACGGACTCGCCCTTCTTGCCCAGCACGCAGCCGGACTCGCACTGGTCTTCCACCGGACACACGCGCCCGGTGATCGCAGGCAGCGCGTTGTCTTCGCGCACCTTGGACGCCGCGCCCATGTAGTCGCCCTTGACGATGAAGTCCATCACGGCCCGCACGTCCACCGACACCGGGCACTTGTCCATGCAGCCCGGCTTGCCGCACTCGATGCAGCGCAGCGATTCCTGCCGCGCCAGCTCGGGAGTAAAGCCGACGTTCACTTCCTCGAAGTTGTGGGCGCGGATCTGCGCCAACTGCTCCGGCATTTTCTGCCGCGGCAGCTTGATGCGCTCTTTATTGGGCAGAGGATTGTTGCTCTTACTCATGGGCCACCCCCACCGCCAGCGCGGCGCATTCGTGCTTGTGGATGTTCTCCCGCTGCTTCGCCACTTCGAGCCTCCGCATTGGCCTGCAGTTGCTCGATGCTCTGCTTTTCCTGCTCGCGGTACATGTTGTTGCGCTGCATCAGCACATCGAAGTTCACCTGGCTGGCATCGAACTCTGGCCCGTCGACGCAGGCAAACTGGCTGCTGTTGTTGACCAGCACGCGGCAGCCGCCGCACATGCCCGTGCCGTCCACCATGATCGAGTTCAGGCTGACCATGGTCTTGATCTTCTGCGGCTCGGTCACCTTGGCGCACGCGCGCATCATCGGCACCGGGCCGACGGCCAGCACGTAATCCACCAGGCCGGCATCGACCAGTTCCTGCAGCTTTTTCGTGACCAGGCCCTTCTCGCCTGCCGAGCCGTCGTCGGTCAGGACGTACGTCTCGTCGCTGACCTGGCGCACCTCGTCTTCCAGCACCAGCAGGTCTTTGCTGCGCGCGCCGACGATGGAGATCACCTTGTTCCCCGCGCGCTTCAACTCGCGCGCCGTGGGATACGCCATCGCCGTGCCCACGCTGCCACTGACGACCACCGCGGTGCCGAAGTTCTCGATCTCCGACGGCTTGCCCAGCGGCCCGACGATGTCGAGAATCGAGTCGCCCGCCTCGAGCATGTTCAGCAGCATGGTGGTCTTGCCGATGCCCTGCACCACGATGGTGATGGTCCCGGCCTCGGGATTGGCGTCGGCAAGGGTGAGCGGAACGCGTTCGCCGGTGTCGTCCAGGCGAATGATGACGAACTGGCCGGGACGCTGTTTCTTGGCGATCCGCGGCGCCTTGATTTCGAAGAGTTTGATACCTCGCGCGACCTGGCGAGTTGCGACAATGGGGAACATGCGGATCCTCCACCATCGATTCTGGTGAGGAGCGACCCAACAGTCTGTGGCATACGTCACAGGCCCGCGGTCATAGCGCACAATGGCGAAAGCCCTCTAAAAAGGCCACCCCGACGACAAATTCAAGCATCCGGAACAGAAAAACGAGTCGCACCGCCGCCCGTGGTGTTAGACCGCCAAACACCCGTGGGGAAGACATCGATGCCAGCCAAGAAGATTGCTATTGCAGGTCGGCGAAGGCATCCGCTGCCGGTTCGCGCTTCAGGCTCGGCGGTGCTGCCCGCATCGCCGTCATTGTAGTGTTGCTGGCCACTTCGGTCGTCGGTCAACAGCCTCCATCCCCGACCCGCCGAACCAGCAGCCCAGCGCACCCAGATTCCCGACGCGCCGTCCGCCACGAAGCCGTCGCAGCACGCCTCCTTCAGGCATGGACTGGCCACTGTCGTCAAGACCATCGGCGAGGATGAATGGCACCTGATCAAGGCGCCGTTTGAAACCCAGGGTCTTGGTTTCGACACCGGCACGCCTTTCCGAAACAAGACGCTCTACTGGAACGCCGCCGTGCTCGACGGGCACCGGCGTGCTCATCGCCAACGACGAGTCGGTGGCGCCCAGGTTATCCTGCGTTGGCACCAGACCAGCACCAACGTCGCCAACGCCTGCACCTACGGTACAGCGGCGATTGCGGGCGGCATCTACGTGACCGGCCTGTTTACCCACGATGAGCACGCCCAGCGCACCGGAGTGCTCGCCGCCGAAGCCTCCATCGACAGCTTCCTGCTTTACGGTTCGATGAAGCTGATCTTCAACCGGAGCGGCCGTACACGGGCAATGGCGACGGCAAGTTCTTCGCCGGCAACTTCAGCAGCGGATCGTTTCCTTCCGGGCACTCGGCGTTCGCCTGGACGCTCGCCTCGGTCGTCGCTCACGAATATCCGAAGTGGCCGGTGCAACTGGCGATGTACGGCATGGCGACGGCGGTGTCGACCACCCGTGTCACCGGCGGCCAGCACTTCCCTTCCGATGTTTTTGTGGGATCGACTCTGGGCTTTCTAGTCGGCAGGTACGTGGCCAACAAGGACAAACACGCTGACCATCCCGCGCACTCAGGCAACAAGGTCACGCGGCTGCCGAGCGCAGTTCTCGAGCACGTCAGCTTTCAGTAGGTCAGTTCTACACCACGAAATACTTCGCCGCCGGATGGTGCACCACCAGCGCCGAGGTGCTCTGCTCCGGATCGAGCAGAAAGCCCGTCGTCAGGTGCACGCCAATCGTCTCGTCGGGATGCAGCAGCGCGAAGAACTTCGTCTGGTCTTCGAGGTTCGGGCACGCCGGATATCCCGGCGAATAGCGCGAGCCGCGATACTTCTGGTGGAACAGATCGCTGATGTGCGGCGAATCGTCGCCCGCGAAGCCGAGTTCCTCGCGCACGCGCTTGTGCGTGATTTCCGCCAGCGCCTCGGCGGTCTCCACGCTGAGGCCGTGCAGGTACAGATACTTGGTGTACTCGCCGCCCTCGAACAGCTTCTGCGTTTCGTGCGACGCCCGTGCGCCGATGGTCACGCAGGTCATGGCAATCACGTCCATCTGTGCCGCTGGCCTTCGACTGGAAGAAGTCCGAGATGCTGAGGTGACGGCTGTCTGGCGCTGTTTGCCGCGGGAAAGTGAAGCGCAGCGTCTCGGCGGGAACCGGATCGCCCTGCTTCCATCCCTCGGGCAGGTTGTACACGATGGTGTCGTTGCCTTCGCTCTGCGCGCCGAAGTAGCCGTAAACCACCTTCGGCTCGAACCATCCGGAGGCGATGACTTCTTCCTCCAGCTCTTTCAGAATCGGCCGGTACTTCGTCTCGACCAGACGCGCATAGTCTTCCTGCGACGCTGTCTTGAGCTGCCACTGGTTCTTGAACAACGCCGTCTCGTTGATGTACGGAAAGATCTCGTGCAAGTCGAAGTCCTGCGGCTTCAGCACACGAATGCCCCAGAACGGCGGCTGCGGAATATTCGGCGGCGCCGGGATCTCGATGCTCGGCTTGGTCGCCGGCTGCGCGTCCGTGCTCGCAGCAGTCTTCTTCACGAACTCCTTGATCGTCCGCCCTTCCTCGATGCATGCTGCGCGCTCGCCGTTCGCCGACGACAACCGCTCCATGAAGTGCAGGCCGGCGAACGCATCGTCGGCGTAGAAAACTCCGCCGGTGTACTCGCGACGCAAATCGTCTTCCACGTACTTGCGCGTCAGCGCCGCGCCGCCGCAGATCACCGGAAACTCCAGCTTCTGGTGATGCAAATCCTGCACCACGTACTTCATCTCGAGCGTGGACTTCACCAGCAGGCCGCTGAGCCCGATCGCGTCGGCCTTGTGTTCCTGCGCCGCGTTGATGATCGCGTCCGACGGCTGCTTGATGCCGAGGTTCACCACCTTGAAGCCGTTGTTGGTGAGGATGATGTCCACCAGGTTCTTGCCGATGTCGTGGACGTCGCCCTTCACCGTGGCCAGCACGATGGTTCCCTTCTGGCTGCCCTCTTTCTTCTCCATCTTCGGCTCGAGGTACGCCACTGCCGCCTTCATCACGCCGGCCGAGTCGAGCACCGACGGCAACTGCATCTTGCGCGCGCCGAACAACTCGCCGACGGTCTTCATGCCGTCGAGCAGAATGTTGTTGATGACGTCGAGCGGCGAATAAGTCGACCAGCGCCTCGTCCAGCACTTGCATCGAGCGACTTCTTGTCGGCGATTCCGATCGATCTTTTCGCCGTTGATGATTGCCCACTTCAGCTTGTCTTCGACCGACAAGCGTATCCACGTGCGCCGTCGTGGTCTCTTCCTTGCCCTTCGAGCCCTCGAAGCTCTTCATGTAGACCTGAAGCGGATCGCCGTTCGACCGGTCGCTGGAAATCAGCTTGCGCGCCAGATCGACCTCGGCCTCGGGAATCTTGTACAGCGGATAAATCTTGCTGTAGTTCACGATGGCCATGTCGAGGCCGTTGTTCACCGCCTCGTGCAGGAACACGCTGTTCAGCACGCGCCGCGCGTAGGCGTTCAGCCCGAACGAAATGTTGCTGACGCCGAGCACCGTCTTCGCCAGCGGCAACTCGGTCTTGATCGCCTTCACCGCCTTCAGCGTCTCGATGCCGGCGGTGCGATAGTCTTCCTGTCCCGTCGAGATCGGCAGCGTCAGCGCGTCGAAGATCAAATCCACCGGACGAATGCCGTACTTGTTCACCGCCAGATCGTAGATGCGCTTGGCGATGGCCAGCTTCTTCTCCGCCGTCAGCGCCATGCCGTCTTCGTCGATGGTCAGCGCGATCACCGCCGCGCCGTAGCGCTTGGCCATCGGCAGCACCTTCGACGTGCGCTTCTCGCCGTCTTCCAGGTTGATCGAGTTGATGATCGCCTTGCCCGGAATGCGCTTCAGCGCCTCTTCCACCACGTCGGCCTCGGTCGAATCGACCAGGATCGGCGCAGGCACGCGCGTCGCAATCTTCTCCAGGATGGCGCTGATGTATCCCTTCTCGTCTTCGCCCACGATGGCGCAGCACAGGTCGAGCATGTGCGAGCCTTCGTTCACCAGCTTCTTGGCCAGCGTCAGGATGCCGTCGTAGTCCTGCGCGCGCACCATGTTCTTGAAGTGCTCGACGCGCGTGGTGGTGTTCATCTCCTCCGCGATCACCAGCGGCTTGGGATCGAGGTCGAGCGGAACCATCGAGTACGCGCTGGCCGCCGCGCCAATCATCTTGACCTCGCGCTTCAAGCGGCGTGAGGTTCGCGCACGTATCCACCACGGCCTTCAGGTGCTCGGGCCGCGTGCCGCAGCAGCCGCCGACGATGCTCACGCCGTACTCGGTGATGAACTGCTTGTGGAAGTCCGCGAGTTCCTGCGGCTGCAGCTTGTAAACTGCGTGCCGCCTACGTTCTGCGGCAGTCCGGCATTCGGCAGCACCGAAATCGGCTTGGGCGAATTCAGCCCGAGGTAGCGGACCGCGTCGTTCATCTCCTTCGGACCGGTGGCGCAGTTCATGCCGATCACGGCAGCGTCGAACATCTCCAGCGTGGTGAGCGCCGCGCCGATCTCCGTTCCCAGCAGCATGGTGCCGCTGGCTTCGAGCGTCACCTGCACCTGCACCGGAATGTTCTTGCCCGACTTCTTCAGCGCATCGAAGATGCCGACCAGCCCGGCCTTGGCCTGCAGGATGTCCTGGCAGGTCTCGAGCAGCAGCACATCGACGCCGCCTTCGATCAGTCCCAGCGCCTGCTCGGTGTAGCCGGCAGCCATTTCGTCCAGCGTGATGTGCCCGAGCGAAGGCAGCTTGCGCGTCGGCCCCATCGATCCGGCGACAAACCGCTTGCGTCCCTTGGACGAGAAGTCGTTCGGCGACCTCGCGCGCGAGCTTCGCCGCAGCCACGTTGAGCGCTCGCACCTGGTCCAGCATGTCGTACTCGACCATGTCCATCGGGCTGGAGTTGAACGTGTTGGTTTCCACCACGTCGCAGCCCACCTCATAAAACGCCGCATGAATGTCGCGGATGATGTCGGGCCGGCTCAGCACCAGGATGTCGTTGTAGCCCTCTTTGCCCCGGAAATCGTCGAGACTGGGGTTGCGGAGCTGGATGTTCGTGCCCATCGCGCCGTCGAAGATGACGACGCGCTCTTGTACGGCTTTGAGGTATTCGCTCATATTCGTGTGCCGAACTTCGCTCGGCGTATTCGGCTGCTGTGCTTTGAAAGGGCACGGCTTTAGCCGTGCCGCATAGGCCCTTATTCTTTGTCATCCCGAGCGGCTTTAGCCGCGAGGAATCTGCTTTTCGACTTTTCCGCAGCCTTCAGCCGTGCCGATCCGCATCCTTCTCTGGAGCACGCTTCAGCAGGTGTCAGCCTCCGATAGCTGGCACCGGACATCGCTCCAGTATCGCAGCTTCCTAACCGGCGTGATACCCGCGCGCATCTAACGGCGCGCCGAAGTCGACTGGCAACTTCCTGCCTTTGAACCGCCCAATAAAAAGGCCGCGAATCCGGTCGCGGCCTGTCGATCAGAATTCTCGACCTACTACGTCCCCGGCGGAACATCCGCTCCCGAGCTGAACTGTGCGGGCTTCGGCATCAGCCGGCCAGTGCCTTCGATGTTGTAGATCGCGTTCGCGCCCATGTGCGCCGGAGTGCCCGCCAGCAACTGCTCCTTGCGATACACCAGGTTGCTGGCGTTGAAGCTGGCCAGCTCGAAACCGTGACCGTGCGTGATCGCGTCGGTCGGGCAGGCCTCCACGCAATAGCCGCAGAAGATGCAGCGGTTGTAATCGATGTTGTAGACCTTGGCGTAGCGCTCGGCGCCGCTGATGCGCGTGGTCTCGGTGTTCTCGCGCCGCCTCGATGTAAATGCAGTTCGACGGGCACGCCGCCGCGCACAGGAAGCAGGCCACGCACTTCTCCAGGCCGTTCTCGTCGCGCTGCAACACGTGCATGCCGCGGAAGCGCTCCTGGAACATGGCTCCGCGGTTCGGCCCCGGGCCGTCGGGATAGTTCTCCACCTCGGTCGGCTTGAACATCTCGCCGAAGGTGATGCTCATGCCCTTGGCGATGGCGGCGATGTTTTTGACGATTCCCATACGCGAAAACAGTATATCAATCCGGAGACCTTACGTGCCAGGGGCTCGTCTCGGCCCGGGTGGGAGCCTTTTGTTGGCTAGCACCGTGTCCCTCCGACATCAATTGAGCCCGGCCCGTGTGGAGCGCCTAGAAAAACGCTTATGAGCCGAGGTCACAGCGCACGCGGCTCGCGTGTATAGTGTTGTGGATCCCGCTGTAAACGAAAGGAAAGACAACACCCACATGGCCACCTCGACAGGATCGACCCAACCGCCACTCCCACCTCTGGGCGCTCTCAGTGCCCGCTATGAATCCAACGGCAATCCTGCCTCCATCGGCCACGACTCAACCGGCGGCTGGAGCTACGGCACGTACCAGATTGCCACCTTGACCGGTACGTTCAGCGACTTCATGAAATTTCTGCGGGCCCAGTATCCCGACTTGGCCCAGTCTTTGGATGCTGCCGGAGGCCCGACTGCCGCCACCAATGGAACCCAGCAATTTCAGGCTGCATGGAAAAGCGAAGCTCAGCAGAACCCGTCGCTTTTCCAGCAGGCCCAGCATGACTACATCCAGACCACACACTACGATGTGCAGGTAGCCAAGCTTAAGGCGAACTTTGGTCTCGATGTCAATCAGCGCTCGCGTGCGCTTCAGAACGTGGTTTGGTCGATGGCGGTACAGATGGGGAATACCACCCAGACGATTTTCAGAAATGCGTTGCAGAATGTCTCCTCCGTTGACACCGTCACCGATGCTCAGTTAATTCCGTTGCTGTACGCCGAACGGGAGAAGGTAAACATTTACTTTGCGCACTCGACACCGGCCGTGCAAGCCTCGGTCTTAAAGCGGTTCCAGCAGGAGCAAAAAGATGCCCTACAGATGTTGCAGGCCGAGAGCGCTAGTGCGGACAGTTAGAAAAGATGTTCGTCCTGCCTCGCACGGCGAGCTCCACCTGCGGCGGAGCTACGCGTGGCCCCTCGCTTTGCTTTTACTGTTGCTGACGGTTTCGCAGTCCTATGCTCAAAGCAAGTTGGCTGGGAAATATACGAAAGCCGGCGGCAATTTCTTGACCGTGTCGTCGGTAAAGGACGGCGAGGTGCAGATCTCGATGTTCGGCAGCTATCGCGAGAACACCTGCACTATCGAAACGGATGCGCTGCGGCTTGCCGATGGCGTTGTAACCTACGAACCTTCCGACGACAAGACTTGTACGGTTCGGGTCACTTTTCGAAAGAAGTCGGCCACCGTCGAGCAGAAGGGAATTTGTGGCTGCGGACTAAACGTGAATCTCAGCGGTGAATACAAAAAGTCATCAAGCGCAAAGCCTCCGAAAAAAGCTGCGACTCCGAATTAATCCCGGCCAGTTTCCCCAGCCTTCGCGCCCGCTTTTTCGGCGCTAACTTGGGAATCGCCCGTCATACCATATTCGATACTGGTATCGAATACGGTACAATTAGGCCATCATGAAAACCGCGCGCAAGATCACGGTCGAGGTGCCGGCCGAGCTACTCGAAAGGGCACAACTCGCTGGCGGCACGGGCATCACCCAGACCGTCCGTACCGGACTGCAGCTCGTTGCGGCATCGCAGTCCTACGCTCGCCTTGCGACAGCTCCGAGGCAAGGTCCGGTTCGCTCGTACCGCTGGCCGAACTGAAAGCTGACCGTTGATCGCTGCCGACACCAGCACCTGGATCGCTTTCTTGCAGGGCGGCAAAGGCGAAGATGTGCAACTGCTTGACCACGCGCTGGCCGAGCGGCAGGTGGTCATGGTGCCGGTTGTGCTCACGGAATTGTTGAGCGACCCGCAGCTTCCGTCCGCAGTTGCGAAAATCTTGTCCGAAGTACCCGCCATCGAGATCGCGCAGGGCTACTGGCAACGGGCTGGAGAGCTGCGATCGAATGGTCCTGGCAAAGCGACGCAAGGCGCGGCTCGGCGATGCGCTAATCGCCCAGAGTTGCATTGATGGCAGGCGTTCCCCTGCTCACGCGGGACCGTGACTTTCGCAACTTCGCCGACGCCGCGGGCCTTGATCTCGTGCTGGCACTCGGACGAGGCTAACCACTCGAAACCAGGACATTCCAGTCCCGCCTCGCGGGACGGCAGAAGAGAGCCCACCGTGTTCAACGGTCGAAGGCTGAGCGATAGCGCGTCCACCGCCGAACTGGCGCAGCCCCACAGCGCACGCAAAGAATTCTTGGCTGAGTCTACGACCCCCGCTCTTTCATAAATGTTCAAATGATTCTGCGCGTGGCCGGCGATGATGTACGCCAGCGCCCGCACCGACACCGGATTGCCGTTGGCTTTGCCCGTTCGCACTTCGTCCTCGGGCGAAATCGAGCCCACCAGCGCAATGGTCGCGCCACGGATGTTCTTGAACTCCACCATCAGGTCGTGGCGCACGCGGCTGTTGAAGTCTCCGGCAGCGACGTAGTCGTCCTGCTCGAAGCCCTGCAGTTCCTTCTGGTCGCCGCGGGCAAAGCGCATCAGGCGATACGACATCACGCGCTCGGTGTCGCACAGGTGCCCGAGCACCTCTTTGACGCTCCACTTGCCGGGAGCCGGCGGCTTGCTGGCTTCGTCTTCGGGCACGCCTTGGATGACCGCGACCAGTTCGTCCCACTGCTTCAGCAGGAATTCCTCGATCGGCGCGTCAGGGACGAGCGACACGTAGTTGGCGTAAAAGTCGGCGTATTCGGTGCGTTCGGGACGGTTCATCATGACAGATACCTCCAATGCGATTTCGACAATTGGTGACTGGTTACTGGTAGCTGGTCAACTTGCGAATTGCTTCAATCGCTGGTCACCAGTTACCAGTTACCAGTTACTTCTTCATTCCAACCCAAATTCTTTCCACCGCTCAGTCACCCGGCGCTTGGTCTCGGCGTCCATCGTAATCTCATCCGGCCAGGGGCGCGTGAATCCCTCGCTCGGCCACTTGCGCGTGGCGTCCACGCCCATCTTGGAGCCGTAATCCGGCAGCCGCGAGGCGTGATCGAGCGAATCCACCGGCCCCAGCGTGAACTGAATGTCGCGCTCGGGATCGATGTTGTTCAGCACCTTCAGCGTGACCTCGCCGATGTCCTGCACGTTCACACCTTCGTCCACCACCAGAATGCACTTGGTGGACATGGCCTGCCCCATGCCCCAGATGGCAGTTCATCACCTTGCGCGCCTGCCCGGGGTACGACTTCTTGATCGACACGATCATCAGGTTGTGGAACACGCCCTCGACCGGCAGGTTCACGTCAACGATTTCCGGGATGGTCATCCGCATCAGCGGCAGGAAGATGCGCTCCACGGCCTTGCCCATCCACGCGTCTTCCATGGGCGGCTTGCCCACGATGGTGGTCGAGTAAATCGGGTCTTTGCGGTGCGTGACGCAGGTGACGTGGAAGACCGGGTAGAGGTCTTCCATGGTGTAGAAGCCGGTGTGATCGCCGAACGGGCCTTCCATCTTCAGCTCGTCGAGCTCGACGTAGCCTTCGAGCACGATCTCCGAGTTCGCCGGAACTTCGAGGTCCACGGTCTCGCACTTCACCAGCTCGACCGGCTTCTGCCGCAGGAAGCCCGCGATGATGAACTCCTCGACCTCCGGCGGAGCGGGCACGATGGACGAAAACATCATGGCCGGATCGGTGCCGATGGCGACCGCGACTTCCATGCGTCCGGCAACCTGCTTGCCTTCGGCGACGCGCGCGCCGCCGCCCGACTGCGCCATCAGGTCGAGTGCAGCGGCGAGTCCTTCGGGCGAACCCTCGGCGACCTTGCGCCGCATCTGCTCGCGATAGTGCTCGGCGCCGTGCTTCTGGCGCTGCCAGTGCATGCCGGTGGTGCGCTCGTCGTACACGTGCAGGCGATAGGTGCCCACGTTGCGCTTGCCGGTTTTCGGATCGCGGGTAATCACCGACGGCAGGGTGATGAAGCGGCCGCCGTCTTTCGGCCAGCACTTGAGGATGGGAAAATCGAGCAGCGAGAAGTCGCCCTTCTTGATGACTTCCTTGCACGGCCCGGTCGCGACTTCCTTGGGAAAGAACTTGCCCATCTCGGCCAGCATGGGCAGCATCTTGATCTTGTCGAGCAACCCCTGCGGCGACTTCACTTCCATGAACATCTTGATGCGGGTGGCGATCTCGTCGAGCGAATCGACCTCGAGCGCCAGCTTCATGCGCCGCTCGGAGCCGAACTGGTTGATGAGGACCTTCGCGCCGGGATGTCCCTTGACGTTCTCGAACAGCAGCGCCGGGCCGCCCGCGCCGTGCTTGCCGCGCGCCGCCCACTTGGAGACGCGGTCGGTGATCTCGGTGATTTCCAGGATCGGATCGACTTCTGCCTTGATCCGCTTCAGCTCTCCGGCTTTGTCGAGCGCGGAGATCCATTCCCTCAGGTCGCTATACGCCAACGGCTAGCCTCGTGTCGGTGCAGTTTGGGCAACTCACGATTATAGAGGGTGGGAGATTTTCACCACGGACCGCGCGGGACCGCGAAGAAGGTTCACAACAGAGACAGAAGCAGAGAAATCACGGTTGCCGCAGCCAATTCTCGTGCGGCAGTCCAGGAATTCGCGCGAACTCGCGCTCATTGTCGCTGACGATGGTGTATCCGAGGGCGAGGGCGTGGGCGGCGATCAGACAGGTCGTTGCCGCCTATCGGTCGGCCAGCCTTTTCGAGCCGCGCGCGGAGCGCGCCGTAAGCGGCGTCGGCTGGCGACTCAAAAGGCAGGACCTCAAGCGCACCGAGCACCGCCTCCAGCTGGGTTGTTAGCCGCGTGCGATTGTCGCTTGGCCGCGCCGTACCGAAGTTCGGACGCGACGATGATGCTGGTGCAGACTCGCTGCTTCTCCGACCCGGCGGATTTTCTGCGCCACGCGTGCCCTGCGGGTTACGCACCAGGTCGGACACGATGTTGGTGTCGAGCAGGTAGCGCATCAGAGATCGACTGGTCCGGCGGCGGGTCAGCGATCGGCGGGAAGTCCTCGGCGATCGGCTTAAGGCCCGCCAGAACGGAAAGCAGAGATTTTGGAGGCCTTCGGTTCGATGATGAGCCGGGCGCCTTCCTTGCGCATGACGGCCTCGTCGCCGGGCAGTTCGAACTCGCGCGGAATCCGCACCGCCTGGTTACGGCCGTTCTTGAATAGCTTCACGTGGCGCTCGGGATCCATGACGCTCTTCGGCATAGGCCAAGCATATGCCAATTGATCAGTAGCGTCAATGGAAGCGACCCTGTCGTATAGCGTCCTCTCAATGGCGCCGCACAAGAGGCAGACACCTGTGCGAGATGCCGCTAGCGCTTCTTCTTGGCGGCCTTCTTCGCGACCGGCTTCTTCGCCGCTGGCTTCTTCGCAGCGGCTTTCTTCGGCGGCAGCCTTGGCTTTCGCCGGAGCAGCCTTCTTGGCAGCTGCGGGCTGCTTCTTCGCGGAGCCAGCTTCTTTGCAGCCGGAACGACTGCGCTTCTTGCGCCTCAGGCGCTGGCTTCGTTGCGGCTACAGGCTTTGCCGCAGGCACCGGCTTGGCGACTGCAACGGTGCGCGCTACCGGCGCTGCGACCGGAGCCGCTGCGGCGTGCCACCTTCGGCTTCCTGCCACGCTTCCCCGGAGTCGCGACGGCCACGACCGGAGCAGCAACGGGTGCGGCTTCGCGCAACTACGGCCTTTCCGCGTCCGCGCTGCGGCAGGCGGTGGCGGTGGCGGCGGTGGCGGCTCGTACGGCTTCAGGAAGTTCATGATTTCGTTGTGCGAACGGAGCTTGCCGTCCATCAGCAACAGAAATGCCTCGTCCAGAATCTTGGGGTACTCGGGAAGCTGCGCGGTGATGCGCAACTCAGCCATCTCGGGAAACGGCAGCTTCTCCCGCACCTGGCGCCACTTGGTCATGAAGTTCTTGATCTTCTGGTCGACTGCCGACTGCCGCGTCGTCATGCTCAGGAACAGAATGTTCTCCGGCGCCGCAGCACTCAAAATCTTCCACGATCCTGAATTGCTGGCCGCTTCCTTGCCGGTCAGCTTCTTCGCCAGGTCGTGAGCTTCGTTTTCCAGGTGCTTCCACTTTTCGACGAAGTCGCGGCGCGGAATCATGCGCTGAATCTCGGAGGCGTCCTTGTCACTCAGCTTCTTCGCCAGGAAGTACATGGCCATCGGTCCGGTTTCAGCCGAGTAGCCCAGGTCGCTGAGCGTCTGGCGCAGCTTGATGGCGTGTCCCAGGTCGCTGGCCTCGGCCTTGGCCACGCGTCAGGTGCGGATGCAGCACCTTGAGCCAGCCTTCCTTCTCCAGCGCCCGCATGACGGTGATCGGGTCATCCTCGTGGGCCAACTGCTCGAGCTCGGCTCCGACCGCCCGCTTGCCGACGTACTCGATGTAATTGTTTTCCTTGGCAGCATCGAACCGGGCCTGCGTCCGCTCTTCCAGCGGCCAATGGAATCTTGCACTTAGCCGGGTGGCCCGAATCAGCCGAATGGGGTCTTCCAGAAATGCATAGCTGTGCAGGATTCGCAGCACTTTGGCTTCGATATCCGCCACGCCGTTAAACGGATCGAGCAGCAGCCCCTTGGATCCCGGATTCAGCGACAGCGCCATGGCGTTGATCGTGAAGTCGCGCCTGCGCAAGTCTTCATTGATGGTCGCCGGAGTGGTCACTGGCGGCTTGCCGGGCTTGTCGTAAGTCTCTGAGCGGGTTTGGTTTAGCTCGGCGCGGACATTTCCCGGCAGCAAGCAGATGCAGGGCCCGCAGATCCTCATCCACACCCTCCACCGAAATGCCCGCTTTGTCCAAATCTTTCTGTAACTTAAGCGGATTTCCCTGGATGGAAAGGTCGATATCGCGGATCGGAAATCCGGTGATGAGATCACGGATCGTTCCACCGGTGAGGTAGAGGTTGAGGCCAGCGTGCCGGGCTATTTCCTGGATCAGGTTCACACCACGCTGCTGGTCCGGTGTGAGCCGGGTCTCCATGCTATAGATGTAGTCTGCCATCTAAGTGTATGACTCGAAAAGCGTTAGCTAAGGTGGTTCGGAGATCGACGCGCTCGTACTGGCAGACTGTGGAGACCGCATACAGTGGCTTGCCCGGGTGCTACGACACGCGCAACTTACTCTGAAGCCAACACTTACAGCGTTGTGCACCTGCTTTGCTGCAAGCCGACAATAACACAACGTTATCGATTTGGCTACAAACTACTGTAGGGTAGGGCACTTTTTCCGTAAAAGTGCGACAATCGGTGCTTAGGCTCCGGGACCAGCCCCAACATATGGGTACGACGCACAAGAAGGTAATCGTCCGCAAGATGGACCGCGACACGGTAAACGGCTACGTGTCGGCGGCATTCATTGCAGACGGCAAAGTCGAGGTGCTGAACACCGCCGGGCAACGTCGTCGCGATTGACCTGGCTGAAGTGAAGGGCATCTACTTTGTGCGCGAGTTTGGGGACTCGGAGTCGCTGACGCGAAAGACCTTTACCTCGCGTCCGCGCACGGAAGGACTTTGGGTGCGGCTGCGCTTCCGCGATAACGAAATCATCGAGGGAATGATGCCCAACGACCTCATCCAGGACGGAAGCGACGGATTCTCGATCATTCCGCCGGATGCGCGCGTCCAACACCCAGCGGATTTTCGTGCCGCGCGCCGCCCTGGCTGAAATGACCGTGCTGGCAGTCATAGGCGAGAAGAAGTCACAGCGGCGGGGACGGCGTCCAGACGACACCCGCCAGGTACCGATGTTTACATGATCTTGAGGCGGAGCTTTGCCTGCAGCGCCGACGCCATTCTTTTGAAACTCACGGCCATCCTATGAAACTTGGCGAAATCGCAACCACCCTGAACGCCACGCTGGAAAATGGAGATCCCGAAACCGAAGTCACCGGCGTTGCGGGAATCGAAGAAGCAGTCGCGGGCCAGATCACGTTCGTCGCCAATCCGAAGTACGCCGCGGCGGCCAAGACGACGGCGGCAGCGGCGAGTGATTGTGTCCGAGGACTTCCCTGCCACTGGCGGCGCCGCTGCTGCGCAGCAAGAACCCGTACCTGAGCTTCGCGCGGGCGATTGACCTGTTTTATCAGTCTCCGCAATACGCGCCCGGAATTCATCCGACAGCGGTCATTGCGCCGCAGCGCAAAGATCGGAGCGAACGCTCACATCGGCGCCTACGTGGTGATCGACGAAGGCGTCGTGATCGGCGAAAACGCGACGCTGCTGCCACACGTGGTCATCTACCGCGGCGCGCACATTGGGGACAACTTTCTGGCCCATGCCCACTCCATCGTGCGCGAGGAATGCCATTTGGGCGACAACGTGGTGCTGCAGAATGGAGCGGTCGTCGGCTCCGACGGCTTCGGTTTCGCCCGCGACGGCGATCACTGGGAGAAGATCACGCAGTCGGGTCCGACGGTGGTGGAGAGCGACGTCGAGATCCAGGCCAATGCCTGCATCGACCGTGCCAGCGTGGGTGAGACGCGGATCGCGCGCGGCGTGAAGATCGACAACCTGACGCAGGTGGGCCATGGCTCGGTGGTGGGCGAGCATACGCTGCTTTGCGCGCAGGCCGGACTGGCGGGCTCGACGGTCATCGGCAAGAACGTCATCGTCGCCGGACAAGCGGGGATCGCCGGTCACTGCAATGTCGGCGACGGCGTCATCATTACCGCGCAGAGCGGAACTCACGGCGATATTCCTGCCGGCACGATGGTCAGCGGATCGCCCGCATTCGATCACAAGCAGTGGCTGCGGGCGGTGAACGCCTTCATGAAGCTCCCCGAAATGGCGAAGACCTTGAAGAAGCTGGCTGCCGCGAAAGCATCCGAAGAAAAGTAAGTAGCGCCGTCGTCGGTTTCGGATACGTCGGCATTGCCACGGTTACCAGACACCTTACTTCGTCGTACACTGAACTCTTGGAAAACACACCCACAAAGAGTGACGCCGATCGCCCGGCACGAGCTGGAACAGCGATACAGCGAGCAGCGCCGTGACGGAATGTTCACGCTGGCGCTGGGCGGCGTCTCCATCGCTGCGCTTCTCTGGTACTACGCGCATCAACAGATCCTGCTCTACGGAGACGCGGTCGCGCACATCAACATCGCGCGGCGCGTGCTCGACAACCGCTCGTGGCTGTCGTCGTTCTTTCAGCTCGGCACCGTGTGGCTGCCGCTGCCGCACATCCTGATGCTGCCGTTCGTCTGGAGCAAGACGCTGTGGATGAGCGGCATCGCCGGCTCGATTCCGACCATGGTGGCGTACATCGTCGGCTCGCTCGGGATCTTCCGGCTGGTCAGCGCACGCGCCCCGCGAGTCGCAGCGTTCGTTGCGGCTGCGATCTACGCGCTCAATCCAAACCTGCTTTACATGCAGACGACGGCGATGAATGAGCCGCTGTACCTGGCGTTCTTCATCTGGGCGATCGTGTATTTCGACGAGTGGCTGAGAGGACTGTCATCTGGAGGCGGTGGCCGATCGTCCGGCCGAGCGCGCGCTTGGAAGGCTGCGGCATCGCCCTCGCAGGTGGCGCGGCGACACGCTACGACGGATGGTTCTTCGGCGCGATCATGGGCGTCCTCGTGCTGGGAGCCTTTGTGCGCTGGTGGCGTGCGACTCCGGACGCAGCACGGCGACGGTCGATGTCGAAGTCGCTGGTGGAGTTTCTGCTGCTGAATGCATTGGTGCCGGTTTTCTGGCTGGCGTACAACCATCGCGTGTCGGGACATGCGATGGACTGGGCCAACGGCCCCTACTCGGCCAAGGCCATTGCCGAACGCACGACGCACGCGAGGTGCGCCGCCGTATCCCGGTAAAGATCACGTCGTCACCGCGGGCTTGTACTTCCTGAAGGCAGCCAAGCTGAACGTGGGACCCGAACAGCTGGGGCGGCGCGATGCTCTTGCTGGCCCTTGCTCGGAACCGCCGTCGCGGTATGGCGCTTCGGCCAGTATTCGACGTGGCTGCTGCTGTGGGTGCCGCTGATGTTCTATTCGCTGTCGATCGCGTACGGCAGCGTACCCATCTTCATTCCGAGTTGGTGGCCGTTCTCGTACTACAACGTGCGCTACGGGCTGGAACTGCTGCCGGTGTTCGCCGTGTTTCCCGCGCTGTTCGCATGGTTCGCTAGCCGAGCGAGTGTCGCAGGCGCGCAGGCAGAAAATTGTTTGGTGTGTCGCTGTGTCTGCTGGTCGCGGGCAGCTACCTGTCGATCTACGTGACGTTCCGATCACGCTGAAAGAGGCGCAGGTCAACGCGCGCACCCGCATGAGCCTGGAGAATGCGCTGGCGCGGTTTCTTGTGACCCTGCCACCTTCGACGACGCTGCTGATGTACCAGGGCGAACACGTCGGCGCGCTGCAGCAGGCCGGGATTCCGCTGCGCAACGTCATCAGCGAAATCAGCCACCCGGATTGGGAGTGGGCGCTGCTCGATCCAGCGAGCAAAGCCGACATCATCGTGGCATTCAAGGGCGACCCCGTGTGGATGGCGGCGCACGAGCACCGCGCGAACTGACCGAGGTGGTCACGATCACCGTTCCGGAACAGGCCAAGTGCGCGATCTTCCGCAGCAACCGGCGAGGAGCCCCGCAACCTCAACCGCAGGGCCACTAGCGCAGTCGCCACTTTGCTACACTCAACTTTCCTATGGCTTCCATACCGTTTGTCAAAGCCAGCGCCTGCGGCAACGATTTCCTGATCATCGCCATCGAGCACGCGCCCGACGACATCGCCGGATTCAGCCGCCGCATCTGCGATCGCCACAACGGAGTTGGCGCCGACGGCGTGGAGTGGGTGGTGCCCGCGAGCGACGCTGACTTGGGCATTCGCCTGATTAACGCCGATGGTTCAGACGCCGAGATTTCAGGCAACGGAACCCGTTGCGTGGCGGCGTGGTATTGCTCGGAGCACGAGCAGGACTCGGTGAGCATTCACACCGATGCGGGGATAAAGACCTGCGAGCTGAAGGCGAGGATTGGCAACACCTTTGAGTTCCGCACCGCGATGGGAGAGCCCGAAGTCGGCGGAGAGCGGACTGTCAAGCTTCGAGGACAGAGTGCTCAACGGCATCACTGTCTCCATGGGCAATCCGCACTTCGTCATTTTTGTGTCTGAGTTTGAGGATGGCTGGCAGACGTGGACAGGAGAAGCATCGGTTCACCCTGACTTTCCGCGACGGCACCAATGTCGAGCTCGTGCGCGTCGTCAACGAGCACGAAATCGAAGTTCGCTTCTGCGAGCGCGGAGTAGGAGAGACGATGTCGTCTGGCACGGGTTCGTCGGCTTCGGCCGCTGCCGCCATCCACACGGGCCGCGCGAAGTCTCCGGTGGTGGTGCACGCTCCGGGAGGCACGCAGACGGTGCAATGGGACGACGAACTGTTCCTGTACGGGCCAGCGACGATACTCTGTCGCGGCGAGTTTTTCGTTTAAGATAGTCCTTCCTCATGGCGGCTTTCGCACAATCAGAACGCCTGCGTCCGGCTGCGCTGCGGCCCGGTGACAAGGTCGGAATCATCGCTCCCGCGGGCCCGATCGACGCCGACGCGCTGGAAGCCGGCTGTGCATGGCTCATGCGCAAAGGGCTCACAGCCGTTCTACCTGCCGTCGATCCTCGATCGCGAATCTGTACTTTGCCGGCAGCGCCCAGCGACGGCTCGATGAGTTCCACGAGATGTTCGCGCGACGCGACATCAAGGCCATCATTTGCGCGCGCGGCGGATATGGCTGCAACTACCTGCTGCCGAAGATTGACCTCGAGCTGGTGCGGGCGAATCCGAAGATATTCTGCGGCTGCAGCGATGTGACCACGCTGCTGACGTACCTGTGCGACGCCGCGGGCATGGTGACGTTTCATGGGCCGATGCTCAATGTGGACGTCAGGCCAGATGGTGTTGACGAAGCGTCGTGGGCGGCTGCGTTGATGTCGGGCGAGCCGTATCACGCGAGAGTTCGCGGCCGACGAGGTGCAGACTCTCGTGCCCGGCAACGCCGAGGGCATGTTGTACGGTGGCTGCCTGTCGCTGCTGTGTGCGTCGCTGGGTACGCCGTACGAGATCGAAACGCGCGGCACCATCCTCTTTATCGAAGACGTGGCCGAGCCGGCATTTCGCATTGACCGGATGCTGATGCAGCTGAAGCTGGCGGGAAAGTTGGCGGAAGTGCGCGGCATCATCTTTGGCGAAATGTTGAAGTGCGGGCCCGCGACAACGGCGACTACACCTTGCAACAGGTCGTGCAGAGAGTCGTTGGCGACCTGGGAGTACCCGTTGCCTACGGCCTGAAATCGGGCCACGTGTCGCGGAGCAATTTCACGCTGCCACTGGGAGTGCACGTGACGTTCAACGCTGGGCCGACGGTTTCGTTGAGCTTTTCAGCGTCGGTCAAAATGCGACCGCGGCAGTTTCGTCTCCAAATCATGACTCCCAAACACATCCATCTGATCGGAATTTGCGGCACGGCGATGGCGTCGCTCGCAGGAATGTTGCAGCAGCGCGGCCATCGGGTCACGGGATCCGACGCGGCGGCCTATCCTCCGATGTCAGATTTCCTGGCGTCACTCGAACATTCCGGTGGCTCAGCCGTTCAGCGAAAAGAACCTTGAGCCGCGGCCGGACCTTGTGATCGTGGGCAACGCCATCTCGCGCGGCAACGTGGAACTGGAGTACGTGCTCGACCAGCGCATGCCGTTCGAGTCGATGGCGCGCATCGTGCACGACGAATTTCTCGCCGGCAAAGAGCGCTTGGTAGTGGCGGGCACGCATGGCAAAACAACTACGTCCTCCCTGTTGGCGTGGCTGTTCGCGGAAGGCCAGCGTGCCCCCAGTTTCCTCATCGGCGGAATTCCGGAAAACTTTGGCAGTTCTTTTGCGCTTGGGCGCGGGCCGCGAATTCGTCATCGAAGGCGACGAATACGATACGGCATTCTTCGACAAGGGACCAAAGTTCCTGCACTACTTTCCCGACGCCGTCATCCTGACGTCTGTCGAGTTCGACCATGCCGACATCTACAAGAACCTCGACGAAGTGAAGACGGCGTTCAAGCGACTGGTGAACCTGATTCCGAAGCGCGGCCTGCTGATTGCCTGGGATGGGCACCCGAATGTGGACGAGTGCGTAGCCGCGCGTTCTGCCGGGTGGAGCGCTACGGCTTTGCCGACGAATTCGACATGGAGGATCGCCGACATCTCGCTACGACGAGAGCACGACCCGCTGGAACGTTTTGCGCGAACGGCGCGTCCGTGGGCCGAGTTCGAATCGCAAATGGCGGGCGAGTACAACGTGCTGAACGCCACGGCCGCGGCCGCGATGGCGGCCAACTACGGTGTCTCCGTCGAATCCGATCGCGACGGCGCTGCGTTCCTTCCGCAGCGTCAAGCGCAGGCTGGAAGTCAGGGCCGAGATCCACGGCGTCACTTTCATCGACGACTTCGCTCACCATCCGACGGCCATTCGCGGAACTCTGAAGGCGCTGCGCACGCGCTATGCCGGGACGCCGCCTGTGGGCGGTGCTCGAGCCGCGCTCGAACACGCTGCGCCGCAAGGTATTTGAAGCGGAACTGGCCGAGAGCCTCGCCGGCGCCGACCAGGTTGTGCTGGCAGGAGTATTCAAGTCGGACGCAATCCCGGAGGCCGAGCGACTCGATCCGGATCACGTCGTCGCCCAGCTCAGATGCCAGGGAACCCCGGCGCGATTGCTCGCGTCAGTCGATGAAATCGTCGACACCATCTCGCCCGAACTGCGCGAAGGCGATGTGGTCGCGATCCTCTCCAACGGCGGCTTTGGCGGCATCTACGAGAAGTTGCCCGCGAAGCTGAAGGCGCTGCACGAGGCTTCGACGCCCGCGTGAGACTCTTTTCCAAACCTTCAACGTTGCCGCGCTGGCGCTGGCCTCTGTCGCTGCGGATCTCGCCAGCCGTCGCTGCGGCCCGCACGCCGGTCACCTGCACTTCGCCAACCAGCGCGCAGCCGCAGCCGACGGAGTACTTCGTCTCGCTCGCCGATAACGCGAACCATCGTGCGCACGTCAGCATTCGATTCACGCAGGCAAGCGGCGATGTCGTCTCAACATGCCGGTCTGGAACGCGCTTTACCAGGTACGCGACTTTGCCGCCAACGTCGAAGACCTGCGCGCCCAGGGCTGCATCTGGCAGGCCGTTCCCGTGGTGAAGACCAAGACCAGCGAATGGCGGATGAGCGCCGCCGGGCCCTGCGTCGTGGTCGAATACGACATTCACCTCGACGCGCGAGGCCCGTTCGGATCGCAGCTTTCCGTCGAGCACGGCTTCTTCAACTGGGCCATGGTGCTGATGTATTCGCCATCGACACGCTCGCAGAAGCATGAGCGTGCAATTGCTCGACGTGCCGGCAAGCTGGGCGCTGCACGACCTGAACGTGTTCGGCGAAGCCCCGGCCGGCAAGGTAGAGCAGACCGTCGGCGTCGCCGCACAACTACGACGACCTGGTCGACAGTCCGGTCGAAGTCGGCGTCTTTCGGCACTTTCGATTTCCAGCAGGACGGCGCGACCTACCACATTGTGGTACATGCCAGCCCAAGCGACTATGACAGCGGCAAGCTGCGAGACATCCTCGCAAGATCACCCACGCCGGCGTCGACTGGATGAGCGATCGCCCCTTCGACGGCTATACGTTTCTCTATCACTTTCCCAGCGGTCACGGCGCCGGCGGCATGGAGCATGCCTACGGCACTGCGATCGACATGAATGCGCGAGCGCTGAGCGGCGACATGATGCCGGTGGCCAGCGTCAGCGCCCACGAGTTCTTTCACTTGTGGAACGTCAAGCGCATTCGTCCGGCATCGCTCGAGCCCGTCGATTACCAGCGCGCCATGGACACCCGCGCGCTTTGGTTCAGCGAAGGCGTTACCAGCACCGTAGGCGACATGCTGCTGTCGCGCGCTGGCTTGATCGGTGAGCGGCAATACATCGACCGCGTGGCCGCGAGATCAGCGAATTGCAGTCGCGCTCGGCGCACACGTGGCAGTCGGTCGAGGAGTCGAGCCTCGACGCGTGGTTCGAGGGCAACACGTTTTATCGCTCGCCGGAGCGCAGCATCAGCTACTACAACAAGGGTGAGGTGGTCGGCGTGCTGCTCGACCTGCGGATTCGCCAACTTACCAACGACCGCAAGTCCCTGCGCGACCTGTTCCACTGGATGAACGACAACTACGCGAAGAAGGGACTGCCCTTCCCCGACTCGGACGGCGTGCAGCAGGCCGCCGAGACCGTCACCGGCCAGAGCTTCGCGGAATTCTTCCAGAACTATGTCGCCGGCGTGCGCGAGTTGCCGTACAACGACTTCTTCTCAGTTCGTCGGCCTGCAAGTGGCCGAGACGACCGGCTCGCTATTCAACGCCGGGCTTTACCACCACGGCGAACCTCGGCGGCCAGCCCGTGGTTGCTACCGGTCGAGGCCAACAGCGAGGCCCAGCGCGCGGGCGTCACCGTTGGCGATCGCATCTTGAAGTTGAACGGCAAACCTGCTGACGCGGGACTCGATTCGAGCAATATCGCGCATGCGCGAAGGAGCAACCGTCAAACTCAAGTTGGCAGACCGCGACAGGCGAGCGCAAGGTCAAGCTCAAGCTCACGGCGCGCAACGAGCAAGCATTCATCCTGCAGGATGTTCCCGACAGTGTACGCCCGAGCAGCGCGCGCATCGGCAGGCCTGGATTCACGGCGACGACGAGAACGGCGGTGCGCAGTGATTCGGACCATCGTGATGCTGACGTTCTGGGCAGTGTCGATCCTGATCGTCGGCCCGGTCATGATGATCCACGCATTCGTCACCGCGCAACATTCTGCCGTTGTACCGCATCGGGATGAAGCTGGGAATCACCGGCGTTCGCGTGGCCGGCATCAAGATCGAAGTGCGCGGTCTGGAGAACCTGCAGCCCTCGCGCAGCTACATCTTCATGTCGAACCATGCATCCAACCTCGATCCGCCGGTGTTCGTTCCGAATATTCCCGGGCGCTGCTCGGTGCTGGTCAAGAAAGAGGTCTTTCGCATCCCGATTTTTGGCACGGTACTGAAGATGGCGGAAATGGTCCCCGTCGATCGTCACAACCGCGAAGCGGCGATCGAGAGCGTGCATGCTGCAGCGAGGGTGTTGCGGCAGCGGGCTGAACATGGTGATCTTTCCGGAGGGGACGCGATCGACGGATGGCCGCTTGCTGCCCTTCAAGAAGGGCCCGTTTCACCTGGCGATGGAAGCCGGCGTACCCGTGGTGCCGGTAACGCTGCTCGGCACCTACGAGTGCTGGCCGAAGGGCCAGTTCGCCAGCCACGCGGGCACCGCGACCGTCGTGTTTCATCCGCCGATTGATCCTTCGGAATTTGCCGACCGCGAAGCACTGATGGCCGCCGTACGCAACGCCATCGCCAGTGCGCTGCCGGAAGACCGGCGCGACTAGAACGACGACGCCGCAGAATAAAAGAGCCGGGCCTCAGCCCGGCTGCACAGCGCGAAGCGCCTCGACGCGCTAGTCCAGGTGCGTCAACTCGCGGAACACGTTGAACCGCTCGTCGATCTCTTCGCGCGTCAGTGACTGCAACCGCTCGGTGCCAAAACGCTCCACCGAGAACGATCCCATCACGCTGCCGTAAAACATGGCGTGCTTCAGCACGTTGCGCGTGACCTCGCCCTGCGACGCGATGTAGCCCATGAAGCCTCCGGCAAAGCTGTCGCCCGCGCCGGTGGGGTCGCGCACTTCTTCCAGCGGCAAGCGCCGGAGCGCGGAACGGATGGTGTCCGCCGGCAAACTCGCCGTCGCGGAAGAAGATGGTCGCGCCGTACTCGCCGTGCTTGATCACCAGCGCCTTCGGCCCCAGCTCCAGCACCTTGCGCGCCGCACGCGGCAAGCTGTTGTCGCCCGCCAGAATCTTGGCCTCGGTGTCGTTGATCAGCAGCACATCCACGCGCTTCAGCATTTCGCCCAGGTTCGCGCGATGGTCGTTGATCCAGTAATTCATGGTGTCGCCGCCCACCAGCTTCGCGTTGGGCATGGCGTCGCGCACCCGCGCCTGCAACACCGGATCGATGTTGGCGAGAAACAGAAACTCCGAAGTTCAGATACTCAGCGGGCAATTGCGGCTGAAAGCTGGCGAACACGTTCAGGTCGGTCTGCAGCGTCTTGGCCTCGTTGACGTTGTCGCCGTACTCGCCCTTCCAGAAGAACGTCTTGCCTTCGGCGCGCTGAATGCCGCGCGTATCCACGCCGCGCTTGTTCATCACGGCTTCGTGCTCGGGCAGGAAGTCGTCGCCCACCACGCCAACCACGCGCACGTCGGTGAAATAGCTGGCGGAGAGCGAAAAATACGTGGCAGCGCCGCCCAGCACTTTTTCGCGAACACCGTAAGGGGTCTTCAGGCTATCGAATGCAACCGAACCAACAACGACGATGGACAAGACAGGCTCCTATTTGTTTTCGTTCTCGAAATACTTTCCGACGATGAGTTTCAGGCGCTCCAGCGTGGCCGCCGGCACCTTGTCTTTGTGGTGATGATGGCGTGCTTCAACGCCGAACCGCAGGTGCAGACGCGCTCTTTGGGCATCGCGGCCACCGCTTCGCGCACCACGTTGCTGGCGTTCTCGGCATTCTTTACCAGCACGCCGATGATCTGCTCGACCGTCACGTGGTCGTGATCAGGATGCCAGCAGTCGTAATCGGTCACCATGGCGACGGTCACGTAGCAAAGCTCGGCCTCACGCGCCAGCCGCGCTTCGGTGAGGTTGGTCATGCCGATGACGTCCATGCCCCAGCTGCGGTACAGGTTCGACTCGGCCTTGGTGGAGAACTGCGGGCCTTCCATGTTGAGGTACGTTCCGCCCGCTTGGCATGACACTCCGGCGCGCTCGCAGGCCCTCGCGACGACCTCGGCCGCTTCGTCGCAGATCGGCTCGCCCAGCGCGACATGCGCCACCAGGCCGTCGCCGAAAAACGTATCCACGCGATGCCGCGTGCGATCGACAAACTGATCGGGAATGACGAAGTCCAGCGGCTTGTGCTCTTCCTTCAGCGAGCCCACCGCCGACAGCGACAGAATGCGCTCGACCCCAAGTTGCTTGAAGCCGTGAATATTGGCGCGATAGGGCAACTCGGTCGGCATCAGCAGGTGCCCGCGGCCATGACGCGACAGAAACGCGACCTTGCGGCCGCTCAGCGTTCCCAACACATAGGCATCCGACGGCTTGCCAAACGGCGTCTCCAGCGACACCTCGCGCACGTCGGTCAGCCCCGGCATGGAGTACAGGCCACTCCCGCCGATAATTCCAATCTCTGCCTGCAAAGGATTCACCTCAAGGATGGTGTGCAAACTATCGATTATACAAAACAAAAATGTGAATATTCTTGCTGCCAACGCGCATCCCGAATCGACAGAATGAATAAGGATGTATTGCAATGATGAATGCTGCCGTATTGCACCACTTTGGCGAACTACCACGCTTCGAACCGTTCGCCGAACCAGTCCGCAACGACGATGAAGTACTCGTCCACGTGCTCGGCTGCCGCCTTGAATCCTTCGACCCAACTACTGGCCAGCGGACAACACTACGCCAGCCCGAAACAGTTACCCGTGATATGCGGTGTCGAGGGCGTCGGGCGCCTTGACGACGGCACTCGCGTTTTCTTCGGCGTAAGACGGCCCCCAAACGGCTCGATGTGCCAGCGCACGGTGGTGCCGCGGTGCATTCTGTTGGCCGTTGCCCGACGGTGTCGATGACGTCATCGCCGCCGCTCTGCCGAATCCCGGCCTATCTTCCTGGCTGCCGTTGATTTCCTCTGCGCGTCTTGTGCCGGGCGAGAACGTTTTGGTCCTCGGCGCCACTGGAGTCGCTGGCCAACTCGCAATTCAAATCGCGAAACATCTCGGCGCCGGACGAGTCGTCGCTGCGGGCCGTAACCAAGACGTCCTGGCCGGCCTGCGCCGACTCGGTGCTGATTCTGTCATTTCGCTGGCTGCATCCGACGAGGAACTCGAGCCGAGGCATTCGTACATGAGGGCCAGAACGACGGATTCGACGTCGTACTCGACTACCTGTGGGGGCATCCGACTGAGGTTCTCCTCGCGGCCATGACCCGCAAGGGATTTCCCGCCCAGACCGCTGGCACGCGCCTCATTCAGATCGGCGACAGCGCCGGGCCGGTCATTTCTCTATCCGCTCAGGCTCTGCGCAGCGCGGGCGTCACAATCGTAGGATCCGGCGTTATGCCGACCATGGAGTGTACTCTCCTCGGCATTCCAGCAACTCATGGATCTCGCGGTCCGCGATCAAGGTTCACATTGAGGTTGAACCCGTCCCGCTGCCTGACATCGAAACAGCGTGGGCTCGCGCCGACCTGCACGGACGCAGGCTCGTTATCGTCCCGTAGCGACTCGGTTGTAGGTTGTCGATGGACCTACCGCATCAGCATCGCCGTGTGCGTGCTGCCCATGATCCCCAGCGACCAGTTCACCGCGTTGATGAAGAAGTTGGGGAAGATGCCGATGCCGATGGTTCCCGCCGCGGTGACCGCCAGCGCCAGCGCCATCGCCGGGCCCACGCTCACCGGCTCGGTACTTACCGCCGGCTTGATGATCATCGTGCTGGCGATGCGCATGTAGTAGTAAAGCGCGATCACGGAATACAGCACCGCCACCGCAGCCAGCGTGTAGTGCCCGGTCTGGATCAGGCTGAGGAAGATGAAGTACTTGCCCCAGAAGCCGGCCAGCGGAGGAATGCCCGCCAGCGACAGCAGGAACGCCAGCATCAACATCGTCTCGACCGGGGCCTTGAAGTACAGCCCCGCGATGTCGTCGATGTCGTCGCCGATGATGTTGCGCCGCCGCAGCGAGGTGATCACCGCGAACGCGCCCAGGTTCATGAACGTGTACACCAGCAGGTAGATCATGATGGCCATGATCCCCGTGGAGTTGTTCACGCCGTCGCTCGCCACCAGGCCAAGCAGCATGTAGCCGACGTGCGCGATCGACGAATACGCCAGCAGCCGCTTCAGGTTGTTCTGCGAAATCGCCGCCAGGTTGCCGACGGTCATCGTGATGATCGAGACGACGACCAGCAGCGGCACGTACATCGTACGCAGCGGGCCCAGACCGAACAGGAAGATCCTGAGCAGCAGCGCCCATCCCGCGGCCTTCACCGCCACCGACATGAAGCCGGTCACGCTGGTTGGCGCGCCTTCGTAGGCGTCCGGCGCCCACTGATGGAACGGCACCGCCGCAATCTTGAACAGCAGGCCAACCAGTCGTGGTCAGCAGCGCAAACGCAACGATCGGATCGTGCGGCCGCTGCGCCATTACCTCCGGCAGCTTGCGCGCGATGACGCCCAGGTTCGTGCTGCCGGTGACGCCGTAGAACAACGACAGACCGTAGGCGAACAGTCCCGAAGAGAACGCGCCCAGCAACAGGTACTTCAGCGCCGCTTCGTTCGAGCGCTTGTCGCGCCGCAGGAAGCCGACCAGCACGTAGGTCGAGATGGCCATCAGTTCCAGGCCGATGAACAGCAGCACGATGTCGTAGCCCGCGGCCATGCACATCATGCCGACCACCGAGAACAGGATCAGCGCGTAGAACTCGCCGTGATTCTCGTGCTCGACCTCGAGGTAGCGCATCGACATCAGGATCGCGATGGCCGCGCCGACCAGAAACAGGTAGAAGAAGTAGATGGCGAAGCGGTCCACCACCAGCGCGCCCATGAAGCCGGTAAAGGCGTCGATGACGTTGCCCCGCTGCTCCGCCATGCGATACGCGAGCTGCAGCTTGCCCACGGCGATCGCCGAGAAAGCCAGCCCCGCCAGCGCCACGAAGGCGTTTACCTGCTTCCACTCTTTGGGCAGCATCAGGTCGATCAGCAGGATGCCCAGCGCAAACATCGCCAGCATCAGCATGGGCAGCGCCAGCAGATAGTCGGTGCTCGAAAAATACAGGCCGAGCGAAGTGCTCACAGTTTCACCCTACTTCCCGCCGGCGGTCGTGCCGCCGCGGGAGTCAATTGCGCCGTCTTCGCCGGCACCTGGCGCTTGCTTCTTTCGTCACACCCGTGCCGGCAGGAGCTCCGGTCGTCGCCGGGGCCTTCTACTTCGGGCGACGTTCGGCGGCTCGGCTGCCGGAGTCACCAACGGCTGCGCCGTCTTTGCCGGCTCGCCCGCCAGCACCGGCTTCGTCACGCCGGGATAATCCGGCCGCACCGTCGCCACCAGGTTGTTCACCGGCGTCGCCAGGATCTGGAACAGCGGCTTGGGATACAGACCAATCGCGAACGCCAGAATCACCAGCGGAACAAACGTCGCCATCTCGCGCGCCGACAGGTCCTTCAGCAGCGCGTTCTTGGGATTTTCGTTCTTCCCGAAGAACACGCGCTGATAGAGCCACAACAGGTAGGCCGCCGCGAGAATCACGCCCGGCGCCGCCCACGCCGCCCACTACTTGTTCTCCATGAACGTGCCTTGCAGAATGCGTGAACTCGCCGACGAAGCCGTTCAGCAGCGGCAGTCCCATCGACGACATGAACATGATCAGCGAAATGGTCGCGTACACCGGCATGATGTTCGAGATGCCGCCGTACTCCGAGATCTCGCGCGTGTGCCGCCGCTCGTACAGAATGCCGACAATCAAGAACAGTGCGCCGGTCGAGATGCCGTGGTTGATCTGCTGAATCACCGATCCGCTCAACCCCAGCGGGCTCACGGCGAAGATGCCCAGCGTGCAGAAGCCCAGGTGGCTGACCGACGAATACGCCACCAGCTTCTTCATGTCTTTCTGCACCAGCGAAACCAGCGCGCCGTAGATGATGCCGATGAGCGACAGCGTGACCAGCAAGTTCGCGCACCCACGGCGTCATCGCCACCGCCGGGAAGAACGGCAGCGAGAAGCGCAGGAAACCGTACGTTCCCATCTTCAGCAGGACGCCCGCCAGAATCACCGAGCCTGCCGTCGGCGCTTCCACGTGCGCATCCGGCAGCCAGGTGTGGAACGGGAACATCGGCACCTTGATCGCGAAGCCGAGGAAGAACGCGAAGAACAGCCAGATCGCCGCCGGGCCCGCAATCTTCGGCGCCGTCGCGTACAACTCGGTCAGCGAGAACGTGTACACGCCCGTCAGCGTGTGGTGGTGGAAGTACAGGAAGATGATGCCCAGCAGCATCAGCACCGAGCCGAACAGCGTGTACAGGAAGAACTTGATCGCCGCATACAGCTTGCGCGGTCCGCCCCAGATGCCGATCAGCAGGTACATCGGCACCAGCATGGCTTCCCAGAACACGAAGAACAGGAAGAAATCGTTGGCCATGAAGACGCCGAGCATGCCGGTCTGCAGCACCAGGAACCACGCGTAGTATTCCTTGCAGCGGTCCTGAATGGCTTCCCACGACGACAGGATCGAGATCGCTCCCAGCAGCGTGGTCAGCATGATCAGCAGGAACGAGATGCCGTCGATGCCCAGCACGTAGCCCGCGCCGATCGAGGGAATCCAGTTGTTGGGCGAGCCCTCCACGAACTGGAAGCCGCTGCGCTCTTTCAGCGCCCAGAACCACGGGACCAGCGGCAGCGAGACCGCGAATCCCAGCATGCCGAAGATGTTCGCAACCCAGCGGATCGCGTTCTTGTTCTCCTTCGGCATGAACAGCAGCAGGATCGCGCCCACCAGCGGCGTAAATAAAATGATCGAAAGTATGTGGTTATACATTTTTAATAGCTCTCAGCTGTCAGCCATTAGCCTTCAGCTCAACCTTACAGTCACAGCCTATAAGTCATGCCAGTGTCGATCTGTCATCAAATCTGACAACTGACTACTGGCAACTGACAACTGTTCTTCACCACTTCACCACGTAATAAAAAACGAAACACACCAGTCCGGCGACCATCACCAGCGCGTACCACTGCACCAGTCCCCACTCCAGCAATCGCACCGGATACGAAGCCAACCGCGCCAGAATCGCCGGCCCGTTCACGCCTACGCCGTCGATAACCCACTTGTCCCACCAGGCGGAGACCCTGCCGGAGAACTTGGTAATCCAGCCCGCGCCGTTCACCGTGCCGTCGATGGCGTTGGCATCGAACTTCCACAGCCCTTCGCCCAGGCCCAGCATGCCCAGGCGCACGCCGCCGAGCTTCGCCCGCCCGGTAAACGAACCAGTCGTAGATCTCGTCCACGTAGTACTTGCGGAACAGCGTCTTGTAGAACCGCGGCGAAATTTCGTGGATCGGCTCTTTGTAGCCCTTGTCGGCATTCTTGTAGGCGCGCTGCGCCAGCCACCAGCCCACAATCGCCGCGCCCACCGAGGCGAACATCAGCGCGTACTCCAGCGGATCGGTGTGCTCCACCTGCTTCTCGCCAGCCGCGACCTGTGCAGCGTGGCCTTCCGCTTCCAGCACCTGCGCTTCCTTGGCGAACACCGGCTCCAGGAACTTCTCGAAGCGGTTCGCTCCACCCAGGCTGTGCGGCATGCCGAGATAGCCCGCGCCCACCGCGCACATCGCCAGAATGATCAGCGGCACCGTCATCGACTTCGGCGACTCGTGAATGTGGTGCTCCACCTCGTGACTCATGCGCGGCTTGCCGAAGAACGTCAGGTAAATCAGCCGGAACATGTAGAACGAGGTCATCAGCGCCGTCAGGAACGCGATGTACCACAGGTAGCGGAACGCGCCCGCCTCGCGCGACCACGTCTCCCACAGAATCGCGTCCTTCGAGAAGAAGCCCGCGAAGCCCGGAATGCCCGCGATCGCCAGCGTGCCGATCAGCATCGTCCCGAACGTGGTCTTGATCTTGCTGTGCAGGCCGCCCATGTGCTGCATGTCCTGCTCGCCGCTCATGGCGTGAATCACCGAGCCCGAACCGAGGAACAGCAGCGCCTTGAAGAACGCGTGCGTGAACACGTGGAACACGCCCGCCGCAAACGCTCCGACGCCGAGCGCCAGGAACATGTAGCCCAACTGCGACACCGTCGAGTACGCCAGCACGCGCTTGATGTCGTTCTGCACCAGCCCGATGGTCGCCGCGAAAATCGCCGTCAGCGCGCCGACGATCGCCACCGTCTTCATCGCATTCGGCGCCAGCACAAACAGCGCATTCGACCGCGCCACCATGTACACGCCCGCCGTCACCATGGTCGCCGCGTGGATGAGTGCCGACACCGGCGTCGGGCCTTCCATCGCGTCCGGCAGCCAGACATACAACGGGAACTGCGCCGACTTGCCGCAAGCCCCGATAAACAGGAACAGGCACGCCGCCGTAATCCACGGATCGCCGATCAGGAACTTCCCGCTGCGCGCGATCGCATTCACCTGCGTGTACTGCACCGAGCCGAAGTACCACGCGATCGTGAACAGGCCCAGCAGGAATCCGGCATCACCAATGCGGTTGACGATGAACGCCTTGTTGGCCGCCGTCGAGGCCGAATGCCGCTGGAAGTAGAAGCCGATCAGCAGGTACGAGCACAGCCCCACGCCCTCCCAACCCGACGAACATCAGCGCATAGTTGTTCGCCAGGATGAGCGTCAGCATCGAGAACATGAACAGGTTGAGGTAGCCGAAGAAGCGGTAGTAGCCGCCCTCGTGCGCCATGTAGCCGATCGAGTAAATGTGGATCAGCATGCCCACGCCGGTCACGAACAGCAGCCAGATGGTCGACAGCGGATCGAGCAGGAAGCCGGCATCGGCGCGGAACTGCGCCGTCTGCCCGCCGTGCACCACGTAGCTGAGGCTGTTGTCGCCCGTGCCCAGCCAGGTAAACATCACCTTCTCGAACGGCTTGCCGGGGGTCGCAGCCGAGTAGCCGGTGTACTGCCACACCGCGAGGCACGTCCAGGCGAAGGCCAGCACCACCATGCCCACGCAAATGCCGCTCACCGCCGACTTGGTCAGCTTGCGTCCGAAGAAGAACATGCAAGCCGCGCCAATCGCGGGAAACAGCGGAATCAACCAGATGTGGTCTAGAAAATACATTGATTCCAGCTCTCAGCTTTCAGCTCTGGTAATTAGTAACTGGTCATTGGCAATTAGCTTCTGAAATCTCGCATCAGGCCTCACGCTCGGACGTACTAGCTAATTGCTAATTGCTAGTCGCTAATTGCCCGCTTACCACTTCAAAAATCCGCCTCATCCACATTCACCGTCTCCTTATTACGGAAGAAGGCGATGATGATGCCCAGCCCAACCGCAGCCTCGGCTGCGGCGTCGGTAATCACAAAAATCGAGAACATCTGCCCGTGCAATCCGTACAGCCGCGAGAACGCCACCAGGTTCAGGTTCACGGCGTTCAGGATCAGCTCAATCGACATCAGGATGATGACCACGTTGCGCCGCGTCAGCACGCCGATGGTGCCGATAATCAGCAGCGCCGCCGCCACAACCAGGTAATGCAGTGTCGTGATCTCAGCCATAAAACTCGAATCTCCACTTGCTCTGTTGTCTAGCATTCACAGAGCCAAATATTGGTCTTCAAACCGTGCCGTCCTGCCTCGCGCAAACTGGCAACTGGCAACCGGCGACTGACAACTGCTTTTCAGATCCTCTTCTTCGCCATGACTACGGCGCCCACAATCGCCACCAGCAGCAGCAGCGACGCAATCTCGAACGGCAGCATGTACTGCCCGTACAGCGCGATGCCGATCATCTGCGTGTTCGATCCTTCCGGCAGCACCGCCATCTGGTCCACCGGGAAGATCGAGCGTCCCTGCCGAATCACGAACAGCAGCAACCCGCCCAGCGACAGCGCGGCGATCAATCCCACCAGCCACTGCTTGTTGAACTGAATCTCGCGGATGTTCTGGTCCAGGTTCACCAGCATGATGACGAACAGGAACAGCACCATGATGCCGCCGGCGTAGAGCACGATCTGCACGCCAGCGACGAACGGCGCGTAGAGCATCAGGTACAGCCCGGCCAGCGACACCAGCGTCCCGATCAGCGACAGCGCCGCGTGCACCGCGTTCTTGCGCGTGATCACCGCAATCGCAAACACGATCGCCGCAATCGACAGCCCGTAAAAGAAAATTGGTGTAGCGACAGGATTCATCTCGCGGCTCTCCCCACTGGCAACTGGCCACTGGCGACTGGCAACTTCATTTCGCGTACCTCACCGGCTCCTGCCCGCGCTCCAGCGCCGCCTGGTCCAGCACCATGCCATCGCGGCTGTAGAGCGCCATCTCGTAGTCCTGCGTCAGTTCCAGCGCATCGGTCGAGCAGGCCTCTTCGCACAGCCCGCAGAACATGCAGCGGCTCAGGTCGTAGGTCCACGACACCACTTCCTTGCGCTTGGTCACCGGATTGCGCTCGCCCTTCACCACGATCAACTGCTCCGGACACGCCAGCGCGCACAGGTTGCACACGATGCACAGCGACTCGCCCGTCTCGGGATTCACGTTCAGCCGCGGCTGTCCGCGATAGCGCTCGAACACCACCGGCCGCTCCAGCGGATACTGCTCCGTAATCCGTTCCTTCTCCGACTGGTTGTGGAACGTGACCGACAGACCCTTCACCAGGTCAACCAGAAAAACCTTGCGTAGCAACGGAGTCAAACTCACCGTGCCCCTCCTACAATCGCCGCCAGCAACTCCTGGCGCATGCCCACCACAGCCGTCAGAATCAGCACGCCCAGCCCGATGGGCAGCAGCACCTTCCAGCCGACTTTCATCAGCTGGTCAAAGCGGTAGCGCGGAAACGTGCCGCGATACCAGATGTACAGGTACATAAAGCACGCAACTTTGGCGACGAACCAGAAGATGTCCTGCACCCGCTCGCGCACGCCCGGCAGCAGCAGGAACAGGCCAACCAGCGCCGAGCAGCGCGGCGAACACGCCCAGCCCGATCGCCTGCGCCCGCATCTGCACGATCTTCGGCATGCGAATCGTTCCCAGGAACGTCCCCGCCGCCATCGCCAGCACCGACAACCCCGGAATCAGCGAGAACGCCAGGTCCCACGTCGGCCCGCTCAGCGCATTCGGAAAGGGCCGCAGCCATCCGCCCAGCCACAACGTCACCGCGATCGACGACACCGCCAGCATCGCCGTGTATTCCGCCAGGAAGAACAGCGACCAGCGGAATCCGCTGTACTCGGTGTGGAATCCCGCCACCAGCTCCGACTCAGCTTCCGGCAGATCGAACGGCGCGCGGTTGGTCTCCGCGATCATCGCGATGGCAAACACGATGAACGCCAGAAATCCCAGCGGGAAGAACTTGAAGATGAACCACGTCCCCTGCGCGTGCTGCGCCTCGACGATGCCGATCATGCTCAGCGTGCCGGTGCCGGTCTGCAGGCTGGTCATCAGCACCGCGCACACAATCGCCAGTCCCATCGCGATTTCGTACGACACCATCTGCGCGCTCGAACGCAGCGAGCCCATCAGCGGATAGTGCGAGTTCGACGCCCATCCCGCCATGATGATGCCCAGCACGCCCAGCGACGAGATGCCCAGCATGAACAGCACGCCGATGTTCATGTCGGTCACGGCATGCGTGCGCCCGAACGGCACGACGAGAAACGTCGTGAACGCCGTCATCGTCACCACGACCGGCGCGCTCCAGAACACCAGCTTGTCGGCGTTCGTTCGGGATGATGTCTTCTTTGATCAGCAGCTTCAGCGCATCGGCGAAGGGCTGCAGCAATCCGTGCGGGCCCACGCGCATCGGGCCAAGGCGAATCTGCATGTGCGCCAGGATCTTGCGCTCCAGCCAGTTCATCGCGATCACCGACAGCGAAACGCCCAGCGTGATCGCGACGATGTACACCGTCGCCCAGAACTGGCTCCCGGCTTCACCCGGCGTCACAGCCGAATTCAGATAGCTTTTGATTGCGTCCAGCATTTGCAATTCGCCACTACTTTCGCGGTTAAGATTCGCTAGCTGCAACTACCACTAGCCAGCTAGCCACTGTCTTACCGATCCACCTCTCCCAGCACGATGTCGAGCGTCCCGATCACCGCGACTACATCGGCGACCAGCATCCCGCGCACCATCTTGTCGAGGGCTTGCAAATTCACAAACGACGGCGGACGCACCCGCACCCGATACGGCTGGGTCGAGCCATCGCTCACGATGAAATATCCCAGCTCGCCCTTGGGCGCTTCGATCGAGTGATACACCTCGCCCACCGGCGGCTTGATGACCTTCGGCACCTTCGCCATGATCGGCCCCGCCGGAATCGACTCCACCGCCTGCTGCAGAATGCGCACCGACTGCCGCATCTCCGCCACCCGCACCAGGTAACGGTCGTACGTATCGCCGTTCAGCCCGGTCGGAATCTCGAAGTCCAGGTCCTTGTAGCACTCGTACGGCTGCGCCCGGCGCAGGTCCCACTTCACGCCGCTGGCGCGCAGCACCGGCCCGGTCACGCCCAGCGCGATGCAATCTTCCGGCTTCAGAATTCCGACGCCCTTGGTGCGCGTCACCCAGATGCGGTTGGTGGTCAGCAGCTCTTCGTACTCGTCCAGCTTGGGCAGGAAGAACGTGCAAAACTTCTTCACGTCCTCTTCGAAGCCTTCGTAGGTCTCGTAAATGCAGCCGCCGATGCGGAACGCATGCGTCGTCAGCCGCGCGCCGCAATACTTCTCGAAAATCTTGAGGATCTCTTCGCGGTCGCGGAACGCGTAAAACAGCGGCGTCAGCGCGCCGATGTCGAGCGCGTGCGTGCCCAGCCACACCTGGTGGCTCGAGATGCGGCACAGCTCCGTCAGAATCACGCGGATGTACTGCGCCCGCGGCGGCGCTTCCACGTTCAGCAGCTTCTCCACCGTCTCGCAGTAACCCAGCCCGTTCGACACCGCCGCCACGTAATCCATGCGGTCCACGTACGGATTGAACATGGTGTACGTGCGGTTCTCGCCAATCTTCTCCACGCCGCGGTGCAGGTAGCCGATGATGCACTCGGTGCCCAGCACCTTCTCGCCATCCAGCTTCAGGATGACGCGCAACACGCCGTGCGTCGACGGGTGCTGCGGCCCCATGTTGAGCACCATCTCGGTGGAGTCGAGAAACGTCTCGTCTTTCGTATCGAGATCGAGATAGTCGAGCTTCGTCGACTCGCTCATTGTCCACTCTCGATTCCCAGGTTGATCTGCACCCACTCTTTGTCCTGTTGCAGAATGTCGTAATCCTTGCGCAGCGGATGCCCCTTCCAATCGTCCGGCAGCAAAATCCGCTTCAGCCCCGGATGCCCGTCAAACACGATGCCGAACATGTCGAACACTTCCCGCTCCAGCCAGTTCGCCGTCTCCCAGATCGGCACCGCCGACTGCACATGCTCGCCGTCTGTGAATGCGCGCCTTCACTCGGATGCGCTCGTTGTGCGGGAACGAATACAGCACATACACCATGTCGAACTGCTGCTCGCGCTTGGGATAGTGCACCGCGGTGATGTCCACGCAGTAGTCGAAGCCCTCGGCGTCGCGCATGCGCAGCAGAATCTCCGGCAGCAATCGAGCTGTCCACCGTCACGTACCTCTGCCCCAGGTAGCGCAGCGCCTCGACGATCCCCGAACCGTACTGCTGCTTGAGCGACGCAACCAGTTCCGACTCCCACGGCTCCGGCACCGGCCCAGCCGGTTTCGCAGGAGCGGCAGGCTTGGCGGCTGCCGGGGCTGCCGGTTTCGCCGCGGAGCAGCGCGGTTGCGGCTGGCCGCGGCTTCGCTTCAGGGGCAGCAGGCTCGGCGCGGCAGCAGCAGGCGCGGGAGTCTTCCCTCGGCAGCAGCCGCCTGGGGGGCCGCCGGCTGAACTTCAGATTTCTGGGGAACCGCAGCTTCCGCGGGCGCTTTGGCGCCCTCCGCTGGGGGAGAGACGGATTCCGGTCCTTTGCTCTCGTCGGGCATTCAATGGCTCTCTATAAGTGCCGGTCAGCCTCGACCGGGGCGAACTTTAAGTTGTAGCAGCTTCAATCACTAACTATGACGTGCGCGGGTCACGCCAAACTGTGACTCCAATCACAACTGTGCGAAAACTCACCGCCTCAGCGACTGCCAGTCACATCCAACCCCAAAAACAAAATCCCATCCGCAGCTCGCTTCCGCGGATGGGACGTCCTAAATCCTTGGCCGGGTGCCTGCATACGGCTACACCCATTCCAATGCTCCCTTTTTCCAGATCCAGATGTACCCCACGATCAGGATGCCCAGGAAAATCGCCATCTCCAGCAGCCCGAACAGCCCCAGCAGTTTGAACTGCACCGCCCACGGAAACAGGAAAATCGTTTCCACGTCGAACACCACGAACAGGATGGCGACGATGTAAAACCGCACCGTATAGCGCCCGCGCGCGTCGTCAAACGGCGTGATGCCGCACTCATACGGCATCAGCTTGATGTCGTTGGGCTTCCGCGGACGGATGAGGTAGAAAATCCCCAGCGTTCCCGCAGCGACCAGAAACGCCACGAAGGCGAATGTAAAAATCGGTACGTAATTCTGCGGCATGAATGCTCTCTCAACGGCCACTCACTGCGTGACCTCAATAGAGTGAACGCGCAACTATAAATCCTCCCGCCCCCCGATTCAATGACGCACGTCACAAATTCCGCCGTTCGCTCTTGGCTCTTCGCAACCTCATTTGATCCGTGCTTACCCGTGTCGATCCGAGGTTCGCCTTTGCGTTTGTCCTTAACTGCCGACTGGCAACTGGCGACTGCTTCTTTCCCATTTCGGGAAATTTGGTTACTAACGTAACGTCGCCCCCCTCTTTTTCCCTTCCTCTCCCTCGCGCTTGCACCTACCCTGAACATTGGCCCCCGGAGGACCCTATGAACTCGTGTGCCCCGATCATCCGTCTGTGCCACCACACTCTCCCGACCGGACGCCGCTGTCAGCAGCCCGCCGTCCGCCGCCGCTCCTGCTGTCGCCATCACCTCGACGCCCAGGCGCGTCTCCACAACATGGCCCGCGCCCGTCGCAGCAGCACCATCCTCCGCCTCCGCGTCCCCGAGACCCAACGCGACCTTGCCTGGAACCAGCTCGAGATCAACCGCGTTCTCGCCACCGAGCGCATCGACCCTGATGTCGCCCTGATGATGCTCCGGGCCATGGATCTGTCCGTTGCCGCGCTCCGCTCCGAGCTCGCTTGCCGCCGCCGCCGCGCCCAGCATCGCGCCTCTAACTCTAATAAAATCTATGATGTACCGCTAAATCCTTTGTTTCCAGGAAGCTTAAGCGAAATCCCACCACAAGTGCGTAAAAACACAAGGAGCCAGAGGGAGGGGGATACACCCCTCTCGCCAGCTGTCCCACCCCGTTCCCTTCCTGCCGCCCCCAGCGGTATGAACCGAGCGGAAAGAAGAAGGCTGGCTGCCATGCGCGCCAGCGAAGAGCGAAAGGCGAACAGGGAAGCGCGAAACGCGAGGAGCGAACCGTGAAAGACGTTGTCTGCCAACTGCTAATTACTAATTACCAATTACGAATGACTCGTCACTCAACGCTGACCGCTGAAAGCGCGCCCTCTCTCGCCATCTATAATCAAAGGTTCATCACTTAGGACGTCAATATTGGCCCTCGACGACAAAATCTACGAACTTCGCAAAGAAAAGCTCAAGCAAATCGAAGCGCTGGGGCAGCTCGCCTACCCCTACCGCTACGAATCCACCCACACCCTCCCGCAGATTCTCGACGAATACCTGCCCAAGACGGCCGAAGAACTGGAAAACCCGCGCGTCAACGTCTCCGTCGCCGGACGCATCATGTCCATCCGCCTCCAGGGCAAGGCCGGATTCGCCCATCTCCAGCAGGGCGGTAAGAAGCTCCAGATTTACGTCAAGCTCGACTTTGTCGGCGAGAAAGGCTTCGCCCTCTATAAGTTGCTGGACCTCGGCGACTACATCGGCGTCCGGGGCTACCTGTTCCGCACCCGTACCGGCGAACTCACCGTCCACGTCGAAGAAATCACTTTCCTAGTGAAGGACTTGTTACCGCTGCCCGAGAAGTGGCACGGTCTGCAAGATGTCGAGACCCGCTACCGCCGCCGCTACGTCGACCTCACCATGAACCCCGACGTGCGCGAAGTCTTCATCAAGCGCGCCAAGGTCGTGCAGTCGCTACGCCGCTTTCTCGACACCGCCTCTTTCGTCGAAGTCGAAACTCCAATGATGCACTCCATCGCCGGAGGCGCGGTCGCCAAACCCTTCACTACCCATCACAACGCGCTCGACCTCGACCTCTTTCTGCGCATCGCGCCCGAGCTCTACCTCAAGCGTCTGGTCGTCGGTGGCATGGACCGCGTCTACGAGATCAATCGCAACTTCCGCAACGAAGGCATCTCCACGCACCACAACCCCGAGTTCACCATGCTCGAGTTCTACATGGCTTACGCCGACTACTACGACATGATGGACTTCACCGCCCGCATGCTGGCGCAGGTCGCGGTGGACGTAAACGGCACGTCGATCTCCCACTTCAACGGACACGACATCGACTGGTCGAACTTCCAGCGGCTGTCGATGCGTGACGCCATCATCAAGTACTGGCCCGAGAACGCCGGCGAGAAGCCCGCGATGGCCGACTTCTCCACCGCCGACGGACTGAGCGCGATGGTGCGCCGCTACAACTCCGACAACCCGCACATCCCGTACGATTCCAGCGCGCCCTTGGGCAAGACCATCGCCGAGATTTTCGAGTTCGTCGCTGAGCCGCACCTGATCCAGCCGACGTTCATCTACGACTTCCCTCTCGCCATCTCGCCGCTCTCGAAAAATAAGCGCGAGCCCGAGGAGAACGCCGACTGGGTCGAGCGCTTCGAAATTTTTGTCGGCGGCCTGGAAATCGGCAACGCCTTCAGCGAACTCAACGATCCCGAAGAGCAGCGCCGCCGCTTCGAAGGCCAGCTCGCCGAGCGCGCCCGCGGCGACGAAGAAGCTCATCAAATGGACGACGACTACATCCGCGCCCTCAGCTACGGTCTGCCTCCGACGGCGGGCGAAGGCGTTGGCATCGACCGCCTCACCATGCTGTTAACCGATTCCCGCTCCATCCGCGACGTCATCCTCTTCCCGCTTCTGCGTCCGCTCCGCCGCGACGAAGAAGAAGCACTGGATTCGGCGGAAGAAAATGAAACACGAACCGATACTGACTAATCAGGAGTTGTAATGAAGATGTACCGCAATCTTGTCGCTTTTACATCCCTAACGCTCGTACTCACGAGCCTCTCCTTCGCTCAAGGACCCGTCTTGTCCGATGGATCCAGCCCGTTCGCAATGGGCTTCCAGGGAGCCTCCGGGCAGAGCGCGCTCCCGACCAACGATCCCATCCCGCAATCGCACCTCATTACGCCTGAGCAGTTGAACCACATGCTGGGGACCGCCAAGCAGAAACCGCTGATCCTGAACATCGGCCCCAGGTCGATGTTTTCCCAGGCACATATCCCCGGAGCGGAATACATGGGCGCAGGTTCCAGCGACGATGGTAGGGAGAAGCTGCGCGAGCGCGTGAAGTCGCTACCCAAGAACTCAGCTATCGTCATCTACTGCGGATGCTGCCCCTGGGGCCACTGCCCGAACATGCATCCTGCGTACCAGTTACTGCATTCCATGGGATTTACCAACGTGAAGGCCGTCTATATCGCCAATGACTTTGGCACCGACTGGGTCAACCAGGGCTACCCCGTTGCGAGGGGAGAGTAGAACGCCAACATGTCTTCCAAGCGCATCCTGATCTATGGCATCGTCGCCCTGTGCCTGTTGGGCCTGTACGTCGCCGGCCGGCGCACCGCGCAGAAACCCAAGCCCGCGGCCTCCGGTAATGCAGCGCCCGACTTCACCGTCACCGACATCGACGGCAAGAAGCTCACCTTGTCGGATTACAAAGGCAAGGTCGTTCTGCTCGATTTCTGGGCGACTTGGTGCTCGCCCTGCCGCGCCGAGATTCCCCACTTCGTCGAAATGCAGCAGAAGTATGGTCCGCAGGGCTTCCAGGTCATCGGCATCTCCATGGATGACGACGCCAAACCGGTCAGGGATTTCTACCAGCAGTACAAAATAAACTACCCGGTCGCCGTGGGCGACGACAAACTGGCCGAGAGTTTCGGCGGCGTGTTGGGCCTACCCGTCAATTTTGTCATCGACCGCGAAGGCCGCATTGTCGGAAAATATCTGGGCGCAACTGAAACGTCTGTTTTTGATAAAGCAGTGGGCGACTTGCTCGCCAAACCCTAAAGCGGCTCCGGGCTTCGTTCCTGCGCTGGCGCAAGCCCGTCGCCGCGTGTAACCTTGAATTAACATCGCAACTGCAGAGTTCACTATGCAAGATTGGCTCTACATCATTCTGTTTGTGGTCGGCTGGCTGCTCCTCACCCAGTGGCTGCTGCCCAAGCTCGGCGTGCCGACCTGACGCAGCAATTCATGTTCCGTCGAGTCTCGACGGATTGAGAAATCGACGCCGCCCTCCGCGCCTTCACCGAAGTAGAGTAATGGCAGCAGTTGTCAAGTTCGCTGCAGCCGCCCCAAACCACGGAACTTTCGTCCGCCCTCCCGCGTATCAATCCCCAGCGCAAACGTGGAACGTCTTGCCTGGTTAAAATTTGGACTTTTCACGCTTCGTACAACTTACAGCGAAACGAAATCGTCGTCAGTGGTTACAATTGTTTCAAGCCGATCGATTGCGACTCCGGGCATGAGCTCTCCTAAGCCAATCTTCGACGAACGTATCCTGGTGGTCGACGACGACGGATCGATTCGCGATCTCGTCACCGCGATCTTGTCGAGCGCCGGTTACGACTGCCGAACACTCAGCTCCGGCGAGGAAGCGCTCGCCGCGCTCCAGCAAGGCCAGCGATATGAGCTCCTGCTCTCTGACCTTGCCATGGAAGGCATGGACGGTTTTGCCCTGCTCGACCAGGTCCACAAGATCGACCCGAACATGCCTGTGGTAATGGTCACCGCGGTCGACGATCTGTCGGTCGCGCTCTCTGCCATCCACAACGGCGCTTATGACTATCTGCTGAAACCGTTCCAGCGCGAGCAACTGCTTGCCTCTGTGCATCGCGCTCTGCAGACTCGCCGGCTCCAGCTCGAGGTCAACGACTACAAGAACAAACTGGAATCGCTCGTGACCGCCCGCACCAAAATGCTGCAAGTGGCAGTTGCCGATTTGGAGAAGGCAAGGGATGAACTCGAGCGCTCCTACGACATCACGCTGGAAGCTCTAGGTGATGCCCTCGACCTCAAGGACGCAGAAACGGAAGGCCACTCCAAGCGCGTTACTGCCTTTACCATCGCCATCGCTCGCGCCATGGACTTGCCCAGCGAGCGAGTGCGCGTGATCGCTCGTGGCGCGTTCCTGCACGACGTCGGCAAAATGGCCATTCCCGACGCCATCCTCCGCAAACCCGGCCGCCTGACACCCGAAGAACAGATGCGAATGCGCGATCACGCCATGCTTGGCTACCAGATGCTCCGCAAGATTCCCTTCCTCCATGAAGCCGCCAACATTGTTTACTCGCACCAGGAACGTTACGACGGCAGCGGCTATCCCCGCGGCCTCAAGGGCGATCAGATCCCACTTGGAGCCAGGATCTTTGCCGTGGCCGACACCTTTGACGCCATCACCTCAGACCGTCCCTATCGCGCCGCCCAGTCCATTTCCTCAGCGCGCCGCGAAATCCAAAAGCACTCCGGCCACCAGTTTGATCCCATCGTAGTTGAAACATTTCTGTCCATCCCCGAGTCACTGTGGCAATCGCTGCGCGAGGCAATCGACGCGAAGGACCTGATCGATCGACGTGAGCGCGTTTGATGTTCCATGGGCGTACACTAGCAACCACAGCCCGCGAGGAGAGTTTGCCGTGAGTACCGTTCTGAGCCAGTCCGAAATTGACCTTGCCTTGCAGAAACTGCCCGGATGGGCCCGCCGCGACGATGCCATCGAACGGGTACTGCAACTAGCCGACTTCGCCGCCGCGATGAAGGTGGTGAATGCCATCGCCGCCGCCGCCGAGGCCGCCAATCACCATCCTGACATTTTGATCAGTTATAACCGGGTTACGCTCACGCTGGTTTCTCATGACTCTGGCGGAGTCACTCAGCGAGACATTCGTATGGCAGGAAAAATCAACGAAGTCGTGGACGCTTAGCTGGATCCCGGAGCGCAATGACAGCGCTCAGTCACATTGGAAGCGTGGCTTACCGCCCCGGTTCTCCGTGCGGCTCCAGCGATTGCGCAATTTGGTTCAGCGTGGCCTGAATGCGGTCCAGTTCGGTCCGTGCGGAATCGTTCCAGTCCTCCCAACGCTCCGGAGCGTCTTCCCACATCGCCCGCCAGCGACGCAGTGTTTCCCGCCCTTTGGGCGAGGCGAAGAAGGCACCCACGCCGCCGGCTCCCAGCACTGCAAGTGGAACTAACCATTTGCGCATAAAGCACTCCTGAGCTCCGGCGAATGATACGCGCGGATCCACCGCAGCTTAGCTTATTATTGCCACGTTTTTCCGCGCTGCGCACAGCAATCTCATCGGCAATACTGTATCGTTCTTGGTTCCGCGCTCCGTCCCGAAAAGGAACAACACCGATGCCAGACACTTTCGTACAATCTGGACCGGTGACAAATACTCCTGGCGCACGTCGGAAAGGTGTTATGAAATCTACCTCTCGTTTGACCCGCATCGCTAGTGTCGTGGCCTTCGTCACTGTTCTCCTCGCAGCGTCGGCGCTACCCGCACAGGATCGTTCGAGTGGCGTCATGGCCAACACCGTTTGGGTCGGCGCTGACGGCAAGTACGAATCCGAGCCCGACACGGCGGTCATGCAATTCAACATCTCGGCGCAGGAAGACAATCTGCAGGCCGCGAATACTCGCGCCTCGAAGGCCGCTGAACAGGTTCGTCAGCTTCTGCGCACCAACGGACTCGATCCCAAGCAGGCCCAGGTCGGGTATTTCTCCGTCCAGCCTGTTTACGACTACAAGAATCCCAAGCGCAAGCTGGTCGGCTACCGCGTCGATAGCAACATCAGCATCAAGATTAAGGATTTCTCCAAGATTGGGCCGCTGACCCAGGGCCTCGCCGACATGGACGTCACCGGCAACCAGTCGCTCAGCTACATCCTCGACGACATGGACGCCGCCAAGATCAAGGCCGTCGAAGATGCTCTGCAGCGCGCCCACGATGAGGCGAACGCCGTCGCTAGAACCGGTGGCCGTACGCTGGGCGAACTTTCCTACGCTTCGGTCGACACCTACGAGCAGCCGCGCCCACGGCCGATGATGATGGCCGCTCCCATGGCGATGAAGGCCGGCGAAGCGCCACCGGCGCCGACCGAAGACTTCGGCGCTCAGAAAATCACCGTCACCGCGCACGTCAACGCGATGTACAACCTGAAGTAGATTCGAGTTAGCTGGGAACCCGACTCTTTCCTGATTTGGGAAAGGACTGGCCATTGATGCCCGGCTTGGACGATTTCTTTCCCGCGACTTTGTTACCATTCCGCGTTTGAGGATGTAAACTGTCTCATCCCGGAGTGTCATGCGTATCACCGCAGTCACTTTATCGCGATCTCCCTCGTGCCTCTTTCTTGGGCGCAGGACGAGCCCCACGTCGTGCCGCGTAATCCGGTTCCCCAGCAGCAACCCAACGTTGATCCGGCACTGATTACAACGTTCCTTCCGGCACCATGATTCCGCTGACTCTCACCCAGGGCATCACCTCCAAGACCGCCAAGGAAGGCGACCCGGTGTACGCGCAGACCGCCTTTCCGGTGACGCAGAACAATCGCATCGTTATTCCCGCTGGGACCTACGTGCAGGGTGTCGTGCGTCGCGTGGTCCGTCCCGGACGAGTCAAGGGCCGCGCCGAGCTGCAGATGAGCTTCACCTCCATGATCCTCCCTAACGGATACACCTTGCTTCTACCGGCAGCTGTGGATAAGGTTCCCGGCCTTCAGACTATGAACACCAAAGGCACCGAAGGCACCATTGAAGGTGACTCGAGCAAAGGCAAAGACGCTGCCACGATCGCCAAGACCACCGCTGCCGGAGCCGGAGTGGGTGGTATTGCTGGGGACGGCAAGGGTGCGGGAATTGGCGCCGCCGCGGGCGCTGTGCTTGGACTGGCGACCGTACTAATGACCCGCGGACCTGAAATTCAGCTTGATCCCGGATCGTCGGTCGAAATGATTCTCGAGCGCGAAATCACTCTCGAAGGCCCCAAGCTGCGCCAGCAATAGCGGCTGTTACTTCTCCGGATAAAGCAAGTACTTCGCGCGCACCAGCATAAACTTTTCCAGCCCGTCGCGCCAGTCTTCGGCAATTCGCCGCGGATCGCGCCCGTTCTGCAGTGCCTCAAACGCTCCCTGATTCGCCAGCAGTGTATTCATCTTCGACATGTCAAACTCCCCCGCGATAAAGCTTGTGCAGCGCCGCTGCCAGCTCAATTCCCAGCTCCGGCGAATCCAGAATCTCGCGATTGACGACCATGATCTGCACTCCGCCGCAACTTTTGGCCCGCATTCGTAGCCGACGTCGGGCGTGAACTCCGTTGGCACAAACCGCACTCCCGAAATCAACCGCGCATTCAAGTACGCCGCGAGTTCCGTCGGCTTGATCCATGGTGCGCCGACCACTGAAACGGCGTGTCGGTTCCACGCCCGACCGAGACATTCGTGCCCTCCAGCAGTGCGACGCCCGGATACAGCGTCGCTGCATCCAAGCTTCGCAAGTTCGGCGAAGGATTCACCCACTCCAATCCGGTCGAATCGTACCAGTCGCCGCGCATCCATCCCTTCATCGGAATGACCGTGAGGTTGGCATTGATGCGCCGCTCGGCGTTGTACAGCTTCGCCAATTCGCCGATCGTCATTCCGTGACGAATCGGCACGCTGTGATAGTTGACGAAGCTCTCCAGCAATCCGTCCGAGACCGGCCCCTGCACATACGCGCCGTTCAGCGGATTCGGCCGGTCGAGCACCACGATCGGCTTCCCTGCCTTGGCGGCAGCCTCCAGAAAATATCCGAGCGTCGTTTCGTAGGTGTAGAAGCGAACTCCCGCGTCCTGAATGTCGAACACCAGACAGGTCCACACTCTTCAACTGCTCGGCGGTCGGCCGCCGCTTGGCATCGCTGTCGCCATAGACGCTGTAGACCGGCACTCCCGTCGCCGCATCGGTGGAGTTCCGCACGATCGGTCGAATCAGCGGTGCCTTGTACACCGTGCTCCGGGCTGAAGATCGCGGTCAAGCGAACTCCGGGAGCCTTCGCCAGCACATCGATCGTGCGTTGTCCCTGGCTATCCACGCCGGTCTGATTGGTGATCAACCCGACGCGCGGCTTGGCGATGCCCGCCACCTTCAGCGCGTCGAAGTTCCGCTCCTCCAGTACGTCGATGCCGGTCTTCACCTGGCCATTGCGAACCGTGACACGCCGGCCGCCGCCAGCAGTTCGTTGTAGCCGGTGATGCGCGCCACCCGCACGCGCTGCGCCTCCGCCGGATTCAGCTCCAGCGCAGCCGCCACCGCCGTAGCAACCTCCGTGCGAAGCGTAATCACATTGCCGTTCTTCACGTGCACCGCGTTCGTCAGGATCACGATGTACGTGTCGGTCGTCGGGTCAATCCACAGCGACGTGCCGGTGAATCCCGTGTGCCCGAACGATCCCACCGGCAGCAACTCGCCGCGATTCGACGAGAACGGCGAGTCGATGTCCCATCCCAGCCCGCGCAGCACGGTCATGTTCGGAGGCTGCTGCGGCGTGGTCATCTTCTCCACCGTCAGCCGCGACCATACCGGTGCTCCGCCGTTCAGCAACGCCTGCGCGAACTTCGCCGTGTCGTCGGCGGTAGAGAACAACCCCGCATGTCCGGCGATTCCGCCCATCTGTCGCGCGTTGGGATCGTGCACCAGCCCGCGCAGCATCAGGCCCGAGCGCTCGTCCTTCTGTGTTGGAGCAATCCGCGAGAAACCACGACTGTGGAGGCAGGAACTGGCTGTTGGTCATGCCGAACGGTTCGAAAATAAACGTCTCGGCGTAGCGGTTCAGCATCATGTTGCTGAGCTTCTGCACCAGTTCGCCCAGCACAATGAAATTGATGTCGCTGTACACAAACGTCGAGCCCGGCGGATTGATCAGCTTCTCCGCGCTCGCCAACCGAAACGCCTCCAGTTGGCTGGTCCACTCCGGCTTCAGGTCGAGATCAGGCCGCAAGCCCGGAGTAGTGCGTCAGCAACTGCCGAATCGTCACGTCCTGCTTGCCGTTCTGCGCGAACTCCGGAATATAGCGCGCACCGGATCGTTCAACTTGATCTGTCCCAACTGCACCATGCGCATAACGCTGCCGGTGGTGGCCATGACCTTGGTCAGCGACGCCATATCGAACACCGTGTCCACCGTCATCGGCTCAATCGTTGGTTCCAGCGATCGGTTGCCAAACGCCTTGCGATAGATCACCTTGCCCTGGTGCCCGACGAGCACCACCGCGCCCGGCGTATGTCCTTGCGCGACCGCGTTGTTCACGATGGCATCCACCGGAGCCAGGCGGTCCGCATAGGTCGCCAAGTCCATGACGAGCGCCGTAGGAGCGGATTGCTCGACGGCAGCCGGAGACTGCGCCATATTCGTGGCGGAATCACGCTCACAAGGAATAGCTGCGGCGATAACGAGCCAGCGGGGGTTGCGGCTCAATGGATCGAAGACCTTTCGAGAGTTCTGTCGCTAATGTTGGACGTCCAGCCGCATCTCGTCACGGACGCTGCGCCGAGCAAGCTATTATAGGTTGCCACTGCCAGTGAACTCAGTGAATCGGAATCCGAACCAAAACTCGCAACCATGCAATCGTTGCGAACCATTCGACGATCAAGAAGTGCGATTCGGCCGCGCCTTCGCCATCATTCGCGAAGCCATCGAGCAGCACGCCTTTCCCGGCGGCTTCCCTGGCGGTCACGCACCGAGGCGCGCTGATCGCTTTGCGCGGCTTCGGTCGCTTCACCTACGACCCGCATCGTCCCGAAGTCCAGGCCGACACCGATCTTCGATCTCGCCTCAGTCACCAAGGTAATGGCAACCACCGCGATGGCGATGATTCTCTACGACCGCGGTCTGCTGCATCTCGATGCGCCGTCGCGGAACTGCTACCCGAATTTGTCACCCTAGTTCCGACCTCCAAGCAGCGGAGCGCCGCGGTCACCATTCGCATGCTGCTGGCCCACTCCAGCGGACTACCCGCCTACGTGAAGCTGTTCGAAACCGCCCGCAGCCGCGACGAACTCTTCCGCGCAGCCTGCGCTACACCGCTCGTCGAACCCCCGGCGCTCAAAGCCGAGTACAGCGACATCGGATTCATCCTGCTCGGCGAAATCCTGGCACGCCTCGCCAACGAACCGCTCGACGCATTCGCTCGCCGCGAAATCTTCACGCCCTTGGATATGACAGCACACTGCTTCAATCCGCCGCCCGAGTTGCGAAAGCAGATTCCTCCCACCGAAGACGACCGCACCTTCCGTCATCGCATCATCCAGGGCGAAGTCAACGACGAGAACGCCTCCGTCATGGACGGCGTCAGCGGACATGCCGGCCTCTTCGCTCCCGCCGCCGATGTCGCCCGTTTCGCCGAATGCATGTTGCGCGGCGGCTCGCCGATCTTCCAGCCTGCAACCGTCGAACTCTTCACCCGCCGCGAATCCACGCCCGCAGGCACCTCGCGCGCCCTCGGCTGGGACACACCCTCGCAGCCATCAACTTCCGGCCAGCATTTCTCCGCGCGCTCCTTCGGTCACCTCGGCTTCACCGGCACTTCACTCTGGATCGACCCCGACCGCCAGCTCAGCGTAACGTTCCTCAGCAACCGCATCTGGCCCGACCGCAGTTCGCGCGCCATCAGGCAAGTCTGGCCGTCGCTGCACGACGCCATCGTCGAGGCGCTGTAGCCTGCTTCTGCTATTCTCAAACCGATTCGCGCGCCACGACTCATGGGCATCCGCTCCATCACCGCGACTTGACCCAAAAGAAACCGTTGCCCTTGCACCGCAACTACTGGCGAGACGTTCCGCTCCGCCGCCTGACGTCGCTCCTGCTGGCGATTTTTTTCTTGTTCGGCATGGTCGGCTGTTTTGTCGATCTCCTCGACCTCGGACAGAAGCCTTTCGTTCCCGTAATCGCCTGGTCGCTGTTCAGCGGCTTCATCGCAGTCGTATGGATTCTGGCTTTCTTCCGCGACCCGCGCTGGCTCATCGGTGCGGTCGTTTTGTGGTTGGTCGGATCCGCGACTGGTGTCGTGCTCTTGCACCAGCTTGGCGCCATTCGAACACCCCACGCCAGAGCACGGCACCCGCGTCGCACCATCGCCTGCATGATTTTGAGCTTCTCCGCCTACTCGTTCTTCATGCTTTAATCAAGAACGAGGGATCGCGCGCGGTTCGCATGCAAACCGAACTGGCCATCGCCCAACGAATCCAGCAAACGCTGGTGCCGGTCATCGATTGGCAGTCGTCGAACCTCGAGATTTACGGCATCTCGCTCCCCAGCGCCGAAGTCGGCGGCGACCTCGTCGACGTCGTGCCTCTTTCCGACGGCTCGGTCTTCGCCTATGTCGCCGACGTCTCCGGCCACGGTCTCCCCGCCGGAATCCTCATGGGCATGATCAAGACCGCCGTCCGCACCCAATTGTTCGACCTGCCCTCACCCACCGCAGTCTTCGAGCGCCTGAACGAAGTGCTGCCCGCCGTCAAAGAGTCGCACATGTACGCGACCTGCACGGCGCTGCGCATCCAGCCGGACTCGAACGGCTCGTGCCGCGTGGAATATGCCATCGCCGGGCAGCCCGCCATGCTGCACGCTTCGTCGGCGTCCGTCGCAGCCTCGCCGATCAGCAATTGCCGATCGGACTGCTCGCCGGACCGCCGTACAACGGCCACAGCGTCGACCTGCAGCCGGGCGACGTCCTGCTCATTGCTACCGACGGCATCCTCGAAGCCTCCGACAAAGCCGGCGCCGAATTCGGCCTTGACCGGCTCGAGACCGTCCTTCGCGAGAACCGGTCAAGCCCGCTGGCCTCCATCGCGCAGAAGATTCACGCCGCGCTTTCCGCCAACTATGCGCAAGACGACGACCAAAGTCTCCTGCTCGTCCGCCTGACCTCTTAGAATGGTTGTGGAACTTCATTCATGGACAAACTCGTAATCCGCGGCGGCAATCCGCTCGTAGGCACCGTCCGCGTCAGCGGCGCCAAGAACGCCGCCCTGCCCGCGATGGCCGCTGCCCTGCTCACCGACGAGCCGGTGATTCTCGAAAACATTCCGCAGGTGCGCGACATCGTCACCGAGCGCAACCTGCTGGCCTCGATGGGCGCTGAAGTCGAACTCGGCTACGGACGCGCCCAGCATCGCACCACCATCTCGTGCCGCAACCTCGTCAACGAAGAAGCTGCCTACGACCTGGTCAAGACCATGCGCGCCTCGACCCTCGTGCTTGGGCCCGCTGGTCGCCCGCACGCGGACATGCCCGCGTATCGCTGCCCGGCGGATGCGCCATCGGCGCCCGCCCCATCGACCTTCACCTCAAGGGACTGGAGAAGCTCGGCGCTCGCATCACGCAGGAGCACGGCTACATCGAGGCCCGTGCCGACCGTCTGAAAGGCGGCAGCATCGTCTTCGAGAAAATCACCGTCACCGGCACCGAAGACCTGCTGATGGCCGCCACCCTCGCCGAAGGCGAAACCGTTCTCGAGAACTGCGCCTGCGAGCCTGAAGTCGTGGACCTCGCCGAATCTGCTCACCAAGATGGGCGCGCGCATCGAGGGTGCGGGCACTCGCACGATTCGTGTGCAGGGCGTCGAGCAAGCTCAGCGGTGCGCGCCACCGCATCATTCCCGACCGCATTGAAGCCGGAACATTCATCATCGCCGCCGCTCTCACCGGAGGCGATCTCACCGTCTCTGCCTGCGATCCCCGACACCTCGGCGCATTGCTCAGCAAGCTCGGCGAATGTGGCGTTCACGTCGCCACCACCGCCGATTCCGTGCGCATCGTTTCGGGAGGCCCGCTGAAGGTCCGCCGACATCGTCACCGAAGAATATCCCGGATTCCCGACCGACATGCAGGCGCAATACATGGCGCTGGCCACGCAAGCCGAAGGCGCCAGCCTCATCACCGAAAACATCTTCGAGAACCGCTACATGCACGCCCAGGAACTCGTTCGCATGGGCGCCAACATCAAGATCGACGGACGCCGAGCCGTAGTCCGCGGCAAGACTCCGCTCAGCGGTGCTGCCGTGCTCGCCAGCGACCTGCGCGCCTCCGCGTCGCTGGTCCTCGCTGCCCTGGTGGCCGACGGCGAAACCATCATCGACCGCGTCTATCACCTCGATCGCGGCTACGAGCGCATCGAAGAGAAACTGCGTTCGGTGGGCGCGCAAATCCGCCGCATCGGCGAACTGCTCCCCAACGTAGCTCCAGCTGCCGTCTTAACATGGACCGACATAACTGAAGCAGTCCGCAGAGACATTCGTGAATGCTGACAAGCTGATTGCTGACGAATGCACTCTCAACGAGTGCTTGCCTGCAAGTAGTATGATTTCGCAAAGCGGCTCCCCCGGGCTGCGATCACTTCACTACCATTCACAATTGGGAGCCTCAATATGGATACATCCAGATTATGAATTCACTCATGGACAAGGGTTAGCCCTTGGCTCTGGCCTTGCGGATCCGGGTACTCGGCACTTGCCCTATGGATCGTCGGTCGCTGGCTGATCGGTTTTGCTCTGCGCATCGATTGGCCGCAGCATGACCAAGCAGACAGATCGACCCGACCGTTATCCGCTACATCCAGAACGCCGTCGGCGCCCTGCTTGAATATCGTTCTCGTCATCGCGATCCTGGGATTCTTCGGCGTCCAGACCACCAGTCTTGCAGCCCTGATCGCCGCCGGCGGCGTCGCCATCGGACTCGCCTGGAGCGGACTGCTGGCCAACTTTGCTGCCGGCGTCTTCCTCGTCATCCTGCAGCCCTTCAAGGTCGGTGACTTCGTGGTCGCCGGCGGCGTCATGGGAACCGTCGAAGAAGTCGGCCTGTTCGTCACTTCGATCAATACGCTCGACAACATTCGCAACATCGTCGGCAACGGCAAGATCTTCGCCGAGATCATCCAGAACTTCAGCCACCAACCCGTATCGCCGTGTTGACCTGCAGGCGCAGCTCGACCACACCGCCGACGTGCATAAGGTCATCGCGCTGCTGAAGGCGAACCTGGCGCAGATTCCCAACGTGCTGACCAACCCCGCGCCCGACGTCGAGATCCTGACCTTCACTCTCGCCGGTCCTGTGCTCGCGGTTCGTCCGTACTGCAGCAACACAGACTACTGGCAGGTGTACTTCGACACCAACCGCATCATTCGCGACACCGGAGCCAACGCTGGACTGCCCGCTCCCGAACAGCACTTCGCCGTTCGGACCTCGGTATCAGCCAACTAGAACCAAGCAACTCTGCATCGCGATAAGCAGAGCGGCCTTCGGGCCGCTCTGCTTTTGCTTAGCGCTATGCGGCGTACTCACTTCCCGCAGCCGCGCCCGTAAACTCCAGCGTCAGCCCCGACACGATGTGTTCCAGACTCCAGCAGCGGCAAGTATGACGACGAGTACGGCTTGTCTCCCCTGCAACTGCTTCCACAATTCCGATTCGCCTTTCGACATCTCCCGTCCTTCAGCTTCGCCGCCGGAGCCAGGCCGCACCACAAGATGGCCGCACGCCGCTGGGTCTTCTTCCAGCGCGCCCTTGCGCCACGACACTCACTCTGTCCCTGCTCCTCGCCGAACCCGCTGACCTGAAACGACTTGCCATTCAGCCTGTTCAGTTCGCGGATCGGACAGGCCAATACGAATTCCGCTCGCGGTGCGCCAGCGGCACGGTCCCGACTGGTGCCGAAGCAGATGCGGATCGACGGCCGGACGTTCGCGGTCCCAAGTAATCGCCAGCGCTGCGCTTGAGTCGGTGGCGTAAACCACGGTCGCAACGCCTCTGGTCCGTCGTTGCCGTCGAGGTTGCGCTCCGCACGTTCTCCTTGCCGAAGATGGCGTCGAGATCGGCGCGCGTGGTTGCCGCCGTGACCGGCCCAACGCGCTGGCCAGGAACGATGAGCCAGTCATTCTTCTGCGCCGCTGCTGAAGCGGCCAACAGCGCTACAGCCATCATCCCATTGCATGAGTTTCATGGGTGCTCTCGCGCAAGTCGATATGGCTGAGGTTAGCACGCTGACAAGCCAGCAATCACGCCGGAGAATGCAAATTCCGATTTGGATATACACTTAGGCCGCAAACAACGCCGACAAGAATTTTCCGGGAGTCGCCTCATGACGATTCAGACAAGCACCCGCGCGGTCGGGCGATGTGGCCATTGTGGACCTCAGCGGCCAGCTCCGCCTCGGCGAAGGCACCGGCAAACTGCGCGACGCGGTTCAGCAACTGGTGCGCGAAGGCTACAGCAAGATCCTGCTCAACCTCAACGGCGTGATCCACATCGACAGCTCGGGCATCGGCGAGCTGATGATGAACTACACTTCGCTGCGCAATCAGGGCGGCGAACTCAAGCTGATGAACCTGAACAAGAACGTCCGCAACCTGCTGCAAGTCACGCGCCTTTACACCATCTTCGACGTTCACGACGATCAGGACGTCGGCGCTTCAGGCGTTCCAGTAAGACGCGAAGTCGGAAGAGCGAAGAATTCCCAAATTGGGACTATGTCCGATAACGCGCACCCCCTCCCCCCCCCTCTTTTGTAAAATCCTCATTCTTATACGAGACTTACGGGAACGAGTTGCGCGCAAATTCCTCTGCCCGTAGGACTTACAGGCAAATTCCTCTTAACAAAGGAGTTAGGCTGGGACTTTCGCGGGTCGGAATGGGGCCTTGAGCGGGGAGATGGGCGAAAAAGCGAGAGCAAACAGACCGATCACAGGTCGAAGCACCTACTGGGGATGGGGGTCGTGTCCGGTTGCCGACTCGTGGACGACAACTCTCCCTCATCCTTCCGGCGGAAGTGTACAACGAAAGGTGGTCTAGGCACCAAGCGAGTTAGTCACGGTTGCGCGTGACGGATGAACCGAGGCGGTGGTCAGTTGCCCGTCGTCAGTTGTCAGTGAAAAGCAAAGAGACCCACTCGCCGACAGACGGCTCGATAGATCACCTGGGTGTAAGTTTATTTTCAACAATTCCTTAACGGGGTGGGCCGCGCGGCGGTCGGACGAAATAATACTGGGGTGGAATGCCCGAATCGGGATATAATGCCGCGCGTTCGCATCCGGCATGAAAGTGCTGATTCAAGGAGCGTGTCATGCACACTGAACTGCACCATCCCACCACCAAAGCACGCAGCATGACGAGAAGCGGTTGGCGCTATTATGGTCTCGCACTTATTGTTCTCGGCCTGTTGTGCGATACCGGCCGTCGCTCAAACTTGCCCCGCCCCGAACCAGAGTTGCCAGCCGCAATTCAACCTTGACAGTTACTGACGGAGGCCAACAAATCACCATCAATGATTGCCAGACGAACAGCTCTTCGAGCCCGTGTGCGTGGGCAGACGCCGTTTCTTCTGACCTCAAGGGATTTAAGACATACTTTCTTGCTTGCCGCCTGCAGACTACCGGGCCTATTGCGCTCTGTTACTATTCCGGCGTGCCGGGGAGCCCCTACCGAACTCCGAGTTGCACCTTTTCGCAGGACGGGAATGCTGCTGAATGTGACTGTTACCAAATTCAGTCCGGATACTCCCGGTGCAGGGACGTACTCGTACGTAGAGATTAGCGCCATCCTGAACAAGGATGTTTACCTCAGCACTGTCGAACAATGCGGCATAGACGGTAGTCAATGCCTGAATTTCTCGGATCTCAACTCCGGCCTTCCGGAGGCAAATATTTGTTCTGTGCTCGGGAGCAAGCCCAACGGATTATTCCCCGGCGCCGATCTGATCTCCGACTTCAGTCAAATACAGATACTTCCAACCATGAACAACACAGTTCCGCCCGCGGGTGATATCGGCGCTTTCAGTCAAAAGTGTCCGAAACCACCGCTCCAAGCAAACCTATACGCTGGGTGCATGACGGCCCCCTGCATGAATACCGGCAAGATCGACCCGAAAACCCACCTTCCCCTCGTCAGTTGTACCTGCCCGACCTACAACGGTCCCAATCAGGTGGGAAATCCGCAGATTCAGGGCAAATCATGCAGTCCGACGCCCTTTGTGTGGTCTTCCTCGTACGTCGAGCTCCAACAATGATTCTGCTTCCCGTGACGTCCGAGAGGGTCTCTTTGTTTGTAAGTGGACAAAGAGGCCCATCCCCATCGATAAGAAGGTGCAATAGGGCATCCGCGTGAAGACTTCCCGGAAATGAAGGAGCGCGGGCTGGTGTATCAGCCATCTGGATTAAAGTGTTCGTTGGGCGGGCCGCCCGCAGGCATTCCGCATTTCATTGATACGAGGGTCAGCAGCCCAAATAAGCGCTCGGGTGTACACTGTTGGCCATTCCCGGGCCAAAATCGAGATTCTTGACTAACTCATGGAGGCTAAAAATGGAACCGATTAATTGGAAGTCCATCGGTTGGACTCGTCTGGTAATTGCTTTTTGCGTTCTTGGCATGACGTGCATGCTCGCAGGCTGCGGTGTCCAGGGCTACCAAACCGTAGTGAACCGGGTGGTGGTACCGGGTGGCGCTACCCAAAGCGTTCATGCGAGCTGCCCCGCGGGCAAGAAGGTGCTGGGAGGAGGTTTCGACATCGAAACCCCTGACGAAGTCAAAGTATTCTCCTCAGAGCCATCCGACGGACATGGCAACGTGATTGATAACGGCTGGGACGTGATGGTCCACAACATAGACACGCAAGGCCGGCAAACCACCGCGATCGCGATTTGCGCGCAGTGAGTTGCAGACAGCTCTGACGCGTTGGATGCGGGTGCTCCGCCGCACACTGGACAGGGCAGGCCAAGTTCACGCGCACCGTAAAGTCGCCACCGTCGCCGATGCCGGGACAAGAAGCCTCTTGAAAATGGCGTAGGACTTCTGGTCGGCCAAAGGCCGGCGCAGCTTCATCGCAATTTCTTTTGGACCTACTGGCGCGCTACGAGAGGAGGAGTGAGAGGTCGTCCGGTCGCAGGTCGCGGATAAGGCTGTTGTCTGCGCCGATGATAGCGTCGGCCAGATCGCGCTTGGTTTTCTGTAACTCGAGCACTTTTTCCTCGACGGTATCGCGCGTGATCAGCCGATAGGCGAAAACCTGCCGCGTCTGTCCGATGCGATGAGTGCGGTCCACGGCCTGGGCTTCCACGGCGGGGTTCCACCACGGATCGAGGAGAAACACGTAGTCGGCTGCGGTGAGGTTCAACCCCAGGCCGCCGGCCTTCAGGCTGATCAGGAATAGACGACAATCCGGGTCGCGTTGAAAGCGTTCAACCCGGGCCCGCCGGTTGCGAGTCGCGCCGTCCAGATATTCGTAGGTGACGCCGTCGCTGTCCAGACGGTCGCGAACAATCCTCAGCAGGCTGGTGAACTGCGAGAACACCAGCGCCTTGTGGCCTTCGTCGAGTACCTCGCGCATTCGTGCCAGCAGCACGTCCAGCTTGGCGCTGGGATCGCTGCAGCGATTCTTATCCACCAGGCCAGGATGACAGGCCGCCTGGCGCAGCCGCAGCAGCGCTTCCAACACCTGGATCTTGGACTTCGCCAGTCCGTCCTTTTCTATCTTCGGCAACAGAGAGTTGCGGTAGTGCTGGCGCAACTCGTCATAGAGCTTGCGTTGGGCGGGTTCCATTACGCAATGAATAGTCTGCTCGCTCTTGGGCGGAAGTTCGCTGGCCACTTGTTCCTTGGTGCGGCGCAAAATGAAGGGACGCAGTGCGTGCGCCAAGAGCCGGCGGGTATCTTCATCGGGATTACGCATGGCCCCACCAGCCAGTTTGAAGACGCTGGCGGCGCCCAGCATTCCGGGATTGAGAAACTCGAACAGGGACCAAAGCTCACCCAGATGGTTCTCCACGGGAGTGCCGCTCATCGCCAGACGGTGACTTCCGCGCAGCAGGCGAACCGCCTTGGCCGATTCGGTGTTGGCGTTCTTAACGGCCTGGGCCTCGTCGAGAACAACGTAATCGAACTGGATCTCCTTGAGGCGCACAGCGTCGCGACGTAGCGTGCCGTAGGTGGTAAGCACCACATCGCATCCGTCGAAGTTGTTGCGGTTGCGCGCCAGCCCGGTATAGCCGAGGACGCGAAGCGAAGGAGTGAAACGCTCCGCCTCCTCCTTCCAATTGAAGACCAGCGACTTGGGGACCACCACCAGCGAGGGGCCCAGGGTCTCGCCAATCGCCCGTTTCGCGCGCCGCGTCTCCAGCAGCGCCAGGACTTGTGCCGTCTTGCCCACGCCCATGTCGTCTGCCAGGCAGCCGCCAAAGGAAAAGCGTTGAAGAAACTGCATCCATCCAAGACCTTCGCGTTGATAATCGCGCAAGTGCCCCACGAAACCTTCAGGCTGGCTGGCAGCCGCCACACCTTGAAACAGCCGCAACTCCTCCCGGACACGGGCGAAGGCCTCGTCGCAATTGGCTTCGGGTTGTGCGGCCAGCAATGCATCGAGAAGTCCCGCCTGGCTGGGACGGAAGCGAAGGTGGCCGTCCGCCGCTGTTCCCATGCCGGCCACGGGACCAAACCGGCGCAACCACTCCTCCGGCAGTATTCCGTAGTTGCCATTGTCCAGCCGAACCATGTTATCGCCGCGACGCAAGGCCTCGAGTAATGCGGGAAGTCGCGCAGCGCCATCTCCGTATTCCACCTCGCCGTGCAATTCGAACCAGTCCACGCCGCTGGAGACTTCGACCCGCATCGCTCCAGGACGCCGGAAAATCTTGCCCTCGGCTTCGATGTGCCAGCCCGCCTCCACCAAGGTACGTACCACGCGGGGCAGCTTGCTGGGGGCGACTTCCCTGCCGGGCTCACGGTTCCAGTAGTTCGATGCCCGAAACTTGACGCCTAAGTCTTCGAGCAAGGCGGCGGCAGCTTTTTCTGCCTCGGAGTCACGGCGCAGGAGACGGCGATTGGCCGCCTGGTAGAAGCCCTGTACCGGATCGCGCGCCGACACCGTTCGGCCATCGTAATCAAACGACAGATCCGCCACCAGTCGCTGGTTGGCGTAGCGGACCTCGGCTTTGCCAATCCGCAAACAAGGACGCGGCGTTGGCACGACTTCCTCATAGCGCAGTTCCTCGGGAAGGTCCAGCAACGAAAGGGCGGGCGAGCCCAACAGGGCGGTCAAGAGTTCGCCGGTATCTGTTTCCGGCGCTTCGATGCGGCCGACCTTCCGAAAATTTACTACCCATTTCAAGGGCGTGCCTTCGGCCAGCGGAGCCACCCGGTCGCGAGTGATTACGAAGCCGCCGTGGGTGAGCAGCACCGGCACGTCGAGGTCCATGCGCTCGTCTGCGCGGCAGAGAACACCGTTAACAACCCATCCGCGCTGCGGGCGGCGCCGCATCTCAAGCCGGAATGTCCAGGGAGGGCCATCGTCCCATGCCAGGGGAAGCAGGCCGTCGGCTTCCCGGTTCAGCCGCAAGTAGCAACGCCCGGTGCGCGTCACGCGCGGCATAATCATGCCACCTAGGTCGGGCGGTATCAGAAAAGATTCGGGTACCCGGTCGTAGGAGCTACCGTAGCTGTAGGCAAAGTACTGATTGGCCCCGGCCAGGGCCGACAGTATTTCGCGGTCTGCTTGCAACGGCAAGTGCGCGACCTGTTCTCGTCTCAAGGACAAATTGCGTTCCGGCTTCCAAGTGCCGCCGGCTTTGCGGTCGCGCGACTGGAGGTTAAGGATGAGGCCCGCTCTGCTTAGGCTGCTGGGAGCATCGACCACGTAGAGAATCTCGCGTTGCGCGGGCCAGGCATCCGTGGGTACCACAAACTGGCTGGTGTTGAAAGCCTCGCTGACCTGCCGGCGCCAAGTCGGCGGTGGTGGCGTCTGCACCTTAACGATTGCGGCTTGTGTACGAGGTACCAGGTGCGGCGATTCCGGGCTTGCGTCATCGAGCTCCCAATCTCCCTCGTCAACGTCACATTCCATCATCGGGTTCGCGGCTGCGGCGGCCTCCGCGAGAAGGCCTTGCGCCTGGGCGGCTAGAATCGTCGCCCAGAGATGCTTGCACGGGACTTCGTTATCCATGAAGTAGGGGCAATCACACGATACCGACAGCCGATCGCCGCGCCAATCCAGGTTCACATAGTAGGACCGCGAACCGCGCACTGAGGCCGTCACAACGAGGTCGGAGCCCCGCTGGATGCGGACGCGACGCTGCGCGTAATAGTCCTGACCGCGCTTCCGGATGCCGCTGCTGAATTTTCCTGCATACCTCGCAGAAAGTGTCATGCGTCCGCTTCTTAGGGAAGACTACTTGCCATTCTATTCGAGGTCGCCGGTGGAAAACGCAGAAGCATTGCTCCGTGATCCGAAAGGCTTGCCGATGTAGGCGCGATGGCGCAGCTTGGTATTCACTTGGATTGCTAAAGACGCAAGCCACTTTCGTTTTGGAGCCGCACCGCGGCGGAATCTCTGTAGAGGAACAACTCCGCACCGCGCGTTCTGTTCGCGCTGATTTTCGAAACGACGTCCCTCGCCGGAGTTCGCACGAGTCGCCCCGGTTTCTCCCAGTAAACATTGTCGATTGACCTCTTCCACAACTTGGAAGGGGTCAACAATGAAGGGTTAACAATAATGTCGGAGAGATCCCGACTTGAGGACCCATTGCGGAGGAGATTTTGGGAGGTGCTCGCCGGTAAGTGACTGCAAAGAATGGCTCCTCAGGTAGGACTCGAACCTACAACCCTCCGGTTAACAGCCCGCCTCTTTGGCCTGGCGTCCGAGTCTTTTCAATGACTTAGTTGGAGCAAAAAGTGCGATTTGGAGCCCTTTCCGCACTCAATGCGGTGAAGTTTGCGGTGAAGTTTTGCCACTCGATTCACTAGTCCAAAGGGCCGTTGTTGCACATCGCGTTCAAACCAATTTTCGTTTCTGAGCGCATCCGAAATATGCGCCCATGTCCCGAAGCGCAAGCGTTCCGAATCGCGTTCGATTGAGTAACCGATACCGCAGGACTCACAACACCACAGACAGCTACGGTACCCGCTCGCCCTTGGCGCACCGCCGCCTGCGCTGGGTACAAACTCTCAAGAAATGAGCGTTCGCCCGCATTCGCAGATAAGATCGGGCAGCTTCATCATGATCGTAAACGCAAGGCGTTCGATACGGCTGACGGCTATTTACTTCCTTCGCTCACAGCATGCGCTTCGCCGTATTCGCTTTGGACTCGTTCGATTTCTTCGTCGGTCAGCAGTGCAAACTCCTGCGCGCGTGAACGCGCCGAAAGCTTCCCACCGTTCTGCTCCAGGAAGCGCCATAACAGGTCTACTTTCTTCTTCGGCATCTCGAGAAAAGCCTCGACACTGCTAACGAATTTGTCGTATGCCTCTAGGTACCGAACCTCATTGGGCAAGTCTCGCTTTACCGTTTCGTCAACGCACTCGAAAAGAAACTCCGCGTGGAGCGTAGCGTCGAAGTACCGGTAAAAATCCGCTGTGGAGTTGAGAACCTCAACATTCCCTTCGAGTGTTGGCTGCCACTCGATCAGATCAAGAAGTTGCCTTGAGTAGGACTCGAGCACACGTCGATATTCGTCTATTCGGCGTAGAATAACCGCGCTTATTGGAAACACTAGGCCAGGAGGATTAAATCCGCCCTTCGCCAGAACGTGATGAATCAGCCAACGATGCAGTCTGCCATTTCCATCTTCGAACGGGTGGATGTAAACGAACCCGAACGCAACAACAGCAGCAGCGATGACCGGATCTACGGCGCCGGCTAGTGAGCGTTTCTTCAGCACTGCGAGTCCATCGACTAAGCTTGGCAAGTCGTCAGACCGGGCGCTGATGTGATCGGGGATAGGTTCGCCCGTTAGGCGATCATGGACGCCAATGAAACCACCCTCGGTTCTGAGACCGATGTGGACGAACCGCGTATCGCCGATCACGATTTTTTGGAGTCGTTCGAGTTCCTCTCGACTGAGTCGTACCTGTCCCGCTTCTGCGATTACCCGACCCCACCGAGCGATTCTTTGCGCCGGAGCTTGTTCACCCTCGATCTGAAAAGTTGATTTGCTGTCGCTCAACAGCAGAAATGCAGCAGCCCTGGCGAGGATGTCGGGATGGGTCCTGCCGGAGATCTCACGCGCCTGTAGTCCAAGTTCCGATTGCCGAAAGTTTTCGAGTTTGTCTGTTCGACGAACAAGCGGACAGAAATCTCTAGTGCCAGGAAGGTTATTGATAACTTTGTGTCGAGAAATCGATTCACCCTTATCAATGCCGTACTGAAGGTCGGTATCGAGAACGGGTACTGCTTTGACTTTTCCGAGTGGCGGTAGCTCAAGTTCTGCACCTGTAAGCCACTCGTAGAGAAACCATATCCTGCGCGCATACGCACCAGTCGGAGTCGCTGCGATTAACTCCCGAATTGGCTCGGGTCCTGTGGCTCTAAACAGAGCGGCAAGGACGCCGAGTTGCACACCTTCCCATTTCAAAGCGAACGTGAGATGCCCTGCCAACGTGTCCTCAGGCACATGGCGTCTGGTAAGGATAAGCCAGTCGTTCGTCGCGCTCTTCGTATGGCCCTCGGTGGTGATCGCAAGCAAGGGCGGTAACGGCACACGAAGTCGATATTGCTCTATGAGAGCAGCATATCCAGCCAATTTCCCCGGCTGGGGAAGCGGTTTACCATGAAATTCGTTCACCACGCCGTCTTTTCTTTCACGTAAAGTCATTCTGTTGAATTTCAATCATCCGAACGCCATAATCATAGAAAAACATTCACCACTGTGGAAATTCTATCACTGTTGCAACTATTCACTGAAATATAATCACCCCTAAAAAGCAGGGCACCTCATGCCTAAAACAGCGAAATCGTAGTGATGGAGCGTAGATTTGGTCACAAGAGAAGAACTCTACGAGTTGGTCTGGTCCATGCCAATGAACAAAGTGGCCGACAAGTTCAATGTCTCTGGCAGCTACATGGCTCGGGTTTGTTCGATGCTGCAGGTGCCGCACCCTGTGAGAGGCTACTGGGCCAAACTTGCTGTCGAAAAGGCACACCAGAGGCCTCCCTTGCCAGCAGCACAACCTGGTGACCAACTCAACTGGTCCCAAGGTGGAGAATCGGGATTGCCAATTGTGCCGCGGATTTCAACAGCATCAAGGAATCGTGTCCGCAGCGGATCGTCGCGCTCGGTGACTGGCACTCATGGACTCATTCGCGAAGCAATAAGACATTACGACGCGGGCCACAAGGTTGAAGAAGGCCAACACCTCAGGCCCCACAAGAGGCTTCTTGTCGACATTACCGCATCCCGAGGTGGGCTCGACAAGGCCCTCGGTTTTGCAAATGATCTATTCAACGCCTTGGAATCAGCCGGACACCGTGTTCTCGTCTCTTCCCCAGCCGAACACTTCATACGAGCCCGCATTGATGAACACGAGCAAGTGCCCAAAGTGGAACGCAAGGAGCGGCATCCCGAGTACAGCCACCTGTGGTCGCCGCAACGCCCTACTGTCGTCTATGTCGGCTCGGTTGCACTTGGTCTTGCCATTATCGAAATGTCTGAATCGGTCCTTCTTCGTTATGTAAACGGGAGGTACGTCCGCGAGTCTGATTACAAGCCTCTCAAAGCATCAGCACGATATTTCGACCACAGTTGGACAACAACGAAAGATATCCCTTGCAGTCGCCTCCGGCTTGTCGTTTACGCGCCATACAGTGGAGTTTCCTGGTCGGTGCTGTTTCAGGAGAGCAAAGATCGAGCGCTCACGCAGGACATTCCCAAAATCGTGGAGTCAATCGAGAACTCTACTGACGTCTTAGCGGAGAAGGTGAAAGAGGAAGAGCGCCAAGCGGAGCTTCGGCGTCAAGAATGGGAAGTACGGCAGGAGCGGTGGCGAAACGAGGAGGACACCCGTCGCGTGGCTCAGTCCATCAAGGAGAGCCGCGAACAGCTTGTGAAGGTCATCGAAGAGTGGGCAAAAGTTGTAAGTGTGGAGCAGTTCTTCGAAAGTGTCCAGCGGCGAGTGCAAAGTCTACCAGATAAGCCACGACAGGATGTTCTACAGCGTCTCACGCTGGCACGAGAATTTCTCGGTACAGACGATCCGCTAGATTTCTTTCGCTCATGGAAGACTCCGGTCGAACGATATGTTCCGTTATCGATACAGATGTCCGGATCAAGTCGAGAAGAGCAAAAAGATTGAATCGGGGTGAGAACTCGCGTTCGACCGTCCATTTCATTGAACGCAATACCCGCAGGAAGAATATCTACATCATCAACCCTGAACTCGACGCCGAGGCTTTAGCTGAACGGCCAGGACTCACTCCTGTTCCGTCGTGCCTGCGGCTCGCCCTACAGAATAATTCCGTCCGGGATCACACTTGACCAGGGAATTCGTCCACATCCGGATAATCAGGTCGTTCCTATACTAGACAGGTATGAGCAGAATTGGTCGTTGCACGGCGACCGGCATGCTGCTGAAGCTCTATCGAAGGATTAAACATGACAACCGATACACTCCGACCTACCAAATACCCTCTTCTCGAGAATCTTCTCGTCTACCGCGGCCTGCGCCCGCAGGGCACTTACACCATGCGTGATGTAGCAACGATCTTCAGTGTGTCAGTTCGGACAATACAGGAAAGAGTAAGGCGCCAGGAACTCAACTCCCGCAACCTGCCTGGACGAGCGAGGTTTCTTTCAATGGACCTCGAGGAGTTCCTCGAGAGCAGCTCTAGCCGAAGACCGAAGACGGTGTAGTTCGTCGCTATATCTCGCCATTCTCCTTCGGCGTCCGGATCCACTCGCACATCCTCATCGCTCTTCGGACTCCTTCGCTTTTATCCACAAACTCACCCACCCTACAACGACTGTAATTAGGAGAAAAAACGAGATATGTCTTCGCAAACCGTCGCCGTTGGTACGCAAAGTGCAGCGGCGCTTCCCCCATCTTCAGTTTCCATCGCAGATAGGCCGCCAAAGCTCGAAAGTGTCGGCGACTTGCGGCACGCCATTTGCACTTCGGCTACTCGGCCGGACAACATGATTATGACGACGGCCCGGCATTTGGCGGCGTTTGCGGGGCAACCGCTCGAGAGGCTGCCAATTGAAGCCTTGCTCGACATCGGTCCGGAGTTCTCTTTGTATCTCGCTGAGCATCGGTATGCGGACAACTCCATCCGAACATACTGCCGGTACGCGCAGGTGCTGCTGCGAACTGCCCGGGAACTTGGCTGGAAACCAGATTCTCAGCCGATCAACGATTGCTGGAAACCAGTTCTCGACGCCCTCGCCAAAGTCCCAGGAGCGACCAAAGGAGTGGTTCGTTACGCAATGCGACAAGGCGTTTCACCAGACGAGTTCTCAGAGGCACATCTCTCGGCATGGGAGGAGTGGATGAAGCGGCGCGGTCGCACACATCTGACCGTGCGATACCTTAAGTCTCGGTTCCGAAAAGTGATCGTTGACCGGAATTTGGAGTTTCTTCTGCCGCGCCTGAACTGCCACCCACATGGCGCTGATTACAAGATCAGCACAGACGACATGCCTGAGCCGCTGAGAACGCAGGTTAGATCTCTTCTGAAATGGAAAACCGACAAATGGTCCAAAGGTCGGCCGCAACATGGCCGTCTGCGACCTGTTAGTGCCGTCCAACTTGAAAATTGGATCGGTCGCCTCTACGGATACGCCCATGCCATCGCTAAATTGCCAGATATTAATAGCCTTGCAGATCTTCTCACAGAGGACGTCGTAAGCTCATTCGTCGAGTGGGCAATTAATGTCCGGAATCTCTCGAGAACGTCGTTGATGAAGTTGTCGCTTATCTATGCTGCGGTGCGTCACTATCCACACTACAAGAGCCTCGATTGGCAGTGGTTCAGTCATCTCTTCTCAACTCTGCCGGAAGATCCGGAATCGGAGCGGCTCGAGAGAAAGGCACGCAGGATGATACCTTACGACGTGCTCGTCGCGGTACCAGATCGGATTCGACTTGATATGTCGAAAAAGTCTCTCACCGACGAGCAACGTGCGTGGCTGGCTCATGACGCTCTATTGATCCGGTGGCTGGCGGCGCTTGTTTGGCGGCAGCGGAACACCCGAGAATGTCGCCTCGGGGATTCGCAAACCGCGAATCTGTTTGTGGCGGAGCTTCCTACAGGCCAACACATCGCACGGCCGAAGTGGGTGGAAGATGCCTTAGAGAAAGATCCCCGGCCGCAGTTTTGGCAGTTCTACTTCCGCGAGAGCGAGACGAAGACTGGCCAATCGGTGCGAGCAATCGTGCCGCACTGTCTCATTCCTCATTTGGAAGAGTACTTGAGCAAACATCGTTCCGCATTGCTTGGCACGGAGGACCCTGGCACATTGTTCGTCAATCGCTGGGGTGGACGTCTTACGGCCCAACAGGCCACCACGCTCGTTTCACAACTCGTTCTGAGGTACGCAGGTAAGCGAGTTTCACCCCATTTGTTCCGCAGCATCTTCGCTTACAAATGGCTTGATGAGTTCGCCGAAGACTATCTTACTTTGAGCAAGGTTTTATGGCATCGGGACATTAAGACGACACTGAGGATCTACGGTGGCAACTTCAACGAGTCGAACGGTGTTCGTCGCGTTGACGAATGGCTCTCTTCACGATCACCAGCCCGCTCGTGATTCGGATGGACTATCTTCGAGCAGTTCCGCTACAACTGTAACGTACACGCCTGTCGTAGATTCCGCACGAGTCATCGCGTCACGAGGAAGATTCTTATAGTAGGAGAGTCCCGACACCGCTCCATGTCGCGACCGACCACGTTCCTGCCAACATCAGCAGAATGCTGCTGAAAGATTCGATGAAACACAGCAGCCTTCCCGCCACGTAACGCTATTTTACGCTCCACGACACCGCCTTAACGTGTGGATACTTTATCGCGATGGCATATCTACGTCCGCGCTCAGACGAAGGCTTTGGTTCATTCCTTTTCGACCTTATGCTGAACTATGCGCATTCTGCGCCCAGGAGTTATTTATGTTTCATACTACAGCTACTCAACAACCCAGCGGTTATTACATGAAGCACAAATGCAATACGCTTTCCGTTAGAACTGACATCCTTAACAAGAAGCAACTTGGCATCTGGATCGCCATCGCTAAGGCAATTCCAAACCTGCGGGATATGCATGACATAGTTGTGATCGTGTCCAACACAGGAATTCGGTTCGGCGAACTGGCCAGCCTTTGCTGGCCGCAGGTCGATCTACAGAAACGCCAGTTAACCGTGCGGGCAAAACGGTCCGGCATGCGAATTGTGCCGTTCGGGCCCAGAACTCGTTTTGTTCTGGAAGCTCGCCAAAAGCGAGCTTCCAGGTCGGAGTGCGCTCTCGGTGACGCACCCCACAGCACTCTGGCTCGAATCAGGCACCAGCTAAGTTTACTGGGGGCACAAGTCGGGGTGAGGCGCCTTAATCTCTATATGCCTCGGCGGACATTTGCGTGCCGCTTCGTCGCTGCGGGAGGGAGCCTTCATACACTCCTTGCCATCTGCGGCTGGAAGAGCAGTAGGAGGTTTGGCAGAGTCCTTCGTTCCCGACGGTTCAGTTTCAGACGATGGCTCGTGAACAAGCACTAGTTGAGAAATAAGAGTAATCAGGCTCCCGCTCATCGGATTCTCAGTTTTTTGGTTCATCTGCATTCCTCCTTACCCTTTCATTAGCGCACATTGCGCTACCGGAGATCACTTATGTCACAACTTAAGATAAGCGCCCGCAACGCCGGGCAGGTTGAGCTTGAGAAGTATTGTCCTCGTTGTTGCTGGTTTCTTCTCCGCTACAAGAAGATGCCATTTCAGATTGGCATGCCCGGAGTAATGTTCTATCTCGAGGGCATCGAGAAAACCTTCCTTCTTAGCTATTTGGCGAAGTTCAAGCTGATGCCGGGCTACTTTGGCCCTTTCGCCAACTGCACGGAACCCGTAGAGTTCCCCTTCTCGATGTCGCACGAGCACGCGGAAACCGGTGTGATGGTGACTGCCCGTGCCGACATGATGGTCCGGAAGCCGGATGGAACCATCTGCCTACTTGTGGTTTAAAGCATAACTTTGCCGAACCTAAACCATAACCTTGCCGCATGATCTCCTTCAAGTTGTTGATTTAGCGTGGAAGGCCGCCGTCGCCGGCGGGGGCTCTCAAACCATAACCTTGCCGGAATTGCAGTACGGTCGTAGGCTTCCCAATCACATGCGGTTGATTTAGCGTCAAGAAAGTTGTAGTATTGTGTTATGGCTCAGTCTCACCGTGAAGCCTCGCGCCAGCTCTTCGAGTTTGCTGAGCAGCAGCAAGGTTTCTTCACCACCAAGCAGGCTAAGGCGGCCGGATTCGCCGAAAACACGCACCCCTATCATGTGCAGGTCGGGAACTGGATCCGCGAGCACCGGGGTATTTACCGGCTCGCTCTGTTTCCGGCGGCTGATCGGCCCGACCTAGTCCTTTGGGCACTGTGGTCCCGGAACCGGAACGAGGAAGTCGAGGGTGCGTACAGCCACCACACGGCGCTCAGCCTCTACGATCTGTCAGACCTGAATCCGGCAAAGCTCCACATGACCGTTCCGACAGATTTCCGGCGCAACAGCGATATTCCCGGCATCCTCGTACTTCATTATGCCGACCTTTCCGAGAGCGACGTACAGACGGCGCAGGGCTTCAAGTTTACTCGCCCTCTGCGGACGATTCTTGACCTGATCGAGGCTGGCACGGTCGAGCGGAACTTCATCCGCCAGGCGCTAAGGCAGGCTGTCGACCGTGGTCTGATCACTCGCCAACAGATTCGGAACACGCAAATGAGCGGACCTGCGCGCAAAATCGTAGAGGAAGCGCTGCGGCGAGCTGCATAATGCCGTCACCCAGGACATATGCGACGGCGGGAGCATTCCGAAGGGCTCTTGAAGAACGCCTGAAGAGGGCCTCTCTTACTGATCAGATCGATCTCAACCGCCTCCGGCGACAGGTATCATTCGACCGCCTGCTGGCAAGGCTGTTCCGGGAAGAACCAGCGCCCTGGGTTTTGAAGGGTGGTTATGCGCTGGAGCTGCGCTTCAAGGCTGCTCGATCAACGGTGGACATCGACCTGACATTGCAGCGAGTGGGGCCAGCAACATCGGCGGGTGGTGACACGAACCAGGTTGTACGCGGGATGCTGCAGAGCGTGGCTGACATCCCTCTTGGTGACTGGTTCGAGTACGTGATCGGACCGCCTGTCATAGATTTGACCGCCGCGCCGTACGGCGGGGCTCGCTATCCTGTCGAAGCTCGAATGGACGAACGGATCTTTGCCCGATTTCACCTGGACGCCGGCATTGGTGATGTGGTTATGCAGCCGCTGGAAACAATCATCTGCCGGGACTGGCTGGGATTCGCTGGCATCGAATCGGCGAGCGTCCGGATGATCGCTCGCGAGCAGCAGTTCGCTGAAAAGATTCATGCCTACACGCTCCCGCGGAACGCTGCGAACAGCAGAGTGAAGGACTTGGTGGACCTGGCTCTCCTGATCAGATCAGGAGGCATGGATAAACAGAGGATCCTGGACGCCTTACGTCTGACGTTTGAGAGAAGAGGAACACACGATTTGCCGGGGGGTTTGGTTCCGCCGCCAGCGGATTGGCAGATCCCGTTTCAAGCCCTGGCGGAAGAATGCGGGCTCCCAACTGATATCGCCGCGGTGTTTGCGGGCGTACAGGAGTATCTCCAAGAAGTGCTGACAAGTCGTACGGAGCGGTGAACGCGGTATGACCGAGAAGGTTTCGGAATCTCTTCCATTCGAGCCTCCAGAGCAGGAAAATATTCGCCTCCGGGAGGAAAACGCTCGCCTGCGGCGGCTCCTGGCGGTTCACAGCATTCCGATTCCGCAACTTGCAGAGAATCGGCCTCCAACCAAAACTGTCGAGACGGCGCCACCGGTGGACAAGGAGGAGCGTGCCAGAAAAAGAATCGCGCTGTTTCGAAGCCTGTTTCGCGGGAGAGAAGATGTCTACGCACGGCGATGGAAGAATGACGACGGCCGATCGGGATATGTGCCGGCGGCCGTAAAGGACTGGAAGGCCATTAACAAAAGCCGCCCGGAGGAGCGGAAGAAAGTCGACCAGAAGACAAGGAAGTTCCTCCCGGTGACCGACGCCGTCATCGAGAACCACCTCTTGGGCAAGGAAGCCGTTGGCGTATATCCCCTCCTGTCCGACGAAACGTGCTGGTTTCTCGCGGCAGACTTCGACAAGAAGACTTGGGAGTATGACGCTCAGGCTTTTCTTGAGACCTGCCAGGAGTTGAGTGTGCCAGCTGCCTTGGAGCGTTCTCGCTCCGGGAACGGCGGCCACATTTGGATCTTCTTTGATCGTGCGCTGTCAGCGATTACCGCGCGCAAATTGGGATGCCTGATTCTCACGCGTACCATGGAGCGCAGGCACCAGCTCGGTCTCGATTCCTATGATCGCTTTTTCCCCAACCAGGACACGATGCCAAAGGGAGGGCTCGGGAATCTGATTGCGCTCCCCTTGCAGTTTGCGCCACGCAAGTTGGGCAACAGTGTGTTCATTGACTCAGACTTCCAACCGTACCCCGACCAATGGCAGTTTCTTTCGACAATTCGACGAATGCCGGCCGCCGCCGCCGAGGAGATCGTTGCGGAAGCTCAGCGCAAAGGCGACCTGATCGGAGTCCGGATTAGCATCGCCGATGACGACGATGCACAAGACCCGTGGACCTTGCCACATTCTGGCAAGCGGCGGGAGCGGCCGATAGAAGGGCCGCTACCAAAGACTGTGCAGGTCGTTCGCGCGAATCTTGTTTACGTGGAAAAGAAGGATCTCCCACCAGCCATGCTAAATCGGTTACTCCGGCTGGCCGCATTCCAGAACCCGGAGTTCTACAAGGCTCAGGCAATGCGGCTCTCGACGTTCGACAAACCGCGTGTGATCGCATGCGGCCAGGAATTCGCCCATCACATTGCTGTGCCTCGTGGCTGCCTGACTGAGACGCTGGCTCTTCTCGAGGCGCAAAGATCCGGCCCGAAGTTCGGGACGAACGGTACAAAGGCACAGCGATTGAAGCGGAGTTCCAGGGCCAGCTTCGGCCGTTCCAGGAGGAAGCGGTCACGAAGATCACCGCACACGACGAAGGTATCCTCTGCGCGCCGACAGCGTTCGGAAAGACCGCCGTTGCGGCGTGGCTGATCGCGAAACGCAAGGTCAACACTCTGGTAGTCGTTCACCGCCAGCAGTTGCTCGATCAGTGGCAGGAGCGCCTTGGGATGTTCTTGGATCTGCCAGCCAAATCGATCGGACATATCGGTGGCGGCAAAATGGACCGGACGGGTTACGTGGATGTCGCCGTCATCCAAAGCCTGTACCGAAAAGACGAAGTGAAGGACTTCGTTGCTGAGTACGGCCAGGTGATCGTCGATGAATGCCACCACATATCCGCTTTCACCTTCGAACAGGTGATGAGGCAGGTAAAGGCCAAGTATGTTGTCGGTCTGACCGCCACGCCGACGCGGAAGGACGGGCACCATCCGATCATTTACATGCAGTGTGGCCCCGTACGGTTCAGCATGAGCGCCCGGACGATGACCGAAACGACACCCTTTGAGCACAAGGTGACTCCCCGCCATACGGAGTTCCGGATGGCGTCCGAACTCACAGAGGTCACGATCCAGGACATCTACGCCGCGCTCGTCGATGATGTCTCGCGCAACGAGATGATCGCCAACGACATCGTACGCGCCATAGAATCTGGACGTTGCCCGCTGCTTCTGACCGGCCGGACAGAGCATCTCCAGCATTTCTCAGCCAAACTTGAGGGTGTTGCCAAGCACGTCTTCGTCTTGAAGGGCGGCATGGGGAAGAAGCAGCGTCGAGCAACGGCGGCGGCCCTGGCATCAGTGCCGGAAAACGAATCGCGGGTGATTCTGGCGACGGGAAGTTACATCGGAGAAGGGTTTGACGACGCGCGTCTGGACACGCTATTCCTGGCCATGCCGATCTCCTGGAAGGGCACGTTGCAGCAGTATGTGGGGCGGTTGCATCGTCTCCACGACAACAAACGATTCGTGCAGGTCTACGATTATGTGGACAACTACGTTCCAATGCTGGCCAGAATGTACGAGCGCAGGCTGAAGGGCTATGCCGCGATTGGTTATGTGATCGAGCAGGAGACGGTTCCACCCCATCCCCCGGCGGCACACCTGTAGACCCGGGCCTTCAGTTGCTGGTAGTTTTTGTCTGCCAAAACGGTCATTTGACCAAGAATCTATTTCAGACTATTTAGAGTTTCCCGGTCTGCCGCTCCCGCGTTCGGAGACCGACGGAAGCTCATGCAAAAGGACCATTATGTCTGCTAATTCCCAGCCTGTTACCACTGCGCTCCCATTTCCAAGAACGTCGGAACGTCTGCTCAATTCCCGCGAAGTAGCCGAGTGGCTAGGTGTCTCAATCGACTGGGTGCAAGCTCACGCGACTCGAAGAACCCCGCGCATCCCCGCCGTGTGCTTGGGTACCGGTCGGAACGGAAGGCAGATGCTCCGCTTTCGCCGATCTGACATTGAGAGCTTCATCGCCGATCACATGCAAGGCGCGTCTTCCTTGCGCAGGCGGGCGTGACGCAGGGTCAGGCTCTAACACCATTCTTTAGGAGGTCCCCTCCATGGCACGCCCCCGACATCAGAGCGGCTGGATTACGGAAAGCGGCAGCACCATTTACGGCAATTTTTGGCGATACTTTGTGGATTCAACCAGCGGAGAGCAAAAAGAAAACAGGTTTCCCTCCCTCAGGACAAGTCGGCAAGATGAAGAAATGGGAGGCAAAGGAGAAACTGAAATCTCTCATTGCAGAAGATCTCGGCCCCAAACAATCCGCGGAGCGGCCAGATTGAAAGACGACTTTCGCATGGTTCGTACGATATCGCTTCCTCCCCATGCGCGAAGGGCGTTGGCACCAGGCCACCAAGGAAAAGACCAGTTACGAAATCGAGCGCTATCTGGTGGAACAATTTGGTGATCTTTCGATTGAGCAAGTGACCCAATTCGAACTTCAGATGCACCTCAACCGGCTTGCCAAAGAGTTCTCGGACTCGATTGTGAGGCACGCTTTCTCTAACATCAAGTCCATTTTTCGAACCGCCCGCAAGATGAAATTCCTTGTCGAAGATCCAGCTGAAGATCTTCTTATGCCGGATACCCGAGTGGTGAAGAAGCCCAAGATCGAGCCGCGGATGATTCTCGATCTCATCGAAAGCGTCCGTCACCCAAGGGACCGTGCGCTATTGGCGGTGGGCTGTTTCTGCGGGCCTCGGACCAGTGAGAATTTTGGCCTCACGTGGAAGTCGTATGCAGACGACCACTTGATTGTTTACGACACCGCGTACGAGGGTGCACTGTACGAGGGCAAGGTCAAAACGGACGACAATCGTGTCGTATCCCCCATTCCGCGTCGGGCCTGACCCTATATCGAAGCTTGGCGGAAAGTCTGCCCGAATACTTCACCGGATGCTCTGATGTTCCCTACCGAAAGGGCACCGCGAAAACAAGGGGCTCGCCGTTCCGTTTCATGCGAAGAACTTCTTCAAGTGGAAGGTGTGGCCCGTCAGTGACAAACTCGGCATCCCGCGAAATCTCTGCACTTTCCAGGTGTTTCGCCGCACTTTGGGCACCGATCTGCAGAAGCACGGGACGATGAAAGACGCGCAGGCCATCCTGCGCCACAAGCACATCAAGACGACCGCCGAGGTGTATATGGACCACATACCAGACAGCGTACGCAAAGCCATTGACGCCCGGACGGAGGCGATATTTGAACTGCGCAGGAAGAAGCGGTCTCGGAAATCTTCTGGGGTTTAGCTGAATTTAGCTGAGAGGGGGAAAAGTGAACGGATGTAACTCACAGAAAAGAATGGCTCCTCAGGTAGGACTCGAACCTACAACCCTCCGGTTAACAGCCGGATGCTCTCTGCCATTGAGCTACTGAGGAGTGTCCACCGCGCCAAAGCACGGGAAATACCTAGCTATTGTAACGGCAGGGTGGCGAGTGCGTCAAAGGAGGCAGAGAGCCGTATATTAAGCTGCACAAAGGGTTCGCGCGTGAGAATCCGCGGCTTTCAATTTTTTCTCCTAAAAGGTGTCACAATCTCCACCGATGGCTGCAGCCAAAAGCGCCGGTACCTCCTGGAACGCGATGCTCCCGATCCCGCGGGACAACCGTTATGCCTTCTCTCTTGACACCCGAGCACCACGCCCGCAAGCTTCCACCCAAGGTGGATCTTCGCCCACTTTGCATTGCTCCATTTGATCAGAGGCAATTCGGGACATGCACGGCGCATGCGGTCGCCGGGGCGTTTGCTCTACCTCGCAGCGGAAACAACAAGCTCCGCTCCATTGTTCCGTCGCGCCGTTTCATTTTCTATAACGAGATGGCGATCGACCCGAACAACTCGGAGTCCGGGACTGCGTGGTTCACCTCCGGGATGCACTGAAGGCGGTGGCTGCTAAGGGTGTCTGTCCGGAATCACATTGCAGGTATAGAGGACGACGACCGCCTGCTGCATAAGCGCCCTCATGAAAAAGCGTTTCGCGCGGCCCGCAACCGGAAAATTGGCAACCTACCACCGCATACCCATTGAGCGGCCAACCAGCCCACAGGTGTTTCTCAAGCACCTGAAACACTGCCTGGCAGACGGATACCCCTTCGTATTCGGCTTCATGACCCTACACAAAAGCTTCGACGAGCGACGGGGGAAATGAAGGATGGCGTGATGCCGATTCCAAACCGCAGGAAGGAGCCAAAAGAAAAAGGCGGACACGCCGTGATGGCCGTAGGATACGACGATGCCCGCAAGGCCCTGATCGTTCGCAATTCGTGGGGTCCAGCGTGGGGCGTGAACGGTTACTTTCTCATGCCGTACAAGCTGGTAACTGATCCGAAGATCACATTTGATTTCTGGACGCTACGCGGAGTTACCGGGATAAATGTCGCGGTCCGACGACGGGGGAAGCGGCTTAACCGACCCTACGACTTTCGTGTCATGGCGTCCAGCGACACAGCGAAAAGTGACGCATGTAATTGACCCGGCTTTCCCCCCGTGCTATAAAGTGTCGCTTCGGTGCTGCATTCTGATTCTGGGAGATACCTGACCCGGAGGCAAAGTGCAAGTACACCCGACGCGGCCAAGCCTCAGCACTTCTGTCTTGAAGTGGAAGCGCGTTTCCGGGATTAACGCAGGTCAATCGACGACTTACGAAGTCTGGCGTTGGAAGACGCCGGATCCTTCTGATCGCCTGCCTGCTGAACGATGCTGGGGTGTCATCCCGAGTCTCACCGCAGGATCCGCGGAAGAAGGAAATTCGGTTCGGACATAACTCATGGGCGGTCCCGAACTCCAAGCGGACCCCGCCCGTCGGAGGAAACATATGCAACGCTGGCTCGCCACAATTAGGCGACTGTCATACTTACACCACTCCTATCATTCGCCGACCAGGTCAGACCTGTCGGTGCCGGCGGTGTTTTGACCAGCGGCGTCGCAGCCGTCGCTCAACCCGTCGAGCCGGCGGCGAAGCGAGCCTGAAACTACCCGACCTCAGTTCGGTCACTTTCCTCGGGATCGACGGCCACAAGCTGCTAATGATCGGTTTGCTGTTCTGCCTCTTCGGACTCGCGTTTGGCATGGCGATTTACATGCAGCTCAAGAACGCGCCCGTGCATCGCTCGATGCGAGAAATCTCGGAGCTGATCTACGAAACCTGCAAGACCTACCTGGTCACGCAGGGCAAGTTCCTCCTTGTTGCTCTGGGTATTCATCGCCGTCATCATCACTGCTTACTTCGGCTGGCTGGCTCCGGTTCCGGACAAGCCGATCGCAGTCACGCTGCCGATCATTCTGCTGTTCAGCCTGATTGGAATTGCCGGCAGCTACGGCGTGGCCTGGTTCGGCATTCGGGTCAACACGTTTGCCAATTCGCGGACGGCGTTTGCCGGGCTTGGCGGCAAGCCGTATCCCATCTATGCCGATTCCGCTGAAGGCCGGCATGAGCATCGGCATGATGCTGATCAGCGTCGAACTGCTGATCATGCTCTTCATTCTGCTGTTCGTTCCGGCGCGACTACGCCGGCCCGTGCTTCATCGGATTCGCGATCGGCGAATCGCTGGGCGCGGCCGCGCTGCGAATTGCCGGCGGCATTTTCACCAAGATCGCCGACATCGGCTCCGACCTGATGAAGATCGTCTTCAAGATCAAAGAAGACGACGCGCGCAACCCGGGCGTCATCGCCGACTGCACCGGTGACAACGCCGGCGACTCGGTTGGCCCCAGCGCCGACGGATTCGAAACCTACGGCGTGACGGGCGTCGCACTGATTACCTTTATCCTGCTCGGCGTCAAGGACCCGCACGTCCAGGTGCAACTGCTGGTGTGGATCTTCGTGATGCGCATCATGATGCTGGTCTCCAGCACCGTCGCCTACTTCCTGAACGAAGCCGTGGCCAAGGCGCGTTACGGCAACGCCGACAAGATGAACTTCGAGTCGCCACTGACGTCGCTGGTCTGGCTCACGTCAATCGTGTCGATCGTCCTGACCTACATCGTGTCGAGATTGATCGTTCCCGACCTCGGTGGCGACGCCTCCCAATGGTGGAAACTCGCGACGATAATCTCATGCGGTACGCTCGCCGGCGCAGTGATCCCCGAGTTGGTGAAGGTATTTACCTCGGTGGACTGGGG
>CAVVTL010000042.1:0-81885 GCA_963751155.1 uncultured Acidobacteriaceae bacterium | reverse complement strand
CTGATGACGCAGAACGGCACGTTCATCATCAACGGCACCGAGCGCGTGATCGTGAGCCAGTTGCACCGCTCGCCGGGCGTGTTCTTCGAGACGGCCAACAATCGTACGTACTTCCTGGGCAAGATCATTCCCTACCGCGGCTCGTGGGTGGAGTTCGAGTACGACCAGAAGAACGTGCTGTATGTGCGCATTGACCGCAAGCGCAAGTTCCTGGGCAGCATCTTCCTGCGCGCGCTGGGTCTGCGTTCGGACGAGGACATCCTGCGGACGTTCTACACCGTGGACCGCATCGCGCTGCGCGAGAACAAGCTGTACTGGACGCTGGACGGAGGCGCGGACAAGGCGACCAACCTGCTGGGCATGAAGCTGGCGCACAAGATCGCGACCAAGGGTGGCGAGGAAATCGCCCACTCCGGCCGCAAGGTCACGCCGGCGGTGATGAAGGAAATCCACAAGCACAAGATTTCCGAGATCGAAATCGACCACACGGACCTGGAAGGCGCATTTGTTGCCGCTGACGTGATCGATACCGCGACCGGCGAAGTAATGCTGGAAGCCAACACGGAGCTGACAGCCGACAAGCTGGCGAAGATGCTGGAAGCCACCGTCGCCGAAGTGCACGTGTTCTTCCCCGAGCGTGATGATGTGGGCACGGTGATCAGCCAGACGCTGCGGCGCGATTCGGTGAAAAACCCGCAGGAAGCGCTGATCGAGATCTACCGCAAGCTGCGTCCGGGCGATCCGCCGACGCTGGACACGGCGACGGCGCTGTTCCACGGGATGTTCTTCGATCCGCGCAAGTACGATTTCTCGCGAGTGGGCCGGCTTGAAGTTCAACATCAAGCTGTTTGATCGCGAAGACGGCCACCAACCTCGAAAACCGCACGCTGGAGCCGGATGATTTCTACGGAGACCATCCGCTACCTGCTGAAGCTGCGCAAGAACATCGGCTCGGTGGACGACATCGATCACCTTGGCAACCGTCGCGTGCGCGCGGTAGGCGAGCTGCTGGAGAACCAGTTCCGCATCGGCCTGGTGCGCATGGAACGCGCCATCAAGGAAAAGATGAGCGTGTACCAGGAGATGTCGACGGCGATGCCGCACGACCTGGTGAACGCGAAGCCGGTGATGGCCGCGATCCGCGAATTCTTCGGATCGTCGCAGCTGTCGCAGTTCATGGACCAGACCAACCCGCTGTCGGAGATCACGCACAAGCGCCGCCTGTCGGCACTTGGCCCGGGTGGTTTGTCGCGCGAGCGCGCGGGATTCGAAGTCCGCGACGTTCACCCGACGCACTACGGACGTATCTGCCCGATCGAGACGCCGGAAGGCCCGAACATCGGACTGATCTCGTCGCTGAGCTGCTATGCGCGGATCAACGACTACGGCTTCATCGAGTCGCCGTACCGCAAGGTGAAGAACGGGCACGTGCTGGACTTCGTGACCGTGGTGAACGCGGGCGACAGCGAATATCGCGTGGGCGACCATCTCGAGAAGCACGAGGTGATCAAGGCCAACAACGAGCTGCGCGAGCGGAAGAAGAAGATCATCGACTTCGAGCCGTTCTCGTTCTACCTGTCGGCGTGGGAGGAAGACCGCCACGTGATCGCGCAGGCGAACGCGGAGATCGACGACAAGGGCCGCATCGTGGCGGAACTGGTGAACGCCCGCAAGGCCGGCAACTTTGTGCTGGTGAACCGCAGCGAAGTGGACTACATCGACGTCAGCCCGAAGCAGCTGGTATCGGTGGCAGCGTCGCTGGTGCCGTTCCTGGAGCACGACGACGCCAACCGCGCACTGATGGGCGCAAACATGCAGCGGCAGTCGGTTCCGTTGCTGCGGGCGCAGGCGCCGATCGTGGGCACCGGCATGGAAGGCGTCACCGCCCGCGATTCAGGCGCGGTGGTGCTGGCACGCCGCAGCGGCATCATCGATTCGGTGGACTCGGAGCGCATCATCGTGCGCGTCGAGGGCGAACACCATCCGATGCAGCTCTCGCGCGAAGTGGGCAGCGACATTTATCAGCTGACCAAGTTCAAGCGCTCGAACCAGAACACCTGCATCAACCAGCGTCCCATCGTGAAGAGGGGGCAGCGGGTGGCGAAGGGACAGGTCATCGCTGACGGTCCCTGCACCGACATGGGCGAGCTGGCGCTGGGCCGCAACGTGCTGGTGGCGTTCATGGCGTGGCGCGGTTACAACTTCGAGGACGCGATCCTGGTCTCGGAAAAGATGGTGAAGGAGGACTATTACACCTCCGTCCACATCGAGGAATTCGAGATTGAGTCGCGCGATACGAAGCTGGGACCGGAAGAAGTGACGCGCGACATTCCCAACGTGAGCGAGTCGGCGCTGCGCGATCTCGACGAGAGCGGCATCATCCGCATCGGCGCGACCGTGAAGGCGGGCGACATCATCGTGGGCAAGGTCACGCCGAAGGGCGAGACGCAGCTCACGCCGGAAGAGAAGCTGCTGCGGGCGATCTTCGGCGAAAAAGCCGGCGACGTGCGCGACGCTTCGCTGACGTGTCCTCCGGGCATCGAGGGCACGGTGGTGGACGTGAAGATCTTCTCGCGCAAGGGACAGGAGAAGGACGAGCGCGCCAAGTTCATCGAAGCGCAGCAGGTGGAACGGCTGCACAAGAACCTGGCGGACGAAATCCGAATCCTGACGGACGAGCGTTTGAAGCGCCTGGATGCGCTGCTGGGCAGCAAGGAAGTGCTGGCCGACCTGCATGACGAGCGCACCAACAAGCGCCTGTTGACCAAAGGGCGTGGTGCTCGACCGTGACGCGATCGAGCGGATCTCGACGAAGAACCTGAAGCGCATCAAGTTCCCCGACAAGGACCCGCGGGTGAACGAGCAGATCGACGAGATCGAGGAGATGACCTCGCGCCAGATCGATGTGCTGCGCAAGATCGTCAAGGAGAAGGAAGAGAAGCTGCAGAAGGGCGATGAGCTGCCACCGGGCGTGATCAAGCTGGTGAAGGTTTATATCGCCATGAAGCGCAAGCTGAGTGTCGGTGACAAGATGGCCGGCCGCCACGGTAACAAGGGCGTGATCGCGCGCATCCTGCCGGAAGAGGACATGCCGTACCTCGAAGACGGGACGCCGGTGGAGATCGTCCTGAACCCGCTGGGCGTGCCCAGCCGTATGAACGTGGGACAGATCCTCGAAACGCACCTCGGGTGGGCCGGACATCAGCTGGGCCAGAAGATCGGCGAGCTGATGCAGCAGAACTCGAAGGCCGAGGCCATCCGCAAGGAACTGAAGGTGCTGTTCAAGGACACGCCGTTTGTGGACAGCCTGCTGGCCAACGACGACGCGACGCTTGAGCACCTCGCCGATGGCATGAAGGACGCGGTGTTCTTCGGGTCGCCGGTGTTCGACGGCGCCAAGGAGCACGAGATCAAGTCGCTGTTGGCGGAAAGCGAATTGCCGACTTCAGGCAAGACGTATCTGTACGACGGCCTGACCGGAGAGAAGTTCGAGCAGCCCATCACGGTGGGATATATCTACATGCTCAAACTCTCGCACCTGGTCGACGACAAGATCCACGCGCGGTCGATCGGACCGTACTCGCTGATCACCCAGCAGCCGCTGGGCGGCAAGGCGCAGTTCGGCGGACAGCGCTTCGGAGAAATGGAAGTGTGGGCGCTGGAAGCCTACGGTGCAGCGTACATCCTGCAGGAATTGCTGACCGCGAAGTCCGACGACGTGTATGGCCGCACGAAGATTTACGAGGCCATCGTCAAGGGCGAAGCGGCCATCGAGCCGGGTGTGCCGGAGTCGTTCAACGTATTGATTCGCGAATTGCAGTCGCTGTGCCTCGATGTGGAGCTGATCAAGTCGGCTGGAGAAAAGCCCTTGGTCGAATCGCCCATCGCCGCCGACTGATCTTTGAGGATCGGGGCCGCTGCCTCCACTGCTCCCGCAGGAGGCAGGGCCCGCAGGATAGATGGAAACGGGAGCCGAGAGTGGCCGCGTAAGGGCCACCGAGTCCGGCGCTTCCACATGCAGAGGCGGCAGGACAGGAGGACAACTTGTTCCGTTCGAACCCATTTGAACTCGGAAACCCGATTGCCGATTTCGACGCGATCCGCATCAGCCTGGCTTCGCCGGAGAAGATCCGCAGCTGGTCGCACGGTGAAGTCACCAAGCCGGAGACCATCAACTACCGCACCTTCAAGCCGGAGCGTGACGGCCTGTTCTGCGCCCGCATCTTCGGCCCGGTCACCGACTGGGAGTGCTTGTGCGGCAAGTACAAGCGCATGAAGCACCGCGGCGTGATCTGCGACAAGTGCGGCGTGGAAGTGACGCTGAGCAAAGTGCGCCGCGAGCGGCTGGGCCACATTGAGCTGGCGTCGCCATGCTCGCACGTGTGGTTCTTCAAGGGGCTGCCCAGCCGTATCGGGCACATCCTCGACATCTCGCTGCGCGATCTCGAGTCCGTCCTCTACTTTGAGGCGTATGTCGTGGTCGAGGCCGGCGAAGCTCCGGTGAAAGACCGCGAGGTCATCAAAGACGAGGTGAAGTTCCGCGAGCTCGACCAGCAGTACCGCGCCACCGGCTTCAAGGCCATGATGGGCGCCGAAGCGATCAAGGAACTGCTGAAGCGGGTGGAGCCCGACACCATGTCGGGCGAGCTGCGCGAGAAGATGCGCAGCGAGTCGTCGGTGCAGAAGCGCCTGAAGTACGCCAAGCGGCTGAAGGTAGTCGAGGCGTTCCGCAAGAGCGGCAACAAGCCGCACTGGATGATCCTGGACGTGATCCCGGTCATTCCGCCGGAGCTGCGCCCGCTGGTTCCACTGGACGGCGGCCGCTTCGCGACGTCTGACTTGAACGACCTGTATCGCCGCGTCATCAACCGCAACAACCGGTTGAAGAAGCTGATGGACCTGCACGCGCCGGAAGTCATCGTGCGCAACGAAAAGCGCATGCTGCAGGAAGCGGTGGACGCGCTGTTCGACAACGGACGCCGTGGCCGCGTGCTGCGCGGAGCCAACAACCGTCCGCTGAAGTCGCTGTCAGACACGCTGAAGGGCAAGCAGGGCCGCTTCCGCCAGAACCTGCTGGGCAAGCGCGTGGATTACTCGGGACGTTCGGTCATCGTGGTCGGTCCGGACCTCAAACTGCACCAGTGCGGACTGCCGAAGAAGATGGCGCTCGAACTGTTCAAGCCGTTCATCTATCACCGCCTGGAACAGACCGGGCACTGCACCACCATCAAGCAGGCGAAGGAAATGGTGGAGCAGCAGGAACCGATTGTGTGGGACATCCTGGAAGAGGTCATCAAAGACCATCCGGTGCTGTTGAACCGCGCTCCCACGCTTCACCGCCTCGGCATCCAGGCGTTTGAGCCGGTGCTGGTGGAAGGCAAGGCAATCAAGATCCATCCGCTGGTTTGCACGGCGTTCAACGCCGACTTCGACGGCGACCAGATGGCGGTACACATTCCGCTGTCGCCGGAAGCGCAGGTCGAAGCCAGCGTGCTGATGCTGGCGTCGCACAACATCCTGTCGCCGGCGTCGGGGCAGCCGATCACGGTGCCTACGCAGGACATGGTGCTGGGCATCTACTACCTGACCAAAGGCAAGCCGGGCACGAAGGGTGAGGGCCGCGCGTTTGCCAACATCGAGGAAGTGCTGCTGGCGAAGGAAGCCGGCGCGGTGGAAACGCTCACGCCGATCAAGCTGCGCTACACGGGCGAGGTCATCGACCTGACGCAGGCGTACGACGATCAGGACGTGATCCACACCGAGCCGACGCACTTTGAGCGGCAGTACATCACGACCACGGTGGGCCGCGCCATCATGAACGACCACCTGAAGCGGGGCGCTTCGGGCATGCCGTACATCAACGGCCTGCTCAAGAAGAAGGGCATCGGCCAGCTGGTGAACTACTGCTATCTGCGCTTTGGCCTGGAGACCACGGTGCGGATGCTCGACGGCATCAAGCAGTTGGGCTTCCAGTACGCCACGAAGGCGGGCCTGTCGATCGGCATCGACGACATGGTCATCCCGCCGAGCAAGCCAACGCTGGTGCGCAACGCGGAGAAGCAGGCCATCGTGGTGCAGCAACAGTACCTCGACGGCGCCATCACCAACGGCGAGCGTTACAACAAGGTCGTGGAAATCTGGTCGAAGATCACGGAAGAGGTTGCCGACGAAATGTTCGGCAACATGCAGCGCGAGGACAAAGAAGGCCAGATGAACCCGATTTACGTCATGGCCGACTCCGGCGCTCGTGGATCGAAGCAGCAGATTCGCCAGCTCAGCGGCATGCGCGGACTGATGGCCAAGCCTTCGGGCGAGATCATCGAGACGCCCATCACGGCGAACTTCCGTGAAGGACTGACCGTGCTGGAGTACTTCATCTCGACGCACGGCGCTCGCAAGGGACTGGCCGACACGGCACTGAAGACGGCAGACTCGGGCTATCTGACCCGCCGACTGGTGGACGTGGCGCAGGACGTGATCATCAGCGAGTACGACTGCGGTACGGTCGATGGCATCTACGTGACTTCGATCGTGGAGTCGGGCGAGATCATCGAGCCGCTGCGCGACCGCATTGTGGGCCGCGTTTCGCTGGAGAAGATCAAGGACTACGAAGGCAACATCATCGTCGACATCAACCAGGAGGTCACGGAAGAGCTGGCGGGCGCGGTACAGGCCGCCGGTATCGAGCGGGTGAAGATCCGCTCCGTGCTGACCTGCGAGTCGAAGCGCGGCGTTTGCGTGATGTGCTACGGCCGTAACCTGGCGTCGGGCCGACTGGTCGAGCTGGGCGAGGCCACGGGCGTCATCGCGGCGCAGTCCATCGGCGAGCCGGGAACGCAGCTCACCATGCGTACGTTCCACATCGGCGGCACGGCTTCGCGCGTGAGCGAGCAGTCGCGCCTCGACGCCAAGAACCACGGCACGGTGCGCTTCGTGAACCTGATCACCGTCCGCTCCAAGGAAGGCTACCTGGTCGCGATGAACCGCAACGGTTCGATCACGATCGTGGACGAGAAGGGCCGCGAAAAGGAACGCTATGCAGTGGTGTACGGCGGCAAGGTAAAGGTCGAAGACGGCGCACAGGTTTCGCTCGGCGATGTTCTGGTCGAGTGGGACCCGTACACGTTCGCCATCCTGACGGAAATCGGCGGAACGGTGCAGTTCAAGGACCTGCAGGAAGGCCTGACGCTGCACGAAGAAGTCGACGAAGTCACCGGCCTGTCGCGTCACGTGGTGATGGATTCACCCGACGAGAAGCGTCAGCCTGCGATCGTCATCAAGGGCGCCAAGGGCAACAAGCGTTACCTGATGCCGTCGCGCGCTCACTTGATGATCCTGGACGGAGACGAGGTCACGCCGGGCGAAGTGCTGGCGAAGATCCCGCGCGAAACCACCAAGACCAAGGACATCACGGGCGGTCTGCCGCGCGTGGTGGAGCTGTTCGAGGCGCGCAAGCCGCGTGAAACGGCTGTCATCAGCGAAATCGATGGCATCGTGAAGTTCGGCGACGTGGCCAAGGGCCAGCGCAAGATCTACGTGGTGGCCGACAACGGTACCGAGAAGGAATACCAGGTACCGCGCGGCGTTCACATCAACGTGCAGGAAGGCGAGCGCATCCGCGCCGGCGAGCCGCTGATGGATGGTCCGCTGAACCCGCACGACATTCTCGCCGTGTTGGGAGAGAAGGAACTGCAGGCCTACCTGGTGAACGAAATCCAGGAAGTGTACCGCCTGCAGGGCGTGAACATCAGCGACAAGCACATCGAGGTGATCGTTCGCCAGATGATGCGCTGGGTGAAGGTCGAGGACGTGGGCGACACGTCGTTCCTGCTGGAACAGCAGATCGACAAGTTCCGCTTCCGCGAAGAGAACGAGAAGGCGATTGCCAACGGCGGCAAGCCGGCCACGGGCCGTCCGCTGCTGCTGGGCATCACCAAGGCGTCGCTCTCCACGGATTCGTTCATCTCAGCGGCGTCGTTCCAGGAGACCACGCGTGTGCTGACCGAAGCGTCCATCCAGGGCGCGGTCGATCACCTGCGCGGGCTCAAGGAGAACGTCATCGTGGGCCGACTCATCCCCGCGGGAACCGGCATGGAGTACTACCGCAATGTCAGGCTCTCCGAGGAGATGGAGCAGGCAGCTGCCAAGGTGCAGGAGGAAGTCACGCTCGCGTACGAGGAAGCCGAGCGCGCGCTGGAACTCATGCGCCACGAGGGCGAGAACGAGGCGGAAGAACTCGCGGCCGAGTAATCTGTAACAACATTGCGCCGCTCGTGCCTTGCACGGGCGGCGTTTTTCTTAGGCGTTACATTGTGCCGAAGTTTTACTTGGACAGTGGACGCCGGGCACCTATGCTGTAGGCAGCGCGACAGTAAAGGCGCCCCTGGCCTGCGCTTCTGACGAGTATGTCAAAGTTCTTGAGACATCTGCGGCTCGCATTCTGGCGTGCGTTCGAGCACGATGCCTTCGGCGTGGCCAAGGGAGTCGCGTTCTCCGCGATCTTGACGTTCTTCCCGGCGATTCTCGTGTTAGCTTCCGTTCTCTCCCGCTCGGAGAGCAGCGAGGCCTTCGTACGAGAGATCTTTCGTGCCGTAGGCCGCATTCTTCCGGAAGGCACCAACACTTCAGTGACGCAGTATCTCACCGGCGCCCGGCCGGTGCACACCGGGTTCCTTGTCTGGATCAGCGTCCTGACCTTGTGGACGGCCTCGGGCGCGATGATCTCGTGGATGGAGGGCTTCCGCAAGGCGTACCAGATGCCGAAGATCTGGGGCCTGGTCAAGGAGCGGCTGATTGCGATTCTGATGGTGGTGCTGGCGGGCGTGCCGATGGGCTTCGCATCGTTCCTGGTGGTCTTCGGCAACGTGATTGAGCGCTGGGCGATGTACAACGTGGGCCACGAGATGACGCCGTACATCCTGGGGCTGTGGACGGCGGTGCGCTGGATCATCGCAGTGCTGACCAGCATTGCGGTCATCGGGCTGGTTTATCATCATGGAGTTCCCCGCACGCAGCCCTGGCACCGCGTTCTACCGGGAGCGGTAGTGGCGACCCTGTTGTGGGTTTGCGTCACCGTGGTGTTCGGCTGGTACGTGCGGAGCTACGCCAATTACGACGTAATCTACGGTTCGGTCGGCACGGCGATCGCGTTACTGATCTGGCTGTACCTGGTGTCGATGGTGGTGCTCATCGGCGCGGAGTTCAATGCCGTGCGCTACCCGCGGTTCCTGTTCGGGACGCACTCGAAGATTAACGGAGAGTCGAGACGCACGGCCGAAGTATGACCCATATCGAACATGCAGAACGATAAGCCCGATCTCAGCCCGATTGCCGACGGTCCCCCGAGAGGAGCGAACGGCCTGCGGAGGCGCGCCAAGATTGTCTGCACCATCGGCCCGGTCAGCAACTCGGAGGAGATGATTCGCGAGCTGATGCTGCGCGGCATGGACGTGGCCCGGCTGAATTTTTCGCACGGCACCCACGAGCAACACGCCGGAGTCATTGAGAGATTGCGCAAGGTGGCAGCGGAACTGGGCCGCAGCGTCTGCATCCTGCAAGACCTGCAGGGGCCGAAGATCCGGACGGGACGGCTGAAATCGCGCGCGCCGGTTTCGCTCAAGAAGGGCCAGACGGTCACCATCACGCCGAAAGACGTGGAAGGCACCACCGAGGTCATCTCCACCACATACCAGAACCTGGCTGACGACGTGAAGGCGGGCGAGCACATTCTGTTGTCCGACGGAAAGATTGAGCTGGTGGTGCGGGAAGTCGTCAACGGTGAGGTGACCTGCGAAGTGCTGAATGGCGGCATGCTGGGTGAGAACCAGGGCATTAACCTGCCGGGCACTAATGTCAGCATTCCGTCGCTGACGGAGAAAGACCTGCGCGACCTGGAATTTGGCCTGAAGCAAGGCGTGGACCTGGTGGCGATTTCGTTTGTGCGCACGGTGCACGACGTGGTGAAAGCCAAGAACGCCATCGCCGCGCACCGCAGCGACGTTGGGCTGGTTGCCAAGCTAGAGAAGCCGCAGGCGATCGAGAACCTTGATGGCATCCTCGATGCCGCCGTGGCGGTGATGGTGGCGCGCGGCGACCTGGGCGTGGAAGTTGCGCCGGAGAAAGTTCCGCTGATCCAGAAGTACGTGATTCGCCGTGCTCTCGATTTTCGTCGCCCGGTGATCACCGCGACGCAGATGCTGGAGTCGATGACGGAGAGTCCGCGCCCCACGCGCGCCGAGGCCAGCGACGTGGCCAACGCGGTGTTCGACGGGACCGACGCGGTGATGCTGTCGGGCGAGACCGCCAGCGGGAAGTATCCGCTGGAAGCGGTGGAGATGATGGCGCGCATTGTGGCTGAGACGGAGGCGCACTCCCATCATCCGCTCACGCCCGGACATCGTGATGCCGCGCACCTGTCGGTGGCGGAGACGATTTGCGAATCGATGGCGCACGCGGCGCGGGACCTGAAGATCAAGGCGATCGCGGTGTTTACCGAGACGGCGACCACGGCGCGCATGCTGTCGAAATACCGGCCGGCGGCCGACATCTATGCATTCGCATCGTCAGAGACGGTCCGCAACCGCATGAACGCGCTGTGGGGCACCACGCCGCTGATGTGTCCTCCGGCGCTATCGGTCGAGCGCATGGCGCAGTTTGCCGAAAGCGAGCTGCGGCGGCTGCAGGTGCTGGAGCCGGGAGATGTTTTCGGCCTGGTGGCGGGCACGAAGAATTCAACGGGCGCAACCAACTTCATGCGGCTGATTGAAGTGCGCGACGCCGCGGGCGAAACAGTACAAGGGAATGCAGAACGAGTCTGAGGAGAACGATCATGTCAGAGCAGGTGGTGTCGGTCGCGATCCTGGAAGCGCTTCCGGGCAAAGAGGAAGAACTGGTCGCCATGCTACGCGAGTTCTACACCATGATGCACTCGAAGGAGTATTGCACCGACACACTCTATCGCGATGGCAGCCGGCCGGAGCGGTTCATCCACCTGCGCCGCTGGAAGTCGCCAGAGATGCGTGGGGAAGCGCAGGCCGATCCCGACGTACACAGGTACTGGCAGCAATTGCCGAGCCTGTGCACCATCCCGACGGTGTATGAGAACCTGGAAGGGTTGTTCGAGAGTTAGCGATCTCGGATTTCAGTTCACCCACGGCGGCCGAGCGTCGCCGTTTTTCTTTTGGCGATCTCGGGCTTCGGGATCGCGCATCTTGCCATTCTCGTCGAAGTAGTCTTCGTGGCGGTAATCACCGCGGTCGTGCTTGCGCATGTACACCTCGAACTTGCGCGCGGCGCGCTTGCGCTTCCAGCGGTAGTAGGAGTTGCGCAGGCCGTAGAAGTATTCCGTCGAGAGAAAGCCGAAGCCGCGGCGGGGGACGAATTTCAGCCAAATGTAACCGAAGAGCAGCCCTCCCATGTGGGCCATATAGGCGGTGGACTGGCCCTGCTGCTGAGCGGACGAGAGAGTCAGAATGATCTCGATGAAAATCAGACCCGCGATGAAGTATTTGGCCTTCATCAGGAACGGAATGGGGAACAGCATGATCTCGGAATCCGCGTGCAGAATTCCGAAAGCGAGCAGTAGCCCAAAAATCGCACCCGAGGCGCCCACGGTTCCTACGTCGGGACGCGCTCCGAGAAGCCCGGTGTAGGCCACAGCAACTGTGACGAGGGCGGCACCGATTCCGCAGAAGAAATAGAACTGCAGGAACAGGTTGTAGCCCCAGTCCATCTCCAACTGCGCGCCGAACATCCACAACGCCAGCATGTTGAACAGGATGTGCCACAGGCCGGCATGCAAAAACATGTAAGTAGCCAGCTGCCATATCCAACCATGTACGACGTTTTCGGGAGTCAGCTGAAACCACCGCTGCGACAGCATTGCGGCGTGTGGAGCGACATAGCCCAGGAGCGCTTGCAGCAGGAACACCGCTGCATTCGCAAGCAGCAACTGCTTTACCGCGCGAGTAAAGGGCGGAAAGCTCATCGACATGGTGGAACTGCGTCGCATCAAAACTCCATTCTCAACTCAGCCGAAAGGCCTAGCGCTCCGGGACGGGCACAACCGGAAGGCTGCGGTGGCCCTTACCATCGGTGGCCTGCACCGCGAAGATGACGTTGTCCTTCGACAGCGGCATGATCGCCTGCGTGACGTTGCCGAAGACCTGGGAGTGCTCCCAGTCGGGCGCTCCAGTGTCGCGCCAGAGAACCAGGTAGCCCGTGGCCAATCCACCCGGCGAAGGCTCCCATACTAGAGTGGAATCGTTGACCAGCGCTTTCGTCAATATGCGGACTTTGGCGGGCGGGGCCGGGGCCGAAGCGAGCGAGGCGAGGGTAGCGGCGTTGAGGCGCGCAACGTTGGCAACGTAGCTGAAATCGACGAACTGCGGGAGGTCACCGTATTCGACGCCATTTTCGGTGCGCACGTTCTGGTGCTGGTGGTTGTAGTTCTCGCGGTACTCGGTGAAACGCACTGCAGCAAACCCCTGCTCGTTGAACGACGTGTGGTCGCCGCCGCGTAAGTATCGGTCGCGGCGGAAAACCACCAGCGGATGAAATTCCTTTGTTGGCATGTACACGTTCGACACCGAGGCGATGTAGCGGGCCAGCTGGCGCGATGCGCCATCGTTCTCGCCGCCAACGGCGCGAATCATCTTCAGTTCGGCCTCGGTGGCGTTCACCGGGATGCCCTCGGAGAACACGCGTACCGTGTAGGGGTCCTGTCCGGGGCTCTTGTCGCCACCCACGATGTCGTTGTTGAGCACCGCCTCGATGTTCCAGCCCTGGGCCTTGGCCATCTTGGCGAAGTGAGCACTACCGTAGAGGCCCTGCTCCTCGCCCGCGACAATCAAGAAAATGATGGTCGCGGGGAACTTGTGCTGGCTGATCACGCGGGCACATTCCATGCTGACGGCGGTGCCGCTGCCATCGTCATTGGCGCCCGGTGAAGCGCTGGTGAAGTCGTTGGTCTCGCTGGCGCGCGAGTCATAGTGGCCGCTCACCAGCACGATGCGCGAAGCGTTGGCAGGTTCGCTGCCGCGCAAGATCGCGTAAACGTTCGTCAGCTTGGTGGGCTTGGGAATGCGGTTGGAGGTGTCCTGCGTGAACTCGTCGGTCTTGACTTCGAGGCAGCCGCCGCAGGCCTTCGAGTAGCCCTCTAGCTCGGTCGTGATCCATTCTGCCGCGGCATTGATGCCCTTGCCGCCGGAAGCTGGTTCCTCCGACGAAAGCGTGTGCCGTGACTGGAAGCTGACCAGCTTGTCGATGGTCTGCTGGATGCGCTCGGGCGAGACGGTCTTGATCATCGCTGCGATCTGGGGGGCAGGCGTAGCGGCGGGTACAACCGTAGTTTGCGCCTGCACGAGCGGCAGTGACGCTGTCAACCACAAAATCGATGTTGCCGAAAAAATCAATTTCATTTTGGACATGAAGCCTCGCAAAACTTCCGCGCATCTCAAGTGTCTATTACTTGACGCTGCTAGCAAGAGATTCTAAATATAAAAGAGCGGCCAGTGCTGTGATTTTGAAATTGCGCCCGCCCCAAGCGGAGGAAGTGGACATGGTGATTTGCCCCGAGTGCGAAAGCGATCTGGACATTGAAGAAGATGAAGTGGACGAGGGCGAAGTTGTTTCGTGCCCTGAATGCGGCACCGATTTCGAAGTGGTCGGCGTCGAACCGCTGGAATTGAGCAAGGTTGGCGACGAAGACCTCGACGACGATGAAGACGCAGCCGACGAAGAAGAGGAAGAGGAGTAGGAGTAGGGTGGATCCTTTCGTGCCCCTTCGCGAACGTCACTGCCGGCAAGCCGGTTTAACAGCGCTTGTGCTGCTGGCGTGCGCCTGGGCGGCGGTGTTCGCGCAGCCGCAGTCCCCGCAAGGCAAGCCGCCGGTCAAAGATTATGCACTGATTTACGGTACGGTCTGGACGGCGGAGGACACGCCTGCTGCCGGTGTTCCTGTCACCATACGCCGCGCTAGCGACAAGAGAGCGAAGTGGGAGCTGGTTTCCGACCGCCGCGGCGAGTTTGCCCAGCGGGTGCCGCCAGGCAAGCAAGACTATGTCATCCAGGCCGACATCAAGGTCCCCAAGGGGCAGCCAAAGCCGGAAGTGACAGTCCACATCGACGATAATGAGAGGCAAGACGTCAGCCTGCATCTGGCCGCGGCGCCCGCCAAGAAGTAGGCTTAGAGGAGGAGATTCCATGACGAAGCTGTTCGCACTACTGGCGCTGGCGATGATGCTCGCTGCCTATGCCCCGGCCCAGGTGAACCTGCCCTTGAATGGAGCGGGCCCGTCGACTCCCAAGCCGACCAAGCCGACTTCAAAGATGCTTACTGGTACGGTCAGCGACAAAGATGACAAACCCATCAGCGGTGCGGTGGTGTACCTGAAAAACTCGAGGACGCTGGTGGTGAAGAGCTTTTTTACCCAGGAGAACGGCTCGTACCGGTTTCCGCAACTTGCGCTGAACACCGATTTCGAAATCTGGGCGGAGAAAGACGGCAAGAAGAGCGCGACCAAAACGGTCAGCCAGTTCGACGACCGCTTTGCGCCCACCATCAATCTGAGCATCAACCTGAGCAAGTAAGAGGCGTCATCCCGCTGGACACAGAACTAGAAAGGCCGCCATTGCTGGCGGCCTTTTGCGTTGCGTAAGCCCGAAGCTCAGTTATTTTCGTTGCTGGCGCGCTTCCACGACATGAACTCGCCGATCGTAGCGCCCGTGGAAGAAGAAGACGACGACGAGGGCGAAGCCGCCGGTCCCTTGTAGGAATCCACCTCTGCCCGCGTGGCCTCTTCGCCCACTGCACGGATGCTGAGGCCTACCTTCTTCTCGGCCGGGTTCATCTTGATGATCTTGAACTCGGACTCGAGTCCCGGCTCCAGCTTGATCGGAGAGCCGTCTTTCTCAGCCGCCTCGGAGTTGTGGCACAGGCCCTCGACTCCGTCGGCGATCTCGACGAACGCTCCGAAGCTCGCCAGCCGCAGCACCTTGCCGTGGATGACGTCGCCCACACGATGCTGGTCGAAGAACGTCTCCCAGACATCGGGCTGGAGCTGCTTCACGCCCAGCGACAGCCGCCGCTGATCCGGCTCGATGGCCAGCACGATGGCCTTTACTTTGTCGCCCTTCTTCAGCACTTCCGACGGATGCTTCACGCGCTTGGTCCAGCTCAGGTTGCTTACGTGGACCAGGCCGTCGATACCGTCTTCGATCTCGATAAACGCGCCGAAGTCGGTAAGGTTGCGAACTTTGCCCTCGACGATCTGGCCGATGGGGAACTTCTCATGCAGCGTTTCCCAAGGGTTTGATTCGAGCTGCTTCAGGCCGAGGCTGATGCGGCGCTCGTTGACGTTCACGTTGAGCACCACAGCTTCGAGCTGGTCGCCCACGTTGACCATCTTCGAGGGGTGCTTCATGCGCTTGGACCAGGTCATCTCGCTGACGTGGACCAGGCCTTCAATGCCCTGCTCCAGCTCGATGAACGCGCCGTAATCGGTCACGCTGATGACGCGGCCTTTTACGTGTGCGCCGATGGGATAGCGCTCCGAGGCGTCGAGCCAAGGATCAGGCGTGAGCTGCTTGAAGCCCAGCGACACGCGCTGCTTTTCGCGGTCGAACTTCAGCACCTTTACCTGGATCTGGTCGCCGACCTGTACCAGGTCACGCGGATGCGTCAGGCGTCCCCACGACATGTCGGTGATGTGCAGCAGGCCGTCGATGCCGCCGAGGTCCACAAACGCGCCGTAGTTGGTGAGGTTCTTCACCGTGCCCGTCAGGATGGCTTCTTCGCTCAACTGGTCGAGCGTCTTGGTGCGCTTTTCGCCCTGCTCTTCTTCCAGAAGCTGCTTACGCGAGACCACGATGTTGCCGCGCTTCTTGTTGAGCTTGATGATGCGGACTTCGATCTCGGTGTTCTTCATCCCATCGAGATTGCGCACCGGCCGCAGTTCCACCTGCGATCCGGGCAGAAACGCGCGCGCTCCCATGATATCGACGGTCAGGCCGCCCTTGATGCGGTCGATGATGCGTGCCTTCACCGGGGCCTTGTCGTTGTAGGCCTTCTCGATCTCGTCCCACGCCTTCAGGCGCTGGGCCTTGTGGTACGAGAGGTTGATGTAGCCTTCCTCGGTGTGTCCCTGGTCGCGCACCACGGGGATTTCTTCGCCCGGCTGCACGCTGATGTTCCCCTCGGAGTCGGTGAACTCCGCGACAGGCACCACGCCTTCGGACTTGTAGCCGATGTCGACCACCACGTACTGCGGGGTGATCTTCAGGACGGTGCCCGCGATGATCTGTTCATCGTTGAGGGCGGCTTCGGTTTGCGCCTGTTCCTGCTCGTAGTTCTCGAGCGCGGTGGCGAAGTCTTCCATGGAAGGTTCTTTTTCAGCCGGCGTTGCCGCAGCCATGGGTTTGGCACTTGCGGTATGAATGCTGGTTTCGGGGGTATCGCCAGACGGGTGCTGTTCGGCTACGCCTTCGTTTTCGGTGGAAGTGGAGGAGGTCGGGGTATCGTTAAGGGTTTCTTCGAGAGACATGGTTTGCGTTCGCGCCCGGCAATTATGGAGATTGCAGGGGGGGCTGAAAACACTACGGGCTGCTGGCTTGAGTCTTCTTGAAAATTCCCCTTCGAACGGGAAGAAAGGACAACCCAGCGGCCGGATCCCCATCAGCGGCCCCACTGAAAGGGACTCTTTGACTATAGCAATCGCTTCTGAGCAGTGTCAAACCCTGTAAGTCTAAGAACGACGGGATTTTCCGGCACCTTCGATTGCTGCCACCGGCACTCTTTGGCGGGTTTTCGCCTCGGGGGTGGCTACAACTATTTGGGGATGAGTTTGCCCTGTCTGTTACTCTGCCCTGTGATGGACTACCTCTGGACCCCCTGGCGCTACTCATACGTCTCGACTGTGGACAAAACCGACGGCTGCGTTTTCTGCCAGCTTCTGGCCGCGGGCGACGACGAGAAGGCGCTCATCGTCTATCGGGGCCAGTACAACTTCATCGTCCTGAATGCGTTTCCCTACACCTGCGGCCACGTCATGGTGGTGCCTTACGAGCATGTGGACCGGCTGAACCGGCTGTCCGAGGCTGCCGCCGCCGAAATGATGGCCCTGTCGCGACGCCTGGAGGCAGTGCTGACCGACCTGTATCAGCCCCAGTGGCATCAACCTCGGAATGAACATCGGCAAGGCCGCCGGCGCCGGCGTCGCCGGCCACATCCACATGCACGTTCTGCCGCGCTGGATGGCCGACGCCAACTTCATGACCGTGGTCGGCGAAACCCGCGTGCTGCCGGAATCGCTGGAAGAGACGTACCGGCGGGTGAAGGGAAAGTTCTAAGTCATTACTGATACTACGACCGCTATAATCACGCGAATGGCTGACGACGTCTTCCTTTCGTGGACAGACCGGCATCGTGCCTCGCCCCGGCCGCGTAGAGCCCTACCTGTGCATCCAGGACATCGTTGTATTCGTTCGCGATCTTGAGCGGAGCCGGCGATTCTACGTCGATCAACTGGGTTTCGAACTGATTCTGGACGCTCGCCTTTCGTCCGGCGAGCGCTGGCTTGAAGTGGCCCCTCCCGACGGCAGCGCGAATCTGGCGCTCGTTGTTCCCAGGCCCGACCAGCCCGAATACAACCTCATTGGCGGCTACCGCTGGGTTCTTTTCATGACCGAAGACGTCGACGCCAAGTACAAAGAGTGGAGTGAGCGCGGGGTCCATTTCGTGTCTCCTCCCGAGACCCCGCTCTGGGGCGGGACTTATACGCGTTTCTGAAGATCCGGACGGGAACACCTTTGGACTGGAAGCTTTCGATGAGGTGAGGCAAAGCCTCGAATTGCGCCGCCACGAGCAGGCCGAGAAACTCGAAGCCGAACGCCGGGCGGCTCAGGAACTGGAAATCGCCCGGCAGGTGCAGGCGCGATTGTTTCCGCAGACTCAGCCGGAGTTGCAGACCGTGGAGTACGCAGGCATCTGCCTGCAGGCGCGCCAAGTCGGAGGTGATTATTTCGACTTCCTGAATCTCGGGCCGCAGCGTCTGGGGCTGGTCATCGGCGACGTTTCCGGCAAGGGGATCGCCGCCGCTCTGCTGATGGCGAATTTGCAGGCCAGCCTGCGCAGCCAGTTGTCGCTGGCCTTCGATCAGCCGGAAGCGTTACTCAGGTCCGTAAACCGTCTGTTCTTTGACAACACCGGCGATCACGCCTACGCATCGTTGTTTTTTGTCCAGTACGACGACGCGACACGGCGAGTGCGTTACGCCAATTGCGGACACCTGTCGGGCCTCTTGTTGCGAATGGACGGCAACCTCGAGCAACTGGGATCGGGCAGCACGCTTCTTGGGCTGTTCCAGGAGTGGGACTGCACCATGCAGGAGCAAGAGGTTTCTCCCGGCGACGTCCTTGCGCTATACACGGATGGCGTCACCGAAGCTAGTAACGACCAAGGAGAGGAATTTGGCGAGCGGCGTTTGATTGAAGCGATGCGCCAGCATCGAGAACTGTCGTGCCAGGCCTTGCTGAGTGAAATCGTGGATGCGGTTCGCCAATTCAGCCCCGACGAACAACACGACGACATCACCGCGATCATCGCGAAGTTTCGAGCCAGTGGGTAGCGTTCTGCCGGGTCGATTGCGTGCTGCCCATGCTTACAGACTGGCTGTACGCGAAGCTCCACCGTCGGTACTCACGCCTTCACCAACTCCTCCATCTGCTTCTCGTCAATCACCGCCACGCCCAACTCCTTCGCTTTATCGAGCTTCGATCCCGCTTCCTCGCCCGCGACCACGTAATCCGTCTTCTTGCTGACCGAGCCCGCCACCTTGCCGCCGGCATCTTCGATCAGCTTCTTGGCCTCGTCGCGGGTGTGGCGTTCCAAGCGTTCCGGTGAGGACGAACGTCTTTCCCGCCAGCGTCGTGCCGCGCTGCTTCTTCTCGCCCTTGAACGTCAGCCCCGCCTCGCGCAGCCGCTCCACCAGCGCCACGATTCTTCGGCTCGTCGAAAAACTCGCGGATGCTCTGCGACACGCGCGGACCGATCTCGTTCACCGCCTGCAACTCTTCTTCGCTTGCCTCCATCAGCGCGTCCATCGAGCCGAAGTGCTCAGCCAGAAACTGCGCCGTGCGCTCGCCCACCATGCGAATGCCGAGCCCGTAGATCACCCGCTCCAGCGGCAGCTTCTTCGAGTTCTCGATCTCGCGCAGGATGTTCTCCGCCGACTTCTTCCCCATGCGCTCCAGGTTCGTGCAGCTGCTCTTCCGTGAGGTCGTAGATGTCGGCGACGCTCTTCACCAGCCCGGCATCGACCAGTTGATTCACCAGCGCATCGCCCATGCCCTCGATGTTCATCACGCCGCGCGAGGCGAAGTGCCGAATGCTCTCCCGCAGCTTCGCCGGGCAGTTGGCATTCACGCAACGATGATCGGCCTCGCCCTCGGCGCGCACCACGTGACCGCCGCACACCGGGCAGCGCTCCGGCATGTGGAACTCGCGCGTGCCGCGCGGCTTGTCTTCCAGCACCTTGCACGACCTTGGGAATCACGTCGCCGCCGCGTACCACCTCGACCCAGTCGCCGATCTTCACGCCGAGCCGCTCGATCTCGTCCATGTTGTGCAGCGTGGCGCGGCTGACCGTCGTGCCGCCGATCGACACCGGCTTCAGCGCAGCCACCGGCGTCAGCTTGCCCGTGCGGCCCACCTGCACCAGGATGTCTTCGATCTGCGTCTCTCCCGCGCGCGCCGCGAACTTGTAGGCAATCGCCCAGCGCGGAGCCTTGCCGGTGAAGCCCAGCTCGTCCTGCAAGCCGACGCGATCCACCTTCACCACCACGCCGTCAATTTCGTACGGCAGCGAGTCGCGCACCGTGTCCGTTTCGTTGACGAACTCCATCACCTGTTCGAGGTTCTTGCGCCAGCTTGTGGTGCGGATTCACCTTGAACCCCGCCGCCTGTCAGCGCCTTCAGCACCTTCGAATGGCGGTCGAAGATCGGCTTGCCGTCGGCCAACAATCCGTAGGCGAAGAAGTCCAGCCGCCGCTGCGCCGTCACGTTCGGCTCCAGCGTGCGCACCGTGCCCGCCGTCGCGTTGCGCGGATTGGCAAACACCGGCAGCCCCTGCTCCTCGCGCTCTTCGTTCATGCGCTGGAACGACTTGCAGCGGCATCAGCAGCTCACCGCGCACCTCGAAGTCGCGCGGCAGCCCGGCCTTGTTCGAGAGTCTTGTCGGCGATTGTCAGCGGAACGCTGCGCACGGTGCGCACATTGGGCGTCACGTCTTCGCCCGTCGTGCCGTCGCCGCGTGTGAGGCCCAGCGCGAGCTTGCCGTCGGCGAAGCGCAGCGCCAGCGACATGCCGTCGAGCTTCAGCTCGCAGACGTAATCCACCTGCGACTGGCCGGTGAGCTCATGCACGCGCCGCTCCCAGTCGCGCAGCTCGTCTTCGCTGGTGGTCTTGGCCAGCGACAGCATGGGCGTCGAGTGCCGCACCTTGGCGAACTCTTCGCTGGGCTTGCCGCCCACGCGCTGCGTCGGCGAGTCGGGCGTGACCAGCTCGGGATGCGCGGCTTCCAGCGCGATCAGCTCGTCCATCAGCTTGTCGAACTCGGCGTCGCTGATCTCTGGGTCGTCGAGCACGTAGTAGGGTGCTCGTGATGGCGGATCTTGTCGCGCAGCGCGTCGAGTTTCTTCTGCACGTCTTTCCCGGCAGGCATGGACGACATTATAGGAGGCTCGCGCGGCGCGACGTAAATGGTCCTCGTTCACGTAAAATAAAGATTTCCCCGGAGAACATTTGAAGCACTTATTAGCTAAGTGGACCCACTGGATCCTCGCCGTCCTTACGCCCCTAGGAATCTGGGGGGTGGGCGCGTTCGCCTTCGTTGACGCGGCCTTCCTCGGCATGCCGCTGGACGCCATCGTTGGCGGCTATGTGTACGCCGCGCCCCGCCGCTTCTTGCTGCTCTCGGCAATGGCCGCCGCCGGCTCGGCGCTGGGCAGCATCGTCATCTACTGGATCGGCTACAAGGGCGGAGAAGTGCTGCTGGTCAAGCGCGTGGGTGAGGAGCGCTTCAGCAAGATCCGCTCGGCCTTTGATCGCCACGAATTTCTGGCGCTGATGCTGCCCGCCATGCTGCCGCCGCCCACGCCATTCAAGCTCTTTGTGCTGTCGGCGGGCGTGGCGGAAATGCGATTTACGCATTTCTTGGGCGCCATCTTTGCGGGACGTTTCCTGCGCTTCCTGCTGCTATCGCTGCTGGTGATTCGCTTCGGCCCCGAGATCGTGGAGTTCTTCGGACATGTGGTGGCCCGGCATGCACGGCTTACGATTGCGATCCTGGCCGCAATCACACTCATCGCCTGGTGGGTTTGGCGCATGCGTAAGAAGAACGGGAAGACCGCAGGCGACCCGGCAGTCCAGTAAGCGAAAGTCAGTCGGCTTCCCGTTTTGGAACAAACTGGTTACTTTCGTTTTGCGCGCCTCAACATTTTTCTTGCATCCTTCCCTCGGCCGCGTTAAACCGACATTGTGAGGCGTGGGATTTGTGTCCCTCGCCTCCGGGCGCCCATCGGGCCCGCACAAAATAGGGTCTTTGACAACCAGCACCCCGAAGGCTTTGGCGGGCCTGCCTCCGGCCGTTCTCAGCAAGCTAAGTTGTTTGTTTTCTATTAAGTATGTCTAAGCCATGTAGAATCCCGAAGCTGAATCGAATATCCAATGTAACCGCATGATTCTAAAAGGTCAGGGGGAGGGGGGCCGCGCGCTCATAACTCCGTGTCTGAGGCCAATAAAAAGTCCGAACCATGAAGTCCGGACTTTTCGGCGAATCCTGAAAGATGATTTATCGTGCGACGACCACGCCCTGTTCCTGGCGATGGCTGACGAGGTAGCCAATCCCGAAGAACGCCGCCGCAAAGAACAGGTCCGACACTATCGCGCTGCGGAAGAACGGCAGGCCGGCAACGTAGCATATCGCCAGTCCGCTGGCGTTCTTGGGATACATGTTCCATACCGCCCACACTGCGAAGTTGCTTAGCACGAAGAACGACAGCGAGCCTACTAGCGAGGCTGCGCCCACGCGCAAGGCGGAAGCGTTTTTCGCCAGAATTCCACCCAACATCACCATGCCCGCGTACCAGGCCCAGGTGACCAGCAGATCAGCCGACAGGGCATAGCCGTAGTAGCTGCGGGACAAATAGATGCCTGCCGCCGCCAGTCCCGCCACTGGAATCCACATCTCACGACGCGGCCGGCGATAGCCAAAGTACAGCAACGCCGCCGTTACCGGAGCAAAGCTGAAGGGCAGGGGTAGGAACCGCGCGTGGACCGCCACGGCGAAGACGAGAAAAAGGTACGCCAGCATGATCACCTCGAGAAGTCCGCGCCTTGGAAACCAAGCGCTTCTTGATTCTGTACGCCACAACCATCCGCGTCAAGAGACTTTATCTGGACACGATAAACTATTTGCCTTTCACGACAAACACTCGATCGGGAAGCCGCAGCCCCGACCCCGAGCATTCGACGCACGGCCGAGGCAGCCACGGCGCATTCAGTCGTTAACGCAGGGAGTGACGTTCGCGCCGAACCGTGGTAGAAAGCTAGCAGAGAAAGAACATGGCAACTCTGGACTGGTCAAAATGTCCCGCCGTTGAAAGTGTCCGGGGAAGACTTAGCGGCGCGTGGGTATTTCGCAATACCCGCATGCCCGTATCTGCCGTGTTTGAGAACCTCGAAGCCGGAGCCACCATCGAAGAGATCACAGAGTGGTTTCACATCCCGAGGGAGCAGGTAATCGAGGTCCTGGAATTTGCCGCCCGCAGCCTCGACGCTCACCAGGTTTCCATCGAGACGGTGCCCCCGTCCGCCCCCGATGCTCGTACTCTTTGACCACAGCACGCCTGCTCCGTTGGCTTCCCATCTCACCGGCCATTCGGTGACCGAGGCGCGAGACCGCGGATGGGACACACTCTCCAACGGAGAGTTGCTGGCTGAGGCGGAGCGCGCGGGTTTCGACGTCCTGCTCACCGCGGACAGAAACATGCGCTACCAGCAGAACCTCAGCGGCCGCAAAATAGCCCTTGTGGTGTTGAGCACTCCGCGGTAGCCGGTGGTTCGATTGCACGTCGCAAGAATTGAAGCAGCTATAAGCGCCGCCATGCCGGGAAGCTATATCGAGGTCGACATACCCGCCGAGTGAGTTGTGTCACGCGGCGCCATATCTTCTACGGCCCCTCGTCCACCGAAGGCTTCCGCGAATTCATTCCCTCTTCCTGCACTCGCAGGTCCGGCCCCAGCAACACCCAGCCGCCCAGGGTTCCACGGCCGCGCATCTCGGGATAACCAAATCGCAAGTCTTGAAACTGCACCAGGAATCCCTTGAAGGCGCTGCGCATCTGCTCGGTTTCGGTGAGGGGAAACACCGCCCAGTCGAGGTACACGCGTCCCAAGTACGACGCCTTCGCCGCCTGCGTAACCGGTGTGACTTCAGGCTTGAAGTAGGTGCGCGCCTCACCCTGCGGATCGACTTCCGGCTGCATCGAATCTACCGGCATGGTCCGGAAGAGCGCTTCCGTCTCCACCACACCGTACCAGCGAAATGGGTTCACCCAGTACGGATAAGCGGCGTACTTCACCGGCACTGCGCCGTGGTACAAAAGCGCTCCCATGGCGTTCAGCGCCCGGCGATGCTGGTAGTCGCGATAGCCCCACACCAGCACCAGGCAAACCAGCGCAAAGATGGCTCCGGCCTGCCCACGCGGCCCTTTACTGCGGGCACCAATTTCCTGGTTGATGAGACCAAACAGCGACGGCAGCACCAGCCCTGCGATGAGCGCCACCAGAATCACCGGTTCGATGATGAACACGATGTCCCACGAATACCACCGCCAGTTGAAGGGAGCGAACACGCGGATGCCGTAGGCCGTGGTGTAGTCGAGCAGGATGTGGCTAAGAGCGGCAAGGAGGGCAAGCCAGTAGAGGTAACTCCAGCGTACCGGCAGCTTGGAGCGCAAGATTCGCGGCTTGCCGTCGGCCCTGCGCCACTGACAGAGCAACCAGATAAAACCCAGTGTCGCGGCCGCCACAAACGGCGCGCCGACGAACGAGTGCGTGATACCGCGATGATGTTGAAACCCCGTGATCGGGCCGTCAAGGCTCCACAGAACGTCGAGGTCGGCGGCTTCGGCCGCGAGCACCATGGTCAGCGTGGCCAGGGCGCTCTTGCGGTTGAGCCCGGCGCGGCTCATGCACGCTCCGGTCAGAAAATGGGTGACAGGTTCCAAGTTTCTCCCCGATGGATGGCGAAAGGTTCACGGCTGGTCGTCATGGCCCGTCTTCCCCGCAAGCAAGTCGATCACATGCGGGAGAATATCGATCACCGATTGCAACGATTCGACGGCGCCCTTGGGACTGCCCGGCAGGTTCAGGATCAGCGTTTTTCCGCGCACGCCGCACAGACCGCGGCTCAGTACCGCGTACCGGGTCTTTTCCAGTCCCGCCGCGCGAATCTTTTCGGGAATGCCTTCAATCAGCCGCGAACACACCGCGCGGGTGGCTTCCGGCGTGACATCGCGCGCGGCGATGCCGGTACCTCCGGTGGTGACTACGAGCTGAGCCAGTCCGGCCAGTTCCACAAGTGCCGCTGCAATCGCGGGCTGCTCGTCCGCGACCACGCGCTGTGCGATGACCTCGAATCCATGCTTGCGTAAGAGCTCCGCGGTCGCTGGGCCAGACAGGTCTTCGCGCTCGCCGCGCGCTGCAGAATCGCTCACCGTCAGGACGGCCGCCGTCATTTCGATTGCCCCTTCAGCGGCCGGCGTGCGTAATCGCCGCTTTTGCCGCCTGACTTGCGCTCCAGCCGCACCTCGCAAATCTGGATGCCCTTATCCAGCGCTTTGCACATGTCATACACTGTCAGAGCTGCTACTGATGCGGCCACCAAGGCCTCCATCTCGACGCCGGTGACTGCGGTGGTGCGTACAAGGCTGCGGATCTCGACGCCCGTACGCTTCACTTTGCAACGCACCTCTACTTTGCTGAGCGGCAATGGGTGGCACATCGGGATCAGCTCCGCGGTGCGCTTGGCGGCCTGGATGCCCGCAATCCGCGCCACTTCCAGCGGATCGCCCTTGGGATTCGTCGGCAGCGCCCGCAGCACCGTGCGACTCATGGCGACGAAGGCATAAGCCTCGGCCTCCCGCAATGTGGGACTCTTGTGCGACACATCCACCATTGCCGCACGTCCTTTGGCATCGTAATGCGAGAGCTTCGATTTTGCAGTCGATTTCGCCATGCGGTTACGCCAGCAACACCGTCACGGTTTCGCCCGCTTCGAGCTTCTCGCGGTCCGGAGGTACCACAATGTAGCAGTTCGATTTTATGATCGACATCAGATCGCCCGATCCGTGCCAGTGCACCCATTCGACCTCGGGTTTCCCGGCAGAACCGCACAACCTGGCCGGCAGAAACCGCGTCAATCCGGTCTTGGTGGTAAACGCTGAAGTCAAGCTCGCCTGGACGAACGGCAGCGGCTCCGGCTTCGCGCCGCCGAGCGCATCCAGCACCGGGCGCGCGAACAGCTGGAATGTCACCATGGTCGAAACTGGATTGCCCGGAAGCCCGAAGAATGGCGTGGTCTTGCCATCGACAGCGACCTGCCCAAAGACCACCGGCTTGCCCGGCTGAATGGCCACGCCGGTGAAGAAGAATTCCGCCCCCAGCGAAGCCAGCACTTCTTCCACGAGGTCGTACTTGCCCATGGATACGCCGCCGCTCAGTAGCAGCAAGTCAGCCTGCAGGCCTTTGCGCAGCAGCAGCGTCAGTTCGGCCGCGTCGTCATGCGCAATCGGCAGGATGGTTGCGTCGCCGCCGGCCTCATACACCTGCGCCGCCAGCGAGTAGCTGTTGGAGTTGCGAATCTCGTTCGGTCCCGGGCGGCAGGTTGATGTCCACCAGTTCATCGCCCGTGGCCAGCACGGCTACTTGGGGCCTGCGGAAGACCGCAACTTCAGCCCTCCCGATGGCCGCCGCTACCGCCGCCACGGCATGCTGCACGCGTGTGCCTTTGGGTACCATGACCTGGCCATCCCTCGCTTCGGCACCGGCCGGTACGACGTTCTCGCCTGCCTTAACCGTGCGCTTCACCGTGACACTGTCCCCGCCGGCTGCGGTGTACTCCACCATCACCACGGCGTCTGCGCCTTGGGGAACTGCGGCGCCGGTCATGATCTCGACAGCTTCGCCCTGTGCAACTTTGAATTGGCCGGCGTCCGATCCAGCCTTGAGCATGCCTACGCATCGCAGTTCGACGGGCACGGTCTGCACGTCCTCAGAGCGCACGGCATAGCCATCTCGCGTGGCGCGCGGGAAGGGCGGAAAGTCACGGTCGGCGGACAAGTCTTCGGCCAGGGCCAGGCCAACGGCATCCAGGAGACTGGTTAATTCCGGGGCCGTAGGGGCGAGCCTCGCCGCATATTGCTCGACTAGGCGCCGCGCCTCATCGAAAGTGAGCAAGCTCGTCTTGGCGGAATTATCCATATCGCAGACGTAAGCGGATTCTACTGGACGGCCGCATCCGTCCCAAATTGTTCGCTCCGCAAAAAAAAGGGCGGCACGGGGGCCGCCCTTGGATTCGACCTACGATCAGTTCGGCTTCTTCTTGGTTGGTGTGGCTTTCTTGCTCGTGCCGATAGGTGGTTTCGACGGTGCCGCCCAGCTGGCGAGGTGTCTTTGGCGGTCTGGGCGTTGGCCCGATCGGGTTTCAAGTCCAGATATTTCTGGAAGGACTCCACCGTACCGGGCGCGCGGTGATACTTTCCATCCTTGGCGACCGTGGCCTTGGTCAACAGCGCCATACCTTTGTAGTAGTAAGCGTCGGCGCGGGTTCGCATCCAGCTGGATCGATTTATCAAACGCCGCGACGGCGTCGTCGGGCTTGTTGGTGTTGTAGTTCACGATCCCAATGTTGAAGTAAGCCGTGGCGGCATTGGTGGGATCCATCTGCACGACCTTGGTTGTACTCCGCGATGGCTTTGTCCGGTCTGGCCCGCCTTGTTGTAGGCATTGGCCAGCGCGTTGTGATACAGGGCGCTATCGGGCTTGAGGTCAATGGCCTTCTGGATAGGCGTCAATCGCGTCAGGGTACTTCTTGGCATCCCACATAGGCGTCGCCGAGGTAGGCCCACACCAGGTCCCTTGTCGGGTCAGCGGTGGTGGCCTCCTGCAGAATCGCGATGGCCTGGTCGTAGTTGCCGGCCTTCTCCAGTTCGCGCGCCTGCGTCAGTTTGGCGTTCAGGCCCTTGATCTTTTCATTTTGCTTGATGACCTCCTGCTGTTGCTTCAGCTCTTCTTCGGAAGGGCCCTTTACTCCAGCAAGGTCCTTCTTGAGGTCAAAGTTCACGTCTCGCGTGTCGCCAACGCCGAGGGGGACCCTGCTGAAGGAATCCACCTTCACCCCCATTGCGATTCAGCACGGCATCGTAGTTTCCGGGTGTCAGGCCGATGATGTTGTACTCGCCATTCTTATTGGTCTTGCCCGACACCTTCCGGCCAGTGTCGGTGTTGGTAAGCTCCACGACGCCGTCAGTGATGGGCTTTCCCTCCTGGTCTTTGCAAACACCCTTTATCCCTGTGGTTTGCGCCACGGCCGGAAGAGTGCTAACTCCCAGCACCAGCGCCAGAAATACGAACAGATAGATGGATCTTCTTCATTTATGCCTCCCGCGGGTGACGCTGGACCGGCATTTTATCCGCACTCCGGCCATCCACCATCCGCATATCTAAAATCGAATTTAAATTCCCGAGGATCACCGCAGCTTCGCCCGGCGACAAGTAAGGAACCGGATCGCGGGCGCCGGCCGCCGCAAAGGCCCGCATGCGCAACACACAACTGTCGCACACGCCGCAGGCTTTGTCCTCCCGGCTATAACATGACCACGTTAAATCGAACGGAGCGCCCAATTCAAGGCCAAGGCTCACAATTTCCGCTTTTCTTAGCGCAATGAGCGGCGTATCGATGCGGATTTTGCCCTCTTTCGTACCGGTCCGCACCGCCTCGTTAAAGGCGGCGTAGAACTCGGGACGGCAGTCCGGATAGCCCGAGCTGTCTTGCTGCACCGCCCCGATATAGATCTTTTCGGCTCCCAGCACCTCGGCCCAGCTCACTGCCGCCGACAGAAAATGCGAGTTGCGAAAGGGAACGTAGGTGACCGGGATCTCCGCACCGATCTCGAGCCCAGCTTGCGGGACCGTGATCTGTGTCGTCGGTCAATGCGGAGCCGCCAATTGCCCGGAAAAACTCCGTTTTGACGGCCAGCCGCGTGCGGATTCCCAGCCGGTCGCAAATCTCCTGGAACGCCCGCCGCTCGCGCCGCTCGGTACGCTGGCCATAGTCGATGTGCAGCGCCGCAATATTGTCCGCGCCAAAGTCGCGCACTGCCAGCGCCGCGCAGACGGTGGAATCCATGCCGCCGCTGAGCACGACCAGCACCTGAGCATTTGTATTTTTGGCTGGCTCGTTCATGTTTCCTACACGCCCTTCATCGAGGGCTCCCAAATGAACTTGTGGATCTGCAGTCCCAGCCGGGCATTCAACCCGTCGGCCAGAATCCACTCCGCCAGCTCGCGCGGATCGACGCAGACAGTGCGACACGTCGCGGGCGCCGGTCGCGTCCTTGCGAAATGCCGGCGACAAAATCACCGAAGCGACCTTGCCGCTCAACTCGTGCTCGCGGATGAACTCACGCGCAAACTCGTAATCCGTGCGGCTGGCCAGCACAAACTTCACCTCATCGCGCGCCGTCAGGTACTGCAGGTTCTCCGCGCGAAACGTTCCGCCCTCGCCCGAGTGCGGACACTTCACGTCCACGATCTTCACCACGTGCCGGGGAACCTTGTCCAGCAGCCGTTCGCCGCTGGTCTCGAGCAGCACGGTGTATCGCGCAGCCAGCAGCCGGTCCATCAGCCAAACGACGTCGGCCTCCTGCAGCATCGGCTCGCCGCCGGTAATCTCGACGAGTCCCCCGTCGGGCGAGAGGTGACGTACTTCCTGCTCGATTTCGTCCAGCGTCATCGTCTGGCCGCCCTTGAAGGTGTACTCGCTGTCGCACCAGGTGCAGCGCAGGTTGCAGCCCGCCGTCCGCACGAACACGCAGGGCAGCCCGGCGTAAGACGACTCCCCTTGCAGCGACTTGTAGATTTCGATGATCTGCATTAGTAGAGCGAGCCGTGGGACCCGCGTCGCGCGATGAAAATAAGAATTAGGGCTTGAGCCCCAGGTCACTCACTGTAAGTCGCGGTGGTGGTGTCGGTCTCCCAGATGGTGATGTCTTTCACCCGCACCCGGCCGTTGGTCTTGCCGGTCAGGTGCTTGTTGGTTTCGTCGTAGAAATACTTGGCGAGGTTCTCCGCCGACGGATTCAGCACGTCAAACGGCTCCAGCTCGTTGATCATCTGGTGATCGAGATAATCCACCACCGGGCGCAGCACTTCCTTCAGGTCCCGAAAGTCCAGCAGCAGGCCGGCGTGGTCGAGCGTTTCGCCGCGCAGGGTGACGCGGACCTTGTAATTGTGTCCATGGGGCTTCTCGCACTTGCCCTTGTAGTTGCGCAGAAAGTGCCCCGAGGAAAATGTGTCTTCAACAGTGACTTCGTACATGTGCTCCGGCCGCAGCAGCGCAAATAGGCGGGCTGCGGCTAAACCTCTATTTTACGCCTTTAATCGACATCCAGCCGCGTGTCCGAAGAACCGCTCCACCGCCCGAATGTCCGTGGTCTTCGCATAATCCGGCAGGCTGTTCAGGAACACCTTGCCGTACTGCTTCTTCAGGATGCGATTGTCCAGCAGGCACAGCAGCCCGCGATCGTGCAGCGAGCGAATCAGCCGCCCGAATCCCTGCTTCAGCGAAATCACCGCGCTTGGCACCTGGTACTCGAAGAATGCATTGCCGCCGTCCTCGTCGATCGCCTTGATGCGCGCCGCCACCACCGGATCGTTCGGCACCGCGAACGGCAGCCGGTCGATGATGACGCAGCTCAACTGCTCGCCCTGCACGTCCACGCCCTGCCAGAACGACGACGTCGCAAACAGCACGCAGTTCGGCGTCATGCGGAACTCCTCCAGCAGCGCATTCTTTGGCGCCGTGCCCTGCAGGAGCATCGGGAACTCCAACTCGCCCAGCAGCCGCTCGTAAAGCTGGTTCATGAACGAGTAGCTGGTGAACAGGCAGAACGCCCGCCCGCGGCTGATCTCCAGCAATTGTCGCACTCGCTGCGATGCACGCTCCACGAACTGCGGCTCGCGCGGGTCGGGCAAATCCGGAGGCACATACAGCAGCGCCTGGCTGGGATAGTCGAAGTGCGACGGCACAATCATCTCGCGCGCATGTTCCAGCCCCACGCGTCCGCGAATGTAGTCGAACCCGCCGTTCACCGCCAGCGTCGCCGACGTCAGCACCGCCGTCTCCAGGTGATCGAACAGTGTCTGCCGCAAAATGTCCGACACCGAGATCGGCGTCGCCTGCAAGAACACGTTCTGCTGACCGCCTTCCCGCCGCGCCGTTCGCCTCGTCGCTCGATCCAGAACACCGTGTTCTTCTGGTTCGACTCCATCACGAAGCCAAGCTGCACGCGTAGCTCCTCGATGCGACGGCAGCAGGTTGTGGACCTCTTCGGGCTTCTCCGAAATCCCCTGTAACTCGCTATAGAGATGCAGCAGCGTGTTCTGCAGCCCGATAAACTCGTCGCCGTTTTCTTCCAGAAACTCCGCCCGGTTCTCGAAGGCAAAACGTCCCTCACCCGGCGGCAGGATCGAGAAGAACAACTGCGAACGCTCCCGCACCCGTGCCGACGCCGCCAGCGCCTGTGCCAGCGGAAGGTTCGCCCGCCGCAGCGTCTGCTCCACATCGCGCAGCAGGTCTTCCACCCGCAGGTTCGACACCGACACGCCGAAGAAGTCGGTCGCGACATCTTCCAGCTCGTGCGCCTCGTCGAACACCACCACGCCGGCTTCGGGCAGCACGCCCGGCATCCGGCGCGCGATCTACCGCCGCCTTGATGGCCAAGTCCGCGCAGAACAGGTGATGGTTCACGATGATGATGTCGCTCTCGGCCGCCCTCCGCCGCATCTCGGTGATGAAGCAGCGGTCGAACTGCTGGCACTCTGCGCCGATGCAGCGGTCGGCGCGCGCATCCAGCTTCGACCACAGCTGGCTGTTTTCGGGCATCTCGGACAACTCGGCGCGATCGCCGGTCTCAGTGGTCTTGTCCCAGTCGCTGATGATGCGGAACTGGTTGATCTCCTCCAGTCCGTTCAGCACCGGCTGGTCGGTGAGGTCGTAGAGCTTCTTGCGGCACAGGTAGTTGGCGCGGCCCTTCATGTAGCACACGCGCAGCTCGCCGAGGTGCGCCTGCAAAAACGGACAGGTCTTTGTGGAAGAGCTGCTCCTGCAGCGTCTTGGTGCCGGTCGAGATGATGACGCGCTTGCCCGAGCGGATCACCGGCAGCAGATACGCCAGCGTCTTGCCTGTTCCCGTGCCGGCCTCGACGATCAGGTGACGCTTCTCCGTGAGCGCCTGCTCCACAGCTTCGGCCATTTGCAACTGTCCGCGGCGAAACTCGTATGCCGGATGCGACTTTGCCAGCACGCCTCCGGGTCCGAAGAACTGGTACAGCGTGGGAATGCGCGCCGCCGAACGTGCGACGACTGGGGGACGACGGGTTGTGACGGAGAAGACACGGCGAAAGGTTTACATCCCTATAATAGTCGTTAGATACCCGCACAGCCGAAAGAGTCCCAGTCTGATGTCCCGCCGAGTCCATTACGAAGCCCGCAGCAAGAACCGTCGCGGAGACCTGCCGGTCGTCGGCACGCTCGCCATCGTCGGCCGCCCCAACGTCGGCAAGTCCACGCTCTTCAACCGTCTGGTCGGCTCCCGCCGCGCCATTGTCGGCGACGAGCCTGGCATCACCCGCGACCGTCTTTACGGCGAAGCCGAGTGGGCCGGCAAGCTGTTGCGCGTGGTCGATACCGGCGGCATCGTTCCCGACGACACAGCTCTCATCCCCTCGGAAATCTTTCGCCAGGCCAAGGTCGCGCTCGAAGCAGGCCGACGCCATCGTCATGGTCGTCGATGGCCGCACCGAGCTCGCCGCGCCCGACCTCGAACTCGCGCGCCTGCTGCAGCGCCTGGGCAAGCCGCTCATCCTGGCCGTCAACAAGATGGACACGCCGCAGCTCGAGCCCTACGCGCAGGAGTTCCGTCGGCTCGGCCTGAAGGACTTGCTGCCGATCTCCGCCGAGACCGGCAACGGCGTGGCCGAGTTGCTGGAGCACGTGTACGAGCTGATGCCCGAATGTCTGAACCGAGTCAGAGCCTGAACCAGATCGCAGAACCAGCTGGACGAACTGCCGACGACGAAGCCGGCGCTCCGACGAGGAAGACGAAGATACTGCGCCGCTCGAGACCAAAGTTGCCATCATCGGTCGCCCCAACGTCGGCAAGTCCACGCTGCTGAACGCGCTCACCGGAACCGGCCGCGCCATTGTCTCGCCCATCGCCGGAACCACCCGCGACGCCGTGGACGAACTCGTCCAGCGCGACGGCCAGAACTACCGCTTCATCGACACCGCCGGAATCCGCCGCAAGGGCAAGACCGAACTGATGGCCGAGAAGCTCTCGGTCGTCATGGCGCGCAAGCACCTGGAAGCCGCCGACGTCGCGCTGATCGTCATCGACGCCGTCGAAGGCGTAACCGCCAGCGACGCCACCATCGCCGGATACGCGCACGAAGCGGACGCTCCGTCATCATCGTCATCAACAAGTGGGACCTGGTGACCTCGGCGCGCACTGATGGCAAGCCGCGCCGCTGATCCCGCGATCTTCGAGCAGCAGGCGCGCCGCCAACTGAAGTTCCTGAACTATGCTCCGCTGGTGTTCGTCTCGGCCGCCACCGGCAAGAACGTTCCCCGGCTTTACACCACGCTCGAACTGGTGGCGAAAGAGCGCCGCAAGCGCGTTTCTACCGGCGCGATGAACCGCTTCCTGGCGAAGGTCGATTTCGAGCGCGCGTCGGTGCCCATGAACAAGCGCGTTCGCATTCTCTACATGACGCAGGCCGCCGTGTCGCCACCCACGTTCATCCTCTTCGTCGACCGCGCGGTCAAGCTGCACTTCGCCTACCAGCGCTTTTTGGAGAACCAGATTCGCGAGGCCTTCGGTTTCGTCGGCTCGCCCATCTGGATCAAGACCCGCGCCCGGTCCCCTAAACAATAGCCATCCCAAATAGTTCTGCTGATCAGCACAGGGGCGTTAGCATACAATGAAGCTTCGAAGATGCCGATTGCCCGACTAAATCGAGATATATTGCGGCAGCTAAGTGAGGAAAGGCTCCGAGAGGCGAATGTTCTATTGAGTGCGGGTTTATGGACTGGCGCGTATTACCTGACAGGGCTGGCGGTCGAATGTGCCCTGAAATCGTGTTTGGCAGGTGCGGTGAGGGAACACGATTTCCCCGACAAGGACTTCGTAATTAAGATGTATGTCCACAAGCTGACGACTCTGTTCGAGTTAAATGGGGCGTTATGGGCGCAGTTTCAGATCGACCGGAGCGCTGACGCGAAGCTCAACGTCAACTGGAGCGTGGTGAAGGACTGGGACGATAGCAAACGGTATGAAGTAGTTGATGAGCTCTCCGCCAGGGACTTGTACAACGCGACTACAGAGCCGCAGTCGGGAGTTCTCGACTGGGTGCGAGGGAAGTGGTGAGATGGCATACGTCGAGGCATTGACGGTACCGGACATCGAATTCGGCAAGGCATTGTGGAAGTCGCTGCGTACCACCGCGATGTTTCCGATTGATGGCATGTTCTGGCTATTCGAGCCCGAATCTGGCGAGTGGAATCTGCTTATCGCGACCCCGCGGGTAGATCGAGTAGGGCCGAAACACGCCTACGCAGAATTGGCCTCGATCACAAAACAGATTCCCGCCGACGCAGCACAACTGCTGAGCATTGAGTTAATTAGCCCCAAGCACCCTTTGTATCAGGCGCTGCGTTCGGTGTTCGGACAGACTGCCAGTGTTGAAGGGGCGCGCCTAGGCAACACGCAAGTTGCGGGCATGTACATCGACGACGCCTACCTATACGAAATTCGCTGACATCACTGAACGGCGCTTAAGCGCCGTTCGCTACTCGTACCTTAGTGCCTCCACCGGGTCTAGCTTCGATGCCTTGAGCGCCGGGACCATGCCGCTGACGACTCCTACCAGCAGCAGCACGATCGCCGACCCCAGCACTGCCATGCCCGAAATGCGCAGGTGAATGTCGCCTTTGCCCGAGGTGTCCTTGAACAATGGTCCAAGCAATGGCATCGAAGGCAGCAGCACCGACAGTCCGTACGACAATACGATCCCAATCACGCCGCCCAGAAGCATCATCATCATGGCCTCGGCCAAAAACTGAAAGCGAATATGCCACTTCCTCGCGCCGAGTGCGCGCCGCAGGCCGATCTCGCGGATACGCTCATCCACCGACACCAGCATGATGTTCATCACGCCGACTCCGCCGATGCCAAGCGTCAGCGCCCCGATGAACAACAGCAGCACCTGCAGTCCGATGGTCAGGCCGTCGATGACCGGGCGGAACTCCTCGTGTCCGAACATTTGGATAGCTTTCTTGTCCGTCGTCGAGAAGCCTTGGCGCGTGGCCACGGCCGCCAGCACCTGCGCCTCGGCCTTCTTCTCAAATTGCGGCGCCACCGGCGCGAAGATCAGCACCTGCGGATATCGTGTGTTCCACAAATCGCCAGCCACCGAGAAGGGAATGAACACCGAGCGGTCGTCGCTGGTGAAGTAGTTCGAGAACTGGATCTTGCGGTCCATGATGCCAATCACGGTGAAGCGCATGCCGCCGATCTGCACTGTTTCGCCCACCGCGTTGCGGCCGCTGAAAAGCTGCTCTTTCACCCGGTTGCCCAGGAACACCACCCGGCGCCGCTCCAGCTCGTCGCTGTCGCTGATCCAGCGTCCTTCGCTCGGCACCTCATTGCGCATATCGCCGTATTCCGGGCAGACGCCGCGAATCGCTGTGTTCGCCATGCGGTCGCCATAGGAAAGCGGCAGCCACTTCACGGTCTCCAGGCAGGCATGCTTGACGAGGGTTGCCTCGGACTTCACCGCATCCAGGTCGGCTTGCTCGAAGCGCACCACCTTTCCGGCGCGCTGTCCGCCGGGATGCTCGCTGGTTTGCTGTCCCCAGCAGGTCACGGCGCCTTTGCCGAAGGCCTCGAAGGCGCTCACCATCACTTTGCGGAATCCGCTGCCGTAGGCAATTAGCATCGTCACGGCCACAATGCCCCACACGATCCCCGCCATGGTCAGCGCGCTACGGGTGCGGCCGCGGCGCAGCGCGATCCATGCCTCCTGCGCGATTTCCCCGGCGATGGAAAGTGCTCCCACTCCTAGCCTCCCGCCTCGTAGCGCAGCGCCTCGATGGGATCGATTTCGGCTGCCTGCCGCGCCGGATACATCGCCGCCAGCACCGCCACCGCTCCCAGCAGCCCCACCGACATCGCCGCCGACTGCCACGTCGCCAGCAGTCCGGCGAAGTACTCCGGCATGGGTAGCAGGTTGATCAACGCGCACATGCCGAATGAAATCGCCATGCCTATGCCACCGCTGGCGAACACCACGATCATGGTCTCGAGGAAGAACTGCATCATCACGTCGCTCGACTTGGCGCCCACGGCCTTTCGCACTCCAATCTCGCGGGTGCGTTCGCGCACCGCCACCAGCATCACGTTCATCACGCCGAGGCCGCCGAGAAATAGCGTGGTAAAGCCCACTGCGCCGAGGAACTTCTTCATGCCGTCGGTCATGGTGGCAAACGCCTGCGCGTCTTCGATCGTGTCCCAGACGTTGGCAGCTTCAGTGTCATGCGGATCGAAGCCGTGCACGCTGGCGAGCGCCGCGATGACCTGGTTCTTGCACGCCATGTGCTGGCCAACCGATTTCGGCTGCACCAGCAGGCGGTCCAGCCCATGCGGCTTGGCCGGAGGCTTGTTGGGAAAGTCATTATGGATCGCCGGGTAGGGTATGAAGATTTTGTTGACGTCGAAGCCGTCGTAGCTCGAGTCCTGGTCCTTGGCCTTCATCACGCCGATGACCTGGTACGGAATGTCATTCAGGTAGATGTTCTCGCCGAGGGCGCTCTTGCCGGGAAAGAGTTGCTTCTTCACCTCGGTGCCGAGGAAGGCCACCCGGCGTTGGTCGGCGATGTCGTTCCAGTTGTAGAAGCGTCCTTCGCCCACATCGATCGAGCGCACTTCCGCGAAGGGCGGATACGACCCTGCCACCGTCTGCGCGCCGGCATTGTAGCTGCTATGAATGCGGATTCGGTCTTGTCCGACCTCGGGCAGGATCCACTGGCAATCCGGCGACTGCTCCGCCAGGTACGGGATTTCCGTGTCTTCAAACTCCACGCGCCGCCCGGCCCTCGCGCCGCCCGCCTGCAGGCTGGTGCGTCCGGCGAAGATGATCATCACGTCCTTGCCGAAATTCTGCGATACCTTGGCCTGCCCCTGCCGCAGGCCCTCGCCCGCCGCCACCATCAGCACGATCGAAATCACTCCCCAAGCAATGCCGAACATGGTGAGCGCGGTGCGCAGTTTGTGCGTCCACAGTGTCTGGAACACATCGCGGATGAGATCGCGCAGGACCATGGAATCAACCGAGCCTTACGCCCTGGACCCCGGACGCGCCGCTCCTAACTTCCTGATACGCAATTTTAGACTTGTCCGTTCAGGCGGTCGCCCTCGCTAATAACCTCGGGACGCTGCGTCGGCTCGGCAGCCAGCCACCCCGCCAACTCTTGCAGTGCGCGTTCGCACACCATGGCGTGTCGCAACTTCTTGTCGCGAATTTTGCGACGCGTCGCTTCGTCCAGCGGCTGCAGCAGGTCAAACGTGATGTTTGCCGGCTGAAAATGCTTCGTGTCGGCGTGACAGATGTAGTTCACCAGCGCGCCAAACGCGGTCGCTCGCGGAGGCGCCGCCGGTTCCGCCCCCACCGTCATCGCTGCAGCCTGCATCCCTGCGAGCAGCCCCGTAGCGATCGATTCCACGTAGCCTTCCACTCCGGAAATCTGTCCCGCAAACAGCACCTTCGGATGCTGCTTCATCTGTAGCGTCTCCCGCAGCAGCGCCGGCCCATTGATGTACGTGTTGCGATGAATCTGCCCGAAGCGTAGAAACTTCGCATTCTCCAAGCCCGGAATCAGCCGCAGCACCCGCGCCTGCTCGCCGAATTTCAGGTGGTTCTGAAAGCCCACCAGGTTGTACGAATCCGCTCGCAGGTTCTCCTGCCGCAACTGCACCACCGCATACGGGATCTTCCCCGTTTTCGGATCGCGCAATCCCACCGGCTTCATCGGCCCAAACCGCAAGGTGTCGCGCCCGCGCCGCGCAATCTCCTCGATCGGCAGGCAGCCTTCGAAGTAATTCAACTTCTCCCAGTCCTTCGCCTCTACCGACTGCGCCTCCAGCAGCGCGTCGAGAAAGCGGTCGTACTCTTCCTGCGTCATCGGGCAGTTGATGTAGTCCGCCGTCCCCTTGTCGTAGCGCGCCGCCATGTACACGCGCTCGCGGTCGATGGAATCCGCCTCCACAATCGGGCTGATCGAGTCGTAGAAATATAGCTGGTCACTTCCACTCAGCCGCAGGATCTCCTGCGTCAGCGCATCCGACGTCAGTGGCCCGCTGGCGACGACTGTGATGCCGTCGTTCTCGTCGATGCGCGTGACTTCCTCGCGCCTCGCGGTGATGAGCGGCTCGCGCTCAATCGCCGCCGTCACCGCCTCGGAAAATCTCTCGCGGTCCACTGCCAGAGCATGTCCTGCCGGCACCGCGGTCTGAGCCGCGATCTGCATCAGCAGTGACCCCGCCCGCCGCATCTCTTCCTTCAGTAGCCATGGCGCGGTGTTCTCGCTATCGGACTTCAGCGAGTTCGAGCACACCAATTCGGCAAACTGCGCCGTCTGGTGCGCCGGAGTCTGCCGCACCGGACGCATCTCGTACAACTCCACCGGCACGCCCCGCCGCGCACACTGCCACGCAGCCTCCGTCCCGGCCAGCCCGGCCCCGATGATGCGAACTTTGTATGGCATAAAATTCAAGCTGAGCGACTACATGGAGCATTATACGAGAGCTTGCGATGTGCGCGAGTCGTGCGTACACTGTACGTACGTTAAGGGGTGCCCATGCCAACGACGCTAGATAGCAAGAAGCACCGCCTGAATCTTCGCACTACCCGCCAGCAGCGCAAGCTAATAGAGGTCGCTGCCAGCCTGTGCGGCGAAGACATGACCGACTTTGTCATTACCAGCGCCTATAACCGGGCCGAGCAGGTACTGGCCGACCGCCGACATTTCGAGCTGCCCGCTGATCGCTGGAAGAAGTTCGTCGCTGCCCTCGACCGTCGCCCCGCTCCTAAAGCCCGGCTCCGCCGCCTGCTGTCTGAGTCCTCCATCCTTGAAGACTGATCGCGAGAAGCCGGAACTGTCGCAAGTCGAATTGCTCACGCGCTCGCACGAGCTGCATGAGTTCGACTGCGGCACGCACCAATCGCTCAACGAGTGGCTCAAGCGGTATGCCATGCTCAACCAATTGAGTGACGCCGCACGTACTTATGTCGTACACCGCGCTACCCGGGTCGTTGGTTACTATTCCCTTGCGCCGGGTAGCCTCGCCAAACGTGAAGCTCCTGAGAGAATCGCAAAGGGCCTCGGCAACTATCCGATTGGAGTGATCTTGCTCGCCCGGTTGGCGATCGACATAGGCGAACAGGGCACCGGCTTGGGCAAAGCGCTCCTAAAGGACGCATTGGTTCGTGCCGCTCATGCCGCCGATACCATCAGTGCGCGCGCCGTCCTGGTCCACGCCATCGATGGCGACGCGAAAGCCTTCTACCAGCACTTCGGCTTCGAGGAGGCGCCCATCGACGACACCCATCTGATGTTGCTGATGAAGGACATCCGCGCATTGCTGAAGAAGTAGGCGTTCGCCGCCTACAAAATCACCCGCTCATCCCCCACCCGCCGCGTCACTCGTTCGCGGTCCAGCCACTCCAGCAGCGGAATCGCATACTTGCGAGTTACGCCAATCAAATCCTTGAACGCCACGACATTCAGCTTCGGAGTCGTCGCCTTCTGCGCGATCACCAACTTGCGCAGCCCCTCCAACGCGTCGCGATGGAACACAAGATCGTCGCTCACTTTAACCAGGACTCGGTCGCGCAGCAGCAGTGTGACAATCTTCTCCGCCCGCACTTTGTCGATGGGCAATGACCCAATCACGTCTTTTAACAGCGGGACCGCCAGCCCCGCATTCGCAAACGCCGCCTCGATCTGCTTCTTCGACTCGGCCTCGTCGTCGCGGAGCACCACGCCGCGTCCCGCCGCATGAACTAACTCGCCCGCCAGCACCAGTTGCTTGTCTCGCACCAGCGACTCTTCCACGCCGCGAAAGACCTCCAGCTTCCACACCCAGCTTTTCCCGCAGCTCCTCGCCGGCTGATCCCCGCCACCAGCGGATTCGCCTTGTGAAACGCCTCGACGGTAGCTTGCGTCTGAGCTCGCAACTTCGTCACCGCCTCGGAAGAAACCAGCACATCGCCGAAGCGCACCAACTTTCGCGCCGCCACCAGCTCCGAAGCCAGCACCACCACCCGCGCCCGCAACCATCCCGTCTCCGCCACCGCGTCTGCGAGCGACAATCCGTCTGCTCCGCGCCGTCCTACCCGCGCAAGCAGCGACTCCAACTCACAACCCGAAGAGACCGCCTCCACAAACCCCAGCCGTTCTTCCGCCTTCACCCTCCGCCCCGGCTCCAGCGCATCCAGCACCACCCCGCCGCCAATTGTGATCACCGGCGAAAACTGCCGCATGATTAACCGATCTCCGGGCAGCAGCATCGCCGCTTCATCCAGCTTCAATCGCGCGAAGCCTGATTGCCCCGGCTGCAACTGCTTCACGCCCAGCAACTGCACCTCAGCCACTGTCTCCGCCGTGAACACGTGAAGATGCACCCGCGCCCCGCCCCGTAACGTCTTCGCCGACGGCAGCAAGTTCAGCTTCACACTCACCCGCCGCGTCGGACGAAACAGTCCTGCCGGCGTCAGCATCATTCCGCGCGCCAGCTCGGAAGTCTCGGCCCCAACCAAATTCAGTGCGGTACGCTGTCCCGCGATCGCCTTCTCCACCGCAGCGTCGTGTACCTGCACCCCACGGACGCGTAAGCGCCTGCCAATCGGCGAAACCTCCACCTCTTCATCCTTCCGCACGCTGCCGGAGATTAGCGTCCCCGTCACCACCGTCCCAAATCCCTTCATGGAGAAAACGCGATCAATCGGCAGCCGGAACGCCGCGCCCGCATCCTTCACCGGCACTTCTGCCGCCAACCGCGCCAACTCGTGCCGCAGTTCGTCCAGGCCAGCACCTGTCTTTGAGCTGACAGCGACAATGGGAGCAGAAACCGGATCGAGAAACGAACCCCGCAAGTATTCCGCTACTTCCATCCGCACCACTTCCAGCGTCTCGGCATCGACGAGGTCGCACTTTGTCAGCACCGTGATGCCCCGTTGCACCGACAACAGGCGGCAGATGTCGAAGTGCTCGCGCGTTTGCGGCTTCACCGATTCGTCCGCGGCAATCACCAGCAGCACCAGGTCGATGCCGCCGATGCCCGCGAGCATATTGCGCACAAACCGCTCATGCCCCGGCACATCCACAAAGCCCAGCCGCAGCTTTTCGCCCGAACTCGTCGCCAAATCCAGGTTCGCGAACCCGATATCAATCGTGATGCCTCGCCGCTTTTCTTCCTCCAGCCGATCCGGATCGGTCCCGGTCAGCGCCCCCACCAGCGCGCTCTTGCCGTGATCAATATGCCCCGCCGTGCCGACAATTACCGCTTTCATGCCATCAGTGTAACGAAGTGTTTCTGGAACTCCAGACCCCTTTCAGCGGAATAACGGAATAAGCCCTAAATATGCGAAAATAAAGGGAGAGACTTGCAGTAGCCCGCCGGGTTTACTTTGCTAGCGCCGTCGAGGGGAAAGCTCGCATTGCGCCTGGGGTTGAGCTCGAGCTTGCTTCTCTATACGGATGTCACCCATCGTCAGTCCGCATAAAACTTCTCTCGGCACTCCGCCTCGTGACGAGCGCCCCGGCGCGCTGCCCGCGTCGGCCGGCGGCGACATCCTCATTCCCCATATTCTGGTGCAACTCGAAGACGACCTCGAGCGCTCGCACCGCCGCGAAGCGGCCTGGATCTCGGTCGCGGTCCACCTTTTTGCCGTGATGTTCCTGGTATTTTCCCCCAAGATCTTCGGCTACAGGCCAATCCAGCTCGCTTCGCCCGAAGACATCCTGCGCAACAAGCAGCTCACCTATCTCGATCTGCCGCCCGACGCCCAGACCCCGCCTCCCAAGGTGCGGCCCGACGCCAAGCTGTCGGATAAGAACCGCATTGCTGAAAGCCGCCATCCTTCGGTTGACCAGAAGACGCTGGAAGAGCTCCGCAAGGCTGGCCCGCCGCAGCCCCCCGGACAGCAGGCTCCGCCCAGCCAGCAGGCGCAGCAGGGAATTCAAGCTCCTCAGCAACCGCAGCAACAGGCGCAGAGCATGCCGCCCGTGCAGGACCCGAAACTGGCCCTGCCACAGCAGAACGACCAGAAGCCGGCGATTGATTTCCGCGCCTTGAACCAGACCGCCGGACAGCAAATCGCTCAAGCCGCTCGCGGAACCGGTCCCGCTCGCTCCGCCGGATCATTCGGTGGCGGCGGTGCCGGCGGCGACTATGGCTCCGGACGCGGCGGCACCGCCCACCAGGCCGGCGCACTCGAAGTCCTGAGCGACACTCAGGGCGTCGACTTCGGCCCCTATCTCTCGCGCGTCCTGCAAGCTGTGAAGATGAACTGGTACAACCTCATTCCCGAGGCCGCTCGTCCGCCGCTGCTCATGCGCGGCAAGGTCTCCATCGAGTTCGCCATCCTGCCCGACGGCAAAGTCGCCGGCATGAGGATCATCTCGCCCTCCGGCGACGTGTCGCTCGACCGCGCCGCCTGGGGAGGCATTACCGCCTCGAACCCCTTCGCGCCGCTCCCCGGCGAGTTCCACGGTCCCTACCTCGCGCTGCGCTTCCACTTCTACTACAACCCGCAAAAAGGCGACATGCAGTAGGCTTTCTCTTGCATGTAGGTGCCCCATCCTTTTCCTTCTTTTGGAAAAGCGTGGGATAAACGCTCTACAATTGCGCTGTGAATGCCGATCTACCGTCCTCGCGCCATCACCAGCAAAAGACCCAAGACTGGTACGAGCGCCAGAAGTCGCGCGAACGCATGAAACTCGTCGGCCTACTCGCCATTGCCGCGTTGATTCTGGTGATCGCCTTCCTCCGCTTTGGCAGGACCATTCCGTGGGGCGCGCGGTGAATGTCTGCCCCATCCAACACATCGCCTGATCCGCGCCTCGTCGTCATCCTCGGCCCCACCGCCTCCGGCAAATCTGCGCTGGCGATTTCGTTGGCCGAGAGCCTCTCCGGCGAAATCGTCAGTTGCGACTCGGTTGCTGTTTATCGCAACTTTGAGATCGCCACCGCCAAGCCTTCACTCGCCGACCGCGCCCGCATCCCGCACCATCTGATCGATGTCGCCGAGCCCGGCGAGCCCTTCACCGCCGGCGAGTATGCCCGCCAGGCCCGCGCCGCCCTTGCTGACATCGCCCAGCGCGGCCGCCTCCCCATCGTCGTCGGAGGCACGGGCCTCTACCTGCGTGCCCTGCTCGAAGGACTCTTTCCCGGCCCACAACGCTCCGAAGGGCTGCGCGACCGACTCCGTTCCCGCAGTGACCAACGCGGCTCAGCCTACCTCCATCGCATCCTGCAGCGTCTCGATGCGGCCTCCGCCGCGAAGATTCACCCCAACGACGCAGCTAAACTCATCCGCGCCGTCGAAGTCTGCCTCGCTGCGCGCGGCCCCATGAGTGAGCTCTGGCGTGACCACGGGCGCGACCCTCTGCGCGGCTTTCGCATTCTTCGCATCGGACTCAACCCGCCCCGCGACCAGCTCAACGACCGCATTAACCGCCGCGCCGCCCAAATGTTTGCCGACGGCCTTGTCTCTGAAACGCAATCCCTCGTGCAACGTTACGGCGATGCCCGAGCCGTTACGCCCATCCACTCCCTCGGTTACCAGCAGGCTCTGCAACACCTTCGCGGCGAACTCACGCTCGACCAAGCCATTGCTTCCTGTCAGCAAGGCCACCGCAACTATGCCAAGCGCCAGATGACCTGGTTCCGTCGCGAGCCCGACGTCACCTGGCTCGAAGACTTCGGTGACGAGCCTGCCATCGCGCGCCGCGCCGCAGGTCTGATTGGCGAGCGCCTGCAAAACCCCTGAGCAGGCGCCTCAAACATGCGAAGTTCGGCACGGCTATGGCGGCAGCGATCGGGAAAATAGTATTCTCTGGCGAGTCGTGTACCTGACTACGGTTCTGTTGCTAATGCTGGTATTGCCGATCGGATCGATCAGCGTGGACCATCTGTATTTCCACTCCTCGATGCCGCCGATGCTGCTCGTCGGAAAGTGGTTTGTGTTCTGGGGTGCGGGAGTGAGACTTTTCCTCGCCGGCTTGAGGCAATTCGTTCAGCCAAAATTTACCGCCCAGGAAATATTCGAAATCAAAGGCGAAGATGCCTTGCCGCTCGTGCGCGAACTCGGCGTGGCGAACCTGGCAGTTGGTGTAGTGGGGATAGGGTCTTTGCCCAAGCCCGACTTTGTATTACCGGCGGCAATCATCGCCGCGATATTTTATGGAGGTGCAGGTGTCCGTCACACCGCCGAGCAGCGCAGAACCCGGAATGAGAGTATTGCGATGATCAGTGATCTCTTTGTGTCTTTGGTTCTTGCCGCGTACATTGGGTTCGTGGCGCTAGCCTGAAACTTAAGCTGCAATGGCGCCAAAATCGCATTGCGAAATCTCAAGCCCATTCTCCGTGCTATCGTCTCTGCGTGATGTTCTGTCGCGCCCTCAAGCTGCACTCTCTCAAGTTCCGGGTGTCCAGTTTTAGCGGCCGTTTTGTGGCCGCTAGGGCGGGATTGCTTCCCGTCATCGCCTTGGTCCTCTCGCTGAACGCCTTTCCCGCCCCTAAGCCCGCGTACCAAACTCCCGGGCCCGTCCATCTCGACAAAGCCGGCGAAAAATGGGCACAACAAACCCTGAAGAAGATGTCGCTCGAGCAAAAGGTCGGCCAGATGTTCATGATCTGGTCGCGCGCCCAGTTCCTCAACGTCAACAACCCTGAGTTTCTCGCCTGGCGCGATGCCCTGCTCAAGTACCACCTCGGCGGTTTCGGTCTCACCGTCGATTACGAAGATGGCTTCCTCTACAAGAACGAGCCGCTCGAAGCCGCCATGATTACCAACCAGCTCCAGCAGGATGCCGAGTTCCCCCTGCTCTTCGCCGCCGACTTCGAGCGCGGCCTAGGCATGCGCCTTTACGGCGCCACCACCTTTCCCCACGCCATGGCCTTCGGCGCCTCAGGCAATCCCGAATACGCCCGCGAGTCCGGACGCATTACCGCCATGGAGGCCCGCGCTATTGGCGTGCAATGGAACTGGTTTCCCGACGTGGACGTCAACTCCAACCCCGCCAATCCGGTTATCAACACCCGTTCCTTCGGCGAGGATCCCGCGCTCGTTGGTGAAATGGCTGCCGCTTACATCGAAGGCGCCCACGAATACGGCATGCTGACCACGGCCAAGCATTTTCCCGGACACGGCGACACCGACACCGACTCACACCTCTCTGTCCCGAAGATCAACAACGACCGCCAGCGCCTCGACGCCATCGAGCTACCCCCGTTCGAAACCGCCATCAAGGCCGGAGTCGATGCCGTGATGGTCGCTCACATCCTCGTTCCCGCCCTCGATCCCGATCCGAAACACGTGGCATCCATCTCGCCTGCAATCGTCACGGAGTTGCTCCGTCAACAGATGGGCTTCAAGGGCCTCATCGTCACCGACGCCCTGCAAATGAATGGGCTGATGCAGCTCTTTCCGGAAAACGGCCCCGCCGCTTCGGCCAGCGCCGCTGTCGCCGCCGTTAAGGCCGGCAACGACATGCTGCTCATCCCCGCCGACGTAGGCGCAGCCTACAACGGTGTCCTCAACGCCGTTCGCAGCGGCGAAATTCCCCAGGCGCGCATTGACCAGTCGGCGCTTAAGATCCTTCGCGCCAAAGCCTCCGTTGGCCTCAATAAGTCGCGTCTGGTCGATCTCGAGGTCATCAACCAGGTTGTCGCCAAACCGGCAAGCCTTCAGGCCGCTCAGCAGACCGCCGATAGCTCTGTCACCCTCGTCCGCGACAATCAGCTCGTGCTTCCGCTGCATCGCTCCCGCCGTGGAACCAATCCCTCCTCGGCTGCGTACCAGACTGCAGAGGCCACGCACGAGCGCGTCCTGGTATTGATTTTCACTGACGACAGCCGTTCCGATTCCGGCCGCGTGCTTGACCAGCAGGTGCGGCTGCGCATCCCCGACGCTCATGTCATCTACGTCGATGTGCGTTCCGCCGCGGGAATGACGCAGCCAGTCATGAGCGCTGTCGAGAAGTCTGACAAGGTCATCGTCGCGGTTTATGAGGTGCCAGTGTCAGGCAAGTTAGTCGCGGAAACGCCACGCGGAGGTAATAGCGTCAGCGTACAGAACGCCTCAGCGTTGTTGTTGCAGCAGATTTTGCAGTTGGCTGCTGCCAAGACTGCGGTCGTGGCCATGGGAAGCCCCTATGTCCTCTCTCAGTTTCCCGAGGCCCAAACGTATGTGTGCCTTTACTCCAACGTCATGGATTCAGAAATGAGCGCGGTGAAAGCGATGTTCGGCGAGATCCCCATCACCGGCCACTTGCCTGTCACCATCCCCGACATCGCCCAGCGCGGCGCGGGCCTCAACGTCCCCGCCCATCGTTCTACCGGAGGTTCGCAATGAAATCCGCAATCCGCATCGCTGCGGCAACCCTCGCAGCCGCCATCGTGCTCGCCCTTCTCGCTTCCTGCTCCATCAATGTCGACGATAAGGACAAGGAAGCCAAGAAGGTCGACATCCAGACTCCGCTTGCCAACCTCAAGGTTGACACCAGCGAGGCCTCCGCCGACAACGGCATTCCCGTCTACCCCGGCGCCACGCCTCGTCCCGAGTCGAATGGTGACAAGCATCGTGCCAACGTCAACATCGGCGCCATGGGGTTCGGCATCAAGGTTATCGCCGCCGAGTTCGTCACCCCCGACTCGCCCGAAAAAGTAAAGGCCTTCTACCTCGACAAGCTCGCGAAATACGGCAAAGTGCTCGAGTGTCGCGGCACCGGCGGCGACCACGGGACAAGCGCCACCTTCGACGACGATCACGCCGACAAGCCCGTAACTTGTGATGACACCAAGGGCAACGGCTGGGAGCTGAAAACCGGCACCACGCACAATCAGCATCTCGTCGCCATCAATCCCGACGGCTCCGGCAGTCGCTTTGGCACCGTGCTCGTCCAGATTCACGGTAAGGAAGGCACGCTGTAAGCCGGTGAGGCGCAGGAACAGCCCCGTTCTGTTCGATGATTAGAGCCACGCGCGATCTCCCCTGAAAACTGGTGCCCCACCCTTATCGCCCGTACTGTGGGTGATAGGGTGGGAACCGCTGCATCTGCTCGAAACTTGAAACTTGAAACTCGAAACTGTACCTTCACCTTCGTGGACCACCTCTGCTACAAATGCCAGACCTCCCTCGACGAAGCTCTCCCTTTTTGCCCTCATTGCGGCGCTCCGCAGATTCGCGTCGCTACGCCTGACGGAGAACCAGCTCATCCCTCCAGCGCACCCTCGCCCTTCGTTACGCCGCAGAATTGGAGCTCCGTTCCGCCGGCCTACGCGCCGCACGCCATCCAGTGGGAAATTGCCCTCAAGGGAGCGCTGCTCGCTGGACTGGCTGCCGCCGTGCTCTCCGCGGCGCCGGTCGTAGGCCTCGGCTGTTGCCTCTGGTTGCTTGCTGCGGGCGCTCTCTCCGTCTGGCTCTATCAGCGCCGCATCCCAGGCGCATTCGTCACCCCCGGCATGGGCATGCGTATCGGTTCCGTTTCCGGAGCCATCGCCTTCGTCGCCACCACCATCTGGAGCGTCTTTCGTTTCGCTCGTGACAGCGGCGAATTCCGCACCGCCATGGTCGAGCAGATGGACAAATCCATCGCCTCCAACCCCGACCCTCGCGCGCAGGAAATCATGCGTCAGTTCATGGCCACCCTCAACACCCCGCAGGGCCTCGCCACCTTCTTCGTGTTGGTGATGATCCTCATGGCCATCGTCTTCGTGCTCTTCAGCGCCGCCGGAGGCGCTCTCGGCGCTTCCATGTTCGCCCGTCGCCGCGACCTGCGTTAAGCAAACCTGATGACTGCCACCCTGAGCGAGGACGCGCCCAACGATGCGCGTCCGAGCCGAAGGGCTCCCTCCCCGCGGCAACTCGCACTCGCCCCTCAACTCCGTCCCTCGCTCGAAACTATCCACGAACTACTAGCCACTAGCCACTGATTTGCCCCTCCCCGCTCCCTTTGCGTATCATCCCTACGAATGTCCAAAGCCTCCGATCGCCCTCACCCTCTGCGCGAGAAGGCGCAGCTCATGTCCGCCTCCGAGATCGAGCGCACCATCGTTCGTCTCGCCCATGAGATCGTCGAGAAGAACAACGGCGCCGACAACCTCGGCCTCGTCGGCATCAAGCGTCGCGGCGTGCCGTTGGCCCAGCGTCTCGCCAAAATCCTCGAGCCGCATCGAGAAAGACCGCGTCCCCGTCGGCACCCTCGACATCACTCTCTACCGCGACGACCTCTCCACCATCGGCCATCGCCCCGAGGTCCGCCCCGGCGCCATGGAGTTCGACATCCAGGACAAGAACATCATCCTGGTCGACGACGTCCTCTACACCGGCCGCACCATTCGTGCCGCCCTCGACGCCCTCTTCGATCACGGACGCCCGCGCCGCATCCAGCTCGCCGTGCTCATCGACCGCGGCCACCGCGAGCTCCCCATCGAAGCCGGATTCGTCGGCCGCAAAGTGCCCGACCTCCGGCAACGAGATCATCGAAGTCAAGTTCCAGGAAACCGACAGCGCCGAAAAGGTGCTGCTGGTCGAGCGTCTCCCCGAGGAAAAATGAAGCCGCACGCGCGCTCTCTGCTCGGCACCGAACAACTCACCGTCCCCCAAATTGAAGCCATTCTCAAGCTGGCCCGCCGCATGGACCCCCAGCCGTCCGCCCCAGCTTCTGCGCGGCAAGCGCGTGGTGCTGCTCTTCTACGAGGCCTCCACCCGCACCCGTACCTCATTCGAGTTCGCCGCCAAGGCTCTCGGCGCGACCACCACGCTCATCACCGCCACCCAATCCAGCATCGAGAAAGGCGAGTCCCTCATCGACACCGGATGGACCGTCACCTCACTCGGCGCTGACGTCATCGTCATGCGCCATCCCAACAGCGGCGCGCCCTATCTGCTCGCGCGCTACGTTCCCGTCCCCGTCGTCAACGCCGGAGACGGCCTCCACCAGCACCCTTCGCAGGCCCTGCTCGACGCCCTCACCATCACCAACCACAAGAAGCGCCTCAAGGGCGTGCGCGTCGTCATCGTCGGCGACATCTTTCACAGCCGCGTCGCCCGCTCCAACGCGATTCTGCTCTCCAAGTGCGGCGCCGAAGTCATCTTCTGCGGCCCGCCCGATCTCGCGCCCGACGTCGCCGAGACCCTCGCGCCCAACGTCAACGTCTGCCACGACCTCGATGTCGCCCTCCTCGGAGCCGACGTCGTCATGTCGCTCCGCATCCAGAAAGAGCGCCTCGCCGGCCGCCAGATCTCGCTCGACGACTACATCGCCCGCTTCCAGGTCACGCCCGCGCGCATGAAGCTGGCCAAGCCCGACGCCATCGTCATGCATCCCGGCCCCATCGTGCGCGGACTCGAGCTGGCCAACGAAGTCGCCGACGGCCCGCAGTCCTGCATGCACGAACAGGTCGCCAACGGCGTCAAGACCCGCATGGCCATCCTCGCCACCGTTCTCAAGGCGGCCCAATGAAGACCTCGAGGTTGGGACGTGCCGCGTCAGGGCACGACTTTAGTCGTGCCGAGAGCCGTTTTGTTTTGAAGGGGCACGGCTTTAGCCGTGCCGTAAACAGCCTTTATTTTTGTTTGCGCGCGGACTTTAGTCCGCGCGCACAGGAGCGCTTGAATGACTGAAAAGAACACGCTCCTCATCACCTCCGGCCGCGTCGTCGATCCCTCCAGCGGCATCGACCGCCTCATGGACGTCCTCCTCCGCGACGGCCGCGTCGCCGAACTCGCTGCCCCCGGCGTTCTGCGGGCCTCGCCGAAAGAGACTCTCGACGCCAAAGGCTGCATCGTCGCTCCCGGCTTCATCGATCTCCACGTGCATCTGCGGGAGCCCGGCCAGCCGCACAAAGAGACCATTGCCACCGGAACCGCTTGCGCCGCCGCCGGTGGATTTACATCAGTATGTGCGATGCCGAACACGAGCCCGGTCAACGACTCCGTCGAAATCACTCGCTGGATGCAGTCGCCCGAACGCGGCGCTGTCGTTCGTCTCTTTCCCATCGCGGCGGCAACCGTTGGCAGCCAGGGCGAAAAGGTCACGAATTACGCAGCCCTGAAAAAGGCCGGAGCGGTTGCGGTCAGCGACGACGGACGTCCTATTCTCGGCGACCGCATCATGCGCGACTGCCTCAAGCTCGGCGCGCGCCTCAATCTGCCCGTCGTGCAGCACGCCGAAGACTCAAGCCGTACCGGCGGATGCTGCATGAACGATGGCCCCACTTCGTTTCGTCTTGGCCTTCGCGGCATGACCAACCGTGCCGAGTCTGACATTGTGGTACGCGACATCAAGCTAGCCGAAGAGACCAAGGCCCACATCCACGTCGCCCACATCTCCACCACCGAAGCCATGGAAGCCGTGCGCCAGGCCAAAAAGGCGGGCATCCGCGCCACCGCCGAAATCACGCCCGCACCACTTCACCCTGCTCGACGAGAACATCGGCGACTTCGACACCCATTACAAGATGAACCCGCCGCTGCGCTCCCTCGCCGACCGCCAGGCCATGATCTCGGGCATCGCCGACGGCACCATCGACGCCATCGCCACCGACCACGCACCGCACGCCTTCCACGAGAAGCAGGTCGAGTTCGAGCGCGCCTCCATGGGCATCATCGGACTCGAAACCGCCCTGCCCATCGCCCTCACCGTGCTCTATCACCACTTCCACTTGCCGCTGTGGCGCATTGTCGAGCTGCTGTCGTCCGGCCCCGCGCGCGTCTTCAGCTTGGATGGATTAGGAACGCTCGCCCCCGGCGCACGCGCCGACGTGACGATTTTCGATCCCGAGAAGAAGTGGACCTACTACGCCTCCCAGTCCCGCTCCAAGTCCCGCAACACTCCCTACGACGGTTGGAGCTTCACCGGCAAAGTCATCGCCACCATCGTTGCGGGAAACGTGGTTTACCAGGACTAACGCTCGCCGCAAGAGACTGCTCGTCTGCGCCGCATCGAGTAGAATCGTCGCCATGCCCTCGGAGCAGGAAGCCGCGTTGCTCGCTGTACTGAAACGCGTACCCATCTTCTCGGGCCTGTCGGAGACGGAGTTTGCTTTCCTGATCTCCCGCCTCCTGCTGCGCAATTACGGCCCTGGCGAAATCATCTTCGGAGAAGGCGATTCCTGTGCTGGCCTCTACGTCGTGCAGTCAGGGAACGTGCGTATCTTCAAGAGCTCGGTCGGAGGTCGCGAGCAAGTGCTTTCCATCGAAGGCCCAAGCAGCTCGATCGCCGAACTACCCGTGTTCGATGGCGGAACCTATCCTGCTTCAGCCCAGGCGATCACTGACAGCACGCTCCTCTTCTTCAGTCGGCAGGATTTCCAGGCTCTCTGCGTTAAGCATCCCGAGGTCGCCCTCAAAGTCCTGCGGGTGGTTGGCGGACGCCTGCGTCGTCTCGTCGGCATCATCGAAGAGCTTTCGTTCACCACCGTCCGCCACCGGCTCATCGCGTTGTTGGTTCGGTTGAGCAAGGCGGAAGGCACGCGCAACGGGGATGCAGTCACTGTGACCCTGCCGATGAACAACAGCGAACTGGCGGCGCAGATTGGCACCGTACGTGAACTTGTGTCGCGCAACCTCAGCCGCTTGCAGGCTGAAGGACTCATTGAGGCCGACAATCGCGACTTGAAGATTCCATCCTTGAAGCGCCTCCAAGAGGAATTGCAAGCGTCCGGCGGCTAGCAGAGACGCCGCATTCCTTCCCGCCGAAATCCCCACGAATTTAACCAGCCGTGACAGAAGTCATAGTGGCCCCGCGCGTCGGCAACTAGCCTGAGATGGAAGGCGGGCAACGGCGCATCGCTCCGATACCCGCGGGAGGAAATCGAAATGACACTGACAGCAACCAAAACCGTAGGCGAGATTGCCGCCGAGGTTCCCGGCACCACGCGCGAGTTCGAAAAGCTCGGCATTGACTACTGTTGTGGCGGAAACCGCACCCTGGGTGAGGCGTGCGCAGACGCCAACATCTCCGTGGACGACGTCCTGGCGCGGCTCGAGAAGAGCCTGTCTACCACGCCGCCCGGCGGTACCGAAGACTGGCAGAACCGCCCGCTCTCCGACCTGATTGACCACATCACCAGCACCCACCACGTCTTCGTCCGCGAAGAGAGCCCGCGCATTGCAGCGCTCGCCGCGAAAGTGCTTGGGGTTCACGGCAAGAATCATCCGGAACTTCTCCAGGTCCAAGCAATCTTCTCTGCGCTCGCAGAAGAGTTGCGAGTTCACTTGATGAAGGAAGAGCAGATCCTCTTTCCCTACGTGCTCCTCATGGAAGAGAGCACACTTGCCGGAGAACCAGCTCCTCCAGCGATGTTCGGTACCGTCATGAACCCTGTGCGCATGATGATGCAGGAGCACGACGGCGCCGGCGAAGCCCTTCGCTCGCTCCGTTCTGTGACCAGGGATTACAGCCTTCCGGAAGATGCTTGTATCAGCTATCGCACGTTGTATGATGCGCTGCAGGGATTCGAAGCTGACCTGCATCAGCATATCCATCTGGAAAACAATATCCTCTTCCCGCGCTCTGTTGCGATGCAGGACAAGCGCTAACCTCCCCTGGGCGTTCGACCACTTTACAGATTATTTGGAGGCGGATTTTTCATGCAGTACAAGAAGCTATGGATCGCCCTCGGGCTGGTCATGTTCCTGTCCTTCACGGTGCTTGGCGTCGTGGGCTACAAAGGCATCGTCAACGGGCCGCCGACGCCCGCCAAAGTCGTTACCGCCGATGGGCGAGTATTGTTCACCGGCGAAACCATCCGCAACGGGCAAAACGTGTGGCAATCCACTGGCGGCCAGGAGATCGGGACCATCTGGGGTCACGGCGCCTACGTCGCTCCCGACTGGAGCGCCGACTACCTTCATCGCCAGTCGGTAATCGTTCTCGACCGCTGGGCCAGGCAACAGGGGTTCGCCAACTACGCCGCCATGCCCGTGGAATCGCGAGCGGCGTTGCAGGGCCGCCTCACCGAAGTGACGCGCCATAATACGTATGACGCGGCTACCGACACCATCGTGCTCGACGACGACCGCGCTGCCGCCTTCGACCAACTCGCCGCCTACTACGCCGACATCTACGGCAACGGGCGTAATGCCTATGCCATTCCTCCCGGCGCATTGACTGACGTAACCAAGCAGCGCGAGATGGCCACATTTTTCTGGTGGACGGCTTGGGCTGCAAGCACCAATCGTCCCGGCCAGGATGTCAGCTACACGCAGAACTGGCCGCATGAAGAGCTCATCGGCAATCGTCCAACCGGCGGCACCGTCGTCTGGAGCGTCGTAAGCTTCGTGCTCCTTCTCGCTGCCGTAGGCGGAATGGTCTGGTACTTCGCCTCGCAGGACCACACTCCTTCCAGCGGCATTGTGCCTCGGCGCGATCCCCTGCTCGGCTTGCATCCCACGCCTTCGCAGAAAGCCACGGTGAAGTATTTCTTCGTCGTGGCTGCACTTTGGGTCGTGCAGGTGGCTCTGGGCGCAATCGTGGCGCACTACGGCGTCGAGGGCAACGGCTTCTACGGAATCCCTCTAGCCAAGTTCTTGCCGTATTCCATCGCACGCACTTGGCATTTGCAGATCGGCATCTTCTGGATCGCCACCTCCTGGCTTGCGACCGGCCTGTACATCGTTCCCGCCGTCAGCGGCGCTGAACCCAAAGGCCAGCGACTCGGAGTGAACGTGTTGTTCGTCGCTGTCGTCGCGGTTGTCGTCGGATCGCTCGCCGGAGAATGGATGGGCATCCAACAAAAACTCGGCAACGCATGGTTCTGGCTAGGCTCGCAAGGTTACGAATACGTGGACCTCGGACGCCTCTGGCAAATCCTCTTGTTCGTCGGACTCACGTTTTGGCTATGGCTGATGTGGCGCGGCATCAAGCCCGCGCTGGCGCGGCACGACGAAAATCATTCGCTCTTGATGCTGTTCCTCATCTCCAGCATCGCCATCCCGCTCTTCTACGCAGCCGGACTGATGTACGGCCAGCGCAGCCCGCTGATCCAGGCCGAATACTGGCGCTGGTGGGTAGTGCACCTGTGGGTCGAAGGCTTCTTTGAAGTATTCGCCACGGTGGTCATAGCTTTTCTGCTCACTCGGCTTAAGCTTCTTTCGGTTCCGACCGCCACGCGCTCCGTCTTGTTCTCCACCGTGGTCTACCTCTCCGGAGGAATCATCGGCACCTTCCATCACCTCTACTTCACCGGCATGCCCAATTCCGCATTGGCCTTGGGAGCGGTGTTCAGCGCCTTGGAAGTCGTACCGCTGGTGCTGATCGGCTTCGAGGCTTGGGAGAACATCCGCCTCACCCGCGGCACCGCCGACAGTCCTTGGATCAGCGCCTACAAGTGGCCGATCTACTTCTTCATCGCCGTTGCGTTCTGGAACTTCGTCGGCGCCGGGCTGTTTGGCTTCATGATCAATCCTCCCATCGCGCTCTACTACGTGCAGGGCCTGAACCTTACTCCGGTTCACGGCCATACCGCGCTCTTCGGCGTGTATGGAATGCTGGGACTTGGCCTGATGCTCTTCTGCCTGCGCGCGCTGCGGCCGGGGCTGATGTGGAAAGACCGTCCGCTCGCCATTGCATTCTGGTCGATCAACATCGGTTTGGCCGCCATGGTCCTCTTGAGCATGTTGCCCATTGGCCTGTTCCAGGCCTGGGCCTCAGTGGAATACGGCACCTGGTATGCGCGCTCTTCTGAGTTCATGCAGACGCCCATGCTGATCCGCTTGCGCTGGATGCGCATGTTCGGCGATACCCTGTTCGCCTTCGGCGCCCTCGTGCTCGGATGGTTTGTCCTCGGCCTCGTGACCGGACACTCCTTCGACCACACTGCCACGCTCGACGAAGGAGAATACTCGCCGCGTCCACTGGAAACCGTCGGCTCCGGCCGCTAGTCCGCAACCCCGTCCTGTCGTTTGGTGCCTAGGTTAGCGTCCCTATTCTGCGCGCTAACCTGGGCCTAACGGCTCGCACCCATCCGACCCTCCGTGCGCCTCGTGGCCTCCGTTGTGGATCTTGCTTTTGCCTTTTCCCCGATCTTCCTCCGTGCGTTCCGTGGTCTCCGTGGTGAACTCTTTGCTTTCCCATTTCAGGAACGCGCCCACATTTTCCCCACTTTTCTCTTGACACCCCAAATCGAACAGGAGCAAGGTAACCAAGCGGAGGTTACCTCAACCCGAGCACTATTCGACCTTGCCGAAGGCATACCGACGGCCTGCATCAATTCCCGCTTCACCTCTGGCGACTAGCGAAGAGCGAAAAGCGGCTAGCCAATTTCCGAGGCGCCATGCCCTACCGTGGCTGTGACCATCTCAACGAAGATGGCGTCTATTTCAGTTCTCCCGCCCTTCCCAACCAGCGCTGCTGCTACTTTCGCCTTAGCGCCGGTTCTTCGGACAATGCCGCCTCAGGGATAAGAATAGCCTCATATCCCTTTTGGAATGAGGACTTTGCGTGCAACTCATTTGTTATGAATATTTTGCCGACACGCCGTCCCCTAACTCCATTAGAAAGAGGATTTTACAGAAGTATAGGGGGAGAGAGGTACCTTCCCAAAAACTAGAACGCTACGTACGGCCCTGTTCCACCGGGGGTCGTCGCGCCGCTGAGGGCGGTGAAGACATTGTGGCAGTAGAAGAACGGCAGGCCGAAAGTAATCGGGTTGGGACGCTTGCCGGCGCGGTCGGAGAGGCTGAATCCGGCTTTCAGGGGAAAGTTGAAGGTGGCGGCCACGATCATCCGGTTGGTGGCTGGCGAGTCTGGCTCCCAGACGTAGCGATATCCGTTTTCCAGAACGAGCAACCTCTTCTTCGCATCGTCCAAATCAAACGCTCGCACCTCATTCAGCCTGGTCAAAGGTTTCAAGAACAGCTGAACGCTCGGGCCGATCCCTGCCTGCGCCGGGTCGCCGCCGTCTTGATCGTCCTTGGCCTCGACATACACGCGGAACATCGAATTCAGCTTCAGGTAGGCATCCACTTCCGGCAGGAACTGGACGTTTTGTTGCGCGAAGGCGGGCAGGCAGGCGAAGCAGACGAAAAGCGCCCAACGGCAATATGTCTGGGAAAATTGCACTAGTTTGTCCCAACTTACCGTGACTTGGCGGGGATGAACTAAAAGCGGGAAGGCGAGGAAGGACTTTCCTTCCTCGCCTCCGTGCTTCGTTATGCGGACTCTCTCAAGTCCGCGGATTTATGTCCTAGTCACCGGCGTGACTAATTGCCCGGGAGTCCTGGACCTGCTTCAAGATCTGAGACAGGTTGTACGACTCCGGAGCCTGCAGCGGCGGGAACTGCTGATACGTCATCAGCTCTTTCTCCCACAACAACTGGCCAAGCGGCAGCATGTTCCAGTCGTACAGATATGCCGTAGACGGTGAGGCCAGCGCGCCCGCGACTCCCAAGGCGGATTTTGGATCGTCCAACCCGCCAGCGATCTCGAACGGGTCGCGCCGGATGTTGTCCACCATCGTCCAGCCATAGGTTATCTTCCCCTGCATTGCGCCGGTCGGGCTGGTGGGGGTCATCGTGTAATACATCTTCCAGTTCTTGTAACGCACTGCGGAAGGTGTCGAGTTTGAATAGTAGAAGAAGGTATCGCGTGCCGACTTCTCTGACGTGCCTTCGAGATAGGCGCGCTGATCGACACCGTCGAGCATGGTCTTGACGATACCGGGGTACTTTCCGGCCTGAATCGTCTTGTTCAGGTCGTCGCCCTTCGGTCCGCCGGCGATGTCAACAAACGTCGGCACCCAGTCCAGCGAGGCGAAGATTCCGTTGATGACGGTGTTCGGCTTGATGTGCCCGGGCCAGCGAACGACGCACGGAGCCCTCATGCCGCCTTCCCAGGTGGTCAGCTTTCCGCCCTTGAAGGGTGTGACGCCGCCGTCTGGATAGGTGATGACCTCAGCGCCGTTGTCGGTGGTGAAGACGATGATGGTGTTGTCGAGCTGGCCCATGTCTTCCAGCTTCTTCAGGACGTAGCCGATGTTGTCGTCCATCTGCTTCATGCCGGCTTCGTTGGCGCCCCAGTCCATGCCGCCCGGCTCGCCAATCATCGCCTCGTACTTCGGCGAGAGCACGGTGGTAATGTGCATGCGCGCCGGGTTGTACCAGACGAAGAAAGGCTTGTTGGTCTTCTTGGGGTCGTTGCGGTCGAGGAAGTCGATGACCTTGGACGAAATTTCCTCGTCCACCGTCTTCGAGCGCTCCAGCGTCAGCGGCCCTTCATCTTTGCAAGTCTGGTTCTTCTCCGTGCCGTCGGAGGAGTGGCACCACATCACCGGACGTGGTGGTGTCAGGCAGATCGTTTTTCTGGGGTCCACTGCACCGGGGACCTCAGGCATGCCGGGTATAGGAGTGTTCATGCACGGCGGCGCGATGGTCTGCAGCGTCGGGGTCTTATTGAGATCGGGGAAGCTTACCCCCTGCATGGCGTCGAGGTGGTAGAGGTAGCCCCAGAACTCCTGGAAGCCGTGTGCGGTGGGCAGAGCCTGAACGTGATCGCCCAGGTGGTTCTTGCCGAACTCTCCGGTGGTGTAGCCGAGATCACGCAGGAACCAGGCGAGCGCCGGCGTGCCGGGACGAAGATAAGACGGGCTGCCGGGGAGTTGCGGCGGGATCATGCCCGTGCGCAGCGGGTGCATGCCGGTGAAGAAGGCATTGCGCCCGGAGGTGCAGCTCTGCTCGGCGTAGTAGTCCGTGAAGAGCGCGCCCTCATTGCCAATGCGGTCGATGTTGGGCGTTCTCCCGACCATCAGGCCGCGATGGTAGATGCTGGGCTGCATCCAGCCGATGTCGTCACCCATGATGAACAGGATGTTGGGTTTCTGTGCGGTTTGCGCTGCAGCAGGAGTCGCACCGACGCCGACCAAGAAACTCGACGCGGCGAGTGCTCCCAATGCTAAGTTTTCTAACGCTTGCTCCAAAATCCATACTGTTCTCCTCTTTAATACCAAGGTCTCATGTGCACCAACGAAAGGGCGGCCTAACTGACGTGTCGAATATCTTCGACACAACAGTTACCCGTCCCGGAAATTGTTGAGCGATGGTGGTAAGTCGTTTGGTTGCAAGAGAGCATACTATTTCCAGAGCGTCCCGTACACGGCAACGGCTGTGATTTTTGGTCACTTCTTCGGCGGCGCTGCCTGCTGCTGCTCCTTTTCCATTTGTTCGAGCTTCATCTTCAGCATTTCCTCTTCCTGCGCCTTGGAGAACTTGGGGTACAGGAGGGCAATTTGGAAGCGCATGCCCCAGGGAGAAGTTCCTGCGGGGTACTTGACGTTGCCAAAGAACTGAAGCTGGAGATTCGTGGGCTGGAAGCCGATCTTCATGATTCTGCCGAAGCCGCCACCGAACGGCAGTGTCAATTGGTTGCCGCTGCTGGCGCGCCAGTCGGCGGTGATGATGGGCGCGGTGGTGACGTACCAGCCGCCCTTCATGTTGTAGTTAACGAAGTACTGCAGCAGGAACTGGTTGACCGGCGGACGGCTGCCACTACCGGCGAACGACCACACATTGTTGGCCAGAGCGCCAATGACCCAGTGTCCGGGAGTGGTAAGGACGACGACACCGGGGCCCGCGCTGACTTTTCCCTGTCCTAGCTGGTCGGCGGTGGCGGTTGGAAATACCATTGCAGGGCCTACGCCCCAGATCACTTTGCCCGGATGAGCGGGCGAGAAGAAGAGGCTGGGATTCAAGTCTCCGAGGCCGTACCAACCCTGGCTGGGCTGCGAAGGATTGGGCTGCCAGACGACGGGCATAATGGTGCGAGTGATGAGGTTCCAGTTCTTCGTGATGTGAAGCGGGATGACGGGCTGGAAGTTCAGGACGTCTTGGTCACGTTCATACGGTCCGATACCGAAGTTGGTGTTGTTCTGCATCGGGAAACTGATCATGTCAGCCACAGGGTTCTGCGCGGCCTTGGCGAGGGCGGCGGTGCGCTCGGCCTCAGATGCGGGAATGTGCTTTTCCTCGGCAGCGGCCGGTTTTGCCTGTGGGGCGGACTCCGAAGGCTCGGGATCCACCGGCTGCCTATCGGCGACGAGCTTAAGCTGCGCGGTAGGCACAGCAGGCTGGTGGTCCGCCGCCAGCGTGCTTGGGGCCGAACCTGCAGGGGTCAAGATAACCTTGTTCCCCTTGATACTGACGGAACTGTTCGTGAGACGCGCCAGTGCATCGACGTCCACGTAAGACTTGCCGTTTATCTGGACAATCGGCGCTTGGCCCGGCTGGCCGGCTACTGTCAGTGTCAGGTTTTGCTGCTCATCCTGCGCAATGGCAGAGAAGCTCAACAAAAGAATCAGGGATAGGGACAACAGCAGGGTTCGTTTCATCGTAGTTTTCCTTCTCGTGAGCCGGTGTAATCGGACGAGCGGCGGTAGGGGATAGATGGAAGTGGGAATGACGACAGTAACATGATCATAGTTGTTTAGACACGATGAAATCGCGACACATGTCATAAGTAAGGAACCCTTCGTAATGACTGGAATGTGCAGAACGTGTTCTGGACCGCGACGGCGGCCTGCCGACGGGCACCTCGGAACCTGCTGAGGCGCAGGGACGTACATCCCGAAAGGGGACAGGGCCGGAGATCCAGAGGGGAGGCCCTGACCACTATAATGACCGCTTACGGATGCCGTCGCAGCCCGTCTATCTAGTTGCAAGCCCGACGATTGGGCTGTAACTGGGAGACAGGCGGTAAGCAGCATGGCAGCCGAGGCGGTAGCGATTGCACTGACGGTGGGTCCGAGCCCGGTCCTGATCGGCACGCCGAACAGGGCAAGCGCGGCGCCTACCATCGCATCCTCGGAAGGACGAGGCACGGCCGAGCAAAGCCAAAGGCGGATGAACGACGCGGAGCTGATCCGGGAAGCCCAGCGCGGCAACCAGGCGGCGTTCGAGGAACTGGTGCGCCAGTACGACGGGCCGGTGCTGCGGCTGGCGTTTCACATGACGCGCTCGGAGCAGGACGCCCAGGACATTTATCAGGAAGCGTTTCTGAAGGCGTACCGGAACATCGGGAGCTTTCGCTTCGAGTGTTCGTTCTACACGTGGATTTACCGCATCGTGACCAACCTGTGCCTCGACCACCTGCGCAAGCGGCAGGTGCGCAAGGAAGAATCGGGCGTGATCACGGATTCCGACGGCGAGAGCTTTGACATGCTCGACCAGGTGGCGGATGTGCGGTCGGGGGCGAGTCCCGAGAAAGATTTGATGCGGCGCGAGTTGGGCAAGCGCATCGCCAAGGCGCTGGAAAAGCTGACTCCGCGCGAGCGGATGGTATTCGAGATGAAGCATTATCAGGGATTGAAGCTGCGCACGATTGGCGAGATCTTGAATACGACGGAAGAGACGGCGAAGAACACGCTGTTCCGCGGGACGCAGAAGTTACGGGCCGCGTTGAAGGATACGAGATCATGATCCCACCCTATCGCCAAAACACGGCGACAGGATGGGGCACCCAGAATTTTGGTAGTTGAAGGTTGAAGGATGGAAGTATGAATTGCGATTGGGTACGAGAGAACACTACGCTCCACTTGTACGGTGAGCTGGCCGACGACGCCCAGCATGAGCTGGAGCAGCATGTGGCGCGGTGCGCGGGCTGCGCGGCCGAGCTGGCCGAGCAGCGAGAGTTCCAGGCGCAGATGAATGCGGCGCCGGTGGCGGAGCCGACGGCGAGCTTTCTGGCGGCGTCACGCATGCGGCTGCAGGAGGCGCTGGAGCACGAGCGTCCGCGGCAGGCGTGGTATCAGCGGCTGGCATTCGATCCGACGGCGTGGTTGAGGCAGGTGCGATTCTCGCCGGCATTGGCCATGGTGATCTTCATGGTCGGCTTTGGCGGAGGGCTGGGCGCGATGTATCAGTCGGTGCGGCACAACACCTTAGTTCCGCAGCAGGAGAACTTCAGCAGCGCGGCGATCAGCGGAGTGACGTCCATCGAAAAGGACCCGGCCACGAACCAGGTGAAGGTGCAGTACGACCGTGTGGCTCCGGGCATGGTGCAGGGTTCGGCGAGCGATCCGAAGGTGCAGGACCTGCTGCTGTATGCGGCCAAGAGCAACGAGAATTCGGGAGTGCGATTGAATTCGGTAGACGCGCTGATGGACAAGACGGACGATCCGCGGGTCCGCGAGACGCTGACCTACGCGCTGCGGTATGACAGCAATCCGGGAGTGCGTCTGCATTCGCTGGAAGGGCTATCGGCGTACGTGAAAGAAGACATCCGGGTGCGGAATGCGGTGCTGGATGCGCTGCTGAACGACAGCAACCTGGGCGTACGCAGCGGGGCATTGCATGCGCTGGAGCCGGTGAAGGCCGATAGCAGTGTACGCATGGCGTTCGAACAATTGGCGAAAGACGACCCGAGTGACTACGTGCGAGGGGAATCGAAACGCGTGCTGGCTGCGATGCCGACGGTGTACTGACGAGCGCCATGAGAGTTGGGACGAGATTGAGGGCAGCCAAGACGATGAGGCGGAAGGTGGCGGCGGCTGCCATCGTGACGATGCTGGGAGTTCCGCTGTGGGCGCAGACGGCGCGGGTGTTTCGCGACGGCAACGCTTGGGTGGAAGAGACCACGGGCACGCTGCCGGCGGCGCGGGAGTTCCGGGCGCTGACGGACATGGGATCGCTGCAAGTGCAGGGCACGGCGACACAGGTGACGTACGTAGTGCGCAAGCGCTCGTCGGCGAACTCGGAAGCGGCGGCGCGAAAGCAGTTTGAGCAGCTACGCATCACGGCCAGCAAGATCGGCGACGTGGTGGTGCTGGAAGGGCATGTGATGGGCCGGAGTGTTAACCGGCTGGCGGCGGACTTCGCGGTGCAGATTCCGCGCCTGACCCAGATCGTGCGGGCAGAAACGCGCGGAGGACCGCTGTCGCTGAGTTCGATCCAGGGCACGGTGACGGGCACGACCGGCGGCGGCAGCGTGAAGCTGGCTGACCTGGGCGGAGCGACGTCGGTCATCAGCGGCGGCGGAAGCATGGATGTCGGCAGCGTCAACGCCGATCTTTACCTGGAAAGCGCTGGCGGCCCGGTGACCGTGGACCGTGTGAGCGGGCAGTTGACGGTGAAGACCGGCGGCGGAAGAGTGAAGATCGGAACGGCTGGGCCAACCACGGTGGAGACGAGTGCCGGCAACATCGAAGTCGGCCGGTGTAATGGCGGGCTGCGGGCGAACTCGGGCGGCGGCAACCTGAACTTCGGCGACGTAATGGGACCAGTGACGGCGGAGACAGGTGGCGGAAGCGTGCGGATCGGGAGCGCACAGGGCTACGTCAAGGTGGTCACGGGCGGCGGCATGGTGGAGATGTGGAAGCTTGGGCAGGGCGCGTACGTGGAGACCGGGACGGGTGGCATCACGGTGCAGTTTGTGGGCACAAAGTTTCACGATTCGTACCTGCACACAACGATGGGCAACGTGGTGGCGTACCTGCCGCGTGATGTGGGCGTGAATGTGCATGCCTCGACGGAGATGGCGAGCGGATCGGGAATCACTTCGGAATTTCCCGGGCTGGCGATCACGTCCGAAGGCGGGCAGTTCGGACCGAAGTCGATGTTTGCCGAGGGACCTTTGAATGGCGGCGGCCCGATACTGCGGGTGCGGACGACGATTGGGCAGATTAATTTCCGGAAGATGCAATAGAGGGCAGTTGAGGTAGAGCTATGGGTGGGATTGCGAGACACTTTGTGAATTTGACGCTGGTGCTGGGCATGACCGTGGCGACACCGGCATTTGCGGCGACGCCGCCAGGCGCAGCAGCGCCGGCCGGCAGGGCATACCTGGGCGTGATGGTGGAGGAGGTTTCTCCAGAGAAGGCCTCGGCATTGCACCTGGCGGGCGGTACGGCGATCGCAAATGTCGATCAGGACGGTCCGGCGTGCCGTGCGGGACTGAAAGGCGGAGACATCGTTACGGGCTTCAACGGTAAGCCGGTGAGCGGGCCGGAGCAGTTTGCTTCATTGATTCAGGGCAGCAATCCGGGCAGCACGGTGACGCTGACGGTTTGGCGAGGCGGGCACAGCCAGGAAATGAAAGTGAAGCTGGGCGACTGGAAGCAGATGGCGATATTGCCACCATCCCCACCGTTGCCGCCAGTGAGTCAGGTCGGTAGAACGATGCCGCTGCCTCCGATGGCGATGCCGCCGTTCGATGTCCATGGCTATGCACCAATGATGGCACGCAGCGGGATCTTGGTGGAACCGTTGAGTACGCAGCTTAGCGAGTTCTTCGGCGTGGCGCCGAACGAGGGCGTACTGGTGCGTTCTGTGGACCGAGGCAGTCCGGGCGCGGCGGCCGGCCTCAAGGCGGGCGACGTGGTGGTGAAGGTCAACAACGAAACCATCCACGATATGCAGGACTGGAAGCGCGCGCTAAAGCCTCAGGGCGGCAAGCTGTCGCTGTCGATCGTGCGCGACAAGCGACCGCAAACGCTGCAGATGACCGTTCCGGAGAGCACCTCGCAGCTGCAGCCCGATACGTGGAATTCCTTTGATCTGGACATGCAGGCAATGGATGCGGAGATGCAAACCTTGGGACCGGAACTCGACCGGGAGACCCAGGAACTGACGACTCTGGCGCAACTCGATCCGCAGCAGATGGACGAGATCCATCGGCAGGCTCAGTCGGCGGCCGCGCTCACTCCGGAGATGGAGAAGCAGGCCCGCGAGCTGAGCAGGCAGGCCGAACAGATGCGCAAGCAGGCGGAAAAAGCGGGGCGCAGCGTAACTCCGGAAATGAAAAAACAGGCGGAGGAAATGCGCAAGCAGGCCGTGATAATGCGCAAGCAGTCGGAAGAGATGCGCAAGGAACTGGAGAAGATGACTCCGGAGCTCCAACGGCAAGCGCGCGAGATGGCCGATAGCATGAAACCGGCGGCGCGGGAGTGGGCGGCCACGGCGCGTGACTTCGAGCAGCAATGGAAACAGATGCAACCTGAGATGCAGAAACAGATGGAAGAGTTCAAGAAAGAGTGGGAGCAGGAAAAGCGCGAGTGGCAGGACATTCTCAAGGGGAGCAATCCGAAACAGTTGTAAGCCGGACAGCAAACGACGAAGGCGCACTGGGGAGCCGAAAGGCTCCCCGTTTTTTCAGTGCCAGTGGATAGGACTAGATCGCCGGAGCTATTTCTTGCGGCGAAAGATAAGTTCGAGCAGGCCGTAGAGGACGAGGCAGACCCAGCCGTCAACCAGCAGGCCCCAGTCGAGCCGGAAGGGTTCATGCCGCGCGGCCGGAGGCAGGTGCGGCATGAGGACGAAGAAATAGAGCACGCTGCCGATGACAACGGCGGCGAGTTGCTTGAGGAGGCGGGGCAGCATGGAGCTAGTTTCGAGTTTCAAGTTTCAAGATTCGAAATACCAGAGCGACCACGGATTTACACGGATGACACGGATCGAACTCAAATCAAGAAATGCATCTTGAGCCGGCTCGCCTCGGTCGCGCCGCGTTGATTCGGGCGGATTATAGCGCCACCTCGGAAGGTTTAGCCTACCCTTTCTCAAGCGATGGGACAGGATGGGGTACCGAGAGTGCTTGTGACGGGAACGAGCAGCAGGTCCTTCGACTCGGACGCGCGCCGTTCGGCGCGTCCTTAGGATGACAAGCACTGAAGATAACTGACAACTGGTGACTGACGACTGGCGACTGCCCTGATTTACCATCGCACTGTGCTGGAACTGTCGACCAACGTGCAGTATGTGAAGGGCATTGGGCCGAGGATTGCCGAGATGCTGCTGGAGAAGGGCATCACAACGGTCGAGGACCTGCTGTATTACCTGCCGTTTCGGTATGAAGATCGCATGAATCCGCGGGGCCTCAACGAACTGCGGGCAGGCGAGATGGCGAGCGTGATCGCAACGGTACGCACGTCAATGCTGTTTCGCACGCGGCGGATGCCGCTGTTCGAGATGACGGTGGGCGAGGGCCGCAATACGCTGAAGTGCATCTGGTTCAACGCGGCGTATCTGCAAGACAAGTTTCGCGCCGGGCAACTGGTGGCGCTGTACGGCAAGGTGGAGGCGACTACTCGTGGTGTGGATCGGTTGCAGATCATGCAGCCGCAGTTTGAAATCCTCGACGATCCGATTGAGCGCGGCGCGCTGCCCGAGGAAGAACAACGCAAGTGGCAGACGCTGGAGACCGGACGCATTGTTCCGATTTACGAGTCGGCTGGCAAGGGCAAGCTGACAGCACGATGGTTTCGGCGCATCATTCACGGCATGCTCGAGCAGATGGAGGGCGAGCTGCCGGATGCGATTCCGCGCTTAGTGCGTGGGCAGATGGGGCTGGTCGATCGCAAGGCCGCGTTCTGGCAGGCGCACTGGCCCGAGGTGGGCGAGAGTCTGGCGAAGCTGCAGGCGGCGCGCACGCCGGCGTTGTTTCGGCTGATTTTCGAGGAACTGTTTTTTCTCGAGCTCGGTTTGGAATTGAAGCGGCGCAAGATGCGGGCGCAAACGGGCGTGAGCTTCCAGATCAACGACCAGGCGCGGGCGGCGGTGAAAAAGATTCTGCCGTTTCATCCGACGGCCGCGCAGAAGCGCGTTCTGAAAGAGATCGTCGATGACATGAAGCAGCCCGCGCCGATGCGGCGGTTGCTGCAGGGCGACGTCGGGTCGGGCAAAACGATCGTCGCGTTCGAGGCGGCGGTGATCGCGATCGAGAACGGCTACCAGGTGGCGCTGATGGCCCCCACAGAAATTCTGGCGACCCAACATTACTTGTCGGCGCGGAAGATATTGGAGCACGCGGGATATCGCATCGTGCTGCTGACGGGATCGCAGGACGCGGGTCGCAAGAAGCAGACGAGGCAGCACATTGCGCAGGGCAACGCGCAACTGGTGATCGGAACGCACGCGCTCATCCAGGAGTCGGTGGAGTTCGACAAGCTCGGGCTGGTGATCGTGGACGAGCAGCACCGCTTCGGCGTGATGCAGCGGTTCCGGTTGATGAAGAAGCCGGGTGATGCCGAGCCCGATGTGCTGGTGATGACCGCGACGCCGATTCCGCGAACGCTGGCGCTGACGCTCTATGGCGACCTTGACACGAGCACACTCGACGAGCTCCCGCCCGGACGCACGCCGATCAAGACCACGCGCGTGGGCGATGACGCAGCGGAAAAGGTGTGGGACTTCGTGCGCAAGCAGGTCAAGACAGGACGCCAGGCGTATGTGGTGTATCCCGTAATTGAAGAAGGGGCGATGGAGGGTGAACTCAAGGCCGCCATCAAGATGCATGACCAGCTACGCAAGAAAGACTTGGCGGGACTGCGCGTAGGGCTGCTGCATGGGCGCATGAGCGCCGACGAGAAAGACGCGACCATGGCGGCGTTTCAGCGAGGCGCGATCGACGTGCTGGTGTCGACCACGGTGATTGAGGTTGGCGTGGACGTGCCGAACGCGACGGTGATGGTGGTGGAACACGCGGAGCGGTTTGGATTGTCTCAGATGCACCAGTTGCGCGGACGAATTGGGCGCGGGGCGGCGCAGTCGTATTGCGTGTTGATGACGGGCGGCAAAGTTTCGCCTGAAGCCGAGGAGCGGCTGGATGCCATGGTGCGCACGCAGAATGGATTCGAGATTGCCGAGCTGGATCTGGAGTTGCGTGGGCCGGGCGAATTTTTCGGCACCAAGCAGGCGGGTATGCCGAACTTCCGGGTGGCGAATTTGTTGCGCGACCGCGACGTGCTGGAGATGGCGCGCAAGCAGGCGCGATGTGTGCTGGAGGGTCCGAATGAGCAGATTTCGCAGCAGGAAATTGCGAACGCGGTGATGCATCTGCGGGCGCATTGGAACAGGCGATACGGGCTGGTGGAGGTTGGGTGATAGCGGGAAACGGACGCGAACATAGCGGGTCAGCGCGCTGGGGTATAGGGTATGATTTCGTTGTTCGAACTTCGCCGCCGGTTTCGAGCGCGAATTTTACGGCGTGAAATTCGCGGGCGCGCCGCAAGGCCGCGGTTCTTATAAAGAGGAGGGAAAATGGCTAAGACAGCAGTGGGACTATTCAAGGACAACAGTGTGGTCGCCGCAGTGGTGAAGGCGCTGGAGAGCGGGGGATTTCCGGGGAAAGACATCCGCGTTGTAGGTGAGCCGCTCGACCTGCCCACCAGCGGAGCGTTGAGCATTCCGCGCACAGATTTTGAAATCATTCTGGGGAAAGATCTGGCAGCGATGGGCGTCTCAGACGCGCACGTTGCGGGGTACGTTGACGCCGTGCGGCAAGGAGAGTTCCTGGTGCTGGCGACCGGGGATGGCGATAAGGCAGACGGGGCCCTGGCGATCATGAATGCCAACGGCGCGACGGGCGTGGAAGAAGTGGCAGGCGGCTCTGCCGGCCTACCCAGTCCTGAACATGCTCCGGCCGTTCCGCTGCGTGACAAATCGATGATGACCGGAAGAAGCGTTTCGCGTACCTCGGGCGCACAGCTCTTTGTCTGGTAGCCGACCCGATTCAAAGGACTGATTGGCGATTACAAACTGCCCCGTTGATGCGCTGAACGCACCGGCGGGGCCGTGATTTTAGTAGCACGAAACGGAAACGACTTTGACTCCGAGCAAGACAAAACAAGAGCTTTTCGCGACGTTGCCTTCGGTGGATGAACTCCTTCGTCAGGCAGAATCAAGGGGAGTTGCGCCGAGGTTCGGACGCGGTGTGACCGTACAAGCCGCACGTGAATTTGTAGAGACGCTGCGGGATGGCATTGCGCGCGGCGAAATGACAGAGGCCGATATCGCAGGCGCAATCGCAGGAGCTGCAGCAGAGATCGAGGAACGGGCGATTGCGGCCTCGAATTATTCGCTGCGGCCGGTGATCAATGCTACCGGCGTAATCCTGCATACGAACCTGGGGCGGGCTCCGTTGAGTGGCGAAGCGCTGCGTCATGTGGTGGAAGTGGCACAGGGATATTCGAACATCGAGCTGGATTTGGCGACGGGCGAGCGCGGGAAGCGCGATATTCACGTGGACAGGTTGTTCGCGAAGGTGTTCGGCGACGTGGGACGCGAAGTGGCGACCATTGTCGTCAACAACAATGCCGCCGCGGTGCTGCTTACGCTCAATGCGCTGGCTGAGGGCGGCGAGGTCATCGTGTCGCGCGGCGAGCTGGTGGAGATCGGCGGGTCGTTCCGCATTCCCGACGTGATGGCGAAGTCGGGCGCGGTGCTGCGCGAGGTAGGGACGACGAACCGAACGCGCATCGCGGACTACGAACAGGCGATCAATGAGCGGACCAAGTTGCTGTTGCGGGTGCATCGCTCGAACTTTGAGATTACGGGGTTCACTGAGCAGCCCTTGCTGGAAGATCTGGCGGCGCTGGGGCGGAAACACGACGTTCCGGTGATGGAAGATTTGGGCAGCGGCGACATTTTCGATTTGCCGTCAGTGGGCGTGCGGGGCGAGCCGACGATCGCGGCCAGCCTGTGCGCTGGCGTCGACGTGGTGACGTTCAGTGGCGACAAGTTGCTGGGCGGTCCGCAGGCGGGGCTGATCAGTGGCGCGCCGGAGCTGGTAGCGAAGGTGAGGAAGAATCCGCTGTTTCGCGCCCTGCGAGTGGACAAGATGTTCTACGCCGCGCTGGAGGCGACGTTCCTGGCGTATCTGCGGAAGGACTACGACTCGCTGCCGGCGCTGCGCATGATGCGGCTGACGGAAGAGCAGATCGGCGAGCGCGCCGAAAACCTCATGCGCAAGCTGGATATCACTGCGCCGCGGCTGAAAGTGGAAGTGGTGGAGGTGCGGTCGGTAATTGGGGGCGGATCGGCCCCGGGAGCGACGCTGCCGAGCCGCGCAGTAGCGGTGTCGTCGGTTGAAATGGGAGCGGATGAGATTGCGCGGAAGTTGCGGGAGTGGGAGACGCCGGTGATTGCGCGGGTGGAAGAGGGAAGAGTGCTGATGGATTTGCGGACGGTAGCTCCGGAGCAGGACAGCGTAGTTCTCGAGGCGATTGAAAACCTTGCCGGGTGAAAGGGATTATTTCACTCCTTTTTCCGGATTCCACGACCCCTGAAGTTTGCGAACGTAGACGATCTGTCCGGTGTGATAAGCATTGTGGGTTGCAATGTGGGTCAGTCTGGGGGCCCATTCGTTAATCTTCGCGTCGTCGGCGGCCTCCACTGTCTTCTCCAGTGCAGTCATTACATCATCGAGCTGCTTCACCGCAGCGGCCCAGTTCGCCGCGTCGAAACTGTTGAACGTTTCGTCATTGTTGCCGCTGTATTTCGGAGGTGGCTCGCCTTTCATCTTGGCCAGCTGTTGCTGATTCCAGAAAATGAGATGGACGGTCAGCTGACCAATGGAGTGGTTGCCGCTGCCATCGGTCCATTTGGCCTGCTCGGGTGTGAGGCCTTCAATGGCGACATTTGCTGGAACAAACCACTCCTTTTGGTTGTGAGTAGTGCGTAGCTCCTCCAGCAGTATGCTCTTGAGCGTGGGAGTTTTCTTGGGCTGTTGGGCGAAAGCCTGTAAGGAAAATGCCAGCATGACAAAGACAACCGCTCGTTTCATGGTTCACCTCAAGCACAGATTCATCGCGGAGCAGGAATGACGTTTGATGCGTCTTCGCAGCATTGTAGGTTGTCGAGTGAAAATCGAGTGAGTGATGGCGGTAATTTACACGATCGGACATTCGACGCGCACGCTGGAAGAACTTGTGGCAGCGCTGCGAGGACACGAGATCGCCACGCTCGCGGACATTCGCGCGTTCCCAATGTCGCGAAGGTTGCCGCACTTCAATCGCGAATCGCTGGAACTGGAACTCCCGAAGGCGGGCATCGCGTACGTGTGGATGAGGGAGCTGGGTGGGCGACGGAAAAAGATTAGGGAGGACTCTCCCAACGTGGCGCTGCGCAATGATTCGTTTCGCAATTATGCGGACTACATGATGACAGAGGAGTTCTCGAGCGCCATCGAGAGGTTGCTGGGGCTGGCGGCGCAGGGAAAGACCGCCATCATGTGCGCCGAGCGCATGTATTTCCAGTGCCATCGCTTGCTGGTGAGCGATTACCTGACGGCGCAGGGGCACACCGTACTGCACATTGATGATGAAACGAGGCCTCCGCGTCCGCATAAGCTCATGGCCGAAGCGCGGCTCGTGGATGGAAAGCTGATTTACGACGGTGGGATGCTGTTGTGAGAAGGAGGCCACCACACAAGCTGAAAGGGTTTCGTCGCTGACTTCAGCGTACGTCGCTTGGGCTCCCACCCTATCGCCAAAAAACGGCGATAGGATGGGGCACCCAAAAGACTCTCATCCGTAGTTTACGGCCAGTGCGGGTGCAACATTCGCGGGAAGAGGCCGAGGTAACGAGGTTGGAAAAGCGCCATATCCAGCGCGAAGAACCCGGTCGTAATTGCGAAAGTCACCACGATCTTACCGATGTCGCTGAGAGATTTTGCGGAGATCCGTGAATATGCCCAGAGACAACCAACGACGACCAGCAGGTTGGAAAACCACGCAGGCACTGCGATCGCCAGGTCCGGCCGTGCCAAATGCCCGGTGTGAGCCCAGGTAGACAGTTGTTGCAGCCCGTTGAAGAAAAAGGTCGTCGCAAAAAGGTTTGCGTAGATCCACAGACCGGCGGCTGAGATCCCAATGAAATATCCCCAGGAATTCTTCCGAAGCCCCAGAGCAATTGTGGCGATGTACATCCAGGCCTGAAAGAAATGGAGCCAGCGAATATCGGGTTCCCAGAAAGCCGACACGCCCAGCATCAAAATGAACACACAGGCGCCGACCACAAACAGCCATTCTGGGGCTTTCTTCATGACGGGGAATGTTACGCATGGGAATGCGCAAAAGTTCACGGCAGACAGTGGCTTCAAAACGGAGCCGCTAGCCGGGTTTGCGTTCGGGAAGCGCCTGCCGCTACGATGAAAACTCATCTATGAAACAAGCTGTTTTTCGGGAGAAGAATAAGGGATACTACCGCGTCTTGCACACTCCCATCTGGATTTGGGTGTTCGGGGTGCTGCCCGGATGGCCGCTCACCTACGACCTATACACGCACGGGCCGGACCGGCGGCATTGGATCTGGCTGGCCGTGGTCATGGCGGTGGTCTTCTGGCGGGGATGGCTGGGGCAGATGCCCGGGTGCGAGGAGCGGCCGTATATCCATTACTACGGCGTCCATCAGCCGAACTTGTGGTATCGGGTGGTGTGCTACACCGCGGCGTGGATCGACATCATCGTGCCGTTTACGCTGAACCTGGCGGGCATGGTCGTGGCTGCCGTGACCGGACAGTGGATGCTGAAGCAGATGTATCAGTATGGCTACTATCCGCTGGCGCTTGCGGTGGTTTTGGGAACGGTCTTGAACCTGACGCCGCGGGCCAAGCGAGATTGCTTCGGGGAAGGCGCAGAGCGGGCCTGGTTCTACATTGCGATCTGGACAGTGGTGCCGACACAGGTGGTGAATTGGGGCGCGTGGCGGCTGGGGAGGTTTGTGGCACTGGCTCCGCTGCCGCTGGCGCGGACGCGACTGGTGATCTGCCTGCTCTCGACGGCGTTCTTCTTCCTGCTGGGAGTTGCCTCGAAGCTGCCGAGGACGCAGCGGTACTACACCGGGGTGGCGGCGGCAGGGGTGTGAGAAAGCAGCTATTAGCTGTTAGCCATTCGCTGTCAGCCATCAGCTAAAGGCAAAAGCTGAGAGCTAAAAACTAAGAGCTAACGGCTAAGAGCTCATGCCCAAAGAAAAGCGGCCCGCAGAGCGGACCGCTTTTTCCCGAATTTTGCTCGAGTTGTTAGACAGCCTGAACGTTCTCGGCCTGCCAGCCCTTAGGGCCCTTGACGACATTGAACTGAACGGTCTGACCTTCCTGTAGGCTGCGGAAACCGCCAGCCTGGATGGCAGAGTAGTGAACGAAAACGTCTTCGCCGTTCTGACGGCTGATGAAGCCGTAGCCCTTTGCGTCATTGAACCACTTAACTGTTCCTTGTTCCATGGTGTTACATGTTCCTTCGAAATTGATGTAGCTACGATTCGAACGGATTGTGAAGCGGCAGGGATGCTGCGAGGCAGGAACTGCTGCGTACAACGTCGATCAATCGAGCAACTTCATCATAGCAGTGGACGGGCGAAAGCCCAAGCATTTTCGTGGCGCATTGGGGCATAAGCGTTGTAATTTATGCAAGTATATGTAGAATCATGCGGATAGCGATAGGACTATCGGATAGTAGTGCCATGTTCGCCTGTTGAGCATGAGTGCCCAAGGAGGGGCAAGATAACCAAATGATCGTGGGAACGGGGATCGACATCGCGGAGGTGGACCGCATCGCCGCGAGCATCGCACGGTTCGGAAAGCGGTTCACCGAACGGGTGTTTACGGCGGAAGAGGTCCGGTACTGCGAATCGAAGGCCAACAAGGCAGAGCGCTACGCCGCGCGCTTCGCGGCGAAAGAAGCCGCAATGAAAGCCATCGGAACCGGCTGGAGCCACGGTGTGCGTTGGCAAGATATCGAAGTGCAAAGGCTGCCAGGAGGTAGACCGACGGTCGTTTTTCGCGGTCGAGCGGGAGAGTTTTTCACAAAGCTGGGGGCGGAGCGGGCGCACCTGTCGCTGACCCACACGAAGGGGATGGCGATGGCGGTGGTGGTGCTGGAGAGCGGTGGACAGTGAACAGTGACGAGTGGCTAGAAACGCGAATTCCTGAACTGTCTGGTTCGCGGTCGCGGAGTTGCACCTCGCAAGTCGTGACAACAATCCACGAGTTTCTTCAAGCAGACGCGCACGACTCGGAACTCACTGACTCGTGATGGTGCGGTATTCGTTGAAAATCGCAACGGAAAATGCACCGATGATGAGGCAATTCGCGCACCGTGAAATCGTTGTGTGCAAGAAGTGAATTTGCTGCTTGCAAAGTGGTTAACCCAGCTTGTTATAATCACCAACTTGGGTGATAGGCATCACACCCGATCAGGTCGTAAGCTCACAACTGCTCGAAACGGGCGCTGAATGGGGTAATCGGCGCCGCACCCGCAAAACTGGATAGCTTCGTACATGGCACAAATTTTTCATCGTAGTGCGAACAGCCTCTCGCGTCTGTCGATGTTGGGGGCATTGCTGGTGGTAACGGTGCTGCTGGGGGCGGCGTGGGAGATGCAACGCGCGCCGTATGTCACCTATCAGGGTGTGCGCCAGGCGCAGCCGGTGCCGTTCAGCCATCAGCACCACAATGCCGGATTGGGCATCGATTGCCGCTACTGCCACACCTCGGTGGAGCAGTCGAGCTATGCCGGGATCCCTCCGACCAAGACCTGCATGAACTGCCACTCGCAGATATGGACGAATGCGGCGCTGCTGGAGCCGGTGCGCGAGAGCTACCGGACGGGCAAGTCGATCCTGTGGACCAAGGTCAATTACCTGCCGGATTACGTTTACTTCAACCACAGCATCCACGTGAACAAAGGGGTGGGATGCGCCACTTGCCACGGGCCGGTTAACAAGATGCCGCTGATGTACCAGGAATCTTCGATGCGGATGGAGTGGTGCCTGGAGTGCCACCGCGCGCCGGAGAAATTCCTGCGGCCGCGCGACCAGGTGTTCAACATGAATTACCAGGAGCCCTCAACGCTGCATCCGGTGGTACTGGCGGATGGGACGAAGTACACCGAGCAGACTGAATTGGGAACGGCGCTGAAAGAGCAGTACAAGGTGCGCACCGTGGCGGACATCACGAGCTGCAACACCTGTCACCGCTAGGGGCAGAGCCAGAGTGAAGAGCGAACACAGATTGGGTAACGGAACCGACGACACGATGGAAAACGAGAAGCAGCAGAAGGCCGAAACGGTTTGTCCCAGCAAGCTGGAACTGGCGGAGGTGCGCGACAAGTTGGGACGCGCCAAGAGCGGTCCGCAGTACTGGCGGAGCCTGGAAGAGCTGGCGCAGACCGATGGGTTTTTCGAGATGGTGCACCGCGAGTTTCCGCGGCAGGCTTCGGTGTGGCCGGAGGGAGCGTCGCGGCGCGACTTCATGAAGCTGATGACGGCTTCGATGGCGCTTGCGGGGCTGTCGGCGTGCGTGAAGCAGCCGGTGGAGCCGATCGTTCCGTATGTGCGCCAGCCGGAGCCGATTACGCTGGGGATTCCGCTCTTCTTTGCCAGTGCGATGCCGTTTGGCGGGTATGCCACGCCGGTGCTGGTGGAGAGCCATGAAGGGCGTCCGACAAAGGTTGAGGGAAATCCTGACCATCCGGCGGGAGTGGGCAGCGACGTGTACGCGCAGGCGTCGATCCTGGACATGTACGACCCCGACCGCTCGCAGACCATCACGTTAGAAGGCGGCACGCGGTCGTGGGGCGATTACGTGGCGGCGATCCAGGGACCGCTGAATTCGCAGAATGCAGTGAAGGGCGCGGGGCTGCGAATCCTGACTCGGACGGTGAGTTCGCCGACGCTGGCGACACAGTTGAATGCGGTACTGGCGGCGTATCCGGACGCGAAGTGGGTGCAGTACGACCCACTGACGCGCGACAACGTGCGAGCGGGCGCGCAGATGGCGTTCGGGCAGTACGTGGAGACGCGGTACGCGCTGGATAAGGCGGAGACGATCCTATCGCTGGACGGGGACTTCCTGTCGAGCGGGTATCCGGGATTCGTAATGTATGCGCGGCAGTTCTCGTCGCGGCGCAAGCCTGAGCTGAGAGAGAAGATGGCGCGCTTCTACATGGTGGAGAGCACTCCCACCAATACCGGCGGCAAAGCGGACCATCGCCTGCCGGTGCGAGCGTCGGAGGTTGAGCAGGTGGCGCGGGCCATCGCGGCCGGTCTGGGCGTAGGCAGCGGCACGCCAAAACCGGAGCAGCAGAAGTTTGTTGCGGCGCTGGTGAAGGACCTGCAGGCACACAAGGGCGCGGCCGTGGTGATTGCGGGGGACAACCAGCCTCCGGCGGTGCATGCCCTGGCGCACGCCATGAACGCGGCGCTGGGCGCGGTGGGCACCACCGTGATCTACACCGATCCGGTGGAAGCGAAGCCGCAAGACCAAACGGCGGCGCTGAAAGAGCTCGTCGGAGACATGAACGCCGGGAAGGTGGACCTGCTGCTCATGGTGGGCGGCAACCCGGTGTATGACGCTCCCGCGGACCTGAAGTTTGCCGACGCGATGGGCAAGGTGCAGTTGCGGGTGCAGCACAGCGCCTACCAGAACGAGACGACCGATTTCGTGCATTGGCACATCAACGCGACGCACTATCTAGAGCAGTGGGGCGATGCGCGCACGATTGATGGAACGGCGACGCTGGTGCAGCCGCTGATCGCTCCGCTGTATGACGGCAAGAGCGAGTACGAGTTTATCGAGGCGCTGACCGGTTCGGCTTCAACGACCGGCTACGACATCGTCCGCAAGTACTGGCAAGGCAAGCTGACCGGTGATTTCGAGCCTGAGTGGCGCAAGGCGCTGCATGACGGCTTTGTAGCGGGAACGGCGTATCCGGCGAAAGCGGTGGCGGCGAAAGGCGCGCCAGCAGCGGCGAGTGCGAGCAGCACGGGGGCGTTGGAAGTGATGTTCCGGCGCGATCCAACGGTGTACGACGGCACGTATCGCCAACAACGCGTGGCTGCAGGAAACGCCCAAGCCGATGACGCAGATCTGCTGGGACAACGCGGTGCAGATCAGCGTGAAGACGGCAGAAAAACTCGGCCTGAAGACAGAAGACATTGTCGAGATCGACGTGAATGGGCGGAAGGTGCGCGGCGGCGTGTGGCGTACGCCGGGTCATCCGGACGACGCAGTAACGGTGTTCCTGGGTTACGGCCGCACCAAGGCCGGACGCGTGGGCAATGAGGCGGGCTTCAACGGCTACACGCTCCGCACCAGTGAGGGCCTGTACTTCGCGGGCGGCAAGATTGCCAAGGTGGGCGACGGCTACGGGTTCGCCAATCCGCAGGGCTGGCAGTACATCGACCAGTCGGGGATTCCGGGCGCGGAAGACCTGAGCGACCGGCACATCGTGCGCAAAGCGACGCTGGAAGATTTCATGCAGCATCCCGATTTTGCGAAAGAGCAGGGCGAAGCGCCTTCGCCGGAGTTCACGCTGTACACGAATTACAAGTACACGGAAGCCAAGTGGGGCATGGCGATCGACATGAACTCGTGCGTCGGCTGCAAGACGTGCGTGGTGGCCTGCCAGGCGGAGAACAACATTCCGGTGGTCGGGCAAAGAGCAGGTCATGCGCGGCCGCCACATGAACTGGCTGCGCGTTGACGTGTACTACGAGGGCGGAACGGAGAATCCGTCGGCGTATTACCAGCCGATTCCGTGCCAGCAGTGCGAGAACGCACCCTGCGAAGTGGTTTGCCCGGTGGGCGCGACGGTGCACTCGACGGAAGGCCTGAACGACATGGTCTACAACCGTTGCGTGGGCACGCGCTACTGTTCGAACAACTGTCCTTACAAGGTGCGGCGGTTCAATTTCCTGTTGTGGCAGGACTGGGACACGCCGCAGTACAAGATGATGCGCAATCCGGAAGTGAGCATCCGCAGCCGCGGGGTGATGGAGAAGTGCACCTACTGCGTGCAGCGCATTACGCACGGACGCATCACCGCGGAGAAGGAAAACCGTCCGGTGGCGGACGGCGAGATCGTCACGGCGTGCCAGCAGGCGTGCCCGGCGGGCGCGATCACGTTCGGGAACCTGAACGATCCCAAGAGCAAAGTTGCGCAGTTGAGGGCCGACGGCCGCAATTACGGATTGCTGGATGATCTGAATACGCGTCCTCGCACCACGTACATGGCGGTGGTGTTGAACCCGAATCCTGAACTTGAACAGTCGGAGCGGAGCTAGATGGCTGGAGTAGAGGGAAATAACGTGGCGGTGCTTGAAGAACCGCCGGTGATAGGCCCGGGCCAGACGTTTGACACGGTCACGGACACGATCACCGATGCGGTCCTGAAGCGGCCGATCGGCCTGGGCTGGCTGGCGGGCCTGGCGGTTGGGATGGCGCTGCTGGCCCTGCTGGGCATGGCGGTGACTTACCTGCTGTTGCGCGGCGTGGGCATCTGGGGCATCGATATTCCGGTGGCCTGGGGCTTCGCCATCATCAACTTCGTGTGGTGGATCGGCATTGGCCATGCGGGCACGCTGATTTCGGCGATCCTGCTGCTGTTCAAGCAGACGTGGCGCAACTCGATCAACCGTTTTGCCGAGGCGATGACGCTGTTCGCGGTGGCCTGCGCGGGCATGTTCCCGCTGCTGCACATGGGCCGTCCGTGGCTGGGCTACTGGATGTTCCCGTATCCCAACTCGATGGGAGTGTGGCCGCAGTTCCGCAGTCCGCTGGTGTGGGACGTGTTCGCGGTCTCGACCTACGCGACGATTTCGGCGGTGTTCTGGTTCGTAGGGCTGGTGCCGGACTTTGCGACGATGCGCGAAGAGGCGACACATCCGTTTGCAAAGAAGGTTTACGGGATGCTGTCGCTGGGCTGGCGTGGTTCGGCACGTCACTGGAACCGTTACGAGGCGCTGTACATCCTGCTGGCCGGGATTTCGACACCGCTGGTGCTCTCGGTACACACAGTGGTGAGCTTTGATTTCGCGATCGCCATCGTGCCGGGGTGGCACACGACGATCTTCCCGCCGTACTTTGTGGCAGGCGCGATTTATTCGGGCTTTGCGATGGTGCTGGTGCTGGCGATTCCGATTCGCAAGTACTACGGGCTGGAAGACATGATTACCATGCGCCACCTGCAGAACTCGGCGAAGATCATGCTGGCGACGGGATTGATCGTGGCTTACGGCTACTTCTTCGAGACGTTCATCGCACTCTACAGCGGATCGACCTATGAACGGTTCATGATCCACAACCGCTGGTTCGGGCCGTACGCGGTGTTGTACTGGTGTCTCATCTTGTTCAACATTCTCATCCCGCAGGTGCTGTGGTGGCCGAAGATCCGGGCCAGTACGGCGTGGCTGTTCGGAGTTTCGCTGGTGGTACTGGTGGGCATGTGGCTGGAGCGCTTCGTCATCATCGTGACCAGCCTGCACCGCGACTACCTGCCGTCTTCGTGGGGGCATTACATGCCGACGCGCTGGGACTGGGCGACCTACCTGGGAACCATTGGGCTGTTCACGACAGCGATCTTCATTTTCATCCGCATCGTACCGGCCATCTCGATTTTTGAAATGCGCATGCTGTTGCCGCAGTCGGAGGTGAAGGAATGAGTCACGCGACGACGGCCCCGAGCATCTACGGATTAGTGGCGGAGTTCGACACGCCCACCGAGCTGGTGAATGCCTGCAAGGCGGCGTACGCCGAGGGCTATCGCGAAATGGACGCTTACAGTCCGTTTCCGATTGAGGAAGCCAGCGAGGCGATCGGGTTCCACAAGTCGGCGGTGCCGCTAGTGGTGCTGACGGGTGGAATTCTGGGCGGCCTTTCAGGCTTCGGCTTGCAGTACTGGATCAACGTGATTGCGTACCCGCTGAACATCGGCGGTAAGCCGTTCAACTCGTGGCCGGCGTTCATCGTGCCCACGTTCGAGATGACGATCCTGTTTGCGGGATTAGCGGGAATGTTTGGCATGTTCGCGTTGAACGGGCTGCCGCAGCCGTACCATCCGTTGTTCCATGTCGAGCAGTTTTCCAAGGTGACGCGCAACCGTTTCTTTCTGTGCGTGGAAGCCGTCGATCCGAAGTTTGATTTGGCAGGCACCCAACAATTCATGGAACGACTGAAGCCGCTATCGATTTCGGAGGTGCCGCATTAATCGGCCAGTTCAATACGATTCACGGCAGCCGGCAGGGCGGGTGCGTCCTGTGGCGGCACTGTTGCTGGCGGCAGCGGCGGTGCTGATCCTGGCGGGATGCCGCGCCGACATGCAGAACCAGCCCTACCAGCGTCCGCTGCAGGAGAGCGATTTCTATGCCGACAAGAGCTCGGCGCGCCCCCTGGTGGAGGGCACGGTGTCGCGCGGCAATGAACGCGCCGACACGTACTTTTACACCGGCAAGATCGGCGCGGAAGACGGCAATTACATGCCTTTTCCGGTTACGGCGGAGGTGCTGCAGCGCGGCCAGCAGCGGTTCAACATTTACTGCTCGCCCTGTCACGGCGAGGCGGGCGACGGCAACGGCATGATCGTGCAGCGCGGGCTGAAGCGGCCTCCTTCGTATCACAACGAGCGGCTGCGCAAGGCTCCCATCGGGTATTTCTTCGACGTGATGACCAACGGATTCGGCGCGATGCTGGATTATTCGCAGCAGGTAAAACCTGAGGACCGCTGGGCGATTGCGGCCTACATACGGGCCCTTCAGTTGAGCCAGGGTGCGACGCGGGCAGACGTTACCGCGGGACAACCGGTCGCCAACGCTCCGCCCAAGGGCGTGGTGATTGAGGCTCCGTACGACACTCAGGGCGCGACGCAGGGGAGCGCTGCGGCGGCCCCGGGAGGCAAGCAATGAGCCAACCCGAGGTGCAGATGCAGCAGGCGAACTACGCGGTCCCGACAGAAGCTTCGGGCTGGGAGAAGAAGTGGTTGGTGGTTGGCGTGGTGGCAGCGCTGGCGACGGCGGCTGGATTCTTCCTGCAGCCGGAGCAATTATTGCGCGGCTACCTGATGGGATACATGCTGTGGCTGGGATTGAGCCTGGGCTGCATGGCGCTGCTGATGGTGCAGCATTTGTCGGGCGGTTTGTGGGGCTTGTCGATCCGGCGGATTCTGGAGGCGGCGAGCAAAGGCTTTCCGCTGATGCTGGTGCTGTTCCTCCCTATCGTCGTTGGACGGCACTATTTGTATGGATGGATGGACGGCACCGGAGTGAACGATCATAACGCCTGGTACCTGAACATGCCGTTCTGGTGGCTGCGGCAGGCGATCTACTTCGGTTCATGGCTGTTCATGATGTACGTGCTGAACAAGCGCTCGGCGCTGCAGGACGAGCCGGCGGTAGTTGGACATCAGCCGAAGTTTCAGTTGTTCAGCGGCGTCGGCTTGTTGGTGTATGCGCTGACGATTTCGTTTGCGGCCGTGGATTGGGTGATGTCGCTCGATCCGCACTGGGGATCGACCATCTACGGCATGATTTTCATGGCTGGCGAGGGATTGTCGGGGCTGGCGTTCTGCATCATCGTGCTAACGGTATTGGCCCGCTACAGCCCGATGCGCGAGATCATTAAGGCCGAACAGTTTCACGACCTGGGCAAGCTGATGCTGGCCTTCGTGATGCTGTTCGCCTACTTTTCGTTCTCGCAGTGGTTGATTATCTGGGCGGGCAACCTGCCGGAAGAGATCAGCTTCTACCTGAACCGCATTCGCGGCGGATGGGGCGTGGTGGCCCTGATCATCATCCTGTTTCACTTCGCGTTGCCGTTTGCGCTGCTGCTTTCGCGAGACCTCAAGCGAGACGGCCGCCGCATGTTCTGGCTGGCGGTGATGCTGATGTTTATGCGGCTGGTCGACATCTACTGGTACGTGGTGCCGAACTTCGCCCACGCGCGCGGACAATTTTACTTCAGCCCGTGGTACCTGGTGGCTCCGATAGCGCTGGGCGGCCTGTGGCTGGGGTACTTCTTCCATAATCTGCGGCAGCGGCCGATATTGCCGCCGTTCGAACCGCAGATGCCGAGCTTGTTGCACCAGGGGTCGGGACATGGCCACTAATCACGACGAATACGATCTGCTGAAAAATCCGGCGGTGGATTACGACCGCAGCGATCTGAGTCCCAAGGGCATCGTGGTGTTTTTGGTGGGACTGCTGGTGGCGGGGATGTTCGTCGAGCTGGTGATCTGGGGAATGTTCCACTTCCTGGCGCGCAGCCCATTCTTCGCCAAGGGAAACCAAAGTCCGATGGCAGTGACCAAACCGATGGCGTCGGCGAAGGTGGAAGGCGTTGACTTCGAGAACGCGCCGCACCTGAACCCGGAAAAGTTTCCGGAGCCGCGCCTCCAAACGGACGACGTGGTGGATATGAAGGCGCTCCTCGATCAGGAGCACCAGAAGTTGTACCCGAAGGAAGCGTTTGTGGATCAGAATGGCACCGTGCATCTTCCGATCAGCGAGGCAATGAAGCTGATCGCCGAGCGCGGCTTGCCGGTGAAGCCGGTGGGAACCGCGGCATCCACGACAGCAAAAGCGCCCGCAGCGAAAGCAATGACAGAGCAATAGGTTTCGAGAAGTTATGACCAGTGTTCTTGTAAAGACGATCGGCTTTGTAGCGCTGGCGGCAGCAATGGGTGCAGCGCAGCCGCCGTCTTCGTTTATGCGTGATGCCAGCCAGCCGGCGTCGCAGGTGAATCCCGACGATCTGAAGAACATCGGGATCGACCAGCGGCTGGACCAGCAGTTGCCTCTGGAGTTGCAGTTCAAGGACGAAGCGGGCAAGACGGTGCGGCTCGGTGACTACTTCAAGTCGGGACGTCCGGTGATCCTGAACCTGGTGTATTACACCTGTCCGATGTTGTGCGGCGAGGAACTGGCAGGACTTTCAAGCGCGCTAGGCGTGTTGAAGTTCACGCCGGGCAATGAGTACGAGGTAGTGACGGTCAGCTTCAATCCGGACGATACGCCGGAGGCGGCAACGGCCAAGAAGAAGATTTACATCGACCGCATGAACGAGCGCCTCGAAAAGAAGACTGACGGGGCCGGGTGGCATTTCTTGACTGGGCAGCAGGCGGAGATCCAGCAGCTGGCGGATGCGGTGGGCTTTCACTACAAGCGCGACGCGCGGACCGGGCAGTTCATCCACTCGGCGGCGATCATGGTCGCCACGCCGCAGGGCAAGCTGGCCCAGTATTACTACGGGGTGGAGTATTCACCCAAGGATTTGCGCCTCGGCTTGATCGAGGCATCACGCAACAAGATTGGCAACATGGTGGACCAGATCACGCTGTACTGCTATCACTACGACCCGACGAGTGGGCGATACGGCGCGGTGGTCACCAACATCCTGCGATTGGGCGGAGCCGCCACGCTGCTGCTGCTGGGCGGATTCCTGATCGTGATGTACCGACGTGAACCTCATGATTCCCGGAAGGGAGCAGGACGGGCCTAAGAGCTTATGTGGAAGAACTTGCCACTGTTTCCCGAGCAAGCGTCATCGATCGCGTCCCAGGTAGACGGACTCTACTTCTTCCTGGTGGCGGTGTCGGTGTTCTTCACGCTGCTTATTTTTGCGCTGGTGTTCGTATTCGCGGTGAAGTACCGCCATTCGGTGCACACCAAGCCGGAGCACATTGAGGGCTCGCTGCCTCTCGAGCTGACGTGGACGCTTATCCCGCTGG
>CAVVTL010000041.1:0-56841 GCA_963751155.1 uncultured Acidobacteriaceae bacterium | reverse complement strand
GGCCGCGCCAACTTCTGACTTTACGCCGCTCACTTCTCCGCTGACGGCGGCGATCTGCTGGCCCTGCTGCGACTGCGCGGCTGACAGCTTCGCCTCGCCAGCCTTCTGTTGCCGTTCCAAATCGGCGGCGCGGCGGGCGATTTCTTCTTTTGTCTGTCCTACCTCCGTCGTCAAAGCTTCTTTCAGTTCTGCCTTCGTGGTGTGCAGGCGCGCCGCTAACTCTGTCTGCGCGGCATCCAGCGACTGCTGCTTGGCGTCCAGCGTGTCCAGCCGGCCCTTCAGCGTGTACATGAAATAAAGCGACGCGAGTACATAAATCAGCGCCACGCCCAGCAGGAGATACTTCACGATCGCGCCATGCTCTCCGCCGCTATGCGCGGGGGTCTCCACATGGTTAGTAACGTCTTCTTCGTACATCCAGAATCCTTTCGTCGCAACGGATTGGGTTATGCGGTCTCGCCCCTGCTTCGCAACCGGGTGCTATCTGATTGAAAGTAGCGCTATGGGTTGCGCTCGGTACTTGCGCCCTCATTCCGGAGAACGACGCCAACCCTATGAAAAACGGCGGGCAATTCGCTTTTCGACTAACCCTGATTATACCGTTTCTATCAACCCAAATCCTCCACCTAAGTTGCACATTCGCCGCTTCTTGCCCCGAAACCGCGCATCCCGCTGCACTACAATCGAACGGTGAAGAACTGGGATGTCGTCATCCTTGGCGCCGGTGTCATCGGCATGTCGCTGGCGCTGCGCCTCCGCGACCAGCACCGCTCCGTGCTGCTGGTCGAACGCCACGAGCCCGCTGGCGAAGCCACCCACGCCGCCGGAGGCATGATCGCCAACTGCGATCCTCACACCCCCGCGGTGTTGCAGCCGCTGGCCGATGCCAGCGCCGCCCAGTACCCCGAATTCGTGCGTGAGATCGAAGCCGAATCCGGCGAGTCCGCCGACCTACGCGACATCGGGACGATTGCATTTTTCCCTAAGGGCGAAACGCCAACGCACGCTGGAGTGCGCGAACTTAGCGACGACGAGTTGCGGCGGATTGAGCCTGCACTTGCTACCGAGACCGAATGGCAAATCAGTTGTCTTTTCCCTGACGCGGAAGCCACGCTCCGCCAGGCGACCGTGGAACTGCCCGGCAGGCTCTGGTCTCATCCCGGGCCGGCCTGGTACTTGCCCGAGCACTGCGTCGATCCGCGAGGACTCGCCAAGGCCCTAATCAAAACCTGCAAGAAGCGCGCTGTCGATTTCGCTACCGGTTCTGAAACGTTGGAAGTCCTCACCGCCGCCGGACGTGCAATGGGCGTTCGCACCTCTCGCGCCACGTATCTCGCCGGAGCCGTGGTGAATTGCGCCGGAGCCTGGGCCGCCAAGATTCAGCCGCTCGCGATTCCCACCCGTCCCGTCAAAGGCCAGATGGTCTGCGTCGTTCCGCAGACTATGGATTCGGGTGCCCCACGTATCCCTTCTTCTGGGATACGTGGGAGCGAAATGGTCCGCCACGTGGTCCGCACGCCCGACATCTACATCATTCCCCGCTCCGACGGCCGCATTCTGCTGGGCGCTACCGTTGAAGACGCCGGCTTCGACAAGCGCACCGACCCACGCACCATCCGGCGGCTCTACCAGGCCGGACTGCGCCTCGCACCTATTCTTTCGACCACGCGCATCCATGATGCCTGGGCCGGCCTCCGCCCCGGCTCACCCGACGACCTGCCCATCCTCGGCGAAACTTCGATTCCGGGATACTTCGCCGCCACCGGACACTACCGCGACGGCATCATGCTCGCCCCTGGCACCGCCAACGCCATGGCCCAGCTCATCACCGGCCAGCAGCCCTTCTTAGACCTCGCGCCATTCTCGCCCCTGCGCTTTCCAAACAGATAACTGGATGTCCCACTCAAGCCGGTGTCCCCCAGCGAGCGCCGATTTTGCTTGGGTGTGTCTTTTGACTTCTCTATTCACTATCCACTAGCCACTAGCCACTTTCTTCTCAAGCACCCACGTCGTCATCGCCCGCTGGTTCTGCACCACCGTGGTCTTCAATGGCTCAGCCAACTCGCCACCGATCCGCTCAGCCATTACGCTGAGCAGCTCTGCATCGACCAGGTACCGCTCCGCTCCATCCGGTGCCAAGAAGCGCCGTCCCTGCACACGCTTGAACTCGTTCTCCATGCCGATCGTTGAGGCCAGCCGGCAGAAGAACAGCCCGCCCGGCTTCAGCGGACGCCACGTTCCCCGCAGCATCTGTTCGAAGTGCGCGTCGTCGCGCGCAAAATGCAGCACTGTGTTGCTGATGACCACATCTGCGCAGGCATCGTCGAACGACAGTTCCTCGACCGGCTCGACCCGAAAGTTCGACGCCGGAAGCCCAGGCGCAAACTCCCACGCCAGAGACCGGACGCTTTCCACCGCCTGCGCATCCGCATCCGCCGCGTAAACCTCGTACCCTTCCCGCAGAAAATACACAAGGTTCCGGCCAGAGCCGCATCCCGCATCGAGTATTTTCATTCCGGGCGTGATGCGGCCTTTTAGCAACTGGTCGAAAAGATAGATGTCGATTTGTCCAAATTGCTCTTGCAGCGAGGGCTTGGGCATTCCAGAAACCTAGCGCTGCAGTGTGGTCGTGTCAAATATTATCGCGGTGGCCGGCTACCCTACGTCCGTAACATCGCGACGAACAGCGCAATGCTACCCTATCCCCAGGGGGAACCATGACTCTGACTGCGGTCCTGCTTGGTGCGATTCTTCTCGTGATGCTCTGCGGTGGAGTCTTCATCTACCGAGCGCTAATGGCCATCGTGAGACTGCTCGAACGGATCAACGGCAAACTCCCGTCCGCCGGACTCATCAACTCACTGCTCTCCATTTAGGCCGCGGGCTTACCGAATCCTTAGGCGCAGGATGCAAACATGCTGCTGCCCACACTCCTAGCACCAGAGCGCAGCAAATAATCCGCGGTTGTAGTTAAACTAGAGCAGTTTCAGGGTCGCTGTATCCTTCGGGCTAGTCGGGTAGAGCGGCGCTTCAGTACCGCGTCCAGCACGGCCTTCTGAAGAGAGCCGGGTTCTAACCCGGCGGCACCTCGGCTCCCCTACCGGTTACAGCAACTCAGGAATTGCTGTAGTTGACTCTGTGTCTCAGTGTCTCTGTGGTGGGGCTCTTCCGACGCCTACTCCAGCGCTTCCGGCTGCAGCGAGAACCCCTTTTCGCCCGCGGCTTTCTTTTCCCAGTACTTCGCGACCCAGGCTTCCCAGCTCTTGCCGGCAGCCATGTCGCGTCCGCTGAATGCCAGGGCGGCAATATCAGAGAACGGAATACTGATCTTCTCGCGCGAATCCTTCGGAATTACCCGCACCACCGACTCCGCCAGCGTCCCGCCGTTGCGTCGGTCGAAGATATATCCTTCGACCTGCGAACCGTCCTTGCGCGTGATGGTCACATCGCCGCGATAGTCGAAGGCCAACTCGAGCGCCTGGCGCAGTTCGTCGTCAGACGCAAGTTCCGGAACCCATCCTTCGATCTTGTGGTGTTCAGCTCCTTCGACCACTTCGAGATCGTCGGCCGTGAGATGTCGTTGCGGCTCGCTCATGCCCGTGTCTCCTCAAGTTGCGGGTGCCCCATCCTTTCGCCGTCTTTTGGCGAAAGGGTGGGATTTCCAATCTGCACCAGCGGACTATGCGCGTGGACCGGTCGCACCGGTTCCTTCAGCATCTCCGCCGCCTCGTCATCCTTATATGCAGTTGAAAACGTCGCCTTCACCGTCCCCCAGAAACCGCTCAGCGAACCAAACGTATCATGCACCGCCGAAGCCTCGTACCCGCTATGCACCATGCAGTTCGCGCACTTGGGATTGCCCGACTCGGTGCCGTATTTCTCCCACTCGGTAGCCTGCATAAGCTCTTCAAATGTATCGGCGTAGCCATCCTGCAGCAGATAGCACGGCTTCTGCCACCCGAACAGGTTAAATGTCGGCATCCCCCAGGGTGTGCAGGGATAATCGCGCTTGCCCATCAGAAATTCCAGAAACAGCGGCGACTGGTTGAATACCCAATCCTTCTTACGGTTCGACAGCATCGCCCGGAACAACCGCCGGGTGCGTGCGCGTCCCAAAAAGTGGCTCTGGTCGGGCGCCTTGTCGTACGAATACCCCGGCGAGAGCATCATCCCTTCGACCCCTAAGTCCATCATCTCGCTGAAAAATGCCCGCACGCTATTGGGATCGGCGCCGTCGAACAGCGTGGTGTTGGTCGTCACTCGGAAGCCGCGCTCGACCGCAACCTTAACTCCTTCAATTGCCTGGTCGTATCCGCCCTCAAGGCAGACGCTGAAATCGTGATGTTCGCTCTGCCCGTCCACGTGTACCGAAAACGTCAGGTACTTGCTCGGCTTGAACAGGTGCAGCTTCTGTTTCAGCAGTAAAGCATTGGTACACAAGTAGATATACTTCTTGCGCGCGACCAGGCCCTCAACGATTTCAGCGATCTGCGGATGCAGCAGCGGCTCCCCGCCCGGAATCGACACCATCGGCGCGCCACACTCGTCCACCGCCTTAAAGCACTCTTCCGGCGTAAGTTGTTGCTTCAGAACGTGCGCCGGGTACTGGATCTTTCCGCACCCCGCGCACGCTAAGTTACAGCGGAATAAGGGCTCTAGCATCAGCACCAGCGGATACCGCTTGCGCCCCTTGATTTTCTGCGTCAAGACGTACGACGCCACCGTCCACATCTGCGAAACCGGAACACCCATCGACGACACCTGCCGTTCTGAAAAACGAAAGCGAATTCGCTTTCGTTTTTATCCTATTTGTGGCAGGATGTCAATGTGGCCGAGGCTCACTCACTACCCATGCGCGACCAAAACGAACTCGACAGCGTCCTCGAAATCGTCTCGACCGCGCCGGCCTCGCGCCGGACGCCACTGCAGCCCCGCAGCGTGCAGACCATCCAGCGCGTGGTCGACGCCGCCAGTTCCCTGCTCAGCCGCACGCCGCTCGAGGACGTCACCACGACCCGCATCGCCGCTGAAGCCGGCATCTCCATCGGCGCGCTCTACCGTTTCTTTCCCGACAAGCAAATGATCATCGACGCCGTAGCCGTGCGGCATGTCGAGCGTTTTCGCGGAGTGGTCGAGAAGCAGGTCCTCCCGAGGCTCGCGCAGGAGATGCGCAACCTCAACGACTTTCAGCCCGCCCGCATGCTGAACCTCGTGGTTGACGCCTACGTTGCCTACCTCGACCAGCATCCCGACTTTCGCGCGATTTCCTTCGGTCGCCACATCAGCGCGGCCACCAAAGAGCGCGAAGCCTCGCCCGCTGTCGGACTCCCCGCCATGCTCAAGAGCTTCATGCTCGAGCAACTGGCGATTCCGAACTCACCTGAACTCGACTTGGCGCTCCGCGTCGTCAGCGAAGCCGGCGAGCGGCTCATCGCCTTCGCCTACGAGCAACCCACCCGCGACGAGCGCGACCGCATCCTCGCCGAGATGAAGAAGATGTTGGCGGCGTACTTGTTTCCTGCGCTGTAGTTTTCCCGGATGCCCTTCAGCTACCCAGCAGTCCGATGGCCCGCGAAGCGATCGCCAGCACCGTCACCAGCGAGATGAGGCTTTCCGCCATCATCAGCAATTTGGCGCGCGTGGTCATCGGCATGGCTTCGGTGGGACCGAAGGAAGTAGCGGTACAAAACGCCAGGAACAGGTAGTCCACGTAGGTTGGTTGCCAGGGCGGCGCGCCTACGTCGTCGACATCTTCGCGCGGAAAGCGCCAGTCGGGCATCTGTTGCAAGCCGCTCACGCGCGACTCGGCCCCGCCCCGATCGATCCACCAGTAGGCTACCGAGAACATCAGCACGTTCGACGCCCACAACGAAATGCTGGAGTTCAGCAACTCGATTCCGGTAAGCCCGACGGGCGGTTGCAGCATCGCGTGAAACAGATCCTTGAGGTCGAAGACGATGCCGAACGCGGAGACCGCGAGAAAAATCGCGATGGCGGCCTTCTCCAACTTGAGCCACCGCTGTTTCGCTGCGAGCCAGATGCACCCCCACCATGGGCACGATCAGCGAAGCCGCCAGCAGCACGATGGCCCAATGGGGAAACACCTTCACCCGGCCGGGTAACATGGCTGGACGCGTACACCAACATGGCCATCAGCACGATGGGCCATCGCGGCTCCAGCTTCGACGATTGCAGCTTCTGGGTCATGGCAGGTGTTGCTGGGCATGATAACAGGCCAAGTGCCCCATTCGGCTTGGAATAACTCGCATCGAGACGCCGAACAATCAGGGCATCGCACCACCGAAAATAACGAGCACACAGAGAGCACACAAAGTATTTGAATCGCGGTGCATCCAACCGGAGAACGCCTGGGCGGGACGACCTACTGAAAGAGTCTCTGCAGACGAGGTATGGAAAGTCCACAGCTTGATCGCATTCGGAAACACTCTTCGCGAAACGATTCGTATAGGCGCTTGCTTCGTATCAGGGCACGACTTCAGAGGCTGCTGAAAAAAGACTCAACGGAGTAAACTCGGCGTTCGGTGCAACGACGATTCAACAACTTACGAGCCTAATTTTGAGCTCGAAACGCCGAAAATTACTACTCTGGTTCTTTTTTCAGCGGCCTTTGAAGCCGTCGCGGAAGAATGCCGTCCCCGGGGGACTCGGATTCCTATGCGATGCTTACCCACCGTTGAAACGGTGGGCTTTCTTTTGCCGTCCCGCGATGCGGGAGTGGAGTGTCGTGGGTCCGGGGTCGATGGATGTACTCGGCCTGCATGAGCGTGGAGTCTCCCAGGTTAACGCCCAAAAGAGGGGCGTGAACCTGGGGCACCCGGCGCTTTCGACGATTAGTGCTTCGATGGCACCGGTGCGCGGGACAGCATCTTCGACTTGGCCTGCCCCTCATGCATAACACGCGTTCGAGCGGCGATTCCGGTGGATGACGTGTGACCACTGGCAACTCCAAGGGTGTTCACCCACGAAAAGAGCGGCATGTCGTCGATCGCTTCCGGCATTTTCAAGACGGTGATGCCCGAGGCCGACACCGCGAAAATGGTCTGACCGGCAGCGTCCAGCGCAAGCAACCCTCCTGACGTCGATAGCGGAGCGACCGGCGTTTGCAATTCTTCCGGAGTCATCAGGAGCGACCGCAGCGTTCCCGTCGCCGTATCCCAAAACTCGATCGAGTTTCCCAGTGCAACCACCAGCACCTTATTCCGGGGACTGTACTGGGGCCCATACACAAACAGATCGCTCGGGGCACTCAACAGTGGATACTCAGTCATGTTCAGGTAATGCAGGCTGGGGTCAAAAAACGCCACTAAGTCTCCGGTCAACTGAATCGACCCACTGACTGGAGCGAACTGGCTGCCATCCGCCGACACCGCCACGTCACTCCAGAAGATCTGGCCGAACCTCTGTGTGCTGACGGCGTAGGTCGCCGGATCGATGCTGTAAACCTGGCCTGAACTAAGCTCCGTGTCCACACCGTAAAGAGCGCTGCCATCCGCGGAGGCTCGAACCAGCTTGCCAATTTGAGACACGAAAGAATTGACGCTCAGGCTGCCCAGGTCGATTTCGGTGACGGGCCAGCCCGGAATGATGGCTTTGTTGTAGCGGGTGATCGCCAGAGAAAGCGGGTTTTGGTCGTAGATCGTGGCGGCGAATGTCACCACCGAAGCCTGCGACGGATTGTCCGGGTCAATCACTGCCACGTATCTGCCCCTGGACGCAGCCACCAGGTGCGAGCCGTCGGGACTTAATGCCATCACACTGTAATTGTTGCTGGTCCCGGATGGCGGCAATGGGATAGGAGCTTGCCACTGCAAGGTGGATGGGTTCAGAACATCGACCTCGGTGGGCTTTAGCGCATACAGCAGATTGCGATGTGTGTCATACAGAAGTTGAAGGACTCCGGATGCCGGAAGAATCGTAGCCGAAGGAATGTAACTGACTGCCGCTTGAAGCGTTCCATTGCCGTAAGCTCCGGCGAACGTCACATCCGCAACCTCGCCCGGACTCCCCGGCGGAACTACCATCGAAACTCCTTGCAGTGACCCAAGGCCGCCGAGCATGTTATTGCCCAGTTTCGTTACCGATTTCACCCCCTGGCCGCCGAATGTTATCGCAGGCTGGTCTCCTTCCGTGGCCATCAGTCCAAACCCAATCAGGTTCAGCGCGTAGCTCCCCACCGGCGGCAATAAGTTCGCATTCACAGCGACAGGCACTGCGCCGTACGAGAAGCCAAAAGCATTTACTACGCTGTTGCCGTCCGGGCCTATGCACTCCATATCCACTGGCCCAGGAACCGACGAGGGCGGAACGGCCATCGCGGTCCCACCGGAGACGAGCGGCGCCGGTTGCCCTCCCAGGTAGACACTCACTCCCTGCGTGACCGATGTTACATACGCCGTGAGCTGCGTCGCCGTATTCAGCGGCGCTGCGAACTGCGTGAGGGCCGGACAGTAAGCCCTCGGCATCGGCGCGGGGTTCGTTGAATATGGGACCAGCGTCCCGGTCGTATCCACCGTCACCACGCCGCTAGGCGCGGCCACCAACGCGCGACCCGCTGCGTCCACCGCGATCAACATGTCTTCGTTGTCCTCGGGAGAGACTGCCCCGGGGTAGAACCCAAGCGCAGTGTAGCTATTCAAATCCAGCATCTCGAGGGCAGTGGGGAGCGGATATTGCACAATCAATTTGCTCCCATCGTGGTTGAACATGACGGCAGATCTCCCTGACGGAAACGCATAGGGAATCTGTACCGTCCCTAGCACGTTGAAGGAGCGGTCTAGTAAGGTCACCTTATACGCGTTGGCAACGGCGATCTTGCTGCCGTCTGCGTTCATGGCATAGCCGGCAACGTTACTGGGGTTCTGCCCGGTCTGGGGAGGATTTGCCGTGCTTAAAGGCACTGGCGTAAGCGTGTCCGCGTCGGAGCTATACAAGTAGAACTGGTCGGCCGAAAACACCATCCACTTGTGGTCCGCACTGCGAATCAGGGAATCTACTTCCCACCCCAATTGGTCTGTAGGCTCTATCTGCCGGAAGCTATCGGCGATAGAGTCCCATTCCAGCAAATACTGCCCACCTTCCGTAATGTTGTTGGAAGAGATTCCTTCCTCTTGTCCAATGATGAAAACTTTGCCATTCGCCATTGCCGCCACGTTGGGATAGAACAGTCCAAACATGGAGAATCCGTTTGGCACGGGATGCAAGGTCAGCGCCAGCGTGTCTTCATCGACCGTCACGATTTGTTGGGCTAGCGTTCCGATCACCAGCGTCTTGCCATCCCCCATCTGGTCAATGCCCCACGGCTGAGGTGCGCTGACTCTCGCTATCACCGAGAAATCGGTAGCCGAGACGACGTCCACTTCATTGAGCCCGAGATTGGTAACGAAGAGAAGTCCGCGCTTTTCGTCGTAGTAGCCATGACCTAGACTTCCGCCGATCGAGTGGTAGCGAACCGGCTTCGTCGCGCCACTTACCGTGAGCGAAAGGCCGGCGGAAGCCTGCAACGCCCCCGACACCGCCTGCACCGTGCCTGCATTCTGCGAAACCTGGGCGTTAGCTCGAGGCCGTGAAGGTCAACGTACCGGCACTGGAAGCCGTCACCGATAGGGTTGACGGTGCCACCGTAACGCCTGTCGGCAATCCCTGCACGGTGACCGAAACATTGCCGCTGAAGCCGTTCTGTGGAATGACCGACACGGTAACGGATGCGTTCCCGCCTTGCGCCATGGTGACACTGGAGGGCGATAGCGGAGATCGAGAAGTTCGCTGGTGGCGGTGGGGCTTGCTGACTTGCTGAGGATGAACTGCTACCACCCCCGCCACATCCTGTAAGAATAACAATCAGAACAACGATCACAGCCGCGCCTAACCAGTTTGGACATAGGATTTCCTGAAACCGCAAAAGTGGCAGTATACAGAACCTAACACTGGCCAATGCAGTGACCTACGCGGAAACGAGCATTGTTCTGATTCGGGGAACCGGCCCGAGGGAGGCCCACGTTATTCCCTCAGTTGGGAAATGTGAGTTGGCCGGGACAAGCCGCACGCCCGATCCGTCCTGTTCTTGGCCGGGCGCGTCTTTCAGCCTTCACCGACAACGGCAACTGCCAACTGATCAAGATGCGCGGCGGCGCCGACCTTTTGGCGTGGGCTCCAGTCGTCTCTTGCCTGCCACTCCCGCTGGCCGCGTCTGCGCGCACCACGTTATGATTCCTGCAACCATTTACATCCGGAACTTCGAGGATGAGACCATGAAGAAGTCGGACGCGAGCCCAGGCCAGCCGGCCTCGGAGCTCATCTCCCAACGAATCGCCGAACTCGGCGACTGGCGCGGCGAAACCCTCAGCCGCATGCGCGGGCTCATCCAGCAAGCCGACCCCGGCGTCGTCGAGGAGTGGAAGTGGGGCATCCCCGTCTGGTCGCACGACGGCATCCTCTGCACCGGCGAAACCTACAAGAAGGTCGTGAAGCTCACCTTCGCCAAGGGAGCGTTCCTGCCCGATCCCGGCCCGCCTCTTCAACTCCAGTCTCGAAGGCAACGTGCGCCGCGCCATCGACATTCACGAAGGCGAAGAAATTGACGAGTCCGCCTTCAAGGCCCTCATCCGCCAAGCCGTCGCCCACAACCATTCCGCCAAGTCGAAACCGGCGAAGAAAGCCAAGTCCTAGGGGTGGTTGAATAAATGATGTTCCATCGAAAATCGATTGCCCGCAGGGGCTAAAGAATCTGTATGAGAACTGCGTCGCCGCTACGCGGCTCCGAACTTTTTCCCACATTCCCCGGGGCTCGCGCCCCGGGCTAACTGCGAAGCCGCCGCTTCGCGGCTCAATTCTTACCGAAGCCAGGCCTTCCGTTCCACTCGAATATCGAAAACTGAGTTCTCACACAGACTCTAAACCTCCATGTGTGCGGCACCGTGGCGGCACGGCTAAACAGGCTGCGAAAAAGTCGGAAAACCAGATTCGCCGCGGCCTAAAGGCCGCGAGGAATGATAAAAATAAACGACTTGGACGCTGGCCTGAAGGCCAGCTCTACCCCAAACCGCTTTTTTCAGCAGCCTCTGAAGCCCGGGACCTATTATCAATCGGTTACGGTGCGGCTGAACCCGCACCCTGATACGAATCGGTCACGAAAGAGAGTTTTTCCGCAGCCTGTGAAGGCGTGCTCCACCCCCGATCGATCTACGCTAACCCTGAAACAGGTGTAATTCGTCTGGTGAAGAAGTCAAAAACCCACACAAGCAAAGTTGGCCAGCGTGGGAGCAGCAGGTTACTTTCGTAACTTGACGAAGGTGGGGCGGGCTTCCATGCTGAGAGGGTGAGGGCGAGAAAGTCGCCAGCGGCCAGTGGCGTCGCATCCTACACAGGCTGGCGGTTCTGGGATAGAAGAACTTCGGATAGAAGAACGGGGACTGGGTGACATTCATGGCAGAAGTGATGACAATACCGCGAAGAGCGCCGCAGCAGAAGCGGGGTGAGGAGACGGTGCAGCGAATCCTGGACGCGGCGGGGTCGCTGCTGTGCACGATTCCGCTGGAGTTTGTGACGACGAGCCGGATAGCGAAGGAGGCGGGGCTGTCGGTAGGGGCGCTGTACCGGTTCTATCCGGACAAGCAGACGATTTTTGACGCGGTGGCGGTGCGGCATGTGGCGCGGTTTCGGGAGTGGCTGGAGATGGGCCTGATGCGTCCGCTACAAGAGGAATGGAAGACGCACGGGCCGGGGATCAACGCGGCGAAGTTTCTGGAAGACGTGATTGATGGCTACGTCACGTATATGGACCGGTATCCGGACTTTCGGACGCTGGCGCTGGGACAGTTGATCAGCGCGGGGAGCAAGGCGCGAGAGGCTTCGCCGATTTCGGGGTTGCCGGCAGTGCTGAAGAGCTTTTTGCTGGGGCGGATGCGGGTGCCGAGCACGCCTGAGCTGGAGATGATGCTGTCGGTGGCGAGCGAGGCGGGCGAGCGGCTGCTGGCCTATGCGTATGAGCAGCCGTCGCGGGAGGCGCGGGCACGCATCATCGAGGAAATGAAACGAATGCTAGTGGGGTACCTGTTCGTGCGGCAGGGGTAGAAGGGTTGTGGCCGGGACGAGGCGATGGTTGAGACAGGAGCGGAACGCTGCTGACGCCGCATTGCGGTATGAGTACAATCGCTCGGGACGCTTATGTCAACCAAGACCATCATTGAACCCTTTCGCATCAAGAGTGTTGAACCCATTCGCTGGACAACGCGCGCGCAGCGCGAGCAGTTGCTCAAGGCCGCGCATTACAACCTTTTCCTCCTTCCCGCCGACGATGTGCTGATTGACCTGCTGACCGATTCCGGCACAGGCGCGATGTCAACGCATCAGTGGGCCGCAATCATGGAAGGCGACGAGAGCTACGCCGGAAGCAGCAGCTTCATCCGCTTCCGCGATTCGGTGCAGGACATCTTCGGCTACAAGCACGTGATTCCCACGCATCAAGGCCGCGCGGCCGAGCGCATCCTGTTCAACGTGATGTGCAAGCCAGGGCGACGTTGTGCCTAATAACACGCACTTCGACACCACGCGCGCGAACGTCGAGTTCGTCGGCGCCGAAGCGCTGGACCTGCTGCCGATCGAGGCGCAGCAGCCGTCGGCCAAACTGCCGTTCAAGGGCAACATGGATGTCGCGGCGCTGGAGGAGACGATCGCCCGCGTTGGCCGCCAGCGCATTCCGCTGGTGATGCTGACGATTACCAACAACTCCGGCGGCGGACAACCCGTCTCGATGGAGAACGCCAAGGCCGTGAGCGCGGTGTGCAGGAAGCACAAGATCCCGCTGTACTTCGACGCCTGCCGGTTTGCGGAGAATGCGTACTTCATCAAGCTGCGCGAGAAGGGATACGAGAATAAGACGCCGAAGCAGATCGCGCAGGAGATGTTCGCGCTCGGCGATGGCTGCACCATGTCGGCCAAGAAAGACGGCATGGCGAACATCGGCGGATTCCTGTGTACCAACGACGAAGTGCTGGCGCGACAGGAGAAAGACCTGCTGATCCTGACCGAAGGCTATCCGACCTACGGCGGACTGGCCGGCCGCGACCTGGAAGCGATTGCCGTCGGAGTGCAGGAGTCGCTGGAAGAGGACTACCTGCGCTATCGCATCGCATCCACGGGATATCTGGGAAGTCACCTCTCAGAGAAAGGCGTTCCGATCGTGGAGCCTCCCGGAGGACACGCTATCTACCTGGATGCGCGGGCGTTTCTGTCGCATGTTCCGCAGGCGCAATTTCCCGGCGTGGCGCTGGCGGCGGAGTTGTACCTGGAAGGCGGCATCCGCTCGGTGGAGATTGGGACACTGATGTTCGCCGACGCCGCCAAGATGGACCTGGTGCGGCTGGCGATCCCGCGGCGGGTATACACGCAGAGCCACATTGACTACGTGGTGGAGATCATCCTGCGGGTGTGGGAGCGGCGGGAGCAGAATCAAGGGGATGAGGATCACGTACGAAGCGCCATTCCTGCGGCACTTCACCGCGCATCTGGAGCCTGTGGAGTAAAGCAGTGGTCAGTGGATAGTGACTGCATGGCCCGGCAGAGAGAAGGAACGGAGACGATCAGCTTGCACGTTTGCTTGCACAATAGCTGGAGCCAGAAACAGATTTGCAAGCACCGAGTGATTTATGAAACATTTGTTTCATGTTGGTCGTCGCGAAACGCAGCTCTTGAGAGGGATGCCGAGACACGACAGGGCGGCAACTAATCCAAAAGCATTAGGCTTGCCGAATACCTATTTTTCCTAATCCTTTCATCACTTCGCTTCAATACTGCAAACATACTAGTACCCGCTTGTGACCTGACATCACATCCGCAATGGTCATACGTCACCGACTGTGCGGTACGAAACTCACTAGGGTACTAGCACGAAGTGAAACGGTTGCTGCCAACGTGATTAAACGCTGGAACGGACAATACTCATGTTTTGACCTGGTCGCCCAGACTGAGGGCAGGCCGCGGTCCGTGGTGCGGGTGGGCGACATCGCCATCGGCGGTGACGAGTTCATCGTCATGGCCGGCCCCTGCGCCGTCGAGTCCGAGCGGCAGGTGCTGGACACCGCCGTTTCGGTCGTGCAAGCGGGAGCGCGCATCCTGCGGGGCGGAGCGTATAAACCGCGCTCGTCGCCATACTCGTTCCAGGGAATGGGCGTGGAAGGATTGAAGATCCTCAGCAAGGCGCGCCGGTTGACGGGCCTGGCAATCATCACCGAGGTCATGTCGGAAACCGATGTCGAAGTGGTGGCCGAGTACGCCGACATAATGCAGGTCGGTGCGCGCAGCATGGAAAACTTCGCGCTGCTGGAAAAACTGGGCAGGTGCGGGCGTCCGGTGCTGCTGAAGCGCGGCATGACGGCGACGTTGGAAGACCTGCTGTGCTCGGCGCAGTTTCTGGTGGCCAGCGGCAATCCGGACGTGATTCTGTGCGAGCGCGGCATCCGCACATTCGAGACGGCCACGCGCAATACTTTCGATGTGGCAGCGGTGCCGGTACTGAAGACAGTGAGCCACCTGCCGGTGATTGTGGACCCAAGCCACGCCGCCGGCGTGCGGGCGCTGGTGCCAATCCTGGCGCGGGCGGCGGTGGTGGTTGGAGCCGATGGGCTGTTAGTAGAGGTTCATCCGCAACCGGAGAAGGCGGCGAGCGACGGTGAACAGTCGCTCACCTTCGATCAGTTTGACGCGATGATGGCGGACCTTGATCCGTACCTAAGCCTTCGAGCGGCAGGCGAAAAGGCCCTCGCACTTGCTGGAGGGCTGGAATAGTGCGGGGTTTGGGCATCGTTCTTGTGTTGTTGACCCTGGTTGCAGGCGCGTTGTGGGTGGGCGCTTCGGCCGACTCATCATCGAACCAACACTCCGCGCCGTTGGTGTACACCTCGGCGGCGAAGTATGACCGCGACGCGTGGCTGCGCGGTGGTGAACGCTTCCCTTCCGGGGCGCAAGTGATGCTGCTCGACGGAGGAGCGTCGCGAGCTCTGGTGACGGGATTCGCGGCGACGGCTGACCCCGAGGTCGCGTTCGACGGAATGAAAGTCCTGTTCGCGGGCAAGCGAGAGGCGAAGGACGCGTGGCAAGTGTGGGAGGTCGGCGTAAAGGGCGGCGAGGCGAAACGCCTCACTACTTGCGAAGGCGACTGTGTGCGACCGTTTTACCTTCCCGGCGGACGGTTGGTGTATGCGCAAAAGGTGCAGGGGCGCTTCGTGCTGCAGAGCGCAGACTTCGAGTCGGAAAAAACGTTGCAGCTTTCCTACGCACCCGGCAATGCGATGCCGACAGATGTGCTGCGTGACGGCCGGATTCTTGTTCGAGGCGGCGTATCCGATGGGCAGCGGGACGGAGCCGGAGATTTACACGGTTTATTCGGACGGCAGCGGGGTGGAGTCATACCGCTGCGATCACGGGCCGCGGCGAGAGGCAGGCAAGCAGAGTGCGTCGGGCGACATCGTGTTTGCCAGCGAGCATGGGCTGGGGCGGTTTACCTCGGCGCTGGCGCACCAAGTAGAGGTGAGGGCTCCGGAGGGCGAATTCGCCGGTGACGCGATACAGGTGGCGGCGGATGAGTGGCTGGCGGCGTGGCGTCCGGATGCGAAGGCTTCGTACCAGTTGCAGAGCTGGAACAGCAAGACTGGCAGCTTCACGGCGTTGGTGAGTGCCGGCGATGCGAACTTGTTGCAGCCTGCGGTCGTCGCGCCGCGGCCGGTGCCCAACCTGCATCCGTCGGGCTTACACGATTGGAGCTACGCAAACCTACTGTGCCTGAACGCTTACACGTCGAAGTACAAGTTCGCGCCGGGCAGTGTGGCGAGCGCGAAGCTCTACACGACGAACGAGAAGGGCAAGCCTCGGCTGATGGGAAGCTCTCCGGTGGAAGCGGATGGTTCGTTTTACGTGCAGGTTCCAGGCGACAAGCCGTTGCAGATTGAGTTGCTCGACAAACAAGGCAAGACGCTGCAGCGCGAGCAGGGCTGGTGGTGGGCCCGCAAGGGCGAACAACGCATCTGCGTGGGATGCCACGCGGGGCCGGAGCGGTCTCCGGAGAATGCGGTGCCGCAGGTGTTGGTGAAATCGATCAAGCCGGTAGTAATGAAGTAGTTGTCGGTTGTCAGTGGTGAGTTGTCGGAAGAGTTTCGTGGCACATGAAGAAATCGGTCAAATTCGAACCACTTCAGGGGCTGAAGCCCCCTTCCCTTTTCCGTGGCCTTTCGGCACGACTGAAGTCGTGCCCTGACGCACGGTTGTCGCAAAGTGGGAGGACTCCCCCCACCCAAGCGGCCAACAGAAGGCCGCTTGAATGGGGCACCCGTTTGTTCACTCTTGTGTTGTTAGCCACGGCTGCAATGATGGCGCAGACGCCTGGCGCTTCGACGATCAAGTTTGAAGACGCGACGGCCGCGGCAGGGATCCACTTCACGCACAGCTTTGGCTCGGCAAAGCTGGGGTCGTTGCTGGAAGGCACGGGCGGGGGGTGCGTGTGGTTCGACTACAACAACGATGGCAAGCCCGACCTCTACGTCACCAGCGGCAAGCCGCTCGAAGCGGGAATACATCCGTATCCGCTGAAGCAGCAGCCGGAGAATCCACCGCACAACCATTTGTTCCGCAACGACGGCAACGGAAAGTTCACGGACGTGACCGAGCAGGCGGGCGTGGCGGCCAACATTTACGGCATGGCCGCGATTGCGGCAGACTACGACAACGATGGCCGCGAAGATCTGTTCGTCACCGGCTACGGCAAGGCCAGTCTCTACCACAACAACGGTGATGGGACGTTTACCGATGTTACGGCCAAGGCGGGCATCAACGTTGACGGGTGGTCGATCAGCTCGACGTGGCTGGATTACGACAAGGATGGATGCGTCGATTTGTTCGTCGGGCGGTATGTGAAGTTCGATCCGAAGTACCGGGCGTACTACGCGGCGGACAACTATCCGGGGCCGCTGGATTACGAGGGCACGACGAACAAGCTGTACCACAACAACTGCGATGGCACGTTTACGGACGTGAGCGAGAAGTCGGGCATCAGCGCGGTAGTGGGACGCACGATGGGCGTGACGGCGGCGGATTTCGATGGAGATGGTTATCCCGACATCTATGTCGCCAATGACCGCACGGAGAATTTCCTGTTCCACAACAAAAAGGATGGGACGTTCGAAGAGATCGCGGTGGACGCCGGTGTGGCCTACGGGCAGAACGGGGAGTCGACCTCGGCGATGGGGCCGGTGTTTGCCGATATCGAGGGCGACGGGCGGCTCGACCTGTGGGTGACGGATGCGAAGTACAACCGACTGATGCGGAACATGGGCAACAAGACGTTTGAAGATATCGGGGCGACTTCGGGAATTTCGCCGATCACGGCGCAATACACGAGCTGGGGATCGGGAGTCTACGACTTCGACAACGATGGGTGGCTCGACATTCTGACGTTTCACGGCGGGTTGATTCACCTGGTTCCGGAAGAACACTCGGTCTATCGCGGGCTGGGGAATGCGAAGTTCGCGGATGTGTCGCGGCAGGCGGGGCCGGTGTTTGACGTGAAGACGGTGGCCCGGGGCGCGTGCTTCGGCGATTACGACAATGACGGCAAGGTGGATGCGTTCCTGGTGAACCTCGGAGCGCAGGGCACGCTGTTTCATAACGTGTCAACGAATACGGGCCACTGGATCGATTTTCAGCTCAAAGGGACGAAGAGCAACCGCGATGGAATTGGCGCGCGGCTGGAAGTAACAGCCGGCGGCAAGAAGCAATTAGCAGAGCGCGTTGCGGGCTCGGGGTATCTGTCGCAGGATGACGGGCGGATGCACTTTGGGCTGGGCACGGCAACGAAAGTGGAGAAGCTGACGGTGAAGTGGCCGAGCGGGCGGGAGCAGGTGCTCGAAAATCTCACAGTCGATCGCATTATGACGGTGGAGGAGCCGAAGTAAGTGGTCAGTGGTTAGTGGATAGTGGATAGAAAAGCATGGCGAAGACTCCGATCCAATTCGAGGCACCTCTTAGGTCGCAAGTAATAGGAGCAGCGCTCATCGTGGCCGTGGGATTGTCGGCGCTCATGCTGGCAAGCTTCGCCGGGGCGAGGCCGGATTCCGGAGAAGCGAAGTACCTGTCGCCGCGGGAGATGGTGCTGTCGAACGATGGGCGCTGGCTGTTTGTGATGTGCGAGGCCGGCGATGAAGTGCGGGTGGTGGATACGCAGCACGGCACGGTGGTGAAGACGGTCGCTGTGGGACACGAACCGCGCGGCATGGCGCTGTCGGCCGACGGAACGAAGTTGTACGTAGCGAATTCATGGGACGACACGGTGTCGGAGATCGACACAGGCACGTTCAAAGTTGTGCGAACCTTGAACACCGGATTTGAGCCGAACGGAGTCCAGGCCGACCTGCAGGGCAAGACGCTGTATGTGGCGAACCGGCTGAGCAACGACATTTCGGTGATTGACCTGACCAGCGGGCAGGAGGTCAAGCGACTGGAGGCAGGGCGCGGGGCGAGTTTCCTAGCGCTATCTCCCGACGGGAGGTTGCTGTATGCGACGCACGTTTATCCGAAGATAGGGACCCACCGCTCGCCGCCGGAGTCGGAAGTAACGGTGATCGACACGCAGCGGCAGGTGGTGGTGGAGCGCAAGCAACTGCACAACGTTGCGGGCATGTTTCATTCTGCGGTTTCGAGTGACGGTAAGCTAGTGGTGGCTGCACAACTGCGCCCCAAGAACCTGGTGCCGCTGGCGCACGTGGAGCATGGTTGGGCGTTCGGCGATTCGCTGGCCATCTTTGGCGACGACGTGAACGGCGTCGTGCAAGTGCCACTGGATGAGCTGGAGCACTACGTAGCGATGCCGTTCGCAGTAGCAATCACGCCCGACAAGCAGAAGCTCTACGTGAGCAGCTCCGGGTCAGACGCGATCACGGTGATCGACGTTCCCAAGATGCTACGTTACGTGCGATCGGCGAATGGGCCGATCGCCAACGACCTTTCGGCTTCAGCGAATTACGTGCTGGGCCGAATCCCGGTTGGCCGGAACCCGAAGGGCCTTGTGCTTTCCCGCGACGGAACCAGGCTCTTCGTGGCCAACCGGATGGATGACAGCATCAGCGTAATTGACACCGCCAGCGACGTTGTCGTGTCCACGATAGGCTTGGGTGGGAAGCCGGACATGACTTCCCTGAGGCGGGGCGAGCGGATCTTTAATAACGCCCGCTTCGCCTTTCAGGGCCAATTCAGTTGTGCGAACTGCCATATCGACTCGACCTTTGACGGCCTGCAGTGGGACCTGGAGCCGGATGGCTTCGGCGTGGACATTGTGGACAACCGCTCGATCGAGGACCTGGGAGGAACGGAGCCGTTCAAGTGGAATGGCGGGAATCCCAACATGGCGACCGAGTGCGGGCCGCGCACGGAGAAATACTTTTACCGCTCGCAGAGCTATAACAGCGCCGAGTTGGCCGACCTGGTCACGTACGTGATGGCGCTTCCCTACCGTCCGAACCGTTATCGCTTGCCGGGCGGCGAACTGACGGCATCACAGGAGCGCGGCAAGGCGATCTTTGAGCGGACGACGACAAAGCAAGGCCAGCCGATTCCCCAGGCCAACCAGTGCGGCTATTGCCACAGCGGGCCGAAGTACACGAACACCAAGCTCAGTGACGTGGGCAGCGGCAAGCCGACGGACCGCTCGCCTCTGGTGGATGTGCCTCAGTTGCCTAACGTGGCGTATTCGGCGCCGTACCTGCACGACGGGTCGGCCAGGTCGATGGAAGAGATTTGGACGATTTTTAATCCGCATGACACGCACGGTGTAACCAACGATCTGCAAAAGGATGAGTTGAACGATCTCATCGAGTATTTGAGGACCTTATGACAGTTGTCAGTCACCAGTTGTCAGTTGTCAGTAAAACTCCCACCCCACCTGGAAAGAAGGCGAATGCCGCCCTACTTCTGATGGTGGTGATGTTGGTGGCAACTCTTCCGCTCTTTGGGGCGATGCCGGACATGCCGCGCTATCGGTGGGAGAACTTCACCACGGCCAACGGCCTGCCAGATAACCACGTGTTCAGCGTGCTGGTGGACGGCAATCGCATCTGGGCGGCGACGGAGAACGGCCTTGGTTTGTACGAAAATGGCAAGTGGAAGGTGTTCACTCCGGCCGACGGCCTGGCGCATCGCGCGGTGCTCTCTCTAGCTTTGGACAAGCGCACGGGCGACGTGTGGGCTGCCACCATGGGTGGGCTGAGCCGCATTTCGGCAGGACGGATCGACACGTACAACCAGCTCAACTCCGGGCTGAGTAATGATGTGGTGTACGGCGTCGCGGTGCAGGGCGACTACATCTGGACGGCGACCGCAGCAGGCGCCAGCCGCTACAACACGCGCACCGGTCAGTGGAGCCTGTTCAACGAGCGCAACACGCCCATGTATGAGATCTGGACGTATGCGGTCACGGTTGGGCCCGACAAGGTGTACTACGCGGTGTGGGGCGCGGGAGTGCTGGAGTATGACATCAAGACCGAGCGCTGGAAGGACTATAACGATCCCGACGGCGAGACGGAGATCGTGCTGTTCAAAGACCAGGGACTGATCCACGAGATCACGACGTCGGTGAGCTACGTGGACAAGATTCTGTGGGTAGCTACTTACTTTGGCGACAGCCGCTATGACGGCCGTAACTGGCACAACTTCCTGACCAAAGATAGCGGGTTGCCCAGCAACTTTACCAACTCAGTGAAGGCGATCGACGCGAATCGGGCGTGGTTCTGCACCGACAAGGGCCTGGCATATTACGACGGCACCAACTGGGCCGTGTATCGGCCCAACCTCTCGACCGGCGCACCGGAGATGTACGTGCGCGACGCCGATGGCAACCTCACCAACATCGCCGTGGATACGGCGCCGGCACACAACTACGTTCTCGCAATTGATTTTCAAGGCGATGATATTTGGGTGGCGACGGCGAAGGGTCTGAGTCACGGGATACGGCAGAAATAGGATTTCAGTTTTTTCAGGAGGCATCATGGCAGTGCAGGACGTAATCGCGGAACTGACCAAAGTCGGCAACGAGCCGATTGAGAAGCGGGCCATCACCAACCTCGGCGTGCTCAACGAAGCCTATGAGTATGCTAAGCCCAGCTCATTCTCGCGCGGCATGAGGATCGACATCGGAAACGTCGTGATCCTGCTGATCTCGGGCACAGCGAGCATCGACGAGCAGGGCGTATCGGTGCATATCGGCGACTTCCGGGCGCAGATGCGGCGGACGTACAAGAACATCACCGCGCTGCTGGCAGCGGAAGGTGCGACATGGCACGACATCGTGCGGACGACATGTTACTTGCGCGACATCGACCGCGACTACGCCGAATTCAATGAGGAGCGTACCGCGTTCTTCAAGGAGCAGCAACTGGACCCACTGCCGGCTTCGACGGGGATCGAAGCGAAGCTGTGCCGTCCCGAGCTGCTGATTGAAATGGAAGCGATTGCGATGTTCAAGCGTGCCAAGACCGAGGAGTAATCCATGCGTCGAGTTGTGCTGATGGCGATGTTGGTGGGGTTGGTGTGTCCGGCGTTATCGCAGACCTTCCAGGGTTGCGCGTGCGGCAAGAACCCGCCGCCCCGTCCGGCCGAGCGCTCCATGAAACCCTATGCCCAGGAACCGGAGGACATGCAGCCGTTCTCCAAGTTCACCGAGCCGTACTACCAGAACTACGTAGATCTGGTGGAGTACAACGGGGCGGCGCGCGATCTTCCGATTCCGAAAGACGTCAACGAGGTTCGGATCGGCTTCATCGCGCCGCTGGAGAACCATCCTGACGCGGCGCTGGGCCAACGTATGCTCAGCGGCGCCCAGATGGCCATTGACGAAGCAAATGCGGCGGGCGGGTACGGCGGCAAGCCGTTCAAGCTGATGCTGCACAACGATTCGGCGATCTGGGGTGCGTCGAGCAACGAGGTCGTCAAAATGGTGTATGACGACAAGGATTGGGCCATGTTCGGCTCCATCAGCGGCGATACCACGCACATTGCTCTGCGCGCGGCGCTGCGGGCAGAGATTCCCATCGTCAACAGCGCCTCGACCGACCCGACGATCGTGGAGACCACCATCCCGTGGTACTTCTCGGTACTGCAGGACGACCGCACCCAGAACTATACCCTGGCGCGGCTCATCTATACCGACCTGGGACTGAAGCGTGTCGCCATATTGCGCGTGAACGACCGCTACGGAAGGTTTGGTGTAGGCAAGTTTCGCGATGCCTCCCGCAGACTAGGCCACCCGGTGGTGATCGAGCAGAAGTTCATGCCGTACGACACCGACTTCACGCGGCAGTTGAAAGTCATCAGCGATTCCCGGGTGGACGGAATCGTGTTGTGGACCGACGAACCCAAGGCAGCGGCAATCCTGAAACAGATGCACGAGTTGGGAATGAAGCAGCGGGTGTTCGGCAGCCATCGCACGCTGGGCAACGAGTTGGTGAAGCTGGCGGGACCGGCGGCGGAGGGCTTCGAGGCGGTGTATCCCTACAACCCAGACAGCACCGATCCGGCGTGGCTGGCATTCAAGTCGCGCTATGAGGCGAAGTACCACGAGCAACCCGACCACTTCTCTGCCCTGGCTTACGACCAGATGGAGATTCTGCTGCGGGCGATCTGCGAAGCGGGGTTGAACCGGGCGATGGTTCGCGATGCTCTGTATGGAACGGTGAGCTACAACGGCGTGACGGGGCCGATGCAGTTCGATCCCAACGACAAGCAGATCCGTGACATGTACCTGGGTACGGTGCATGACGGGCACATCTCGTACCGCAAGATTTCAATGCAGAAGGAATATGCGCGCGTCGGTGAAGACGGCGTGCGGTTCTCCGGGCCCCCTTCGGCCGATACCGCCGGGCCAGTGAAGGTGGCGGTGTTTGGGCCCGGTGCGGAGAAAACTGTCTTGTCGCGAAGCACGGTGGGTGGAACGATTGGGTTGATAGGGATTTCTTCCGACGTTCCGTGGGGCAAAGCGTCGAACGAATTGGTGCGGGCAGTGTACGAGCAGAACGTCGTCGCCGTAATCGCCCTAGACCGTGCTTCCAGCCACCTGGCTGAGCAGATCGGGGTAAAGGCATTTGTGCCCGTGATCGCCGTGTCGTCGGACAAGGCGCTGACGTCGACGAACATTCCATGGATTTTTCGGCTGCCGGAAGGAGCGACATTGGAGCAGGCGTTGAGAGCGCTGGGGGCCGCCGAGCAGAAGTCAGGGCCAAACCGCTCGAAGCTGCGGGATGCGCTGGCATCCGGTGTTGAGATGGGCGGGGTACGGTTCGAGCAGACCGGAGAGCCACAGGCCACGCCGGGGAAATAATGCGCGGGTTCACGGCGCTCGCGCTCGCGAGCGTTGCATGCCAGAACTCTGCAGGGAGCGCGCGACCAGCCCACTTCTCTTCTCTGAAAAATTCGCAGCCTACATCGCCTACGGTCATCTACTATCTGCATGCAGCCGAGGAGATGAGCCATGGATCCAGAGCGCCCTAACACGCCCAAGATCGACCTGCCGCCACTGCCTTTGGCCGAGTGGCATGAAACTTACGACACTCTGCACATGTGGACACAGATTGTGGGTAAAGTGCGCTTGAGACAATGCCCGCAAATCAATCATTGGTGGGGCGCGGCGCTCTACGTTACTTCGACTGGGCTTACCACTTCCCCAATTCCCTACGAAGACACAACCTTCGAGATGCGGTTCGACTTTGTGCAGCACAAGCTGCTCATCGAGTGCAGCGGCGGGGAGCGACGCGAGATCAGGCTCGAACCGCAATCGGTGGCGACGTTCTACCGCAAGTTCATCGCTACGCTGGAAGATCTTGGAATCGATATCCCCATTACTACGATGCCCCAGGAGTTTCCTGATCCAATTCCCTTCGAGAAGGACGAGGTGCACGCGGCGTATGACGCGGAGGCGGTGACCCGGTTCTGGCGAGTGCTGGCATGGAGCGACGCTGTGTTCAAAGAGTTCCGCGCAAGATTCATTGGAAAAGCGAGCCCGGTTCATTTCTTCTGGGGAAGCTTTGACCTGGCCGCGACTCGATTCAGCGGCCGGCTGGCCCCTCCAAAACCGGGAGCGGACGCGGTGACGGCAGAGGCGTATTCCCATGAGGAGAGCAGCGCGGGATTCTGGCCCGGCGGAAGTGGAGTGGAGGGAGCGGCGTATTACGCGTACGCAGCGCCGGAGCCTGCGGGATTCGCCCAGTTCAAGGTGCAGCCAGAAGCGGCGTTCTACCATCTGAAGCTGGGGGAGTATCTGCTGCTGTACGATGACGTGAGGCGCGCAGATTCCCCGAAGCAGTATCTGCTGGATTTTCTGCAGTCAACCTATGACGCGGCGGCGACGCTGGGGAAGTGGGACCGCAAGGCCCTGGAGCGTTCGGCACCCTAAGGGAGAAATCGGATGGCAACCAGTTGCACCCATTTGGACCAGATCAAGATCACCACAACCCACACCCATGTTTGCCCTGAGTGCGTGAAGATGGGAGACACCTGGGTCCATCTACGCCTGTGCCTGATCTGTGGACACGTGGGGTGTTGCGACTCGTCGAAGAACAAGCACGCGACGAAACACTTTCGCCACATCGGACATCCGCTGATTCGCTCGATCGAACCGGGTGAGCGCTGGATGTGGTGTTACGTCGATGAGCTGGAGCCTGGCGAATTGGAGGCCTGACGTTTCACGCGGTGCGGCTCCGCATCGCGTACCAGACCAACCATCCGATGGAGAACAGCAGCAATGCGGCGATGATCCCTTGCGAAGTCACGCAATAGACGCACCACACACCCAGCACCTTGGCTTCGATGTGGGTGAGGTAGAGCGCGAAGCCCATTCCGATCATTGTGGCCACCAGCAACAGACCGCGACGCCGCAGCCAGGCGAGAACAAGTACCAAGAGATAGCCGGCAATGCCGATTGCAGCAACCGGGACGCCGTACATTACGGCGTAAGGACTGTGGTTGACGATGCCACAGTCCCACTTTTCGTTAATGCTGCAGGGCGCGCTGTCAGTACTGTAATGCACGCGAAGAGCAAGGACCGAGACGAGGATTCCAGCGAGCGCAAGTAGGACAAGCAGATAACGCAACGGCAGCCTCCAGAGGCGATAGCGCGACCTGCAGCTTACGATTGCGAGCCGCGCGTTGACCTTACGATACTCCGCTGCTCGGGTTTGCCGTAAGTCCCGGGTGGGGGCGGTTGTGCTAGACTCTCGCTAACCATGCGGCGTGGGGCTTCCATTGCAATTCTGCTGGTTTTGATGAGCGGCGTTCTTGCGCCGCTGGCGCAGGGTAGCGTGTCTTCTGTCCCCGCCTGTTGCCGGGCCGGCGGTCAGCACCACTGCATGGGAACACAAGGAATGGATGGGTTCCATTCTGCGCCAAGCAAGTGTCCCTATCATGTGGCGCCTGCGGTCGTCAGCGGTATCGCGGCCCTGGTGACGGACAGTCCGCGAGCCTCCATCCTGGCCGCTACGTCTTCGAGCGTTTTCCGTCCTAATCCTGTAGCGGTTTCCGTGGCTTTTGGAGTCGTCCAAAAGCGCGGCCCTCCCATCGCTTAGTCCTCGCCCATTCAGGCAAGAGCGATTTTTTTTCAGCAGTTCGCGTGAGCGCGCGTTTCGGCGTTGCCTCGGATGCGCTCCCGTGAGCTGCTAGAGCCGCTTTCACGGCCAGTCAATCATAGGGACCGGGATCCATGATTCAGGGAAGACCCGAGCGACACCTACGTCGAGCCCTTATTGCGAGCATCGCTCTGGCGATGATGCTGGCAGGCCATGGGTTCGCCACGGTGTTCGGAAATGTGCGTGGCGTGGTGCACGATCCGCAACACCATCCGCTCAGCGGAGCACATGCCACGCTGCAGGCGAACGACTCAGCGTTCAAACTGATGGCGGTTACGGGCGACGATGGACAGTTCCACTTCGACGCGGTGCCGCTCGGGAAGTACACAGTAACTGCCGAGGCCGACGGGTTCTCCTCGGAGTCGCAAGTGCTAGTCGTCGTTTCGGGATCTGCGCCGGTGCTGCACTACCAGCTCGCGGTGGCCACGGCGAAGGAAGAGGTCACGGTCACTGCTTCTGCCGGAGGACCTGAATCCGGATTCGCCTCGGCGGGACATCCTCATCAGCCAGGAACAGATCTCGCGCTACGCGGGAGTTGACGCCGCTAACAGCTTCAAGATCATCACCGAGTTTGTTCCCGGCTCGTACATGGTGCACGACCAACTGCACGTTCGCGGCGGGCACCAGGTGACGTGGGCGATCGACGGCGTACCCATTCCCAACACCAATATCGCCTCGAACGTGGGGCCGCAGTTCAATCCCAAGGACGTCTCGTATCTCCAGGCGGAGACCGGCAGCTATGCAGCCGAATACGGAGATCGTACGTACGGCGTATTCAACGTAGCCCCGAATACGGGTTTCGAACGCGACCGGCAGGCCGAACTCATCCTGAGTTACGGAAACTACAACCAGACCGATGACTGGCTGAGCTTCGGCGACCATACGTCGAAGTTCGCGTATTACGTAAGCGCCGGCGGCAACAATACGAACTGGGGTCTGGAGCCGCCCACCAGCGTGAACCTGCACAATCAGGCTGAGGGCGGCGGCGGCTTCACGTCCCTGATCTTCAATCCCAACCCTAAAGACCAGATTCGATTCGACGCTGGGTTCAGGCTCGACTATTACCAAGTGCCGAACGATCCGGATATGCAGGCTGCTGGAATCAACGACCGCCAGCGTGAACAGGATATTTTTGCGACGGGCACTTGGGTCCACACCTTTTCGCCGGGACTGATGCTGATGACGTCGCCGTTCTACCACTTCAATCGCGCGGCATATGAAGGCGGGCCGAGTGACGTGCCCATCACCACGGACAATCGTGCCTCCAACTACGAGGGCGGACAAGTCACGCTGGCATGGCTCAATAAGCGGAACAATGCTCGTGCGGGGGTTTACGCTTTCGCGCAGCAGGACAACACTTACTTTTCGGTGGTTGCGAATGACGGTACAGGGAAGCAATTCGATCAGCGGGTCCATCCCGGCGGTTTTGTGTTCGCCGGTTTCCTGGAAGACCAGTTCCGAGCGACGAACTGGTTGACCTTCACCGGCGGGCTCCGGATGACACATTTTTCCGGAAACATAACGGAGAATGCCTTTGATCCGCGCGTGGGAGTGGCGGTGACGCTTCCAAAACTGAACTGGGTTCTGCGGGCCGCTTATTCGTACTTTTACCAGCCGCCGCCGCTGGACACCGTGTCGGGCTCGCTGCTTGATTTCGCCAACAATCAGGGACTGGGATTCCTTCCGCTCCAGGGCGAGCGCGACATCCAGCAGGAGTACGGCGTCACGATTCCGATCAAGAACTGGGTCTCGAGCGTCACGTATTTCCACACCAGCGTGCGGAATTTCTTTGACCATGACGTCATTGGCAACAGCAACATCTTCCTGCCTCTGACGATTGAAGGAGCCATCATCGAGGGAGAGGAAGCTACCCTCCGCTCGCCGCTGATTATGCATCGCTATCACGCTCACCTGGTGTACTCGCACCAAATTGCGCAGGGGGTGGGCAACGTTACCGGCGGGCTTACGGACTTTTCGCCGCCGGAAGGCGGGGCCTTCTATCTCGACCACGACCAGCGCAATACGCTTTCGGCGGGCTTCGATGGGAACCTGCCATGGCGCAGCTTCGCGGCGGTGAGCATCAACTATGGGTCGGGCTTCCTGAACGGCGACGGCCCCAGTCACTTGCCGGGCTACTACACACTGGATCTGTCGGTGGGAAAGTCGTTCGGCGAAAACTGGACGCTGCGTTTCAGCGGCACCAACATCACCAACCAGCGATACATGCTAGATACCAGCAATACGTTTGGTGGCACTCATTGGGCCGATCCGTTTATGTGCTCAGTGCAGGTGAAGTTCCGGTTTCATTACTGAGCGCGAGTCAGTGCTTGTGCTCGCCGTGAGAGTGCAGGTGAGGGTGCGAGTGCACTACGTCGCCATGGCGATGGCGGTGGGCGTGGACAAGGTTGGCGCGAAGTAAAAGCTCGTAGTTGGCGAGAATCTCGCGCGGCGAGCCGTCCGCGGTGGCACTTCCCTGCTCCAGCACCACAACGCGGTCGGCGATATCCTCGACAATCTCGATCTGATGGGTCGCGGTGACGATTGTCTCTCGTCGAACCCTTCCAGTTCTGGATGAGGTCGATCAACTGGCTCTGGCTGCGGGGATCGAGCATAGCCGTCGGCTCGTCGAGCAGAAGGACCTCGGGATCGAGCACCATCACCGACGCCAATGCCACCCGCTTCTTTTCGCCGCCAGAGAGCCGGTAAGGCGGACGATCGCGAAGTTGCGTGATTCCCATTTGCTCGAGCGCTCCGTTCACGCGCGCGATGACTTCATGGCGTGACCATCCCATTTGCAGAGGCCCGAAGGCAACTTCGTCGAACACCGTGGGGTTGAAGAGCTGTACGTCGGGGTTCTGGAAGACGAGAGCGACGCGCCGGCGGAACGACAAGAAGAAGCCCGCATCGCGCAGCGCTTCGTCGGTGAGCGGAGCGCCGCAGAAGCTGATCGAACCGGACGTCGGGAAACAAAGGGCGTCGAGCAAGCGCAGCAACGTCGATTTGCCGGAGCCATTGGCGCCGACGAGTGCCACGGATTGTCCTCGCTCGATCTTGAGCGAGAAGTCGCGCAGTGCGGGGATCTGGTCGTAGGTGAAGTTGACGTTCTCGGCGGCGAAGACGGTAGTCGACGTCATGACCGGCCCATCCATGCGGCAAGAACACCGATCGCGAGAAATGCCGCCAACCCGAGATAATCGCGAGCGCGCATTCGGAAATCGACCAGCACGTGCGCGTCTCCGCGAAAGCCGCGCGACTGCATCGCCTGGAACACGTCGTTGCTCAGTTCGATGCTCTTGCTCAGCAGGACACCTGCCGTCTGCGCCGTCACATGACGCTGCTGCGCTGCGACTGAGTTCGCCGACGGTGCGGCTCTGGCGCGATTCGAACATCTGGCCTGCGGTCTCGGCCAGCAGGAAGACATAGCGATGGGTCATGGCCAGCATCATCACGACTTCCTGTGGGACGTGCAAGCTGCGCAGCGACTTCAGGATGTGCATCCACGGCGTGGTGAGGACTAACAAGGTTGTCAGCGTCACTGCGGTTTCAACCCGTAGTACGAGGAGCGTGGCGGCAAGTCGCTCCTTGCGACGGTGATCCGCTGGCCCCACCATGAGTTGACCGACAGTGGGTGCCCGGGGTAAGAAATAGAGCGGGAAGGGCGATCACGCCGGTAAAGAGCAAGCACCGTCAACCAAACCCGCGTGGCCAGAATCGCGAGGCTCACGTGCGAAAGCAAGCCAGACCACCGCGCAAGCGTAAATAGCGCCAGTCAAGGCGGATCTGGTGTGCGATAGCGTGACCGCGAGGAGCAGAGAGTAGCAGTCCGACCAGGCGAACGCGAGGGTCGAGCGATTGTAGCAGACCGCGCTGACGGGCCACTGTTTCCGACATCAGCGCCCGGCTGAGGGCACGCGTGAGACCGACGAGCGCCGAGGCGAACCTGCTCGCGCTGCGCTCATTGCGGCGACCTGCGGCAGTCGCGCGTCGCAAGCACAGCCTGGACTGCCAGCGAGACAGCCAGCACAGCAGCCCACGCCAAACATCGGCCGAGAGCAGATATCCAAACGAGCGCTCTTGACGAACTGGGGTGCGTACGACGGGATCGGGCGCGGTCCACACGGTGGAGAATCGCTGCGAGTCCGGCGGGCGCCTTGTCGGGAGCGGTTGATTCAACGAGGAGGCTTCGATTTCGGCGCGGCCTTCGGGCGCGAGAAATCGCGTGCGGACCACTCTCCCCACGCCGTACCCGCCGCCAGAATTCCGAGCGGGCGTACAGCAACAAGAGGAGCAACCGTAATCCAGAGCCTGCGCAGAGAGCGACGGCGAGGCTGCATTGATCCCGAATCAGCGGCGAGTCCAGAGGTGTGCGCAACAGACGCCGGATCGGCAGCTCTGCAGGTACGCGACAAGGCCGGCGGTAATGGCGCCTCGGCAACACCAGCGATGGCCAAGTGGCCAATCATCATGGCCGGAACGGCGACGCCCAGCGAATACGGCGCGTAAAGAGGTACACCGTTGGGCGTCGCGAAACAACATCGGCTGGATGCCGAACTCGACGGCCGTGAGCAAGGCCGAGACATTCACCGCGAGATATCCTGCGATGGCGGCGGCGACGACCCTGCGACGGGAAGAGAGCGCAGCGCTTCGCAGCGATCGCGCGATACGTCGAAATAAGCGACCAGAGAGCCTACGACGGCCATATTAAAGCAATTGGCGCCCAGCGTGGTGATTCCGCCATCTCCGAAGAACAAGGCCTGGATAGCGATGGCGATCGACATCGCCAGGATTGCGCCTGCAGGGGCCCAGCACGATGGCCGCGATGGTCACTCCCAGAGCGTGTCCCGTGGTTCCGCCGGGCAGCGGCAGATTGAACATCATCACGAGGAAGGAAAAGGCCGCAAAAACCGAGATCAGCGGAACCATGCGGGCATTCAGATGTGCGCTTCACGCGGCGCAGTGAGGCGTACCATCCCACACCGGCTCCGCCGTAGAGCACGGCGCAAGTGGAGGGGCTAAGGTATCCGTCGGGAATGTGCATGGCTTTGCGTGGCTGCTTTGTAGGCGATTGTAACCGAGGCGAAATGCGCGCCAAGCAGAAGCAAAGGGCGCGATCGCTCGCGCCCTTGTTGTTAGTCGCGGAAGCCGCTCGTCTACTTGCGACTGGCCGGAGGAATGATGTTGTTCATGCGCAGGTACTCGACCATCTGTCCGTAGTGATCGTAGGGGTGACCGGTAAGGCCCATAGCCGAGGGCAAGGCGAGTTGTCATGGAGGAGCCAAACGGGCTCTTGATCGGGCTCGAGAACGTTGTTCTCGTTGATGCTATTGACGGCCTTGTGGGCATAAACAAAGGAGTCGGTCAGAAACTTCATGATCTCGGCCTTCGACTTGATGTTGGCGGGTCCGTTCGGACCACCGCCCAGATCAACAGGAGGCTTTTCGCCGAGAATTGCCGCGCCGAGCGCGTAGTTGGCCACTGCCATGTGCTTCACCTCAGCGCCGAAGGTGCGAACACCCTTGAATTCGCCCTGAGTGGGAGCAAAGTCGTACTTATCCGCGGGCATGGCGTCGGCTGCCGGAACAACCGTCTTCTCGGTGCCGGTGAGCTGGTGATCGATCACGGAGGCGAACGTCGGCTTGGCCGGCGGTGTCGGCGGCTAGCGCAGCCAGAGACACGGACAGGCTAAACAGGACACAACAAAATGCAATGCGCAATTTCATGGAAAGCTCCTTCGTGAGTTACTACGCGAAACACCGCGGGCCGACGTGCCCCAGCATTCTAGCCCATATCGAATGTCTTGGCGCAACTGCGGGCGAGGGCGCGATTTCTCGCGCCCCGAAGATTGTTTCCGCGTTCTACTGACGGCTGGCAGGCGGAATGATGCCGTTCATTCGGAGGTATTCGACGAGCTGGCCGTAGTGGTCAAAAGGGTGACTGACAGCGATAACCGCCATGGCGAGCCGCGTCGTCGGCTCCTTGCCCCAGGGAGCTTTAATGGGCTCTACAAGATTCGATGCAGTGATGCTGTTGATGGCCTTGTGGGTGTAAGCGAAAGAATCTTTTAGATACTTCACGATCTCTTCTTTCGATTTGACGTTGGCCGGGCCGTCTTCGCCCTCTCCCGCTTCAGCCGGAGGCTTGGTGCCCAGAATGGCGGCGCCGAGAAGGTAGTTCACGGCCGCGATGTGTTTAACCTGCGCGCCGAAGTTACGCACACCCTTGAATTCACCCTGCGTCGGAGCAAAGTCGTACTTGTCAGTGGGCATGGCCTCGGCAGCCGGAACCAGTTCGGACTCGACGCCGCTGAACTGGTGGTCGAGAACGGAGGCGACGGTCGCCTTTTCGGTGGACTTGGCTTGGGCGGCGGCGGTAACAGCGAAGCCCGCCACGGTCATGGCGAGCGACAGACATGAAACAGCAAACCTTACTTTCATGCGAAATTCTCCTGGAACTCTGGGTTGATGAAACCGGGACGGAGTGCCTAGGCATTGTAGACCATGCCAGCGTTCAGCAACCTTCGCGGGCCGGTTTACCCGGCTTGCGACGGCGATGGCAAGAAGGGCCACTCGCGGCGCTTCCGGGCGCGAACGAAGTAGACAATGAGCCCGGCAATCAAGAGCACCACGGCATACTTGATCTCGCGCTCGAAGTTCTTGCGGGCCAGCAGAATGTAGAGGAATCCAATGATCGCCATCACAGCGGGCAGCGGATACAACCACATGCGAAACGGTCGTGGCATGTCAGGCTGCCGATGGCGCAGCACCATCACGCCCACCGCCTGCACGATGAATTGCAGCAGAATGCGAATGACCACCAGCGCGGCGATGATGTCGGCCAGCCGCAGAAGGCAGAAGACCATCGCCACGCCACCCAGGGCAAGCAGCGACACGTTGGGGAAGCGCTTTTCCGGATGCACCCGCTTAAAGATCGAGAAATAGTTACCATCCAGCGCCGCCGCGTAGGGCACGCGGGAGTATCCCAACAGAAGCGAGAACACCGAGGCAAAAGCGGTCCAGATGATCAACACGGCGATGGCGCGTCCCGCCCACGAGCCGTAGATGCGTTCCATAAACACCGAGATGATGTAGTTGTTCTGCTCCCCGGTGTGGCCCAACATTTCGCGCCACGGCACGACGCCCAGCACGCTAATGTTCATCACGATGTAAAGCGCGGCCACTGCGACGATCGACAGTATCAGGGCGCGAGGAATGGTGCGGCCGGGGTCCTTCACCTCTCCGCCCAGGAAGCACACGTTGTAGTAGCCCCAATAATCGTAGGTCGCGATGAGCATGGCGGCACCCATGCCAGTGAAGAACGCGCTATTGAGATGGAATGCGCCGGGAGGGAAATCAAACGCTGTCGCGGCATGGAAGTGGGTGAGTCCGGCGAAGATCACCCAAGCCATTGCCGCAGCAACTCCCACCCAGAGCAACTCAGCCAGCTTGGCGATCACCGTGATGCGCCGATAAAGCAGGACCACAATGAAGGCGCAGGCAGACATGGCGACCAAGGTGCCCGAAGTAAGGCTCGTTGTCGCTTCCATCGACCCCAGTAGCGGCAACGCGGCGTGCCACGTATGCGCGAACCAAGTGTGGCCCAAGCCCGGCCAGATGTATCCGGCGTAATGCGCGAGCCCCACGCAACCCGAGGCGATGGATAGCGGAGCGCTGAAGGACAGCTGCCAGATGAAGAGAAACGAAAGCAGACGTCCCAGCGATTGAGGGCCGTAGCTTTGTTTCAGGTACTGGTACGAGCCTCCGGCTTCGGGCATGGCAGCGCCCAGCTCGGCCCACACTAGTCCGTCGCAAAGCGCGAAGACCGCGCCGGCGATCCAGCCGAGCATGGCCTGCGGACCTCCGGCGGCGCTGATGATGAGAGGAATGGTGATGAAAGGCCCAACGCCGATCATGTCGATCATGTTCAGCGTGGTGGCGCCGGCCAAGCCGACACCGCGAATCAGCTCAGGCTGGGGAGATGCGTCACTTCGGCTCATGTCCCACGCTGAGCAGATTGACGTAGAGACGTATTGCACCGGGAACGCCGAAGGGCAACTGGCGAAAGAAGGCGTAGCCGTTGTAGATGTAATATCCCTTGCCGTAAGGTGCGACCAGCAGCCCACCTTTTTGCGGAGGCTCGCCGGGATCGTTGCAGGCCAGCAGCGGGGTGTAGTGGTCGTCCCACTTGTCCATGAAGTAGAGGCCGCGCTCCTGTACCCATCCCGAAAAATCGCTGTTGCCGATTGGGTTGGGATAGTAAAAAACCGGGCTCTTGGGATCGAGGATGGTGATCGGCGCCTCTTCGACGGAGACACGCGCGCGGCTGAGTTGCGCTGGATAGGGTGTGTAGTTTCCGGGATTGAAATTGGCGGGCTCGGTGTTGTACTGAACCATCAGAGTGCCGCCGTCGCGGACGTACTCCAGCAGGTGCTGGTTGTACTTTTTCACATCGTCGCGGGTGTCGTAGGCGCGGATGCCAAGGACGATAGTGCCGAAGCGCTGGAGGTTGCCGTGCTCCAAGTCGTCGGGGACGAGCAACGTCACGTCGAGACCCAATTGCCGCAACACGGTGGGAATGTCATCGCCGGCGCCCATGACGTAGCCGACGGTGAGACCCGCGGGAACTTTGACATTCACGACGGCAGCGCGCTGGGAAGCGGGCTGGTAATAGAAGAATCCGCCAATGTCGGCGCGAGTAACCAGGCTGTAACCTTCGCCGAATTCGTGGCCATCTGACGCGGCGATGGCGCGAACTACGTAGCGGCCTTCCGCCGCACCGTCGGGCGATACCTTGAACTGCGCCGTGCGCTCACCGGACTTGGCGAATTCCAGCTCAGATGACTTGGGTTCGGCCTTCCAAGCCCGGGGCAGCTGCGGCTGCACGGTGGCGCTGGCATGGTCGGAGTTGGAGCGCACCACCACGGTCAGCTCCGCCGAAGGATTTGTGCCAGCAGGAATAATTTGGGTCGTGGGGTCGGCTTGCACCGACAAGCGCGGAACCACTGCCAATGGCATTGACCAGGCGTCGCCATGCGTGTCGTGAACGGGGGTGCGCGCCACCGCGCGAATCACCCCTTCCTGGCCTTCGATGGCATACGTTACGCGGGCCGTGACGGGCGGAGGCGGCAGCGGCAGCGTCTGGTACTCCGGCTCATCGACCGTGTAGATGGAATCGGTCTCGGGGTCTCCTCTGTGGAAGTAGGCCTTCGTGGGCCGTGCGTTCGCGGGAGGCGTCACCTTAAACGTGAGAGCACAGCCATCGCCCGGTGCGATGCGCGACGGCAGCTTATCGATAAAAAGCTCATAGTGCCAGCCCATGGGAACGTCGAGCGCGAACTGCTCGATGTCCATGGGAACGGTGCTACCGTTATGGAGCTTGGCCAGCAGCAGGAACGACTTCCCTGCTGTGATCACCGCTGCCAGGACATTGCCGTTAGCTGTGCTAAATTCCTCGGCCATCGGACGGCCGTCGGGTGTCCCGGGACCGATGCCGATGTCGAGCGAATAGGCGAGGTTGGCGGCGTCCTCAAATTGCTGCTGCTTGGTGCGGAGATCGACAAGCATGTCGGCTTTCTCAGTACCAGGGAGCGCCGAAGCTTCAATTTTAGCGATGAGACCCCGTGTTAGCACCAACCCGTGAAGCAGGGGCTTGCCCGCGGCTTGCGGGGTCCCGTCGACCGCCACGGTGGCCTCGTCCACAGACTTGGCAATTTGTTCGAGCTCGGTGCGAAGCCACGGGACTTTGGCGGCATCGGCACCCAGGCGCGATGTCAGCGCGGGTAGCGAGGTGTCGATTCCATCGAAGAAATCTTTCTCATGTGTCGCGCTGACGGGCGTACCCGGCAAGGCCGAGTCGATGAGCTTGTAATAGCTGGTGCGGCGGCCTTCGGAGAGTGTCCACCCTCCGGCGCCCTGAGAGAGTTGGTGCTGCAGGCCTTTCCAGGCGAACTTCACGTACGACTCGCCCAGAAGCGGATCGTCTTGCGAGGTGTCGAGCTCAACGTTCCACTCTTCGTTGGCGCGCACGTTGTCCATGTAGAGCTTTTTCGCCTGCCAGGGCAGCAGGCCTTCGCGGATCTGCTCAGGAAACTTGGTGGGATCGGCCGCGGCGCGAAACGCTTCGCGGGTCATGATGCCCGACGCCTGGTGGTTGCCGTGGCCGTCGCGCGATGCGCCCTGGAAGCGGGTGCAGATAACATCCGGGCGGAAGGTGCGAATGATGCGCACCATGTCGCCCAATGCCACGTCGTGCCCGCCCCACTTCTCGAAGGTCTCCTCCGGAGTCTTGGAAAAGCCGAAGTCCGCCACGCGCGTAAAGCGCTGTTCGACGCCGTAATACCGGTCGGCCCCCAGCAGTTCCAGGGTGCGGAGGATGCCGAGTTCGTCGAGCAAATTGCTGCCGACCTTGTTCTGGCCGCCTTCGCCGCGATTCAGGGTGAGTTGCAACGCGGTCACTCCGCGGCCTCGCGACTCCAGGGTAAGCATGCCGCCGTCTTCGTCGTCAGGATGCGCGGTGGTGTGCATCAGTCGTGCGGTGGTGTGAAGGCGGCGCAAAGTTAGCTTCAGGCCGACGACGCCGGTGTCCACCGAAAGTGGCTTGGTATCGACCCAGGGGGACGGAACTTGTCCGCTCGCCGCCGCTGCCAGGAGGAGGAATGCGACGAGGTTACGAAGCAATCTGCCGGTTGTATGGGTTCGAAAGAATCGCATCAATTGAAAGACGGCCTCGCACTTGTGGACAACGCTGAGTTACAGACTACACAAACCACGCCACCGGCGCGATAGAGCCGCCTCGGACGGCTGGATTGCGCGCTTGCTTCCTATGACTCTGCGCCAACGGCTTCGCAAGCGCATATAGATGAGGCACTTCCGTTCGGGGATTCGGGCGGATTCGAACCAGTGCCGAGCGTGCGGTTGACTATAATGGAAGTTTCGGGCCCGCCGCACGATCTCGCCGTGGAAGGCCCTCGACGGACCCCTTGATGATTCAAACCCTGTTCGGCAGTTCCGAAGAAAAACCGAGCTTTCTGGACCGCATGAAGCAGGCGGTCACGCGGACCCGTGAAAGCCTGACTGAGCGCATCGACGACCTGGCCTCGATTGGCAAGGAAATTGACCGCGACACCCTCGACGAACTCGAGGCGACACTGATCAGCGCCGACCTCGGCACCGCCACCACGACAGCGGTGCTGGAAACCCTGCGCAATAAGGTGAACCGCAAGCAGATTGGCGATATCGACGAGCTGAAGCGGGTGCTGAAGGACGAGTTACTCAAGATCCTGGAAGTTGCTGAAAAGCAGCCAGTGCAGAAGGTTGAAGGCGAGCCTGAGGTCATCCTCGTGGTCGGTGTGAACGGCACCGGAAAGACCACTTCGACGGGCAAGCTGGCTTACGCGCTGCGTGCCCAGGGCAAGAGCGTGTTGCTGGCGGCGGCTGACACGTTCCGCGCGGCGGCCATCGAGCAACTGGAAATCTGGGGCGACCGCGCCGGAGTTGAAGTTATTAAGAACAAGCCCGGCGGAGACCCGTCAGCCGTGCTGTTCGACGCGTTGCAGGCCGCGAAAGCGCGCAATATCGACTACGTCATCGTGGACACTGCCGGCCGCTTGCACACCAAGAGCAACCTGATGACCGAGCTGGAAAAGATGCGACGCACTGCCCAGCGATTTATCCCCGACGCGCTCCGCACGAGACGCTGCTGGTGATGGACGCCACCACCGGACAAAACGGCCTGCAGCAGGCGCGGCTGTTCACGCAGTCGGCGGGAGTGACAGGCATCCTGCTCACCAAACTCGACGGCACCGCCAAGGGCGGCGTCGTGGTCGCCATCTCGAAAGAACTTGGCCTGCCGGTGCGCTACGTCGGCGTCGGCGAAAAGGCCGGGGACCTGCTGCCATTTAATTCCAAGGATTTTGTGGATTCGCTGTTCAACTGACGATGCCAGCCAAGCCCAACGACTCGCGCTACATGCATCAGGCACTGGAGCTTGCCCGCCGCGGCATCGCGCTCACCTCTCCCAACCCTCGCGTTGGGGCCGTGTTGTTGTCGGCGGAGGGCAAGGTCGCAGGGAAAGGCTCCCATGCTTACGACGGCATAAAGCACGCGGAAGTGTTGGCCATCGAGGCAGCGGGCGAGAAGACGCGGGGCGGCACGCTCTACCTCAACCTGGAGCCGTGCTCGCACGTTGGGCGAACCGGTCCGTGCGTTGAAGCGATCATCGCAGCGGGAATCAAGCGCGTGGTTTGCGCGATGCGCGATCCCAACCCGCTGGTCGCTGGACGAGGATTCGAGCGTCTGCTGACCGCGGGTATCGAAGTGCGGGAAGGGCTCTACGAAGACGAGGCCCGCAAGCTGAACGAGGCTTTTGCGAGGTACATCCGCTACAAGACGCCGTTCGTGACACTGAAGACGGCAATGACCCTCGATGGCAAGATTGCTCCGCCGCCGGGTGACGGTATCACGGCGGGCACGATGAGTTCGCTGGCTTCAAGTGGCGGCTGGATTACCAGTGAAGTCGCGCGCGCCCACGTTCACGAAATGCGCCACGCCAACGACGCCATTATGGTCGGCGTGGGCACGGTCATTGCCGACGATCCGCTGCTTACGGACCGCACGGGCCTGCCCCGGCGGCGTCCGCTGCTGCGGGTGATTCTGGATTCGCGACTGCGGATCCCGCTCGACTCCCGCGTGGTTCGCACCGCTGACTATGACGTCGTGGTCTTCTGCTGCTTTGCGGAGGAACACAAACGGCAGGCGCTGGAGGAACGAGGGATCCTGGTAGAGCAAGTCCCGATGCGCCAACCTCTGGAGGATGGAACGATTCCCTTCCCGAGTGGTACTCCCGTAGCCGATGGCCGCCCCGACCTGGAACGCGTGATGGCAAGGCTGGGCGAGCGCGAGGTTACCAGCGTCATCATCGAAGGCGGGGCTATGGTCAACTGGGCCGCCCTGTCGGCGGGGATCGTGGATAAGATTTTCTTTTACTACGCGCCCAAGATCCTGGCAGGAACTGGGTCGATCCCTCTGGCTCTGGGCACGGGCTATCGCAGGATCAGCGAGGCGGCTTACGTGCGCTCGTTAACCCTGCACCGCTTTGGCGAGGATTTTGCCGTCGAAGGCTATTTGCGCGATCCGTACGCGGACGAGATCCACGTTGTACCCAATCATTCATAACGCGCTCGCTGGCGCGGGCGTTTCTTGAGGACATCATGTTTACTGGCTTAGTAGAAGAAGTCGGCACGGTCGTCAGCATCGCCGAAAATGGCGGCAATCATCGCATCACAATTCAGGCGCTGCAGTCGGCCAAAGAGCTGAAGCAGGGCAACAGCATCGCGGTCAGCGGCGTTTGCCTGACTGCGCTCGACATCACCCCCAAGACGTTTTGCGCCGACCTGGCCAAAGAAACCTGGACGCGCACATCGTTTTCGCGCATCACCGAAGGTGCTCAAATTAACTTGGAACTACCGCTGAAGGTCGACGCTCGGATGGGCGGCCACATCGTGCAGGGCCATGTGGACGGCACTGGCCGTCTAGCCGGGCTGGAGCCGATTCCCAACGCCGACGACTTCTGGATGCACATCGACATTCCCGAAGAGCTCGAGAGGTACCTGGTCTTCAAGGGGTCGATCGCCATCGAGGGCATCAGCCTGACAGTCGCCAGAGCTCGAAGGCCTTCGCCTGACCATCGCCATCATTCCGCATACGATTAAGATGACCAACCTGCAGTCGTTGAAGCCTGGCGACCCGGTCAACATCGAAACCGACATTGTGGCCAAGTACCTGGAAAAGTGGACCCGCCGCGACGGCCAGTCAAACGCCCTTACGATGGAGCGACTGGTTGCGCAGGGGTTCTAGCTTAGGAGCAGAGTTCAAAATGCCGCGGAGTGCGGCGGGCGCTCCGCTCCGAAATATTTCTCAAAATCGAGCGAATCGAGCTCTAGAAATTCTTGCACGATGGGCTCGTTGCATTTCTGCATTTCGTCGAACGTGCCGAAGAAGATGGCGCGCGCTTCATGCAAGAACAGCAGGCGGTCGGCCAGTTTCTTGGCCAAGGCCATGTCGTGGGTCACGACGATGCTGGTCAACTTAAGCTGGCGCTTGAGTTTCTTAATGAGGTCTCCCAGCAGGTGCGCCATCAGCGGATCGACCATCGTGGTCGGCTCATCATAGAGCACCGCTTCTGGTTGCGCCGCTAGCGCGCGCGCAATCGCCACCGAGCGCTTCATTCCAGTCGAAAGATCTGACGGCACCAGGTCACGGTACTCGCGCACGCCTACCATGTCGAGCAGGCCGTCAATGATCTGGTAGATCTGTTCTTCCTCCAGCCCGCCACGCTCGCGCAGGGGAAACGCGACGTTTTCGCCGACCGTAAGCGAATCAAAGAGCGCGCCGTTCTGGAAGACCATGGTGACCTTCTTGCGGATCTCTTCCATTTGCGCTTCGGTAAAGTTGGTGACGTCTTCGTGGGCTACGCGAATCGTCCCGCTATCGGCCCGTAGGAAACCCATGATCATCTGCAGAGAGACCGACTTGCCCACTCCGCTTCGGCCCAGGATACAAACCGTTTCTCCCGGCATCACATCAAAGCTAAGGTCGTCGATCACGACCTTGCTGCCGAAGGCCTTGTGAACGTGCTCAAATTCGATGTACGGTTTGTGATCGTTCATTAGCGCCTATCCGTGTCGGCCGTGATCGCGGCTTCCTTGAAGTGCCGCTTCGCCCACTCGTAATCCTCCGGTGTATTCACGTTCCGAAAGATGTCTTCCTGGAAGCCTGCCGCGCCAATCTCGTTTTCCGAAATATACCGGACCGGAACAGCAGAATAAATCCGTCCGACCTTGAAATCGCCGGCAATCAAAGCCTGCTCCACGAACGGCAAGATCGACTTGCGATACACGGCGCAAACCGTCTCGCTGCGGCCATGCAGCCGCGGCACAGTAACCAAATCGTCTCCCCCTACGGCCTCACGCACGAGCCAGCGGAGAAACTCCGGCGTCATCATGGGCAAGTCCACCGACAGCACCAGGTTCCACTCGCACCGGGTCGCCGACAGCGCGGCATGAATTCCTCCGAGCGGGCCGCATCCTTTGAAACGGTCGTCCACGACGGCCCCGAACTTGCTGTAGAGGATCGAGTCGCCAACAATGATTGGACCAGGACAAACCGACCGCGTGTTACGCAATGCCACCGTGAGGAAATTCCCATCACCGAGCGGCAAGAGAGCCTTGTCGGCGCGCATGCGCGAACTTTTTCCGCCCGCGAGAACGAATGCAGACACATCATCCACGCCGCCATCATACCCGACGGCCATGCATGGCCCCTCGTAAACTTACGCTCGGGCTGGCTTGAAGGTAGTGGTGTGGGGAATGCAACCGTTGATCTCGATTGCCACGATCCGTCCGGCATTATCAAGTTCGACGGTTCCAGGAGCGGCCAGCACGCTGTCTCCGCTTAGACCGGGCAACGAAACGAAGACACGGTTATCGACGCATAGCGCAGTTGGGTCTTTCTTGATGTACGTTAGCGAGTATTCGGTACGGCAGGCCTTGGGCAGTACGAAACTCAGGTCGGCAATGTCACCATTCTCCGACACCGACACAGCGACCTCAATCGAGATCCGCGCCGTAACTTCGTCGCCCTCCACCTGGTTCGGCGGCTTGAAGCAGATGTAGTACTCGAACCCGGAATCGGGATCGAACGCGCTCCGATCGACTTGAAACGCCATTCGCGTGCCTCCTATTGGACTACGGCACAACATCTGGACTTCGATACTAAATCACAGGGCCGCAGTGCGCAATTAAAGGTAACCCGCAGCAGGTAACCAGAGTCCCCAACGCTCCATCATTTCTCACGAAAGTTCCGACATCGCGACGCAAACCGGCTCACGCTCACCCCCATGTCACACTTGACGGACGGCGCGCAGTGCCGCTCTGCTATATTCTCGTTCTGAGCATAATTCCGGAAGCCAACGTGGCGATTGCTTACTTCTCAGATGTAGTGAAGGAAAAAATCGGAGCGGTACAGGACTACTCGCTGCTGGCGGGTCGCTCCATCGCGAACCTTTTTAGCCGCCCCCGATATTACGCCGACACGCTTCTGCAGGCTGACCTGATCGGCGTCGGCTCACTGCCCATTGTCGTGCTCATCGGCTTCTTTACCGGCGCCGTGCTCGCCCTGCAGACCGCCAGCACCCTGGAGAAGTTTGGGTCGCTGTCGCTGACCGGGCAACTGGTCGCGCTCTCCATGGTGCGGGAGTTGGGGCCGGTGCTCACCGGAATCCTGGTTGCGGGGCGCAACTCCAGCGGGATGGCCAGCGAGCTCGGTTCCATGCAGGTGACCGAGCAAATCGACGCCATGCGCTCAATGGGCGTGGATCCCACCAAGAAACTGGTGACGCCTCGCGTGGTCGCCACGGTAATCATGCTTTTTTTTCTCAGCATCATCTCTGACTTGGTAGGCTTGGCCGGAGGCTTCGTCATCTCGTACCTGCTGCTCGGCCTCGATCCAAATCAGTACTGGACCACCGCCTACCAGGCGTTGCAATTCGGTGATGTCTTCATGGGCTTGGCGAAGCCAACGGTGTTCGGATTTATCATTTCGTCGGTCGGTTGCTACTACGGGATGGCGGCGAAGGGAGGCACGCAAGGTGTCGGACGTGCGACCACGCAAGCTGTGGTTTCTGCTTCGGTGCTGATCGTCGTCACCGATTTCTTCCTGACCAAGCTGTTCATGGAGATCTTCGGAAGATAGCCATGGCCAGCCTTGTCTCACCCAGCGGCGCACCGCCACCCTCCAAGACTGACGCTCCCGACACGCTGATTCGGTTCGAGGATGTCTCCATCTCCTTTGATAACCCGGTACTCGACCAGATTTCATTTGGACTCACCCGTGGAGAGACAAAGGTCCTGCTGGGCGAGGCGGGCACTGGAAAGACGCTGGTCCTGAAGCTCGCTCTTGGTCTCATCAAGCCCGATTCGGGCCGCATTACAGTTCTAGGGCAGGAAGTTTCGGCGATGCCCGAGCAGGAGCTCTACGCCCTGCGGCGCCAAATCGGCATGGTGTTCCAGGAGAGCGCGCTCTTCGACTCCCTCACGGTCGAGGAAAACGTTGCCTATCGCCTCATCGAAGAAACCGGTGACATCACTGAAGAAATCCACGCGCGAGTATTGGAGGTGCTTGAGTTCGTCGAACTTGGCCACACCTACAACCTGTTCCCGTCGGAACTGTCAGGAGGTATGCGCCGCCGCGTCGCTATCGCCCGGGCCATCATTACCCAGCCGGAGATAATTCTCTACGACTCGCCTACGGGCGGACTCGATCCCGTGACTTCCAACACCATTATCGAGCTGGTCGTGAAGCAGCGCGACGTTTACAAGACCGCTTCCCTGCTCGTGACCCACCGCCTGCAGGACGCGTTCACTATGGCCAGCCATTATTTCGACCGCAAGCTGAACAAGATGGTGCCTCTCGAGGACGGATCGAGCAGGAACGCTCACACTACGTTCCTGATTCTGCGCGACCACAAGATTATTTTCGAAGGGACCGCACCCGAGTTGCTGCGCTGCCACGATGCGTATATCCGCGAATATCTGAGCTAAGTGCTAGGCCTTTGGCTTCGGTCCACCAGCAAATCGGGCGGCGATGCGCGCCTGCACACGCACCACACGCGCGCGGCTCTGCTCGGTACCTTCGGCAAGCCTCTCCATGTTGATCAGGAAGTCGGGTGAGTTGGTACTCTGCCGCAGCATGGGGAGGAACGGCTTGATCTTCGCGTAAACGAAATACATTTCCTGCAGCGTGTCGAACGCCAACGCCTCATTGAGGGTGCCGTGATTGACCAGTGCGGCGGCCATTTCCCAGTAGCCGACAACCTGACGGACGTATGAGTTTTCTTTGCTCGCTGGATTGGAAACTACGCTGACGAAGCTCTCTTCCGTCGGCGGCAAGCTGTTGAAGTACGCCCGGGCCTCACGCATCACAGGTTCGCGCCGCAAGTCGTAGAGCTTCAAAATCAGCTCGGCATCGTGATGGTTCGGCTGATGATCGCTCATGCAAGTACCTCTTCTCCGCTAGGCCACCGCAGCCGGAGGCGCAATCAGTTTGGAATAGTCGCACTTCACCGTGGTCGCTTCGGTCTCTTTCTTTTTCTTGCCACGCCGCTTCGGCTCTTCGGCCGCCGCCGCCGAGCGCTTGTTGTTCGGGCACACCAGGTAGATGCCGTCTTTCAGCGTCTTCTCCAGCAGGTACGGGCTCTTGCACGCCGGACATTCCTCAGCCACCGGCTTAAACGCCGACGTGAACTCGCAATCCGGATAATTCGTGCAGCCATAGAAATAGTTGCCTCGTCGCGCTTTCTTTTCGGCAATGTCGCCGTCCTTGCAATCCGGACACTTCACGCCAATCAGGTTTTGCTTCACGTACTTGCAATCCGGATAACCGCTGCACGACACGAACTCGCCGAAGCGACCGTGGCGCAGCAACAGGTTGCGTCCGCACTGCGGACACTTCTCGTCCAGCGGCACATCGGGAATCTTCTTGGCCTGGTCGAGCCGCCGCGTGGTCTTGCATTCCGGGTAGCCGGTGCAAGCCATGAACTGCCCAAAGCGGCCGCGCTTCAGCACCATCGGACGCCCGCAGTTGTCGCAGTATTCCTCCTGCGAGGTCTCCTGCAGGTCGGCGGAGTCCAGGTCGGGCAGGTCGATCGGATTCTCTTTCGTGAACGTGCAACTCTCGGGATTGGTCTTGTCGTAGGCGCTACAAGCATAGAACGAACCGTGCTTGCCCCACTTGATGACCAGAGGCGAGCCGCACCGCTCGCAAATCTGGTCAGTCGGCTTCTCCATCCGCTTCACATTCTCCATGTGCTTCTCGGCGTAATGGAGGTCCTTCTCGAACTTCCCGTAGAACTCGGCGAGCGCGTTCGTCCACAATTCCTTACCGTCTTCGATCTCGTCGAGCTCTTCTTCGAGGCGGGCCGTGTACTGGAAGTCGAAGATGTCCTTGAAGTTCTCAACCAGCAGGTCGGTCACCACCAGGCCAATCTCCGTGGGGATGAACTTGCCTCCGATCTTCTGCACATACTGGCGCTCCTGGATCGTGCTGATGATCGCCGAGTACGTCGACGGCCGTCCGATGCCGCGCTCTTCCAGTTCTTTCACCAGCGACGCTTCGTTGAAGCGCGGAGGTGGCTCGGTGAAGTGCTGCTCGGTATCGAGCGATTTCAGCGTCAGCACCTGACCTTCCACGAGCATCGGCAACTTGTGCTTGAGCGCTTCGTCTTCCTCGTCCTTGCTGTCTTTCGCCTCCTCGTACACCTTCAGGAAGCCTTCAAACTTCAGCACTGAACCTGTCACGCGGAAGCGGTGCGTCTCGCCGCCACTCTTGGCGTCGATATCCACCGTCGTTTGGTCGAAGACCGCGGGGTTCATCTGCGACGCTACAAAGCGCTGCCAGATGAGCTTGTAGACCTTGAACTCGTCTTCCTGGAGGTATTGCCTCACGTCCTCGGGATGCCGCGCCGCCGAGCTCGGGCGGATGGCTTCGTGCGCGTCCTGCGTGTCCTTCTTCGATTTGTAGGCGTTCGGAGCCTCGGGCAGAAACTCCGTCCCGAACTCCTTGCCAATCAATTCGCGCACTTCGGCGATGGCGTCGTTGGAGACGCGGGTCGAGTCGGTGCGCATGTAGGTGATGAGGCCGACCGTGCCTTCTTCGCCTAGGTCCACGCCTTCGTACAGACGCTGGGCGATCATCATGGCGCGCTTTACGCTGAAGCGAAGCTTGCGCGAGGCGTCTTGCTGGAACTTGCTGGTGGTAAAGGGAGCGGTCGGGTTCTGCCGGCGTTCCTTCCGCTCCACCGAGTTCACTGTCCAAGTGGCGTCGTTCAGCTTGGTTTCCAAGCCCCGCGCCATCTCCTCATTGGGAAGCACGTTTTGCTTGGGATTGGTCCCTACCAGACGGGCGGCGAACACCGGAGGCTTCGGCCCTAGAAGGTTCGCGTCCATCGTCCAGTATTCGGTGGGCACGAACGCCTTGATCTCGCGCTCGCGCTCCACGATAAGCCGCAGGGCGACAGTCTGCACTCGTCCGGCGGACAGGCCGCGGCGCACTTTGTCCCAAAGCAACGGCGACACCTGGTAGCCCACCAGGCGGTCGAGAACTCGACGGGTCTGCTGCGCATCCACCAGGTTGCGGTCAATTTCGCGGGCGTGCTGGAACGCCTCCTGCACGGCCTTCTTGGTGATCTCGTTGAACGTAACTCGCCAGATGGGGGTTTTCGTCTTTTTCGTCTTCTTGCCGTCAACCCGATCGCCGCCCAATTCCTCCGCCAGGTGCGCTGCTATCGCCTCTCCTTCGCGGTCAGGATCAGGAGCCAGGTAGATCGTTTCAGCCGTCTTGGCCATCTTCTTCAGCCGGGCGATGACCTTCTCTTTGCCGGGGATGACTTCGTATTCGGTGGCAAACTCGTTCTCCAAGTCGACCCCGAGGGACTTCTTGGGCAGATCTTTGATGTGGCCGAGCGACGCTTCGACCTCGAAGCCTGCGCCAAGATATTTCTGAATCGTCTTCGCTTTGGCCGGCGACTCGACGATGACTAGACCTTTAGACAAAGGAACCTCGTTTGAATAATTGCGTTGGATATCTATAAATACGGATAAGACACTAGCACGAGTTTCGATGAAATCCGAAATCCTGCTGCGGAAAGTCCGGCTGCATCCCCGACTTCAGCAGCCCTAAATTACTCTCACGTAATACTTTCCGGGCAATGCCCGAATTCGTCCGCTGAGTTCCAGCTCGAACAGCGCCGCAAAGATTTGAGAAGAAGAGAGCTTAGCAACCAGCCGTTCGACCAGCTCGTCGATGTGCGTGGACTCATCCGCCCGCAGCGCCGAAAGAATGCATTTTTCCTCAGCACTGGCTTCCGGCCCGCTGAATAGTGATGCTGATTCGGATGATTGCGATTCAGCCGCTTGGATCGGAGTGAGCGCCAAACGTATGTCCGCGGGCAGGGCTTCCCACACATCTTCCCATGTGGCCACAAGCGCAGCCCCCTGCTTTATCAATGTGTTAGGGCCCCATGACAGCTTGTTCGTCACGTTCCCCGGCACGGCGTACACATCGCGCCCCTGCTCCAGGGCGCAACGCGCCGTGATCCGGGTTCCACTGTATTCTCCCGCCTCGATTACGAGAACGCCGACCGCTATTCCGCTGATAATCCGGTTCCGGATTGGGAAGTTCTGCGGCGCCGGAAACGTTCCCAATGGAAATTCGCTCAGGATGGCCCCCCCGCCCTCCAGAATACGATCGGCAAGCTTTTCATTCTCTTTGGGATAAGGAACGTCGATTCCTGTGCCCCACACCGCGACAGTCTGTCCGTGGGCGTTTAATGCGCCGCGATGCGCAGCGGAATCGATGCCCCGCGCCATACCGCTCACGATGACTAATCCGCGGGCGGCCAAGTCGCAGGCCAAACGCTCGGCCATGCCGACACCGTACGGAGTTGGGTGTCTGGTGCCAACGACGGCAAGTCCATACCTAGCAATGGCTTCCTGGGCGCCTTTCAGGTAAAGAACGAGAGGTGGATCATAAATTTCATACAGCCGACGGGGATACGAGGGATCGTCCTGAGGAATGACTGTCGGCCCCCGCCGCGGTGACTCGATCCAATTCCTCGCCAGCCAAGTCCATGGACTTGCCCAGGGCGATGCTCTGCGCGGCTGCCGCCGGAATGCCTGCGGCTTCCAATTCGGTAAGCGATGCCGCAAACAAGCGCTCCGTGCCGCCAAACATCTCCACCAATTTACGTCCGCGGCCCGAACCTACCCCGGGCGTGAGCGACAGCGCCAGCCACTGCAAGGTGCCTTGCGTGTCTGATTTTGTTGAGCTACTTCTGAGTTGCGACGGCATGGAGCCACCTCCTTGCGGCAAAAGCAAGCCTCGGCAAAAAGGTAACTATGCCCTTAGTTACCGTCAAGGATAGCCGTCACATCGCGGAGTGTTTTGAGTCGCACTCACACGTTTCGGCAACAGTTGGGCCATGCCGGGATTTCCTCCGTTATCTTTGCTAGACTCGACCTTTCATGCCCCGATTGCGTATCTCGGCCATCTCATTTCTAAATACGGCCCCCTTGATGTGGGATTTCGAGCACGGGGATGCTGGACAGCACTTCGAGATCGACTACACGATTCCGTCAGAATGCGCCGCCGCTCTGTCGTCCAGCGAAGCGGACATCGGCATCATTCCAGCCGTCACGTATGCCCAGATCCCCGGTCTGGCAATCCTGCCGGGTATTGCCATCGCCGCGAAAGACAACGTCCGCTCGATTCTCCTTATCTGCAAGAAGCCCTTGGAAGACGTGCGGACCGTGGCAACCGACACGTCGTCACGCACCTCAGTGGCGCTCACGCAGATTTTGTTTGCCAAGTTCTGGGGAGGGCATCGCGAATTCGAACCTCACTCCCCGTCTCTGCAAGACATGCTTCGATACCACGATGCCGCCCTTCTAATTGGCGACTCGGCCCTGCAAGTCTCGCTACATGACTCGCCCTACCGGCTGTACGACCTGGGTCACGAGTGGAAGTCGCTCACCGGCAAACCATTCGTCTTTGCATTCTGGGCTGTGCGACTCGATGCCCTGCACCGCCAACCGAAAGGCCTGGACCTGATCGCGACTTTCCAGCAGTCGCGTGATCACGGGCTTCAGCCGGAAAACGTCGCCAGCATCGCAGAGGAGTGGGCGCCGAAGCTCAACATGACCCACGCCGAAGTGGTGGACTATCTGACCCAGAACATCCAGTACTGCCTCGACCGGGAAAACCACGAGGGGCTGCAACTGTTCCTGTCCTACGCGCACGAAGCGGGAATCATTCCGTCAGTGCCGGAACTGCGCTTTCTCGGGCCGGTGGCGTTCGGCAGCCCCAGAAAGTAACGTCCCACAGTACGTTTCTGCACAGGTCAATCGAATTGCCAGCGTGTCGCCCCGGCGGGAAAGAGTTTCTCGGGCATGGCAAATACCACACTCGGCGTCACCTTAAACACCGGGCCCATCTCCGGATCGAGTTTCCAGCCGTATTTCTTCAGGTACAAAGCAAACGCAGCTTCGGGGACTTCGGCCACAGACAGTTGCTGTGCCTTCCCTTCCACGATCACCGCCTCGTCGACATTTTCGTTGCAGACCACGCAGTTGGGATTGGCGGCGAGGTTCTTCGCCTTGCGCGTGGTAGCGCCGGTGCTGAAGTAGTACGCGTTCTCCAGCCAGATGCCCCACACGATCATGCTGTGCGGGCTTGCATCAGGACGGACGGTGGTGATGAGGTAGTTGTGCGATTTCACCAGCCGTTCATTCGCCCATTCCCAGGGCAAGCTGCCCTCCATGGTCTTCGGAATGCCGTAGACCGGAGGCATCTGCGGGCGGCTGGCAACTGGCAACTGGAGCGCTACAAAGCCGGGCGTTGGGCCCGCCTCCTTCACCGATGTCCTTTGCGAGAGCTTCTTAGCTGGCATCGCGATATTTAATCGCCCGAACGGAGCAGCCGTCAAACCAAGAAAAAAGGCGGAGCACCGAGGCTCCGCCCCTAGCTGACGTTGCCTGTTAGTAGGCCCAGAACGGTCCCGTGTAGCTGGTGCCCGTGACCGTTTGTTGCTCGATGGCGGTAAACACGCCACGGGGCTGCCCGTAGAAGAACGGCATTCCCCAGTCAAACGAAGCACAGCCATTGATTGGGTTATTGGAGGCCCCTAACTCGCTGAATGCCGCAAACTGAGTGTTACCCAACAGCGAGTTGGCATTGCCCACGTTGAACGAAACATTGCCACTGGAACCGTTGGTATTGAGCGCGCTCTGATTGGAGGCGGTCAAGGTCAGCAGCGACGTTGGGCAATAGAACGGATCCGTCTGCGAGCAGGTCACGAGTTGCGGGTAATCGCTGGGCGGGAAGTAATTGGCATTCGAGCCGCTGTCGATATAGCTGCACTTGTTCGGCAGGCCGTTAAACGTGGTGATGAAGTAGGCATTGGCGTCGGTATCGAAAATGGTCGCCGAGCCCAAAGCATTGTCGGACTGCGTGCCGATGCCGAAGATCAGGCTGCCCTGCACCGTGGTCGTACCGCCAGCAGGAACCGAGGGCAGCTGAACCAGCACTCCATTGTTGTCGGCGGGGAAAACCCAGACAGGGTTGGTGACCTGTTGCGCGAGCCCCAGGAACGTTGCCGTGCAAGTGCCGCCTGAGCACGAGTAGTACTCGTTGGGAACTGTGGTGCCGCTGACGCAGCCGGGACCACAATCCTGCTGGAAGGTACCCACACCCAGAACGCCGTTGGCCATCAGGTTGGTCAGGTTGCTGTTGTCCTGCACGCCCGTGCACGAACTGGGCACCGACGGCACCCTTGGATCACCGATGATCTGAATGGGAACGCCGGGCACGGTCGAGTTCGGCACGGTGCCGCTGGTTTCACCCGCCATCTGAATCGTGGCAAGCGAGACCGAGCCCCAGGTGAAGCCATCGACGAACTGGTTGCACTGAGCAATCGGGTTATTGTTGGCGTCCACCTGCAGGGGGAAGGCCGTGGGATCGAGTTGACCACCAGCCGCGCCCTGCGCCAGCAGGCGCATGCCGATCGAACCGGTGTCGACCAGGACGTGGTCGATGGTCTGGCAGGTCGAGGTGTTCGGGGTACAGACCGTTACCGTTGCAAAGGCACCGTTGACGTAATTCCCTGTGGGACCAGCATCCACCACGATCGATAGCTTGTTGTTCACGGGGGTGACAACCGTCACCGGGGCTGGGCCCGTTACCGACGGATTCTGCTGCGAGGTCGCTGTGATGGTGTAGCTACCCGCATAAGGGCTGCTGAACAATCCGGTAATCGGGTTGATGGAGCCGCCAGTCAGGCAACCATTTCCGGAACAGACCGCCGACCAGTCTACATTGGGGCTGAAATTGCCCGTGCCCTGGACTGTTGCCGTGCAAGTCGTCACCTGGCCGGTCTGGATTGACAACGGACTACACGAAGCCGTGACCCCGGTGACCGTTCCTGCAGCAGCCACGGTCAGCGTGTTGGAGCCGCTCTTGGTGTTGTCCTGAGTGGAGGTGGCGGTAATCGTCACCTGCGTCGTAAATGGAACAGTAGCCGCGGTGAACAGGCCGCTGGTGGCGTTGATGGTACCACCGCTGCTGGCCACCCAAGTCACCGTCGAGCTGAAGTTCCCGGTACCGGAGACGGAAGCCGTGCACTGGCTGGTCTGCCCCGAGGTAATCGCCGTCGGGTTGCAACTGACCCCCACCAAGGTAATCGTCGAAGTCGAACTGCTGCTGCCGCCGCCACAGGCGACCGCAAGCAGGAGGCAGCCCACGGCCGCCAGAATTCCTAAAAATCGCACGCTCTCTCCTTTTTACTGGATCTGGCTGACATCGACGCCCTGGGGAACCATCGCGGGAACATAGGCACTGCCGTGAAAGCTGCGGGCGTGTCCGCCCGAACGGAAGACGAAGCCCGACGTCTCCACCGACACCGGACCGTGGCCATGACGCTGCTGGGCCGCGACGGCCTGCTTCACGGGCTCGAAGTACGAGCCGAGCAACTGCTGCAAGTCAGGCTGGAAAGGACCGTCCCACGCGACGCCGAAGACGGTGCCGTCGTGCGAGACGAATTCGCGCACCACTTGACCGGTGGGGACCTGGATTTCGTGAGTGACGTAATTCGCGGTGGCGACGCTCCGGAGTGTGCCCTGCATGCGCGCGTTGTCGCTCTGGACAGTAGTGACGTTGTCGCCGAGCGAGGCCCACGCCGGAAAAGCTAGCGCCAGAAGCACGCCGGGAAGCAGCAGGCGCAGCGTCCTTCCATTGGGAAATCCAAAGGGGGTAGTTCGATTCATTGAGTGTCCTTTGAGTATGTTGCCCACGAACTCTCGCAAAGGTCCAGCGACCTGCGCCGGTTCATGAAATGTTGAGCCGATGAATACCCTATCATTCTACAAGGTTTGTTGCGATGGATGGCGTTGGTATTAACGCTACCCGGGGGGATTTGTTGCGTTACCGCGGATGGGCGCAACTTCGGGCGGCAGCGTCCCCGCCCGGCAATGCCGCAAGGTCCGCATGCGTTAGAATGTCACAATACGTTGTGAGCTTTTATGTCCCTGACCAAAGCTGAAGCGCTGGAAATGTACCGCTCGGATGACCTGATCGGCATCGGCATGGAGGCCGACGCCCTGCGCCGCCGTCTGCATCCGGACGGCGTCGTGACCTACATCATCGACCGCAACATCAACTACACCAACTTCTGCACGGAATATTGCACGTTTTGCGCGTTCTACCGGCCGCTGAAGGGCAAGCTCGCCGCCGAAGGCTACATCCTCGACCTTGAGACGGTGTACGACAAAGTTCGCGAAACCGTGGAACTGGGCGGCACCGGTGTTCTGCTGCAGGGCGGCCTGCATCCCGACCTGAAGATCGAATGGTACGAGGCGATGCTGAGCGGCCTGAAGCAACGCTTCCCGCAGGTGCATTTGCACTGTTTTTCCGCGTCTGAAGTCATCTGCATCGCTGAGGTCAGCGAACTCTCCATCGAAGACACGATCAGGCGATTGCGGGATGCGGGGCTGGATTCCATTCCCGGAGGCGGGGCCGAGATCCTCGACGACGAGGTTCGCTTCAAGATCGCCCGCCTGAAATGTCTTACCGACGACTGGCTGAACGTTCATCGCACCGCCCACAAATTAGGAATGCGTACCACCGCGACCATGATGTTCGGGGTGGGCGAGAATTACGAAAACCGCATCAACCACCTGCAGGTCTTGCGCGATTTGCAGGAAGAGACCGGCGGATTCACGGCCTTCATTCCCTGGTCTTTCCAACCGCAAAACACCGCTCTCGGCGGACGAGGCTGGGACGAGGCCACCGCTGTCGAGTACCTGAAGACGCTCGCCATCTCCCGCCTCTACCTCGACAATTTCGAGAATGTGCAATCGAGCTGGGTCACGCAGGGTCTCAAAGTCTGCCAGACCGGGCTCCGCTTCGGCGGCAACGACGTGGGCTCCGTGATGATCGAGGAAAACGTAGTAAAGGCCGCCGGTGTCAGCAATTGCACCACGGAAGAAGAATTGCGGCGCATCATCCGCGACGCGGGCTTCCGCCCGGCACAGCGCGATACGCTGTACACCAAGTTCTTTCTGAACTAACTCCGCGAGGAGTGCATGGAAACACCTCTGCAGTACAAGGCACGGATTCAAGGACTGGTGACGGGTAAAGATCCCATAACCGTTCAGCGGTCGACAGTCTCGCGACTGGAAGCACTGGTCAGCGGCGTTCCGGCGGAAAAGCTCAATCAGCGCCCAGCGCCAGACAAATGGTCGGTGACGGAAATCCTGGCTCACCTGTCCGAAGCAGAGGTTACGGCATTTTGGCGGTACCGTCAGATGTTGGAGTTCGACGGCTGTGCGCTGGCTCCGTACGGCCAAGAGTTGTGGGCGAAGCTCGGCGGATATGCGCAACGTGATCCGCGCGAATCACTGCAACTATTTCGCTTGTTGCGTCAGGCAAACCTGCAGATGTTAGACAGGCTCACGCCCGACGAATGGCAGCGCCACGGCCTGCACGCGGAACGCGGTGAGATGACGGTGAAAGAGCTGGCCTTACAGATCGCCGGCCATGACATCAATCATCTGGCGCAAATCGAAGCGGTCTTGAAGTAGCGGCAACTCCGCAAACCTAACTTCTACCCACAAACTTTGCGAGCCTACCTCGGCGGCTCAAGCGTCGGCTTGCTCTGAACGGATGGTTTCGTGCCTGTTGCCGCCTGACTGGGCACCGCTGGCTGGTTTGAGGATTCCGTCGAACCTGGATCTGGCATCGAGTTGGAATTCGAACTATGCGCGGGCGCATCCCCTTGGAAGGTTACGTCAGCCTTCGGCGGGCTGTCCTGCGTGGCAGTTCCGGCACCGCGAGCTGTTACTTGAGCGCTGGCGGAATCGGGCGAAGGGTCGAAGCCAATCTTGGCCGCCATCAACTCGCGCAACTCGGCTTCATGGGGTGCGGCAAATAGCCAGATCAGCAGGTAGCCCCGCTGCGGCGTCATCGCCACCGCTATCGAAATACGCCGGGAGAGCTCCTCACCCTTCTCTTTGTAAGCAATCGTGCCGTGAGTAAGGACGAACGACCTGCCCCCGGATTCGTAAGTGCGGGCCTCGTTCATGTCGCGTTGAAGGGGTTGGGTGAGCCGAATGCCGACCACGAAATCCCGTACAGCAGCCGCGTTCGTGGGATCGGCGGGAAAACGGATGTTCGGGAAGCACGCGAGCGGCATCGCCGACAAGGTGACTTCCCCGAAGTCATCATACGGAACCTCGCCGTCGGACTCGGGCCTTGACCTCCATACCGACAGTAGTGTTTTGCGGCAGGCTTTTACAACCGCGCGCTCGCGCGATCCGAGGAGCGGCTCTCCCGTGACTTTTTCGCGATAGCGCTCAATGGCTGGCTCGATTGCGCCCTCGGGCTCGACGCTCCAGCCTTGCGGAAACTCGTAACTGACACCTATCTGCGAATTGCTGTACGACCTGCCGTCAATTTTGCCGGGGGCAATATGATCGGCGGGCTTCGACTCCCGAACGTCGTGCAGATGCTGTTCTGAGATGGCAGGCCCCTCGTACTCGGCAGCCTGCACTCCGGCTCGCCGCTCCGCTTCGCGGGGCGGGAAGAATTCGGCCCGCGAAAAGGCGGCGACCAACTGGTGCAGCACATCGACGTTCCGGGAGCGGAAATCGGCTTCCAGGACGTATCCGTCCATCTGGGCAGCAAGCGCCGCATGCTGCTCGACCCCCTTACGGGTCTCGAAGCAATAGAACTGACGGTCGCCGACGGTGGTTTTCGACACCCCACGCACCTGTTCGACCCCGTAGAAGATTTCCTGGTCGAGTTCGCGGCGCAGCAGCGATTTGGCGTCGGTATAGTTCTTGTTTTTGTACTCGTAGGCAGAGATGGAAATCGCGGCTCGATTTGCCGTTGCGCCAATCAACTCCAGGAGCTGGATTCGGCGATCCTCCGAGGCCGGCTGCGGAATGGGCCGTAACGACACGCCGTCGGGAAAATCGAAAGAAAAACCGAAATATGCGTTGGTATACCGGCTGGGTGACAGGTAGGCATCTTCTGGAGCAAGTCCGAAGTTCGCTCGCGCGGCAGTTACAACTGGCTCAGGCGATGGTTGTCCCCAGCAGAGTGCAGTCCCCACGCTGCAGATCCAGGCAACAACCACTACAACTCGCAAATTCATGTCAGCCCGCTGCCGTCTATTGTTGCCGCGCCGGGGGCCGGCGTCAATGCGGGGGTCAGGTACAATCATCGCGTTGCCGTTAGCGCTGTCAAAATAGAGTGGCTGGCCCATACTGGTATCCGGGAGATCGCCTCTGAACCCAACCCTCATGCTGGTTTGCACGTTATTGGCGGAGCCTCGCGGGCTCCGTCATTACATGCGCTCGCATTTTCTGGACACCACGTTCAAAGGACTGTACCACGCCAACGCCTTCGACCTGGCGCTGCTGATTCCTTATTTCATTCTCCTGATTATTCTGGCCTTTTACGGTGTCCATCGCTACCAACTGGTGTACCTGTACTACAAGCACAAGAAGAACAAGGCCACCGACCCGCCTTTGCAGTTCAGCGACTTGCCGAAAGTGACCATCCAGCTTCCCATCTTCAACGAGCAGTTTGTCATCGACCGGTTGGTGGATTGCGTCTGCAAGTTTGACTATCCGACCGACAAACTCGAAATTCAGGTGCTCGACGACTCCACCGACGAAACGGTCGAAGTCGCGCGGGCCGTGGTGGAGCGCTATGCCGCCCAGGGCCACAACATCAGCTACCACCACCGCACGAACCGCGAGGGGTACAAAGCGGGCGCGCTCGACGCCGGGCTGAAAGTGTCCTCGGGCGAATTCGTCGCCATCTTCGACGCCGACTTCACGCCAACGCCGGATTGGGTGATGAAGGTCATCCACCACTTCGCCGAGCCCGACGTGGGCATGGTGCAGACGCGCTGGACGCACCTGAACCGCAACTACTCGTTCCTCACGGAAGTCGAAGCCATCCTGCTCGACGGCCACTTTGTGCTGGAACACGGCGGACGGTCGCGCGCCGGAGTGTTCTTCAACTTCAACGGCACCGCCGGAATGTGGCGGCGCAAGGCCATCGACGACGCCGGCGGCTGGGAACACGACACACTCACCGAAGACACCGACCTCAGCTACCGCTCGCAGCTCAAGGGATGGCGGTTTAAGTATCTGCAAGACGTGGAATGTCCGGCCGAGCTGCCGATCGAGATGACGGCCTTCAAGACCCAGCAGGCGCGCTGGGCCAAAGGGCTGATTCAGTGCTCGAAAAAGGACCTGCCCAAGGTCATGCGGTCCAACGTCTCTCGGCGCGAGAAGCTGGAGGCCTGGTATCACCTGACTGCCAACATCAGCTATCCGCTGATGATCGTTCTGAGTGCCCTGCTGCTTCCGGCCATGGTGCTGCGCTTCTATCAGGGCTGGTTCAGATGCTGAACATCGACCTGCCCCTGTTCATGGCATCGACGTTCTCCATCTCCAGCTTCTACCTGGTGTCGCAGAAAGAACTGTTCCCCAAGTCGTGGCTGCGCACGTTCCTCTACCTGCCGCCGCTGATGGCCCTGGGGATCGGGTTGACGATCACCAACACCAAGGCGGTTTTGGAGGCGATCGTCGGCAACAGACCGCCTTCGCCCGCACCCCCAAGTACCGCGTCGTCAGCAAGCGGGACAAAAGCGTGGCGGCCAAGAAATACCGCAAACGGCTGGGATTCGTCCCCTACATCGAGCTCCCGATTGGAACCTACTTCGCCCTGACGGTGTGGTACGCCATGGCCAACGAGAACTACTTTACGGTGCCCTTCCTCATCCTCTTCGTGTTCGGCTATTGGTACACCGGACTGATGTCGCTGCTGCAGGGCCGCTTCGACGCTCTGATGGCGCGGGCGGTAAGAACACAGCATCAAACCCTTTCCGGTGGGAATCTGAGGTCTGCGAAGTCCGATGAAGTCTGACATGAGAACCCGATATCTCAAATATTTTCTAGTGGTCGGCCTGGCTGCCGCTTGCGCCCAGCGGCTGTGGCGCTGGAACGCCAGCCTAATGCCGACTACCGCGCGCGTCGTCAGGCGCTGGCCCAGAA
>CAVVTL010000040.1:0-67553 GCA_963751155.1 uncultured Acidobacteriaceae bacterium | reverse complement strand
GTTCTGCCGGATGCCCAGTTACCACCAGCTTGTCCCGCACGATCGGCGGCACGTACATGACTCGTCCGTCGGCGAGCGAGTACATCACCTGGTCGCCGAAACGTCCCTGCACTTTCAGTCCATCCGCGTAGGCCAACGTGGCGGACACCGGCACATTGGCCTCAAACACAACTCGTTCTTTCATGGGTCACCTCTCGCATGCTGTGCTGCTTGATCGTACTGTTGGTTGGTAGTGGACACGCCTCCGGCTGCTTCGTTCGCAACACCGGTGGAGTGAAGTTGGAGGTCAGGGAATACAGGCCGGCGGAGCCAGGTGCGCTTCACGTGCGAGCATCAACGCGCTAACCATCGGCACCACTTGGCGACGCTATTCGCAGGGTGTCCGCAAGCACGCCGACGGTTGCGTCCTTGTAGCCGGCCGCCGGTCGGACTCGGCCAGACCACCAGGCCAGACGGGTGTTGCAAAGCGGTATTATCCAGGGGTTAGTCAGCCGCTAAGTGAGCTTCACTGCAGCAACTTGTGAGAATGCCCGTTCTAGGCGTTTCAGGGCTTATTCCGGGGCTATTCTAGGCACATCCCCGGAGCAACAGCGATCACCGTCGCAGCTTCTCACCTGGGAAGCGTTGATGATGTCGACCATGGGAATCGGCTGCAGCTTCTGCTGGGTCCAGAGGAACACAGGACATTGCTTGCCCTGATGGACAAAACTCCGTGCCACCGTGTGTGAAGCCGAGAACGAGGTTTTTCAGGGCAATCCTCTGCGCCAGCAGCGGCACCATGTCGGCGGACGCGCAAAGATAAAACAGCAAATCGACGGAGTTCTCGCCGCTGAGAGTATTGCTGATTTCGGCGTAACGGTCTTCGGCCTTGAGCGTGCGTTCATACTCCACAGCAATGGTCAGAGAACGCGCGCCAGCGCTCGAACGATCCAACGAAAACACCGCGTCATAATCCTTCGCATACCGGCGGGCTCGACAGGTTCGCGGCCCGAGGACGAGGAGGTCCGTCCTCCACCACTCGACCGGGAACTGCTGCTCGAACCTTCGCCGGATGTCGTTCAGCAAGAGGGCGTGCGGGATTTCATCCCGTTTCGTGAGCACTCGCGCACCCGACGTCAAACTTAAGAGGCATTCTTGCCGGTTCTCCAATTCCCTCAGACCTTGCCGGGTGATCGTGTAGATCCGGTACTTGCCGATCTGAAGCGTCACCGTCTGTACCAAGCCGCATTCCACCAGCCGGCCGATACGCCAGTAGAACGATCCCAAACTGCTGGCAATGTTGGATGCCTTGGCAAACTCAAACAATTGGTAGCTGGTAATAAAGCGACAGTCTCGCACCGTTTTCAGCAGCGCCAGATCTTTGGTGGGCTCCAGAATGACTTTGCTGGGGCGGCGCTGTCCAACTGCCGATTTCATCGTTACGCCAGACGATCGCATCGTTAGTCCTCGAGAGTTCTTGTCATGTGGAAACGCCTGGCTTTCAGGATTCTCTTCCGCCATCGCTCCCAAGTGCCTTTCGGAGGTCCTCTACCGAATACTGTTTCGCGGCGGCCAGAGCTCGTGCCTCTTGTGCGGTCCGCTGCCAATGGTCTCGTTCGTTTCTGAGCTTCGTATACTCCGCTTTCAGCCGCAAATTCTCTCCGGCCTGACGCGCGAGTTGCGCACGATCTTTGTCGTGTTCACTGCTCAGTTTGGCTAATTTCCGCTGCCAGCCCGTCGGCTCCGGCGCTAACCTGTTCTAGCTCGGCAGAGATTCGCTGAGTACCGCCATAATGAGTAATGAACTAGATGCGGTTCAACGTTCTGGCCAAGAAGGCCGAAGCGTTCTTCGAGGAAGCCGGTGGGCATCATGGAAGGCACGGCGCCTTGCCGACCAGGAACTGGGCGCTACTCGCCGTGGAACAGAAGGCGTCGGCCGACGGTATTCGACGCGAACTCGGCAAGACGCTGCCCCGCTGGTGCGGCAAATTCAGGATTATCTCGCTGCTGTACAAACGAGATCTGGAGCGGTTTGCAAAGCTCGGTCGCACCTACCGCACGCTGCTCTCCGGTTTGAGCCGTTTCGCGGTAACAAAGTCGGCCACCTCGCTTCCGACGTGTTTCGAGAGGCATGCGAGGAAGCTCGGCAACCGCTCGAACTTGCTCGCGAAAAGACCCGTGGCAACCGCCAGTTGCCGTCAGAGGCCCTTTTCGAAGTCGCGCAGCTAGACCGGCAGCCATCAGGCCGCAGAAACTCTCAAGGTGCAATTAGTTGGCGAAGAGACTGCAACTGGAGTCTCTGCCATTGCGTCAACAGCGAACTGCCTCAGGTTCCTAGACAAAGTGCGCATCATGAACTAAAAGCTGGCCACACGCTCGGCGATCGACAACCCGCGGCGGTCTGGAGGCGTTCACGTCAGAGAGCCAAGGGACACTTTCGTCCAGTCAAAGTGTGATCGGCGAAATAAATGCGGCGACAGAGCTGTCAGGGACCATTGGCAGCGCTTGGCAGCTTCCGGGATCAAGTGCGAGAGTCTCTCGCTCTCAGACAAAGTGCGATCGGTGAAATAAATCTGCCGAGCGCCCGTGGACTGAAGGAGTTACTGACAACGCGGCCTGAGAGTCGCCCTACAGTGTCCGGGCTTAGCCAACGAAAAACGTCGAGTTGCCCAGCCAAAGTGTAATCGGTGAAAAAAAGTTCCCACCAAGGCGGCGATGTCCGGTACGAGCTGGCTCGTCTGGCAATCCCACGAAAACCGTACGGCGGCTTAGGTTCTGCCAGAAACGTTCCTGGCCACCCGCGGGCCGATCGGCAAATCGCTTGCTGAAACCGCAGGAAAGGAATGCGTTCCCTCAGGCTGATCCGTTTGACTGACGTTCGATTTCAAGCTAACAAGAGCAGCTAACACAACGCGTGCCCTTGGAGCCGATCCGTGGAATGGCAGTCGGGTTGCTTTCACAGCCGCACGAAAGTGCGTCGAGGTGCCGGCACCCGGGAGGGGTCGCCGCGTGGGGGGAGGAGAAATTCAGTTTTCTTGATTCCAACATGAAGCTCTTAACCACAGCCGAGGCGGCGGCCTTCCTGCACAAGCCAGCCGGAACATTGCGCTATTGGCGTGCGGTCGGCGCCGGGCCGTGCTACGTGAAGATGGGAAAAACAGTTTTATACGAGGAGGCGGAGCTAGTAGATTTCGTCAAGAGCAACACCGTTGTTCCATCCCGTGCGAACCGAGGCAAGGGAGGAAGCAAACCGTGTCGCTCTTTAGACGAGGACGTATCTGGTGGTGCCACTTCTATGTTGGCGGGAAGCGGTACCGCTGTTCAACGAAACAATCAACCGAGAGCAAGGCCCGGCAATTCGAGTCCACGCTCATGGCCAATATCCGCGAGCGCGGCTCGACTGCCGTACCTGCGAAAGCTCCGACACTGCGCGAATTTAGTGCGCGGTTCTTCCCAGTGGGTGGACGACACCCACCGACTAAAACCCAACACCCGTAGGTACTACCGCTACGGATGGAAACGGCTGAAAAGCACACCGCTGGCTGGAATGCGCTTGGATGCCATTACTACTGATTTGGTGAGCACAATCCCATTCTCCGGATCGACGTCGTGGGCGAACCAGGCTCGGCGGACGCTGAGGGTAATGCTGGGCAAGGCGGTGAGGGACAACCTCATTCGTCAAGCGCCGCTTATTCACTTGGCGGAGGAGATCGGACGTGACGGAATTCTGGACGATGGCGCCACGGAGCAAAAGCTGTTGGCCGTGGCCAGCGGCAGCCGTTGCCGCGAGATGTCCTTGTCATCATGCGTGACATGGGCCTCCGGCCGGAGAGCGTTTCGGATGAGATGGGAGCACGTGCATTGGGACAGCCGGCTCTACTTCAACCCCGTCGGCAAGTCGCGTAAGGCTCGCCGTTGGGTGCCGTTGAGTCAGCGGGTCTTTGATGTCCTCCGGCTTCGTGCCTCCAACGGAAGCGAATGGGTGTTTCCGTCCAGGCGCGCTGCAGAAGGCCATCTCACAACGATTGCGGGTCAGTTCCGCGCGGCGCGAGCAAGGGCTGGGATTTCCAAGCAAATTGTTCTGTACCACGCTCGACATGCGTTCGGCACGTACGCGATGGCAGAGACAAAGAATCCAGCGCTCGTTCGCGACGTTATGGGTCACGCTGATCTGCGCACCACGATGATCTACCAGCATCCGGACTTGGAGCCATTGCGGGATGCGATCGATCATCGAAATCAGAGGGTGATGTGACTGCGCAACGGCACAGTTACGACACAATTTACGACACACACGAAAGTGATGGCCGCCAGAGCGGCGGCCAAGTGCATGACGGGCAGAAACTTAGTGGAGCCGACGATCGGACTTGAACCGATGACCTGTCGATTACGAATCGACTGCTCTACCAACTGAGCTACGTCGGCCTCACTTTGATTTTAACTGCTGTTGGAAGGACGGTAAAGCCGGGTTAAGTGCAAGTTTTCCACCGCGGTACACCGGGTAACCACTTGCGCAAGCTGGGCAGGCGCACCGATAATCTAGTTAGAGCCCCGGTGGCCACGACGGGCTTCCATGAACCGATACGGTCGCGCCGACATACTTCGGATTCTGCACATCACCCCCAAGCAGCTATCTGGTTGGCAGCGGGCCGGTTTGGCGCCGGTTGCCGACGAGTTTTCCTTCTTCGACCTGATCCAACTTAAGAAAGTGCGCGACCTGCGCGCCAAGCGGGTGCGTCTCGGCTGTCGATTCGCGAGTCGCTGGTGGCGATGCAGAAGCAGGTGGCCGGCATGGAGAATCCGCTGCTGGAAGCCAGCGCGTTCAGCGTGGGCAACCGGGTTGCCTTTCGCCATGAAGGACGCGCGGTCGAGCCGGTGCGCGGCCAGTTTGTGATGGAGTTCGAGCCGATGGGCGCGGTGGTATCGGCCAAGGTGCGCCCGATTGCGACCTGCAACACTGTGGCTGACCTGTTTGCCCGCGGGGTGGCGCTCGAGGAACACCCCAGCAACCACGATGAGGCCATCGCGGTTTACCTGCGGGTGGTGGAACTCGAACCGGCGCACGCGGCGGCGCACATCAACCTGGGTACGCTGTATTACCACCGGCAGAACTTCGTGGCGGCGGAGACGCACTACCGCCTGGCGGTTAAGGCCGACCCGCGCTATGCGCTGGCTTACTTCGACCTGGGCAACGTGCTCGACGAGACCGGGCGCCTGGAGGAGGCGATTGCCGCGTATCGCACGGCGATCCAATTGGCGCCGACCTATGCTGATGCGCACTACAATCTGGCGCTCGCCTATGAACGCCTGCAGCAACCCCGGCGCGCGCTTCCGCACTGGAAGACCTACGCGCAGACTCGACCGGATCGGGCCGTGGTCGGTGCATGCCCGCAACCGGATTGCGCGCATCCTCGAGGGCGACAAGCTGAAGATGGTCTATCGGCGGCAAGAGTAACCCGTTCTCTTCCTCAACAACTTTATCCGCTAGTGAGCCGCGGCGTTGCCCTTGATCCACTTGGCGATGTCGGTGATTACGTCTTCGGCCACGTTGCCGGCGACGGTGTAGTCGTCGGGGCTGGCCGGGCCTGAGCCTGCTCCTGGCATGAACAGGTGGGTGTAGGCCGGATAGAACTTGAAGGTGGCGCGCGGGTCGTTGGCCAGGGCGCTCTTCCAGATCTCGAAGTCGGCGCTGGTGGACTTGGTAGTCGCGTCCGCCTTGCAGCACGAGGATGGGGATCTTCAATCCGGCGGCGACTTTGGCGGGATCGTAACTGCGCAGATCGAGAAAGTACGAGCCGGGGATGGGCGCGCCGAAGAAATCCACGGTGTCGCCGGGCTTCAGCGAGGGGCTTTCGACCTGGGCGGCGATGGCCTCGGCTTTCTCAATCTGCTTCTGGTTCTCTGGCGTTTGCGCGGAGGTCAGGCTGGCGATGTACTTGACCTGGTCGACCACGAGCTTTTCCAGCGGCCGCGCCGTGCCGGCCAGAATGATGATGCCGGCGACCTGCGGGTCTTCGGCGGCAATGCGCGGCGCGAGCATGCCTCCCAGGCTGTGGCCGAGGACGTAAATCTGCTTCTTGTTGACCTCCGGCATTTTCGCCAGCAGGGCGACGGCGGCGATGGCGTCGTCGGTGACTTCATCTTTCACCGTGAACGGCGCGTCGGACTTGGAGTCGGCCCCATACTGCTTGGTGCGCTTTACATAGCGCAGAACCGCAATGTTCTGGCTGGCCAGTCCGTAGGCCAGGTCGGCGAACGGCTTGTTGGGACCGATGGTTTCGTCGGCATCCTCCGGGCCGGAGCCATGCACCAACACGACGGCCGGTACCGACGTCTTGGTATTGGGAAGCGTGAGAACGCCGGGCAACTCCCAACGTCCGCTGACGATGGTGGTGTCGCGGTCGTGGAAGGCGTCGGTCTTGACGTAAGCAGGCGTTTTCCATTCGCCTGCGGCTGGGGATGCGGCAGCGGAGTCGGAATGCGGCTCGAAGAAGAGGCCCTTCACCTGACCCTGGGCATCCATATAGACCTTGGCGTCGAGGACGACACGTTCGAACTCGCAGGTGACAAAGGCGGCGTGCAGGCCCTGCTTCTCCGTAACTTTGACCGCTGTGACGCCCTTGAAGGGCCCGGTCTGCGCCAGGATTGAGTCCCAAACCCCAGGCAGCTTGCCGATCGGGAGTCCGGCTTTCATCTGATCGTCAAACTGCGCCTCAACCTTGTCGAACTGGCGCGCGGCCAACTGGGTTACGAGTCCTCGGCCGAGGGCTTCATAATCGGGGTTCTGGGCAAGAGCGAGCGAACCAAAAGACATCAGGACGAGAGCGACCAGGAGTTTCGGCGCCGAATTCATGGAGCTTCTCACGAGTGCGGAAGACATAAGGTTCCTTAGGGAAATATAAACCTCCAGCCTCTGTTTCGTGCCCGGTGCGCGGTCGGGTGCTAGAATCGAGGGTTTTGTAATTCAGCTTTGAGGTGTCTTTATGTCTGACATTACCGCTACCGACATGCCGCCGGCGCCGCTGGTGGCCCTTACCGAAGACGAAGTCCTGTTTCGCGACACCATCCGGCAGTTTGCCGAAGAGACCGTGAAACCGCACGTCAAAGAGATGGACGAGAAGGGCGTGTTCGAACCAGCGCTGATCAAGAACTTCTTCGAGCTCGGCCTGATGGGCATCGAGGTGCCCGTTGAGTACGGCGGAGGCGGAGGAACGTTCTTCGAGGCCATTCTCGCGGTGGAGGAACTTTCGCGCGTGGACGCCTCGGTGGGCGTGATCGTGGACGTGCAGAACACGCTGTGCAACAACGCGCTGATGCGCTGGACCACCGAGGAACAGAAGAAGCGCTACCTGCCGCGCATGTGCGCCGACACCGTCGGAGCCTACGCGCTGAGCGAAGCCAACTCCGGCTCCGACGCTTTCGCGCTGCAGACGCGCGCGGAGTTGAAGGGCGACGAGTACATCCTGAACGGGCAGAAACTGTGGATCACCAACGCCAAGGAAGCGGGCGTGTTCATCCTGCTGGCGACGGTCGATCCCTCGGCGGGCTACAAGGGCATCACCGCGTTCATCGTGGAAAAAGGAATGCCCGGTTTCACCGTCGGCAAGAAGGAAGACAAGCTGGGAATTCGCGCTTCCAGCACTTGCGAGTTGATTCTGGTGGATTGCAAGGTGCCCAAGGCGAACGTTCTCGGCGAGGTGGGCAAGGGCTACAAGATCGCCATCGAGACCCTGAACGAAGGTCGCATCGGCATCGGCGCGCAGATGATCGGCCTGGCCCGCGGCGCGTTGGAGTGCGCGGTGAAGTACGCCCAGGAACGCAAGCAGTTCGGCCGTCCCATTGCCGACTTCCAGGGCATCCAGTTCCAGATTGCGCAGATGGCCACCGAGATCGAGGCCGCGCGCATGCTGCTCTACAACGCCGCCCGCATGAAAGACGCCCACATGAACTTCGTGAAAGAAGCGGCCATGACCAAGCTGTTCTGCTCGCAGGTGGCCGAGCGCGTAGCGTCGTTAAGCCTGGAGATCTACGGCGGCTACGGATTCACGAAAGACTATCCGGTCGAAAAGTACTTTCGCGACTCAAAGATTGGCAAGATCTACGAAGGCACGTCGAACATGCAACTGCAGACCATCGCCAAACTGGTGATGGGAAAGTAGGGAGGTCGAATTGCTGACGGACAAGAAGATCATCGCACTCGTGCCAATCACGGACGCGGCCCGCGCCAAGGCTTTCTACTCTGAAAAGCTTGGCTTGAAGTTCGTGAGCGAAGATCCATTTGCACTGGTGTATGACGCCAATGGAATCATGCTGCGGCTGACGAAGGTGAAGGAGTTCACACCTCAGCCGTTCTCGATATTGAGTTGGGAAGTAGCCGACATCGAGGCTGCGGTCCAGCAGATCGCGGCGGCCGGCGTGGTGTTTGAACGCTACGGCTTTTTCGAACAGGACAAACTCGGCATTTGGACTGCTCCCGATGGAACGAAAGTGGCCTGGTTTCTAGACCCAGACGGAAACAACCTGGGCATTGTGCGAACACGGCTTAGGTGCCGAAGCGTAGCCAGCCGAACTTCTGCGGCACGTGGAAGTTCGGCTCTGGCGTTTCTGTGGGCTGCCACGAAGAGTAATAGCGCTCCGGGTCGAGTCCTTCGCAACGAAAGAAGTTCACTCGCCACGGCTGCGCCGGTTCGAAGCGTTCTGTAAGAGCCGCCATGGGAATCGAGAGTTCGGCAGTCCACGAGCGCGATGCGTTGTCGACTTCGACCTTCGAACGCATTCCGCTGGTGATGTGCTGGAGTCCCATTGGCGAGATGTCCAGATCGAGCCACTGCCCATTGGGGCTCACTTCAAATTCCTTGTAGTACTTTTCGCCGAAGCGATCGAGCTGGAGAAACACCTCGGCCACGTCGCGCTCCCAAAGAAAATCTCTGCGGCCGTTCGCGTCGGCATCCGAAAACACGTCCAGCGTGCGGTAACGGCATCGAAAACGAAGGAACAGCCGGTCGTCCGACCAGAGCAACCGCACTTCAGTCTCACGCTGGGGATCGTGGTTCAGACCCTGCCAGTCGTGGCAGAAAGCGATGGACTGGGCGCGGTTCCAGTCGACATCGGAGGGAAACTCGTTGACGGGCTGCGTCAGCCCCAAGGCCGTGATTTCCGCAGCCAACGAAGGCAAGCGCTACTCGACCTCGTGCTTGGCGGTGTAGCCGTCGCGCGCGATGATCTGGTATTTGACGTCGTGGTTCTTCTCGTCCTTGATCACGAGGGGAGCGTCGTTGGGCCCAACCAGTTCGACCTTGAGCTTACGGTAGGTACCGTCCATCTTCGGATTGGTGGACTGATAGGTGATGGTGTACTGGTTGCGAATGGACTGCGCGACTTCCTTGAAGATCTCGGGCATCTCACCCATGAAGCGCGGTGCATACCAGCGCCCGCCTGTCAGTTGCGCAAAGGCCTTCATCTCGTTGTCCGCCACCAGGTAGTCCATATTGACGATATTGTAATCCGGGTTGCCGCCGGTGCGAGCCTCCATGATGGTGCGCAAGGCGGCCCCGGTAGTGACGGTGTAGATGGTCACATTGGGCGTAGTCTTGACCTTCTTCAGGATCTTGTCGAAGGTCATGTGGCTCATGGTGTCAATGCCGCTGGCCACGATCACAAGTTCCTTATGGCCGGGAATCCGGTCGAGGCGGTCGAGGGTATCGTACATCGCGTCCCAGAGATTGGTTTCGCTGAAGCCGGGGATGATCAAGCTGTTCAGCGCTCCGAAGATGGCCTGCTTGTCCTGGGTGAAGTCCACGAGGATGTGCGTCTTCATGTCGAACTCGATGACCGCGACCCAGTCGATGGGCTTCAGGTTTGAGGCAAACATGTATGACGAGGTCAGCGCATCGTTCAGGAAGTTGTAGTTCTTGGCGGCGAATTCGACCAGCAGCACGGCGGTGATCGGCGCCTCGCTCTGGGTCACGGTCTGGATCTTCTGCGGAACCCCATCTTCAAAGATCTTGAAGTGTTCTTTGGCGACGTTGGGCGGCAGCGCAAGGGGACGACCGTCTTTCATGACCACGCGGGCGTCAACCGTGACCACGGGCACGTCCACACGCAGAGAGTACTCGGGAATGTCGGCCTGCTTCTTCGGCTTGGGTGGCGGAGGCGTGTCGTCGGAAGACTCCTTAGTCTTCTTGGGCACGGCCATGGGCCCCACATCGCCTTCCGGGCCACCGGCTTCTGGAGGCATTTGGTCGGGCTTCTGTGAGGTCTGGCTCTGCGAGGGTGACTGCGTGTCGGTGGACTGCGCCCACCCTGTCGGCGCGGCGACCAGGAGCGGGGAGACCAGCACCGCTAAAGCGAGGAAGCGCGCGAATTCGGCGCGCCGTTCCGATAATTTGTGAAGCCGCATGGTAATCCTGCTGGGCATAGGTGTCTGCTAGTATAGATGCACTCTGGGCGCGTGAATCTGGCTCGACTATTCCCCAGACGTTTTTAACCCCAATCCGTCAAAACAGTCGCGGAATATCGTAGCCCCGGGGGACTGAGTCAAAGTGATGTTGCGCCGCTCCACAGCGTTGTTCCTTTTCGCTTTCACTTCAATCCTGCCGCTGGCCGCGTGGGCAGCGGAAACTCCCCTGACCGCAAACATCCTGCCTGAAAGCGAAGTTCATGTGGGCATGCGCGGCGTGGCCTATACGGTGTTCGAGGGCACCAAGCCGGAGCCGGTCGAAGTCGAAATCCTGGGCATTTTGAAGGACATGGCGGGGCCGAAGTCCGACGTCATTCTCGCCCGCCTGCACGGTCCCAAGGTCGAATTCACAGGCGTGGTCGCGGGTATGAGCGGCAGCCCGGTGTACATCGACGGCAAGTTGGTGGGGGCCATCGCCTATCGCATCGGCGAGTTTTCCAAGGAACCGATTGCCGGCATAACCCCGGCGGCCGCGATGCTGGAGATCAACGACCTGGACAAGCCGGCGACAGGCAGGCTCAATCACGGCACGAGCGAGCCTGCGAGCGTTGCGTCGCGCACGGCTGCGCCCGGCGACTCTCCGCAATCTGATTCAGCGATTGCGGGATACACCAACCTGCTCAAGCCGATCGAAACTCCACTGGTCTTCAGCGGATTTAGCCCTGAAACCCTGCGCCTTTTTGGACCCAGCTTCGCCTCCGCCGGCGTAGTTCCCGTGATGGGCGCGGGTTCGGTGAGCGACGCCAAGCAGCCCGAACCGCTGGAGCCGGGCTCGGCTGTGAGCGCCATCCTGGTGCGCGGCGATATGAACATCGCCGGGACATGCACGGTCACCTACGTAGACGCCACGCACCTGCTGGCCTGCGGGCATCCGTTTCTCCAATCGGGCAGCGTGGACATGCCGATGACCAAGGCCACGGTGCTGGCGACGCTGCCCTCGTCGTATAGTTCGTTCAAGATTGTGAACGCTACCGAGCCGGTGGGGGCGTTCGTCCAGGACCGGCGCACCGGTATCCTGGGCCGGTTCGACCGACAGCCGCAGATGATTCCGGTAACCCTGACGCTCAATAGCGCCGGTCAAGCCAAGCAGTACCACTTCGAGGTGCTCAACAACCCCAAGATTACGCCCACAGCGGTGATGGCGACGGTGTTCAACGCGCTGCAGGGCACGAACGAGTACAGCGAGGACACCACCTACAAGTTGAACGGCAGCATCGAAGTGCAGGGCTATCCCAAGCTGGCGGTGCAAGACATGTACGCGCCCGCCGACGGCGCAACTCCGACGGCCTACGGGATTGCGCTCTCGATCGGCGACCGCTTTACCCGCATCTATGAGAACCCCTATGAGACGCCGAAGATCGACGGCGTAAACCTGAGCTTCGAGATGGTTCCGGAGCGGCGCTCGGCGCGGTTGGAGAACGCCCGCACCGACGTCACTGAAGCGCGTCCGGGGGACACGATCACGGTCGAGACGCTGCTACGCCCGTATCGCGGCGAGAGCCTGGTACGCGAGATTCCGCTGACCATCCCGGCCTCCACTCCCAAGGGGACTCTGCGCATCCTGGTGAGCGACGGCGACACCCTGGACCGCTTGCGGCGCGTACCGCCCGCGCTCAGCCGCAAGCTTCCTTTGGGGTCGACCATCGCCCTGCTCAACCGCGAACACTCGAACACGGACGTCTATGTTTCGCTGCTGGAGCCGAATCCGCAGGCCATGGTGAGCAACAACGTCATGCCTACATTGCCACTGTCGGTCATCAACGTCATGGACGGCATGCGTGGCACCCAGGACATGGTCGTCGTGGGCGAGTCGGCCACCAGCGAGGCGTCAACGGCGGTGGATTACGTGGTGTCGGGCGCGCAGGTGATTACGCTGAACATAAAGTGATGCTGGACGGGGCGGCCAGCGGTGATTAGGGCAGATGGCTCTCCGGAGTCCATGGTTCGATTGCACGTATTAAGGGTTTCCCGTATCCTGTGGGCATGAATATCACCCTCTCCATCGACGACAAACTGGTCAAGGAAGTGCGGAAAATCGCCGTCGAGCGGGATACGACACTCACCGGATTGGTACGAGATTTCCTGGAAAAGCTGGCCCAAGATGACGCCGCCTCCGGGCGAAGGCAGCGCGAACACGAGGCACTGGAGAGAACCTTCACCTCGATTCAATTCGAATTGGGAAGCCACGATTGGAAGCGCGAAGACCTTTATGAGCGCTCTTGAGTTCCTTGACACCAACGTATTTGTCTACTGCTTCGTGACCGCCGATTCCCATAAGCAAGAGGTTGCCAAGGGATTAGTAAGGAGAGCATTGGCCGGTCAAGTCGCGACGTCGACGCAGGTGTTAGGTGAATTCGCCTCGACCTTGCTCCACAAAGTTGTACCGCGTGTCGAGCCGGAACTACTTATTTCAGCACTCGATTCATTCGCATCGATTCCGACTATAACCACTGATGCGGATTTGATCCGCCGGGCTGTGCGGGTGCGGGCACGTTATGGTCTACATTTTTACGACTCGCTCATTGTGGCGGCGGCAGAGCGAGCAAGGTGCGAGACGATTTGGTCCGAGGATTTGAGTTCTGGACAACAATATTTCGGCATCACGGTACGTAACCCGTTCTTGTTGGTGTAGCTAACGCCGTCTGAAGTTTTATCATTGTCTCAAGCCATTCATATCCATGACCCCGAACACGACGCTGCGAGCCATTGTCCTCAGTCTCTTGCTGTCAGGTTTTGCCGTCGCCGACGGCACGCGCCTCTGGCAGCAGAGCAAGTACGACGAATTGGAAAAGGGCACGGCGAAGGGCGTGGCCATTCACAGCGATGGCAGCCTGACGCTGGCGCCTGCTTTCACCTCGCTCTATACCTCGCCGTCGGCCTATCTGTGGGCGATCGTTTCCGACGCCCAGGGCAATGCCTACGCCGCCGCGGGATCTCCGGCGCGGGTGTACCGCATCACGCCCGAGGGCAAGGCCAGCGTCATCTTTGTGCCGCAGGAGCTTTCCGTGCAGGCGCTGGCCATTGACGGCAGCGGTGCGGTTTACGCGGCGACGTCCCCTGACGGCAAGGTGTACAAGATCACGCACAACGGTCAACCGGCGGGCAAGCCCGCTGAAACTTCACCCGCCGCTCTGGCGGTCGATCCCAGTTACGCCGCCAGCGTCTTCTTCGAGCCCAAGTCGAAATACATCTGGGCGCTGGCGTTCGACCCGCAGGGACGCCTCTACGTCGGCACCGGCGATCGGGGCGAGATCTTCCGAGTCGAGCCGAACGGCGCCGGAGCAGTGTTCTTCAAAAGCGACGAAGTTCATATTCGCGTGCTGACGTTTGACCGCTCCGGCAACCTTCTGGTCGGGACTGACGGCAGCGGGCTGATTTATCGCATCACGCCGCAGGGCGAGGGCTATGTGCTCTATGACGCCCCGAAAAAAGAGATTACGGCGCTGGCGGTGGATGCGGAGGGCAACATCTACGCCGCGGGAGCGGGTGACAGGCGCGGCGCAGCTCCCCTGCCGCCAACAGGACAGTCGACTGGGGCCATGCCCGGCGCTGCTCCTCCTACGATGATCGTGATTCAGGCTCCGTCGCAGGCGACGGGTGGCGCGCCTGCAATCGCGCCCGCTCCCTTTCCGGCGGCCTTAAATCTCGGTGGCTCCGAGGTCTATCGCATCGCGCCCGACGGCTCGCCAAAAACCATCTGGACGTCGAAAGACGACATCGTTTATGCGCTGGCGTTTGACGCCGCCGGACGCCTGATCGCCGGTACCGGCAACAAGGGTAGGCTGTATGCCATCTCCGACAACCAGTACACCGATCTGACCGAAGCCAGCGCCAACCAGGTGACGGCCTTCGCGCGGGCCCCTCAGGGCGGCATTTACGCCGCCACCAGCAATCTGGGCAAGGTGTTTCTCATCGGTGCGAAACCCGCCGCCGAGGGCACCTACGAGAGCGACGTCTTCGACGCGAAGATTTTCTCCAAGTGGGGACGGCCGGAAGTCCGCGGCAAAGGCAACTTCGACCTCTTCGCACGCAGCGGCAATCTCGACAATCCCGACCGCAACTGGAGCGCGTGGAAAAAGGTTGACCTCGCCACGGCGGGCGCGGTGGAGGCTCCCGCCGCCCGTTTCCTGCAATGGAAGGTGATCCTGCATGCGGGCACTCCCGATCCGGTAGTCCAGCGCGTCGCCATCAACTACCTGCCGAAGAACGTTGCGCCCGAAGTCGATGAAGTGACCGTGACGGTCGGTGCCCGCGTGCCAGCGTCGGCGCATACCAGCAACACCAACTCCGAAGGTTCCTTCGACTCCCCGGTCCCCACGGTTGCCGACAAGCACAACATCGCCGTACGGTGGAAGGCGCACGACGCCAATGATGACCAGCTCGTGTACAGCGTGTACTACCGTGGCGACGGCGAAAAGCAGTGGAAGAAGCTGAATGAAGACCTGACCGAGCGCTACGCCAATCTTGAGGCAGACATGTTTCCCGATGGTGGTTACACCGTGCGCGTGGTGGCGTCGGACCTGCCGTCGCACTCGCCCAGCGAGGCGCTGACCGGCGAAAAGACCAGCGACCGCTTCGAGGTGGACAATACGCCGCCACAAGTCGAGATCACCAGCGCGCGCATCGAGGGCGGCAAGCTGCACCTGACATTCCGTGCCACCGACAGCTTCTCGCCCATCAGCCACGCCGAGATCTCCATCGATGCCGACGACTGGCAGACGGCCGAGCCGGTCGGCCAGATCTCCGACTACAAGGTGGAGAACTACGATTTGACCGCGCCCATGCCGCAGGTCGACCCGAAAGATCCGCCCCTCATCGAGCACATCGTGGTGGTTCGGGTCTTCGACCGATACGAAAATGTGGGCGTGGCCAAGACTGTAATCAAGTCGCCGCCGGCGAGTTCGTCGCATTGAGGGAGCGGATCCAATGAAGCCGCCTTCGATTCTCGACTTGGCCGGACTTGTGGTTGGGTCGGTGTACTGCACCATCCCGTTGTTCTGGCTGGTGTTCCATCCTTTCGTCGAGCGCTGGCGCATGTACGGCCGCAGGGCCTTCGTCTTCATCATTCCGGCCTGGGGAGTGTTCATCGCAGCGGCGTTTGCCGTGGCGTGGCCATTCCGTCATCTGCACCTTTACGACAGCAAGCTTCCGTGGGCGCTGGGAGTGGCGTTCATCCTGGCGGGCTTCTCAATTTACGGCTCAGCGGCGCAGGGCTTCGACCGCGCGAAAATCTCCGGCCTGGCCGAACTCGAGCCTGGCGTGCACGACCAGAAGCTCGTGGTCACGGGCATTCGCACACAAGTTAGGCATCCCATCTATCTCGGCCACTTGTGCGAGGTCTTTGGCTGGACTATTGGCACCGGATCCATCGCGCTCTGCGGCCTGCTGGTGTTTGCCGCCATTACCGGGGCAATCATGATCCGCAAGGAAGACGCGGAGTTGGAGGCACGGTTCGGCGATTTGTATCGGCAGTATCGCGACACGGTTCCTGCGCTGTTGCCGAAGTTCCCCATTTAGCCAGTCACGGCGTCCGGCCCACTTCGCTACAATGAGCTTTCGCTGGTCCGGGGCCGCGGACGGCGTCACACTCGATGCAATTCGAACTCTTCGTAGCCGCGCGGTATCTCAAGGCCAAGCGCCGCCAGGCGGTCATCGGAATCATTACGGTGATCTCGATCGTCGGCGTCGCGGCCGGCGTGGCTTCGCTCATCATTGCGTTGGCTATCAACAACGGATTCCGCCAGGACCTTCAGGACCGCCTCCTTGGCTCCTCGTCGCACATCAACCTGTTGCGGGTGGAGGCCGACGGCATCCGCAACTGGCAGCCGCTGCTTTCAGAGCTCGAAAAGCAGCCGCACGTCGTGGCCGGAGCGCCCGCTATCTATGAGCAAGTGCTGCTCTCGCGCGGTGCGCGCGCGCAAGGCGCGGTGCTGAAAGGCATCATCCCGGCAGACGAAAAGAAGGTCAGCGACCTGCTGGATTTTGTCAAAGCCGGTTCGGCCGCGCCGCTGTGGACCATCGACACAAACGCCAGCCAGACCCCGGTCGACCCGGATGAACCCAACTCGCCAGCAACCCAGCTCACGTCCGCCATGGCGCCCATCGTTCTCGGCAAAGACATGGCCGACCAACTGGGAGCTACGGTCGGCTCGATCGTTACCGCCACCAGTCCACAGGGCGAACTGACGCCGTTCGGCATCGTTCCCAAATACTCGCGCTTCAAGGTCGTCGGCATCTTCAGCTCGGGCTTTTACGACTACGACAACACCTGGGCATTCATCCGCCTCTCGGACGCGCAACGCCTCTTCGACCTGAGTGACGTAATCTCCGTGCTCGAGTTCAAGGTGGACGACATCTACAAGGCTGGCGAGATCGGGCGGCAACTCGAAACCGCGGCCGGCAAGGGCTTCATGTCCACCAACTGGATGGAGCAGAACCGTGCGTTGTTTCACGCCTTGCGGCTGGAGCGGATTGTCACCTTCATCACCATCGGCCTCATCGTATTTGTCGCTGCGCTCAACATTCTCATCTCGCTCATCATGATGGTGATGGAAAAGACCCGCGACATCGCCGTGCTGGTTTCGATGGGCGCCAAGCGCAAGCAAGTGCGCCGCATCTTCATCTATCAGGGGCTGCTGATCGGAGTCATCGGCACGGCCATTGGGCTGGTGCTGGGCTACTCCATTTCATGGGCCGCGGGACACTACCATCTGCTGTCGCTTTCGGCCGAGGTCTATTCCATCGACTACGTGCCGTTTGCCCCGCGCTTCTGGGACGCCGTGCTGGTGAGCGTGGTCGCCATCGGCATTTCCTTCGTGGCAACTCTGTATCCTTCGTGGTCGGCGGCCAGCGTGTTGCCCGCGGAAGCGCTTCGCTACGAATAGGCGACCAATTCTGACGTAGTTTCCGATTTTTCCACCTCATTTGCAGCCTAAGTGTCACTGACGCAATCGTCCCAAGCGTGTTCTAATTTATCGAAGTTGACGGCTTTTCTCTGCGGGTGGACGACTCGCGAAGCCGCGGCGGCTATCGTTGGTACTTGAGGCAGAAAACTGCATCTAACTGAACAGCCCGAGTTGTTACGAGTCGAAAGCCTCAAGAAGGTCTTCCGCTCGGGCAAGTCCGAATTGGTGCTCTTTGAGAATTTGTCGTTTCAGGTGAAAACCGGCGAGATGCTAGCGATCGTCGGCGAATCGGGTGCCGGCAAGAGTACCTTGCTGCACATCCTGGGAGTTCTTGATACTGCTTCGGAAGGTGACGTATACTTCGCCCAAATCGATTTGCGGAAGCTCACGGAAGACGCAGCCGCTGAATTCCGCAGCCGGGAACTGGGGTATGTCTGGCAGTTTCACTATCTGCTCCCCGAGTTCACCGCAGTCGAGAACGTGGCCATGCCGCTCTACATGCGCGGTGTTGACCGCCGCGAGGCGGAACAGGAAGCCTTGCACTGGTTGCAGGAAGTGGGGTTGGCGGACCGTGCCAGTCACCGGTCCGGCGAATTGTCAGGCGGAGAACAGCAACGGGTGGCGCTGGCCCGCGCGCTGGTGACGAGACCGAAGGTCCTCATGGCTGACGAGCCCACGGGCGACCTCGATGACCGGACGGCGGAAGCGGTAATGAATTTGATAGCAAAATTACATCGGGATTATCGGCTCACCTCGCTCATCGTGACTCACAACCATGCGTTCGCACGGCGCTGCGACCGGGTCTTGAACCTGGCGGGCGGACGGTTGGTCGAGGTGTCGCCGCAATCGCTTTCCGCCTGAGACAACCGGCGGAGGTATTGTGGGTTTGCAAGTCTTGAGGGCTCGCGAGAAGTCCTCGCTCTTCGGTCCCGCCACTTTCAGGGGACCGGCGGTCAGGGGTAAGGCAGTCACAAGAGGCTCGCGGAGAGGGAAACACAGAGCACGAAAACTTTCCGGGGAGCCTTGGGAGAGGTGCAATGTTTGAACGGTACACGGAAAAGGCCCGGCGCGTCATTTTCTTCGCTCGCTACGAAGCCAGCCAGTTTGGTTCTCCGTACATTGAGACGGAACACCTGCTGCTGGGCCTGTTGCGGGAAGACAAGGCGCTTACCAACAGGTTCCTGCGGTCGCATGCTTCGGTGGAGTCCATCCGCAAACAGATCGAGGCACACACGACCATTCGGGAAAAAGTCTCGACCTCCGTGGACCTGCCCTTGAGCAACGAATGTAAGCGCGTCCTGGCTTATGCCGCCGAGGAGGCCGAGCGGCTTTCGCACAAGCACATTGGCACCGAGCATCTGCTGCTTGGCCTGCTGCGCGAAGAAAAGTGTTTTGCCGCCGAAATTCTGCACGAGCGCGGACTGCGCCTGTCGAACATTCGCGAGGAGCTGTCGCGCACCTCGCAGGAGAAGGCGCAGCCCTCGCAGCGCAACCGCGAGTCGTCGCTGCTGTCGGAGTTCTCCCGCGACCTGACCCAGGCAGCCATGGACAACCAGCTCGATCCGCTGGTGGGCCGCGATGGCGAACTGGAACGCGTCATTCAAATTCTTTGCCGCCGCACCAAGAACAACCCGGTGCTGATCGGTGAACCGGGCGTCGGCAAGACCGCCATTGTCGAGGGCCTGGCGCAGCGCATCGCCGACGGCGAAGTGCCGTCGTTCCTCGCCGACAAGCGTATCCTCGCTCTGGACCTTTCCTTGATCGTGGCCGGCACCAAGTACCGCGGCCAGTTCGAAGAGCGCCTCAAGACCATCATGAAGGAGTTGATGGAGTCGCAGAATTCCGTCATCTTCATCGACGAGCTACATACTCTGGTGGGTGCGGGTTCGGCGGAAGGCTCGCTCGACGCTGCCAACATCCTGAAGCCGGCGCTGTCGCGCGGCGAAATCCAGTGCATCGGCGCCACCACTCCGGCGGAGTTCCGCAAGTCCATCGAGAAGGACCGCTCGCTGGAGCGCCGTTTCCAGGCCGTCAAAGTCCCGCCGCCAACGGAGACCGACGCCGTCAAGATTCTCTTCGGTATCAAGGAGCGCTACGAAAAGTTCCACGCGGTCACCTACACCGACGACGCCATCACCATCTCGGTGTCGCACTCCAACCGCTACCTGCCCGACCGCTTCCTGCCCGACAAGGCGATCGATCTCATCGACGAGGCCGGTGCGCGCGTGAAGCTGCGGCAGACTTCGCTGCCCGAGGACATTACCGAAGTCCAGAAGCGCATCAAGTTCATCGTGCATCGCATGGAGAGCGCCATCGCCAACCACGAGTTCGAGAAGGCGCGCTTCTACTCCGACGAGGAACGCAAGGAACGCGACAACCTGCGCGCCCTGCGCGAGAAGTATCACCTCGACGAATCCTCGACCGGCGTCGTTGGCCGCGAAGACATCGAAGACGTGGTCTCGCGCTGGACTGGCGTGCCCGTGGCTTCCATCAAGGAAGAAGAGAGCCAGAAGCTCTTGCGCATCGAAGAAGAGCTGCACAAGCGGGTCATCTCGCAGGACCGCTCGATCTCGGCTCTGGCGCGCGCTATTCGCCGCTCGCGTGCGGGCCTGAAGAGCCCCAACCGTCCCATCGGTTCGTTCCTGTTCCTGGGACCGACCGGCGTGGGTAAGACCGAAGCGGCCCGCACCCTGGCGCAATTTATGTTCGGTAGCGAGAAGTCGCTGGTGCGTTTCGACATGTCCGAGTACATGGAGAAGCACTCGGTTTCCAAGCTGATCGGCTCGCCTCCGGGATACGTGGGCTACGAAGAGGGCGGCCAGTTGACCGAGCGCGTCAAGCGTGCGCCCTACTCGGTGGTGCTGCTCGACGAAGTCGAGAAGGCGCACCCCGATCTGTTCAACATCATGCTGCAGGTGTTTGAAGACGGCCAGTTGACCGACGGACTCGGCAACACCGTGGACTTCAAGAACACCATCATCATCATGACCTCGAACATCGGCGCCCGACACTTGCAGAAACGCACTGGCCTGGGCTTCCAGTCCGACGCCGAAGACTCGGTTTCGGGCAAGGTCGAAGACATGGTGCGGAGCGAGGTCAAGCGCACCTTCAACCCCGAGTTCCTGAACCGTCTCGACGAAGTCATCATCTTCAACGCCCTGAGTGAGGCCGACCTCATCCAGATCGTCGAACTGATGGTGAATCAGCTCAACCAGAACCTCGCGCAGCGCGCCATCACGGTCACGGTGACCGAAGACGCCCGCAAGTGGATCCTTAACAAGACGGTCACCGACCGCAGCTACGGTGCGCGTCCCCTTCGTCGTGCTCTGCAGAAGTACATCGAAGACCCGCTGTCGGAGGCGCTCATTCAGGGCTCGTTCCAACAGCGCCCCACGTTCATCGAGGTCTATCTCGATAACGACCAGCTCTTCTACCGCCCGGTGGGCGAAGAGAGCGTCGAAGGAGTCTTGCTGTACAGCGCGGCGCCGTTAATTTAGCGAGACCGACGGCAACAACATCCACGGGGAGCGTCTAACCGCTCCCCTTTCTTTTTGTTACCTTGGAAGAGGATGCACAACGGACGCAAACCGCGAATCGCCATCGACATGGACGAGGTGCTGGCCGACACGCTGGCGCAGTTCCTCGCGGAGTACAACCGCGAGTTTGGCGAGAAAATCTCCAAGGCCGATCTTTCCGCGCGCAAGCTGGCCGAGATTATTCCTGCCGATCGCCGTGCGCGCCTCAGACATTACGCGCTCAGCCCCGGATTCTTTCGCCAAATCCCGCTCATGCCCGGCAGTGGCGAGGTCTTCGCCGAGCTGCGCGAGCGCTACGAAGTCTTCATCGCCACCGCCGCCATGGAGTTCCCCAGCTCCTTCAACGAGAAGTACGCCTGGATCAAGGCACACTTCCCCGACTTTCCCGATAGCCACATCGTTTTCTGCGGCGACAAGAGCGTGATCGCCGCTGATTTCCTGATCGACGACAGTCCCCGCCACTTCGACCGCTTCGCCGGCCAGGGCTTCCTGTTCACCGCGCCCCATAACCGCGCCGAGACCCGCTATCCACGCTTGCACGATTGGGCGGACGTGCGCCGCCAGTTCCTCTGAGGCCACTGTCCGCCACCGAACAACTCCTCCGAATTCGCACAGCAAACCACGATTCTCCAGCTGCCTTCGCCGTCATAACCGCCTTCCGTGCCAATTGGATAGCGAATCACCGATGTGGCCGTCCAACTGCAAGGTGGTAGTCGGATTCATTCACCGAGGTGAGTAAATGCGAGGTTTGCTTCAGGACCTTCGATACGGGCTGCGCCGGCTCCGCCGGAGCCCCGGATTCACAGCCACCGCAGTCCTGTCGCTGGCGCTCGGCATTGGTGCCACTACGGCGGTCTTTAGCGTTGTCTATGCGGTGGTGCTCGATCCATATCCGTACGCCGAAGTCGAACCGCATGGTCCACCTCGCGCTCACAACCAGGCAGACTCAAGACTGGTGGGCGGGATTCACCGGCCCGCAATTCCAGAAGATCCGCGAATCGCCGTCAGTCGAGAGCGCATTTGCCCAGGACGACTGGAACCTGACCACCACCGGCGGTGACCTACCTGAGGACGTGCAGGCGATCTATCTCACGGGAAACGCCTTCAATCAGCTGGGAGTACCGGCGCTGCTGGGCCGCGGACTGCTGCCGAGCGATGCGCCGGATGGCCAGGATCCGCAGCCGGTCGCAGTGCTGGGCTACAAGTTCTGGCAGCGGCATTACAACGGCGAGCGCGATGTGCTCGGCAAGACCATTCAGCTTGGTGCACAAGAACTACACCATCGTTGGCGTCGCACAGCCGCGGTTCACCTGGGGTGACGCCGATGTGTACCTGCCGCTGAAGCTCACGGCTGATCCGTCGCGGGGATACTACGTCGAAGTCAAGCTGAAGCCCGGAGTCAGCCACGCGGCCGTCGATGCCGAGTTCCAGTCGCTGTTCGAACAGTTCGCCAAGGAGACGCCGAAGCATTTTCCAGCTCGACGGCTTTCGGGTGAAGGTAAAAGGGTTCAACGACCGGTTCATGAAGGAGATTGGGCCCGACACTCTATCTGCTGCTGGGGTCGGTCGCGCTACTGCTTGCTGATTGGCTGCGGCAACGTGTCGATTCTGCTTCTGGCGCGAGGCACGGCGCGCGAGCATGAATTCGCGGTACGCGCTGCGGTGGGCGCAGGGCGTTCGCGGCTAGTGCGGCAATTGTTGACCGAGTCGCTGCTGCTATCGCTGAGCGGCGCGGCGCTGGGTGTGCTTGTCGCGTATCGGTTGGTGGCAATCATCGTTCCCATGTTGCCGGAATCCTCTTTCCCGCATGAGGCGGCGATCAGTATCAACCTGCCGGTATTGTGTTTCAGCGTAGGGCTCGCGATCTTCACTGGCGTGTTTTTCGGGCTGTCGCCCGCGATGCAGTTCAGCCGTCCGGAAGTTTCGCAAGTGATGCAGGCGAGCACGAAGAAAGTGATGGGCGGGGTGCGCGGCAAGCGCATGCACAATGCGCTCATCGCCGGACAAATCGCACTCACCCTGCTCCTCCTGGCGAGTGCAGGCGCCGCAATCCAGGGCTTCGTCAGGTTGAACCGCAGCCATCTTGGATACAACCCTCACAACGTCATGTCGGTGGGCATTCCCGTGCACGACAATACCTACACCACGTGGGAGTCGCGCGCCCAGTATTTCACCCAACTCATGCAGAAGGTCGCCGGTATGCCAGAAGTCAAGATGGCCGGCCTGTCGACCAACGGGACTCCGCCCGACAATGGTGCGACCAATAAGTTCGAGCTTTTGGGTAAGCCGTCGGGAGAGGATCAGCTCGCACGGCTGAACTTCGTCAGCCACGAATACTTCCCTGTGCTGCAGATTCCGCTGATGCAGGGCCGGCTGTGGGACGATTCGGAGACCAACCGCGGAGCGCGAGTGGCCGTCATCAACGAAACACTGGCGAAGAAGTATTTCCCCGGTGGCGATGCCGTAGGGCGCCAAATTCGCATGCCCAACCTGAAGGCCGACCCACCGATAACGCTAGCGATTCCGGAGAGCAGCGACTGGCTCGAGATCGTCGGCGTGGTCGGCGATGCACTCGATGACGGCCTGGGTAAACCGGTAAAACCAGGAATCTATGTTCCTTACACGATCTGGATGCCGGTGTGGACGCAGATTCTGGTTCGTACCGAAGTTCCGCCGCTTTCGATCCTGCACGGCGTGCGCGAGCAGATTCATTCGGTCGACGCCGACCAGCAGGCATCCGGACACGTACGCAAGCCTGGAAGAGTGGATTACCGGTCAGCGGGAGTGGGCGCAGCAGCACCTGGTGGCGATGTTGTTCGGCGCGTTTGCCGGACTGGCGCTCATCCTGGCCGCGGTGGGCCTGTACAGCGTCGTGTCCTACACGGTGGCCCAGCGCACCAACGAGTTCGGCATACGCATGGCGCTCGGCGCTCAGCGCAGTGACGTGCTGAAGATGGTCTTTCGGTCGACCGCTGCAAGCGTAGGCGGCGGAATCGTGGCGGGCGCCGTCCTAAGCCTCGCCCTGAATCGCGTCATCACATCCTGGGCCCAAGGCAACTCCCTCACAACCTGGGTGCTGCTGCTGGTCTCCGCACTTCTGGCGATCGTTGCTGCGATGGCGTGCCTGTTGCCCGCCCGCCATGCATCGTCGATCGATCCCATGAAGGCGCTGCGCTACGAGTAGCGGAACTCGGACAATTCGAACCTCTCGTTTATGATCAGAGAGAAATGGATTTGCTCGTCTACTCGGCTCCCTGGTGCCCGGACTGTCGCACCGCCAAACGTTTTCTCGAAAAGCACGACATCCCGTACACCGAGATCAACATTCAGACGACGCCCGGAGCGGCGCAAGAAGTTATCCGCCACACCGGTAAACGAGCCATCCCGCAATTTGTCATCGACGGCAAATGGGTGCAGCCCTATCGCCCCGGCGAAGGCTTTCTCTACGAGGAAATGAGCGAGTTGCTCGGCGTCGTAGACGAGGGCTGATCGCACTTCGCGAATCAGGTCAGGCAACGGGCAGTTTCTGTTTGCGCAGGGGGAACTTCAGCCGGGTCGGCAAAACCCGTGCGCGTCGTCGCTCGGCATCCAGCGTGTGAGCTCGGGCTTGCAACAGGTCTTCGAGCGAAACCATCCCCACCAACCTTTTCGACCCATGGTTCTCTACCACGGGGAACCGGGTAAAGCCGGTCTCTGCCATGCGATAAACCACCACCCGCAGTGGCTCGTCCGCATAAGCGACTTGAGGGTTTGGCTGCACCACGTCGGCAAGCCGGCCTCCATCTTGGTGCTGAACCAAGTCGCAAAGCTGATGACGGGGAACGACGCCGATTAGCCCCCTGTCCCCGTCCACCACCGGATACAGGCGTTGCCTGCGATGGCTGCGATCGTCGTGAATTGATGCTGCGAGATCCGTGATCGACGCATCCGCGGGAAGCGCGACGATATCCGACCGCATCACTTCCCGCACGAAGAGGATTTCCAGCGGATCGACCGAATACTCGCGACTCAGGTGAAAACCACGGCGCGCCACCTTTTCGGTCAGAATCGAGCGGCGCAGGGTAAGTACCGTAAAGCCGTGTGCGATCACCGACGCCAGGAGCAGCGGAAGGATGACGTTGACGTCGTGCGTCAGTTCAACCGCGAACACAACCCCCGTGAAAGGTGAGCGCATGGTGCCACCAAGGATCGCGCCCATGGCCACCAACGGCCAGAATCCGAGCCCTTCGTTGGGCAGAAATCCGCTCATCAGTCCACCGAGCGCTCCGCCCATCATCAGCAGAGGAGCGAGCACGCCGCCTGAGGTCCCCGAACCGAGCGACACCGCCCAGATGATCGATTTCACCAGAAGAATGCCGACAATGGTCTTGAATACGACATCTCCCTGCAAGAGCGACCCAATTGTGTCGTATCCCACGCCTAGCGCCTGCGGAAAAATCAGACCGCCGACGCCAACCACGAACCCGCCGATGATGGGCCACCACATCCAATGAATAGGCAGCTTGAGAAAAGCGTCTTCGGCGGCGTAGACAGCCAACGTCAGTAAGGCCGACAGCGCACCCGCGAGCAGACCTACAAGAATGCAGCCCATCAGTCCCTGCGGCCCAATGAACACCGCATGCGCCGGCGTGGGGAACAGCGGACCCACGCCGATAATGTATCGCCGGGTTGCGGCGGCAGCCACGCTGGCAATCGCGACCGGGATCAGGCTGCGCGGCTTCCATTCGAACAGCAGCAGTTCGACGGAGAGCAGCACCGCCGCGAGCGGCGATGCGAATGTGGCCGACATTCCCGCCGCAGCGCCTGCGACCAGAAGCGTTCGTCGCTCGAGGCTGGTGAGATGAAAGAACTGCGCAATCATTGAGCCGAAGGCGCCGCCGGTCATGATGATGGGGCCTTCGGCGCCGAATGGGCCTCCCGACCCAATCGAGATCGCCGATGACAGTGGTTTAAGAAACGCGACCCGCGGCTCGATCTTTCCGCCCTTCAGCAGGATGGCTTCAATGGCCTCGGGTATGCCGTGCCCCCGAATACGTTCGGATCCATAGCGAGCCATGAAGCCGACGATCAACCCGCCAGCCATGGGCACGAAGACCTCAATCCAGCCCAGCTTGTTCGCTGCCGGCGAAACCAGCGTGGTGCTTACACGCTGGAAGAAGAAGAGGTTGGTGAAGAGGCCGATGAGCTTCAACAACGCGAGCGCAACAAAGGCGCTGAAGATCCCAATCACCATCGCCAGCAGCGTTATGGGGACGACATGCCAAGTGGTAGTGAAGTCGCCCAAGCGCACCGGTTTTTCGACGCGACGTCCGTGTTTGAACCACGACTGGACTTTCCTACCGAGAATCATTTTCTGAAACGCTCACTCACCCCGGCATCGCGACCGGATCGTGTGCGGCCTGCTCCTGCCTGCGGCGCCTGGCACAAATCATTTGGCCGCTTCGCTTTGGCAATCAGTTGAAGCGCCGCAACCAGAGCCGGAGCCGCTTGCCGCAATTCATTCTTGTGATGCAGAGTCAGCACGCGGAGGATGTTCTCTCCCCGAGTCGTAAGTTGTACGTAAACTTCCCGCCGGTCGTCCTCCGCCAGCGCCCGATTGACAAGTCCTCTCGCCGCCAGCCGATCAACTAACTCGACTGTACTGTGGTGCTGTATCTGCAACCGCTCCGCCAGGTCAGAAATTCGAGCAACCCTGCCATTGGGCATCCCCTTTACCGCGAGCAGAAGCTGGTGGTGCTGCGGTGCCAGTCCGGCGGCGCGGGCTGCTTCCTCGCTGAACCGCAGAAAGCGCCGGATTTGATACCGAAACTCCGCGATTGCCTGGTAATCCGAGAGTGTGAGGTCGCTTACGGCTCCTTTGGGTCTCATCATTTATATCGTATCACGATATATTTTGGAAAGCATTGCCGTTCGGCCGTGTCGCGCGTGGGCTTCGTAAGTCTCAGGGGCGGCGGTAGAATAAAGGGTTCCCGTCAAACGAAGGAGCCTCGCCTTGATCGCACGTTATACCCGCCCCGAGATGGGCCACATCTGGAGTGACCAGCACAAGTTCCGCACCTGGCTCGAAGTCGAACTGGCCGCCACCGAGACCCTCGCCGAAGCCGGACTGGTGCCGCATTCCGCCGCCGTCGCCATCCGCGAAAAGGGCGACATTGACGTTGACCGCATCAACGAGATTGAAGCCGAGGTCAAGCACGATGTCATCGCCTTCACCACCGCCGTCGCCGAAAAAGTCGGCCCTGAATCCCGCTGGCTGCACTATGGGCTCACCTCCAACGACGTGGTCGACACTGCCCAGGCGCTGCTCATCAAGCAGGCGTCGGCGATCATCCGTGACGACCTGAAGAAATTGCGCGACGTCCTGCGCCGCCGCGCCTGGGAGTTCAAAGACACTCCCATGATCGGCCGCACCCATGGCGTCCATGCCGAACCCATCACCTTCGGGCTGAAGCTGGCCAACTGGTACTCCGAGATGACGCGTAACATCGACCGCTTCGAACTCGCGGCCGAACAACTACGCGTAGGTAAACTCTCTGGCGCCGTTGGCAATTGCGCCCACCTCGAGCCCGAGTACGAAGAGAAGATTTGTCAGCGCCTTGGCCTGAACGTCGCGGCGGTGTCGTCGCAGGTCATCCAGCGCGACCGCCACGCGTTTTACGTCGGCACTCTGGCCGTCATCGCGTCCACGCTTGACATGATCGCCACCGAAATCCGTCACCTCCAGCGCACCGAAGTGCGCGAGGCGGAGGAGTACTTCAGCGAGAAGCAGAAGGGCTCGTCGGCCATGCCGCACAAGCGCAATCCCATTACCTGTGAGCAGATCAGCGGGCTGGCGCGCGTCGTCCGCTCCAACACGCAGGCAGCGCTCGAGAACGTCGCCCTTTGGCACGAGCGCGACATCTCGCACTCGTCGGTCGAGCGTGTCATCCTGCCCGACTCGACCATCCTCGTGGACTACATGCTCAACAAGACCACCAATCTGATTGCGACGCTGATGGTCTATCCCCAGCGCATGATGAAGAATCTGGAATCCACCGGCGGGCTGGTCTTCAGCGGACAGCTTCTGCTCGACCTCGTCGAAGCCGGCGTGCTGCGCGAAGACGCCTACCGCCTTGTGCAATCAAACGCCATGCGCGCGTGGAAGGAGGACCTCAACTTCCACGACCTGATCCTGCAGAATCCGGAGATCACCTCAAAGGTCAAGCGTGAAACGCTCGAGCACGCCTTCGACCTCAAGCGTCCACTGCGCAACATCGACAAGATTTTCTTCCGCGTGTTTGGCGCCACCAGCGGCGACTGGGGCGTGTAGTTCGTCTACGCCAGCCGATTAATGATCGACGCGACATATCCAGCGCCGAACCCGTTGTCGATGTTTACCACCGACACGTTCGACGCGCACGAATTGAGCATCCCCAAGAGCGCGCTCAGTCCGTTGAACGACGCGCCGTAACCCACACTCGTCGGTACCGCGATCACCGGGACACCCACCAGTCCGCCGACCACGCTGGGCAGCGCGCCTTCCATTCCGGCGCAGACAATCACCACTCGCGCACTGGTCAGAGCCTCCCGCTGTGCCAGCAGCCGATGAATTCCGGCCACTCCGACGTCATATACGTGCTGCACCTCGTTGCCCATGATGTGCGCCGTGACGACAGCCTCCTCAGCCACCGGAATATCGCTGGTACCCGCCGATACCACGACGATCTTCCCCTTGCCGTGCACCGTCTCGTCCTGCGTCAGCGTGATGGCGCGCGCCAGCTCGTGATACTCCGCCTTGCGCAGCTTCCGCTTCACGGCCTTGAACTGATCGGGTGTAGTGCGCGTGGCCAGCACGTTATTGCCGTGCTTAGCCAACTTCTCGAAGATGGTCGCCAGGTTCGCCGGGGTCTTCCCTGGCCCGAAGATCACCTCCGCCATCCCGACTCGCAGCGAGCGGTGATGGTCCACGTTGGCGAAGCCCAGATCTTCGAAGGGCAGGTGCTTGAGTTGTTCAATCGCCTCGTCGGGCGAGAGCGTGCCCTTGCGCACCTGCTGAAACAACGCTTTGATGGCTTCCGATTTCATAATTTCTGCCGGGTGCAAGTATTCCTTTGCGAGGTTATCACCCACAGGCAAACCAACGGAACCCGCACGCCCGTACACCTGAATCCACGGTGTTAGCATAGGGATTCGCGATGTCTGTCACCGAGAGCCAACCGTTGCGCACGCTCACCATCGCCGTCACCGGCGCCAGCGGCTCCATCTTCGCTAGGCACCTGCTCGAAGCTCTCGACCGCGACCAGCGCGTGGATACCGTCAACCTGATCTTTTCCGACAGCGGCCTGCGCGTGATGGCCGAGGAGTTGCAGATCGCTGGTCGGAATGATGTCGTGAAGAAGTTGCTCGGCCGCGAGTCGCAGAAGATTCAACAGCAGAACAACTCCGACATCGGAGCCAACGTTGCCAGCGGCTCCTATCCCACGGATGCGATGATCGTGCTGCCCTGCAGCGTGGGCACGCTGGCCCGCATCGCCAGCGGGCTGGCCAACCAACTTATTGAGCGCGCCGCAGATGTTTGCCTCAAAGAGAAGCGGCCGTTAGTTCTCTGCGTGCGCGAGACGCCGTTCAACCTCATCCATCTCCGCAACATGACGCTCGCAGCCGAAGCTGGCGCCACTATCTTCCCCATCATCCCCGCGTTCTACTTCCAGCCGTCGTCGACCGACGATATAGCCCGCGAGTACGTAAACCGCGTGTTGGCGCACATCGGTCTGCCGCAGGCTGACGCGTTTCAGTGGAAGGCGAGCTAGCAGCCTAGAAAGTCACAACTTGCCACTTGAACGTGCCGAACTCCGCCAGACGTGCATAATCACGTTCGTTGGCCGTAAGCACGCGGATACCAAGGCGTCCGGCGCTCATCGCGATCAGAGCGTCGTTTGTCAGCCGACTACGCCCGATTTGCTCAAAGCCGTATTTGGCAGCCAGACTGGCCAGAACTCGTCCCGCGTTGGTCCAATCGCTTAGGTTGGGGACAAGGATCCGCTTCGCCTTTTCGAAATCGCGCTCTAGCCCTTCTACAATGCGCCGTTCGCTCGGTCCGGCGCCAGCGTAGAGTTCCTCCAATACTACCGAGCTCAACCACACCGGAGCAGTCGGCAATCTTCGCAAGCTCAGAACCGCAACGTCCCCGCGATGCAATGCCGCAATATAAAGGGAGGTGTCGAGAATGGCAGGAGGCATCTAGGGCTCCAATGTGCCGTATACATCCTTGATCTCGATCCCACTCCTCAAAAAGCGCTCATTGGCCTCCAGCGCAATCCTGTCCTTCTTGTGCTCGGAGATTGCGAGGTCGAGGGCGCGCTCGATTGCCTCGGTTTCCGTCTTCGCTTGCAGCACTTTCTGCGCGCGTTTAATTTTGCTGGCGTCTAATTGGAAGTGCTTGTGGCTGCGCTTGCCGGTTAAGGGCATGGGATCGTCTCCTGATGAACCGCTACATTACCAATGTACATATTATTCCACTTTATGTACATAACTCAAGATTCAACCCCCTGAACTTTCTTCTGCCGCTCCCTCAGCATCTCCAGAAACTGCCGCATCGTCTCCGGCGAGTGCCCCGCAAAGTGATTGTTCACGTAGGTATAGACCTTCAGTCCGCGCGAAAGCAGCGCATCGACCACCGCGCTCCATTCCGCCAATTCCCGGCTCCGATCGACCACTGTCTTGTCCCACGTCTTGGTCACCTCTTCGATTGCGTAGCGGTCGCCCAGCAAGCGCACATAGGCAAAGTCGGACGTCACCACGTCGTCCATTTTCATCAGCTCACCAGGCCGCGCCATCCAGGGATGGTCGATCAACGCAAATGCGACGCGATGTTCGCGCAGCAGATCGAGCAAATCCGGCCCCACCCACGCCTTGTTTCGTATCTCGAGTGCGAACTGGAACCCCTCCGGCAACCGCGGCAGAAACGCTCGCAGCCGGTCGAAGAACTCCTGCGGCTGCGGAAACACCTTCCTGCTGAAATAGGGAAATTGAAACAGCATGGGCCCCAGCTTGTGCTGCAGCAGTGACATCACATTCACAAAAGCGCCGAGTTGTCCCTCGCAGTCCACCAGGCACGCTTCGTGCGTGATCGATTGCGGCACCTTGCACGCGAACGTAAAATTTTGCGGCGTGGTTTCGTACCAGCCGCGCACCGTCTTGTCGCTCGGAATCCGATAGAACGTCGAATCCACTTCCACCGACTTGAACTCCCCGGCATAGAAACCAAGGTAGCCGGCCTTCTTCAAGCCCGGCGGATAAAAGCTCTTCTCCCAGCCCTCGGCGGTGAACGAGCAGCTTCCCAGCAGCAGGTGATCGAGGTTTTCCACCACGGCATTGTAGGCGACAAACGGGCTGTCGCCCAAGGCGCACGGCGAAACTCGACCGTATAATCAGGCCGACGACCGTGCCCGGGCCTCTCCATCTTCGAAACGAAATCAAGCGCGTGGCCTTGGAGGCCGGTTTCGACCTCGCCGGTGTCGCGAGCGCTGCCGACGCCGACGAGCACCGCTTCTTCCCCGGGTGGATCGCCGCAGGTCGTGCAGGTGACATGCGCTACCTCGAAGCCCGCAGCGAGTCGGGCGGCTTGAAGCGCGCCTCGCTCGCGAACGCTGCTCCGTGGGCGCGTTCCGTGGTGGTCTGCGCCATGAACTACAACTCCGACGAGCCTTACTCCACCCACGCCGGATCGACCGCGCAGGGCTGGATCTCGCGTTACGCCTGGGCCGCAGCGCGACTATCACGACGTGCTGTTACCGAAACTGCGTCGGCTCGAATGTGACTTTGTCGCATTGTGCGAGCAAAGCAACATCGGCACACCGCGCACCTGGTGCTACGTCGATACCGGCCCCATTCTTGAGCGCGTCTTTGCCAAATATGCGGGCATCGGCTGGATCGGCAAGAACACCTGCATCATCAACCAGCAGCTCGGCTCCTGGTTGTTTCTCGGAGTCATGCTGACCTCGGTTGCCCTACCGCCTGACCTGCCTCCGCCGGACCTCTGCGGCACCTGCACCCGCTGCCTCGACGTCTGCCCTACCAACGCCTTCCCCGCTCCTTATCAACTCGACGCGACGAAGTGCATCTCTTACCTCACGATCGAAAAGCATGGCGCCATACCGGAAGAATTTCGGGCAGGCGTAGGAAGGCAAGTTTTTGGCTGCGACATTTGCCAGGACGTCTGCCCCTGGAACCGCAAAGCGCCCATCGCGACTGAACCGGCTTTCGTCGCTCGCAGGCAACTGGTCAATCCTGAGTTGGAATGGCTGGCACGACTCAGGCCTGAGCAATTTCGCGAAGTCTTTCGCGGCACTCCCGTCAAGCGCGCCAAACTCGCGGGCCTGCTTCGCAACGTGGCGATCGCCATGGGCAACAGCGGCGAGCCGGATTTCCTGCCCGCTCTGGCTCAGCTTGCATCCCACGAAGATCATGCCGTGGCCGACGCCGCACGCTGGGCCGCCGAGCGCCTGCGAAACCGGCCACAAACCCCGGACGACAACACTTCCCAACCCGGCCATTAGCCCCCGCGAAATCGCGCCCGCGGAATCGGTGTGACTACAAGCTCATTTCCCGCTATAACTGAAGTCACGATGACCGACGCTCTCAGCCGGCGACTCAAGCAAGCCCGCTTCTCCAGCGCCCATCAGGAAGCATTACTCAGCCTCACCGTTGCCGCCGGAGCCATCAACGACTTGGTCGACGAAGTTTGCGAGAAGCACGGCCTCACCCGCCCGCAGTATAACGTCCTGCGCATTCTGCGGGGCGTCTATCCCGAAGGCCATCCCCGCTGCGAAATCGCGCAGCGCATGGTCGAGCGCGCCCCCGACGTCACCCGCCTCGTGGATCGCCTACAGGCCCAGGGATTGGTGCGCCGCAATCGTGGCGGACGTGACCAGCGCCAGGCCATCACCCGCATCACCTCTAAGGGGCTCAAGTTGCTCGAGGCCATCCAGCCTGACCTTGAACAGCAAACCACACAACTGATGCGCGATCTGGGCGACAAGGAGTCCCACGAACTCAGCCGCCTCTGCGCGCTTATCTTTGAAAGGGCCCCGTCGCTCGAACCGCACGACCGTAAGTCCCGCTAAAACATCCCATGGCGGAATCTGAATCCTTTCTCCCGCCCACCACATCTATGTGTTATAACACGTTTATGCGTGTTGCAACTCTTAATTTATTCACGTCCCGACGGAGGTTCCCCATGCCTAACCTGCTGATGATCAATTCCAGCCCACGCACCAATTCCGTCTCCAGCTCACTGACCCGTCAGGTCGCCCGCGACTGGAAGGCGCGCCATTCCCATGGAAAAGTGACGGAGCGCAACCTCTCCGACAGCTCGTTGCCCTTGATGAATGAGGCTTGGATCGCCGCTGCTTACACGCCAGAAGCGCAGCGCTCGGCGGAGCAACGAGAACTACTCGCGCTCTCAGACCAGCTCATTGACGAAGTGATGGCAGCGGATGTCATCCTGCTGGGCGTGCCCATGCACAATTTCTCGGTGCCCGCGGCCTTCAAGGCCTGGATCGACCAGATCTCCCGCGCCGGCAAGACCTTTTCCTACACCGACCAGGGTCCCAAGGGACTGGTTCCCTCGACCAAAAAGGTGGTGGCCGTAGTCACCCGTGGCGGTGCTTTCTCGCCGGAAAATGCTGCCAGCGATCATCTCGCGGGGTATCTTCGTCAAGTCCTGGGTTTCATTGGCCTGACCGACGTTACCTTCGTCCATGCCGACCGCCAGGGCATGGGGCAGGAAGTTGCAGCCAAGTCCGTTACTACGGCCGGGTTGCAACTCAAGTCACTCACACAAGGCCACTTGTCGCAACAGGCGGCGTGAAGCACCCAGGCACAATGGAACCCTCCCTTGCGGGAGGGTTCTGTGGTTGGAGCCGCAAACTGGAACCGACCGGCTTACTGAAATGGCGCGGCAAGCCGGGGCGGTCCCTGCCCGGGGAAGACGTTTAGGCCCGCGCGACGTTGGCGGCCTGCAGACCCTTGGGGCCTGTACTTACTTCAAATTCAACGGTTTCGCCCTCGTTCAGGCTTCGGTAGCCCGACTCCTGGATGGCCGAGAAATGCACGAAAACGTCCTCGCCTGTGGACCGCTGAATGAAACCGTAGCCCTTGGCTCCGTTGAACCACTTAACTGTCCCTTTTTCTCTCACAAACTAACTCCTTTCGCATGATCGACTTGGAATGGCCCGTGCATGCGAGAAATTCCACTGCTGACAGAAACATCGACCCAAATCCGCACTTCGGCGTTGCCGAAAGCCTCCCCGCTGCCCTTTCAGTGGGGAAGTTAGGAATAATCGCAGGAACTTCGGATTTTAGCAAGTGTTTTAATCACAGTGCTTTGGGCGGAGTAGTCAGAAGCTCGGCGGTGCCCGGCGAGCGGCCTGCGCGGGCGCCGGTTTTACCTCTGGTACGATGGTACTGAGATGAACAGCCGAACACTACCTCCGGCGGGATCCTCTCCGCAGGAGCCTGCGGGAAGCCGGTCCGGCACTCCTCGGCCTCCCGATAACTCATTGTCAGATAATAGCTTACGCTCGACTCCACTCAAGACTGGCTCGGCCGCCCGGCGTTTGCAGGAGCAAGAAGACGCTCGCGAGTTATTCCAGCACGAATTAGAGCCGCGCGGCCTGCTTGGCCGGCTGCGGCGCTACGGCTGGCCAACACTGCGCTATCTCACACAAACCGAAGTACATACCTACGCCTTCTCGGTGGCGGCCAACGCAATTTTGTCGCTCTGCCCTCTGATCGTGTTGATGCTGACGATTATCCGGCGTGTGTTTCATTCGCCACAAATGTATAACGTCGTGCTGCAGCTGTTGCACGACTATCTCCCGAGTAATCAAGACTTTGTGATCAGGAACCTGCAGTTCCTTGCGAGCGTGCAGGGGCGCGGACAGCTGCTCTCGCTGGTCATGCTTCTTATCACCGCGACGGGAATTTTTCTGCCACTGGAAGTGGCGCTCAACAGCATCTGGGGCTTCAAGAAGAACCGCTCCTACATCAGGAACGCCCTGACGTCGGTGGTGCTGGCGTTCTCGTGCGGCTCGCTAGCGCTGCTCTCGATCTACGCTACCGCGCGGAATCTAAAGTACTTGGGGGTCGTGATAGGCGACCAGAACTTCGTCTATCACGGGGTAGCGTGGGTGGTGATGAAGGCCTTTGCGATCGTGACCACCATCGCTATCTACCTTCTTATCTATTGGCTGCTGCCCAACGGGAAGGTCCCGATTCGCGCCGTGCTGCCGGCGGCGATCGTCACCGGACTGCTCTCGGAAGGCGCTAAGTACTTGTATATTCTGGTGTTACCGTGGCTGAACTTCCAGGAAGTTTACGGGCCGTTCGCGGTTTCCGTCACGCTGATCTTCTGGTCGTTCTGGAGCGGAATGCTACTGTTGGGCGGGGCCTACCTCTCCGCCGCCGAACATGCTGACCGCCTCGAAGCCCAGCGCGACACGGCCGAATAGGGCCGCAGTTATAACATGAGTTATAACTCTTGCGCCTTCCTGAAATCAACCACTTACAGGTAAAATTTTCGCGTCCGAAGAGTGGCGCGAAACCGGGGCGCCAGACCTATAATGAACTCAAGTGCAGGGAGCCTACGCTTCTCTGCAACGTGGGGACGCCATGCTTACGCTGACTGCACGCCGCCAGAACGTCACCGTGATGACCGTCCGCACGCTGCGCGCCCATTTGGACGAGATCAGCCGGCCCGACTGCCGCTTCACCGTTGACAAGGTCCGTGGCGACCGCGTCTCCGTCCGCAGCGACTACACTCTTTCCGGCGTCCGCAAGCACGCCAGCGTGGTGTTGCCCGCCTACCCCACCGGATGCCCCAACGACTCTCCGTGTAACAACCTCAATGTAGTTCTGGATGTGTTGGAGTTCGTCGGCGCCGACACTTGCGCCGAGCGTGACCTCTTCGCCCCGCTGCTCGGAGAGGAAGCGCTGACCCATTACGAGAAGATGCACCAGCAGCAAGGTCTGCACATGACGCGCTGCTGCTAGAGGGTTCTCAGATATAAGCTCCGCCGCCCTTTCGGCCGGGAGCGGAGTCCGGCGTCCCAACTCGGCGACGATCTGCCCAGCGCAAGTTTTAGGCACCCGATGTTACATCGATTGCTGAGTTCCTAGCCTGGCGTCACGGGCTTTAGCCACGGGATTGGCACGTAGTACCTGCTGTATCGCAAACCGTCCGAATACTGCATCCCATTGGGATCTTCCACCAGCACGGTGGCGCGTTTGGTAATGCGATTCACGCGGCCTGTCAGCTGCCGATTTTCGAACGTGAACGTCACGCGTGAGCCGACCACGATGCCGACTGACGAGGCCCGTTCCCTCCGGGTGACGAGACTATGAGTGTGGGCACGATGGCGGAAGACCCTGGCAGCGATTTCCTGAAAGCGATGGGCCGAGCAGTTGGTACTTCCCCAGCACAATTGCTCGATCAGGTGAACGATCTCATGCTCCATCACCCGCTGCAGTGCATCCAGCCGGTTGCCACACTCCAGGCCGGCGACACTAACGCGCCGGTCGGCTTCGGCAAAAGCGTCGAACAGCATGCTGCTGGCGACCGCGATTTCAAAGCGAACCTCGCCGGATCGAGATCTGAGGCGCGTGGTTTTTCCGCCGGCGCGCGTCATGCGCGGCGATAGATGGAAGGTCAGCGAACGCCCCGCCAGGGCCGGGCGTAACAGACCGCCAAGGAAACTGGAGTCGTAGGCGTTAAACAGAAATTCAAGGTCTGCTACATGAATAGCTGTAAAGTTGACGGCGCGCAGGTGGCGCGAGTGCGCCAGCAAATCGCGCTGGATCTCCGCGACGCGCTGCGCGATCAACTCCTCGGGCAACCGCAGCGACATAACCGCTTCGGCCAGCGCCTTCACCGATGGATCAGGGCTCAAAGTCATCTTCCGGATATTCTCTCTGATCGAGCGACAAACTGAGAATCGCGCAGAGTAGTGACGATTTTACGGTGTGTGATCACGACGAAGCGAGGAGCCAGCCGTAACCGAGGCCGAAGGGATGGGGCCCCGCCGAAACATTTTTCAGGCAAATCAGCAGCCTGTCGTCGGACATTTATCTCTTTGCAAATCCATTTACGGGAATGTAACCGGCCCGTAATTCGTGCGTAACGCAGGACGCGAAATATAGACGGGCTGGGCAGTTTGCGGACGGCCCAAGCGCCAGTTTCAGGAGGGCTTCAAGATGCCTAAGCGTACCGACCGTCAACCATTGAGCCGCGAATTGCGGGTGCGGCAGTTTGCGATTGTCTTCATCGTGCTATCGGGATTATGCGCCGTTGGTGCGGCGCAGCAGACCTACTTTGCGCCGGGCAATCTCGTCATCGGCCGCAGCGTGTACGACAACAACGCAGGCAACGTAACCGTGGGAGAGTTATTGCCACCGAATTGCCAAAGCACCACCGCGGGATGCAACGGCAACGCGATCGCCAACGGCACGTATCCGTACGTGTGGAACAATGACACGGTGGACGGCAGCTTCGGCATCACGGCGAAGATTTATCTCGACCAGTACACAACAGGCGGCGCACACGTGAACACGCTGGAAGTCCCCAACAACCAGCAGTCAACGCAACTGCCTCCGCAGAGATTTTCGCCTATCGGGCAGGTGGTCACCAGTTTCCCATCCAAGTCAGAGCTTGCGCTGAACCTGTCAACGGACCACACGAAGCTGACCTTCATGGGCTATAACTCGGCGATCGATCAACTCGACGTTTCGAACTCTAATACGCCGGCCGTGGTTGATTTGACCAACCCGGTAGGATTCAATGTGTACCGTGTCGTAGCGGAAGTGGATGCGCACGGCAGCTTCCGGTTCACCGAAACCAATGCCTACAGCGGGAACAACGGACGGGCCGCGGTGCTGAACAACAGCAACGGAGCAAGTTTCTATTACACAGCGGGAAACGCGGGCAATGGCGGCAATCCGCAACCCGATGGCGTCATTATCGGGGCCGGCACACAGATTCTGTCGCCGTCGAACCTGCAGGAAAACCGGCAGAGCCCGCCGAGTCCGCCGACGCCGGTAGGGAGCTTCAACATCACGCAGCTTGGCGATGCCGTGGACAAGATCGGCAAGGACACAAATTTCCGCGGGTTGACGGTTTATAACAACGTGCTCTATACCACCAAGGGCAGCGGCGGCAATGGGGTGAACACGGTGTATTGGGTCGATCCGGCGGGCACCATCTGCAACGACAGCAATGGTGTAGGACTGCCTCCGACCAGCGCGACCCTGCCTACAGCTCCGCTAGCCTATGATCCGACGGTGGTGCAGACCAAGGGCCTCGACCCCAACAACATGTGCATCTTGAAGGGCTTCCCCACGGCGTTGAAGTCGAAGACAGCATTCCCGTTCGGCATCTGGTTCGCCAACGCGACCACCTTGTATGTCGCCGACGAAGGCAATGGCACCAATACGTACAAGAACGGCATCTATAGCGTGGCAGCCGCGTCAACCACCGCCGGCCTGCAGAAGTGGGTGTTCGATGCCAACCAGGGCCAATGGGTCTTGCAGTACACCCTGCAAAAGGGATTGCAGCTGGGCGTTCCCTATACAGTCGTGGGCTATCCGACCGGCAACAATTCGGCGACCGGCCTGCCCTGGGCACCGGGAACGGACGGGCTGCGCAACATCATCGGCGTCAACAACGGCGACGGAACAGCGACGATTTATGCAGTTACGTCCACGGTCAGCGGCAATGGAGATCAGGGCGCGGACCCCAACAAGATCGTCGTCATCACCGACAACCTCGCCGCAACCACCTTGCCGGCCAACGAGAGCTTCACCACGTTTCTGTCGGCCGGGTTCGGCGAAGTACTGCGCGGAGTTTCGTTTACTCCGGGCAGCAACTGATAGAGGCAGGCCGGGCGCATGTCCCGGCCAACGCTCGCTCCAACCTGGGTGCCCCGTTCTACCGCCGTTTTTTGGCGGTAGGGCGGGGCTCTCCTTCATTCCCGCGCAAGGTTCGCTGCCCTCGCCATTTCTCCTACTTCGCCTTCGTCCACTCATCCACCCAGCCGTTGACGGTTTGGTACCAGTAGCGTCCGTTTTGCGGCTTGAGGACCCAATGGCCTTCGTCGGGGAAGTAGAGCAGCTTCGACGGAACCTTGAGGCGCTGCAGCGTGGTGAACATCTGGAAGCCTTCGGAGACGTCGAGGCGGTAGTCGAGCTGGCCGTGGACGACCAGCATCGGCGTCTTGAAGTTGGTCGCGTAAAGATGTGGCGACCACTTGCGGTACATCTCGCGATCGGTCCAGGGCGTGCCCTTGAACTCCCACTCGTTGAACCAGAGCTCCTCGGTGGTGCCGAAGGCTGACTCGGTGTTGAACATGCCGTCGTGCGAGACCAGGCACTTGAAGCGGTCGGAGTGGCCTTCGATCCAGTTGATGGCGTAGCCGCCGTAGCTGGCGCCGAGGGCGCACTCGCGGTCTTTGGCGATGAAGGGATATTCTTTCTCGGCGTAGTCGAGGCCGAGCATCAGGTCTTCGAAGGGCGCTCCGCCCCAGTTGCCGTTGATGGCGTCGATGAACTTCTGGCCGTATCCGGTCGAGCCGTGGAAGTTGACCATGACCACGACGTATCCGTTGGCGGCGAAGAGCTCGGGGTTCCAGCGATACGACCAGTCATCGCCCCACGCGCCTTCGGGGCCGCCGTGAATGAGGAACTTCACGGGATACTTCTCGCTCTTGTCAAAGCTGGGCGGACGGATGATGAAGCCCTGAACTTTTTCTTTGGCAGCGCCGGTGAACCAGAAGGACTCCATGGGCTGCATCTCGATCTTCGAGAACACTTCGTCGTTCATGTGAGTCAGCGGCTTGGACTTGGACTGCAGGCAGTCGGGCACCGTGTAGGCATTGGGCGGGAAGGCCATGCGGCACTGCGCGAACATCAGCGGCGCGGTGTAGATTTCGTTGGGGGCGGCAATCGACATCGTGTCGAAGACCAGCAACTTGCCGTCGGGCGTTGGCGTTGGGCTGTCGTTGTAACCGTCCACCAGCTCCTGCGGCCACGGATTCGGTTGTCCGATGTTCAGCGCGTAAATCGGGTTCTCGCCTTCGTTGCCGGCAGTGAGGTAGATGGTTTTGGAGTCGGGAGACCAGGCGATGGAGTCAACCCAGCGGTCGAAGTTGGGAGTGAGGTCGCTGATCTTGGCTGGTGGCGCGGTCGAAGAGCATCAGGCGGAAGCGGTCGCTCTCGTAGCCTCCACGAAGCTGCGAGCGGTAGGCGATGTACTTGCCGTCGGGCGAATAGATGGCGGTGCCGTCGCTACCGGGGTTGGTGGTGATGCGCTTGGCTGTGCCGCCCGCGGCGGGGACGAGGAACAGATCGCTGTTGGTGCTGAGGGCTTCGGCTTCGTCGGTGTTGCAGGTGTAGGCGACTTCCTTCGAGTCGGGGGAGAAGGCGTACTGATCCTGTCCGCCGAGGCTGAAGGGCGGAACGTCGAGCTCGCCGGGAGTAAGATCGCGGGCGACGCCGCCTTCGATGGGCACGATGAAGAGGTGCGACTTCTTGCCGTCGTAAAAGTGATTCCAGTGGCGGAACATCAGCTTGTCGTAGGTCCGGGCCTTCACCTTGGACTTGGCACGTTCTTCGTCGCGCTGCTGGTTGCAGGCGTCGTCTTTGCAGTCGGGATAGACGGAGGAGAGGAACAGGACGCTCTTGCCGTCGGGCGACCACATGCCGCCAGAGGCTTCGGTGGAGATGGACGTGACCTTGCGAGGCTCGCTGGTGAGTGCGCCGTTGGCGGCGTCGAAGTCCTGCAGCCAGATTTGGGTGCCTCCGCCGCGGTCGGACTCAAAGATGACGCTCTTGCCGTCGGGCGAGAAGCGCGGGCGGTCTTCGCCGGGACCGGATGTCGGCGTGAGGCGCTTGGCCTCGCCGCCGGCGACGGGGATGATCCAGAGATGCGGGGTCTTGGTGTTGGCGTCGAGGTTGACGTCAACAGCACTGAATGCGACCCAGCGGCTGTCGGGGGAGACCGTGGGTTCGCCAACGCGCTTGAGCTGCATCATGTCTTCGAAAGTGAAGGGATGCTTGGCCTGGGCCGAGGCGAAGAGAGAGAAAGCGAATAGAAAAAGTGCGATGCGACGTAACATGACGCCTCCGTGCGGGCCGGTAAGCCCGCGCAAACGTTCCAGTCTAAATCAACGGCGGGGAAAAGGAGTGTGTCGGTGCGAGGGGCGGAAGGAGGGGGCGAGTCCCAGGGGTGGAACAATGGTTGCTCGCGAAACTGAACTAGGGGTGGTGAAATGACAAGATTTCTAAAGTGAGCAATAGTGTACAGATTTGTGCCGGCCAGGCGACTTATGGTTACCGACAATCATCGGTGTAGAGTCCCCGGCAGTCGGCCTTCAACGAGCACAGAGGTTCTTCCTATTCCACTGCCGGGGATTCCACCGCAAGTTCGGTTCCCGACTGCGAGGATGGCGATGCAATCACCGTACGGAATGGGACTGGTCGAAAACTGTGTCTCCTGTAATCTTCGCTCCGCGGGCTTCTTCTGCCGATTGCCGAAAGCGGACATGGAAGCCTTTCAGAAGATAAAGTTCACGCTCGCGTATCCGGCGGGGGCGACGCTGTACCGCGAAGGCCAGGCGTGCCGGGGAATTTACGTCCTGTGCAAGGGCCGGGTTAAGCTGTCGACCAGCTCGAGCCAAGGCCAGACCCTCATTCTGAAGATCGCCCAGCCGGGCGAGGTGCTAGGACTGAACACGGCCGTGTCAGGACTCCCACACCAAGCGACGGCGGAAACTGGCCAAGTGTGCCAGCTGAATTTTGTGAAACGGGAAGACTTTCTAAAGTTCCTGTCTGAACACGGTGAAGCAACCATGCAGGCGGCAATCCATCTTAGCCACGAGTGCCAGCTTGCATACCAGCACATTCGCTCGTTCGTTATGCGTTCTGCCCCACAACGAATCGCCCGCCTGATATTGGACTGGTCGCACGAGGACTCGGGGATGGCGACTCGTGCGGGAATCAAAGTGGCCTTGACTCACGAGGAGATCGGTCAAATCATTGGCATGTCGCGGGAGACAGTGACGCGCACGCTCGCTGATTTTCGTAAGCATGGCATCGCCGAGCTTCATGGCTCTACCCTGCTGATTCAGGACCCGCCTGCACTGCAAAAGCTCGCCTTTTAGACGGAGGGGCTGGACTCTCGGCGCACCGCGTGCCTGGGCTGCGATTGTTGCAGCGTGCGGGCTCGGGGAGATGCAGTGCGCAGGGTTGGTGCTCCCACCCCTTCGACGTCGCTCAGGGCAGGCTCAGTCCCAAAAGAAGAAGGACCCCGATGGGACGCACGGCTGGAGTATCCTGACTGGGATGGAGCATTACATCGCAAAGTTAAAACCAGTCCTCATGGGGTGTCTGTTGTGCTTTATGGCGCTCGTCGCCTGCGGCAGCCTGGAAGCGCAGACCTCGATCAAGCTCTCCGCAACACGGAACGCTCCCCACACCCGAGTTTGCCCACGGGATGATACTGCCGGTGAAATGCGATGCCAACGGGAACATTTTCTTCAGAGGTTTGGGTGGACGCGTCCCAGCAAGGCAGCGCTGCAGCGCATGAGCGCGGACGGCAAGAGCGTCTTGACGATCAATACGAAGACCGGAGATTTTGCGAGGAGCAATCCGTCGGACTTCAACACTGCCCCGGACGGAACGTTGTATGCCGTTTTGTCGACAAGACACAACTATCTGGTCGAGTTCGATGAGCATGGAGAGATGAAGCGGCAAACGGAAATTTCGGTCTACGAGAGGGCCAGCGAGATCGACAATTTCGCGGCGTTGTCATCCGACAGATTTCTGATTGCCGGTCGCTTGTTCGAGAAGGGACAACCAGGCCAAGGGTTCACCGCCATCATCGACGCTGACGGCAAACTGGTTCGAGATGTCAAGCTCCAGAACGGAATTGACCCCACAGAGCAAAATGCCGGCGACGTCGTGCTGGGGCCGGCCATCACCGGGGACGACGGAAACGCCTATGTGCTGCGAACCTCAGCGGAAGGGGCCCGGGTGTACGTAATCTCAGCTAGCGGTGAGGTGTTGCGGACGCTGGTAGTGCCCACGCCGGTTCCAAAAGGAATTGCAGGGCAGTTCGGAGTAGCCAAAGGACACCTTGCCATAGAGTTCCATCGCGATGATCTGCCAACCTGGTTCAAGGTGGTGGATACGCAAACGGGCGACGAGATTGCCTCCTACGAATCGGACGTGTGGGGTCTGTTCGTCTGCTACTCGCTCGACGGCTTCGATTTTTTTGTCAATGACCCAACGACGAAGAAGTTCGATTTGGTGCGCGCCGTGCCGCGGTGAAGAACCCCATATTTGCCGCAGCCAGTCCAACGCGGGCCACCAACGGCGGGCAACAATGTAGGAGTTTGAGGGTTTGAATAGGCGTTGCCGGCTTCCGGCAGCACCGCAGGAATCGTCCGTCCGGCGGTTGTCATCGAATACAATGAACGAAGGAACCTTGATGAAACCCCCACGAATTTATCTGAATTGGCTGGCCCTCGGCCTAATGCTTGTCAATCTGGTCACACTCGCGGTTGCGCAGCGCGGCGAGAGCGAATTGGACTCGTCGCCGCCGCAAGGCATTACCGAGCAGGACATCATCCAGAAGTTTGCCGCCAAGGAGAAAGAGTTCAAAATTGCCCGCGAGAACTATGCCTACCGGCAATCGCTGACAGTGCAGACGCTGGATGGCGACACGGTGAACGGCGAGTTCAAGGAAGTGGAAGATGTGACCTTCGACGACAGTGGGCACCGCCTGGAGCACGTGGTGTTCGCGCCGCAGTCGAGCCTGGTCGGCATCATCATGACCAAGGAAGATTACGACGACATCCGCAACCGCATGCCGTTCGTGCTCACCAGCGACGAGATTCCGGAGTACCAGATTCTGTACGTGGGCAAGCAGAAGATTGATGAGATCGGGACGTACGTGTTCGACATTGCGCCCAAGCAGATCGAGAAAAACAAGCGCTATTTCCAGGGCCGCATCTGGGTGGATGACCGGGACTTCCAGATCGTGAAGACCTACGGAAAGAACGTGCCCGACCTCGGCACCAAGAAGCGAGGCGGGCAGGAAAACCTGTTCCCCAACTTCACCACGTGGCGCGATCAGGTGGACGGCAAGTACTGGTTCCCGGTTTATACCAAGGTTGACGACACGCTGCATTTCTCGACCGGCGACATTCACATCAAGCAGATTGTGAAATACACCGACTACAAGCGGTTCGGAGCGAAGTCGAAGATCACCTACGAAGGGCAGGAGATCTCGAAGGAAAAGCCGGGTACGACGCCGCCGGCAAGCAGCCCGCCGCCGACGAGTACGCCGCCAAAGCAGTGATCAGTAGTTGGTATCAGCTCAGCCCAACGCCATCGAGGTCCCGTTTCCGAGGAGCAAGCAGAATAAGCAATTTGCTCTTCCAAGGTGAAGAAGATTATAATTGGTGTCTGCTCGTACAAAATGGAAGTTCCAATCAACAAACAGTAGAGACTTCCTGCCCCCCCCCACCATTCAACCGAAGCTCAGAACATTGAAGCCTCAGAGGAGACTTTTAAGCATGAAGCTGCGATTCACTTTGATTTTATCGACACTATTCTGCCTGACATTGGCTGGGCTTCCAGCCATGGCTTCAACAACAGCCGCTATCTCAGGGACGCTGTGGTACGACAACGGTGCGCCTAGTGACAACCGAGTTCCCTATTTAATCAACGGTGGTAACATGGTCAGCGACTGGTTCGACTGTCCGTTGACCAGTTGTGCGATTGACACGTTGGTATTTTCTGGATACCCGCAGAGTAGTGGCACGCCTACGACGATCAATGGGTCGATCACCGACTACCTGTTCGGTTGGGGCAATACAACCTACGGTTCGTTCACCGGCGCGACACTGCAGCAGCTTGGCTGTGCGGGAAACTTCTGTCAGTACATGGTTGACCTGACAGCGTACAACCTTTCAGGCTTCCTCCCAGGAACAGATTACTACCTCAACCTGACTGGCGTGGACCAGCCCTTACGTTGGAACACAAGCGGATACGCCTATAATGACGCGGGCTACTTGCAAGCAAACGGGATCTACCTTGAAGGAATAGTGGGGGAGTCGTTCCAGTTATATGGCAACACCAACGCCGTCCCTGAGCCTAGCAGCATCCTGATGTTAGGGTCTGGATTGGTCGGCCTGGCGGGTGTGCTGCGCCGCAAGCTGACTCGCTAGTTAAAGCTTAACCTCAGCCTCCACCTCTCGATTGCTCATGGGGGCAGTCACCTGTGATCTGCCCCCATTTCTTCGTCTCGTTCTCCGGCCGCATCCTCGCCCTCGTCATTCGTGATTGCCGTTCCCAAAACGAGGGAAAGGATGGGGCACCAACTCTTCGCTTCCTGCGAAGTTCCGGGTCAAAAGAACAAATACTTCTGCCACTTGGTGTCTGACCGGCCCATCAGACGCATGATGTGGCGGCTGGTGTGGAGATTGAACGCGCGGGGCTCGCGGGTGAGCTTCATGTTGGCTTCGTGCGGCAGCATGCTGCCCTTGCGGCGATTGCAGTTGTGGCAGCAGGCCACGAGATTCTCCCAGGTAGAGGCGCCTCCGCGCGAGCGCGGGATGACGTGGTCGAGCGTGAGTTCGCCGGCAGCGAGGATCTTGCCGCAGTATTGGCAGGTGTTGCGGTCGCGCAGCAGGATGTTCTTGCGCGAGAGCGCGCGGGTCTGGTGCGGGATGCGGCGGTACTCCAGCAGGCGAATGACCGACGGAACGTGGATGGCGATGCGCGCAGCATGGAGATGGTGGCCGTTGGCCTCCTCCATCATGGCGACGCCCTTCAGCACGAGCACGATGGCGCGGCGGGCGGCGCAAACGTTGATGGGCTCGTAAGAGGCGTTGAGCACCAGAACCGGCGAGTGCATGGACGAGCGCTGGATCGGCTCGTCGCTGCTCACCCGCGCGTGGTGCATGCATCCGGCCAGAGACTTACCGTATCGCGACGCAGAGCTCTGAGCTGCCGTGGACATATCTGCCTAGACCGAGGCGGCGAGGGCCGCTTCGACATCCTCCCGTGTTTCGGATTCGACAGCCTGCGGCTGCACCGCGCCCTTGAGGGTGCGGGCCACCGTAGCTGCCCAAACTCGTTCGGCCCCGGCCTTTTTCAGCACGCGGGCACACTCGGAAATGGTTGACCCCGTGGTCATCACGTCATCGACCACGATCACCGTTCTGCCCTTGACGCGCGCCGCGTCGGTCACGCGAAAAGCATCGCGCAGGTTGGCGATGCGTTCTTCGCGGGTGAGTCCGACCTGCGAGTGCGTGGGGCGCTGGCGGGTGAGGACCGGCGCAATATCGAGCGGCTGCGGCAAGTGCTTCACGGCGGCACGGACAATCAATTCCGATTGGTTGAAACCGCGCTCACGGCGCTTGGTCTTGTGCAGCGGGACTGGGACCAGCAGGGGCGGTTCGTCGCCCCACGGCTGCAGTTGCGTGATGGCCTGCGCCAGCCTGGCGCCGAGAACTGGCGCGGCCGGCAGAACGTTGTCGTACTTGAGGAGATGAATCAGTCCGCGCAGTGCTTCGGCGTACTCGCCGCAGGAGACGGCGCGATCGAAGTCAGGCTCGAACTCGCGGCAGCCGCGGCAGCGGGCGTCGCCCATCAGCAACTGCGCGGGCAGCAGGCGCTCGCCACACTGGACACACTGAGGCACTCGGATAGGCTCGATCGAGTCGAGGCACTCCTGGCAGACAGGGAGACGCGAGAGATTGACAAGGGGAATGCCGCAAAGCCGGCAATCGGACGGAAAGAAGACAGAAAAAACGCTGCGGACTAAAGCGACCACTGGCGCGACGAAGCGGGGACGCTGCTCGGCGCGCTGCGTTCGTCGCATTCGGTCTGAAGTCGCACGACTGCTGAAGACTACCCTCCAGTCGACGATGCCGGCTTGGAACCTGAAACCATCTGCCGTACAACACCCGGCATCTTGTCGGACAGTATAACAAGTCCGCGGGTTTCGTGCAGTGCTGGGGCAGGTTCCCCGAGCGTGATTTACATAGATTTCATAGCTGGTAAGCTACTCAGGGGCGCAATGCCCAGCCGACGGCGGGGCTGCACTTGTAGGAAGCGCGCCCGGCGTGCTAACTTGCGCCGTCATCGTTATTTAGGCTCCGAGTGAGGTCTTCGTCTATGAGTTCACCTGCATCCGCGCCGGAAAAGAAGTTCCGGTCCTACGTTCCAGAGAACACCAACATGGCGGAGTTCACCTTCCGCGCGGTCCTGCTAGGCCTGGTCATGACCGTCGTTTTGGGCGCGGCCAATGCGTATCTCGGCCTGCGCGCCGGCATGACCATCGCCGCGACGTATCCGGCGGCCGTCATCGGCATGGCCGTGCTGCGCATGATGAAGGGCTCGATCCTCGAAGAGAACATCGCGCGAACCGTGGGCTCGATCGGCGAGTCGGTGGCAGCGGGCGCGATCTTCACCATTCCGGCGTTCGTCATCTCGGGCGCGTGGCCGGTGTTCGACTTCGAGCATGCGTACTGGAAGTCGTCGATCCTGATGCTGGTCGGCGGAACGTCTGGGCATTCTGTTCGTCACGTTGCTGCGGCGCGTGATGGTGGAAGACCCGGAGCTTCCCTTCCCGGAATCGGTGGCGGCATCGCAGATTCACATCGCCGGACAGCAGGGCAGCCGCGCCGCAAAAATCTTGTTTGGCAACATGGGGTTCGGCGGGCTCGTGTATTTGCTGGGGCAGTTCAACCTGTTCAACGCCAGCAAAGATTTCATCGTCAACGTCGGCAACCTGGGTACGAGCTTCGTGCGCATGGGCCGCTCGATGACCGCGCCGAAGCTCTCGGCCGGAGCGGTGACGACGGTCTCTGCGCCCGCCATCAGTCCCGCGTATCTCGGCGTGGGCTACATCATCGGACCGCGGCTGGCCTCGCTGAACTTTGCCGGCGGCGTGATCGCGTGGGGGCTGCTGGTGCCGCTGATCCTGTTCCTCGGCGGCCCGACGTTTGTGGCGCAGTTCCTACCCGCGGGCGCCACTCCCGACGATGCATTCTGGGCGGACCAGGCGGGAGCGGTGTGGAGCTTCATCGTGCGTCCGATCGCGGTCGGCGGCATGCTGGTGGGCGCGTGCTACACGCTGTTCCGCATGCGGAAGAGCCTGGGCTCCGGCATGTCTCGCGCGGTCTCTGACCTGAAGAAATCGGCCGCAGCGCACGCCGGTACCGCGCGAACCGAGCGCGATATCAACGCCAAGTACGTTTTCGGCGGATTGGCTCGTCGTCCTGCTCAGCATGATCTTTCTGTACAGGAGCTACTCCGACTCCTGGACCGCCGGCATCGTGGCCGCCATCGTGATGATCATCGTCGGGTTCTTCTTCGCCGCCGTGTCGGGCAACCTGGTTGGCTTGATTGGATCGTCGAATAATCCGATCTCGGGACTGACGCTGGCGACGCTGATTATCGCGGCGCTGCTGATGGTGCTCATCGGCGTCTCGGGCATTCACGGGGTCGCCGCCGTGCTGGGAGTCGCGGCCGTGGTCTGCGTTTCGTCGGCGGTGGCGGGCGAGATGTTGCAGGACCTGAAAGTCGGACACATCCTCGGCGGCACGCCCAGCAAGATGCAGATTGGCGACTTCATGGGCGTGGCCGTGGCCAGCTTCGCGCTGTTCCCGATCCTGCATGCTGCTGAACCAGGCCAACATCAACGGCGGCGGCATCGGATTCGGCGACCGTCAACTGTCAGCGCCGCAGGCCGGGCTGATGGCCATGCTGTCGCGCGGCATCGTCGGCGGAGAAATGGCGTGGCCGCTGATCGTGGTCGGCATCCTGATGGGCATCGCGCTGATCATGATCGAAGTCAAGAGCCCCATGCTCTTCGCCGTCGGCATGTACCTGCCGCTGGAAACGACCTTTGCGATTTTCCTCGGCGGAATGATTCGCTGGATCACCGACCGCATGCGCGACCGCCAGCGACTTCAACGACGCACAGAAGGCCCGCGTCGAGAATGCGGGGGTGCTGACGGCTTCGGGATTCATTGCGGGCGAGGCGCTGATGGGCATCGTCATCGCCATCTTCAAGTACAAGCAATGGCCGCTGCCGGTGATCTTCGCGCATCCCAACGTCGTGTCGGGCTTCATCGTGCTGGTCATTCTCGGATTCGTGATGGTGCGCGTGCCGCTGGCGAACGCGGGCAGTCCGGATGAGCCGGCGCCGCCGACGGCGATTATGTAAGACAGTGGCTAGTGGTTGTGTGGCTAGTGGCGAGTGAAGGGCGCGGAGGGCTTCCGCGCCTTTTGCTTTAGACTAAGTTTTCGTGAGCATCGCTGAACAACTCGGTGCCATTCGTGAGCGCATCGAAGCTGCGGCTCGGCGCGCGGGGCGCCTCCAGAAGACATCGCACTGATGGCCGTCTGCAAGACCTTTCCCGCCGAAGCGATTCTCGAAGCCTACGCTGCCGGGCAGCGATTGTTCGGCGAGAACCGCGTGCAGGAGTTCGCCGACAAGTTCCCAGCTCGTCGCAAGCCTGACAGATGCGCGGTTCCACATGATCGGCCACCTGCAATCGAACAAGACGGCCAAGGCGGCGGAAATTTTTCACGCGGTCGATTCCATCGATTCGGCGAAGCTGGCGCAGCGCTTGAACGACGCCGCGCAGAAGCTGGGCAAGACGCTCGACGTGCTGATCGAGATCAACGTCGGCGGCGAAGAGGCCAAGAGCGGACTGGCGCCCGACTCCCCCGAGATCTACGCCATCCTCAGCCAATCGCCGCAGTGGCACAACCTCCACATCCGCGGCCTGATGACCGTTCCACCCTTCACCGATGATCCCGAAGGCGCGCGGCCATACTTCCGTAGGTTGCGCGAAATGCGCGACCACCTGAACGCCCGCCATCTCCCATCGGTAGTCCTCGATGCGCTTTCCATGGGCATGTCGCACGACTTCGAGGTCGCCATCGAAGAAGGCTCGACCTGCGTGCGCATCGGCACCGCCATTTTTGGAGTACGCTCTTGACTGGTCAGTCAATGCGATTTGAAGGGGCACGGCTTCAGCCGTGCCGATCAATGCGTAACAAATGCTGGGCTTTAGCCCCTGAGGGAATTCGAATCTCCTCAGCTGCGCTCCTTGAGACGATTCCGCGCCTATGATTCCCATCCACGACACGATCGCGGGAGCGACCTTTCAAGTCAAGGTGCACCCCCGCGCGCGCAAGAACGCCATCACTGGAATCGTGGGCGACGCGCTCAAGTTGTCTCTCACGACTCCTCCCGTCGAAGGTCGCGCCAACGAGGCCTGCATCGCCTTCCTGGCGAAATTTTTGAATGTTCCGCGTTCGTCAGTTACGATAGCCGCCGGAGAATCCAGCCGCCAAAAATTGATTCGTATCGCCGGACCACGGCCGCGCAGGTGGAAGAAAAGCTGCGCGCGGTGCTCGGCTGATACTATCGATGTTTTCACCTCAGAGGCAGCAAGGGCGCGCCGAGAACTCAGGCTTTTCGCTTTTGATTTTGGTCCTTAGCTAATTGCTAGTGGCTAATCGCTTCTCTGACAACCGACAACTGGCAACCGACAACTTCTTATGAGCTTCGCCCAGCGTTGGCACGACATTCGCACCGGCTTCGAACGGCCCTTCTGGGTCGCCAATATCAGCGAGCTGTTCGAGCGGCTTTCCTACTACGCGGTGTTCGCCTCGATGACGCGCTACCTGCACGAGGTGCTGCAGTTTCCCTCGCAGCAGGCCAGCGCGTTCAGCGGGTTCTTCGGCGGACTGGTGTGGTTCCTGCCGGTGTTCGGCGGCACGCTGGCCGACAAGATGGGATTTCGCAAGGCGCTCGCGCTGGCGTACCTGATCCTGTCGTGCGCCTACTTTCTCCTGGGATCGCTGGGATCGCCGTGGCTGGCGCCGGTGCGGCAGACCGTGCCGTTGGGCGTGCTGGTCGCGCTGGTGCTGGCGCTGCCGGCGTTCGGCGTGGCGCTGGTGAAGCCGACGGTGGTGGCCACCACCGCGCACTCGTCGCGACGGATGTCCGCTCGTTCGGTTACTCCATCTACTACACGCTGGTGAACATCGGTGGCGCGGCCGGGCCGTTTGTCGCTTCCTACGTACACCAGCGCATGCGTGTCGAAAACGTGTTCCGCGTGGCGGCGCTCAGCGTGTTCGTGATGTTCATCGGTGTGCTGATCTTCTTCAAGGAGCCGAACCGCGATCGAGATACGCAGACGCCGTCGATGGCGCAGGCCGGCAGAAACTTCCTGACGGTGCTGTCGAACCCGCGCTTCATGCTGTTCCTCGCGATCTTCACCGGCTACTGGATCGTGTACTGGCAGGAATTCCTGACGCTGCCGCTGTACGTGCACAACTACATCAACCCGACGATTGATACCGAACTGCTGCTGATGACCGGGCCGGTGGTGGTGATTGCGCTGACGGTGGTGATCACGCTGCTCATGCAGAAGGTGGCTCCGTTGATGGCGATTACCACGGGGACGCTGATCAGCGCGCTGGGATGGATCTTCCTGATCCTGATGCCGACCGGCCTGGGCGCGGTGCTGACGCTGGTGGCCGTCGCGCTGGGCGAGATCGTGATGTCTCCGCGGTACTACGACTATGTGTCGCGGCTGGCTCCCGAAGGACAGCAGGGCACGTACATGGGCTTCGCGTTTCTGCCGCTGGGGATTGGCTCGCTCATCGGGGCGCGTTTGGAGGGTTCCTGATTCACCACTTCGGCGAAGTGAAGCACGAACCGGCGGCATGTGGTGGATCATTATCGGGCGTGGGCGTGGTGACGGCCGTGCTGCTGCTGGCGTATGACAAGTTGATGGCGCCGAAGGCGGCGTGACGCTCTTCGCTTTTCGCTCTTCGCGCTTAGTTTTTGGTGTTGGCTAGTGCTAGTTGCTAATTGCTCTCCCTATCACACTCCCCTGTGTCCCACGTCCTTCCCTGCCCAGCGGTGGAGCGCGTAAAAGTCGATTCGTGAGGCAAGGGATTTGTGTGCCCTGCCAGTCCGCACCCAGGCTGCGGGCTTGGATAGCTCTTTGAAAGTCGCCGCTGGATCAGTTGGATACCCGAACGAAGTGTCCCGTAGCAGCTCGGGTCACTGGGGCCATCGCCACATAAGTCCAATGTTATCTATCAAGTACAAATATCTTCTTTGTTTTCCCGAACTTGTAACGGAATCATGGGATATCTCGCTGATTCTAAAGAGGCAGGGGGAGGGGGTGTAGCATATCATTTCCGTTTCGATTCTGACGGAACCGACAGGACGTGAGAAGTCCGATTGCTGTGAGCCAAAAGCGCCAAAAGCCGCCCGCCTACATCGCCGACCACATCCGCCGGGTCCTGCTCGAACGGCGGCTCCGCGCCGCACACCGACGACGTGCAGCGCTTCTTCAAGCACGAAGTGAAGTCGCGCGGATGGTACACGGCCGAGCTGCGCAAGGTCGCCAAGCGCTTTCGGCGGACGATTCTGAACGAATACGGCCTGGCGTACCTTTTGCAGGTGGCGGACGAGCTTTTTGCGGGAGAGGTGCTGGAAGAAAAGGCCTTCGCGGTGATGCTGCTGGAAGGCATGACCGCGCAGTTTGGCCGCGACGAGTTCAAGCTGTTTGAGAGCTGGATCGATCGCGTCAGCTCGTGGGCTGACCACGACGCCTTGGTGCACTACCTGATCGGGCCGATGGTGGCCGACGATGATCGCTACCTCGCGCGACTGCCGGTGTGGGCGAAGAAGAAGAGCGTATGGCATCGGCGCGCGGCCGCCGTCAGCCTGATTCACAGCACGCGGCAGCACAAGAATTTCGAGCAGATTCAGAAGATCACTGAATTGCTGCTCGCAAGCGACGACGACATGGTGCAAAAAGGCTTGGGCTGGCTGTTGCGCGAGGCGGCCAAAGCGAATCCGGAGCAGACCGTCGGATACCTGATGACCATCCGCGAACGCACGCCGCGCCTCGTGCTGCGAACGGCTTGCGAGACGCTGCCTGAGGCGGCGCGGAAGCGGGTGCTGGCGCGCACTCTGACTCGGTAATCGGCAAGAAAGCCTACTGCGTCAATTCTGCGTCGCTTCGGCGCGCTCTTTGATTCCGAGGAGCTGCTTGCGTTGCATCACTCCATGGACAAGAAATGCGAGCGGCTCGGCAATCGCGGTGGGCAATCCATAAGGACGGTAATCTGGAGCGATTCGCCCGCGTACTAGTAATCGCGTACGCCCAGCCTCCGGTTCCTCCAGAACGAATGCCCAAGTGGTGAAGTAAGCACCTTGGGGCGACCGCCAGGACAACACCAAGGCGTGCGGCGGCTCGTCGCGGACGACGGTGAATACGTCATTCACTCCCGGCAGCGCCGGAAAAACTGTTCCGACCGCGATGTTTTGGTAATCGGCGATGATTCTTCGGGTGCTGGCGTTTCCGCCGTTGTCGATGAAATCGTAGGCGTACCAGCCGCCGCGGTCCGAGCCCATTTGCGCAAGCCACGGCCACACGTCACGCGCAGGGCGGTCGATAGTAATGGCGTGAGTAATGGATCCGATGGAATTGGGAATGAGTTCGTCACCCGGAAGTTGGCTGGTCTGTTCGGTGCGCTCGGCGAGAACAGAGTAGCCGCAATACCACATCCCGACCATGACCACAGACATCGCAATTGCGAAGACAGCGAGAGCTTTCTTCATAATCCACGTAGCGCGATTCTAGCCCCTGGGGCGCAGCGATTGAAGTGACTGCTGTCACCACAGTCACGATTGGTCATTTACAATGAATCTCGCATGAATCTCTCCGATATTCAGGCCGCGCTGCGCGACGGCGGCCACGAAGCCTGGCTGTTCTACGACCACCACCACCGCGATCCCATTGCTTACCGCGTACTGGGATTGCCTGCCGACCGGCTGACCACCCGGCGCTGGTTCTATGTGATTCCCGCGACCGGCGAACCGCGCAAGCTGGTACACCGCATCGAGAGCCATCATCTGGACTCGCTGCCCGGCGGCAAGACGGAGTATTCCTCTTGGGAAGAGCTGTGGGCCGGCCTGGAAGCCATGGTGAAGCCCTACAGCAAGCTCGTGATGCAGTACTCGCCGAACAACCAGATTCCGTACATCTCGCTGGTCGATGCGGGTATGCTGGAGCTCGTGCGGAGCTTCGGCAAGGAGATTGTCACCTCGGCCAACTTGGTGGCGCGCTTTGAAGCCACTCTGACGGAAGCGCAAATCGCCTCACACTACAAAGCGCAGGCCAAGGTCGATGCCATCACCGCGGGAGCTTTCCAGGAGATTGGGCGAAGAACGCGCAATGGCGGCACGCACGAGTTCGAGATACAGCAGTGGATCATGGAAGCGTTTCAGCGCGAGAACCTCGTCACCTGCGATCCGCCGAACGTGAGCGTGAACGCGAACAGCGGTGACCCGCACTACGAGCCGTACGTCAACGTCATCGGCGCCGATCAAGCAGGGCGACTTCATCCTGCTCGACATCTGGGCCAAGTGCAACGAGCCGGACTCAGTGTTCTACGACATCACGTGGACAGGCGTGATCGGCACGCCCAGCGAGAAGCAGCGCGAAATCTTCACCATCGTGCGCGATGCGCGCGACGTCGGCATCAACAAGGTGAAAGCGGCGTTCGACGGCGGCAAGTCGCTATCAAGGATGGGAAGTGGACCAGGCGGTGCATGACTTCATCGTGAGCAAAGGGTACGGCCCGCAGATCTTCCATCGCACCGGGCACTCCATTACCTCAGACATTCACGGCAACGGCGCGAACCTCGACAATCTCGAGACCAAAGACGACCGGCTGATTCTGCCGAACACATGTTTCTCGGTGGAGCCAGGGATTTACCTGCCGGACTTCGGCGTACGCAGCGAGATCGACATGATGATCCGCAACGGCAAGGCTGAAGTCACCGGGCGGATCCAGACGGAGTTGGTGCTCATCTGATGGCGAACGCACAGAACACGCTTCACCGGGAAACACGGCGGCAGGCAACGCAGCGACGGGCGGGTCGATGGCGATCATCGCGCCGCTGGCGGGATGGCTGCTGCCCGGCCTCGGCCACTTCATTCAGCGGCGTTGGATTCGCGGCTTGCTGCTCATGCTGGCGGTCTTCATCATGTTCTTCTGCGGCCTCGGCATGCAGGGCAAGGTATATGGGTTCAATACCGGCGACCTGCTCGACATTCTGGGGTTCGTCGGCGACGTCGGCTCGGGACTACTCTACTTCATCGCCCGCGCCATGGATGCGGGTGGCGGCAACATCCAGCGCGCCGTGGCCGACTATGGCACCAAGTACATCGTGGTAGCGGGATTGCTCAACATCATCGCCGCGGTGGACGCCCACCAGATCGCGATCGGCAAGAAACAATGACCCTCGAGCTCACGCACTTTACCGCCGCCGTTATCTTCGCCGCCTGCGCCTCCACGGTGTTCGGCATCACCCAGCGCAACACCACGCGCGACATGCTGCGCTACGGCGCTTATTGCTTTGCCCTGTTTGTTGGCGGAGTGATTGTGGCGTCGTGGGTGATGTGGCTGATCAAACGCTGAAGACAGTTAGTCCAGTGGCTAGTTTACAGGATTTTCGAAGTCATGAAAACCGTGAAGTGCACCATGTTCGACCCGAACGAGCCATCTTGCTGTCCACTACTCCAAACTAGCCACTTCTTCTACCCTTCCCACACAAACGCATCGAAGACGCGGCGGGTTTCGAATCCCAGCTTGCGGTAGAGGTCGACCGCGTTGTGGTTGGCCTCGGTCACGGTCAGGGTCAGCAGGTTGAACTTGCGGCTGCGCAGGGCGCGACAGGTTTCCGACATGAGGGACTCGCCAATGCCCTGGCCGCGATACTCGGGCAGCAGGCAGATCTGGGTCACGTGGCCGACGTCGTCGCGCACCCGTGAGCACAGAATCAGCCCCGCCAGCGAGTTGGTCGGCTGGTGCACGGCCACGAACGAAGCCTCGGGATCGAACACTCCACAGCCGGGAAAGCGCACGATGTTGTTCAGGAAGCGCAGCGAGCCGGCGCTGGTGCGGTACTGGTCGTTGATCTCGGAATCGATGTGCGCCCGGTAGGCCGCCGTAATGATGCCCGCGGCCGGGTTGTAGTCGGCTTCGGTCCAGCGGCGGATGAGCAACTGGTCGAGCGAGCGCTTGGGCCTCGGCGGCGCCTGCAAGTCGAGGTCGAGGCAAAGAAACAGGCGGCGGTGACGGTGAAATCCATTCGTCACGAATGGCTCAGCCACCTCGCCAGTGTCGTGCGCGAGCAGTTGTGCCTCGGCGCGATGCACGCCGGGCGACTGCTGCAGGGTCTCGATTACGTGCTCCATCAGCCGGATTTCGATGGCGCGCGCGTCCGGGCGCCGTGGCGAGACGAACAGGTCGCCGATCACGCCCTTGCTGCCTTCGTAGACGAAGAACGAATACCCAACGATGGTGCCGCGCTCCAGCGCGGCGTAGCCGGGCAGGATCTTGGCGTCCACGTAGCGCAGGATCATTTCCGACGAGTTGCGGTAGTCCCACGCCAGCGTGTCGCCCCAGAGCTCGACTTCTTCGTCGAGCAGGGGACGCAGGTCGGCAGAGGAGAAGTGCCTGAGGTCGAGGATCTCCGCACCTGTAGCCGGCCGAATTGGATCGCGGACTGCCATGGTTCATGCGCTTGAAAAGTGGCATACCTGCCGATTGGCTCGTATCCGACGCGCGTTGAGTCAGTCTAGTGCGGAGGCGGTCACAGAGGCAATTCGTGGAACAAGCCTGGTCACTGCGGAGTGGAGGGCCCTGAACGCACTGCCGACACCAGATAGAAATCCAGCTTCTGCGGCGAGTAGCCGCCGATGAGCGTGACAGTCCGGCCTTTCAGGCGGAATTCCAACTCGGTCTTCGAGCCTTCTGCCGCAACTACAATGTGGTCGCCGTTGGGGATTTCGTTGCGCTCGTAGCTGGCGATCTTGTGGTTGCGGTAGAAGCCAAGTCCGTATTCGAGGTTGCGGGTAACGTCGTACACGGCGACCGTACGGACCTCGTCCAAGGTGGTGGCCGCCAACCGTAATTCCACCGGACGAGCCGACTGCAGGGCATCGACAATGGGCGCGGTACCCCGCAGCAACAGCGCGAAGGCGATCAGCACTGGCACCAGCGTGACGAAGCGCAACATGCGGTACCCCTGGGTGCGCAGGGCGAACCACACGGTCAGTATTCCGATGATGGCCAACACAACCGACACGATGAGCGCTGGCTGGGTGACCTGCTGGTGAACGAGCTTAAAAGGGACAATGAGGGCCGCGACCATCAATGCTGCGCACAGGGCGGCGTGAGATGCAGTGAGCCAGAGGCCGGGCTTGTCGCCTTCCTGCTCGCGGCGTTGGATGAAATCGGCGAGCAAAATTGCGGCGGCCGGAATGGCAGGAAGGATGTATCCGGGCAACTTTGACTGCGACAGCGAGAAGAACAGAATCGGCAGCAGGAACCAGAGCCCGAGGAACGTGCGGAGGTCTTCGCGGCCCTGCGGCTCGGCGACCGAGAAGCGCCAGTCGCGGATTGCGTCCACCATCGCAGTGATGGCGAAGATGGTCCAGGGCAACAGCCCAATCAGCGCGACGGGCACGAAGTACCAGAAGGGCTGCTTGTGACGGTACAGGTCTGAGGTGTAGCGCGCCAGATTGTGTTCGAGGATGAAGACGCGGAAGAATTCGGGATTGGCGCGCTGTACCGCGATGAACCACGGCAGCATCACCGCGAGGTACAGCGCGATGCCCGGAAGCCACAGCGTGCGCAACACCAGCCGCCAGTCGCGCCGGAGGGCCGCGAAGGCCACGACGATGAGCCCGCGAGGAACGCCGCGATCGGACCCTTGGCCAGCGTGCCGAGTCCGGCGAAGGCGTAAAAGGCCAGCAGCCACATACGGTTTTGCGACTCATACCAGCCCCACCAGCTCAGCATGGCGACGGTAAACATGGCAGTGAGCGGCATGTCGGTGCTGGCGCCGCGGCCAAAGCCGATGATGATCGCCGAAGCGGCTGTGATGAGCGCGGCATCAAGTTGCATGCCGCGGCGAAAACGACGCGCCCACACGTAAATGAAGAAGACCATCAGCGTGGCCAGCACCGCCGAAGGCACGCGCGCCGCCCAGCCGGTCACCGATCCGGTGGCGTTGTAGGCGAGCATCTGGCCCCAGTACAGCAGAGGAGGCTTTTCCAGCCAGGGCTGCCCCCACAATGTGGGAGTGACCCAGTCGTGGCGCTCAAGCATCTCGCGGGCCACCTGGGCGTAGCGGGGTTCGTCGGCGCCCACCAGACCAATGATTTGCAATCCGGCAAAGAACAGGAAGCCGCAAAAGGCGATGAGCGCGACGAGGTCGGTGGAGCGGCGGGCACGCTCGGCCAGCGGCTTGGCGTCATTCATCTTGGAAGTCGTCAGTGCGATGGCTATTGCACCTTATCGGGTTGACTGCGGTCAGGATGACTGCGATCGGAATGACCGTGGTGATCGAAGCCGCGAATCCGCAATTCAGCCATCATACGCTCGGTAGCCACCGAGAGTGGGCCTTCGATGGCGCATCCGCTGGCGCAGGAATGGCCGCCGCCTCCAAAAGTCTCGGCGACCTTGGCGACGTTGATGGCGCCTTTGCTGCGAAGGCTCACGCGAAAGCGTCCGTCGGCTTGTTCTCGGAAGAACAGCGCGACCTCGATGCCTCCGATGGCGAGAGCGTAATTCACCAGTCCCTCGCAGTCTTCTTCCTGCGATTCGCAAAGTTCCATGGTCTCGTGGGTAACGTGCATCCAAGCCAGGCTGCCGTCGCGATGCAGAGTGCGCAACGCTTCTCCCAGCAGCTTCATCTTGGAGATCTGGGTCGAAAAATACACATCGTGCGCGATCTTGACGGGATCGGCGCCGCAACGCACGAGTTCCTGGGCCAGGGCGAACGTCCGCTCGGTGGTGCCGGTAAAGCAGAACGAGCCGGTGTCGGTGAGCACCGCGGTGTAGAGGCAGGTGGCCACCTCGGGCGAGATCTTCACGCCGGCTTCGCGCGCCAGCTTGAAGATCATCTCGGCGGTTGCGCAGGCGCTGGGGTCAATCCAGTTCACGTCGCCAAAGGGATGCGCCGTGTCATGGTGATCGATGTTGATGAGGTAGTGATTCTCGAGGCCGGTCAGTCGGGTGCGCGCCACGCCGTCACATTCCAGGATGATGGCCGCCTCAACGCCGGGGGCCTGCTCGAGGTCATGCAGCACCGAATCGGCGAACGGGAGCGGGCGATAAATGCCGGGCACGCCGTCACTGAGCACCACGTTGGCCTGCTTGCCCATGCTGCGCAGGATCTGCGCGCAAGCCAGGGCCGAGCCGACCGCGTCCCCGTCAGGCCGCGCATGCGAGGTGCAGATGAACTTCTGTCTTCTCCCTATCTGACTGAGTACCTCTTCGAGCATTTCCCCTGGCCCCGACTCAACTGCGTCTCTTTCGCTTTTCGATACGCTGCAGCAATTCTTCCACCCGGCTGCCGTGCTGGTCCCGGCGATCCAAGATGAACAAGAGCTCGGGTGCGTGGCGCAGGCCGAGGTTAGCGGTGAGCGAGTGGCGGATGAAGCCGCGAGCGTCATTCAGGCCCTCCATGCTCTCCTCAACCTCCTTGTCGTCACCGGCCACTTCGATGAACACGCGCGCAACCTTGCCATCGGTCGACATCACGACTTCGTTCACCGTCACCAGCCCGATGCGAGGGTCTTCGAGTTCGCCCTCGACCAGGGTAGTGAGCTCTTCGCGCAGGGCTTCACTGCGGCGAGCCCTAAGATATTTCTGTGTACGGTTCTCCATCAGTCCTTATCGGCCCTACAAAAAAGGTGAACGTTAGAGGATACGCTATTGTGTCAAGTCGGCGGTGATGACCATCACGGCACGTTAGGTTATCGGCGGGTTATTGGTCGCCGAACTCGGCTTCGCTGAGGAAATCGACGAACGAGTCGGTGATTTCGCCGCCGGCGTTGTTGGCGACGCGGACCGCAAAGCGCTCGACGTTGCGCATCAGTCCGTCGAGGTAGTCGCGGGACGAGGAGATGCTCACAACGCCGAGAGTGGCGCGCTGCCAGGCTTCGCTGGGATCGATCTCGGCCACGGCGACGTTGAAGCGGGTGCGCAGGCCGTCTTTCACGCGCGCACGACCTGGCGCTTGTCTTTGAGTGAATGAGCGCCCTCAATGCGGATCTCCAGTGTGAGGTAAGCGATCATTTCGTCGTCCGGTTACACGAAGTCCCGGAAATTGGGCCCCGCATGGCGAGGAACAGTTTCCGGGACTCCGCAATGGTACTTCTTTTCGTTTAGGCGAAGGCTTCTGCCGCCACTTTCTCGGTCACGAAGGCCTCGATGACGTCGCCTGTCTTGATGTCGCCGTAGTTGGCGATACCGATGCCGCACTCCATGCCGTTGGTCACTTCCTTGGCATCGTCTTTGAAGCGGCGCAGCGAACCGATCTTGCCCTTGAACACCACCACATTGTCGCGCAGCAGGCGAACGTCTGAGTCGCGCTTGATGACGCCGTCGACCACCTGACAGCCAGCGATGGTACCCACCTTCGGGATGCGGAAAGTGTCTTTCACTTCGGCGCGTCCGAGGTAGGTCTCCTTGATGATGGGCTCCAGCAGGCCGGTCATGGCGCGCTTCATTTCGTCCTGCAACTCGTAAATGATCGAGTGCAGGCGGATGTCCACCTTTTCCTGCTCGGCCAGTTCCTGCGCCTTGCGTTCGGGGCGAACATTGAAGCCGATAACGACGGCGTTGGACGCCGAGGCCAACAGAATGTCGGACTCGGTGATTGCACCGACGCCGGCGCGCACGATGGTGATCTTCACCTTTTCGTTCGACAGTTTGCCGAGCAGGTCGGTCAATACTTCGACTGAGCCGCCCACGTCGCCCTTGAGGATGATGGGCAGGTCTTTCTGTCCAGCAGTCCTGATCTGCTCCGCCAGGCCTTCCAGCGAGACGCGCGAACTCTTGGCCAGTTGGGCCTCGCGGGCACGGCCTTCGCGATATTCGGAAATATCGCGGGCCTTTTCGCGGTCCACCACAGCCACCAGTTGATCGCCAGCTTGCGGTAATCCGTCAAGCCCAAGGACTTCTACCGGAGTTGAGGGGGGCGCGGCTTCGAGCACCGCGCCGCGATCGTTGAACATGGCGCGGACCTTGCCGAAGACATTGCCCACGACGAAGTTGTCACCCGCGCGAAGTGTGCCATTCTGAATCAGCACGGTCGCCACCGGACCGCGACCGCGATCCAGCTTGGCTTCCAGAACGGTTCCCGTGGCCGGACGCTCCGGCACGGCCTTGAGGTCCTGCAGATCGGCGACCAGGCAGATCATTTCCATCAGCAGGTTGAGGTTGGTCTTCTGTTTGGCAGAAACGTCCACGAACACGGTGCTGCCGCCCCAATCTTCGGGCATCAGGCCGCGGTCGGCCAGTTGCTTCTTCACCCGTTCGGGCATCGCATCAGGCTTGTCGATCTTGTTCACGGCCACGATGAGCGGAACGTTCGCCGCCTTGGCGTGGTCGATGGCTTCGAGTGTCTGGGGCATAACGCCGTCGTCGGCTGCAACCACCAGCACCACGATGTCGGTGACCTTCGAGCCGCGGGCACGCATGCGGGTAAAGGCTTCGTGACCAGGAGTGTCGAGGAAGACGATCTCGCGGCCAAAGGCAGGCGAGTTCTTGTCGGTGATCGCCACCTTGTAGGCGCCGATGTGCTGCGTGATGCCACCGGCTTCGCCTTCGGCGACGCTGGTGAGGCGAATAGCGTCGAGCAAGCTGGTCTTACCGTGATCGACGTGGCCCATGATGGTGACGACGGGTGGACGCGTGACCGCTCCGGCGCCGGCGTCTTCGCCGCTGCCTTCCGCGGCGGAAGTGTCTTTCGACAGCTGCTCTTCGAAGGTGATGACGTCGGTAGTTGCGCCGAAGTGGCGCGCCATCTCGCTGGCCAGCTCCGAATCAAGGGTCTGGTTGACGGTGGCGAAGACGCCGCGAGCCAGCAGGCGGGCGATCAGGTCCTTGGCGCGGATTTCGAGCTTCTCGGCCAGGTCCTTAACGCTGACGCCTTCCGGAATGGTGATGTTGCGGGTGATGGGCAGCGGCTCGCTCGACAGCGACAAGCGCGGCGGCGGCGTGAAGCCCTTCATCGGGCCTTCCTTCACACCTCGAGGCACGTAGCGCTGGCCCGGCCGAGCGGGACGGCCCATAGGACGGCCAGTGGGCGGAGGCGGCGCAGCCCCTGCACCTGCTCCTGGTCCAAATCCTGGCGGACGCATTCCCGGCGCGCCAGAACGCGTAGGATGCGGACCACGGCGCTCGCCCGGCCGCATCGGCGGACGGCTGGTGCCCGGCGCGCCCTGTGCCGCGCCCTGTCCGGGAAACGGCGGGCGCGGACGCTGGAAGATGGGTTTGCCGCGCTCGGGCAATCCCGTGCGCGGAGCGACAGGGGGCGCCCCTGCGGGACGCGGCGGTGCCGCATACACGGGACGAGGCCCCGTCTGGGGAACAATGAAACGGCGCTGCGGGACAATTGGCTTGCCCGGAGTAACCGGTGCGTGTTTCGCGGAGGCAGGTGCAGCCAGGGCCGCTGGAACAAATTCGCCGCCGGGAGTCTCGCTCAGCGGCGGGGCCACGACCTCAGCCACAGGGGCCTCCACTTTAGTTTCTGCAGGCACGGGCGCGACCGCGGTCGGCATGGGAACCTGCTCTTCCACTGCCGCTCCGACCGCCACGGGTTCCTCTTTCGCTGGCGGGGGTACAGCCGGCACAACAACTGCCTTGGGCGGCATCGTCACCGTCGCGGGCGGGCGCATCACTGATTGTGGAGTGATGAAGCGCGGCGCGGGCTTTAACGGCTCTACGGGAGCTGCAGGAGCGCTGGCAGCGACCGCGGGCGGCTTGGGCACGCTGCTGGGAGGACGCGCAGGCACGGCAGCCGCGGGAGTCACACTGGTGCGGGGCGGCACCACGGGTGCAGCAGAAGGACGCGGAGGAATGGCGGGCTGGGCGGCCTTCTGCGCGATCACCTTCGACACGTCGCCGGGTTTGGAGATGTGCGAAAGGTCGATCTTGGGCTTGAACTCGTCTTTCGCCGCATGAGTGGAGCGGGCCGAAGGAGCGGTGCCAAACTCGCCGTGCTCGGCGTAATACTTCCGGACACGCTCCGCCTCATCCACTTCAATGGAGCTGGAGTGCGTTTTCTTCTCTGTGACCCCGACTTTGATCAACAAATCCAGGATCGCCTTGCTTTTGACCTCGAGCTCTCTCGCCAGGTCGTTAATTCGTACCTTTTGCTGCATTCCGCCCTAATTCCTCCGTATTGTCCCGTCCGCCTACGCGTTCATAGCATCCTCACGCCTTCATATATCGCTTCACGGCTGGGCCGGGTTCCCGCTGACCGAAAACGGCCGTCTGGGTGGTAAGGCACCGCGAATCCAAATGTCTAACGCTGCTCGCCGGGCAATTCCTCGTCCGGCACGCTTTCGCCTTCGACTGCTCGGGCCGCTCGTGGGTCGTCACCTCCGCCACATCCGGCTCTGGAGCGTTCTCGACTCCATCCACGACCTCAGCTTCGTAGTACTGGCCTTCTTCCACCAACTCTTCGACCGACTCAGACGAAGCCTCTGCCTCGGTCGAAATTCCCTCGGCATCGCCCGACTGCACATCGGCTGAGGGCTCTTCTTCCTGACCTTCGTCGACCGCGAGAACGTCCTCGGCGGCAGCGGTCTCTTCCACGGGTTCGCTTTCCTCGGCTGCGATCGCCTCTTCGCCTGCCGGAGTCTCGTCGGCGACCACTTCTTCCGCCGCCAATTCGCCCTCGACTTCGACTATCGGAGCGTCCAGCGTCACGAAGTAGTTGTTTACGGCGATGCTGATCTTCTCGACCGTCTTGGGACCGACGCCGGGAATCTCTTCCAACTGCTCAGGCGTCATGTCGGCCACTTGCTCGACGGTGGTAATACCTGCCGCCACCAGCTTTTCGATAATGCCCTCGTCCAGGTCGGGCACGATCTCTAAAGGCGTGGAGGTCTGGATCATCACCTGGGACATCTGCGCCTCCACTTCCTGGCGCTTCTCTTCCTCGCTCTTGATGTCGATCTTCCAGCCCAGCAGCTTAGCGGCAAGCCGGACGTTTTGTCCCTTCTTGCCGATGGCGAGCGAAAGCTGAGTGTCATCGACGATGACTTCCAGGTGCTTGTCGTGGCCTTCGAGAATGGTAACGCGGCTGACCTTGGCGGGCTGCAAAGCCTTCTCGGCAAACGTCACCGGGTCTTCGTGATACTCGATGATGTCGATTTTCTCGCCGCGCAACTCGCGGATGATGGACTGCACGCGCATGCCCTTCATGCCGACGCAGGCGCCAACTGGGTCGACGTCCTTGTCCTTGGACATGACGGCGATCTTGGTGCGCTCGCCGGCTTCGCGCGCGATGGCGCGAATCACGACGGTGTTGTCGTAAATCTCAGGTACTTCGGTCTGGAACAAGTGGGTCACCAGCTCGGGTACGGCGCGCGACACGACGACCTGCGGGCCCTTAGATGCCTTCTCCACGCGCACGATCATGATCCGGACGCGCTCGCCCACCGAGAACGACTCGAGTCGCGACTGTTCTTTCTTCGGCATGCGAGCTTCGGCTTTGCCGAGGTCGACGATGACGTCCTGGCCTTCGATGCGCTTGACGGTGGCGTTGATGATCTCGTTCACGCGACCGATGTACTCGTTGTAAACGGTGTCGCGCTCAGCCTCGCGGACCTTCTGGAAGATGACCTGCTTGGCCAGTTGCGCGGCAATGCGGCCGAGGACGTCGGTAGGTTTTTCGGTGCGCAGTTCGCCGCCGACTTCCGCCGCGGGATCGAGACGCCGAGCGTCGTCGAGCGAAATCTGGGCATTCGGGTCTTCTACCAGTTCGGGAGTCTCCACGATGGCGCGGACCGCGAAGGCGCGGATGTGGCCGGTTTCCTTGTCCAGTTCGGCACGCAGGTTCTCCTGCGTCTTGTAGTACTTCCGAGTGGCAACGACGATGGCATCCTCCACCGCGCTCACGACGATGTCGGGATTGATGCCCTTCTCACGGCTGAGGGCGTCGATCACGTTGTACAGTTCACTTGCCATTCGTCACCTGCCACCTTGCTCGGAAAACCGAATTCACGTTTTGTGATGCCAACCGTTAAAACTCGGGCACCAAGTTGGCCTTCTCCACATTGGCCAACTCGATCTCGACTTGCGCTCCGGCTTCGACCGCTTCGTGCTTCTTGCTCTTCTTGCGTCCGGTCAGCGCTAGCGCTATGCGGCCGCCGCCCATCCAGGTCATTCGGCCCTCAAAATGCCGGTTTCCATTGACCGGGTCGAGCGTCATCAGCTTCACCAGGCTGCCGCTGAAGCGCTCAAACTCCGCTGCCTTCGACAGTTTGCGGTCCAGCCCCGGCGAGGACACTTCCAGGGTATAAGTCCCACCCGGTACCGCGTCCTCTACATCGAAAATCGTGCTTACTTCACGGCTGAAAGTCGAGCAATCTTCGTGCGTTACCCCAGTCGGCTTATCGATGAAGATCCGCAACGTGCGAGCCTTGCCGCCGCCACGAAGATCCACCTCGACCACTTCCAGGCCGCTGGATTGAGCCACCCGCTCGGCGATCTCCTGAATCGTGTCGAATCCCGCCACTTGCTTCCACCAATCGGCCGTCAACGGCCAAGCGCAACCCGCCCCACAGGCTCTCAATGCCGCCTCGACTCGCCAACAGCCAGCGGATTAAAGGGTGGGAATAAAAAGTGGGCTCTCGCCCACCGGTGTGCTTCGCCAAGTATGCTCGGATTCCCGCCACGCAGCCGGAGGTGGCCGGAACCGCTGTCAGGCAGCGATACCTTACTAAATATACGCCCGATGCGGAGGAAATTCAATGTCCCACCGGAGGCGGGTGCTATGGCGTTTTGGCCGCTTGGTGCTCGGTGCCTCGGCTGCTACCCCAAAGGTTCAGCCGAAGTTTGCCTAACCCCCTGCCCGACTCTACAATGAGGGATTATCCTTCCCCGGACCCAATGCCATGATTCATTTCCCCGTTCCTGAAGCTCTTACTTTCGATGACGTGTTGCTGTTGCCCGCCAAGTCGGATGTCGTACCGGCCCATGCAGACACCTCGACCCGCCTGACCCGCAACATCCAACTCCAGATTCCCCTGATCAGCGCCGCCATGGACACTGTCACCGAGTCGCGCATGGCGATCGCCATGGCGCAGCAGGGCGGCCTGGGGATCATGCACCGCAACCTCACCATCGAGCAGCAGTCCAGCGAAGTGGACAAGGTGAAGCGCTCGGAGAGCGGGATGATTGTCGATCCGATCACCATGGAGCCGGAGAAGAAGATTTCTGACGCCTTGGAGGTCATGCGGCACTACCGCATCTCAGGAGTGCCGGTCACCAAGGACGGCAAGCTGGTCGGCATCCTCACTAACCGCGACCTGCGCTTTGAGACCCGCACCGATATTCCGATCAGCGAAGTCATGACGAAGGACAATCTCATCACCGTCGCTGTGGGTACCACGCTGAGTGAAGCCGAAGCCATCCTGCACCAGCACCGGGTAGAAAAACTGCTGGTGGTCGATGATCACTTCCGGCTCAAGGGCCTCATCACGGTCAAGGACATCCAGAAGCGGCTGAAGTACCCCAACGCCGCCAAGGACGACAAGGGGCGACTGCGCGTGGGGGCCGCAATTGGCGCAACCGGGGACTTCTTGGAGCGAGCCGCAGAGATGGTGAAGGCGAAGGCCGACCTGCTGGCCATCGACAGCGCCCATGGCCATTCGAGTCGCGTGCTCGAGGCCATCCGGCAGGTGAAGGCGAAGTTCCCGGAGATCGATCTCATTGCGGGTAACGTTGCAACCTTCGAAGGAGCGACAGAAATGGCACGTGCGGGCGCCGACGCCATTAAAGTCGGCATCGGACCGGGATCGATATGCACTACCCGCGTCGTCACCGGCGCGGGCGTACCGCAGATTACCGCCATCGCGGAAGCCTCGCGCGCGGTGCGCGATGCCAACATCCCAGTAATCGCCGATGGCGGCATCAAGTATTCGGGCGACATCACCAAAGCGATTGCGGCAGGAGCCAATTGCGTGATGATTGGCTCGTTGCTGGCAGGAACCGAAGAGAGCCCGGGCGAAACCATCCTGTACCAGGGTCGCTCGTTCAAGGCGTATCGCGGCATGGGCTCGCTAGCCGCCATGGCGCAGGGCTCCAGCGAACGCTACTTCCAGACGACGGATTCGGACGAGTCGGTGCAAGTGTTGTCGGACGAAGGGTCGGACAGCAACCGCCTCGCCAAGCTGGTGCCGGAGGGCATCGAGGGCCGCGTGCCTTATCGCGGCACGGTCGGCATGATTGTGTATCAGCTGGTCGGCGGCGTGAAGAGTGGTATGGGTTACGTGGGGTGCGCCACGATAGCTGAGTTGCAGCAGAATGCGCGCTTTGTGCGAATCAGCGGCGCTGGACTGCGCGAGAGCCACGTGCATGACGTGCTGATCACGCGCGAAGCTCCCAACTATCGTGTCGAATAGATCGCGGCGAAGAACGCTAAAGCCGTCTCTCCGGATGCTGGTCCGGCGCTGGTGGCCGGTAGCCGTCTGGCTGGTCGTGCTGCGCCTG
>CAVVTL010000039.1:0-237616 GCA_963751155.1 uncultured Acidobacteriaceae bacterium | reverse complement strand
AGAGCCAGCGCCAATAAGTGCCTGCGTTAGTCTCTTACTGATGTCATGCAGCATCGCTGTTGTACCTCTAATTGTTAAGCCCACCGCACCTGCATTTGGAGCGGCACGGCGAGACGACGTGAAGCACCCAACCCCGTATCAAAATGCGCCGTCTCGATGCTCCACCTTTTTCCTGCAGTTTCGTCCTCGGCAACACCCGTGCGTGCTCTTCATTCGAAGGCAACTTCTCTACCACGACAGGCGTTTGTCTGGCCGCACCGTGGGAGACCATTTTTTGCCGCTGCAACTGTCGTTCGTCCGGGCGCGCGCAGCTGGATCGTTGCTTCGCCTGTTTCGCGGCGCCCATACCACCGCGATCGGCTGGATCGGGTATCGCCATCTTCAATTCCAAGCTCTTCTGATTCGGTGAGAACGCGAAGGACTCATCGTGTGACCTTTCACTTGGCCGCCAGAATTGTCTTAAAGCAATTCAAGCAGCGGTTTTCGGCGACCCAGCCGCCGCTCCTTAATCCAGACCGCACTCAGCGTGCTGGTCCTCGTATATGGACTCCCCTTCTCCTGACTCCGTCTTCCCACCTGTCTGTTTTGTCTATCTGTGGGCGGCGTTAAGTCACGCGCTGCACAGCTCTGCCGCCAAGCTTCTCGACGATGCCTCGCACCTCACAGCACAACAGCGCAATATCGCTCTGACTGTCGATGCCGGGCGAATACATCCAGACTCCCAGCTGGCGCAGCCAAACCTCGCCCAGCGAATGCATTTGATGCCACAAACTGCCACCAATGGTCCATCCCGCGCGGTGAGTTGCTCCACCAACTGGCGGAACGCCCGCTCCTGACCCGCCGGCGCCGACTGCAGATCAACGAGCAGAGCTGAAAGCCGATGTCGCACCGCTTGCCGAGCGGCGTCTTCGGCGGTTCGACACACAATGGTCGCCCAATGCTCTTCTTGTGCTGCGCGAACCCACAAATGTGATCGCTGCACGGACCCACTGACCACCAGGCAAGTATGTAAAGCCGCCGGTGCCGCGCAGGTTCCGGCCGTGCGCCAACTCGGACGACACGAGCGTCGCCGGTTCGCTAATTTGCAAATCACTCATCGAAAGAGCTCACCCACCGATGATTATGTCCCTCTTGGCCGATGGAGCCGCGCACACGCACTGCACCACCGCCTGTCTGTCTCGGCGTTCCTCCCCCAGCCGCGCCCCCTGCAATTCCACTCGCACTATTTACACATCCGCTGTACCGCTAGTCCTACGGTCTCAGCCGTGTGCCGGCCAGCGCCAAAACATCCGCGCCATCGCGATCGTCCGGCCTTCAACTACCAATTCATCTTGCGACGACGGCGGCGATGGATCCCAGGAACACCAACTTAACCAGTAGCAGCAGCAACAAAAAAAAAAAAAAACATATTACGTATTGCTATGCCGTGTGGTTCCAAATTAATCTCACGCAGAATCCGCTTTTCCACCACATCGTACAAAACGATTCGTGTCGGTAATTCGGCCGCCCCGTCGCTCAAGAGCGACTTTGCCCAAAGTATGTTTTCTACGAAATCTGCTGCGCGTTCGGGTATAGCCCACCCAGATTCTTCTGCTGTCCACCGGGAGCAGACCGCGGCACCATCCCAGTAGGTTCTTGTCCCCGAACGCCCTCAGGTCGATCACTCTATTGATTTCCAGCGTCTGAGGATCTGCTATCACGATCCTTCCATCCACCGTGGTGAAGTAAATCTCTCCGTCGAATAGAAGTCCGTCGTGTGGAAATTGTACGGCAATGTCAATCCGCTTTGTGCGCGTCGTCCAGGCAGATTGCGTCTTTTTGTCGAAACCGCGTGACCCAAACCTGGCCGTTTAGTTCAAATACGAAGTTGGGGTGCGACGCGTGGGGCTTCGTAGTCTCCACTTTGCGATAATCGATCTCTTTCGAAAACCGCGACCACGGTTCTTCCTCCAGCGCGCACCACTCCTGTAGCGTCTCTCCTTCTGGAGTGCATTTGATGACCATGTCCAGACCGGTGCTGACTACCAATAGATTGCCATCATGGCTGGGATGTACGTGATGCAGGTCATTGAAAGACGGCAGGGAAACATATCCGATGCGATCCATTTCCGGTAGTTTCAGGATCAGCACTTCAGTCGAAGTACACGTAAACAACTTGTCTCCTAGGATGGTCGAGCTCTTGAAGGCAACGGAGGAGTTCTCGTTGGCCCGTGCCTCCGGTGGTGTCTTGTACTCCAGGCAAACTTCCAACCGTGCCGTGTCCAAGTCCACGCGATACAGCAGCGCCGACTCGTAGAGGTTCCATTCTTCCTCCGTGTTGAAGACGCGGGTTCGTTGTCTCGCACCTAGGACATACAAACTGGAGAGCCCGATAGCGCTACCTATGCCCACGCCGTCACCACGTTCCTTTCTCATCGCTCATCTTGAAGGCTCCCCGTTTCGTTTCTCGCTGCTTGGGCGTAGTGGGGCTCGCGCTGCACCGGCGACAGCAATCTCGGGATCTAATTGACCCCTCTAGGCAATAACTTGCAACACGCACCGGCTCCGCGGTTCCTCGTGCAACCCGCCCGTGCGGTCACCTCGGCCGACACCCCGTGATCGTCCGTGCTGGGCACTCCGAGCCCGTAATCCGCTGCGGGTCTCATGCCTTCAATTCTTGGTGTCATCCCGGATTCAGCTTCCACCGGCCTGCGCGACTCCGTCGTAGGCGCGCCGTGAACTTTGAAACATCACCCTGCGGCGATCCTTATCTGCCCTTAATTTCCTTGTGGGTGTCAGCCATCGCTCCAGATTGAGAGTGGAGGAGGCATTCTTGCAGAGGACCATTAGACGCACGACATCCGTCATCCCATCAACCCGAAGAAAGAAGCAATCATTAATTTTGGGCCCGTACCGCCAGCTCGACCGCAGAATGGCAACTTTTCCAACCGATGTTAGCATCACCTCTGTTCCTATGACAACTTAGTTAACACTGTCGTTGTGCTTCGTGCAGTTCTTTCGACGCCGCAACATCTTCTCCGCGGCTCACGCTAACGGCTGGCCTGTGTCCCTTCTGCCTCCACGGCGTGATGGTAAACTGTTCTGATGATTCGACCCGACATCCTGGGTTTTTCGAACGCAACCCTTTTTCGCTATTTGCACGTCGGCCTCGAGCCCGTCGCGCCCCGGCAGTACTAGTCTCATGTGCGGCATTGCCGGATTCGTGAACACCGACCGTTCCCCAGCCGACGGACGCATTGTCCGCCGGATGACCGACATCATCGCCCACCGCGGCCCCGACGGTTCCGGCTGCTACGTCCGCGGGGAAGTTGCCCTCGGCCATCGCCGCCTCAGCATTATCGATCTCGCCACCGGTGGACAGCCCATGTCCAACGAGGATGACTCGGTCTGGATTACCTACAACGGCGAAATCTTCAACCACGCCGATATTCGCCCCGAGCTGGAAGCCGCCGGCCACCGCTACAAGAGCCACTGCGACACCGAAACCATCGTCCACGCCTACGAGCAGTGGGGAGATGAGTCTGTCACCCGCTACCGCGGCATGTTCTCCTACGCCATCTGGGCCGAAGCGCCGCCAGCTCTTCTGCGTCCGCGACCGCCTTGGCATCAAGCCCTTTTACTACTTCTGGGACGGACGCCTCTTCGCTTTCGCCTCCGAGATCAAGGCCCTGCTCGAGCATCCCGACATCAGCCCGCGTTTCAACGATGTAGTGCTGCCCGAGTATCTCGCTTTTGGTTACACCAGCGCTGACCAGACCCTATTCACTGGTATCCGACGCTCTCCCCCCGGGCACACCCTGACTGTAACCTGCGGGCCTGGCCTCAATGGAAATCAAGCGGTACTGGGAAGCGCCCTGCCCCACCCCCTTCGACGAGCGCCCCGATAACGAGTGGATCGCCGAATGCCGTTCACGCCTGGAGCAGGTTGTTGGCATGCGCCTGATGTCCGACGTGCCTCTGGGCATGTTCCTTAGCGGTGGTGTCGATTCCAGCGCCATCGCCGCCATCATCAAGCGCCAGGCGAACGGGCCGGTGAAGACCTTTTCCGTGGGCTACGGCGAGGCACGTTTCAGCGAACTCTCCGAGGCCCGCCAGGTAGCCGACCGCATCGGCACCGATCACCACGAAGTTCGTGTGTCGATGCAGGAATTCTTCAACGCCTTGCCGCGCCTGGTGTGGCACGAAGACGAGCCCATCACCTGGCCCTCCAGCGTCTCGCTCTACTTCGTCTCCAAGCTCGCCTCGGCAGGAAGTCAAGGTGGTTCTTACCGGAGAGGGCAGCGACGAGCTCTTCGCCGGATACGGCCGCTACCGTTTCTACCAGCTCAACTCGCAATGGATGCGCGCCTATCGGATGCTTCCCAAGGGTTTGCGAAAGGCCATCCAGAATGGCGTGAATGACTCTCCTTGGCTGTCCGCTAATTTGCGCCGCAAGCTCGGCCATACTGTGCTGGGACGCGGTGCTGATATCGAGTCGCTTTACCTCAACAATTTTTATTGCGCCTTCGGCCTTGACGAGCAACACAAACTGTTGACCCGCGAGTTCACGCTGAATCCCTACGCCACGTTTCTCGACCGTTGGAACTCGGTCTCCGCAATCCCCCACCCTGCCGCGTCTGCTCTTTGCCGACCAGAAAACCTACCTTGTCGAATTGCTGATGAAGCAGGACCAGATGAGCATGGCCACGTCGATCGAGAGCCGCGTGCCCTTCCTCGACCACAAGTTCGTTGAGTTCGCGGCTTCGGTCCCCCCCCACATGAAGCTGCGCGGCAAGCAAGGCAAGTACATCTTCAAGAAGTCGGTCGAGGACCTGATCCCTTACGACATCATCTATCGCAAGAAAATGGGATTCCCCACGCCCATCACGGAATGGCTGCTGCGCCCCGAGTCGGCCACGCTTCGCGATTACCTGCGGGACCCCGACGGCATCCTCGCGGCGTACACCAATCCGGCCTATGTCGACGACCTGCTCGACAAGCACGTGCGCGGCGTGCACGACGCCACCGACCGCATCTGGCGGCTGCTAAACCTGCAGCTCTGGGGAGACATGTACCTCACCGGCCGACGCGAACAGTTTTGGGAAGGCTTGTTGCCGCCGTCCACGGCGTTCCGGTCGCCTGATCCGCGACATGAGAATCCTCTGGGTCAAGACCGACTTTCTGCACCCCACCACGCGTGGCGGTCAAATCCGCTCGCTCGAGATGCTCAAGCGACTGCACGCCCGCCACGAAGTGCATTACGTGGCCTACGACAACCCGGCCCAGCCGGAGGGCATTCAGCGTGCTCACGAGTACTGCTCGCACGCCTATCCGCTGAAGCTTGATGTGCCTCCGCGCCGGTCGTTCCAGTTTGCCGCGCAACTCATCGCCAATCTCTTTTCGCCGTTGCCGCTGTCCATTACGCGCTATTGCTCTGCGGCATTGCGCGATCAAATTGCGCAACTCACCAGCGTCGTCAGGTTCGACTGCCTCGTCTGCGACTTTCTCACCCCCGCCCCCAATTTCCCTGACATGAGCAGAGTGGCGCTGTTCCAGCACAATGTTGAGACCATGATTTGGCGGCGGCATGTCGAGCAGGCGCCCGATCCCATACGCAAGTCGTACTTCCAGTCGCAGGCCGACCGCATGTTTCGCTGCGAGCAGCGCATGTGCCAAGCCGCGGCGCGCGTCATCGCGGTCTCGGCGCAGGACGCCGCCCTCATGCAGCAGATGTTCGGCGTCAACGCCGTCAGCATACCCACTGGCGTGGACCTCGACTATTTCCGCCGGCCTGCCACCGCGGCGCAATCGGCCGACTTGGTTTTCGTCGGTTCCATGGATTGGCTGCCCAACTCTGACGGCATTCACTATTTCGTTCGCGAAGTCCTGCCGCTTATCCGGCGACGTAAACCGGATTGCTCCCTTTCCATCGTTGGCCGCGCTCCCTCGCCCGGCATCCGCGCGCTCGCAACGAACGACTCTCACATCCAAGTCACTGGCACCGTTCCCGATGTGCGGCCGTATCTCTGGGGAGCAGCTGTTTCCATCGTGCCGCTGCGCATCGGTGGTGGTACGCGCCTCAAAATCTACGAAGCCATGGCCGGCGGCACTGCGACCGTCTCTACCACCATTGGTGCCGAAGGCCTGCAGGTCGGGCACCCCACCAACATCCGTCTCGCCGACACGCCCCAAGCTTTCGCCGACGAGTGTCTTGCGTTGCTTCTCGATCCCGCACAGCGCGAGTCAGTTTCCGCCTCTGCGCTTGAGCTCGTTACTTCGCGCTTTGGATGGGACAAGATCACCGATGAGTTTGAGAAGCTCATCGCGGTTCCCTGACGTGTGGTTGCAACCAGCTCGAACTCGAAACTCCCGTGCGGACACCGCCCGGTTGCGGCGGGTGGCTAGTCACACTCGCCTCCGTCCTTTAATTCCTCTTCCTGCACCGTCCCGAAACCGCAAACTTGCGCGCCTCCGCAAGGTTCCGCCCTTGGGTGGCTGCGTTCGGTCATCGTAAGATGGTTACTGACAGATTCATAAGGATGGACTCTTCATGCCTCAACAACCCGTTATCTCCGTCTTCGGACTCGGCTACGTCGGTTGCGTCACCGCCGCCTGTTTTGCCGACCTCGATTTCCGCGTCATCGGCGTCGATGTCGACGCCCGCAAGGTCCGCGCCATCCGTGACGGCCAGTCCCCTTTCTACGAGCCGGGCCTTGAGCCGCTGATCAAGAAGCACGTCGCCTCCGGTTTGCTCAGCGCCACCGATCCACCGCGGAGGCCCTGCGCGACGCCGATTATGCCTTCCTCTGCGTGGGCACGCCCTCGGCCCCCAACGGCAACTTGAACCTCGACTATCTGCGCAAGGTCTCGCAAGACATCGCCGCTCAGCTCGACGGCCGCTCCAAGCCCCTTACCGTCGTGGTCCGCAGCACCGTCTTTCCCGGAACCTGCGACGAGGTGGTTGCCCCCGCAATCAAACGCAAAGCGGGGATCGTCGCCAATCCCGAGTTCCTCCGCGAAGGGTCTGCAGTCAAGGATTTCATGGAGCCTTCCCTGGTCGTCGTTGGCAGCCACGACCGCGCAGGCGGCCGAGCACGTGGCCGCGCTGTACGCCGGGCTGCCGGTGGCCACATCGGTCGTGGCCCTGCGGACCGCCGAACTCATCAAGTACACCTGCAACACCTTCCACGCGCTCAAGATTGCCTTCGCCAACGAGATTGGCACGCTTTCCGCTTCCTTGGGGCTTGACGGCGCCGAGGTGATGGATACCGTCTGCAAAGACACCAAGCTCAACATTTCCAAGGTCTACATGAAGCCCGGCTTCGCCTTCGGGGGATCGTGCCTGCCCAAGGACCTGCGCGGCCTGACCTATCGCGCTCGCCAGCTTGATCTCGACCTGCCGTTGCTCAACTCTGTGCTTCCCAGCAACGAGGCCCACATCGCGCGCGCTTTCCATCGCGTGATGGAAACCCGGGCCCGCAAAATCGGCGTCTATGGCCTCAGCTTCAAGCCCAATACCGACGATTTGCGTGAGAGCCCCGGCGTGGCCCTGATCGAGCGCATCATCGGCAAGGGGTGCGATGTGAAAATCTTCGACCCCTACATTCAGCTCGACGCCATCTACGGTAGCAACCAGGCGTTTTTGCTCAACGCCCTGCCGCATATTGGACGCTCCATGGAGAAGAGCCTTGAGGCTGTGCTGGGCTGGGCCGAGGTCATCGTGGTGACGCAGGAACCCAACGCGGAGTCGAGAAGGTCCTGGCGAACTCACCCGTGCCGGTCATCAATGTCGCCGCTTCCGAACCGTTTGCGCCCGCCGGCGTTGCGGTTACACTCTGACCGGCCCGCCCGGCCCGTCTGCGTGTCCATGCTTATCCCTGCTCCTGGCACAGCGTCGGACCAACATTCTCCCATCGTCTCGTCCCAATCGAGCTTGCCCTGACCGGCCGCTTCAGAGTCGAACAACCTCGTCCCTCCCGCTCATGGAAATTGCCGACTCATCTATGATGGAACCCGTCCATGCGCTCGGCCCGCGAAATCCACTTTCGTCTCCGCCAGGAAGACGCCAATGCCCTGCTGGCTCCGTCTTCGCCCAACCTCCATCTGCAGGCTGAAACGCCGCTCGCCATCCTGCCCAGTCCGGACAGTGTCGCCGACGCACTTCGCGATACCGACTACGCGCGCGAACTCGTCGGCATCGCCGACGGAATCCTGCGGGGCCGCATTCCCATCTTCGACCGCGTCATCGACTACGGTCAAACCATCGCCTGGCGTCGCGACCCGCACCGCGGCATCGAAACCCCGGCGAACTACTTCCGCCGCATTCCGTATCTCGACCTCGCTACTGCCGGCGATCACAAGTTCATCTGGGAAATCAACCGTCACCAGCACCTCGTCCTGCTGGCCCAGGCCGCCGTGCTCACCGGGCGACAACGCGTATAGCGAGTACATCTTCCGCCAGCTCGAACACTGGTGGGCCGAGAATCCCTTCCAGCGCGGCATCAACTGGACCAGCGCCCTCGAAGTCGCCTTTCGCGCCCTGTCGTGGATCTGGATCTTCCACCTTGTCGGCGCGCGCATGACTGCAGAGTTTCGCCGGCGCTTTCTCGCCGAGCTCTACCGTCACGGCCTGCATCTCGAATACAACCTTTCGATCTACTTCTCGCCCAACACGCACCTGCTGGGCGAAGCCGTCGCCCTGCACGCCCTCGGGCGCCTGTTTCCGCAATTTCCCCGCGCCGAAGCGCTGGCGATCACTCGGCCGCGAAATCGTTCGCGAGCACATGCAAAAGTGCGTGAAGAACGACGGCAGCTACTTCGAGCAATCCACGTACTACCACGTGTACGCGCTCGACATGTTCGCGTTTCACGCGGTGCTGGAAGACGTCCCGCCGACTATCGCGACAAGTCTGGCCCGCATGGCCGAGTTCCTCGCTTCGCATCGTCAGCGAAGGCGGCGGCCTTCCCTTCCTCGGCGACGACGACGGCGGACGCTTCTTCCATCCCTACGGCCCGCGCCCGCGCTTTGCCCGCGCCACGCTGGCCGTCGCATCGTTGTTGGGCAGGAAGCGCTTACTTCGACTACAACCGGGAAGACCTCGCCGAAATTGCGCTGTGGTGGCTTGGTCCCGAACGCTGCGCCATGCTCGCCCGCCGAAGTCGCAGGCGCAAGTCCTCGCGCGTCTTCCAGGACACCGGCATCGTCGTCATGCGCAGCGGCCCCGTCGTCGCCCTCTTCGATGCCGGACCCTTCGGCCCCGGCGGCGCCGGACACAGCCACTCCGACACGCTGTCGCTCGTCGTTACCGTCGGCGACCAGGAAGTGCTGATCGACTCCGGAACCTTCAGCTACATGGACCCGGAATGGCGTCCGCGCTTTCGAGGCTCCGCCGCCCACAACACCGATTCGCATCGACGGCCACGATCAGGGCGTTGCCGCAGGCCCCTTTCGCTGGGCGACAGAAGCCCGAAGTAAAACTCGTCGACTTCACTGGCGACTACAGGTCACCAGCCGTCGCTGCCAGTTGCAGCTATCGAGAGATTCACCCACACCCGCGCCGTCGAGTTCGCCGCCAACGAGTTCTCAATCACCGACGAAATCACCGGGCCTGGCGGCGAGCACGACATCGAGCAGTTCTGGCACTTTGCGCATTGAGCCACGCGAAATCTCACCCGGCCATGGGCGATCGGCGACCTTGCCGAATTTCAGCCGAAGGTGGCGTCGTCGAACCAGCCTGGCGCTCCCGCTGCTTCGGCACGAAGAGAGCCAGCCTGGGTCATCGTCGTGCGCCGCCGCACCACGCTGCCGCCAAGCTGCACGCGCGCCTGCGGCTCAATTTCTGAGCAGCACCGCCGCTTCGACATTCGGTGTCCGTACTTGGCACGCTCCCGACTTGGGAAGCTCGCGGTGAGCTCAGGCCGGCTCGCTTACCCAACCTGCGCGCAAATGTATAGAATTAAAGGTTGGTAACCGCAGGTCGATGACCAGCGGTTTCCGCATTTATTGGAGACGCCATTATGCCGGCAGTGGAGACACCCGTGAGCACGTTTCAGGCACTCAAAGAGAAGATCGAATCCAAAACCGCCCGCGTGGGCATCGTGGGCCTCGGCTACGTCGGCCTGCCCTTGGCCGTCGAGTTCGCCAAGGCCGGCTTCCACGTCACCGGCATCGACCTGCAGCAGTCGCGCGTCGACCGCCTCATGCGGGGCGAGTCCTACGTGCAGGACGTCCCCAGCAGCGAAGTCGCGCGAACTCGTGAAAGCCGGGACGCTTCGACGCCACCACCGACTTCTCCATCGTCGGCGAGCTCGACACCATCAACATCTGCGTCCCCACGCCGCTGCGCAAGACCAAGGACCCCGACATGAGCTACATCGTGTCGGCCTCCGACGAGATCGCCAAGTTCTTCCATCCCGGCCTGCTGGTCATCCTCGAATCGACCACCTATCCCGGCACCACCGACGAACTGCTGCTGCCCACGTTCGAGAAGCACGGCCTCAAGGTCGGCGAAGACTTCTTCCTCTGCTTCTCGCCCGAGCGCGTCGATCCCGGCAACCCGGTGTACCAGACGCTGAACACGCCCAAGGTCGTCGGCGGCATCACCCCGGCCTGCACCGAGATGGGCAAGCTGTTCTTCTCGCAGGCGCTCCAGCACGTCGTGCCCGTCAGCCAACACCCGCGTCGCCGAAATGGTGAAGCTGCTGGAGAACACCTTCCGCATGATCAACATCGGCCTGGTCAACGAAATGGCCATCATGTGCGACGGCATGGGCATCAACGTCTGGGAGGTCATCGACGCCGCCGCCACCAAGCCGTTCGGCTTCATGCCGTTCTATCCCGGCCCCGGGCTCGGCGGCCACTGCATTCCCATCGACCCGTTCTATCTGTCGTGGAAGACCAAGCAGTCGGGCATCGAGGCGCGCTTCATCGAGCTCGCCGGCTACATCAACGGCAACATGCCGCACTTCGTCGTCGACAAGGTGCAGAACGCCCTCAACAACCACGGCAAGGCCGTGAAGGGCTCGCACGTTCACGTCGTCGGCGTCGCCTACAAGCGCAACATCGACGACATGCGCGAGTCGCCGGCGCTCGACGTGATCCTGCTGCTGAAGAAGCTCGGCGCCGAGGTCACCTACAGCGATCCCTACGTGCCCAAGCTGAAGTTCGACGGACTTCGAGCTCGCCTCGCAGGACGCGCTCGCCTCCGCGAAGCAGGCCGATTGCTGCGTCATCATCACCGATCACACGAACTTCGATTACAAGGGATTGCTCGACGCGGCCAAGCTGATCGTTGACACGCGCAACGCCCTGCGCGGCATCGAGTCCGAAAAGATCGTCCGGCTGTAATTCGTCGCTGCGAATCAAAGGGTGCCCCATTCAAGGACGCGCAGCGGCCTTGAGTGGGGTATTTCGTGGGTGGCCCGCAATTGCCCGTAGTTGGCAATTGTGGGGGCGAGGATGCGGGACGTGCTCCGCCATTTCGATCCGTGTATCTCCGCGGTTGCTCGTGTTTTTGAAACTCGAAACTTGAAACTCGAAACTAGAATGGTGTCGCGTTCCAAACAGAAGGGAACTCGCATGAACCTCACCCGCCAAGCCTGCGTCGCCCTTATCGTCGCCGGTCTTTTTCCGCTCACCTCGTCCGCTCAAACCTTCACCGCCGCCGATGTCATCCTGCGTCTCCAGAAACACTATGCTGCTCCCGCGCCGCCGAATACGGTCGACACCATCAAGGCCGGCGATCCTTCCACGCCCGTCACCGGGATCGCCGTCACCTTCCTCGACACCATGGACGTCTTGCGCCATGCCAGCCGGCGCGGCCTCAATCTCATCATCACCCACGAGCCCACGTTCTACAGCCATCTTGACGACACCGCTTTCTTCGTCGAAGACCCGGTCTATCTCGAGAAGCTCGCTTTCATTCAGCAGCACCACATGGTCGTCTTTCGCTTTCACGACCAGATGCACTCCATCACGCCCGACCCCATCGCCATGGGCCTGGTCGAAGCCCTCGGATGGAAGAGCTACATGGACACCGGCAGCCCATTTCAACTCACCATTCCTCGCACCACGCTTCTCCAGTTGGCGCGCGAACTGGCGACAAAGTTGAACACCCACACGCTGCGCGTCGTCGGAAATCCCGCTCTTCCCATTACGCACGTCGCCCTTCGCCCAGGTGCCGTCGGCACTCAGAAGCAAATCCTCGCGCTGCGTTCCGATGAAGTCGAAGTCCTGCTGGTGGGCGAAGTGCCCGAGTGGGAAACCGTCGAATACGTCCGCGACGCCACCGCGCAAGGCCGGCACAAGGCGCTCATCCTGCTTGGCCACGAAGTCTCCGAAGAGCCCGGCATGAAAACCTGTGCCCAGGATCTTCGTGCGATCTTCCCCAACTTGCCCGTCGAACTTATCCCCGCCGGTCAGCCTTATTGGACGCCGGACTACCCGGCGGCCTCGGCGCCGACCAACGCCACCGCGAAATAATCCTGGCGGTCATGCCACGACATCCTGCCGCGACTTCCGGAAGTCTGGTTCACGCCAGTTTGCGCGGCACCGTCCTGGATAGCCTCTAGGTGGTTGCTCACCGCAGCCGCTTATGGCAGTTAGATTACTACAGTAAAGTGCCTGCAAATAGCTCTAAAAAAAGCACTTATGCGCAATTGACACCGCATTTTGCCCGGCGCATACTCGCCCCCAGTTCCCGTTTTTGTTAACAACTACTTCGTCGTCCAAGGTTGAAGCTCGGCACTGGCCATCGGTAGCGAACGCTGGGTTTCAGTCGTCCTCAAGACGTTTCTCCTTCGGAGACGCAGGGTTGTCCGGCCCGTTTTGGAGATCCCTAAGACTTTCTTCGAGAAAAGGAGACAAACCAAATGAATCGAAAAAGGGTACTGCTCGGAATCGGAGTTGCGACCGCTGTTCTTGCCCTGAGTTTGACTGCGTTCGCAACGTTGCATATCGCATTGCTACCGGCAACCGCCACGCTCAATATTGCTGGGCCAACGACGCAGAAGACTTTTGACGCGTTTTGCAACTTCACACCCTGCAATATCACGTGGATCCTGGTGCTCAGCAATTCCAATGTCGGGAGCATTGACAACACAACTGGACCCCAGACCACGTTTACCGTGGGCACGACACCGGGCACTGCTTACATTATTGCCTCGGACGGCAATGGTCACATCGCACAAGCGAAGGTGGATGTGCAGTAACGCATGTGAACGTGACTGCGTCAACCTCCACGCTGCACGCCTCATTGAGATGTCTCGGGTCGGGAGCAGCCTCCCGGCCCTTACAGCCCCGGTATGGTGGCGAGTACTTTGCGGTGCAGCAGGCATTCCGTTCCCACAGCGCGCAACCCATCTCCCCACCGGGCCGAATTCCCGGCCGGCGAGCGTGCTCAGCACGAACTATCCACTGCGAACTTCTGACCGCGAACCGCGACCTTAGATCCCCAGCTTCTTCACTTCTTCGTTGTAGTATTTCCGGTACAGGATGTCCCACTCCTGCGAGCCTTCCAGAATGGTCCTTCTCTGGCTCTCGATCTTCTGCCGGGCGGCAGCGTCGATTTTGGCCTCTTCCACCATCAGATGCTCCAGCACCCGCCGCGCTTCCAATCGGATAGTGTTGCGGTCTTCCACGAAATCCACGCTCTCCAGGCTAGCCAGCGTGTCGGCCACCGCGTGCGCCAGTTTGTTGATCTTTTCGCGGCTGATTCTCATAGCACCGCCTTATATTTCCGTACCAGTTCGTTCTTGATCTTCTTGAACATCTCCTGGTAATTGGCGCCGCTCTGCCGCATCTCCTCCGAGTAGGTCTCGAGGATGGTGCGCACGTCATCATTAATGCGGTCTTCCAGCGTCAGCTCATCGATCAGCGCGGCATGCACCCGCTCGCGCACCTCCTCCGGGTTGGAGGTCTCGATGAACTCGCCGTCAATCAGCTTTTTGGTTATTTCGCGGGCCAGATAGCCCACATATTCTTTGGAAAATTGCATGCTGGTCGTAATCGGATGTCGTAACTCACGATTTTAACACAGCATTTGCGCGCGATACCGGTCGGGTGCCCCCATTCAAGGACGCGTTAGCGGCCTTGAGTGGGTCTTTTCGTACCGCTCCGCATTCGTTATCCAGGCAATCCGCGGTTGCTTCTGCTCTTTGCCTACATCTTCTCCGTGCCCTCCGCGTCTCCGTGGTGAATCTTGTTCTTGCCTTTTCTCGAAACTCGAAACTTGAAACTCGAAACTCCAAACCGGCCTTCACGCTATAATTCACCACACCCTCATGTCCCTCGCTCCCGGCACCAAACTTGGTCCTTACGAACTCATAGCGCTCATCGGCGCTGGCGGAATGGGCGAAGTCTACCGCGCCCGCGACCAGCGTCTCGGACGCGATGTCGCCGTCAAGATTCTCCCTGCTTCCTTCGCCGCCGACCCCGACCGCCTGCGCCGCTTCGAGCAGGAAGCCCGCGCCGTCGCCGCGCTCAATCATCCCAACATCCTCGGCGTTCACGATCTCGGCCAGCACGACGGCACGCCCTACATGGTCTGCGAACTTCTCGAAGGCGAAACCCTGCGCGCCATTCTCGCTCGCGGCCCGCTCTCACATCGCAAGGCCATCGACTACGCCATCCAGACCGCGCACGGCCTCGCCGCCGCCCACGGCAAAGACATCGCGCATCGCGACCTCAAGCCCGACAACATCTTCATCACCCGCGAAGGCCGCGTAAAGATCCTCGACTTCGGTCTCGCCAAGACCGTTGCCAGCGACAGTGACGCCACCCACGTCGGCACCATGACCTCCGGTGCGCCGCTCACCGGAGTCGGCACCGTCGTTGGCACCGCCGGATACATGTCGCCCGAGCAGGTTCGCGGCGCGGCCGTCGATTGCCGCACCGACATCTTCAGCTTCGGCGCCGTGCTCTACGAAATGCTCACCGGCGTGCGCGCCTTCCATCGCGACACCACCGCCGAGACCATGACCGCCATCCTGCACGACGATCCGCCCGAGAATCCGCCCGACGGCCGCGCCGCTGCCTCCGGCGCTCGATCGCATCGTGCATCACTGCCTCGAGAAGGCTCCCGAGCAGCGCTTCCAGTCCGCGCGCGACATGGCCTTCGACCTCGAGTCCATCACCACGCATGACCGCCTCCGGCGGCCTCTCCGCTGCCAAGGTCAAAGAGCGCAAAACTCGCACGTCGCTGTTCGCCGCCGCCGCCGCTCTCGTCCTCCTCGCCGGTCTGGCCGGATGGCTCCTTTCCTCGGCCCGGCATCCCGCGACCGGTGCGCAGTTTCATCAGGTCACCTATCGCCGCGGCACGCCCGGCACTGCCCGCTTCACCCCTGACGGACAGAACGTCATCTACACCGCCGCCTGGGAAGCCGCCGAACCCGAGCTCTACACCGTCCCTGCCGACGGCGTCGGTGGCCATCCCATGGGCATCAAAGACGCTCGCCTGCTCGCGGTCTCCAGCAAGGGTGAACTCGCCGTCGCGCTCTCTCCCCAGGTTCGCACCACGCTTCTCGCTCCCGGCAATCTGGCCCGCACCACCGGAACCAGCGCTCCCAAGCCTGAGATCGAAAACATCCAGGCCGCCGACTTCACTCCCGATGGCTCAGCCCTTGCCATCGTGCGGTTACGTCCCCGCCGACCTCATGTGCCAACTCGAATACCCCATTGGCAAGGTGCTCTATCGCGACAGGCTGATTGACGATGTTCGCTTCTCGCCCAACGGCAAGTACATCGCCTTCATCAGCTCACACCAATCCCAGCGACGATCGCGGCACCGTCACGATCATCCGTACCACCGGCGAGAAGGTCGCTGCCAGTCCGTTATACGAAAGCTCTCAGGGTCTCGCCTGGAGTCGTCGGCGGCGACGAAGTCTGGAGCAGCTCTCCTCTGGAATCCGGCGTGGTACACGCCTTATCGCTTTCCGGCAAGACCCGCGAGCCCGCTGGCCATGCCGGGTCGTATTCACCTGCGCGATATCTCCTCTAAAGGTCAACTCCTGGTGGGGCAGGGCATCGCTCGCCGCGGCATCGTCGTCTCCAGCAATAAAGGCGAGTCGCTTCGTGACCTTTCCTGGCTCGACTTCAGCTACCTTCGTGACATCAGCAACGACGGCAAGATGATCCTCTTCGAGGAGGAGGGCTCTTCGACCAGCAATTACACCGTTTATGTGCGTGACACCGACGGCTCGGCCGCCGTTCCCATCGGCGAGGGATATGCGGCCGCTCTCTCACGCGACAAGAAGTGGGCTCTGGCCATCAAGCTCGTCGAGCCCAACCACGAGATATGGCTGTTGCCCATCGGCCCGGGTGAACCTCGGCGTATTAACCCACCTAACCTCGTGCCTGCGAATATCCTTCCCCGGTTTTTATCCGATGGCAAACGCATCGTTTACTCCGCGACCGAAGTCGGACAGCGTGTTCCCAGGGTTTATTTGCAGGACCTGGATGGTGGGGCGCCCAAGCCGATTTCACCCGAAGGATTGGAGACTCGAGGAGGAGTGGGGAATCGAGAGATTTCTTTTGACGACAAATGGTTGCTCGTGGGCCTTCGACGCGGTGGCACCGGCAACTTGGCTTCAGCCTTGCTGTCCGTGGACGACGCTCAGATCGTCGAAATCAAGGGCCTCAAGCCCGACGAGATGGCCTTGGGCTGGACCACGGATGGCCAGCTCTATGTTGCGCCCGGGAACGCAAACGGCGCGGGCGTCAAGGTCGAGAAACTTAACCCGCACACCGGTGCACGCACCCCGTGGCGTACCCTCGCCACTGCTCCCATCGGAGGCGTCGTCCCCGACCCGCCCATCATCACCCCAGACGGCAACACCTACGGCTTCGACTACCGCGTCCGCCTCTCCGACCTCTACACTGTCACCGGCGTCCGCTAGGATCCAGTCGTAGATCTTGTCTTTTCATTTGGACGTACTGAGAAAGGGTGCCCCATCCTATCGCCGTCTTTTGGCGATAGGGTGGGAATGATAAATCCACACATCGTCATCCTGAGAGGGACTGAATTATTTTTATAATTCGTCATCCTGAGCGAAGCGCTCGCCTGTTTTTTCTTCGACCCGCGTTTTTTGCGGGTCGGGCGAGCGCGAAGTCGAAGGACCTGCTGTTCGCTCGCACCTCCACATGTCCGGTCTTTCTGTCTGGCTTTGTTAGGACTGTGTCAGTCTGAACGACCAAGCCTTATCCGCGTAATCCCCGCAAATCGGCGGTTGGTTTTGTCTTTTCTCGAAACTCGAAACTTGAAACTGCTCTACCCAAACTGCTTAAAATCCGGCTTCCTCTTCTGTAGGAACGCCATCAGCGCCTCGCGGCACTCCGGCGATTTTAACCTCTCAGCCAGCACGTCCAATTCTTCTTTGATCACCCGCTCCACCTCGGCCGCCATCGGCTTCTTCATCAATTCCTTGGTCGCCCTCACCGCCGCCGCCGGCTTCTCCGCCAGCGCTTGCGCCGCGCCCATCGCCGTCTCCATCAGCTTGTCCGGAGGCACCACCGCATTCACCAACCCCAACTCATACGCACGTTGCGCGGTGATGGGCGCGCCCAGCATAAACAACTCCGCCGCCCGCTGATGTCCTATCAGCGCCGGAACCAGCAGCGTCGATCCCGCTTCCGGAATGATCCCCAGGTTCACAAACGGCATCACCAGCTTCGCGTTGTCCGCCGCATACACCAGGTCGCAGTGCAAGAGAATCGTGACCCCGATCCCCACCGTGGATCCATGCACCGCCGCCATGACCGGCTTCTTCGCGTGCGCCACCGCCAGCATGAACCGCACCGCCGGCGGCACTTCCTGTCCGGTCCACGGGTTCGCCATGAAGTCCTGCAAATCGTTTCCCGCCGTAAACGAATCCCCGTTCCCGTGCAGCAGCATCACCCGCACATCCGGATTGGCTTCCCCTTGCTCCACCGCCTCCGCCATCGCCGCGTACATCGCCAGCGTCAACGCATTTTTCTTTTCCGGGCGGTTGATCGTGATGCGCAGGATATTGTCTGTCAGTTCTGAAACGATATGTTCCATGGGCCCCTCGTCCGCGCAGCCTGTTACGTCATCAACAGCAGCGCGCCAACGGAATTGTACTGGAAGAAATTCAGCGAAGCGGTGATACTGAGAGCAGATCTTCCCTTGTGGGCTGGAAATTCAGGAGAGTCGCATGGCCTTTGGTTTCGTTGTCACCCCGCCGCACGCACATCACCGTGTTGCGATCCCTACCCGCCCATGACGAGTCCACTTGCCATTGTCCGCGTCCTGATTTTCCTCTGCGCCTCGGTGTTGGTCGCTGCTGCGGCCAATCCCGATCTTGTGACCGCGCCATGCGGCCCCACTCTCAATCTCACCGCTCCACAAGTCTCTCAGCGACTAGCGGCCATGAACGCCCAGCGCGCGCAGCACCTCAATAGCTTCGTGGGCGAACGAAATTACTCCCTCGACTACACCGGCTTTCCCTTCCCCAGCCGCGCCGAGATGACTGTCGACGCCTCCTACCTCGCGCCCGGCACCAAGCAGTTCACTGTAACTGCGGAGTCGGGCTCCAAGCTCATTCTCACCCGCGTACTGCATCGCCTCCTGGACTCGGAGCGAGAGTCCTCCGCTGACCAATCCAATCGCGCCGCCGTGGCCCTTACTTCTGACAACTACCGCTTCGCCTTGCGGGGGTGCGATACTGCGGCCGGTCGCGATTTGTATGTGATGAACGTCGAACCGCTGCGCGAAACCAAGTTCCTCTACCGGGGCACAATCTGGATCGACGCCCTCGATTTCGCCGTCGTTCGCATCGAAGCGGAGCCCGCCAAGAACCCATCATTCTGGATCAGGAATTCCCAGATCCATCATCAGTACCAGAAGATCGGCGAGTTTTACCTGCCGTTCTCTAACGAGACCATAACGGAAGTACGTCTCGGAGGACGCTCCGTCCTCAAGATCCGCTACGAGAACTACAAGATCGACTCCTCCGCCGAAATTCGCGACGGCAAGTCAGCGCAAAACTGAACCCAAAATTGGCCCAAAATCACGTTATAACAACCGTTATAACTATGCCTGTTTAGGCAACGGCGGCGGGTATACTGCGACCAGCGAATTCCGGTTCGCCTTTAGTTTTTATGACCAGCAATGCGGCCAGCTTCGCAACCAGCCGGCACCCAACCGGCGTCGCCGGGCCCAGTCGCGTGGCCCTGCTGCTGGCCTTTTTATGCATCTACCTCGTTTGGGGATCTACTTATCTTGCAATACGTTACGCGGTAGCGACCATCCCGCCGCTCATCGTCGCCGGCTTCCGACACATCATCGCAGGAGTGGTCCTCCTCACGTGGGCCTACTTTCGCGGCTTCCGCCCGACCTGGCGCGAGTGGCGCGCCAGCATGGTTTTGGGCTTTCTTTACTTCGTCTTAGGCCATGGCAGCCTGCACTGGGCCGAGACCGTCGTGCCCTCCGGTTGGGCCGCGCTCCTGATCGCCAGTGAACCCATCTGGATCGCCGTCATGGCTGCCTTAGTGACTCATGGCGAACGACTTACGGGCAAAACCATTATGGGACTGCTGCTCGGCATCGCCGGCGTAGGGCTGCTGGTCGGCGAGGAAACCACCACCGGCCAGCACGCTGTCGTCATCGGTTCCATCGCTATCTTGTTGGGAACATTGGCCTGGTCGTTCGGCGTGATGTACTCGCTGAAGGCGCCGCTGCCGCGCAACGCACTTGCCCGCGCGGGCATGCCCGAGATCATCGGATCGTTGATTCTATTGGCCTTAGCTGGTGTTACCGGCGAATTCTCCAAGCTCCACCTAGCCGCCGTGACCGCCCGCTCCTGGTGGTCGCTGGTCTATCTCATCACCTTCGGCTCCATCATCACTTTCACCGCCTACACCTGGCTGCTCGACCACGTATCACCCACGCTGGTTTCGACCCACACCTACGTAAACCCTGTGATTGCAGTACTTATAGGCTGGTTCTGGGCGGGCGAGGTGGTTAGTTGGAGCGTGGTGGGGGCCGGACTGCTCACCCTGCTGGCCGTGTTCCTGATCAGCCGCGGCACCCGTAAATCGCCAGAATTAGAGCAGTTGGTGGAAGAGTCCGAGGTCCCATGAGTTTCGCAGGATCTCTCGCAAATCGCTGATTCGTAATCCCTTTACTGCGCCTTCTTTTGCAGCAGGAGGCATTCGTCGTGGAACTTGGCGTCGTGGGTGAGGCCGTCCACGGTCATGCACTCGTCGAGCGCGGTCTTGGGGTCGGAGTCCTTCAGCCACTCGTACAGCATCTTGTGGGGAGCCACCCAGTCGGGCGAGAGCTTGCTGGCAGCTAGCAGCTCGTTCACCGCCGCAGCTTTCTCCTTGTTGTTCTGCAGCGCGATAGCTAAGTTGTAGTGAATATTGGCGTCTCCTGGCCGAATGCGAATGGCTTCCTTATATTGCAGGATGGCCTCGTCGGTCTTGCCCGTGACGTCGAGCGCCGTCGCCAGGTTCATCCGCGCTTCGGCGTTAGTTGGTTGCAGTTCGACCGCCGCCTGGTAGTGCGCAATGGCCTGGGTGTACAAATGGTTTGCGTACAGCAGGTTAGCGAGGTTGTTGTGCGCGACCGCCAGCCGGGGATTGATGCGAAGCGCCTGCAAATATTCGGCTGCCGCCCCCTTGGCGTCGCCGTTTTTCTTCAGGGCGAACCCGAGATCGTTATGGGCGTTGGCATCGTTGGGCTTCAGCATCACGACTTGGCGCAGGCTGGCGATCGCTCCGGTGTAATCGCCGCGGTTGTCGAGCAGGTTGGCGAGACGCGTGAGCGCATCGACGTAGTCCGGGTATTCCTTGATGGCTGCGCGATACTCGGCGATGGCGTTGGGATAGTCTTTTTCCTTTTCGGCCATACGGCCAGCGTGATAGTGGCGCTCAGCGGCCGCGGGAATGATGGGCGCGGCAGTTGTTTCACCGGCGGCCGGCGCCGGTGCTGGTGCTTGAGCTGGAGCGGCTGGCGCCGGCGAAGATGGCGCGGTGCGCGGCATCTGCGGCGCAGCAGGGGTAGTCTGCTTTTGCGGGTTGGCGGGGAGCTGCTGGTCAGTGGCGTCTTGCGCCAATGCGACGCCGGTGCTGAACAGAAGAGCCACGGCGAGGCTGCGAAGGGTCCACATGCGCGCGTACAAAGAGTATAGCGGGTTGCTCGCGCAGAAGGCGAAAGGCAACATCCGCCGAAGCGACTCTCTGGTACAAGAATTCTGAAGTCAAGAGCCGCCGCGGATCTGCAGCAACACCCGCTCCATGCCGCTGCCCGCCTTCAAAAAAGGTTTGGACGGCCCTCTATTCCGCCGGAAAATTCAGCGTCACGGCCTGCGATGAGAATGCGCCCCTCGCACCCGGCGGGAAGGAAACCTCCAGTGCTGTTCCGGAAGCCGTCTTCTTAATGGTGGCGCCTTGGACCGCCACCCGGCTGGGCGCATTGAAGAGCGGTAGCGTGTACGTCTGGCCGCCAATGCCGGCGAGGTGCAGCACAAGCCGGTCAAGCTCGGCGCTCCATTGTTCAGAAACAATCTTCAGGGCGGAACTCACGGCCCCGTCGGCCGGCGCGGTGTACGGGTAGCCGATGCCGAAATTTCCGGCGACGCGCAGGTGAATGGTCGTCTGATCGGCAGTGATGGGCACGGCGAGCGATGGATGCTGATCGCTATCGTTGGCGGCGATCTTTGGCGTGACCTTCCGGCCGTCCACATCGGCGGCAAGAACTCGGGCGCGCAGGCTGAAAGCAGGTGAGAAGTCGAGTTCAATCTTGCCGTTCCCGTGCCGCTGGACTTCCAGCGTGATGTCGTCTCCCACAACGTGATACACGAGGTCGAGCTCCGCCGCTCCGACCTTGACGTTCCTGATTGCAAATTCGCTCCATGAAGCAGGCACGTGCGGCGCGAAGGTTACGGTGCCGTTCGGCGCGTCCACCTCCAGCCCCATCATGCCGCGCAGGATCGGGCTGATGACCATGGCCGACGACCAGATCTGGTGCGGCGTGCTAGTCGAAAGCTGGGTGTAGAAATCGCCCGACAGACACTTCGGTGGTGCGGCCGGGCGAGCCGTCGTGTGCCAGTTGGCGTTGGCCATCAGGTTCTCGTACCCGTAGTCGGCCCGGTGGTAGCGATATCCAGCGACCGACGCCCATCCCGTGAACAGCGGCCACACGCTGCCGAAGTGGTAACCGGTTGGCGAGTAGAGCGGGTCCTCGTTCGAAATGATGCGCGGGCCCCAGTCAGTCTGGTGGTCAGGCGCGGCAATGACATTGAGAAACAGCTTGCTCTTGCGCTGATCGGTGAGACCGAACCACATGGGCACAGTACCGAGCACGCTGGGTTTGTCGATGCGCCTGCCCTGCACGTCCACGGCGTAAGCGTAGAAGTTCTTATCAGGCGACCAGAAGGTCTTTTCGAGCACGGCTCGCTGCGCGGAACTCTCCTTGTCGAGCTCCTGAGCGACGTCGTTCTTGCTGACGGCGCGGGCGAGCGTGGCCAGGGCGTCTACTCCAGCGATACCGACCCCAGCCTGGTAAAACTCGCCCGAAATGGGCACCAGCGCCGGGCTGTGCGGCTCAGCCATGTCCGACGGCTGCGGACGCAGCGGGCCGCCTTCGATCCAGCCGTGGCCGATGTTCAGGTTCTGCGAAAGGCCGCTCGCAGAGTAAGTCGACTTCAGAAACTGATAGGCGCGCCACAGGCTGTCCCAGTGCTCCTTCGCGAAGGCAACGTCGCCCGAGGCGCGCACATAATCGGCGAAGCCCACTAAAAACAGCGGTGTTCCATCGGCCGACGACGTGCCGTACGGATAGTCCTTCCACCAGTCCACCAGCTTCACCGACTGCGCGATTTCATGCGGGATGCGTCCATCGGGCCGCTGATACTGCATCAGGAACTCCAGCGCGGTTCGCGTGGTTGCGAAGTCGCCGATGGAGTCGAGCGCCAGGGCCGTCCACATGGAGTCGCGTCCGAAGTACCAACTGAAGCCGGGGCGGTGCGAGCCGCTGGAAATGTTGTAACCAGCCACCAGACCCTTTCCGGCGTAAGGTTCATCCACCAGTCCCTGCACGGTGCTGATGCGCGCCCAGTCGTACGAAAGCTGGAGCTGCTTGTCGGGAAGCGAGAGCTGAACCGTATTGTCGAGATACTGCGCGTAGTAATCGCGAGCCGACCCCACCAACGAACTGTCGGCGGCAAGCAGCTTGCCATACAGATCGTCGGCCTGCTTCTGACTTTCGAACGACGCCGTCATCACCAAGCGATAGACGTTGTGTCCCTTCGCAGCCGGGCCAAACGAAAATACGTCCGTCTGGTTGGCGGAGTAGTTCGCGCTATACGTCGTCAGCAGCGCACTCGCGTTCGCCGCTCCGGCAACTGCCCAGAAAACGTGATGATCGTTGCTGAAGCGGAAAGCCTTGCGTTGCCCGTCCCATTGACTGTAGGCGTCGCCGACGGCTGCGGGCCACATCCAGGCAACGTCGGGAGTGAATGACGCCTCGACCGCTACCGGTTCCGCGGAGTTCACCTCGATCTCCACGATCGCGGCGCGTTCGGTCGACCGGCACAAACCACGTCGCGCAGGCTGTGAAGGAATCGTAAACATATTTCACCGACGACGACTCGGGACGCAGGGTGATGGTGCGGGGAATCGCGTCACCATTCAGCACCACATCGCCGACGCGGAACTTGAGCTCGAAGTCACGAAACAGCTTGAGCGGATAGATCCACGCCTCAAACGTGCCATCTTCTCGGCCGAGCAGTCCGGCGTGCGGCCCCACCGCGTCCAGGAACTGCCAGTTACGTGCAGCGCGGGTCAGCGTGAGCGCGCCGTCCCCGTCGCAAGGCGACTCGGCGAACAGCGTCGAGGCAAACAGAGCGAACGCGATCAACAAAACATGGGTACGCATGGGCGAGAGGAATGGTAGCAGAATCCTCCGCCCGCGGTCTGCCGCCAGCAAATCGCGAGTGACCAGTTACCAGTCACCACTTACCCACTACAATGTCCATTCGCTCTCTCACGAAAGGAACCATGTCCACCTCTGCTCCCGGCCTCAAGCGCGCCCTCGGCCTTTGGGACCTGGTGATGTACGGCATCATCGTCATCCAGCCCACCGCCCCCATGCCCGGCTACGGCGTCTTCGCCAACGCCAGCCAGGGGCAAGTCGTCACCTGCATCCTCATCGGCATGGTTGCGATGGTGTTCACCGCCATCAGCTACGGACGCATGGCGCGCGTCTATCCCAGCGCGGGCTCGGCCTACACCTACGTCGGCCGCGAGATCCATCCCGCCCTCGGCTTCGTCACCGGCTGGAGCATGACCATGGACTACATGATCAACCCGCTCATCTGCACCATCTGGTGCGGCAAGGCCATGCTCGACTTCTTTCCCGGAGTCTCGCCGCGCTGGTGGTTCATCGCCTTCGCGCTGCTGTTCACGCTGCTCAACCTGCGCGGAGTGGAGACCTCCGCGCGCATCAACCAAGTCCTGTTCGCCGCAATGGGCGTCGTGATCGTCGCCTTCTTTGGCGTCACCATCCGCTATTTGACGTCGAACGGCCCGCACACCGCGGCGTTCTTCCTGCAACCGTTCTACAATCCGCAGGCGTTTACTCCGAAGGTCTTGCTGCACGGAACGTCGCTCGCGGTGCTCACCTACATCGGCTTCGACGGCATCTCCACCCTCTCCGAAGAAGTCCACAATCCCAAGCGCAACATCCTGCTGGCGACGGTGCTGGTCTGCGTCATCACCGGCATTCTCGGCGTCGGCCGAGGTCTACTCCGCGCAACTGCTGCGCCCCGGATACGGCTTCTCCGAGGCCGAAGCCGAGCGCGCCTTCGCCCACGTAGCCGCCATCGCGGGTGGAGCGGCCATCTCGTTCGCCATCACCATCACCCTGCTGATTGCGACCATCGGCTCCGGCATGGGAGCGCAACTCGGCGCCGCCCGCCTGCTCTACGGCATGGGACGCAGCAACGCGATCCCCAAGATGTTCTTCGGCGCCATCGATCCCCGCACCCGCATCCCGCGCAACAACGTCATCGCCGTCGGCGTGGTGGCGCTGGTCGGCGCCTACATCATCCGCGACTACGACCGCGCCGCCGAGCTGCTCAACTACGGTGCCCTCATCGCCTTCATGGGCGTCAACATCGCCTCGCTCACTCACTACTTCATTCGCGGCAAAAACCGCTCGCTCTCCAACCTGCTGGTTCCGCTGTTCGGGTTCCTCATCTGCGGAGCCCTGTGGCTCAACCTGTCGAAGATGGCCCTCATCGCCGGCTCCATCTGGATGCTCGCCGGCGTAGCCTACGGCGCCATCAAAACCCGCGGCTTCCAGGCCGACCTGGTGAACTTCGACGTGCCGAACGAATAGCACCGAAAATCTGCGTCCTTCGAGGCCGGATGGAAATGCACGCCTGGCCCCCGGGTTCAAGGCACGATCGAAAGGTTGAGGGTTGAGGGGTGTGCCTTGTCGTGGAAGATGGAGTTGGTGGCTGTGACCCACTTGGTTGAACCGGCAGCGAGTTCACCGGTATTGAGGTTGCGGTCGAAGCGCGGGAAGTTGCTACTGGAAACCTCGAGGCGCAGGCGATGTCCGGCGCGGAAAACGTTACTGGTGGCCCAAAGGTCGATGGAGAGCGGAACGACTTGACCGGGCTTCAGCAGGGTAGGCGTGGCTTGCGAATCGCGATAGCGCGCGCGAAGGATGCCTTCGGTGAGATTGATGGCCGTGCCGTCGGGGAGGACGTCAACGAGTCTGGCGGTGAAGTCGGTGTCAACCGCTGACGATGCGGCAAAAAACTCGAGGCGGACAGGGCCGGTGACTTCGAGGTCGTGTTCCAGCGGAGGAGTGGAGTAGACAAGCACGTCATCGCGCTCTTCCACCTTGCGCTGGTCGCGCGGGCCGGGAGCGAGATGCTCGGTGTCGCAGCACAGTGGGCCTCCGATGGTTGGGACGGGCTTGGCCGGGTCGTAGGTGAACTTGTCGGGCGGTTCGTTGCCGGGGGCCGTGATGGAGAGCGAGCCGTTGCCGCTGGCTGAGTTCGCGCCTCCCTGGGAATGGAGGAAGAACTTCGTGGACTTCGCGCGGGCCAGCGGCCAAGAGTCTTCATCGCGCCACTGGTTGGTACCCATGACGAAAATCCGAACCGGCTTGCCGGTGGCGAAGTTATTTTGGACGCCTTTGAAGAGGTAGTCGTACCAGCAGAGGGTGACGTCGTCGCAGCCGGGTTGCTCGCCGTCCGGTCTAGCGGCTTCGGGGCCGAAGTCGATATCGCCGATTTTTCGGCCGTCGCCGGCATGGCCGCCGATGACTACTACGAGGCGCTGGTTCTTACGGGCTTCTTCGGTGGCGGCGCCGGATTTCAGGCCGAGGTAATTGCGCAGCGAACCGCCGAGAAAGATGTCATACCAGGCCGCGATGTGGAGGGCTGGAACGCGAATGTCGGCGTAGTGTTCCTCGATCGACCAGCGCTTCCAGTAGTCGTCGTAGGAAGGATGCGCGAGCCAGTCGAGGTAATAGGGCGCGATGGTTGGGGTGGCCGGGTTGATGACTGTCGCGGGATTGACTCCGAAAATGGGATAGCTGGTCAGGGGGAGGGCGTTCACGTCTTCGGGCGGATTCGGGCCGTGTTCGAGTTGACGGAGGAGAGTGTCTTGCGCGAGGCCGCTGGTCCAGGATTGGTCGAACCACTGTTCGAATGCGCCGCCCTGGTAGGTCCAGCCGTCGTGGTAGTTGCTGGCGGTCACGACAGGGCAGATTCCGGCCAGATGCGGTGGATGAGCGATGGCGGCGAGCATCTGGGTGGCGCCGACATACGAGCCGCCGAACATGCCGACTTTGCCGTTGGAATAGGGCTGAGCGGCCAGCCACTCGATGGTGTCGTAGCCGTCGTCGGATTCGTGAAGGAAGGGGTACCAGTCGCCGTCGGAGGTGTAGCGACCGCGGACGTCTTGCAGGAAAACCACGTAGCCGCGGGAGGCGGCACGCTGGGCAAAGTTGACGTCGTAGCCCCAGGTGGCGCGGCGGTACGGCGTGCGTTGCAGCAAGACGGGGAATTTGCCGTCGGTGTCAGGGCGGAAGAGATCGCCGCGCAAGACGACGCCGTCGCGCATTTTGATTTCGATGCCGCGCTCGACCTTGACAGAAAACGTCTGGGCGGACGCGAGGGAAGGGAGCAGCAGGCAGAGTAGCAGCGCGAGAGCGAGATTCTTCATCACGCGTCTTTTGTAAATGAAATGGACGAGGAATTCACGAGGAATCGGACTGGAGGCGCGATGGAGGGGATTACAGTGGGGCTCCACACCCTGTCCGCCGAGAACGCGGAAAAGAGTGGGGCGCCCGGTAGCCTCCGAATGTACTACTGCTTAAACACCACCATCCCCAACGGCGGCAGGTTGATCAGCAGCGACTGCTCGAAGCCGTGGTCGGGGATTGGTTCGGAGTCGGCGCCGCCGTAGTTGCCTTCGTCGGTGCCGCCGTAGATTGCGGCGTTGCTATTGAGCACCTCGCGCCACTTGCCCGGCTTCGGAACTCCAATGCGATACCCACGCCGCGGCACCGGCGTAAAGTTCAGCGCGACCACCAGAGGATTGTCGTCATTCTTGCCGTACCGCATGTAGATGAGCACGCTGTTTTCGTTGTCGTTGGCGTCAATCCAGCGCATGCCGTCAGGATTGAAATCGAGCTGGTGCATCGCCGGCTCGCCGCGATAGAAGGCGTTGAGGTCACTCACCCAGCGCTTAATTCCCTGGTGCGAAGGGAACGTGAGCAGCACCCAGTCCACGCTGCCGTCATGGTTCCACTCCGACCACTGGCCTATTTCGGCGCCCATGAACAGCAGCTTCTTGCCCGGCTGCGTAAACATGTATCCGAACAGCAGGCGCAGGTTGGCGAACTTCTGCCAGTAGTCGCCCGACATCTTGCCGATGAGCGAACCTTTCCCGTGCACCACTTCGTCGTGCGACAGCGGCAGCGTGAAGTTCTCCGTGAACGCATACAGCCCGCGAAACGTCAGCTTGTTGTGGTGATACTTGCGGTGAATGGGGTCCTGCTGGAAGTAGGCCAGAGTGTCGTGCATCCAGCCCATGTCCCACTTCATGCCGAAGCCGAGCCCGCCGATGTACGTGGGGCGCGACACCATGGGCCACGCGGTGGATTCTTCGGCGATGGTCTGGATGTCGGGGAACTGTCCGTAGGCGTCGCTGTTGACCTGGCGCAACAGTGAGACGGCTTCGAGGTTTTCGCGGCCGCCGTAGATGTTGGGGATCCACTCGCCCTGCTTGCGCGAGTAGTCGAGGTAGAGCATGGAGGCGATGGCGTCCATGCGCAGTCCGTCGATGTGGTACTGGTCGAGCCAGAACATGGCGTTGCTGATGAGGAAGGCGCGCACTTCGTTGCGGCCGTAATTGAAGATGGCCGACTTCCAGTCGGGATGAAAGCCCTTGCGCGGATCGGCGTGCTCGTAAAGGTGCGTGCCGTCGAAGTAGGCGAGCCCGTGCTGGTCGTTGGGAAAGTGCGAGGGCACCCAGTCGAGAATGACGCCGATGTTGTGCTGGTGCAGGTAGTCCACCAGGTACATGAAGTCCTGCGGCGTGCCGAAGCGCGACGAGGGCGCGAAGTATCCGGTGACCTGGTAGCCCCATGAGGCGTAGTACGGATGCTCCATGATGGGCATGAACTCGACGTGCGTAAAGCCCAGTTCGTTGACGTACGCGGCGAGGCGCGGAGCGAGTTCGCGGTAGCTGAACCAGCGGTTGCCTTCGAGCTCGTTACGCATCCACGAGCCGAGATGGACTTCGTACACCGACATGGGCGCGTCGAAGGCGTTGCGCTTGCCGCGCTCGTCCATCCAGTCGGCGTCGCCCCAGTTGTAGTCGAGGTCCCACACGATGGAGCCAGTGCGCGGCGGGGTCTCGTGATGGTACCCGTAAGGGTCGGCCTTGTTGACGCGATACATGTGGAAGCGCGACCGCAGGTGGTACTTGTAGATCGACCCTTTGCCCAGGCCGGCGACGTAACACTCCCAGATGCCGGAGTGCTCGCGCGGGGTCATGGGATGAGAGTCGGGGTTCCAGCCGTTGAAGTCGCCAACGACCGAGATGCGCTCGGCATCCGGCGCCCAGACGGCGAAATAGGTGCCGGGTTTGCCGTCAACCGTGACCAGGTGCGCGCCCAGCTTTTCGTAGAGACGGTTGTGGCTGCCCTCGTTGAAGAGGTGGAGGTCCATGCTGGTCAGCAGCGTGGAACCTTCGAGAGCCAGTGGCGGCATAGTCGGGTCTCCTCAGCGGCGCAAGCGTCCGCGAAACGTAGATAAGAGTAACACTGCGAGCGCGAGAAAGAGCGGTAACTGGTAGCTGGCAACTGGTTGCGAACAGCTAAGCCAGCGTGCGGGCAGAAAAAAGCCGGGGCGGGTGCCCCGGCTGAGGAAATCGAAAATCGATGCGATTACAGGTTGATCTTGCGGCGGAATGCGCCCACGGCCCCAATCAGTCCGGTGCCGAGCAGCAGCAGGCTCGAAGGTTCAGGGATAGACCCGCCCGCACTGACGCCCATCGAGAAGTCGGCGGGAAAGCCCACTTGGTTGCTCGCAGGGTCGAAGTACGTGCCGAAATAGGCACTGGTGAAAAACGAGTTGTCGTCGTTCCCGCAAGGCAGGCCGATGCAGTTCGCGCCTGAAGTAGTGGAGACGAATGAACGGCCACTGCCGCTACCAACCGGCGCGACTGCGAGCCAGTAAGTGCCCGGAGCGAGATAAACATTGGGCAGGGCCACCTCGATCGTGTACTCGTTGTACCCGAAACCGCTGCGGCCGGTTGCGGTATCGGTGGCAGCGACGCCGTAGGCGCCGTAAACCAATGTTCCGCCATTGTTCGCAGACACGCCGCTGCGAATCTCGACATCGGCGAGAGAGGTGGCGAAGGTCATGAGGTTGTTCGAGAAGGCATCGGTGAGTGTCCATCCCCCGGACGGCACGATGAAATTATCGTACACGTACGACTGGGAGATGACGGTGTTGACTTCGTTGGACAACCCGTTTACGCCGTTGAAATCGCCGTTGTACCAGACGGTGACATCGGCGGCGTACAGCGTTGTGGTGGCCACAGCCAGCAGAATCAGCAAAGCAAGTTTCTTCATTTTGTTCCTTTCGCGAGTTGCAGAGGGTTGAAGTGACGAAACGCTAAACCTAACGAGCAAGGGTCAGAATTGGATCCCCACTGGCGAAAAAATACACTAGGAAGGTAACTTTCGGCCATTACTTTTCGCAAAATTCTTGTTGAGATTTGATCAGGGGCATCGGTCGTCGATTACCCCCTTGAACCGATGGCGGACGCAAGTCATTGATAATAAATGGAAAATTGCAGTTTCTGGAGAGAAAACGCCGGGGCCGATGCCCCGGCTGGTTGCGTCGAATGCGTAATTGGTTAGAGGTTGATCTTGCGGCGAACCAGGCCGGCAAGGCCAACGATGCCGGGGCCGAACAGGATCAGAGTGCCGGGCTCGGGAGTCGGAGTGCCGCCCATGTCGAATTCGCCCCCCAGCGCGTAGCCCACGTACGGCCCCGTGCTCAGCAGTGCGCCCGCGGTCGAATACTGCTCCAGCTCGAAGGTGTTCTCGTCATCCACCAGCCAGAGCGTGTGCGTTGCCGGATCCATCGCCAGGGCCCCGTTAAAGTAGTGCCCGGTATCAAACGAACTAATGACGGTGCCGCTCAGGGAATAATCGGTCACCGTAGTGCCGCCCCACTCAGAGATCCACAGCGAGTTGTTCGTCTTGTCGTAGGTGATTCCCAGGTTGTACAAGCCGCCAGCAGTAAACAGAGGCACGGCGTTGGTGAAATCGCGAGCCGTCTGGTAAACGAATCCGTAACTATAGTCAACCAGGAAGTTATGGGAGCCGTCAGTGGTGGAATCATACGCGCTGCTGGCAATCGAAGTCATGGGGTAGACTGTGCCGCTCGGAGTTCCGGTCAACGAGTATTGGCCGCCGTGCCAGCCCGGAAAGGCCCCTGCGGTTCGAACATCGCCCCAGACGGCGATGGGCACCTCGTCAGGGGGACCATAGGCCTCCGCGAAGCTATTGATTACGCCATTGCCTTGGACGACGACGATACTATTTCCGCCGTTAAGGTCGGTGGTGTATGTCAGGTAAAGGGGACTACTCGGGCCTGCCAGAGCAACTCCGGTGAACGCAAGTGCGACCAGGCACACGGCTGCGACGAACGGCGATTTCATTTGAACTTTCCTCCGGTTCCAACTGCAAATCGAATTGAGAAGGTTTGCCATCGTGACACTACTGTCGGTCTAAAGCAAGCAAAATCACCCCAGCTCACCATTTGTTGTCATAGGCTTGCCGGACGCATACATCAAATTGACGGAGTACACTCCACCCAGAAGGAAGCCGGGGCGGATACCCCGGCTTAGGGAATCGAAGAGCATTTCGATTAGAGGTTGATCTTGCGCCGCACGATGACGGCGAGGCCGAGGACGCCGGAGCCGAACATGATCAAGGTCCCTGGCTCGGGAGTAATGGTGGGCGCAAGGTTGAACTCAGCGCCCCCGTCGCCGGAGACGAAAGGTCCCAGGCTCAGCAGCGCACCCGTCGTCGAATACTGTTCCAATTCGAGGGTGCTGTCATTGGTCAGCCAGAGAGTGTGGTCCGCCGGGTCCATCGCCAATCCGAAGTTATTGCTATGTCCGACGTCAAACGAGCTCAGCAAAGTCCCGCTGAGCGAATAATCGTCAATAAACGTGCTCTGAAAGTAACTGCAGATCCACAGCGATTTGTTCACTGGATCGTAGGTGATTCCGTCGGCAAACGGAAGGCCCGAGTTAAAGAGCGGCACGACATTGGTGAAATCGCGGGCGGTCTGGTAAACAATTCCACCCTGAGTGTCCACCAGGTAGTTATGGGAGCCGTCTGAAGTGGAATCAATGACCTCATGAATGAACCCGGGCAGCACATAGGAGGTTCCCGTGGGGGTAAGTCCCAATGTGTATTGGCCACCCAGTGTCGATTGACCCGTCCCGGCGGTCCGAACATCGCCCCACACGGCGATGGGGAACTCACTGGTGCCATACGAAGTCAGGACTGGCGCGCTTACACTATTGCCCTGGACGACTTGAAAATACGAGTAGGCTGCCTGGTCAATCGTCAGGTACAAGGTACTCGTAGGACCGGTCTGAGCTGTTGCGGTGAGGGACACGGCAACGAGGGCGGCGAGTAAGCCAATCTTGATTCCCATGTGAACTTTTCTCCCTTTCGAACTGCAACCAGACTTATGCGACTGCAGCCACCACATTGTTCTACTACAGTCTGCGCAAATCAAGTTATTTCACCTTTCGTTCGTCCATAACTAGCACAAGAAACATCGGCGCTTTCACAGGGGTTCTCCTCCATATCGAACTGGAGTTACGGGCCCTAAAAGTCGGCCGATATTCTGCAACCATGGCTCGCAGAAATCAAGCCGTTTCTGCGTGAATTTTCGTCGCGCCAACACAGCACACGCTAAGGTGACGCCCGTTACAGCGGCGGGCCTGTAACAGGTGTTTCATAACGGTGGCGGTGTGCGGCCTGCCTTACACCCACCCTTTCCCAAAAGCGGGGAAAGGATGGGGCACCCCAGCCGGTGAGCAGGATTCGCCGTGCGCCGACCGCAAATTGAAGGAGCACAGCATGGCTGACAAGAAAGCGGACCTCGCTGGACCCGGCATTGGCGACTATCTCGAACTGGAGAAAGTCCTGCCCACGGATTACAGCTCGTTGCTGTCACCCAAAGAGACGCAGAAGGCACTCTTCGAGGTGAAGCGCTACATCGAAGACAACCTCTGCAAAGAGCTCAACCTGATGATGGTGGAAGTTCCGCTCATCGTGGACGAGGAAAGCGGCGTGAACGACCTGCTCGACCGCGACGGATCACGAACTCCGATCGGGTTCCACATCTCCAACGATCACGAGAAGCATCCTATCAACGCGCAGGTCGTGCAGGCGGCCACCAAGTGGAAGAGGATGGCGCTGAAGCAGTTCGGCATGCAGGCCGGAGAAGGCCTGTGCACCGACATGCGCGCTGTCCGCAAAGACTACTTCCTCGACCATGACCATAGCGCCTACGTGGACCAGTGGGACTGGGAGCGGGTGATGACACCCGAACAGCGCAACCTCGACTTCCTCAAAGGGATCGTCAGCAAGATCTGGAAGGTCATCGTCGGGGCTGAGCGGTATGCGCAGCAGATGTTTCCAGCGCTGCGCGATCCCAAGTATCCCAGCCTTCCGGACCAGATTACGTTCCTGCATGCGGAGGAAATCCTGGACATGTATCCCGATCTGCCGCGCAAGCAGCGGGAGACGGCAATCCTGCAGACGTATCCGGCGGTCTTCATCATCGGGATTGGATGGATGTTGAAGGATGGGTATCCGCACGAGATGCGAGCGGCCGATTACGACGACTGGGTCACGCCGACCGTCCCGAAGAACGGCCACCTGCTGCACGGCCTGAACGGCGACATCCTGGTGTGGAATCCGGTGACGCGGCGGCGGCACGAACTGTCGTCAATGGGCATCAGGGTGAATGCCGAGTCGCTGAAGAAGCAGCTCGAACTGACGCACCAGATGGACTTCCTGAAGTATCCGTATCACCAGGCGATCGTGAACCACGAAATTCCGCTGAGCATCGGCGGCGGGATTGGGCAGTCACGGACAATGATGCAAATTCTTCGGAAGGCGCACCTCGGCGAAGTCAGCGTCACAGTGTGGCCCAAAGTGCTGAAGGAGATGTGCGAGAAGAAGAACATCCATGTGCTGAACTAGCAGTTAGCAATCAGCAATGAGTTCGGGCGGCCTTTGGGCCGCCCGATTTTTTGCGTGAAGTCTAGTGCACGGTGACGTTGATGGTGGTGGTGTGAGTGATGCCTCCGCCGGTCGCCGTGATGGTCAAGTTGCCAGTGATTGGATTGGGGCCAGTCCCTCCGCCTCCGCCGCTGCCGCCGCCACAAGAGGTCATGCCGAGGGCGACACAGAGCAGAAACAGTCCAATGATCCCGTTGCGCAGAGCGCGTTTGGCGTGGCGCCGCGAGGGCGCGGCGGTGAAGACTATTCCTAGGGCAAAGACGAACGTCGCATATTCGCCGAGGCCGCGATGGCGGAAGGGGAACGGCGCGCCGCGGTCGCGGCTGAGCACTGCTCCTTGAATGGTGACGATGGACGCGCCGCTGCCTCCGGTGACGACGGCCTTGCTGAAGGTGCAGGTGGTGGTGCCGAGAGACGACGGCACACTGCAGGTCAGGGCCACGTCCGAGCTGAATCCGCCGACCGAAGCGATGGTCAGGTTATCGGTGATGGCCGTTCCGCTGGGGATGGAAACCACCGGGCTGGCGACGGTCAGGGTGAAGTCGGCAGCAACCGAACTCACGGTCACCGGAATCTGAAGCGTGTGGGTGAGAGTGCCACTGGTGGCGGTGATAGTGATGGAGCCGGTGGTGGCCGACGACGACGCGTTCACGGTGAGCGTGGTAGTGGCGGGTGAGGCGGAGACGATATTCGCCGGGTTGGGGCTGAGAGAGCAGGTCAGTCCGGTGGTTCCGGTGCAGGTGAAGCTAACGCTGCCGGTGAAGCCCTGCACCGGCGTAATCGTGATGGTGTCGGTGGTCGAGCCGCCCTGGCTGACCGTCTCCGAAGCGTTGCCGGCGGTGATCTGGAAGTCAGCGACGCCGACGGACACATTGATCACGACGGAATTGGTGAGGCTGCCGTTGGTGCCGGTCACTGTGACGGTGCCGGTCTGCGAAGCCTGCGCCGATCCGGTCTGGATGGTGAGATTCACCGAGCCGGAGGTGTTGACTGTGCTGTTGTCGTAGCTGCAGGTTGCTCCTGCAAGCGAGGTGGAAACCGTGCAAGTGAGCGTGATCGTGCCGGTGAAGCCTTCCTTGGGAGCCACGCTGACGGCCACGACGCTGCTGCTGTTCGAAGAAAGCGTGACGCCGCGGGAGGCGGGCAGCACCAGAAAGTGCGGATTCGGGCTGTTGGTCAAGGCATCGACGAGGGCCGTGACGTCGGGTGAGCCGAGTCCTGTGACGAGATCGTATCCAGCGCCGGCGGAGTAGCCGTAAGACGCCGCTGTTGGGGCACCCGGAGCTATTCGCTTGGCAGGCGACGATATTGTTGCCTGACGTGATGTCATTAAAGGCCCAGGAAGTGCTGGGGTTTCCTGGCATGGGATAGGCCTGCACCAGAGAGTAGAGCTGCGGGTTGATGTTGCCCTGACGGCTGCCCTTCTCCTGGTTGTAGAGCGCTAGGATTCCTGCGAAGGTCGGAGTTCCGGCTGAGGTTCCACCAATCACATCGAATGTGCCGGTTGCGGTGGGGCCGTTGCGGTAGCCATTTACGCAACTGGACTGAGAGCAGATGAGGAAGCCATCGGGCGATGGCGCGGCAGCGAAGGCGATATCGGGCACGTCGCGTGCGCCGTCAGTGGGGACGCCGGGGCCGGTCTGCCATGAGGGCTTGGTGAACTTGACGCTCGCGCCGCCCCCGGTGGCGGAAATGGTGCCAGTGGTCTGGCCGCTGGTGTCGTTCCACGAGGTTTCGGGGATGTAAGAGAAGGCCGAGGGCACAATGTCGTTGGTGGAGCCGGCCCAGTATTGCGTTGGCTGCGTGGGATCCGTGGAGTTGGTGGAGTCGCCGGCGAACGCCGTCCCGCCAATCGACGTGGAATACGGCATGCTGGAGGGGAAATCAACCGACAAGCCGTGAGTGGCTGGCAAAGTACTATCGCAGTCGGCCGCGCCGCTGTCTCCGGTAGGCGCAACGATGGCTTGGCCCTGAGAGTTGGCGAGGCTTCCGGCCGTCGTCAAGCTGTTGTAGTCAGACGTGCCCAACTGCGCCTCGCAGACGCCGTAGCTGATGCTGATCACGGGAGCGAGGTTTTGGTCAACGGCGTACACGAGCGCGCCGAAGGCTCCGTTACCACCATTGTTGGAGTTCTCGATCACATAGATCAGGTTGGCATTGGGCGCGACGCCACCAGCCCACTCAACGTCAAGATTGGCTTCGTCCACATCGCTCGTGACCAACCCGGGATCGCCGTACGGGGGCACGACGACAATCTGGAAGTTCGTTCCCGTGACCAGGCCAGGCAGTCCGGCAAGATTGCGAAAGGTGACCAGGTCGTACTGCTGGCCGTTAACACCGGGAGAACCGGAGTGGTTGCTGTCCGTGGAGAGATCGGTTTGTCCGACGACCGCGATGGACTGACCGGTGCCATTCAGGCAAGACGGAGGAGCACCAGTGCAGGGCACGCCGCCGGCGTAAGACGGCAGATTGTAAATCGTGGCGAAATCGCCTGGCACTAGGAAGTGATTTCCCGTCACGGACGAAGTGAGGCGTGGCTGGGCCTTGATATTGCGCGGATGGGGAGCGAAGTTGTGCAGTCCGGTCACGCCGGACACCACCCCGGAAAAAGCCTCGGGGATTGAGATGTCGGTGGAGGCAGCGAAATGCGACTTGCCGGCAACGAGGTAGTTGTGGATGGGCGCACGCAAGGCAGCTTCTACCTGCGCGGCGATACCGCTGAATACGATGAAAGTACGGCTGCGTGCGACGGAGTTGACGGTGAAGCCTTGGGATGTGAGCCAGGCGGATGCGGCGTCAATGTCGGCCTGAGCGAGGCCGAAGCGGTCGGCGAACTCCTCAGGCGTGAGCCACTTGTGATAGTTGAGCGAATTGGGGTCCTGCTGCTCGGCAAGAAGCTGATCGAGTTCGGCTTGTTGCTGCGCGGTGCGCGAGAAGATGAGGCGCATCCCGTTGAGTTGCAAGGTGGGCGATACCGCGCCCTGATCGGTGGCGTTGAGGATGCGGGGATTCGTCGTGCCTGCCAGACGAACGGCACTGGCGTCGCTGATGGGGCGCACAATGCGACGCTGCTGGGGCTGCTGGGCTGACGCGAGGGTTGCGAGCAGAACAAACGTGGCTAAGAGTCTGGATGTCATGCGAGTCCTGGGTGATCTAAAGCGAAATCAGAATACAGGGAATTGGCGAGCGAATCGAACCGCAATTGGCTGGGAAATTCCCGGCAGACCGCGCTCGTGTGTGAGAACACGAATTGCAGCCAACAGTTGCCGTGGCTGGCGCAATAACCGCCTGCCGAGAGAAGTTGGCCTGGAACCGAAGCCTTCAGTGGAGCGGAATGTCCTCCGCAATAACGTTCCAGCCGCTCACCTCGAAGTGCGCGGGCGACTTTCCCAGATCGGCGGCGCGGTAGCGCACGCCGATCATGCGCGATTCTCCCGGCAACAGCGAGACAAAGTTGTCGTCGAAGAATGCAGGGACAACATCTTCGCCGTCGGACTTCACCAGGCGCAGATGCACCATGAAGGCGAGCGTCTTCGTCGGATTGCTGACCGTCAGTTGCTGGTAAAGAAATCCGCCATCGCACTCGGTGGAAGGGACGGGAGGCGTGGTCGGCGCGGCCTGCGGGATGCACCGCAAACGGCGTTGCGCACGGCGATGCGGCCGGCTTCGTCTGCACCCGCAAGGCGACGGGCGCGAGAGACTGCAGCGCTGTCATGTCCGCATAGGCGCTCTGCGGCGTCGTGGCGGTGCCGTGCGTCTTGTGCCAATCCATCTCGTCGGGCTTGGTCGAGAGCCAGTAGAAGTTGTCGCTTACGACCTTGCCGCCGGAGCTGGCGGTGAGCTTCAGGAAATACGTGGTCGAGAGGCCGTCGGGTTGCGGGACCGTGAAAGCGACCGTGGCCTTGTCGCGGGTGACATCGACGGTGGCGTCCTGCGTCCACTTTTGCGTGCCGTCGAAGTTGTAGAGCGCGGCGCTGACTTTCACTCCGCTAAGCGTAGCGTTGTCGCTGACGACCGCGACAGTCCGATCGTTGTACGAGTACATGACGTGCGTGGGCTCGTTGGCTATCTTGCTGCCGTAATAGCCGCCGGCAGGCACGAGGTAGTAGTCGTAGAGGTGCCAGATGAGCGAGGGCCAGGCGTTGTTGAGCATCCACTGGATGACGCCCGTGGAGGCGAACTTGTTGCGGGCATAGGCCTCGAACATGGCGCGCTCGCCTTCGTAGTCCATGGCATAAGCCTTGCGCGCAAAGTCGTTGAGATCCGTGGGCGCGCCGTAGCGGTGTTCGAGCGAGGTGTTGTAGAACGTCAGAGTCTGGAAGCGCTCGCCGCCCTCATGGAATCCCCAGACTTCGTTTTGCGGCCACAGCTTGTCCGGCGGCAGAAACTTGCGCAGGCTGGCCGGCAGAGGAATGGCGGGCCCGGGACTGGTTTCCGTATTGAATCCCCAGGCGCCGCCGAGCTTCGTGTCAGTGAGCCAGTAGTTCGGCGGAACGTAATCGTACGGCCCCGTCATCTTCACGCCCGACGGCCCGGTGATCGTCGTCGGCGCAGCCGACGCCGACGACAGCGTCGGGTTCGGCCACAGCTCTTCCTTCTCGACGCGCAGGTACATGGATTCGACCGCAGGAATCGGCGGGTTGTCGCTGCCGTTGAGCCACACCAGCATCGAAGGATGGTTTCGCAGCAGCCGCACCTGGTCGCGCTGCGAGGCCTGCGCGATCTTGTACTGCTCGTTGCCCCATTCGTTCCAGCGCTCCCACATGTCGCAGCAACACCATCCCGCCATCACCAAGATTCCGTACTTGTCGGCGAGGTCGTAAAACGCCTGCGATTCCAGCTTGCCTTCGAGACGGACGGTGTTGAGGCCGAGGTCGCGCATGTAGCGAAATTCGGTTTCCATGCGCTGCGGTGTAGACCGCAACAGCAGGTCGGGCGCCCAACCGCCGCCGCGTACCAGCACAGGCTTTCCGTTGATCTTGAACAGCGTGTGTCCGTTGTCCAATTCCGACGTGACCTGCCGAATGCCGAAGGTGACGTCCTGCGAGTCAGAGGGCTTGCCGTCGGCGGTCACGCTGACGCGCGCATGGTAGAGCGCCGGCGTTCCCATTTCAGCAGGCCACCACAGCTTGGGGTTCTTGAACGTTAGTTCGCGGAACTGCGCCGGATCGAAGCTTACGGTCTTCTTCTGTTCGCCTTCCAGCGAAACCTGCTGATGCACCTTCTTGCCTTCGATTTCCCAGGTGATGTCAGCGCTCACTGTGTGGCCGGTGGCGTTCCAGGCCTCAACCACCGGCGTGAGCTGCGCCGACGTGAAGGAATCGTCGAGCTTGCTGCCGACATAGGGGAAGCGCAACTGCACCGGACCGCTCGCCGTCAGATAGACGTCGCGGAACAATCCGGTGTTCTTGTCCGGCGGAGACGGCGCCCAGTCCACCCAGGTGATGGCGAGGTCGTCCGGTGTCGGCGGAAACACCTCAATGGCGAGCACGTTTTGTCCGAAATAGCGCAGCCCGCTGGAGAGGTTCAGTTCGAAGACTCGCCAGGTTCCGGCGATATCGTTCTTGCTGGCGATCTGCTTGCCGTTGAGCCAGACGTCGGCGCGGTAGTTCACACCGTCAAGGTGCAAGGCGACGGAGTGATCCGGCGAACCCTGCGGGCAGCCGGAACTGCGTGCGATACCACCAGCCGCACTTGTAGGGGCTCGAGTCGAGCATCGCGAGGTTCGAGAACATGCTGCCCAGCGGGATAATCCATGCCGGGCAACTTCCGCAGGTTCATGCCATAGAACGGGTCCTTGATCGACTCCGGCGGCAACCTGTGCCGCGACGATGCGTACTGGGCACGGTGGTCGGCATCCATCCGATGGGGTGGTAGAGCGCCGACGAGAGAATTTCGCCGTCCAATCCGGGAGCGCCGCTGCTCTTCAGTCCGGCCGGGCCGGTGGTGGAGCCTTGATAACGCAATCAGACTGCAACTGCCATCCATCGTGGAGATCGAGCCGGTTGGCGGCCGCTGGAGGTGTAGCGGCGAAGACGGCACACGAAGCGAATAGAAAGGCGCAAGACAGAAGACCTCGCATCACAGCCAAGCCAGTGCGGGACATAGTGGTTCCTCGAAATGCATGGTACATGATGTCACTTCAGAGTAGCTGTGATGCGACCTTAGTGGCTGGCACCGATGTCCGATGGCGCCGCTGAATCTGCGGAGTATCATCCGAGGTACACCGCCATGAACGAACGATCGGAACAGTACTCCACCCGAGACGCAGCGGCGCAGCGCCGGGCGTGCGTTGCGTCAAAAGTTAAGCAGCGTCGACCAGGGTAAGTTCGATCCCCGTGCGCGCAAGTTCGATCCCGTCGAGCTGTTGACTTCGGCGAACCGGGAACGAAGAGAAGAACTGATTCCTCTCAAGAACGCTCGCATGGCGACGACGCCATTCACGTTTTACCGGGGCTCGGCGCCGCTGATGGCAGCCGACCTGGCGCACTTGCCGCGCACCGGCATCCAAGTGCAGATCTGTGGCGATGCCCACGTGCAGAACCTCGGCGCGTTTGGCGGCGGTCCCGACGGCCACCTGATTTTCGACATCAACGACTTTGACGAAACCATTCACGCTCCGTGGGAGTGGGACGTGAAGCGCATGGCTGCCAGCTCTCGTGCTGGCGGGCCGCGAGGCGCGCAACTCCGAGCGGCAGTGTAAAGATGCAGTGCTGGCGTTCGGCCGCAGTACCGGGAAGAATGCGGCAGTTCTCCGAGTTGCCGGTACTCGAGCTGGCGCGCTACCTGGTACTGCGTGAGTTGCAGGTTTCGCCCGTGCGTGCAGTGCTTGCGCAAGGCCGAGCGGTCCACGCCGCTCGACAGCCTGCAGAAGCTGACCGAGCGCAAGGGCGCCAGATACGAGTTCGAGAAATCCCTCGACCCGGTGTTCGGTGTCCTGTTGCAGGACCAGGTGAACGAGGTGACCGCGAAGAAGGTGCTGGCTGCTCTGCCCGCGTATGTGGAGACGTTGCAACCCGAGCGCCGTCACTTCTTCGCTCAATACAAGTCGGCGATGTCGGGTTCCGGGTTGTCGGGACGGGCAGCGTCGGCACCCGCGATTATGTGGTGCTGATGTTTGGAGGCGCGCTCGACAGATCCGCTCTTCCTCCAGCTGAAGCAGGAGCTGCCATCGGCTTATGCGCCCTATCTGCCGAAGAGCGGAGTGCCGGCGCACCACGGCCAGCGTGTGGTGGAGGGCGTGCGCCGCATGCTGGTGCAGATCCGACATCTTCCTCGGATGGGCGACCATCAAAGGCCGGCCTTACCTCGTGCGCCAGTTGCGCGACCACAAGGGCGGCATCGACGACGGACGACCTCGAGGGCAAGGGGTTGGTGCAGTACGCCGAGGTGTGCGGCGAACTTCTGGCCAAGGGACACGCGCGCTCAGGCGATCCGTGCATGCTGTCGGGATACCTGGGAACCTCCGACCGCTTCGACCAGGCGCTGGTCGACTTTGCCGTCGATTACGCCGACCAGACCGATCGCGACCACGATGCCTGGGTGAAGGCGATTGCCAATGGCACGGTCACCGCGATGCCGTTGTTGAAACAGAAGAGCGTCGGAAAGCCGAGAAAGAAATCCAAGGAGAAGTCGAAGAAAAAATCCAACAAGAAGTAGCCGGCCGTCAGTAGCCGAGTGCCAGTTGCGTGGGCGACTGTGTCGCAGCCGTGTTGTTCCCATGACGTTTCGACCAGTCGAACCGCCGCCCGATGATCGCCTTTACCAGCATATGATCGGTGCCTGCGGTTACGCCTACCCCAACGCCGAAGTTGATCTCCCACTTGGGCGAGACATTCAAATCAAACGCCGGCACAAACTGCTGCGACTGCAGCGTGACCGGATACAGCTTACTCACCGGCCCCCATCCCCCGTAGTACTCCAGGCCAAAGGAAATGACCTTGGTGAAGTCCCACGAGATTTTGGCGTCGGGAGAAAAACTCCACTGCTGGTCCGAGGGCAGGCCGACGATGCCGCGGTCGAAGGCCGGGTTCACGGACCAGTACAGACGCCCTTTCTGCTTGTCGATGATGGGTCGTATCTCAATGTTCCATGTCGAAGTCGAGTATTGCGCGCGCTGGTAACCGAACTCGATAGAGAGGCTGGCGCCCACAGGCCAATGCCACGACTCGGGCGCGCGCACCCGCGGCCGGATGTGGTCGCCCACCCACTCCCACCCTTGGTGCGGTTGCACCGACGTGAAAATGTAGAAGCCAACTTCGGACCATGACGTTAGCCCCTGTGTGATCTCGACGGTCTCGTGAAGCGCATGTTCGCTCGGTAAGACCCCTTCCTCGATTTGCTTGCTGCCCTGGAAGGTGAAGTTGGAATGCAATTCGAGCATCGTCGTCTTGGGCGCGACCGTCTCCGATCCATACACCTGAATTTCGTAGTTCTCCTGCGCCAGGCAAGGAAGGGCGAAAAATAACGCCAGGATGATTATGCGGACCGCCACCCAGACAGGATACCGGGAAAACAGTCGTCTGTTCCAAGTCGGTTGGCGTGCCGCACAGGCGTTTGTGCATTCAACGGAACCGCGCACAACGGAAGAAAGAATTTGCTTGACTCCAGCGGTTTCCTATTCAAAATAGTGTGACCGAGGTTGGTGGTACTCCTCGGCTACTCACGACAGCGGAGGAGCGAATGAAACCTCGGGGCTTCTTGGCACCATCTCTCGCGCTCATCTTAGCGGTTGCGTCGTTTGCGATCGCTGCGAAAGCGTCAGACCCCAACTCACTCGCAGCAACGGAGAACTCGCCGGAGCTTTCAGTTCCGTCGGCCGAGCCCACGGACGCTGGTCAGACCCAGACTCCAAGCCAACCAGCGCCCAAGCCTCAGACCGCGGACCAGGACGCGCATCGCGTCGGCATTGGGTTTGTGTTCGGCACGCTGGGATTGGGCGGACAAGGAGCCGTCGGCCTCAACCGGAAATTGGACGTCCGTGGTGAATTTAATTTCTTTCGCATCAGCCGAAGCAGCGTACGAGACGGGATTACCTATGACGCCTCCATCCACCTCGGCAATGTCGGCGTGCTGTTAGACTGGTTCCCGTGGGCCAATGGTTTCCACCTGAGCCCCGGGCTTCTGGTGTACAACGGCAACGAAATCACAGGCAGCGCGAATGTCAGAGGTGGGCTGCCCGTTCACGTTAAATGGCACGGTGTACGTCAGCAGCACAACCACACCGGTGACCGGATCGGCCACGATCGGGCTCAATAAGGTGGCTCCCGAGATTCTGTTCGGATGGGGCACGCTATTGCCGCGCAACCATCACTGGAGCGTGATCTTCGACGCGGGCGTACTGTTTTGGGGATCGCCGGGTGTCACCATGAATCTGACCGGGGACGTGTGTGATTTTGGTCAGACAAACTGCCGCTCGATCAGTTCCGATCCGACTGTGCAGGCCAACATCAAAGCGCAGGAGCAGAAGTACACCAATGACGCGTCGTCGTACAAAGTTTTTCCGGTGATTCAGTTTGGGGTGGGGTATCGGTTTTAGCAGCGAAAAAACGGCACTTAACTCTGGCGGCGGAAGGGCAGCCCGAGTTTTGTGGACAGGCGCCACCGCTACGCGAATTGATTGCTCTGCAGCATGCCGATCACTAATGCCCCGTCATTTCTTCCTGGCTTTTAGGAGCTCCCATGCGGCGTCGGGGACCTTGCGGCCGAGCAGGCTGAAGGAACTCGCGCCGGCCAGCATCTCGCCACCATCCATATACACCATCTCCCCGTTGATGTAGCCCGCATGCTCGCTCACCAGGAACGATGCGAGGTTCGAGATTTCCTCCAGCGTGCCCAGTCGATGCAGCGGGTTGTGCTCCAGCAGCGCTTTCTCCATCGCATCGGTTGGCAGCAGGCGCGAGAATGCGCCCTCGGTGCGGATGGCTCCCGGCGCGATGGCGACGAACCGCACGCCGCGGCCTCCCCATTCAACCGCCAGGCTGCGGGTGAGGGCCAGCACTCCCGCCTTCGCGACAGCGCTTGGTACGACAAACGCCGAGCCGCTCTCCGCGTAGGTGGTGGCGATGTTGAGCACTACGGCCGGATGCTTCTCGGCCAGCCAGCGTTTGCCGCAAGCCATGGTCACGTTGATTGTGCCTTGCAGCACGATGCCGATTACTGCATCAAATGCCCGCGCCGAGAGCGTCTCGGTCTTGGCCAGAAAATTTCCCGCTGCGTTGTTGACCACAATATCGAGCGGGCCTTTGTCCCAGAGCTTCTCAATCGCCTGCTCAACGGCGTCGTGGTCGCGCACATCGAGACCGAATGCCTCGCAGGTTCCACCCGTTGCCGCGGAAAGTTCCTTCGCGGTCTGTTCCACCACTTCGGCGCGGCGTCCGCAAATATAACCAGTCGCGCCCAGTTGCAGGAAGCGCTCGGCCAGCGCGCGGCCAATGCCGGTGCCGCCGCCGGTGACGAGAAAGCGTTTGCCTTTGAGGAGATCAGCGGTAAACATAAGGCCTCCTTTTGAAAGGGTAAACGTAGCACAGGCGTGCGTCGCGTGCAGTGACGAGGGCGCGGCGAATCATCGGCCTCAACAAACCGGCGGAGCCCGGTGCCGTCTCCAGCGTGAACGGACCGCGAATTTGCGGTATTGTTCTGAATTATGAAAACCGTTGTGGCGTCGCTCGCATTGTTGGCCAGCATGTTCGTTCCCCTCGTTGTGCACGGCCAGAGTCCGTCGTCGCCGACCCTGCTGGTGCTCGCCAAGAATGACAGCATGCTTCTGCTCGTCGATCCCGCCACGCTGCAGGTAACAGGGCGAATCCCGGCAGGCCCCGACCCTCACGAAATCGTTGCGTCCGCCGACGGCAAGACGGCCTACATCTCCAACTATGGCTTCGGAGCCTACAACACCCTGACCGTGGTCGACCTGGTGGCGCGAAAGCAATTGGCGACAGTCGATCTTGGCGCTCTGCGCGGTCCCCATGGGCTGATGTTCGCGGGCGGAAAAGTCTGGTTCACCGCGGAAGCGGCCAAGGCGATCGGCAGCTACGATCCGGCCACGCAGAAGATCGACTGGATCCTCGGCACCGGTCAGGACCGCACCCACATGATTTACGTCTGGCCCGACCTCAAGCGCATCGCAACCACCAACGTGAATGCGGGCACGGTGAGCATCATCGAGAAGACGACTGGCGCGATGCCCGGCCCACCGCTGGGTCCGCCAGGCGGAAATGCAAGCAAGATGGCGCCTCCGCCCCGCGGTCCGATGCGCCCTGCCGGCGGCGATTGGCAGGAAACGGTGGTTCGCGTAGGCAACGGTTGCGAAGGGTTCGATGTTTCACCCGACGGTAAGGAGATATGGGTCGCCAATGCCCATGACGGAACGGTTTCGATCGTCGACGTCGCAACGAAGTCCGTGACGCAAACGCTGGCTGCCGACGTAGCTGGTGCGAACCGCCTCAAGTTCACTCCCGATGGCAAGCTGGTGCTGATTTCAAGCCTCGGCAATTCGGATCTTGTGGTCATTGACAGCGCCAGTCGAAAGACCGTCAATCGCATCAACATCGGCCACGGCTCGGCGGGCATCCAGATGCAGCCCGATGGTGCGCGCGCCTTTGTGGCCTGCTCTCCCGACGGCTACGTCGCCGTGATTGACCTGCATTCTTCTGACCGTAGTTGGCCGCATTGAGGCCGGCAAAGATCCCGACGGGCTGGCGTGGGTGGCGGCGCGATAGCGAGGGCTCCCATGCGTGACCCGCTATCGGGTTTCGCGACGCCGCATTGACAGCGAACGCGTTTTCCGGTAACTTCAATTTCAGTATGACTTCGTTGACCCATCGCCATCATCACCATTCGCACGTGGCGAGCGTGTCGGCGGAGAGCATCGTATAGCGAACATCTTATTCGCACTCTTACCTCCGACCCGCTGACGCAAATCCAGCGGGTTTTTTGTTTTTGCGAAAGGAAACGGACGATGGCCGTGGAAATCGATTTCGACAAGATGCAGGGACTGGCGCCCGCCGTGGTACAAGACGCCTTCACCGGCGAAGTCCTCATGCTGGGTTTCATGAACCGCGCCGCTTTCGACAAGACGCTGGCCACGCGGCTACGTCACCTTCTACAGCCGCACCCGCAACGAACTCTGGACCAAGGGCGAGACGTCGGGCAACCGCCTGAAGGTCATCACCGCGCAGGCCGACTGCGATCTCGACACCATCCTGTGCCGGGTCGAAGTCGAAGGCCATGGCGTGGTCTGCCACACCGGCACGCGCACCTGCTTCAATACCGACCTGCCGGTCGCCGGAGGTGCGCGATGAAGCTGCGGCTCGGACTTCCCAAGGGCAGCCTGCAGGAGGCCACGCTGGCGCTGCTCGCCCGCGCCGGCTTGCAGGTGTATGTGAGTCCGCGCTCGTACTTCGCCGGCACCAACGACCCCGAGATCGAGTGCATGCTCATCCGCGCGCAGGAAATGGCGCGCTACGTCGAGCACGGCGCGCTCGATGCCGGCGTGACCGGCTACGACTGGGTGATGGAGAGCGGCCTCGAAGTCGTCACCGTCGCCGACCTAATCTATGCGAAGCAGAGCCGCGGCAAAGTCCGCTGGGTGCTGGCCGTGCCGGAAGACTCGCCCGTGAAGCGCCCCGAAGACCTCAAGGGTGCTACCATCGCCACCGAACTGGTCGCCGTAACCAGCCGCTACTTCCTACAACGTGGGATAGACGTTAAAGTCGAGTTTTCCTGGGGCGCGACGGAAGTCAAGCCTCCCACATTGGCGGACGCCATCGTCGAAGTCACCGAGACCGGCAGTTCGCTCAAAGCCAACCGGCTGCGTATCATCGAAACCCTCCTCGAATCCAACACCCAGATCATCGCCAACAAAAACACCTGGAACGACGCCGCCAAGCGCCAGAAAGTGGAAAACCTCGCGCTGATGCTGCGTGGCGCGATGGAAGCGCAAGGCCGCGTCGGCCTAATGCTCAACGTCCGTACCGAGGACTTGCCTAAGGTGCTGGCCGTGCTGCCTGCGCTCAACAGCCCAACCATCTCGACTTTAAGCGACAAGCAGTGGGTCGCGGTCAACACCATCATGGAAGAAAGTCTGTGTTGGGAGGTTATCCCACGGCTGAAAGCGGCGAATGCGACGGGAATCGTCGAGTATCCGCTGAATAAGGTGGTGATGTGATGCGGGTGCTGGCAGGAAAAGCCGCCGAGCGCGTAGTGTCGCAGCTGGAGCGCCGGGCGTCACGGCTGGACGAGGTCGAGCCGGTAGTCCGCAAGATTGTCGCAGCCGTGCGCAAAGGTGGCGACAAGGCCTTGGTTCGCTATGCCACATTGTGGGACAGCCTCCCCAAAGGCCGGCCCTTGCGGGTTTCTGCCGAAGAAATCGAGCGCGCATGGAAGGCAACTCCCGCCGTAACACGCGATGCCCTCGAGCAGGCAGCGGCCCGTATCCGCCGGTTTGCCAGGTGGCAGCTCCCCCGCTCGTGGAACAGGACAGTCCGTGGCGGCGAGTTGGGGCAGATCGTCCGTCCCCTCGATTCCGTGGGATGTTACGTGCCGGGAGGCCGTTATCCTCTGCCCTCGACGCTGCTGATGACGGCAATCCCCGCGCAGGTGGCGGGTGTCGAGCGCATCGTCGTGGTTTCGCCCAATCCGCGAGCCGTGACGCTGGCCGCCGCGTATCTACTGGGCATCAGCGAGATGTACCGCTGCGGCGGAGCGCAGGCTATCGCCGCGCTCGCCTATGGCACTCAGACCATCGCGCGCGTTGACAAAATCGTCGGCCCGGGTAACGCCTACGTCACGGCGGCGAAGAAACTCGTAAGCTTCGATTGCGCCATCGACATGCTTGCGGGACCGACCGAGGCTGTCGTATACAGCGAGAACGGCAACCCGGAATTTCTCGCCTCAGACCTTGTGGCGCAAGCTGAACATGATCCCGACGCGGTCGTCGTCTTCATTTCCGCCAGCGCGTCGCTTTCGAAAAAGGTAACGGCCAGCGTACAGAGCGCGGCCAAAGGCAACGTCATCGCTGCCAAAGCGCTCAGACTCAACGCCTGTGCTCTTGTTGCAAGTTCGCGCGAACAGGCGATCCAATGGGTAAACCGCATCGCTCCCGAGCATCTGACGGTAGACCGCTCCGAGGATGTGGCTGCTATACGCAGCGCGGGCTCCATCTTCATCGGCGACTACTCACCGCAATCGGCAGGAGACTACGCGGCGGGGCCCAATCACGTTCTGCCCACAGCGGGCGCAGCGCGCTTTCGCGGTGGACTCAGCGCCGCCGACTTCGTGAAGGTCATCACGGTGCAGAAGTTCACCCGCGAGGGCTTGAGTGCGATAGCTCCAGTGGTGACGAGACTGGCCGACACCGAGGGACTTCGGGCGCACGCTCAGTCGGTGCGGGTGAGGTGCGGCGATGCTTAGCGCGCGCAAGGCCATCCTTCAGATGCACGAATATCACCCGCCGCTGGCGGGACGCAGAGGGTTGCGCCTCGACTTCAACGAGAACACCGAGGGCTGTTCGCCGCGCGTTCTGGAGCGCATCCGCCAGATCACGGGGGAGGAATTGGCGCGCTATCCCGAGCGCGAGCCGGTTGAAAAGATAGCTGCTGCCCATCTCGGGTTGCCGCCTCAACAAGTGCTGCTCACGAACGGCGTGGATGAGGCGATCCACCTCTTGTGCGAGGCGTACCTCGAGCCCACTGACGAAGTCATGGTCGTGACGCCGACCTTTGGCATGTACGAGATATTTGCCGAAGCGACGGGGGCCAAAGTGGTGCGCGTGCAGTGTGGCGAAGACATGCGTTTCCCGGTCGAGAAAGTGCTAAGCGCGGTCACGCCAGCCACCCGATTGATCGCGATTGCCAGCCCGAACAATCCTACCGGCGGCGTGGCCTCGCGCGACGAACTGCTGGCGATCACTGCCGCGGCACCGCAGGCAGCCGTGTTGGTGGACGAAGCCTACTTCGAGTTTCACGGGAAGACGGTCATGTCTGACATTGTCAGACAGCCCAACCTGTTCGTCGCTCGAACTTTCTCCAAGGCTTACGGGCTGGCCGGCCTACGCATGGGCATTCTCGCCGGGCCGCACGAACAGATGGCTACGGTGCGACGCGTATCGTCGCCCTATAGCGTCAATGCGGTGGCTCTGGCGGCGCTGCCGGTAGCACTGGAAGACACCGCCTTTGTTGCCGGCTACGTGGCGCAGGTCCGGGTCGGGCGCGAGCGTCTGCAGCAGAAGCTCACCCAGACGGGCATCCCGTGGTGGCCCAGCGAGGCGAACTTTGTGTTGATGAAGATTGGCGAGCGCCATCGTGATTTCGTGGCCGCTATGCGACAACGTGGGATATTGGTGCGCGACCGCTCTTCCGATCCCGGATGCGATGGCTGCGTGCGCATTACCCTGGGAACGGTGGCGCATGCCGACCGGTTGCTGGCAGTGCTGCAGGAAGTGTTTGTCGAATTGAATCTGGGCGCGGAGGGCAAGGCATGAGGCGGGCGAAGCTCCATCGCAAGACCAACGAAACCGACATTCGCATAGCCCTGACCATCGAAGGGCACGGCCGCGCCAAAGTCAGCACCGGCATTCGCTTTCTCGACCACATGATGGAACTGGTGGCCCGTCACGGTGCGTTCGATCTCGACTTGCAGGCAACCGGCGATCTCGACGTGGACCAGCACCATACGGTCGAGGACGTGGGCATCGCGTTGGGCGAGGCCTTCACTGCGGCGCTGGGCTCGAAACGCGGCATCCTGCGCGCTGGATATTTCGTCATGCCCATGGACGAGACCCTGGGCGTGGTTGCCGTGGACTTCGGCGGGCGCAGCGCCGCAGTGGTCGATACCAAGGTTCGCACCCGCCTGGTGGGTGACCTGCAAACCGAACTGGTCGCCGACTTCTTCGACGGCTTCTCCCGCGGCGCCAAGGCCAACGTGCACGTCAAGACGATTTACGGCCGCTCTAACCATCACAAGATCGAGGCGCTCTTCAAGGCCTTCGCACGGGCGCTGCGCGTGGCCTGCTCGAAAGACAAACAGTTAGGGCGAATGTTGCCGAGCACAAAGGGGCTATTGTGATTGCAATCGTCGATTACGGGGCGGGAAACCTGACGTCGGTGGTAAAGGCGCTGCAGCATCTTGGGCGCGAGTGCGTTGTGACCAGAGACCCTGACATTGTGGGACACGCCGAGAAGTGGATCATCCCCGGCGTCGGCAACTTCAAGGCCACCGCGCCCCTGGCGAATGGAGAACTGGGGAAAGCGCTCCGCGAAGGCGTGGCGCAGGGCCGCCCGCTGCTGGGCATCTGTCTCGGCCTGCAGTGGATGTTCGCAGGCAGCACCGAAGCTCCGGAGCTGAGTGGACTGGGCGCTTTTGCCGGACGCTGCGAGCGGTTCTCCGACCGCGTGAAGTCTCCCCATGTGGGTTGGGACAGCCTGACCGTTACTCGTTCATCGCGCCTGCTGGCGGGCATCGCGTCCGGCGCGTACGTGTATTTCACGCACTCTTACCGAGCGCCCGTCTGTGCCGACACAGTCGCGACCTGTACCTACGACGGGCCTTTCACCGCAGTTGCGGAGCGGGGCAATCTGTTCGGCGTGCAGTTCCACCCCGAAAAATCCGGTAACGTGGGCTTGCAGATTCTGGAGAACTTCTGTGCACAGTGAAACGCTGGCCAAGCGCATTATCGCCTGCCTCGACGTGAAAGGCGGGCGGGTGGTGAAGGGAATTCAGTTCGAGCAGATTCGCGACGCCGGCGATCCTGCCGAATTGGCTGCGGCGCACAGCGCGGCCGGTGCCGACGAGATCGTTCTGCTTGACATCACCGCCACCTCGGACTCGCGTAACACGCTGCTCGACACTGTGCGGCGTACCGCGCGCCAATTGTTCATCCCCTTCACCGTCGGCGGCGGGATACGCTCGCTCGACGATGCGGCGGCCGTGCTCGACTGCGGCGCCGACAAGGTCGCCATGAACTCCGCTGCCATCGTCGACCCCGAACTCATCACCCGCGTGGCCGAGCGCTACGGGTCACAAGCCGTGGTGGTTGCCATCGACGCCCGGCAGCGCACTCCCACAGCGTGGGAGGTCTATGTCTGGGGCGGACGCAAGCCGACGGGCATCGACGCGCAGGAGTGGGCCGTGAAGGCCGAGCAACTCGGCGCCGGCGAAATCCTGCTGACCTCGATGGACCGCGACGGCACCAAGTCGGGCTTCGACTGTCCGCTTACGCGCACCATTGCCACCAGCGTTCGCATTCCCGTGATCGCCTCGGGCGGCGCCGGCGAACCGCACCACTTCGTCGAGGTCTTCGAGCAGGGCGCGGCCGACGCGGCGCTGGCGGCCTCGGTGTTTCCACTTCGGTCTCAAGTCGGTCGAGACCATCAAGCGCGAACTGCGCGAGGCGGGCATCCCCGTGAGGCTGACATGCTGATTCCTTCCATTGACTTGATGGGCGGCAAAATCGTCCAACTGGTGCAAGGCGAAAAGAAGGCTCTCGAGTTCGCCAACTTCGCGGAATGGGTAACCCGGTTCGCGAAGTACCCGCTGGTGCAGTTGATCGACCTCGACGCCGCCATGGGCAAGGGCGACAACTGCACGCTGATCGCCGAATTCTGCGGCCAGCTGCCGTGCCAGGTGGGCGGCGGCATCCGCAGCGCGGCCGATGCGCGCCGGTGTTCGAAGCGGGAGCAAAGCGCGTGATCCTCGGCTCGTCGCTGGTGCGCAGACGGCGCTGTAGACACGACTTTCGCCTCTGTCGTAAGCGCAGCAGTTCGGCGCCGACCGCCTCGTTGCGGCAATTGATTCGCGCGGCGGACGCGTCGCCATTCACGGCTGGAAGACCATCACCGAGCATCACTCCGGCCGAAATGATGGCTGCTCTCGAACCGTATTGTTCTGCTTTCCTCTACACCCACATCGACACCGAAGGCATGCTGCAGGGAATTCCCATGGACGTGGTGCGTGAACTGAAGGCACTTACCCCGCGTAAGCTCATTGCCGCCGGCGGCATCCGCAGTCAGCAGGAAATTGACGAACTCGATGCCATGGGCGTCGATGCCGTGGTGGGGATGGCAATCTATACCGGCGTGATCAAGGTCTGACGTTGTAGGACTACCGCTTTCCCTCGAAGGGTGCGATGAGTTGTCGCGTCTGAGGGTCGGGCCGCTGCGGTCGCGCTGGCAACGGGTAGCTTCAGCTCCACTTCCAATCCATGGGGTGAGACATTGCGGGCCGTCACGCATCCGCCATGAGCGGCGAGTGCGTTTCGCGCAATGGCGAGTCCGAGTCCCATGCCGCCCGTCGAAGTCACGCGCGAGCCGTCCACGCGGTAAAACGGCTTGAACAGCAGCGGCAGCGCGTCTTCAGGCACGCCCTGCCCGTTATCGCGCACGGTGAGCACGGCCTGGCCGTTCTCCATCCGCAATCGAACTGCGATGTGGCCCTTCTGTCCGGAATAAAACAGCGCGTTGCGCACAACGTTCTCGATGGCGCTGCGCAGCAAACCCGGGTCGCCGTTCAGGCTGACGATCGCATCGTCGTTATACGTAATCGTGGCGTCGGTGGCCGTCGCTTCAAATCGCGCGTCGTCGAGCACTTCCTCGACCACTTCATTCAGCGACAGGCTTTCCAACTTCGGCTTGTATTGCCCGTTCTCCAGGCGCGCGACCGTCAGGATTCGCTCCAGCATCGAGTCGAGCTGGATCGTGTCCTGCTCGATGCGGTCGAGCATTTCCTCGCGCTCCGGCTGATCCGCGCTGCGTGCCAGCGCCAGTGCGAGCCGCATGCGAGCGATGGGCGAACGCAACTCGTGCGAAACCCCGCTGAGCAGGTTGCGCTCGCTCTGAATCTGATTGCGCAATTCTCCCGCCATCGAGTCGAAGTCGCGCACCAGGTCGGCGATCTCGTCGCGGCGTTTTCCGATGGTGGCGCCCACGCGAATATCGAGGTTCCCGCGCGCCAGTTCATTGGTGGCTTTGCGCAGCCGCTCGATGGGCTTGCTCAGATAGTGCGCGATCACCAGGCACATCAGCGCCGAGATGATCGTACCCAGCTTCAGCACCCAGAGAATGTCGCCGGGTATGCGCTCGGAGAGGCCCGGCGGGATGAACTCACCGACAAACAGGTAATTGCCGCGCGCCGTTCCCACGGGAGCGACAACGAACACCGCCTCGTCCGGCCGCACCATGTTTTCATGTCGCAGGGCGCGCCGGGCATAATCCAGAACCTCATCCGGCAAGGGACGTCCGCTCAACTCGTGCTGATTGGCGTCGAGCAGCCAGTAATTCGCGCGGTGGGGTAGGGCCGACTGATCCAGCAATGCCCGCAGTGCCGGCTGTCCCGAAGCTTCATACTGTCGAACCGCCAGGTCGGCCAGTGTCGGCACCAGACGGCGTTCCGGTTGCACCCACCATGGATTGTCGGCATGCGCCCGATGTTGCAGGCGCATATACAGCACGCCCAGCAGCAGCGCCTGTGCCACCCAGAATGGCAGAAAGATTTTCCAGAACAGCCGGCGGTTCATGCCTTGGCCTTTTCCGGGGCGGCGGTCGCGGCCAGGAAGTAGCCCACGCCGCGAATCGGCCGGATCAGGTCTTCAGTGCCGGGAAAGCTCCCCAGCTTCTTGCGCAGGCGGCTGACGTGGACATCCACGCTGCGATCGAACGCGTTCAGCGGACGGCCCAGTGCGACTTCTGCAATCTGCTCGCGCGTCACCACCGATCCCGCGTTACGCAGCAACAGTTCCAGCACGTTGAATTCGACGGACGTAAGGTCCACCGGCTTGCCGCTGCAGGTCACATTGCGCGTTCCCAGCGACAGCTCAATGTCGCCCACATGCAGCAGTTCATCCTGATCGCTGCGCGGTGCGCCCGATGCTGCTTCGCGCGTGCGGCGCAGAACGGCGCGGATCCGCGCGACCAACTCCCGCGGGTCAAATGGTTTGGCAAGGTAATCGTCCGCGCCAATCTCCAGCCCGAGGATGCGGTCCACCGCCTCACCCCGCGCGGTCAACAGCAGCACAGGGACAGCGGAGTCATGGCGCAAGGCTTTTAGCAACTCGAATCCCGAGCCGCCCGGCAGCATCACATCCAGAATCACCAGCTCGTGCCGGTTGGCGCGTGCGGCCGCCAGACCTGAGTCGTGGTCATACGCGGCATCCGTGTGGAAGCCTTCGGCCTCGAGAAAGCGCTTGAGCAGATTGACGAGCGCGCGATCGTCGTCGATGATCAGCAGTTGGTTCACTGGATTTATTGTGCCTCTTCCGGCGGATGCTGGTGGTGAAGAATTGTTTCGCGATGTGGATTGTCCCTTCACAAAACTTAACCTTCCTTCACCCTCTCTTAACGGCACTTAAATCCCGCGTTCGGTCTAATGAAGTGGGGTTCATAATATCGTAATCGGCACCTTATCGTGCCTTGCCCCTGGCTCGGACGTCCGCCCCCATGTCCCAGTGAAGCGCCAGCGAGGAGGAAATCTTGAAAGTTCGTCTTATCCATGGCCTGGGTGCCGCACTATTCTTATGCGCCATACTGGCAGGTTGCAGCCGTGATCAGAAGAACGCCAAGGCCAGCGCTCCCATGCCCCCCGTTCCGGTGGGCGTCGCCACTGTACAGGAGCGCGACTTCCCGGTTTACCTGACTGGCCTGGGATCGGTGCAGGCATTCAACACCGTCGCCCTCAAGACCCGCATCGACGGCCAGATCACCCAGGTCAACTTCCAGGAAGGCCAGGAGGTCAAACAGGGCGAGCTGCTCATCCAGATCGACCCGCGGCCCTACGAAGTTGCTCTCGCCACCGCACAGGCCAACCTGCAGCGCGACGAAGCCCAGCTCAATAACGCCAAGGTCCAGTTCGAGCGCCTCAAGGCGCTGTACGCCGGCGGGGTCATCGCCAAGCAGGACCTTGACGCGCAGGAAGCCTCCTTTGGCCAGTACGCGGGAACCATCGCCGCCGACAAGGCTGCCATCGACAGCGCCAAGCTGAACCTGACCTACACCCGGATCACCTCGCCCATCAACGGTCGCATCGGGTTGCGCCAAGTCGACATCGGAAATTACGTGCAGGCTTCGGCCACCACGCCGATGGTCGTCATCACGCAGTTGCATCCCATTGCCATTGTCTTCACGCTCCCGGAAGATCAGCTCCAGGAGGTACGGCAGCGCATGGCCAAAGGCGCGCTCCCGGTCGACGTTTATAGCCGTGACGACCAGACCAAGCTTTCCACCGGCAAGCTGCTGACCATTGATAACGAGATCGACCAGACCACCGGAACCGCCAAGTTCAAGGCAGTGTTTGAAAATCCCGACAATACCCTCTGGCCCAATCAGTTTGTCAACGTCCACCTGCTGCTGGAGACGCGCAAGGACGCGATCACCATGCCTGTCAGTGCGGTGCAACGCGGTCCGCAAGGCACCTTTACCTATCTCGTGGATGACAAGAACACCGTGCAGATACGCCCGATTGAGCTGGCGCTGACCCAGGGCAACGTCGCAGTGGTTGCCTCCGGCTTGCAGCTCGGTCAGCGCGTGGTCACCGACGGCCAGGAGAAGTTGCAGCCCGGCAGCCGCGTGTCGCCGCAAGGCCCGGCCAGCCAGTCAAAGAACGCCATTCCCGTCGAAGGTAACGGACCGCAGTCATGAGCATTTCGCGGCCATTCATTCTGCGTCCCATTGCGACGTCGTTGCTAATGGCGGCGCTGTTGCTGGTCGGCGTGGTCGCCTACACCCAACTGCCGATCTCGGCCCTGCCGCAGGTCGATTACCCCACCATCCAGGTGGTCACGTTCTATCCCGGCTCCAGCCCCGAGGTAACGGCGTCGTCGATCACTTCGCCGTTGGAGCGCCAGTTCGGCCAGCTTCCCGGCCTCAACCAGATGACCTCCAGCAGTTCGTTCGGGGTCTCGGTCGTTACCCTGCAGTTTGATCTCGAAGAAAATATCGACGTGGCCGAGCAGCAGGTCCAGGCCGCCATCAACAGCGCCCAGACCTACCTCCCCAACGATCTTCCAACTCCCCCAATTTATAGCAAGGTGAACCCTGCCGACGCCCCCATCATGACGTTGGCCATGACCTCCGACAGCATTCCGCTGTACAAGGTTCAGGACCTCGCCGACACCACCTTCGCGCAGAAAATCGCCCAGTTGCCCGGCGTTGGACTGGTCACCATCAGCGGCGGCCAGAAGCCCTCCGTCCGCATTCAGGCCAACCCCACGGCACTGGCCTCCTACGGCATCAGCCTTGAGCAGTTGCGCACCATCATCGGGCAGGTCAACGTCGACCAGGCCAAGGGACAACTGCAGGATAAGCGGCAGTCCTACACCATCAACGCCAACGACCAGATCTTCCAGCCGCAGGAATACGCGGACGCCATCATTGCCTACAAGAACGGCAACCCGGTGCGGTTGTCGGATGTCGCGACCGTGGTCGAGGCCCCCGAAAACGCCTATCAGGCCGCCTGGATGAACACCACCCCGGCGGTGATCCTGAACATTCAACGTCAGCCCGGCGCTAACATCATCAAGGTCGTCGATAGCATTAAGCTGCGCCTCAAGCAGCTCCAGGCCAATCTCCCCGCTTCGGTGAAGGTCGAAGTTCTCACCGACCGCACCAACACCATCCGCGCCAGCGTCAAAGACGTCCAGTTCGAGCTGATGCTCACCGTCGTTCTGGTCGTGATGGTGATTTTCCTCTTCCTGCGCACCCTTTCAGCCACCATCATTCCCAGTGTTGCGGTGCCCCTGTCGCTGGTCGGCACCTTCGGCATGATGTACCTGCTGAACTACTCGCTCGACAACCTATCGCTTATGGCGCTGACCATCTCGACCGGCTTCGTGGTCGATGACGCCATTGTGATGATCGAGAACATCTCCCGCTTTATCGAGGAGGGCCACTCCCCGCTCGAAGCGGCCCTCCAGGGTTCCGGGCAGATCGGCTTCACCATTGTCTCGCTGACGGTTTCACTCATTGCGGTGCTCATCCCGCTGCTCTTCATGGGCGACATCGTGGGACGGCTCTTCCGCGAGTTCGCCGTCACCCTCAGCGTGACCATCCTGCTGTCGGCCGTCATCTCGCTGACCCTGACGCCGATGATGTGCGCCCTGCTGCTGCGCCCGCACAGCGAGTCCCACCACGGCCGCTTCTACGACGCATCCGAAAATATTTTCAACAAGACCATCGCCTTCTACGGGCGCACTCTGCAGTTTGTGCTGCGCCACCAGAGGGTGACACTGGCGGTCACCGTCGGCACCCTCGTCGCCACCATTTGGCTCTACATGATCGTGCCCAAAGGCTTCTTCCCGGTGCAGGACACCGGCGTGATCATGGGCATTTCCGATGCGCCCGAAAGCGTCTCCTTTGCCTCGATGGAAGAACGGCAACTGCGCCTGGCCGCGGCCGTTCTGAAAGATCCCGACGTGGCCAGCCTGTCGTCGTTCATCGGCGTAGACGGCACCAACACCACGCCCAACAGCGGCCGCATCCAGATCAACCTCAAGCCCAAAGATGAGCGCACCGAAGACGCCTCCGCCATCATCAAGCGGCTGCAACAGGAAGTTGCCGGTGTCGAGGGCATCACCCTCTACATGCAGCCCGTGCAGGACCTGACCGTCGAAGACCGCATCAGCCGCACCCAATACCAGTTCAGTCTCGAAGACGCCGATCCCAAGGAACTCGCCCTCTGGACCAGCCGGCTGATGGAAAAGCTCAAGACCCTCCCCGAGTTGCGTGACATCGCCACCGATCAGCAGAACCAGGCCGCCATGGCCAACCTGGTCATCGACCGCGACACCGCCTCGCGTATGGGCGTGAGTATGTCGGCGGTCGATAACACCCTCTACGACGCCTTCGGGCAGCGTCTGGTGTCCATCATGTTCACCCAGCTCAATCAGTACCATGTGGTGCTCGAGGTGGACCCGTCCTTCCGCAGCGATCCCGATTCGTTGAAGAACATCTATATCCCCGGCACAACCGGCCAGGTGCCGCTCAGCGCCATTGCCCACTTCGAAACCACCACCGGGCCCCTCGCCATCAACCACCAGGGACAGTTCCCGTCAGTCACCTTCTCCTTTAACCTCGGTGGGCGTTACTCGCTGGGTGAGGCGGTCACCGCCATCAATGCGGCCGTGGCCGACGTCGGAATCCCGCCCAGCATTCAGGTGCGCTTTCAGGGGACCGCTCGCGCCTTCGAGGCCTCGCAAGCCAACGAAGGCTGGCTTATCCTCGCCGCCATCATCACCGTTTACATCGTGCTGGGCGTGCTGTACGAGAGCTACATTCATCCCATCACCATTCTCTCCACCCTGCCCTCGGCGGGCGTGGGCGCCATCCTCGCGCTCAACCTCTTTCATATGGCGCTCGGCGTGATGGCCCTTATAGGCGTCATCTTGCTGATTGGCATCGTCAAGAAAAACGCCATCATGATGATCGACTTCGCCCTCGAGGCCGAACGCAAAGAAGGCAAGCCCCCGCACGAAGCCATTTACGAGGCCTGTCTGCTGCGCTTCCGGCCCATCATGATGACCACCTTTGCGGCCCTGTTCGGCGCCATTCCGCTGGCAGTTGGTTCGGGTACGGGCTCCGAGCTTCGCCGCCCGCTCGGCATAACCATCGTTGGCGGACTGCTCTTCAGCCAGTTACTCACCCTCTACACCACGCCGGTGGTGTACTTATGGTTTGACCGCCTGGGTCGCGCTATCGAACGTCTGCGCACGCCCAAGCCGGCAGAGGCAGTAGGAGACTAGCGTGAACATCTCGGGACCAGCGATTCACCGGCCCGTAGCCACCACGCTGATGACCATCGCGTTGTTGCTCGCCGGCGGCTTGGCCTACACCACGCTGCCGGTCTCTCCCCTGCCGCAGATTGATTTCCCCGTCATTTCCGTCGGCGCCGGTCTGCCCGGCGCCAGTCCCGAGACCATGGCCTCGTCGGTGGCCACGCCTCTGGAGCGCCAGTTCGGGCGCATTGCCGCCATCAACCAGATGACTTCGTCGAGCCAGCTCGGCTCCACTGGCATCACCATCCAGTTTGATCTCAACCGCGACATCGACGCCGCCGCCCGCGACGTGCAAGCCGCTATCAATGCCGCTCGCGGTTATCTTCCCGCCGATCTTCCCGGCAATCCGACCTACCGCAAGGTCAACCCCGCCGACGCTCCCATCATGATCCTGGTGATGACCTCCGACACTCTCACCAAGGACGCGATGTATGACGCTGCCGATTCGATCCTCGGGCAGAAGCTTTCGCAGATCGAGGGTGTCGGCCAGGTCTTTATCTGGGGCTCGTCCCAGCCGGCCGTCCGCATCGAGGCCAACCCCTACATCCTCAACAAAATGGGTCTCGGACTGGAAACCGTGCGCCAGGCCATCGACGCGCAAAACGTCCTCCTGGCCAAGGGATCCCTGCAGGGTGACCAGAAGAGCTGGGTGATCACGGACAACGATCAGATGAAGAAGGCCAAAGACTACCGGCCCCTGATCGTCGCCTACCGCAATGGCTCGCCCGTCCGCCTCAGCGACGTGGCGACCGTCGGGGACTCCTATTCCAACATCTACAACTCGGGCAGCTTCAACGGCAAGCCTAGCGTGCTCGCCGTGCTCTTTCGCCAGCCCGGCGCCAACATCATTGCCACCGTCGACCGCGTCATCGCCGCTCTGCCCTTCCTGAAAGCTTCCATCCCGCAGGGCATTGATCTCCAGGTCGGACTTGACCGCACCACCACCGTGCGTGCTTCCGTGGCTGACGTGCAGCGTACCCTGATCATCTCCGTCCTTCTCGTGGTGCTCGTCGTCTTCGTCTTCCTGCGCGAAGTCCGCGCCACCCTGATTCCCAGCGTCGCCGTGCCCCTCGCCATCGTCGGCACCTTCGGCGTGATGTACCTGATGAATTACTCGCTGAACAATCTGTCGCTGATGGCCCTTACCATCTCGACCGGCTTCGTCGTCGACGACGCCATCGTGGTGCTCGAAAACATCATGCGCCACATCGAGGGAGGCATGCTCCCCTTCGATGCCGCCCTGCTGGGCTCCCGCGAGATCGGCTTCACCGTCATGTCGATGAGCATCTCGCTGGTCGCCGTCTTCATCCCCATCCTCCTGATGAGCGGCCTCATCGGGCGTCTCTTCCACGAATTCGCCATGACCATCACCTCCACCATCGCCATCTCGATGGTGGTGTCGCTCACCACGACGCCCATGCTGTGCGCCCATTTCCTCAAGCCGCACAGCGCCCGCCACGGCGCCATCTACCGCGTCAGCGAAGGCGGCTTCAAGCGCATGAACCGCGGCTATCAGCGCGCCCTGTCCTGGGTCCTGCGCCACCAGGCGCTCATCCTGGCCCTGTGTCGTCATCACCGTCGGGCTCAACGTTTACCTCTACGTCATCGTCCCCAAGGGCTTCTTCCCGCAGCAAGACACCGGCCGCATCTTCGGCATCGTCATGGGCGACCAGGACATCTCCTTCGACGCCATGAACAGCAAGGTCATGCAGTTCGTCGACATCGTCAGGCGCGACCCCGCCATCCAGAACGTCATCGCCTCCGTCGGCGGCGGTGGCCCGCAAAACCAGGCCCGCGTCTTCGCCACTCTCAAGCCTCTCAACGAACGCAAGGTCAGTGCCGACCAGGTCATCAACCGCTTGCGCCCCAAACTTTCCCACGTCCCCGGCGCCAGCCTCTACTTCCAGGCTGTGCAGGACCTCCAGATTGGCGGGCGGCTCTCCAATGCCCAGTACCAGTACACCCTCTCCGGAGACAACCTCGACGAGCTTTATTCCTGGTCGCCCAAGCTGCTGGCCAAATTGCGCACCTTGCCCATGCTCAAAGACGTCAGCAGCGACCAGCAGGTCAACGGCCTCGCCCAGAACATTGTCATCGACCGCGACACCGCCTCCCGCCTCGGTCTCACCCCGCAGCAGATTGACCAGGTCTTGTACGACGCCTTCGGTCAGCGCGAGATTTCCCCCATCTACCGCACCTTGAACCAGTATTGGGTCGTGCTCGAAGTCGACCCCAAGTTCCAGATGACCCCCGACGCGCTGCAGAGCGTCTATGTCACGACCGCTTCGGGCGCGGTTGTGCCTCTGTCCTCCTTTGCCCACTTCGGCCCCTCCACCACCTCGCTCGCCGTCGCCCACCAGGGACAGTTTCCTGCCGTCACCATCTCCTTCAACCTCAATCCTGGCGGCTCGCTGGGCGAGGCCACCAAGGCCATCCTCGCCGCCGAGACCCAGATGCGCCTGCCGGGTTCCATCCACGGCAGCTTCCAGGGCGCCGCCGCCGCCTTCCAGGACTCGCTCTCCTCCATGCCGCTGCTGGTATTGGCCGCGCTGCTCGCCGTCTACATCGTCCTCGGCATTCTCTACGAAAGCTACATTCACCCCATCACCATCCTGTCCACCATCCCCTCGGCAGGCACAGGCGCATTGCTCGGCCTCCTCCTCTTCAAGATGGAGCTCAACGTCATCGGCCTGGTCGGCATCCTGCTTCTCATCGGCATCGTCAAGAAAAACGCCATCATGATGATCGACTTTGCCCTCGAGCGCGAACGCCAGGGCATGTCGCCGCTCGACGCCATCCACGAAGCCGCGCTCCTCCGCTTCCGCCCCATCATGATGACCACCGCCGCCGCCCTGTTGGGCGCTGTGCCTCTCGCTTTCGGCCACGGCACCGGCTCCGAACTCCGCCGTCCTCTCGGCATCGCCATTGTCGGCGGCCTCATCGTCAGCCAGATGCTCACCATCTTCACCACGCCGGTCGTCTATCTCTACATGGACCGCCTGCAAGCGTGGTTCCTCGCCCATCTCCCCTGGCGTCGCAAGCAATTGCAGCAGAAGGGCGACGTCCCCATCTTCGCCGACTGAGCCGCACACTCTTCGCGGCTTGCGACCTGCCACCGCTATTCGCGAGTTATTAACTGCTAATTACTAATTACCAGTTACCAGTCACCTCTTGAAACTTGAAACTTGAAACTCGAAACTAGCTCCGTGCCCCACTCCTACGACGCGATCATCCTCGGCGCCGGCGCCGCCGGTCTGATGTGCGCCCTCACCGCCGGCCACCGCGGACGCCGCGTCGCCCTGCTCGAACACGCCGACCGCATCGGCAAGAAGATCCTCATCTCCGGCGGAGGCCGCTGCAACTTCACCAACCTGCATTGCCGCCCCGAAAACTTCCTTTCCGTCGAACCCGCACTTCTGCAAATCCGCGCTGGCCCGCTACACCCCGCAAGACTTCATCGCCCTCGTCGAAAAGCACCGCATCCCCTACCACGAGAAAACGCTGGGCCAGTTGTTCTGCGACGGCTCCGCCCGCGAAATCGTCGCCCTGCTCCAAGAAGAATGTCGCGCCGCGCATGTGGACATCTTCACCTCGACCCGCGTGAGGGGAGTGCAGCGCACAGACAAGTTCGTCGTCTCCGCCGGCGATCGCGAATTCCACGCTCCCGCCCTCGTCGTCGCCACCGGAGGCCTCTCGATCCCCAAGATGGGCGCCACCGCCTTCGGCTACGAACTGGCAAAGCAATTTGGGCTCAAGCTGCGCGAGTGCCGTCCCGCGCTGGTTCCCCTGACCTTCGCCGCCGAAGACCGCAAGCACTACTGCGACCTCGCCGGAGTCTCCGCCGAAGTGGTCGCCTCCATCGGTCGCCAACGCTTCCGCGAGAAAATGCTCATCACCCACCGCGGCCTCAGCGGCCCAGCCATCCTGCAAATCTCGTCCTACTGGAAGCCCGGCGAGCCGCTGTCTCTCGACCTCGCCCCCGAGAAAGAAATCACAAGGCCCTTGCGGCTCGAATCCGGCGGACGCGACCTCAACGCCGCGAAATCTGCCTTCCGCGCCATCTGCCCGACCGCTTCGCCGACCGCTGGCTCGATCTTCACGCACCCGATCGCTGGACCAACCCCGCGCTCGACGATCTCGAACGCACCGCTCATCACTGGCAGATCACCCCCTCCGGCACCGAAGGCTACGACAAGGCCGAAGTCACCGCCGGAGGTGTCGACACCGACGAACTCTCCGCCAAAACCATGGAAAGCAACAAGGTCCCCGGCCTCTACTTCATCGGCGAAGTCGTCGACGTCACCGGCCACCTCGGCGGCTTCAACTTCCAATGGGCCTGGGCCTCCGGCTTCGCCGCCGGCCAAGCGATCTAGACATCTACAATTTTGCGGCTGTCATCACGAGGTCGCCGTGGCGACCGAGGGATCTGCTTTTTGTCCGCATCGCGTTCATGGGTGGCCCACAATTGCCTGCCGTTGGCAATTGTGGGATCCCACGACATCTCTGTGCCCCAGTGCCTCTGTGGTAGATGTTGTTCTTGCTTCTCTGCCAAATCTTCTTCGTGCCCGCCGTGCCTCCGTGGTGAACCCTCCCGTTTGCTTGGTAAACTAATGCCACCCCATCCCGCACCATCGGAGAGCCGTGACCAGTACAACTGACGCCATACTCAACATCCAGCAGCTGGTGAAGACCTATCCCGCCAAGGTCCCGGTCGAAGCCGTCAAGGGCATCGACCTCACCGTCGAGCGCGGAGAGCTCTTCGGCCTGCTCGGCCCCAACGGCGCGGGCAAAAGCACCACCATCAGCGTCTGCACCACCCGCGTCCCTGCCCACCGCGGGCCGGGTCACCATCGCCGGCATCGACGTGGTCGCGCATCCCGCCGAGGCCCGCCGCTACATGGGCGTCGTCACCCAGTTCAACACCCTCGACCGCCAATGTACCGTCTGGGAAAACATCTACTTCCACTGCCGCTACTTCGGCATGACGCACGCCCACTCCGCGAAACAAGGCCGACGAACTGCTCGAGCTCTTCAAGCTCACCGAGCGCGCCAAGACCTTCGTCAAGACCCTCTCCGGCGGCCTCGCCCAGCGCGTCCAGATCGCCCGCGCCATCGCCCACGAGCCCGAAGTCCTGTTCCTCGACGAGCCCAGCGCCGGGCTCGATCCCCAGACACGTCTGGCATTGTGGGACATCATTCGCGAGCTCCGACAACGTGGGATCACCGTCGTCCTCACCACCCACTACATGGAAGAGGCCGACCAGCTCTGCGGCCGTGTCGCCATCATCGACCACGGCAAAATCCTGGTCAGCGGCACACCCGAGGAGCTGAAGAGCAGCGTTCGCGCCCAGAAGATATTCCAGCTCCAACTGCAGAACTCCGGCGTCGACGGCCTGCGCGACCGCCTCGGCGCGCTGCCCGGCGTCACCGAAGTCGAAGGCTCCGACGCCGGCCTCGTCGTCTTCACCGACGGCCGCGGCGGCCTGCTGCCCGAAATCGTCGGCATCGCCGGCGACAACCTGCGCGACATCTCGGTCAGCGAAACCACGCTCGAATCCGTTTTCATCAAGCTCACCGGGAGGGACCTGCGTGACTAACTTCCGGCTCTATTGGGCATCCTTCCGCGGACTGCTGCTGCGCGACATCAGCGTGCTCCGCCGCGAGGTCATCCCATTCCTCATTCGCACCATCATGAACCCCCTGATGTTCGTCTTCGTCTTCACCTATCTGTTCCCCAAGATGGGCCAGGGCTTTCAGAGCAGCGCCGGCAGCGGCTTCGGCACGCTTATCCTGCCCGGCCTGCTGGCCGTCGGCATCTTCATTCAGGGCATCATGGCGACCGCACTGCCGCTCTCGATGGAGATCGGCGCCACCCGCGAAATCCACGACCGCGTCATGTCTCCGCTCCCGGTCACCTGGGTCGCCATCGAAAAGATCGTCTTCAGCGCCGTGCAGAGCGTGCTCGCCGCCGCTCGTGATTTTCCCGATGGTGTACTTCATTCCCGCGACCCCCGTGCAAGTGCACGTTTCGAACTGGTTCACCCTCATCGGAATGTTGCTGCTGGCGTCGCTGGTGGCCGGCACCGTCGGCCTCGCCATCGGCACTGTGGTCAAGCCCGAACAGATTGCCCTCATGTTCGGCATCATCGTCGTGCCCGTCACGTTCTTCGGCTGCGTCTATTACCCCTGGGCCGCCATGCACAACGTCCGCTGGCTGCAAATCCTGGTGCTCATCAATCCGCTGGTCTACATGAGCGAAGGCCTGCGCACCGCCCTCACCCCCAACGTCCCCCACATGCCCGCCTGGGTCTCGTTCTTGGCCCTGCTCGTTGGCCTCGCGGTTTTGGGCACGGCCGGTATCCGTGGCTTTATCAGACGGGTACTAACCTAGATAAAGTCAATTGTCCCCGCGCAACAAGAGGGACTGAAACGGCAAGGCAATGAGATCAGAAGGGGAAATCCAACAGGAGGAGTCTTGATATATCATTTGAGGCCGTGCTCTTTCGTACGTTTGGTGAATATCTAAGCCATTGCCTCAAACATCGCTCAGAGGTCGGAGCAGCGGATTGCCCCGATTATGAAACTAGGGCACTCGATTTCCTGACGAAGCCGCCTTCACCCAGTTTGCACGAATGTGTTCGGCGCAAGGGGGACGTAGTGCGGTATGATTCATCCACGGGGGAGTTTCGCAATATTCTCATTTGACGGGTTTATCCGAACGTACATGAGACCTACGGTTACATGGCACGGATTGCCAACGAACTTTGACTACTTCCGTCGTGAGTGTGGAAGGCACTAAATATGCGTTACAAGTGTCCGGTATGCGGATTTGCCGATCTGGAGAATCCTCCCGAAGATTACTTCATCTGCCCCTGCTGCGGAACCGAGTTTGCTTACGATGATGTAGGTCACACTCATTCGGAACTCCGAAAGATGTGGATATCGGCCGGAGCGCACTGGTTCGCACAACAGTCCCCCATTGTGTGGAATCCGTGGCAGCAACTGATTGATGCGGGATACGCATACGATATCCCTTACTTTAATACCCCCAAATTCGTTGCCAGGGAAATTCCGGCATCGTACATATTTGTCCCTACACCGAGAGCCGCATGAAGCTCCTAGCCATATGCCCCTGCGAGAAGGTTATTTTCGACAAGCGGGATGTGCCGTCCCTAATTACACTGATCCAGAACATTGAGCTGGGGATGAACCAAGCTGACGGCACAAGCGCGGACATTCCGCGCAATGCTGTGTTCCCGAAGGAGTGGTTCATTTATACGCGGTGGCAATCATTCGACGAAGATGTGGGGAAGAACTTTGAGCAGGTCTTTCAAGTGTTCTGGCCGGACGGAGAAAAATTTGTCGAACAGAGAGTTACTTTGAAACCGATTGTAAAGGATGATGACATCCAGCAATCGAGCTTGCAGTTGGGCGGCCTCCCCGGTGGTCAAGTGGGACTCGTAGATATTCTCACGTGGCTGGATAGCGAAGGTTCCCGCGTAACAGATATTGCCAAGTGCTCGGTTCGCATAAAGCACATTCCTGCTCAATCCGCTAACGACCCGAATTTGGTTACGCACTGAAGCAGGGCGCTCCAGTAACCCATCTACTACTCCAGAAGACTAATCTTGCGGGTGCCCCCAGGTTCGCGTCCGTTTTTTGGACGCTAACCTGGGTTCACTGCCGCGATGGAAATCACGCAAATCAGCCCGGTCTCGTCGCCCTAACTCCAATGAAATTTCCCGTGCTTACGCCGAATCCTTCCAGTCGCAGCTCAGGTTTTGCTTCTATCTCATTGACAAACCATAGTTCCGCGGGAGCATGTTCGGCGGAACTCCCACAATGGGGTAGTTATAACGAATGTTATAAGAACACCCTCTCAGCCGGCCCTACCGGTTGTAAACCGGCAGCGGCCCGCGCAGCTCCTGCCACACCTGATCGCACGCCTTGACGACGTCCTCCGGCAGACGGCCCTTCCTCGCAAGCGGCAAGGTTTTCATTGAGTTGCGCCATACTCGACGCCCCCAGAATCACCACATCCGACACCGTATGGTGCAGCAGCCAGTTGAGCGACAAACTCACCAGCGACCGCCCCGCCGCCTGCGCGATCTCCCGTAACCTATTGACAGCATTGAAGTACTGGGTATGCCAGTAGCGTCCCTGGTAGAGCGCATTTCCGTCGAAGCGCGTTCCCGGAATCACGAAATCCTGCCGGTGCTTGCCGGTCAGCAGCCCTCCCGCTAAAGGGTTGTAAACAATGGTCGAAACCCCGAATTCCTTGCACATCGCCAGATACTCCTGCTCGATCCCCCGCGCCAGCAGGTTGTACATGGGCTGCGAAATATGCGGAGCGGCCCAGCCATGTTCCTTCGCAAGCCATTGCATCTGAACGACTTCCCATCCGGCGTAGTTCGAGCACGCCGGGTAGCGCACCTTGCCCTGCCGCACCAGCGTGTCCATCGCCTCCAGCGACTCCTCAACGGGAACGGTATGGTCAGGCGCGTGCAAGTAATAGATATCAAGGTAGTTAGTCTGCAGGCGCACCAAGCTCTCGTCAATCGCCCGCACGATCGCCTTGCGCGACAACCCCTGCTGGTCTGGCCCGTCGCCCATCTTGAAGAACACCTTGCTGGCCAGCACCACCTTGTCACGCCGTCCCTTAAGTGCTTCTCCCAGAAGGCTTTCCGCCGTTCCCACGTTGTACATATTGGCCGTGTCAAAGAAATTGATCCCCGCGTCAAAGCAGCGCCCAATGATCTCGTTGGTTCCGCCCTGGTCAAGCGGCTTGCCCAAGGTCATTGTGCCGAAACAGAGCCGTGAGACTTCCAAATCAGTGTGTTGCAGGTTCCGTAAGTCCATATTTATCAATCTCTTTCACAGAACAGCAGTTTCGTGCAGCAGCTCGCCCTTAGCGAACCGTCCCGGGCTAAGCGCCGCCACGTTGCTGACTACATCCGTCTTTCCCGTCAGAATCAAGTCCGCCAAAATCTTGCCTGTGGAGGGGGCATGCATCACGCCGTGTCCACTGAAACCATTCGCACAGAAGAAGTTAGGGACATCCTCGGCCGCCCCGAGAATGCAGTGATGGTCGGGTGAAACCTCGTACAACCCCGCCCAAGCCTTCTTGGGATTGACCGCGACGTTCTCGAAGCAGGGAACCCGGTCAGCCGCCCGGTCCAGAATTTTCTCGATAAACGACGGCTCAAAATCGGTCTTAAACCCAATGGTTTCATCAGGATCGTTCCACGCCAGCAGAAACCCCAGGCTCTCCGGCCGAAAATGAAATCCGGTGGACATGTCAATGACCATCGGAATTTCGTGCGAGACGCCGTCGAACGGTTCGGTTGGAACTAGTTGACGCCGAAGGGGTTCCACTGGCAACTCGACTCCCGCCAGCGCCGCGACCTGCGCCGCCCAAGGCCCCGGCAGCATTGACCACCGCCCGTGTCGCGACCGGCCCACGCGAGGTTTCCACCCCCATGACACCCGTGCTATCTCTATGAATCGACAATGACTTCCGTCGCACGCCATACCCTCGCCCCGCGCTCGACGGCGCAGGTGGTGAACCCGGTCATAACACTATATGGGTCGACAAATCCGTCAGTCGGGCAGAAGCTTCCACCCAGAATGTCGTCAGAACGAAGCTGCGGCACCCGCGCTACGATGTCCCCGCGGCCGACCATTTGCGCCTGCGTCAGCCCAAGCGAGTGCTGCAAAGCCTGGTTCGTTCGCAGGTAGTTGAGATGCTTATCTGTTGTGGCTACAAACAGATAGCCCTGCGGACGATACCCTCCCGGCTGCCCCAGTCGCTCATCGAACTCCGCGTAGAAGCCGATGGAATACATCGACATCTGGATGTTCGGCTCGGTGGCAAACTGCGCCCGCACCCCTCCCATGCTTTTTCCCGTAGATCCTTTGCCCTGATGGGTTTCCCGCTCCAGAATCAACACGTTACGGCAGCCCTGTTCGGTGAGGTGCCACGCTATGCTGGCGCCAACGATGCCTCCGCCAATGATGACGACGTCTGCGATTTCCATGATGCGGTCATTGTAATCCGCAGCCGCGGCGGCGTGACGATGCATCACGGAGGAGGATCCCGGTCATCAAGAACGCCGCTTCGCGTGTGAACCAGGCGCAAACAGCAGAATTGGCTTCCATCGCAGTGTAACAAGCGTCACATTTGCGAGTGATTACCCGCACTGCGGGGGCGGGGCCGACGGCCTAGCCTTGGGTATCGGGCCCCAAAGAGTAGCGGGTGAGTTCCATGTCATGTGCTGAACCCTGTCGGACCGCGCCGTGCTTTGCGTTGGCGCATCCGCATCGGGGAAAGTGCCATGCCCGCCAAAAGGAAATGTGATGCCAATCATGAATGCATTCTCGACCGCCGTTGTGCGTGATTTCTCGATTGATGAACTCACCCAGGCCGCCCGCCTGATGCGCGGGTATGACCTGGTGGCGCTGTGCGCCGCGGGATCGGGCCACTCGGGCGGAACGCTTTCCATGATGGAAATCGTGGCAGCGCTCTATCTGAAGGTTGCCAACCACGATCCTAACGTGCCGGAGTGGGGCGACCGAGATCGTATCGTGTGGTCGGGCGGACACAAGGCGCCCGCGCTTTATCTCGGGCTGGGAATGGCCGGGTACTATCCGCTGGAAGACGTGGTCACGCTGCGCAAACTTTACTCGCCGTTCCAGGGGCATCCGCACCGGCTGAAGCTGCCGGGCGTTGAAGTGTCGAGCGGGTCGCTGGGGCAAGGGTTGAGCATCGCCGTGGGCATGGCGCTGGCGGGCAAGATGGCCGGCAAGACGCACAGCGTGTTCTGCATCATGGGCGACGGCGAGCAGCAGGAAGGCAGCATCTGGGAAGCAGTGATGGAGGGCGCGCACCACAAACTTGACAACCTGGTAGGGATCATCGACCGCAACCGCTTGCAGATAGACGGCTGGGTGAAAGACGTGATGAACGTCGAGCCGCTGGAAGATCGCTACCGTGCGTTCGGTTGGGAAGTGATCACGATCGATGGCCACGACATACGGCAGGTCGTGGATGGACTGACCAAGGCGAAAAACGTGCCGACGGCGGGCAAACCGACAGTGGTGATCTGTGACACGGTGAAGGGCAAAGGCGTCAGCTTCATGGAGAACCAGGCTGGGTGGCACGGCAAGACGCCGAACTATGAAGAACTGGTGAAGGCGCTCGACGAGCTCGGGCTGAAGCAGACCATCGCGTACGACGCGCTGCTGAAGAAGGCGGCGGAGTATCAGAAAGAAGTGGAAGCGAAGTTGGACGCCAAAATGCCGCACTTCTCGCGCGACTACTGGTGGAACGGTGAGGCCGTTCCCAAGGTGACGATGGAGCCCACGCGCAAGGGCTTCGGCAAGTCGCTGGCGAACAAGGGCGACGACGAGCGGATCGTATGCCTGGGGTTGGATATTTCGGGGTCGATCACCATCAGCGACTTTTATGCGGGCAAGCCGGAGCGCAAGAACCGCTGGATCAGCATGGGCATCGCTGAGCAGTCGGCGACGGCAGCGGCCGTGGGGTTGGCGCGCGAAGGGAAGATTCCGGTGTTCGGGACGTATGGCACGTTTGCAGCGGCGCGCAACCTGGACCAGATTCGTGTGTCGGTCTGCTACGGCAATTTCAACGTGCTCATTGCGGGGGCCCATGGCGGCGTTTCCGTCGGGCCGGACGGCGCAACGCACCAGGCGCTGGAAGACCTGTTCGCGATGTGCAGCCTGCCAAATATGGTGGTATCGGTGCCGTGCGATGCGATCGAGACGCGCAAGGCGACGGATTATCTGCTGCTGGACCACGAGGGGCCCAAGTACATTCGGTTTGCGCGCGAGGCGACGCCGATTGTGACGAAAGAAGACACCCCATTTGTGTTCGGAGCGGCGAATGTGTCGCGGCTACGGCGCAAGGCCGAGAAGATGGTGGATGCGTTCGACACGGTGCTGGCGAGCGAGTACAAGAACGAGCACGAGGACCTCGCGATCATCGCCTGCGGGCCGATGGTGCCGGAGGCGATGCGCGCGGCGTACATCTTGAAGCAGGAGTTTGGCTACGAGACTCGCGTGGTCAACATTCACACTATGAAGCCGATTGATGCAGAGGCGATCCTGCGCGCGGCGAAAGAGACAGGCGTCATAGTCACGGCCGAAGAGCATCAAATCGGAGCGCTGGCGTGGCGGGTGAGCGGCATCATTACCGAGAGCCCGGAGTTGTTTGGGACGCCGATCATCACGGGCGCGATCGGCGTGAAGGACCGTTTCGGCGATTCGGGCGCGCCGTGGGAGCTGATCAAGGAGTTCGAGGTCAGCGCCGAGCACATCGCGCAGAAGGCGGCGGAATTGATCGCGCTGGCGAAGGTGAAGAAGGAAGAAGAGAAGCTGGCGATGGCGCGGTAGAAGCAATTAGCAGCTAGCAACTAGCTCAGACCGTGGGGGCCATTTCTGGCCTCCACTTCTTTATGCGGGCGATGAAAATTCCGTCGGCGGCATTTCCCAGTCCGCCAGTCGGAAGGTTGAGTGGGGCAGGCGATTGTGGGTCGGGTTGGGGAAGTGGTTCCGGGTCCGGATGCGCGTCGATGTCGGCGAGTGCGGCGTAGGCTCCGAGGCGGGCGAGGTAGAGGGCGTCGGCTCCTGCCAGATAGATCAGGAACAAAACTCCCATCATCAGAAGTACCCAGCCGATGGCTACGTGCTTGCCGAATCTGTGGGTGCGAGCACGAGGAAGAACATCGCGCCTGCCCAGACGATTCGCAAGGCCAGGAATGCCAGCGTCAAGCCCGAACAGGCGTCCGCCTTGGCGGGTGCAGAAGTCGAGAGTGAGCGAGAGCGCATCGCGCGCATTCGCCTGATTGCGGATGCAGAACAGCGGCGCTAGGCCGAAGATCCAATTCAGCATGACGCCGAAGACGAGTGAGAGCGCGACGCCGAAGACGTAGAAGAAGGCGGCGCGGAACGGGCGCTGCTGATTCTGCATGGTGATTCCCAGAAGAAATGAGGCGGCGAGGCAGCCGAGCGCGGTCCACGTCCAGAGCGCGCGCAGCAGATGAAGCTGGAGCATGGGACGGAACTGCCAGCCGGCGTCTTCGTCGCGATCTTCGCCGCCGGAGAGGGCGACCAGGTTGCGCAGCGAGGCGGCGCGTCCGACGGCGGCGGCGAATGCCCAAAGAATAGTCAGTCCGGCCAGGACGATGAACTTGATCCAGAGGTAGCGCAGCAGCGCACCGTGAAAGACATGGTTGAGCGCCGAGCGCTCGAGCACCGGGTTCAGGGTGCCGATAAGGAAGCGGTCGAGCGATGAGACCGGCAAACTGTCGAGGAACATGGCTGCCGCAAACAGGGCGATGAGCCATGCGGCCAGGGCGAAGCACCAGCGCCAGGCGAGTTCGGCGACGAGCAGCAGCGGCTCTTCGCGCAGAGCGGAGAAACCTTCCTGGAACGGCGAGCGGGAATAGCCGGGCTGCATGGGGACAGGATAGCGTTCTTCCCACCCTATCGCCAAAAGAAGCCGATAAGGGTGGGGCTCCCTCATTCTTTGCTTAATCAGAAGAAATTGACAGAGCCAGTGCCAGTTCGTGCGGGGTTTCCACGAGGATGTCGGGGTGGGTGCGCTCCAGCGTGTGGGGCGCGAAACCGTAGGTCACGCCGATGCTCCAGAGGCCAGCGTTGCGGGCAGTGAGGACGTCGACCTCGGAGTCGCCCACCATGATGGTTTCATCGGGGCCGGCCCCGGCCTCGGTCATCAGAGTTTTGGCGCCGAACGGGTCGGGCTTCTTGGTTTCGAAGCTGTTGCCGCCGTAGGTCTGGAAGAAATACTGCGACAAGCCGAGTCCGGCGACAATGTCGCGGGAGGCGCGTACCGGCTTGTTGGTGAGGACGGCCATCTGCCGGGCGCGGCCGTTGCAGATGGAGGCCTGTTCCAGCGCTTCGGGGATGCCGGCGTAGGGCAGCGTGGTGTCGAGCTTGTGCTCGCGGTAGTGGAGCAGGAAGAAGTTGAGGGCCTCCTGCACGGTGGCGGCGTGCGCGGGGTCGCCGAGGGCGCGGCGGATGAGCATGGGGGCGCCGTCTCCGATGTAGGTGTCAATGACTTCGAGAGGCAGTTCGTTGCGGCCAAAGTGGCGCAACATGGCGTTCACGGAGGCGGCCAGGTCCTTTTCCGAGTCGATTAAGGTGCCGTCGAGATCGAATAGGATGAGCTTAATTTTTTCCAGCGGGATGGGACGAAAAATGCGTATCATGGCACGTTCAGTATAGTCAGGCGGGTGGGGGAGTTGCCGCTGGGGTGTGCGCTGGCCGACCGACGAAAACCCCCGCCCAAGCGGCCACAGAAGGGCCGCTTGAACGGGGCACCCGCGGGTTCGGTTTGAGGCGTGCCGCCATTTACAATTGGGACAAGTTTCTGAGCCGTTAGCGGGTTCCTCAATTCACGCCCGAGGTAAGGGATGGCAACCACCAAGGTAGAGCCAAAAATCGCTGCTGCGCCGGTCGCGGCCGTGGAGAAGTACCACGGGCTGACGCCGAAGCACCTTATCGAGATGTACCGGCTGATGTACCAGTCGCGGAAGATCGATGACCGGGAGATCATGCTGAAGCGGCAGCAGAAGATATTCTTCCAGATATCAGGGGCGGGTCACGAAGCGCTGCTGGTGGCGGCGGGCGTGCTGCTGCGGCCCGGGTATGACTGGTTTTATCCGTACTATCGCGACCGGGGACTGTGCCTGGCGCTGGGTAATACGCCGTTGGAAATGCTGCTGCAGGCGGTGGGGGCGGCGGACGATGTGGCATCGGGCGGGCGGCAGATGCCCTCGCACTGGGGTCACCCCAAGCTCAACATCGTGACCGGATCGTCGCCGACGGGATCGCAGTTCCTGCAAGCCGTGGGCTGCGCCGAGGCCGGACGGTATTTCCAGAAGCATCCAGGTGCGGCAGCCAAGGCCGATGGCGATTACCGGCAGTTCAAGGACGTCACCTTTCAGGGCGACGAGGTTGTGTATGTATCGCTGCGGCGATGGAACAACCAGCCAGGGCGAGTTCTGGGAGTCGCTGAATTCGGCTTCGAACCTGAAGCTGCCTGTGTTGTTTGTCGTCGAGGACAACGAGTACGCCATCTCGGTGCCGGTGGAGGTGAATACGCCGGGTGGCAACATCAGCAAGGCTGGTGAGCGACTTTCCGAATTTCCACTTCGCGGAAGTGGATGGTACCGATGTCCTGGAGAGCTACGCAGCGTTCAAGAAGGCGATCGACTACGTGCGCGCGGGCAAGGGGCCCGCGTTTGTGCATGGGCACGTGATCCGTCCGTACTCGCACTCGCTGTCGGATGACGAGAAGCTGTACCGCCCCGAAGCGGAGCGCCAGATGGAAGTGGAGCGCGATCCGATTACGCGCTTTCGGAAGTTACTGCTGAGCGAGGGTATTCTCGACGAAGCGGCGCTGCACGAGATGGAACTCGACCTGACTGAGGAGGTGCAGGACGCGGCTGACCAGGCTGTGGCGGCGCCATTCGCGAAGCCGGGGACGTATCTGCAGAATCTCTACTCGCCGAATTTGGATCCGACGTCGTCAGCGTTTCAGACGGAGCCGATACGGCCTCCGCTGCCGGGGAAGCCGGGAGGCGGCGAAAAGACCATGGCCGACCTCATCAACGCGTGCCTCAAAGACGAGATGAAGCGCGACCAGCGCATCGTCGTCTTCGGCGAAGATGTGGCCGACTGCAGCCGCGAAGAGTATCTGCGCGAGAAGCAGGTCAAGGGCAAAGGCGGCGTCTTTAAGCTCACATCCGGCTTGCAGACCGCGTTTGGGTCGGACCGGGTGTTCAACTCGCCGCTGGCGGAGGCGAACATCGTAGGCCGAGCGACTGGTATGGCGACGCGCGGGATGAAGCCGGTGGTGGAGATCCAGTTCTTTGACTACATCTGGCCCGCGATGCATCAACTTCGCAATGAGCTGCCGACCATTCGCTGGCGCTCGAACAACGGCTTCTCCAGCCCGCTGGTAATTCGCGTGGCCATCGGTGGATACCTGACGGGCGGGGCGATTTACCACTCGCAGTGCGGCGAAAGCATTTTCACGCATACGCCGGGCATGCGGGTGGTGTTTCCATCGAACGCGCTAGATGCCAATGGACTACTACGAACAGCGATTCGCTGCGACGATCCGGTGCTGTTTTTGGAACACAAGCGGTTGTATCGCGAGACCTATGGTCGGGCGCCGTATCCCGGGCCGGATTACATGATTCCGTTCGGCAAGGCGAAGACCGTGCGCGTAGGGCACGACGTGACGGTCATCACCTACGGGGCGCTGGTGCCGAGGGCTTTGCAGGCGGCGCAGAAGATGGAGCGCGAGCACAACGTGAGCGTTGAATTGATCGATCTGCGCACGCTCAATCCGTATGACTGGGAGGCGATTGCCACCTCGGTGTCGAAGACCCACCGCGTGCTGGTCGCGCATGAGGACACGCTGAGCTGGGGCTACGGCGCGGAGATCGCCGCGCGGATTGCCGACGAGCTTTTCGACGACCTCGACGCGCCAGTGAAGCGTGTGGCGGCGAAAGACACGTTCGTTGCCTATCAGCCGCAGGTGGAAGACGAGATCCTGCCGCAGGCGAATGACGTGTTCAAGGCGCTGTTGGAGCTGGCGGGGTGGTGAAGGCGTTCGTCATTCCGGCCCATGCGTAGCGTTGGACCTAAGACATTGCTTCGCCCTTCACTCGGTTGAGTAGGGTAGGCTAGCCAGTCTGTAATTCAGCCAGGCCACCTGCCCACGTGCTAAGATTCAGCGGTTCATCTGGTCGTGTAGGAGGCTCCGACGTGTCCTCTCTCCGTCTTTCGCCACTCTCGATGACAAGCTTCGCGCTCCTGGCGTTGACGCTCCTTCTGGTGATCCATGCCAGCGCCGCCGATACCTCCGGGGGGCAAACCACCTGCCTCGGCCAATATGCGCTCTGCTCGCACGCTAAGTGCGAGCGAATTGCCGGTGATCCTAGGCACGTGAAGTGCTCCTGCGAGGGCCCGCTGAGTGGCTTGAACATCGCGAATTCCTCATGCCAATCGCGGGCGCAAGCCCTGACCTCGACGTTTTCGCTGAAAGACCTGGGCGTGCCTGACAGCCCACCGGCCAAGCGCTCGCTGGCGTGCACCGGCGAGAACGCGCATGAATGGGCGTTTTGTCTGGATGCACCCTGTGCCAAGGACGTCAAAGGCGGCGTCAGCTGTACTTGCACCCTGAGCTCGCGTTCGGACTACTACACCTTCACCAGTTCGTGTCCCGCCAATTCCAAGGAACTTCACGCTGTCTGTGGCGAGATTTGGTCTGCCGCCGCGCTCAACGAGTTGATCAGCGGCTATACCCAGCTATGGACGTATTACGCTGAGACTCCGAAGCTGGAGTACTGCCCGGTGAATGGCACCGCTTACCCAGCGTCCGATAAGAAGTAGGTTGCCCGGTCACATGGTTGTTACGCGCGCTTCACGCCGGCGTGCGGTTGGGATGTTCTGGCGGCAGAATCACCGGCTCGCCAGCATGGTGCATTTGCCGCGTAACGAAGAAGACCGCCGCAGTCCACGTGGGGAAGAGATCGGCGCCGGGAAGAGCTTCGACCATCAGCGTCGGCAGGAATGCCCAGTGCCATCCCAGCAGGCGGACCAGGACGACGGCGACGACTGCGTCGAGCACGGCGTCGGCGGGCGATAGCGCGCCCTCGACGAACAACGGCATGACCGCCGAGCTGCAAGCGCGTCGGCACCGAGGGCGATGAGCCAAGCCATGCGCTCTTCGCGGGTCTTCATCGAGTGGAAGAAATCACGCCACATCATCAAAAATTGTAAGCGCCTACTACTCGGATGCGCCAGCTTTCGCGGCTTTTTGTGGCTGCTGCAGCGAGGCCCACTTGCTGTTCTCCTGCGAGCCGATAGTCTCGGCGCGCTCGGCCAGCAAAGCGTGGGCATCGGCGGGCGCAGCGTAAACTCCTGCCTCGGCAATGTAAGTAAACTTTTCGTGTTTCAGTGCCTCGCAGGTGGCGCGATAGGTGACCCAGATCTGCTGGTACTGGTTGAGTTGCAGAACGCCTTCCAGGATGGTGATGAGAACGCCGAGGAGGGCGGTGACGGTGCCGATCGTCAGCGGGATGTGGGCCAGGGTCAACGGCTGAGGAGTGGCGTCCGAGATATGCAAGGCCGCCAGGAACGGGATGAGCGCGGCGGCGATGATCTCGATCACCTTGATGCGCTTGTAGGTCTTCTGGCACTTGGAGCTCTTGGCGTCGTACCAGTTGATCTGGTCTTCAATGCGGTCGATGATCGGGTCGGTCTAGTCGCAGATGACGGGCGCAGTGGTCATGGCTGGCCATTATACGGGTGTGCGTCGACGAACCAAGAAGCTTAAGTGTGGTGCGGCACTAAAAAATCGGTTTTGTTAAGCGCGTCTGAGGTGTAAATTGTTGGGTACGCCACCGGGGGAACTTTGAGCGCATTCGAAACTGGACCGCGTCGCAGTTGTAGTTGGTGTTGCAGCTCTTCTCGCCATTCTGGTAACGCAACTCGCACTGTCGATTCGGCAGGAATCGATTACCTGGGACGAAGACGACCACATTTATTCGGGATACATGTCGCTCAAGACGGGCGACTTCGGGTTAAATCCCGAGCATCCGCCGCTGGTGAAGATGCTGGCGGCGCTTCCGCTGCTGTCGCATGGACCTGAAGGTTCCGCCGCTGCAGGGGCGCGAATTCAAGCACGAGGCGTTTCTCAACGGCAAAGAATTCGTCTTCGGCAACGATGCCGACACGCTGCTATTTCGCGCGCGCATGGCGGCTTCGCTGCTGACTGTGCTGCTGGCGGTGCTTGTGTTTCTGCGCGGCGAGAGAGATGTTCGGATTGGCGGCCGGATTCTTCGCGCTGGCGCTGTTGGTGTTCGATCCCAACCTGCTGGCGCACGGCGCGCTGGTGACCACCGACGCGGGGCTGTCGTGCTTTCTGTTCGCGGCGGTGTATGCGTTTTATCGCTACGTGAAGCAGCCGAGTCCGGGGCGGTTGGTGATTGTGGGCATTGCGACGGGATTGGCGTTTGCGGCCAAGCACACGGGAGTTCTGGCGGCGCCGAGCATCGCGCTGCTGGCGCTGGTGGAGTGGCTGCGGACGCGGAAGAGCGATGACACCGCCGGAGCGCTTTTCATTCGCGCGCGCTGCAGCGGCGCTGGCGGTGACTGCCGTCATCAGCCTGACAATACTGTGGGCCTTCTACGGCTTTCGCTATGCGGCGCGGCCGGCGGGGCTGGAGTTGAATCCTCCGGCGGCGGAGTACATCAAGGGGCTGTCGCGGCCGAATGAGCTGAAGCTGCTGCAGACGATCTCGCACTACAAACTGCTGCCGGAGTCGTACATCTACGGACTGGCCGACGTGCGGATGATTTCGGACTTCTACGCCAGCTATCTGCTGGGCAAGCCGTATCCGCATGGGGTGTGGTTCTACTTTCCGGTGGCGATGCTGATCAAGTCCACGGTGGCGTTCCTGGCACTGATGCTGGTTGCGGTGTGGGCGATCGTCAGTGGGAAATTGCGGGGGAGGGAAGTCTGGTTCCTGACCATACCGCCAGTTCTGTACCTGATAGTGGCGATGAGCGCGCACATGAACATCGGCATGCGGCACGTGCTGCCGATGTATGCGTTCCTGACCGTGCTGCAGGCGGGTGCGGTAATGGCGCTGGGCCGCAAGAGCCGCGCGTGGCTGGCGGTGGGGCTGGTGCTGTTGGCGATGCAGGTGATTACGTCGGTCAGGGCGTATCCGGACTACATTCCTTACGCCAACGAGTTGTGGGGAGGACCGAAGGAGACGTGGCACCTGCTGAGCGATTCCAATGCCGACTGGGCGCAGCAACTGAAAGCTACCAGCAAGTACCTGCGGCAGCGCGGGGTGAAGGACTGCTGGTTCGTGTATTTCGGCGAAGGAGTGATTCCGTATCAGTATTACGGGATTCCGTGCAGGGCCTTGCCGACGCAGGATGCGCTGTGGATCGGAGAAAAGTTCTACGACATTCCGGCGGAAGTTGATGGGCCGGTGCTGATCAGCGGGGGCGACCTGTCGGGCTTCGAGTACGGGCCGGCGGAGTTGAATCCGTACGCGCAGTTCCAGACGCTGAAGCCGTCAGCGGTGATCCAAAATGGCGTGTACGTGTTCGACGGGCACTTTGCGATTCCGATGGCGGCGGCGGTGGGACATCTGCAAAAAGCCGACGAGTATCTGGAGGCGAAACAATTGGATAGCGCGTTGGCAGAGGCACAGACGGCCGTTCAACTTTCTCCAACTTCGGTGAAGGCGCACATGATGCTGGGGGATGTGCTGCGAGCGATGGGGCGGGAACGACGAGGCGCGACAGGCCTACGAAGAGGCACTCAAGCTGGCGCAGACGATTGCGCCGGAATTCCAGGTGGGATCGGTGCCAGGCATCGAGGCGAAGCTGGCGGGGAAGTGAACGAGCCGGCTGTTGAATATTGTAACGATGCGGCTTGCATGGCACGGGGGTACGGTGCTATTGTCTCCCCACACTGGAAAGGAGGGTGATCCAAATATATGAAATCTGATTGTCACAGTTGTAACCCAAGTGAGGTGGCTGAGGCTTAGGGCGTCCGCTCTAATTCTCGCATCGCTCGAAATGCTGTCGAGTTGATTCGCTGGGGCCACGAGAGTGGACAGCCTCAAGCCAATCCCAACAGCTAACCGGAAGGGCCCGCCAAGCGCACAACGCGGCGGGCCTTTTCTATATTCAGGTTGCGACCGGCCTCCATTGCGGAGACGACAGCGGCAGTCGCTCTTAAGGCGCTGCAATCCGGAAGTGGAGCACTGTTTGCGCGATGCGGTACGGGTATTTCGTCGCCGCAAACTGAATTTGAGCCTCCGGATGCTGCAACTGCGCCGGGCTCATTCCAAGCGCAATGCCTTCATCGGATCGACAGTGGCGGCGCGTCGGGCCGGCCAGAGGCACGCCAGGAGTCCGATCAGCGCCAGTATCAAGGCAACGGCTAGCAGAGTCAGCGGATCCCGCGAGCTGCTTTGCACCCAGTGCGAAACGATTTTGTTCAGGGCGACGCTGGCCGCGAGTCCGATGACAATTCCGACTCCCACTGTCGCCGCGACCGAGCGCAATACCAGCCGGATAATGTCAAATCGCTGTGCGCCCAGCGCCATGCGAATTCCCATTTCCTGGTTACGCTGGCTCACCGAGTACGAAACCACGCTGTACAGCCCAGTAGCAGACAGCACCAGCCCAAGAAGTGAGAAGACTGCGAACAGTGCGGCGATGAAACGCTGTTGCCCCCAAATCATGGTGTCCATGTACCAGGTCAAGGGATGCTGGTTGACGACAGCAATCTCGGGATCGAGTGCCTGAATTCTCTGTTCGGCGGAGTGGATGGCTGAAGCCGCGTCACCCTGGGTTCGCACGAGAAAGTTCATATATGGGGTGAGGACGATGGTATACGGCACATAAAAAGATGGCGCCATCGGCTGTTCTCTCCCATTGTCCCCGACATTACCGAAACCGGCGTTGTTGCGGGCGTCGGCAACGACGCCAATGATCTCAAACCAACCTTCGTTATCCTCTCCGAAGACGAAATCCTGCTGATCGAATTTTAGACCCGGGCTTTTCACATGATGGCCGATGGGGTCGCCGTTATCGAGATACTTGCGCACAAACGCCTGGTTCACAAGTGCGACATGTGCACCGCGCATTAGCTCCGATTGGGTGAAATTGCGGCCTTGCACGAACGGAATGCCGAGCGTCGCAAATATTTCCGGACTGGCCAGGACGACCTGCGATTGGATTCCGGCCAGTTCTTGCTTCCCTTCGATTTCAATTTTGACTTTATAGGCCTGCATCGGCGGCAACCACGTGCTCGAGACGCTTACCTGCTCCACACCGGGCGCCGAAGCGATCGCCTGCCGGACGGATTCGTATTTATTGGCCCGCTCGGACCAACCCGGATATGACTTTCGAGGTAACCCGAGATTGAGCATGGTGACCTTATCTACGTCGAAGCCGAGAGGGACCCGGTACGCGCTCAGGAAGGCGCGGGTGGCCGCACCTGCAATCGTCAGCAGCACGAGCGTGAGCGCAACCTGCCCGGTGATCAGCAACCGATGGGTCTTGCGGCCGCTTCCGCCGCCGGAATGGCGTCCTGCGCCGCTTTGGATCAGCTCGCTCAAGTTCGGCCGCGACAACTGCAGCGCCGGCGACATGCCGAACAGAACTCCCGTCAGCACCGCCAGAAACACGGAGAAGAACAGCACGGGCACGCTGACATGGATGGCTGCCTCGTGCGGGAATGAATAGTAGGGCATCGCGGCGGCGATCCATTTGACCGCTCCATACGCCAGCCCGACCCCGATAACGGCACCAGCGACAGATAGCAGAACCGACTCGGTAAGCAGTTGCCGCATGATGCGCCAACGTGACGCTCCGATCGACGACCGTAGCGCAAGCTCATGCATACGTGCCGTACCTCGGGCCAGCATCAGAATCGAGACGTTGGCGCAGCCGATGATCAACAGCAACACCACCGCGCCGAACAACAACAGCAGCGTCCCGGAGAATTGACCGAGTACTTGCTCGTTGAGCGTCACGGTCTTGGTGCGAACAACCGGAGCGTAACCCTTTGGGTCCCGGTCCCGGAAGCTAAGAACAATGGGTTGCAGTTCGGCGTTCGCGGCTTCCAAAGTCACGCCGGGCTTGAGTTTGATGAAGCTGTTGCGGTAATCGTGCGGATCCCCAGTCGGAGTGTACGGCACATATACGTCGGAGTCGCCCCAGGTGAAGCGTGGAGCGGCGACACCGATAATAGTGTAGAGCTTGTGATCCAATTCAATGGTCTTGCCCAGAACGTCGCGGCTCGCTCCGAACTGTTTCTTCCAGAACAGATAACTGATCACGGCCACGGGAGACGCTTTCCCGTCACTCATGTCGGCGGAAGTGAATTGGCGACCGAGTAGCGGCGGCACTCCCATATACTCGAAAACGTTCGGTGTGTACTCGCCCAGTTGAACCGATACGGGTATCTGGTTGGTGGCCGTCATGGTGACGGTATTGCCACCCTGCATGAAGATTTCGTCGACGCATTTGGCCTGCTTCAGGTCGTTCAATTCTGCGCCTGTGTTAAACACCAGTCCCATCTGGTGCCCGTCTTTGTCGAACAATTCCACGTGCACCATGCGTTTGGCGTCTTTGTAGGGGTAAGGATCCAGGAGGACGCCATAGACCACGCTGAAGACCGCTGTGGTAGCCCCAATGCCGAGCGCCAGCGAGAGTACGGCCGTCAAAGTAAAGCTCTTGTTCTTCAATAGTTGACGGGCCGTAAAGCGAAGATCCTGCAGTAACGATTCCATATTCGTTGCTCCTGCGAGGCAGAAACCCACTTCAGCTACTGCATTCTCAGCGCCAACGCAAGTTGCTGGAAATACGTGCCCCTGCTGTTCGCTTTGCCAGCGAAGCTGTCCGTAAGAGGGAACCCGTGTTCAGCTCCAGACACTAATACGGCTTGGTCTGGCTTATGGTTCGGACGAAAAGCGAAATGCGCCGCGACCGTTTGCGTCCCGTCAACGTATCGAACGCCACGAGTTGCCGTCCAATCGCTAGCGCGACAGGGCTTGCACCGCTGAGCGATGCGGTGTTGTCCGAAAACGGACAATTTCATGCATTGCGCGACACCGAGGTGTAGCGTAGCCCAAAGGCCCGGCTGTAACTGCTTTTGACTCAATAGGTAGCGAACGCCAGAGTTGGTTGTCCAGTTGCTTCAGACATAATGCAATGGATATCGCCCGCCCCGAATTGAAACGCCAGAAGCGCCGCCGCCAGATGATCTGGGGCAGCGTCGGAATTTTGGCCGTTGTGCTTTTGACCATTGGTGTCTACCGCTTGAAACCCGCGGCACCTACCGTGGAGCGCGCAACCATCTGGACCGACACGGTGAAACGTGGATCCATGTTGCGCCAGGTGCGGGGCTTGGGCACTCTCATCCCGAGCCGTGACGATGTGCGCCAGATTCCGGCCGAGACCGAGGGCACGGTTCTCAGGATCGTAAAGCTGCCGGGGTCGCAGGTCGACGCCGACACGCTTCTCGTGGAGATGACCAACCCTCAGCTGGAGCAGGAAGCGCTTGATGCCCAACTTCAGGTGAAAGCGGCAGAGGCCGAATACCAAAGCCTGCGAGTCAAGCTCGACAGTGATCTGATGGACCAGCGGGCCGGGGCCGCCACCGTCAACGCCGACTACAACGAGGCGCAGCGCCAGGCGCAGACTGATAAAGCGCTCTACGAATTAGGGGTTGTCTCTGGGCTGACGGCGAAGGCCTCACAAGGCAAGGCGGAAGAGCTGGTCACGCGCAACCAGATCGAAGACGACAGGCTGAAGATCAACCAGAAGGCCATCGCCTCTCAACTGGCGGTGCAGCAGGCCAAAGTCGATCAGATGCGCGCGCTGGCGGACTTAAAGCAGAAGCAGCTAGATCGCCTGAAAGTGCGAGCTGGGGTGAGCGGCGTGCTGGTCGAATTGCCCCTTCAGGTTGGTCAACATGTGATGCCGGGCACGGAGTTGGCGAAGATCGTACAGCCCAACCATTTGATGGCAGAACTAAAGATACCCGAGACCCAGGCTCGCGATGTCCAGATTGGTGAACCTGCGTCGATCGACACGCACAACGGGGTAATTTCCGGGAGTGTCAGCCGCGTCGACCCCGCCGTGCAGAACGGAACGGTAACGGTTGACGTATCACTCACGGGCGAGCTGCCCAAGGGGGCGCGTCCCGATCTCAGCGTCGATGGAACGATCGATCTGGAGAAGCTGGAAAACGTGCTTTACGTCGGACGTCCGGCGTTCGGCCAGGAGAACAGCACGATCTCGATGTTCGTTCTCGACCGCCAAGGCGACACAGCTTCGCGGGTGCAGGTCAAGACAGGAAGGGCCTCGGTGAACTTAATCCAGATTGGATCAGGATTAAAGGAAGGCGACACGGTCATCTTGTCTGATATGTCGCGATGGGACAATACCGATCGCGTAAGGCTTGAGTAGAGTATGCAACTCCAAATCCGCAGATGTCCCAACTATGGAACGGACAAACTATGAGTGAAATGGTCCCTTTGATTGAAATTGAGAACTTGACGAAGGTCTTCTACACAGATGAAGTCGAAACCCACGCCCTTTCTGGCGTCCATCTGTCCATCCGCAAAGGCGAGTACGTAGCCATGTCGGGGCCATCAGGCTGTGGCAAGTCAACCCTGCTCGCGGTCATTGGGTTGCTCGACACCCCGACGGCAGGCAAGTACAAGCTCAACGGGCAGACAGTTGAAAACCTCAACTTTGCCGACCGTTCGCGGATCCGCAATCGCGAGATCGGATTCATTTTTCAGAGTTTCAACCTCATAGGTGACCTTAGTGTGTACGAGAACGTGGAGTTGCCACTCACGTATCGCGACGGAATGCCGGCTGCAGAGCGCAAGCGGCGCGTGCTTGAGTCGCTAGAGCGAGTGGGAATGGCGCATCGGCTGCGGCATTATCCGTCGCAACTTTCGGGCGGCCAGCAGCAGCGTGTTGCGGTAGCGCGTGCGCTTGCTGGGTCTCCATCGATCCTGTTGGCGGACGAGCCCACCGGAAATCTCGATTCACGCAACGGTGAAGCCGTTATGGAGTTGCTGCAAAAGCTGCACCGCGACGGCGCAACCATCTGCATGGTTACCCATGACCCGCGCTTTGCCGCGCATGCCGAACGCGAGGTGCACCTGTTTGATGGCAAGGTGGTGGCCGAGGACGAGCTTCGCACCCTGATGCAGGAATCGCAGTAGCCAGCGGACTGTCGTCGCCGGCTCGAACGCCGGCCGCATCCGGTGCGAAAGATACCGCCGCGTCACTGTGGCAAACACACATGATCCTACTCAAGAATCTTGAACGCAGTTACAAAACCGCCGCTGGCGAGACATGGGTGCTTCGCCGAATCGATCTCACAATTCCGGAAGGGGAGTTTCTCACCATCATGGGGCCTTCCGGTGCGGGCAAGTCGTCTCTGCTGAACGCGCTCGCCCTGCTCGACGACCAGTGGGCTGGGGAATACTGGTTTCGCGACCAAGCCGTCCACGCCATGAAGCGCAAAGAACGTGCTGATCTGGCCAAACGCAATATCGGCATGGTTTTTCAGAGCTACCATCTGCTCGACGACCTCACCGTGCAAGAGAACATCGACCTTCCGCTGTTATACAAAGACATTCCACGCAGCGAGCGGCAGGCGATGGTGGCCGACACCCTCGACCGCTTCCAGATCGTCGCCAAGAAAGATCTATATCCCAACCAGTTGTCGGGCGGCCAGCAGCAACTTGTGGGCATTGCTCGCGCCTTGATTCACAAACCAGCGCTTTTGCTGGCGGACGAACCTACGGGGAACCTGCACTCCAGCCAGGCCATAGAAATCATGGAGCTGTTCACCGAACTCAACCGCCAGGGCACGACCATCGTGCAGGTCACGCACTCCGATGTAAACGCGTCATACGGGTCCCGCACCATCAACCTGCGTGACGGCTGGCTGGTCGGCGACACCGGTAACGCGAACACTGCATCTCCTGCTGAGGCATCACGATCATGAACGAACGCACTGCGAAATCGCCCGTCCTGATTACGTTGCTGTGCTCGTTGCTGGTTAGCGCTCAGGCTCAACAGCCGAATGCGCCGCCTGCTCCTGCCACGGCTACGAGCAATGCGCAATCCAATATTCAGACGCCGCCGCAGTTTGTGATGCCGCATAGCTGGGAACCATTCGACGCCTATCGCTCGCGTTCAGTTCCTGAGCCGAACCTCGTCAACTCGCCGCGGCTCGATCAACTCATTCACGATGGCAAGCTGTATATCTCGCTGAAGGACGCCATCTCACTGGCGATCGAGAACAATCTCGACGTCGCCATCGCGCGCTACAACCTCCCCATCGCCGACACCGACATTCTGCGAACCAAGGCCGGCGCTTCTTTCCGCGGCGTCAATACCGGTGTGGTGCAAGGAACTCCCGGCGGAGGCGTTGGGGGGTTCGGAAGTGGAGCGCCCGGCGCAGGCGCTGGTGGTACGACGGGCGGCGCGGGTGGAGCGGGCGCCGGCGCTGCGGGATTGGTGCAGTCAACGTTAGGCGCTGGTGCTCCCGTGCAATCCTATGACCCGTTGATCAGCGGCAACATGGGCATCGAGCACCTCACGCAACCGCTGGCCAACCAGCAGATTTACGGCGTGCCCTCGCTGCAGCAGAACACCGGGATATTCAATCTTCAATATCAACAGGCGTTTGCTACCGGAACCAGCATCACCTTCGAAACCCAGAACAATCGCCAGACTACCAACAGTATTTACAGCAATCTTTCGCCGGCGCTCGGCGCATATTACCGTGTGAGTGTCCAGCAGCAGTTGCTGTCGGGCTTCGGGCTCGGCCCCAACCTTCGCTATCTGCGCATCGCGCGAAACAACAAGAAAATCTCCGACATCGCCTTCAAAGATCAGCTGGTCGCTACCGTGACCCAGATCTCGAATATGTACTGGGACCTGGTGAGCGCCTACGAAGCCGAGCGCGTGACCGAGCAGTCGTTCGCCTTTGCGCAGCAGAGCCTCTCCAACGCGCAAAAGCAATTGCAGCTTGAGGCTATTCCCGCAATGGACGTGATGCGTGCGGAAGCCGAGGTATCGCGTCGCGACCAGGACCTCCTCATCGCCAAGACCACGCTGCAGCTCCAGGAATCGCTCATGAAGAACGCGATCACCAAGAACCTCGACGACGAGGTGCTCGAATCGATGCCCGTGGTGCCGACTGACCGCTCCATCATGACCGGAGCCGAAGCGGATGAGTCGGTGCAGGACCTGATCACCAAGTCGCTGCAGGATCGTCCCGAACTGGCCGAGTCGGACATCGATCTCGTCAACCGCCAAATTAGTCGTCAGGCGGCAAAAAATGCGCTCTTGCCGACATTATCGGCAGTTGGCTTCTATGGCGGCACGGGACTGGCAGGCCAGCTGAATCCTTCTTATTACGCCGAGAACAATTCGATTCTGCCCACAGGTTTTTGGGGCGCCTTTGAGAACGCGTATAACAACACATCGCCTGATTACTTTGTTGGCCTGAACCTCAATATCCCCATTCGTAACCGCGTCGCGAAGGCCGACCAGTATCGTTCGGAACTGGAATATCGCCAGGCCCAGCTGCGCCTGCAGCAACTGAAGAAGCAGATCCGCATTGAGGTCCGCAACGCGCAATACGCGCTGGAGCAGAGCCGCGCCCGCGTCCAGGCTGCTCAAAAAGCGCGCGACCTCGCACAGAAGACTTTCGCCATCATGCAGAAAGAGCAGGACCTCGGTGCGGGCTCGCCCTTCCAGACCCTGACCGCGCAGCGTGATCTGGCCCTCGCTGAATTGGACCTGGTGAACGCCAATACCGCTTACCAGAAGTCAAAAGTTGAGCTGGAACGTGCCACCGGCACGACTCTGGCGGATAATGGCATCGAAGTCCAAAAAGCGGTCGATGGCGTCGCGCCGTCGGGAGACCATGTTGGCCAAAGCACCAACCCAAACTAGCCGGACTGAGGCTGGCAATGCCGGTCACGATGCGCGTGGGCCCGTGCGTGCCGGTCGCATCCTCGCCGCCGATGACCATCCCCCCATCCTCGAAGCGATCGAACTCCTGCTGCGGCCCGAGGGCTTCGTCGTCGATACGGCGAAATCACCGGCGGCAGTGCGCGAGTCGCTGGCCAGCGAGTTCTACGACGCCGTCCTCATCGACCTGAATTACACCCGCGACACGACCTCGGGCCGGGAAGGACTCGACCTGCTCTCGCAGATCGTCTCCTTCGACAGCAACCTGCCGGTCATCGTGATGACGGCATGGGGCAATGTTGGCCTTGCCGTCGAAGCCATGCGCCGCGGCGCGCGAGACTTTGTTCAGAAGCCGTGGGAGAACGAGCGCCTGCTGACCATCATCCGTACCCAGGTGGAGTTACATCGCGCTCTGCAGCGCACCCAGCAGCTGGAGGCTGAAACCCGGCTATTGCGCGCCGAAGGTGCTCCGGACCTCATCGCCTCGGCGCCCGCTATGCAGCCGGTGTTGCAGACCATGGCGCGCATAGGCCCTTCCGACGCTAATGTGCTGGTCACCGGAGAGCACGGTACGGGCAAGGAAGTTGTCGCACGAACGCTACACACCCTATCGGCAAGAGCAGCCATGCCGCTCGTCGCCGTCAATACCGGGGCCCTGCCGGAAGGAACCTTCGAGAGTGAGCTCTTCGGCCACGTGAAAGGCGCATTCACCGATGCTCGCACTGATCGTATCGGTCGCTTTGAGCTGGCTGACAAGGGAACCATCTTTCTCGATGAAATCGGCAACGTTCCCATGCGGCAGCAGGCGAAACTACTCCGTGTCCTCGAGACCGGTGAAATCGAGCGCGTCGGTTCGTCACGTACAAAGCGAGTGAACGTGCGTGTGATTTCCGCCACCAATTCGAACCTGGCCGAAGCGATCGCCAGTGGCCTGTTTCGCGAGGACCTGCTGTTCCGGCTCAATACGGTGGAAATTCACCTGCCTGCTTTGCGAGAGCGTCGCGAAGACATCCCCGCCCTGGCAGCCCATTTTCTGTCGCGCTACTCTGTTCGCTACCGGGTGCAAGTCCGCGGATTCTCACCAGCGGCGATGCAGACGATGATGCAGTACGCCTGGCCGGGTAATGTTCGCGAACTGGAGCACACCCTGGAGCGCTCCGTCCTAATGGCTCAAACCGACGAAGTTCAGGTTTCAGACTTGGGTTTGAACCTGCAGCGTCCGCAAGGCCAAAACCTGGAAGATCTCAGCATCGAAGAAGTCGAATGCATCCTGGTGCGGAAAGCATTGCGGCGATTCGATGGAAACATCAGTCAGGCCGCTGAGGCGCTGGGATTGAGCCGCGGCGCGCTCTACCGTCGCATGGAACGCTATGGGCTCTAGCCCGAGTGGCGCATACCGGGAACGCGACCGCCGCGCCATCGAGCAATTCAAGCCCCACCGCCTCGTGTACGAACGGCGGATTGCATGGTTCGCCATCCTATCTGGTCTTCCTGGCATTGCTGTTGGCACAACCCTTATCTGGGTCCACCCCTGGTCGCGAGGGGCCAAAGTCGGCCTCACCGCGCTTGAGCTGGTTGTTTGGTTCATCCTGATCCAAACCCTGCTGGAGCAAATTGTCCGCCCATTACAGACTTTGTCGAACGTCGTGAGCGCCTTGAGTGAAGAGGATTACTCATTTCGTGCCCGAGATGCGTCACTGAACGATGCTCTTGGTCAGTTGGCACTGGAGATCAATGTCCTGGCGGATATTCTCGCTGAGCAGCGAATTCAGTCGATCGAGGCGGCGGCGCTGCTGCGACGTGTGGCGGACGAAATCGACGTTCCCATTTTCACGTTTGACCCGATGCACTTGCTGCGACTGGTCAATGCTGCGGGGGAACGCCTTCTCCAGCAATCGTCTGCCCGTCTGCTCGGCAAGACCGCGGTCGAGCTTGGCTTGGATGCATGTTTTGCCGCCCGGAATGCGGCTTTGGTGTCCCTTCCGTACTCCACGCCGAATGCTCGATGGATGGTGCGTAAACGTTCGTTTCGCCAGAACGGGGTCCCGCATACCCTGATCGTTCTTTCCGATGTCAGCCCGGCCCTCCGCCACGAAGAGCGCAGTGCATGGCACCGCCTGATCCGTGTGCTCGGACATGAACTCAATAACTCGCTCACGCCGATCAAGTCGATCGCCGGCAGCTTGGCAACCCGTCTTTCACAACTTGATTTGCCGCAAGGCGCCAAGGTTGATTTTCAGCGCGGGCTCGGAATCATCGAGTCGCGGACCGGCTCGCTTAATAGGTTTCTTGAATCTTATCGTCGTCTCGCACAGATGCCGCCTCCCGCACTTCAATCGGTGGCACTTCGGCCACTTGTCGAACGTGTCGCGGCCCTGGAGACGCGCCTGCGGGTTTCTTTAGAATACGGGCCTGATTTGGAATTGATGATCGATCCTGACCTGATCGAGCAGATGCTCATCAACCTCGTTCGGAACGCCGTGGACTCCGCATTGGAACAGGAGCATTCTGCCGGTGACGGCCATTCCCCTTCGGCTGCTCCCGAAGTTGTGCTGCGCTGGCAGCAAAACGATAACGGAGCCTCGCTCATCGTGGAAGACAACGGCATTGGGCTGCTCAATCCGGGTAATGCCTTCGTGCCCTTCTATACGACCAAGCCGGGAGGCTTGGGAATAGGCCTCGTACTCTCAAGGCAGATCGCTGAGGCGCATGGTGGTTCCATCGACTTGAGCAATCGCGCCGACACCCGAGGCTGCACCGTAACTGTCCAGCTGCCATACATCCAAACCGATTCGGTCTAGATGCGTCTATAGAGCAACGACCCGGCTCTAGACAGAACGCGGCGGCCATCGACGGTGCTCCCGCCGAATTCTGAACCAAGGTCAAATTGACATACAGGTTGAACTATAAGGACGCGCAACGCGTAATTGCTTTCAACACGTCTTGAATCGCGAGGGACTTTCCCATGCACAACATCCGTATCGCGCTTCGGCAATTGCGCAAGTCGCCGGGCTTTACGCTTACCGTCATCCTCACCATCGCGCTGGGAATCGGCGCGAACACGGCCATCTTTACGCTGGTCCATGCCGTGCTCATGAAATCGCTGCCAGTGGTCGATCCCAAGACGCTTTATCGAGTGGGAGACAAAGATGACTGCTGTGTAAATGGAGGCTTCCTCGACGACGACGGCGATTTCGACCTCTTCTCCTTCGAGTTGTACAAGCACCTTCGCGACAACACGCCCGAGTTCGAGCAGCTGGCGGCGATGCAATCGGGACAGAACATGATGACCGTGCGCCGCGGCTCCGAGCCAGCCAAAGCCGAGCGCAGCGAGTACGTATCCGGCAACTACTTCTCGACCTTTGGGATTGGGGCCTTCACTGGGCGCATGTTAACGCCCGCGGACGACACCACGGGCGCCGCTCCGGCGGTGGTAATGAACTACCAGACGTGGCGATCGGACTACGGCAGCGACCCTTCGATCGTGGGTTCAACGCTCTACGTGCAAGGCCAGCCGGTGACCGTCGTTGGAATTGCACCTCCCGGATTCTTTGGCGATCGGATTCGCAGCAGTCCGCCAGCTTTGTGGCTTCCCCTTGCGATCGAGCCAGTGATTGAAGGGCAAACCTCGCTCCTCCGTGTGCCAGACAGCAATTGGCTCTATGCGGTCGGACGGGTGAAGCCCGGTGTCGAGATCGGCCCTCTTCAGGCAAAAATGTCGACCACGCTGCGCGTCTGGATGGGCACCCGCGAAGAGTACACCCGCAACGGCGGCTCGACCATTATTCCGAAGCAGCACGTGGTGATCACCCCCGGAGGCGCGGGTATCCAAAACCTGCAGCAGGAGACAGGCAAGGGACTCTACTTGCTGATGGCGATCTCGGCTCTGGTTCTTCTGGTGGCTTGTGCCAACGTGGCCAATCTCCTGCTGGCGCGCGGCGTAACTCGAAAGGCGGAAACGTCGATCCGTATGGCGCTAGGAGCAGCGCGCAGACAGCTGATTCGGCAGATGCTGACTGAGAGCGTTCTGCTGGGGTGCATGGGAGGCCTGGCGGGCCTGGCGGTGGCGTACGCAGCAACCAGGACCATTCTGTCGCTCGCGTTTCCTGACGCCGTCCACTTGCCGATCGATGCGAATCCGTCACTTCCGGTGCTGGGATTCGCTTTCCTGTTGTCTCTGTTAACGGGAATCGTCTTTGGTATCGTGCCGGCATGGATAACGTCGCACTCCGATCCGGCGGAAGCGCTACGCGGCGTTAACCGCTCGACGCGCGACCGTGCCTCCCTGCCGCAGAAGTCGCTGATCGTCTTCCAGGCCGCTTTGTCGCTGGTAATGTTGGTGAGTGCCGGGCTTCTGACCAAGAGTCTTCGGAACATGGAACATCAGGACTTCGGTATTCAGACGTCCGACCGCTACGTGTTGCACCTCGATCCCGCCGGCGCTGGCTACACTCCTGCGAAACTGCCGGCGTTGTACCAGGAGTTGGAGCAGCGGTTTGGAGCGGTGCCCGGAGTGCAAAGTGTTGGGTTGGCGCTCTACAGCACGTTGGAGGGCAACAACTGGGGCGAGCAGGTCTTTGTCGAAGGACGGCCCGACCCGGGACCGAATGCCCACAACGGATCGTCGTGGGACCGGGTCAGTCCCAAGTTTTTTGAAACCGTCGGACAACCGGTTATCCGGGGACGCGGCTTCACTGATGCCGATACCGCGGCCTCACAGAAGGTGGCGGTAGTGAACCAGGCTTTCGTTAAGAAGTTCTTCCCAAAGGAAGACCCGATTGGCCGCCACTTTGGCATATTTGAGCTGAAGTTCTCTGGGTCCTTTGAGATCGTGGGAGTCGTAGCTGATGCCAAGTACACCAATCCGCGCAGAGACGTCCGACCGATGTATTTTCGCCCGCTGGACCAACAGTTGGTGGTCACTGACCCCAACGAAGTCATGGCAGAGGGCCGGTCACTTTATATCAACTCGGTGACGTTGCATTTCAAGCAGCCGCCGCAGAATGTGGATGCCTTGGTGCGGCGTACGCTGGCCGATATCGATCCCAACCTGACGGTGATCGACCTTCACTCGCTCGACTACCAGGTGGCCGACAACTTCAACCAGGAGCGGCTGATTGCTCGACTGACCATACTGTTTGGCGCCCTGGCATTGATACTGGCCTCGGTCGGGCTCTATGGCATCACTTCCTATGCAGTGGCCCGCCGCACTGGCGAAATTGGACTGCGAATGGCCCTGGGCGCAGATCGCGGCAACGTAGTGCGTATGGTGCTGCGAGGTGCGTTCGTGCAAGTAGGTCTGGGTCTGGCCATCGGGATTCCGTTCGCCCTGCTGGGAGGACGATTGATGGCCGACCAACTTTTCGGAGTCCGCTCCTATGATCCACTGAGCATCGCGATTGCCGTGTGCGTGCTTTCAGCAGCGGCAGCGCTCGCTGGCTTTATCCCGGCACGGCGGGCCGCCAGCATCGAGCCTATGGAAGCCCTGCGTTTGGAGTAAGTAACCCTTTTTAGCGTTTACTTGCGGATCAACTCTTTGCCCGCAGCGCTAGGTAAGGATGATCGACTAACAGGCGGGTCGTCCGGTTGGCAAGTAGGCCAACCGTCGGCGGTGTGTCGGACAATAACCACCGTCGCGGTAGTTGCTCCGATGGCTTTGCCAAACCCCGACAACTCTCCGAGTCAACCGGTCGCGGTCTTGTCACTCGCCTCTCACAATTTTGAAACTCTGCCGCCGTTCCCTCCATTCCTCGCTATTGAGAATGGTGGGGCCTGCCTCAATCAGCCGCGGCATCATCTGAAACACCGATACCGGGCTCCACTTCTTACCGTGTCGGGTGCGATAGCCACGGCGGTTTAACTCGTCCGCAATGCCCGAAAATGGGCCGTCCTGAATGGTCAGCTCCATGATCTGGAACAGTACTTCTCGTTCGCGGGGATCTTCTTCCAAATGGGAACAATCGCTGGCCACGCGAAGTCCGAACGGCACCTCTGGCGCAACCGTGGGTTGTGCGGACTGCCCTTCGGGGATCTCACGCTCCCAATCGATTGCGACTGGTTTCCACCCCGCCTCTAGTCTGGAACTCAGGTCTTCTGGTTCGATCCTTCCCGAAATCACCTGCCGAGTGCGTTCGATGCCGGCCATGCTCCCCTCCGTAAACTCGCGAAGCAACTCGACTTTGATCTTGGCAATTCGGGTGCCAAATCTGTTTCGCCATAACTCGTTAACAATCATCGGATAAGTAGAGTTACGCTCTCGCAGGCTGGCTCTCAACGTCCGCCCGCGCGATCGGGTGTGCGAAATTGGGCAGCGCGACTGACCGCTCCTTTACCGCCTGCAAAGACGGAAAATCCTATCCGAGAGGCGAAGGCCTGACCGGCCGGGCGGCGCGCAATGTTCGGGTCACGGACAACCCGAAAGGAGAGTGAAGTAATTGGAAAAGCTAGAGTTACCTTGGTGACGGGAGGGGGATCCAACTCCCACGAGGTGATAAGCCTCGCGGATTTTGAGTCGCCTTCCGGCCCATGCTAAGCCCCTATTGTTGTTGTAGTTGCAGACACTTACGCGATTGTGGTGTTGCGTTCGGTGGCGTCCGGAAACGTCCTGTTCCTTCCGATTGGGCATATTTTGGGCACAGGCGCCCAGATCCAGCGTTGAGCACTTGGGGACACGCCGAAAACCTTGCGCTACCTTGTTCTTCCTTATCCTGGTGCTGGCGATCGGAAGGACGATCAGCCGGTATCTCTGGTTCGGTTCGCGTTCTTCCCTGCCGTTCTGTTTCTCGTTCTGGGCGGTGTCGCGGTGACGTGCATGCCGCTGGCCGCAAAGATCTACTCAACTCACTTGATTAACGGTGTTTCAAGCAACGGCCCCGTACAGGACCACGCCACTACCGGCCGCGGCCAACCTTGGCGGGAAGATGTTGTTCCCTCCGCTACGCGATCCCTTCGATCGCGCGATGGGTTTTGTGCTCCAACCTCCGCGCCGCCAGGGGGCAGATGGTTGAAGCTGTGAACGGGCGCCACGGGAACCATTCACCTGCAAAGAACACTGAGGGTGGTGAAATGTTGTGAAGTCCGCTCAGCGTGGCCCAGGGCGCGGTTGTCAGCGGTAAGCGTCGTGTTTTATGTTTATGGCCGGCAAGCAGTGCTTGGCCAGCCAGAGCGAAGCCGACTTGGATATTGCCGAAAACGATCGCGCTCTCAACTCCTATCGCAGGTCGCTCGGACTATATCTGGAGAACACAGGCGCGAAGCAAATGATTGAGCGTATCGACGGCGTTAGGCAAACGCACTGGTAAATCGCCCCCGGCTTTAGGTGAGCAACTCAGGAGAGGTGACGGGAGGTGGGCCCGCGCATTGCTTTGAGCGCGGACCCTTTCGTAAGACGGCTCAGGCTGTGCGCTTCCCCCGGCGCCAGCCGTAGCCGAGCAAACTGGCGAGTCCGCTACCGAGCAGGGTGAGAGTGCCGGGCTCGGGAGTGGCGATGGCGCCGAACAAACCATGGTCCTCGATCTGGTCCGGCCCGGGAATTCCCGCCGTGAAATACAGAGTGTTGGTACTTGTGCCTTGGGCGCCATTCCCAAAGGCAATGCCCCAGAGACCGAGGTTGACGAGAGGCATGCCGTTGGTGCCGTCGATTGTTCCGAGCTGGGCTCCGGTTATAGGGTCGAACGCATTGATGGTGCCGTCGCCGAAGTTTCCAACTAACAAGTCGCTGCTAAACTTGCCGAAATTTCCCGGTGCCCATGCCAGGCCCCAGGGCGAGTTCAGAGCGCCCATCGAAACCAGTCGCTGGACGAAGGTGCCGTCGGTTTTGAAGACGTCGACGAATCCGCATCCCGGACAAGGGACGTCATCGTGCTTTGCGGCATCTTGCATCGCATAGGTCACATACAGCTTGCCGCCGGAAGCTTGAATGCCAAAGGGAGCGAAGCCGGAGGGAAGGCCGGGATCGGTGAAGGAACCAGTGAGACTTACCTTGGTGAAGGTTGAGTCAAAAACATCAACGGTCCCGTTGTGGAAGTCGGTAGCATAGAGGTAGCTGTTGGAGCCGTTGGTGGCAAGCGCCAATCCCTTGAAAACGCGCCTGCTCCCGACTGGTCAGCCCCCAATTCGGCAGTCGTCCCTAGGGCGCCTCTCCATCCCGCTATGGTTCCGTCCTCCGTGGAAAAGAGAAAGCGGTCGCCATTGAAGCCTGAGCCGCCATTGAAGACCTGGCCGGTTGGTGCACCTTGTCCTCCGCCCGGCGCAGGAATCGATACCACCAGTCCTTGCTTCACGCCGGCCCCGTTATAGATCGTGGCCAGGCCTTGACCGTTGTCCGAGACCCAAATCGGGCTGCTAGAAGAAAAAGCCATTCCCCACGGATTCACCAGGTCTGGGTCCGTGAACCTGGCAACGCCGGGTAAGTCAGAAACCAGGTTGGTCTGTCCGAAGCTGTTGAAGTTGCTTGGTGCCGCGTAAAGCGTCGCTGGGGTTGCGACTGCCATGGACACGGCCAGCGGCAGCATCCACAGGCGTAGGGCCCACTTTCTGTTACTCATTGCATGACCTCCTCAAGATTGATCGATGTCGATCGACCACGCGAATGTAGCTGCCTGGCGGTAGGCGGCGTTGTCATGGCTCTGTAGAAAAGTTGTCAACAAATTGTGTCCACGGGATGGCTCAGTTTTGCGCCGCTTTTTGACCCTAATCTGGGGACGATTTCCAGCCGGTGGGTCCTTGGACGTTCCACTCATTACTTCCTGAGTCTTGCCGCTTGTTATTGCGACGGGTTGCGAACGATGTCACAGAATTGTGAACACTTCGTTGACTGGCGACATCAACTGGTATAGCTGTTGAATTACGGAAATCTGCACCGCAACGTGGGGTAGAGGAGACGAATGGACAAGGTTCTTGCGATCGAAGACGATCCCGCCGTGCAGCGGGCGTTGCGCCGGACCTTTGAAACTGCCGGTTTCGACATAACCATTGCGACCGACGGCACTTCCGCCATGGACGTGTTTCGCGCCACCACGCCGCGCGTCGTGATTCTCGACCTGCGCCTGCCGGGCCGTTCGGGACAGGACATTTGCCGCGAGATCAAGCGCCTGGCGGCGAGCGTGCCGATTCTTGTCCTGAGCGCGGCCAGCGACGTGGTCGACAAGGTGCTGCTGCTGGAGCTGGGCGCCGACGACTACGTGACCAAGCCCTTCAGCCCGCGCGAACTGCTGGCGCGGGTGCGCGCCGCCATCCGCCGCCTGAACCACAATCCCGACAAGAGCGAGACCTTCAGCTTCGACGATGTGGAAGTGAATTTCTCCAAGATGGAATTGTGGAAGGCGGGCAGGCTGGTGCCGCTGACTCCGCAGGAATTCAAGATGCTGCGCTTCTTCCTGAACAACGAGGAGCGAGTGGTTTCGCGCGCTGAACTGCTGAACGAGGTGTGGGGATACAACAGCTATCCCACGACGCGCACCGTGGACACGCACATGCTGCGCTTGCGGCAGAAGCTGGAGAAAGATCCCGGCGATCCTGTCCATTTCCGCACTGTCCACGGCACGGGCTACAAATTTGTGCGCTAAGTGCACGCATCACGACGTCGAGGAGATCCTCCATCCGGCTTAGAACCAAATTCCTGATCGCGATGCTGCTGACCTCCGCCGGGCTGACGGCGGTGTCGCTGTTGATCGTGCAGCGCAGCGTGGAAAACCAGGTGCGCCGCAACCTGCGCGTCGATCTGGCCAATTCGGTCGAGACGTTTCGCAACTTTCCAGCGCGAGCGCGAGAACTCCCTCGCCCGCTCGGCCGAGCTGATAGCCGACCTGCCGGTGCTGAAGGCGCTGATGACGTCGCGCCATGCCCCGACCATCCAGGACGCCTCGGCGGAGTTGTTCCGTCTCTCCGGTGGCGACCTTTTGGCGCTGGTTGACCAGTCCAATCAGATCGTGGGATTTCACACCCGCTCTCCGGGAATCACGCTCGAGCAGGCGCAAGACTTGCGCAGCCGCAAGAACTATTCCCGACGATTCCCAGCAGTGGTGGTTCGCCGGCGGACATCTCTACGAAGTGTTTCTGGTGCCCATTTACTTTGGGCCCAAAGCGAGCAACTCGGTGCTCGGGACCGTCGCCATCGGCTACGAGATCAACGCAGACCGTCGCTCAGGAGCTCGCGCGCGTGGCCGCCGGCCAGGTGGCGGTGGTGTGCTCCGGCGGGGAAGTAGTGAGCACCATCGACTCCGCCGGAGTTGACCAACTGCAGCAGGCATTGGCCGCGCACGATGCTTCCGCCGAGCCGCTCGACGTGAAGCTGGGCAACGAGACCTTCGTGGTCGACGTCGCTCGCGCTCAACGAAGGCGAGCCTCCCGTCACCATGTTCGTCATGAAGTCCTACGATCAGGCGGCGCAGTTCCTCAGCCACCTGCGCCAACTGTTGCTGGGAGTCGGTCTGGGCGCGGTGCTGCTCGGCAGCCTGCTGGTCTACGTCATCGCCAGCACCTTTACCCGGCCGCTGGAGCGCTGGTCGATGGCGTGCGTGCGCTGGGCAAGGGAGACTACGCGTTTCCGCTTGACGTCGGAAAGGATGGCGAGGTCGGCGAGGTGACCAAGGCGTTCGCCGGAATGCGCGAGAGCCTGCAGCATGCGCAACAGCGCCTGCTGCACTCCGAGCGGCTGGCCACCATCGGCACCATGGCCAGTTCGATCTCGCACGACTTGCGGCATCCTCTGACCGCGGTGCTGGCCAACGCTGAGTTTCTGGCCGAGCCCGACCTTTCGCCCCGCCAGCGCGAAGAGCTCTACCTCGAAATTCGCGTCGCGGTGCATCGCCTGACCGACCTCATCGATTCCCTGCTTGAGTTGTCGCGTCCGGCCGAATCGCTGAACCTGACCGAAACCGTCGGTCGAACATTCGGTGAGTCGCGCGATCGAATTGATTCACGCCCATCCCGAGTTCCAGAAGGTCACGCTCGGTATCGTCTCCAGCTGGAGTGCACTACGCCATGTGCGATCCCCGCAAGATGGAGCGGGTGTTCTACAACCTGCTGCTGAACTCGTGCCAGTCGGTGCAGGCGACGGGCGGGCATGTCTCGGTCACCGTGGAGAATCAGCGGCAGCCAGCTCGACATTCGCGTCATCGACGACGGTCCCGGGTTCGACACGTCGATCCGCGACAAGGTGTTTCATCCCTTCGTCAGTCACGGCAAGGAAAACGGCACGGGACTGGGCCTGACCATTGCGCAGAAGATCGTGCAGGACCACTCCGGCCAGTTGCAGGTGGAACAGTCGGCGCCGGGATGTACCGTGATGCGCATCACCCTGCCGCGGCATGACGGTGGTCACCGCCGCACGTCCGCGTGCTCGACGCCGGTCAGCACTCGGAAATCTAGACCGGCAGGACCACGGCCCATAACTTCGTTGCGCAGAGGTGGCAAATGAAACTCTGTCAGGATCGCGATTTCCGCGCATGGCGCTCGTCAACACTGTGACTGCTCTGTGCTGGCCGCCAGCGCGGCCGCCCAGGCGCCGCGACCCGCGCGCCGACGACGCCAATGTCGCCGCGTCGTTGACCGAGTTGCAGTCCGAGGTCCGCGAGCTGAAGGACCTGGTGCAGCAACTCAAGCAGGAGACCACCGCCAGCCGCGCCGAGATCACGCGCCTGCGTCAGGAGTTGGAGTCGGAGCGCGCGCGCTGCTCCTGCCGACGACGGGCACCGGTCCAGGTCGACGTGCGCGTCGGCCACCTCGAGGAAGAGCAGCAGTTGCTCTCCGGCAAGGTCGACGAGCAATACCAGACCAAGGTTGAGAGCGCATCGAAGTATCGCGTGCGCTTCTCGGGAGTCGTGCTGTTCAACCTCTTCAGCAATCAGGGCACGGTCGACAACATGGACGTGCCGACGCTCGCCTATCAAGGCGGCGGTCTGCAGACTCGTCTGGCTCGTTCGGCGGCACCCTGCGGCAATCGATCTTCGGCTTCGAAGTGTTTGGGCCGCAGGTGATGGGAGCGAAGACCAGCGGCAACGTGAACTTCGATGTCGGCGGCGGCTTCCCCTCCATTTCCAACGGAGTGAACTCCGGCTGGTGCGGCTGCGCACGGCACCATGCGCTTCGACTGGAAGAACACCGATCTCGTCGTGGGGCAGGATCAGCTCTTCTTCGCGCCGAACTCGCCGACCTCGTTCGCCTCGTTGATCGTGCCTGCGCTGTCCTACTCCGGCAACTTGTGGGCGTGGACGCCGCAAATGCGCGTCGAGCATCGCATCGCCGCTGTCCGAAAGACTCCACCTTCACGGTGCAGGGTGGAATCCTCGATCCGCTGACCGGCGAGCCTCCTTATTATCTGACACTTACACTTGGTATCGCACGCCGCAGGCTGGCGAGCGTGTCGCGGCAGCCGGCTTATGCGGGACGCATCGCCTACTCGCATCCGGTGTTCGGGCACACCTTCACCGTCGGCGACTGCCGGCTACTACAGTCGCGAAAACTACGGCTACGGTCGCGACGTCAACGGTTACGCCGCGATGGCCGACTGGAGCCTTCCTCTCGACCGCTGGTTCACTCTGAGCGGATCGTTCTACCGCGGACAGGCCATCGGCGGCTGGGCGGCGGCATCGGACGCAGCGTGCTGTACAGCGGACCGCTCATCGATCCCACCACCAGCGTGGTTCCGCTCAACACCGTGGGAGGCTGGGCGCAACTGAAGTACCGTCCCACGTCCAAGCTCGAGTTCAACGCCGCCTTTGGCCAGGACAATCCGTTCGCCGCCGATGTGCGGTACTTCGCTGACGCCCAGAGTTACGGCGATCCCACGCTCGCCCGCAACCAGGGGTGTTCGCCAACGTGATCTACCGTCCGCGCTCCGACTTGCTTTTCTCGCTGGAGTATCGTCGCCTCAAGACGTTTCTCGATTTACGACTACAACTCCACCGCCGGGCAGGTCAACCTGGGGATGGGAATCTTGTTCTAAGGAGCATCTTGACGGACACAAGAAAATTCGCGGTCGTGCTGGCCTTCGTACTATGCGGCGTTCGCCGCGCACTCGGCGGCGCAGGGCGTGAACGTCACCGGCCGCGTCATCTACTATGGCAGCGCGAATCCACCAGCGCAGCACTTCCGCCGTGGTGTGGCTGGTGCCCATCGGACCGCCCGCCAACGATCCGCCCGCCGCTGAAGCCGGTGGACGCCGTGCTGCGCCAGAAGAACAAGGCCTTCGAGCCGCACCTGCTGGTCGTGACCAAGGGCTCGACCGTGCAGTTTCCCAACCTCGATCCCTGGTTTCACAATGTGTTCTCGCTCTTCAACGGCAAGAAGTTCGACCTCGGACTCTACGAGGCCGGCTCCTCGCGCACCGTGCACTTCGATCGCGAAGGCGTGTCTTACATCTTCTGCAACATACATCCCGAGATGAGCGCGGTGGTGGTGGTGGTGGCGAGTCCGTATTATGCGGTGGCCGAGAAGGGCGGTGAGTTCTCGATCGCCGGCGTGCCTCCGGGACGCTACACTGCTCCACGTGTGGGCCGAGAACTCCTTGCCCGAAAGCCTCGAGGCGTTGTCGCGCGAGGTGGAACTCAACGGAACCATGCACTCGGTTGGGAACTCTGCGGGTCCGCGCAAGCCGACTCCGCCAACGCCCAGCACAAGAACAAATACGGCCAGGACTACGAACCGCCCTCGCCCAGCAATCCGGTTTACACCCAGCCGTAATGCGTGCATCAATCGAAAGAGGGTAGGCCGCCGAGACGACCCAGTCGCATGCAGTAGGTGACGCCGAGGGGGATCGCTTTTCGCCTCTGCTAAATTGAGAATAGCCACAAGGCGGGAAGACGTCCTGCTCCTGCTTGCCGGCGACTCCAACGTATCCGGGAAGGTCACTCTGGAAGGTGACGGATGCAACCGAAGAAGACGAGCAAACCCGCAGATAAACAAGACCGACCCACAGAGACTCCCGAACGGTTCAAACCGGAGCCGGTCCTTGTCCAAGACCAGTCAATTCCGTGGAATCGGGTTACGCAGCGCAAACGTCGGGCGCCCGGCTTTGAGTATGTGAGTCGGGCAACTCGATAATCGCCAAGACCTCGAACGATACTGTGTCTGCCGTTCGGGCTGTATACCCCATCTTTGGCCGAGAACTTGACGAAGTAAGGAAGTATGTTCGCGACAACCGGAATGTTTCATTACCAGAACTACAGAAGGCTTTTGAGTCGTCCGAGATAGCACGTGCTGCCGATGACACGGACTGGCAAATTTGGATGGAGGACTTTGTGCAGCCGCGCGGCTCGGCGCAGGCAAAGTCTCACGCACTCACACTGCTCAAACGAAAAACAGGACTCGAAATATCGACCATCAAGACGTATCTGAAGCGCCGAGATTGAACGCCGCCCACCACTGATCTCAGCGGATCTGTGCATGTGGGTAAAACTCTACATTTATACCCAACTATCCCCGCTGCTCCTCCGTAATCCCTCTATAGCTTGCGACCCGCATAAATACAGGCGATTACGACGTTTTTCACCCGCCTTGCACTTCCATTTCTAAGCCGGTTTTCAGCCGAAATTCCAGCACAATAGATACAGCAACATTGATTGATGTAAGGAGCGTGTATGGACACTAGAAACCTTCGGACGGCGGCCCGAATCACTCAATGGGAACTGGCAGAGATAACCAGCATCAGCAGGATGCGGTTGAGGCTTGCCGAGTGCGGCTATGTCTCTCTTGCCCCTGCCGAGCTTGACGCAATCAGGTGCGCGACTGTATCGACCCCAGAAGCTCGGCTCCTTGGATTACGCCAGACGAAGGCCGAGACGGAACAGGGGGGTGTCCGGTGAGCGCGGGGCAGCAAGTCTCGCTCCACGGTAATCGGCCAAAGACCTTCACCGGACAGCAGGACGCTGTCCTCACCTTGCTTTTGGCCCATCGGGGGAAGTGGGTTCCGGCATACCGCTTGGCGGCGATCGCGTTGCAGAACAGTGCGCGGATTAAGGAACTGCGGGACGCGGGATACCTCATTGAGAACCGCACCGAGCGGGTAGGTCTCGTTCAGAGCAAGGCCGCCGACGATTTTGTCTTCACCCGTACAAGCGGCAAGCCCGTGCGCGATTTTGGAGTGATGTGGCAGAACGTCTGTGCTCATGCCGGAGTGCCCGAGTTGCTCTTTCATGATCTAAGGAGGACTGGAGCAAGGAACCTCCGCAGGGCGGGAGTGGCGGAGGGAATCATCATGAAGATCGGCGGTTGGCGGACGCGAAGCGTTTTCGAGCGTTATGCCATCGTGAGCCGTTCGGACATGAACGACGCGATTCTCAAGTTGCAGGAATCTGAGAAGCGGGCAGAACAAGAGGCTCTGGCTGCCGAAGAACAGGCTCGGGCACAATCCGGGCACAATGAAGCAGTTTCGGCACAGCCTACCGCGTCCCGCGCAGTGAACTAGCGCCAGCTAGGCATGTATTTTCAGGGGCTTAGTTGGTGCCGGGAGGGGGGGTCGAACCCCCACGAGGGGTGAACCTCGGCGGATTTTGAGTCCGCTGCGTCTGCCAGTTCCGCCATCCCGGCGTTGGGTCAAAAGGCCGTACGAACTGGAGTTACGGCGTGTTGTCCTCCAAGTATCGCACAGCGGAACGAGCAGCGCCAAACGCCAATCGCGACCGGAAACTCTGGTTCAAGGTTGATGGCTGGCGCGGCTGCATCGGCCGCGATATGACAGGGTCGTCGATAAGCGTAAGGCCGTTTACAGGTACTCGACTCGCCTAGTGTTTGAAGTAATAGGTCCAACTGAGACTCACGTACGACTTAAGCGGCACGCCGACTACGCGCTCGAAAGGCTTAGGGTCTGTAGGCAACGCAAGAACTTCGGTCGTTTGGCCGGTGTAGCCTTGGGCAATCAGGAAGTTCACGGCAATGGACATGCTGTCTTCCATGAACGGCCGTAGGACCGCTCCGCGAATTTCGGTCACCGGGACGCCGGAGAATCCGTCGCCAAGCGGCTTAGCTTTCACGAATTCGAATTCGCCGCGGGCCCGCCAGTGAAACGGCAACCGGTTATAAGAACCCACTGCGTCCACGATAGTGCGGGGTGCTTCAGGGATGGGCTCGCCGGTGATCCGATCACGGGCGTCGGCCTGCGCATACGAAAGATAGATGGCCCCTCGAGAAAAATTTCGCTGTGCCGAAATCGAGATGACTTTGTTAAGCGACGGGCCAATGACTTCCTGCAAGCCGGTATCGGGATCGATCTTGGCTAACTCCAGTGAATTCGAAACTCGCCGTAGCGTCACATAGAACTGAATTTGCTGAACTACCTTCGAAATCACAAGCTGGTAGGCGCGCGACGGCGCCAGCAAGGTCGGCTCGCCGCTGCCATTGCCAATTCTCGGATCGTTGGTGTGAAACGCCTCTCCGTAACTAAACGCCACCTGCGGAAGATACCAGCGGTCGGGCGGCAGCAGCGTGACCGTGGCCTTGGGCAAGGTCAGCGTCGCCAGCTTGTCGAATGAGTTCTCCGGGTTCATGAGGTCCTGGCTGTCCATCCAGACTGCTTCCTGGCGAACGCCCAGGTTGAAGTGGAGGTAGCGGCTGGCGGCGCCATCGAACGCGACGAACGGCTCAACGAACGACAGGGTCACGTTGTTGCTCGTCCCCGGCTGAAAGTAGCCACCTTCGTCAACGTGCTTCAAATCCAGATTACGCGGCGCGTCGCGGCGAAGATCGACTCCGCCCATGAACGCCAGCCAATGACGCACGCTCTGGACGTACAGGGCCTCGCCCCCAACGACGTTGCGCATCTCGCTCTGCTGGATCAGGCCGTCTCCAAAGTTGGAGCGGAGCGTGAGGGCGTAGTTGCGGAAGAACCCCGAAAACGATAGCTGCCGCTGCGGGCTGAGATTCCAGTTATCGCTGATCACGCCGAGAAAGTTGTGAGTGTAGTCGAGTTGACGGTTGTCGATGGTATCGCCGGGAACGGAAACATTGATGGGAATCAGTCCGGGTATATACGATGAGCCGTAATAGCCGGTGGCGAACAAATTCAGTTGATGACGGCCAAGATTGAACTGACGAAATCCGTTCAACTTGTACTGCTGACGGTGTTCCAACCGGTCGAGAAAACCATTCCCAAAGGCGATCTCGGCGGCGATCCAGCCGTTCGTTTGTGGATTGCTTGGGCCCCAGCCGCCAATCAAGTCAGCATCGCGATAGTCCCCCGTAAGTTGGCCAAAGCTGTTAAAGCGTTGTCGGGGAATGTAGGAGGTGGCCAGATCGACGGAGTTATTTCCCTCGCGCACGTTGAACGCGCCTCCGTCGACTGTGACGCCGTCGATGGTCATCGGAATCAGCGTGTTCGGATCCGCGTAGCCGTTACCGTGAGCGTTGGCTGGAAGATTATTGGGATACAGAAAGTTGCCAATCTGGAAGTACTGCGCAATCGGCTCACCGTGGTCGCCGGCAACTCCGGGAGAGAAGTATTGCGGCGCCTTGATGCCGCCGGACGCCGTTTCGATGGGCAAGCCCGGAATCGATATGGGCGCGCCCGGACGTCCGGGGTTGGCGTCAAGCACCTGGTCATGGATGATGATGCTCTGCCCCGGATCTGGCGTCAGCGACGACGGTTCCGATGCCACGATCGTGACGCTTTGCTGCTGAGACACGATCTGTTCGAACCGCAGCTTAACGTCCCCGGGGTTACCAGCGCCGATTGAAACCGACAGCCGCACCGAGACAAACGATGGCGACTCGGCGATTACCTGATACTGTCCCGGAGCGACGCTAGGGAACTCGAAAGCTCCATCCACATTGCAGGTAGCGTCACCGATCACGGAGTCACCGGCGCTCAGGATCTGAACCTTCGCGCCGGAGACAGGGGCCCCCCGCGGATCGAGCACGTGCCCGCTGACGGGAAACGTTTCCGCCCATGCCACGGTCGATACCAGGCAGATTAGGGAAACGATCATGGTCCGATAACGGATTTTCATGCTCACTCCGTCAGTGGCCGTTAGCGTGCTGCATTCGGCGTGGTCTGAAGCATCGCTAACGTTGTACCCGCCTGCTCGGAACCCGGAGCGTTGAGGCGCACCGCTTCGCGCAGGTATCGTTCCGCCGCCGGCTTGTCGCCCGCCTTTAAGGCGATCTCTCCCGCGTGGCGGAAGATGCTTGCCTCGCGAATGCCAACCGCCAATGCGGTTTCAATTTGCTGGCGCGCTTCGCCGTATTGCCCATTCTTGTAGAGCGCCCAAGCGTAGCAATCCAGAGTATGCACATCGCGCCGACGGGCGATTTCGCGCTGCGCGATATTCAGTGCTTTCTCCGGACGGTTAGCGTAGTCCGCGTAATAGAAAATGAGCTCATGGTTTGAGTTGTCGCCGCGATCCGTTTCCAAGAGTGACTTTTGCTCGAACTCCGCGAATGCCCTCGTGGCCTCTTCATTGCGCCCGGCCAACTGCAATGCGGCAGCCAAGTCGAATAGATTCTCAGCATGAGGGGCGGCCTGATACCGCTGCGTCAGCAGCTCCACCGCCGCGCCGTAACGCTTCTGCTGGATGCGCACCTTGGCAAGATTCCCCAGAGCATAGTGGTATCCCGGAAACATCGCGAGCGCTTGGTTCAGCTCGGTTTCCGCCTGGTCCAGATTCCCGATCGCCAAGTTCAGGTGCGCCATTTGAGACAGAATCCATGCCCCGTCCTCCACCTGCGTCGGCGGGTTTGAATCGAAGGCCATTTTCATCAGCTCGAGTGCGCCATCGATGTCGCCAAACAGTTCGCGCAGGTAGGCCGCTCGGGTCACCGCCGGCTGGTTCGCAGGCCGGAGGTTCAACATCCACTGCGCAGCGTTCTCGGCATCCTTGTAATTGCCAAGTTCCACGTTGGCGTCGGTCAGGAAACCATAAACCATCACATCGTCGGGCATCTTCTGGTTGAGCTGTTTTGCCTCTACCAGGGCAGCTGCGAATTCGTGCTTGCCCAGCAGAAGCCACACTTGGATGCGTTTTCCGTCGAAGTTGTCGGGCGCTATCGCGAATGATTCTTGCAAGGCAGCTTCGCCTTCGGCGTAATAGCGAACGTCAGAAGTCTCTCGCGCGCGGCGTGAGAGGGCCAGCGCCAGAGCGTTGTAGGCTTCGTAGTTCTTAGGGTTCTTCTCGATCAGCTTCCTGGCTGCCGCCATATTGTGTTCTGCCGGCGACAGACTAGGCTGGGCTGCGAGGTTGGTTTGAGCAAAGGCCGCGAATGCGGTCAAGGTAGTCAGCAGGACAACAGCTAATTTCTTCATGACATTCCTCATCGTAGAAGTCAGTTCGCGGCCGCCGCACCCAGATTCGCGGCGGCCACGAAGTTGAGTTCGTTCTAGTTAACGGGACAAATTCCCATCGGCTGGCCTGAGCAACCTTGCTGGCCAGGGCCGACATGTACGCTGTTTCTTCCGCTGTTGGCAGGCATTACGTACGGGAAGGTGTTGTTATAGCCCGCGCCGTTGAGTTGCACGCCATCACCGATGGGTGCGTTGTACTTGGTGGAGTCGGCGAGAATGCCTTGGACAGCGCGGGAAGCGATGTCCACAACGTCATCCACCGGCCGTCGGCCATTTGGAAAACCAGCGTTGTCTCCGGCCAGGAAGCCCAAACGTTTCTGCATATCGACTGGGGTGGGAGGAATCCCCGTGTTCAGGCGAAGCAGGTCGGCAATCGGGCCGGCATCCTTGGCTCCGCATCCCGGGCATATGGGGGCCATGTACTGGACGAGAGGTAGAAGGTCCAGGCGCGGTGCGGGCGGAATCGGAACACCGAGCACCGATTTAAAAAGATGCGCCAGCAACGGATCGAGGAAGAAGCTGGCAAACTGAGAATCATTGGCGGGCACGTCGGTGCTGAACTTGTCCTTGGAACCCGTCCCGATGATCAGTTCATTAATCAGCGAGTTGCCTTCACGGTTGACCTGCACGAAGTTCGTATTGGCAAACACATATCCGCCGCCCACGCGACGAACCGAAATCTGCGGCCGCGCGGTGGCCCCATAGGTGCCAATCACAGCTTCTTTCTCGCCTGCGCCGTGAAGCTTGCCATCCACGGTCAGCATGGTGATCGGGATCTCGAGCACAATTGTGTTGACGTTGTAACCGGCGACAGCATCGGGCGCGTAGTTGTTCTTGTCGTCGGCATCAACCGCTGGCGTCAGGAGCCCGCCGACGCCCATGCGGAAATTAAGCGAGTCGAAGGCCGCTCCCAAGTCGATGAAGAAAGGATCGTCCACCGTCCCGGCGAAAACTCGGATGTTGTTCCCGAGATCCACCACGCCTTGGTTAAACAGCGAGTTGTAGTCCGGCATTGTCAGCGGGCCAACATTGGAAGGCACCGCATACACAGTCTTGCCGTTGGTCAGGTCGGTGGATACTCCGTTTTTGATCATGGTGACGGTGTACGTCTGGCTGAGGCTTAGGCCCTCCGAGCCGGGGCCGCTGAGCGCCGTAATCTGCGGGATACCGGCAATCCCTCCGGCAAACCCGGTGAAGACCCCGGGGTTCCGGATCTTGGTTGTGAAACGAAATTGAAAGGTGATGTCCGGAATCCCGTCGTGATTGTTGTCAACGAACATTTCGTACAGGACGTTGGGATCGAAGGGAAAATAGTTGGGGCCGTTGGACGGTTCCAGGAACGGATCGACGTTGAGAATCATGGTGACGCGATCCGGATGGTCGTAACTTACGAACGCATACCAATCGGTAACGTCCGCTGCATGATCGAGAGCGGTGATGGGCGCTTCGCGATGGCTGGATCCGAACATGCTGACGGGAACCAGCAGGAACAGCGCCACGGCGAAGGCAACCATTGGATGGAAGCGTTTCATCGAGATGTCCTCAAGAGTGGAATGTGAGAACGTGTGTGAATCTCGACCAAGTCCGCTGCGCGAGGCGGCCTGTTTCACAGCGGTCAAGATCCACAACGTCTCGGTGGACTTACGGCGAGAGCATCAGGTTGGATTGCCGGAAGCCGAACATTTTCTTGCGATTGAATTTGCGAAATTTAGTTTGGTTTTGACAATCCAATGACGCACTTCGTCCGTACATAAAGGATGTGCAGTGGACAGACAGGAGACGAGGGGTGATGACGCGGTAATGCGCGTTACGGTTTCACCACGACTCGATAGAGCGCAGAGGCGTGTGAGCGAAGTGTGACCGTCAGCTTTCCGGAAACGCCGAGTTCGCTCGCACTCCACAGATCGCGAACCGAATAGCTTGCCTTCGGCAAGTCCAGCTTTGCCCAGTCGTAGGCGAGCGTCTGCTCTTTGTCGGCGAGATTGAACACCGCAACGTAGTACCCGCGGCCATCGTCGGGCTCCGATGTCCAGACCGCGGCGGTGTCTGAAGTTATCACCGGACGTCGGCCGGAAGCGTGCTGGTCCACAGCGAGCACTTCGGGGTTGGTCAGCAGTTTCGTGGTCCATTCATCGCTTGAGGGCAGGTCTCCGCCCATGATGAGAGGCGACTGGAACATGCACCACAACGTCATCAGAGTCACTTCCTCATCGTGAGTGAGATTTGTGTCGCGCGGCAGCCCTCCGTCGCCGGGATGCGGGAAGTGCCCAAACGGCAGCATGTCCGCATCGGGCCATCGGCCAGGCTGGTGGAAGAACGTCCATTTTGCCGCCGTGTCGAACTGGGCACGTACGCCTTGTGACCAGGGCTTGTCAGGCAGCGGGCCCCAGTGGTCCCAGAAGTCGTCGGAGATGCGCCACATTTCAGCGTACGTAGCGACTGTTTTCGCGTTGTCGACCGAGGTCGGCCCCGGTGAGAGGCTCAGCACCATTCCGCGGCCGGATGCGTGCAAGGCGAGCGCGAGCATCCGTATCTCTTCGGGCTTGTACGGATGGTCTGAGATGCAGTCAGCCTTGATGAAATCGACTCCCCAACTGGCATAGAGGTTGGCGATGGAGTTGTAGTAGGCCTGGCCCGCAGGCGTGTTTCTCGCTCCGTACATGAAGTCGCTCCAGGGGCAGGTGTCATCGAGGTTCGCGGCTTCGCCGGCGTGAAAGGGCGAAGCTGCAATCGGCACATTTGTTTTCACCACTTCGCGGGGAATGCCGCGCATGATGTGGATCCCAAACTTCAGCCCGAGCGAGTGAACGTAGTCCGCTAGCGGCTTGAAACCCGCGCCATCAGCCGAGGAGGGGAATCGGTCGACCGTCGGAATGAAGCGCCCAGACTCATCGAGCGCGAATTTGACGTCGGCGGGCTTGGCCCCGGGATTCTTCACGTACCAGCCTTCGTCGATGGCCACATACTGCCAGCCGAACCGCTTCAGGTGCTTGGCCATCCAATCTGCGGTGGCGCGTACTTGTGCCTCGGTGATCGTCTCGCCGTAGGAATCCCAACTGTTCCAGCCCATGGGAGGAGTGGGGGCCAGTAGCTTGTTCGTGTCGCTTGGAAGCGACTGCGCTGCACTGGGCGAAGTGAGCGCCACGAGAACCAAGCAGGCGAGGGGAATACGCAAACAGCCGCGCAAAACCAAAGCGAGCGTAACGGAGCGCATGGGCAGATCCGGCAAGCGAATTCTCCTTCGACGAGCACCCGCAGCAATGGTCACACAGATGTGTGGCAGATGGAAAGATGGCCAGCGCTCTTCCAGCGATGACCGTTCGCCCATAAAATACATCGATGGAGACCACCCCGCCACTGTGGAGCGCAGCCAACCAGCCCGAGCGTCTGGCGGAGCTGACGGCGCGAACGTCGGAAGCCGGCAAAGACGCGCCCTTGCGGCGCGATGTGCGCTCGCTGGGCGTCCTGCTGGGCCGCGTGCTGACCGAACAGGCTGGCACGGAACTCTTCGACACGGTCGAGCGGCTGCGGCGACTGCTGATTCAGCACCGCGAACACGCGGCCGCCGGTGAGGCTGCCGAGTCCGACTCGCTGCTGCAGGCGGCCAAGTCCGAGGTCGGCGCACTGCAGCTCGACACCGCATACCGCGTGACCAAGGCGTTCGCTGCCTACTTCGAGCTGACCAATCTCGCCGAAACCAATCATCGCAAGCGCCGCCGTCGCGCGGCTGAATTGCACTCCGACGAGCCCCCGCTGGCCGGATCATTCCGCGGCACGTTGCTGCGCATGAAGCATGCGGGTATCACGCTGGAGCAGTCGCTGGCGGCCCTGGGCGAGATCGAGGTGCAGCCGGTGTTCACGGCGCATCCCACGGAAATCACCCGCGCGCGGTGCTGCTGAAGCGCCGCCGCATCGCGGCTGAGCTGGAAAAGCTCGATCGGCTTCCGCTGCCGGACTCGCAGGCGCAGGCTTGCGAGAGTGTGATCCTGACGGAAATCACTGCGCTGTGGCAGACCGATGAAGTTCGCCTGCAGAGGCCGACCGTGGTCGACGAAATCCGCACCGGCATCAGCTACTACGTCATGACGCTGTTCGAAGCGACCGGGCGCTTGTACGAAGGCATTGCCGCCGACTTCCGCGCAGTGTACGGCGCGACGGTCGAGATGGCGTCACTTCCTATATGCCTGCGCTTCGGTTCATGGACCGGCGGCGACCGCGACGGCAATCCATACGTCACGCCGGAGTGTACAAGCGAGGCGCTGGAACTGGCGCGAGCCATGGTGCTGGCGCATTACTTCCAGGAACTTGGCCTGCTGGTTCGGCGGCTGACGGTTTCGACCCACCAGGTTCCGGCATCGGCGGAACTGCTGGAGCGGCTGGCAGTCTACGAGCGCGAGGTTGCCGAACCGGCCGAGGAGTTATCGCGCACGCCGCACTCCGAGGCCTACCGCCGGTTGATCTTGATCATGGGAGCACGCTTGCGTTTCACCCGCGAGCAGATCTTCAACCCCGCAGCCTACCCGTCAGCCGGAGAGTTTTGCGACGACTTGCAGATTATTCGCCGGAGCCTGTCTGGCAGCGGCGGAGCGCGCATGGCAACGGAGCTAATCGACCCCTTGGTCTGCAAACTGCGGACATTTGGTTTCCGGCTGCACACGCTCGACATCCGGCAGCACGCGCGCGTGCATCGCCAGGCGATGGACGAGGTTCGGCAGGTGATTGCGGCGCAAGGCGGCCGACCCCCGATCGCGGCCGTCATCGCCGCTATCCCGGGTTCCAGCAGGGAACTGCTTGACACGCTTCGTGGAGTCACAGAGGCGAAAAGAAGTTTCGAGCCCGAAGCCGTGATGCGCTACATCATCAGTGGGGCTGAGACGGAGGACGACGTGTTCGCGGTTCTGCGGCTGGCGGCTTTGGCAGGTGCGAGGGCTGAGGGATCGGGGACGACCCCGGCCTGATGCCGGTGCCACTGTTCGAGTCCATCGATGCCTTGCGGCGCGCACCCGAAGTGATGCGGCGCGTGTGGAGTTCTCCGGAATACCAGAGACTCTTGCATTCGTGGCACGGCTGGCAAGAGGTAATGCTGGGTTACTCCGACTCCAACAAAGACGGCGGCATGCTCACCAGCACATGGGAGCTGCACAAGGCGCATCGCCTTCTGCATCAGGTGGCGCGCGAGTGCGGCGTGAAGTTGCGCCTCTTTCATGGTCGGGGCGGTACTGTCGGTCGAGGCGGCGGGCCTACGCACTCTGCCATCCTGGCGCAGCCGGTTGGCGATTTCACCGGTCACATTCGCATCACCGAGCAGGGCGAAGTTCTGAACTGGAAGTATTCCGACACGGCGCTAGCGGAATGGAACCTGGAAATAATGGTAGCTGCCAGCCTGGGCGCCCTAGTGCGTCCGACGACAGCCTCACAACGCGACGAAGAACAATGGCAAGGGCCGATGGAGGAGCTTTCGCACACGGCCTTCGAGCACTATCGGCAGAACATCGCCGAGAACCCGGAGGTTCTGCAGTACTTCGAGCAGGCGACGCCGGTCAACGAAATGGAGCTGGCACGCATCGGTTCGCGCCCGGCGCGCCGCGGCGGCAGCAGCCGGCTTGAAGACCTGCGCGCCATCCCATGGGTATTTGGCTGGATGCAGAGCCGGCACGCGGTCCCGGCGTGGTTCGGCGTGGGCAGCGCGCTCGAGCAGTACGCATTGAGAGGCGCGGCAGAAGAGCAGATGCTGCGCAAAATGGCGGAGGAGTTTCCGTTGTTCTCCGACATGATCCGGAACGTGGAGCTGGCGATGGCGAAGGCCGATTTCTCCATCGCTCGGCTCTACGCGTCGCTGGTGGACGACGCCGGCTTGCGCGAGCGGGTGTATTCCATGCTGTTGCAGGAGTTCGAGCGCGCGCGGCGCATGATCCTGCGGATCACCGGGCAGCTCGAACTGCTGGAGCACAACCCTGTGCTGTCGCGCTCCATCCGCCTACGCAATCCGTATGTCGATCCTATGAGCCTGATCCAGGTCGAGTTGCTGCGACGCAAACGCGCAGGAGAACAGAGCGCGGAACTGGACTACGCTATCGGAACGACCATGAACGGAATCGCGGCCGGCCTGCACAACACCGGCTAACCAACCAAAAGAAAGCGGCGGCATCCCCGTAGGACGCCGCCGCACTCCATTCGCGCAACTTTCTAGAACAACCGGCCAATGCGGAAGAAGAACTTGCGATGGCCCGTGTCTCCGTAGGCGTAGGCCGCTTCTACAGGTCCGAAGATGGTGTTGACGACGACACCCAACGCACCGTCAGTGGGGAATCCCGACGCCTTGTTGATCATGCTGTGGGGTGGCCCGTAAACCTGTGCGGCCTCGTACATTCCCAGGACATAAATGCCGCTACCCAGCAGCGGCGGCAGTGTGGCCATCTTTCGGAGATAGCCCAATTGGAAGAGGAAGTACTTGTCCATCAGCAGTTCGTTGGTTCCGTAAGCGACCAGGGTGCGCGACCCGCCCAACGAGAACTGCGGCAGGCCAGTGTCGTAAAAATTGAAAGTGGTGCCGGCAAATCCGTTCAGGAACACCGAGGCCGGCTTGCTCACCTTGAAGAAGTTTGTTGACGCGACCTCCAGCGAGGGATAGGCTCCCCCTGCCAATGGACTGCTGTTCGTCCACTGGAAATTGGCTAGAAGGGACTGACCCTTGCTGGGAATAACAGGATCGTCCAGACGGTCTAACCGATACTGAACCCTGGCAGCAGCATAAGTGCCGGAAAGACTGGGCAGCTCTGTCGGATTGCCGACCTGGCGCTGGTAGCCTACCCAACCTCCTTCGTAGCCGAAGCGCAGTTCGCCTATATTTCCGAACTGGTATCCAAAGTCGAGGCCGCCGCCGCCGAAGTTCTTGCGATAGGTGGAGACGAGTTGATTGTTGTCATAAAAATACAGCGGGTCACTGTAGGCGAGTACACGTGGTGCGACGAACCAGGGAGTGGTCGCATTGAAGGGATGGTAATACTCCGATCGCAGTCCATACTGGGAAAACAGGACGATGTCATTCCGCCACTCCGAGCGGAAGCCGCCGATATCGTACCAGGTGACGCGCGCTCCCATATTGAACGTGACGTTCGTGAGACTGGAGCCATCAACGAGGATGAGCGGGTGGACGACGGGCGGACCAACCGAATTTTCCTCGGTTTTTATCTCAAGTCCGTGTTTACCGTTTTGCTCGACCAATCCATAGCTGAGCGTGGAATAGCGCCCGGTACCCTGCAGGCGCATGATCGCAGCATCCAATTCGTCGTAGTTGAGGGGTTTGCCGACCACGCCGCCCATTAGCGTCTCTACCTTCTTCGACAGCTCCGCATCCACGCCCTTAACCGCTACAAAAGTAGGAACAGGTGTCGTGGTGATGCGGCGGGAGTTACGTTCGGCCAGGTATTCGTTCCAGGTCGCATCGTCCACGGCGTAAGCCAACAGAACTTTGGACTTGGCCGCGGCAGCATCGTATCCGGCTTTGATGATCGCGTCAGCGTCGTCAAAACTTAAGGCACCCCACTTCTGCACTGGGACCGAAAGCAGGACGTCCGCCATCTCCATACTCTGCAGTTCATTGGCCGAGATCATCACCGAGATCGACTGGCCGAGCACAGCGAACGAGGAAAGATTGGCGTCGGGCTTGAGGTTCTCCTCGGCCAGGTGGACCCCGAGAACCACATCGGCACCCATGCTTTTTGCGACCTGAACGGGAAGGTTCTCGAGCAGCCCTCCGTCGGCATAGATGGCACCGTCGTCCCGCACCGGCGAGAAAATACCGGGCAGTGACATGGTGGACCGCAGCGCCAGCGATAGCGAGCCGCTGTGGAAGACGTGAGCTTTGCCGCTCACCAAATCGGTGGCTACGCAGGCAAAAGGAATGGGAAGATCGTTAAAGCTCTTGGTTTCCGAGTAGGGAGCAGCGACCTTGTCGAGAATCAGCAAGACCTGTTGGCCGGAGTTAAATCCAGCCGGAAATTGCAATCCTTTGCGCAACCCAAACTCCAGGCTGTTCGGATAGTCGCGGGCGTCCTCCTTGCGACGGAAAGAAAGATCGTCGAAGGGAGTCTGCCCAGCCATCACCTGGTTCCAGTTAATGCTGTTTACCACCTGCCGAAGCTCGGTAGCATTGTGGCCAGTAGCATACACGCCGCCAACCAGGCCGCCCATGCTGGTACCTGCAACATAATCCACCGGAATGTGGTGCTCCTCCAGCCATGTGATCACGCCCACATGCGCCAGGCCGAGCGCGCCTCCGCCCTGCAGCGCTAGGCCGAGGGTGGGCCGCTTCTTGGCAGGCGGCGTCTGCTGGGCCGAACCTGGCACCGACGCGAGAATCAAAAGGCTGGCCAGAAATACCGACTTGCAACGGAAAGTACAAAGTGTCCTAAGCAGAAAATTCATGGTCAATTCCTATAGTTGGCGCTGATGCGCCGAGCGAAGCAGTCCTATTGCCGGTGTGCTCTGGATTTCGCCCAGGCCGAGCTGTGCGAACCCCGTCGAGCGGCGCCCGCTTGCGCCTTCTGGCATGGGATTACGGGATGGTTACAGACTACGTGATTCGCAGCCAAGTTGCCAGCTTCACGGGCGCTCCCGAGAGCCTTGGTTAACACCTCTGCCGGTGGCGAGTATCGCGTTTATCTCCTCCCGGATAGAACGATTGTGCCAAAATCGGTATCATGGAATGGAATCGGGTGCGCTGGGGTTGGGCGGAGATCAGCTGCGAACAAGGCTACTCTGCTCGGGTAACCGTTAAAATTAATTAGCGCTCTTTGGACCCTTATGTCACGATGTTGTGTAGCCAGGGCCTGATTCGGACATCTCTGCGAAAAACGCTGCGTGCGTCAACGATTTCAGGAGCAGCGCGGTCCGCGGAACTCGCATGGCGAGCCGTGGAAACACTTGTAAGAACAGCAACAGCAGGAATCTGCAGCTTTCCCCCGGAGCTGATTTTCCAGGCTCAATCCCAAGTACAAAAAGTGAGGACCCCAGTCGTGAAGAAGATTTTGTCAGTTGGATTTCTATGCGTGTTGTGTCATGCCGCTGTGCTACAAGCGGAACAGGTTACGCTGAAGAATGGTGACCATTTGAGCGGGGCCATTGTCAGCATGGACGGCAAGAAGCTGGTCATCAAGACCACTTACGCCGGTGATGTGTCGATTGACTGGGCTGAGGTCAGTCAGTTTTCGTCCGACAAAGACACGCTCGTTGTGACCAAGGCCGACAAGCAATTGGTGTCGGGCACGGTCTCGTCGGACGGCTCCAATGTCCTGGTTACGACTGCCCAGGGTGAGCAGACGGTGCCCCGCGCCGATGTAACCACTATGCGCTCGCCCGCCGATCAGGCCGCGTATGAGAAGTCGCTGCATCCCGGCATGCTGGAAGGCTGGACCGGCGGCGGCAATTTCGGCTTGGCGGTGGCGACCGGCAACAGCCAGACCACCAACCTCGCGCTTGGCTTCAACGCCCTCCGCAAAACCAGCAACGACGCGTGGGTGGTGAATGCCGCGTCGATTTATTCTACCGACAACAAACTCGGAGTTACCTCGGCCAATCAGTTGGGGGGATTGATCCGCTATGATCACAACCTCAACAAGAAACTCTTCGCCTATGGCGTGTTCTCCGGCATGTATGACGCCCTGCAGGACTTGAACTACCGCTTCATGCCGGGCGGTGGCCTCGGCTTTCACGCCGTCGCCTCGAAATCCACGACTCTGGACCTGCTGGGCGGTCTCGGGTATACGCGTGAAAGTTACTATAACGGCACAGTCAACAACCTGCTTACCGCGACCTTGGGCGACGAGTTCGCGCACAAGATCACGGCTTCTACCTCGATTACGCAGAACCTGTACTACTTGCCGTCGCTCAACGACACGAGCAATTACCGGGTGAACTTCAGCGCCGGCATCGCCACCAAGCTGAATGGGTGGCTGACGGCCAACGCAAACTTCCTCGACCAGTATGTGAACCAGCCGGTGCCGGGCAATAAGTACAACGACATCCTGTTCACCACCGGACTGGGCTTTACCTTCGGGGCCAAGAAGAAATAGCCGAAACTAAACCAGAGAATCCGGGCGCGGACACTCCGTTCGCGCCCAAATTATTCGCGTAAGAATTGCGCAGGCGGTCGATTTCCGCTTTACCGGATGGCGCACAGACCGTATTCTTGAAAAACGATTTTCCACAGCGCAGGCTGCTGGGCCTATTCGTATTTGTTTGCAAGGAGGCAGCCACAGAAATTGGCCGTAGCGAACGCTCCCACCGGCGGTCCTTCGATTGCAGAATCCGCTGCACCCACCTCGGTCCTCTTCAAAAAATCAGCCAAGCTGACGCTGTGGCCTTTGGTCGCCGCGACCTTTTTCATGGTCTCGGGCGGCACCTACGGCATTGAAGACGTTGTCCACGGCGCAGGCTACGGCCGCGCGATTCTCATTCTGCTGCTGACTCCGATCCTCTGGAGCCTGCCCACCGCCTACATGATCGGAGAGCTCTCCAGCGCTCTGCCGCAGGAGGGCGGTTTCTATGCCTGGGTGCGGCGCGCCATGGGTGATTTCTGGGGATTCCAGGAGGCCTGGCTTTCGCTCGTGGCTAGCGTCTTCGACATGGCCATCTACCCCACGCTTTTTGTTCTCTACCTGTCGCGCCTGTTTCCCTGGTTCGGCGTCAACAACCGCGGCATCGTGGTGGGGCTGGTCGTCGTCATCGCCTGCGCCGCGATGAACATCGCAGGAATCCGCGTGGTGGCAACCACCTCCATTTGGTTGTTCTTTTTGCTGTCAGCTCCGTTCGTGGCCATCGCGTTGATTGCGCCATTCAAATACGGCGCGCTCGCCAATGCCGTTACGACTCCCACAACGTCGCACGTGGACATCATTGGCGGCCTGCTCATCGCCATGTGGAACTACATGGGTTGGGACAACGCCTCGACCATCGCCGCCGAGGTGAAGCAGCCCCAGCGCACCTACCCTCGGGCCATGATGGCCTCGGTGGCACTGGTCTCACTGACCTACATTGTGCCGGTTGCCGCCGTGGCTCTTACCAAGCTGAGTCCCACAGCGTGGGAGACCGGCTCGTGGGCCGACATTGCCGGACTTTTGGGCGGTCCGCTCTTGCGTGTGGCCCTCGTCCTAGGCGGTATGATGAGCGCCTTCGGCATGTTCAACGCTCTGGTTATGAGCTACTCGCGCCTCCCGTTGGCGATGGCGCAGGACGGCATGCTTCCGCGGAATCTTCAAGAAAGTCACCAAGCGCAACGGCGCTCCCTGGGTAGCGATTCTGGTACTGGCCACCGGTTGGGCGTTGTCGCTCGGGCTGGGCTTCGAGCGGCTGGTGACGATCGATATCCTGCTGTATGGCTCGAGCTTGTTGTTGGAGTTCATCGCACTGATCGTGCTGCGCATCAAGGAACCCAATCTCCCTCGGCCGTTCAAAGTTCCGGGCGGCCTGTTCGGAGCAGTCTTCATCGGGGTCTTTCCCACGCTGCTGCTGGGATTTTCGGTTGTACGCGGCGACCATGAGGAGATCCTCGGCATCAGCAGCCTGCTCTTTGGCATTTTGCTGATTCTCGCGGGTTTCCTTGCCTACACTCTCGACGTGGCTCTGCGCCCGGCCCGCTCCGCACCCCCAACCTCAGCCGGCTTGGACTAATCTTCGAAGATCAATCCAGAAAATCAGGGTGCCCTAGGTTCGCGTCCTGCAGTTGGACGCTAACCTGGGCAATGAGCCAACGACCTAACCAATCTGGGCGTCGCGTTCTCCCGCCCTCTTTTGGCGGCAGCGCGGGGCCGGCCGCTGGGAACCTGACCCACAACGGCCCGACGACTTCAGCCGCTCCGGCCAGGATTTGAGCCTGAACGAACGATCCATTATCACCACGTCCTGTGTCCTACGCCCTTTCGCACCGCGACTTCCCTCGCGTAAACAACGAACCGTGAGGCAAGGGATTCGTGTCTCTTGCCGTCTGCGGCCATGCCGCAACGAGAAGCGCTCTTTGACAATTCCCAATTGGAGCCGCACAGAGTCCTTCGAGCCTCGAAGGTGCCGAGCTAAGTCCCACGCGCAGACATGGATACGTATAACTATATATAGAATCAATGACATGCGAACAATTTTCCCCTAAACCATTGATTCTAAACAATCGCGATTTTTGTTTTTGACAGGTTGGTGAGCTACAACACTACATCACAGAACTTCGGACGTAGCCGAAGACGGCTCGGATCGTCGCCTCCACGGCAGAACAAAAAAATCCCCGGGCTGGCGCCCGGGGTTAGTACGAATCCTCACAACGCAGTTCTCGAACCCGCTACTGCGGCTTCACCACCAGCAGCTCAAACGTGTCGGGCAGCATCTTGCGCCGCTGTCCAGCCGGAGGCGGCGTCGGATCGAACTGCGCCGTCACGGTATAGATCGTGTTCGACGCTTCGTCCAGCGCCATCGTGCGCGCGCTCTTGGCAGTCGGCACGCTCTGCACCACCGAGTACTTGTCGGGCGAATCTTCGTGGATTACGGTCACGCACTCCATCGGCGCCGCACGACATGAAGATCTGCTGCGTCTTGGGATTGAACGCTCCGGCATCCACGCCACCGCCAATGTCCACGGTCGTGACCAGCTTGCCCGCGTCCGGATCGACCACCGCCACGATCTTGCTGGCGCATCCGGCAAACAAGCGGCGATGAGCGACATCAAACGCCAGCGCGCTGGGATCGTCGCAACCCGCCATCGGGTAGTGCTCGGCGACCGTGAGCTTCGCGGTGTCGATGCGCACGATCTCGCTATGGTCTTCGATGTTGACGTACACATTGCCCTTGCCGTCGGCCACGCCGGTTTCGGGCTTGCCGCCGAGCGGAACGCTGCCAATGACCTTGCCGGTCTTGGCGTCGACGACGGTTGCGTCCTGCGTCTTGGCATTGAAGGTGTACACGCGCTTGGCGGAAGCGTCGTACAGAATGGCGTCGGGCCGTTCGCCGACTTTCACCTTGTCGGTCACCTTCAGCGTCTTGAGGTCGAAGATGGCCAGCATGTTGTCGCCGCCGCTGGTGATGAAGCCTTTGCCGAGTTCATGCGCGAGCGCCACGCCATGTACGCCCTGAAGATCGGTGATGTCGGCCGTCTGCTTGAGCGTCTTGGCGTCGACCACCATGACGTGCGTGCCGCGGGTGATGAACACCCGATTGGCGGCGGCGTCGTAGGTCAGGTAGTCCCAGCCGCCTTCGCCTCCGAGTTTTACGCGGTCGGCGAGCTTGTAAGACTTTTGCGCGAAGGCGGGAAGCGCGATGATCACTGCGGCCGCGAGTAGCGAGGATAAGAATTCGTTTCATACGTTCTCCTTCTTTAGTCGTTATTGCGATTTGGTTTCTGCGTGACTGAGGTAGTAGTGAACTGCCGGCGTGATGATCAGCGACAGCACCATGGAAATTGTGATTCCGCCGATGACGGCGATGGCCAGCGGCTGCAACATCTGCGAACCCGCGCCCAGTGCGAGCGCCAGCGGCAACATTCCGGCGGCAGCGGCCAGCGCCGTCATCAGGATGGGACGCAACCGGCGCCGTCCGGCCTGGATCATGGCATCCTCGGCCGAGTAGCCAAGGCCGCGAAACTTCTGGTCAGCATCGAGCAGCAGGATGCCGTTCTTGGCCACGATGCCGATGACCATGATCAAGCCCATGAACGACGCGATATTGAACGTCGTCCGCGTGATCAGCAGGCCGAGAAACACGCCCGAGGTGGAGAGTATCGCCGACGAAAGGATGGCAAGCGGAGCGGCCAGGGTGCGAAATTCGAACAGCAGAACCACGAACACCAGCACGATCGCCAGCACGAGCACCAGCATCAGGTCGTGAAACGACTGCTGCTGTTCGGCGTAGGTTCCGCCGTAGACGACGCGAATCGACGAGGGAAGATGCAGGCCGTCCACCACCTTCTGAACGGCAGTGATGGAACTGCCAAGGTCGCGGCCCTCCAGACGGGCGGTGACCGCAACGTCGCGCTGCAGGTTTTCGCGGCGGATCTCCGTCTGTCCCGGCAACTCCTTGATTTCGGCCAGAGAGCTCCCAGCGTCGCGGTGTGTCCCGACGAACTGTTCAGCAGCGTGTTGCTCATCGCCTCCAGCGAGGTGCGATTCGACTCGGGATAGCGCACGCGGATGGTGTAGGGAATGTCCTGCGCAATCACCGGAGTTGCCGCCGGTTCGCCTTCCAGCACCGCCGCGGCATCGACCGAAACCTCTTCCGGCGTGAATCCGGCGCGTGCCGCGATCGTCGGATTCGACGCGAAAGACGGTGGCCGGACCGCTGATGGTGTTCTCGATTCCGTTGCGCATGTCCACCACGCCGCGGACGTCTTGAATGGCGTCACCCACCTTCGGGCGCCCACTGCTCCAGCAACGCGGCATCAGGCGAGAACAGCTTGATCTGCACCGGTTCGGGCGCGTTCGACAGATCGCCGATCATGTCCTGCAGCACCTGGACGTACTCGACTTCCAGTCCGGGTTCCTGCTGTTCGACCTTGGCGCGCAACTCCGCAATGATTTCGTCGCCGCTGCGGCTGCGCTTGCGCTTGAGCTTCACGGCAATGTCGCCTCGATTCGCTTCGGTCACCGCTGCCAGGCCCAACTCCAATCCGGTGCGTCGAGACGTGCTTTCGACCTCGGGAATTTCGCGCAGCATCTGCTCAACGTGGCTGACCATGCGGTTGGTTTCCTGCAGGGAGCTGCCCGGCGGGCGAGAGGTAGTCCACGATGAAACCGCCTTCATCCATCTCCGGCAGCAGGTCGGTACCCAGCGAAAGGAATGCCGCGATCGACACGGCGATGACGACGGCCGCGAAGGCGGCCATCCACTTCGGGCGCTCGAGCGCGAAGCGCAGCCAATGTTCGTAGAAGTCCACGACGCGCCGGAAGCGCCCGGTGAAGGCGGCATCTTCCGCGGCCATCAGCTTCTCTTTGTCGGTCAGGTCGCTCCGCGGCGGCGCTTCTGCGTGCGAGCCGCGGATGAAGTACTGGCTCAGCGTCGGTGTCCACGTGAGCGCCAGGCCGAGCGACGTGAGCAGCGACACGCCGACGGTGATGGCCAGCGCGCGGAAGAACACTCCAGTGACGCCGGTAATGGCGATCAGCGGAAGGAAGACCACGATCGGCGTGATCGTCGAGCCGATCAGCGGAACGGTGATCTCGCCCAGCGCGCTCTGGATCGCTTCCAGCCGGCCTTGTCCGGCGTCGCGATGCAACGCGACGTTTTCGACCACCACGATCGCGTCGTCGATCACCAGTCCGACGGCGGCGGCGAGTCCGCCGAGCGTCATCAGGTTGAAGCTCTCGTTGAGCACCTTGAGCGCGATGAAGGTGATCAGAACCGTAGCCGGGATCACCAGCACGGCGACGACGGAAGTGCCCCAGTCGCGCAGAAACAGCACCATGATGAGCGACGCGAGGACGACGCCGATGAGAATGGCATCGCGCACGCTGTGGATCGAGTCCACCACGAGGCCCGACTGATCGTAGAACGGCTCGAGATGAATTCCCGGAGGCAGCGATTGCCGAATGCGCTCGACCTCCGCATGTACTTCGTTGGCCACGGCGACGGTATTGCCGTCGGGCTGTCGGTTGACGCTCAGCAGCACGGCGGGCTTTCCGTTCGCGGTGACGATGGTGTACACCGGCTTCACGCCGGGAGCGACCGTGGCGACGTCGGCAACCTTCACCGGCACGCCCGCCTGCGTGTATTTGACGACGACCTGCCCGAGCTGTTCGGGATCGTGCACCTGCGCGTCGACCAGTCCGAGGTACAGCTGGTGGTTCTGCTCGAGCAGTCCGGGAGAGTCGATAAGGTTGGTGCGCCTGACCGCTTCGAGGATGTCCGTGACCGTGACGCCTGCCGCCAGAAGTTTCGCCGGATCGGGAGTGATGTGGAACTCCGGCTCCTGCCCTCCCTGCACCAGAACCGTCGCGACTCCGTCGAGGCGGTTCAGGCGCGGCTTCAGGTCGTAGGTGGCCAGCGTCCAAAGCTGGGTTTGCGGCACCGTGTCCGAAGTCAGGCTGTAACCGATGATCGGAAAGCTGGCGAAGGTCAGGCGATGCGTCTGGATGATGGCCGTCGGCGGCAGCGTGGTGCGAACGTTCGCCAGCGCAGCATCGACGAGCTGCAGCGTCGTCACCATGTCCACGTTCCAGTCGAAGAAGAGGTCGATCTCGGCCGAGCCGCGGCTGGTGATGGAACGGACCTCCTGCAGGCCCGGCACGCTGTTCACCGACTCCTCGATGGGCCGGGTGATCGTCACCATCATCTGGTCGATGGGCATCACGCCGTTGTCCACGCCAATCAGCACGCGGGGAAAGTTGGTCGTGGGAAAGACGGCGATGGGAATCGTGAAGGCGAGGTAAGCTTCCCGCCGCAATCAGAATCAGCACCAGAAAGACGATGGACTTCCCGTAGCGCGAAAACCAGTACTTCTGGCCGTCATTCGAAGGAATGCGCATGTCGCTGCAGCAAGGATTGGAGTCGTTCGCGCATTGGGCTTAGTCTTTGCCCTCAACCGGCTTGGCCGCATCAGGCTTCCGCCACGGCGGGCTTCGGCGACCTTCACTTTGGTCTTGTCAGGCAAGCCGTAGGAGCCGCCCACGATGACGGTTTCGCTCCCGTTCAGTCCTTTCGTGATCTGTACAAGGTCGCCCTCGCGGATGCCGGTTTCGACTTCCGTCTGCATCGCCTTGCCGTCCTGGATCACCATCACGGTCGTCCCGCCCTTCGGCGATCTTCAGTACCGCCGATGCCGGTACGACCACCGCATCACTGAGCGTGCGTGCGACCATCTCCACCGTTACGGACGAGCCCGGACGGAGGCGTCCGTCCGCGTTGGGCGCTTCAATCCAAACCTCAACCGTAGTGCTGTTGGCATCGAGTGCCGGACTGACAAGCGTGACCTTGCCCTTTATCTCGATGTCTCCCGGCGCCTTCATCGTGGCGGTGTCACCGACCTTGAGTTGCGCGGCCTGGTCCTGCGGGATATGCGCCTTCGCGATGACCGACGAGGTGTCCATCACCGTGAGCAGCGGCGTGCCCGGCGGTGGCGTTTCGCCCGGATAGGTTGGGCGGTCGGTAACCACGCCGTCGATGGGGCTGCGAATTTCCGAGTAACGCCAGTTGCGCGGCGGCGCCTTCGTACTTTCCCTTGGCAGAGGTGAGCTGGCCCTCCGCCGATTTCAATTGCTGCTTCTTGCCCGCCGACTGCAATGCCGTCATGTGCATCGAGGCAATCTCGTACTGCGACTTCGCCTGCGTCAGCGCAACCAGCGACTGATCGTAGTCTTTGCGCGGCAGCGCGCCTTCGTCGTACAGCTTCTTGCGGCTGTCGTAGATCTTCTGCTGGGCGTCGAAGTTTTCTTTGGCGGCCTTCAAGTCGTATTCGGCCTTCTGCCATTCCTCCGGCAGGGCAGAAGTGGTTTCGATCTGGTACGCCGCCTCGGCCTGGTGGATAGGAGCCTTTGGTCTCGGTCTCGGCGGCTGCGAGGTCGCGGTTCTCGATGACTGCGAGAAGCTGTCCGGCATGCACGCGACTGCCGCGATTGACGTAAAACTGCTTTACCGGCGCGACGATCTTCGGAGTGATGGCGGCCTGGTTCTTGGGATACAGAACCGCCTCGCTTCGAATCACCTGCCGGATCGACTTCTTCTCAGCCTTGGCCGCCTGCACCGTGACCTCGGGCCCAGCTTCGTCCTCCTTCTTTGAGCACGGAGTCAGCAGCAACAGTGCAGACGCGACAATGAGAGACAACGGACAACAGCGTAATCTTGCGGTGAGCTTTCATCTAAAAGGCTCCCGTCAGCGTCTGCAGATTGGCAATCGCCAGGTGATATCGCGCCTCGCCGTCATGGAAACTGTTGCCCGCGGCCGTCAGCGTGTTTTGTGCATCCACCACTTCGAGGGCGCTGGCCTCTCCCGCTTGGTAACGCATATTGGTGAGCCGCAGGCTCTGCTCGGCGAGTTCCGCGGTCTGTTGCAGCATTTGAAGCTGACCATAAGCGAGCTGTGCCTCGCTGTAGAACGACTGCAGATCGGCAATCGCCTGTCGCTGTGCGGCACTCAGTTCCACCTGAGCCTGGTGCCGCACCAACTCTGCCTGTCGGACCTTGCTTTGCGTTGCGCCCCAGTTCCACACAGGGATGTTCAGCGTGGCGGCTCCTGCGTAGCCGAGGTTCTCGACTCCGCTGGGTGCGTGCGTTGGCGAACTGGTTGGCGTCGATGCCGTAAAACATGTCCACTGAAAGCGAAGGCAAATATCCCGCGCGTGCCGACGTTCACCTGCTTGTTGGCCACGGCGAGTGCGGCAAACGCTGCCTCCAGTTCCGGATTGTTCTTTGCCGCCATGGCTTGCAGTTCGTTCATCGGAGGAAGTGCCGGCATGGTGCTCAGATCGTTGACCAGGGTGAAGTCCTGAAAAAAGTTGGGGAACAGCAGCACGGCCAGCGACAAGCCGTGCATTCTGCTCTCGCCAGCTTCGATTCCTCCCAGGCCGCGCTTCAGATCATTGGCCTGAATCTGCGCCTTGATGGTGTCGGAGTGCGCCACCTCTCCACCCTCTTCCAGCTTGCGGCTGAGGTCAAGAAAGTGCTGCCCTTCGTTGTAGGCGCGCTCGGCATTTACGGTTCGGGTCTGCGCTGCCAGCAGTCCGTAGTACGACTGAACCACCGTCACGGTGAGACCTCGTGCCGCGATTTCCGCTCGTGCCTTGGCCAGTGCATGCGCGGCCGCCGTCCGCTGATAGTCCAAGCACCTGGGCGGCATCGATCGCTCTCATGGGCCACTCCTTGGCTGATGTACTCATGCACGCCGTTGGCGCCGACATAGCGTCCGGTAGCGGTTCCGTTTCCCTGGGTGTACAGAAAAGCATTGTTGTAGTCCACTCCGGGCAGCAATGAAGCGCGGGCCTGGTAGCGGTCTTCGCGGGCTAATCCTAACTCGGTCACTGCTGCCTGGAATTGCGGACTGTTCGCCTTTGCGCGCTGCAGCGAATCAGCAAGGGTCAGCACGACCGGCCCGGTTGGCGAACTTCCGCTCGCTGCCGGACGTTGGCGCTTGCGCGTGGCCGGCAGGCGGCACGCCAGCAGGCCGACCATCAGGTACGCAATGTTGCTGATCACGGGTACATCTCCCCAGCAGAATGCTATCGCACGCCTTAATCCAAGCTGAACAGTACATTCAGCCGCTTGTCCATCGACTCCGCGGCGTACGGCGAGTCAAGGCTACCAGCATAACGGTTCGCGATCAGTAGCGGCATTACGATTTGTGCGTATTGCTACGCACCGTTTAGGACGCTCACTCAACTTGCGACGAGGTCCGTCGCCGTGGATCGGCAACGAGACGACCATTCGCGTGCCTTCTCCCGGCTTACTCTGCGGTTCGATCGTGCCTCCGTAGGCCTCAACCAGTGCCTTGGAGATCGCCAGTCCCAGCCCGTAGCCGCCCGTGTTGCGCGTGCGCGAGGCGTCGCCGCGATGGAATCGCTCAAAGATATGTGGCAACTCCGAAGCCGGAATTCCCGGGCCCTTCGTCAGCAACCTCGACATACCCGCGGCCATTGGCCGCTCGCATCCTGATGCGCACCGTCGCGCGGTCCGGGCTGAAACGGATGGCGTTCTCCAGCAGGTTCGACCACACCAGCTCCAGATCATCGGGATCGGCGAACAATCGCATGGGTCCATTCGGCCGTGAACTCGATGGCGATGTCACGTTGATCGGCGACGGCATGCACCCGCTCGATCGCTACCTGGCACGTCATGGCGACGTCGACTGGTCGCCAGATCGCGGCTCAGGTTTCCGGCAGCCCACTGCTCGGCCCGTCGCCAGACGCAACATCGAGTGCAGCAGCTTTTCCAGGCGCGCCATGTCATCCAGCGCTTCTTCCAGTCCTGCGCGATACTCCTCGGCGCTACGCGGACGTTGCGCCAGCGACTGCAGAGTGGACTTGAGAATGGCGACCGGTGTCTTCAGTTCGTGCGCGGCGTTGGCCAGGAACTCGCGCTGCTGCGTGAAGGCTCGATGAAGTCCGGCGAGCATCGACGTCATCGCCTGGGTCAGCGGTCTCAACTCCTGCGTTTCACGCGCTTCCTCCGGAGGGTCAAGGTTCCAATTGGAAGGCGAGATCGATGCCGCGCCGTTGGCAAGTTCCGACAGCGGTCGCAAACTGCGCCGCAGCGCCCAAATCGAGAATCCGCCGAAATCGCCAGCAGGATAATGCTGCCGATCACGATGATGACCAGCACCACGTCGCACCGCCGAAATCACCGGCGAGACCGGTGCGGCGTACGTGACCGTCAGGTAGTCCGTCGGTGTCCCGTCTGTCTTCGCGGTCGAGAACGGGAACATGGTCCAGGCGCAGTGCGCGGTACGGTATGCCGTTGACGACGTAAGTTGCGATCCAACGGTCGCCGCGCGGGGGTAAGACGCCGTTCTTTTTCGGCCAATTGGGCGATCGTGCAATCAGCGTGTGATCGTTGGCGAATACCTCGTACAGATCCGGTGCTGCCGGATCGAGCGACGGAGGAACCAGCTCCCGCTCGAACACCAGTCGTGGGGATCGTCCTCGTCATAACGCACCAGGGCGACGATGCTCATCGCGCGGCCGTGCAACGCAACATCGAACGCGTCGCGCAGTCGCGTTGCGGGTGACAAAAACGGCCACGTCTACCAGGCCAACGGCAAGCAGTAGCTGTGCGACCACGATCGTACCCAACAGCCGGCGCTGTATTGAGGTCTTTGCCATGTCATGCTCGCAACATGTAACCCTGCCCGCGCAGGGTGTGAATCAGCTTGCTCTCGCCGTCGTCCAGCTTCCGGCGCAGTCCGGAGATATAAACCTCGATCACGTTACTGAAGCGCTCCCAGTTGAAGTCGTAAAGGTGCTCGAGAAGTTCGGTCTTCGACACCACCGCTCCGGGCCGATGGGCCAGGTATTCCAGCACCCGATATTCCATCGCAGTCAGCACACCATCTGGCCTCCGCGGCGCACCGTGAGAGCAGACGTGTCGATCTCGATGTCGCCCACCTTCAGTACGGCGTCGCTGTGTCCCTTGCCCCGGCGGATCAGCGCCTTGGCTCGCGCCAGCAATTCGCCCAGGTCGAACGGCTTGGCCACGTAGTCATCGGCCCCTGCGTTCAGCAGTGCCACGATCGAATCCTTTTCGTCGCGCGCGGTCAGGACCAACACTGGCACCTCGCCGCCGCCGCCGCGCAGTTGCTTCAGCAGGGTAAGGCCATCGATCTTGGGCAGCATCAGGTCGAGCAGCAGCAGGTCATACGGGTTGGTCTGTGCCATGTAGAGCCCGTCTTCGCCGTCGTGGGCGATGTCCACCGCGTAACCCGCGGTTTCGCGCAGACTGCGGGCAATGTTCTCCGCCAGCCGTCGCTCGTCTTCCACGATCAGGACCCTCATGGTTGGCGTCGTCCGCTTCACGTGGCGCGTCCGCACCCTCCGGGAGATTCAATACCATATCTATCGATAGCAACCTGAAGGACGCTGAATTTGTGCCAACTATCCGAGCGGGCCTTCATCTTACCGCAACCGAACCCTGAGATACACGTTAACCCCAAGCGGATGGTCCCCGTAATAACTCTGGATCGACGCCGGGATGCCATAGAGCGAGACGTTCGCTCCCAGGCCTGTTTGCGCTCCGTGAAAAGTCCCAAGGTCGCGCGTGTACCCGATCGTGTAGGCATTCACGTCGAACCACCGTGCGCCCGTGGTGGCGACAGATGTTCTTCCAGTTCCGGGTTGTCGGCGAAAAGCTCGTCGCGCTGTGACCACTCGTAGCGCCCGCTGACGAAGTTCTTTTCCCAATAGGGATCAACGGTTTCGGCGAGCACGGCATTGGATCCGTACTGGTTCGCCGTCTTCCAGTTGCGGCCCCAGACGAGGCTCGTCGCCCACCAGTTGCCATGCGGTCGCGGGACGACGTATTCCACCGATGCGGTCGTTCGCACCACGTCGCCCGGCTCAAGTGCTTCGGGGTGCGTCAGACGTCCCGCCGACACCTGCGCCGTCCAGCGTGGCGTGGGCGTAAAGGTGATGCGGCCCGAGTACGAATTCATCGGACCGAAGTAGATCGTCCAGCGATTTTCGCCGGGCTCGCTGCCGTAGAACCCTGAGGCCTCAAAGCGCACGCGCGAAACGCCAGCACGCCCGTTAACACGTTGCTGGCGATGTGAGTGGAATCCTGCCAGTGATGGCCAAGTGTTGCCTGCGGAATCTCCATTGCCGACGCACGATGGGGATATGCGACCGGACCCAATGCCGGATCGCCGACAATCCCGTAGTACAAAGCCGCCGTGGCATGCTCTCCCACGCTGTGAGCGTACTGCGCGCTGATCTCCATGAAGAAGTTGTGCGGATGCTGGGCATTGGTGATGGGATCGCCAAAGGCCGTCTCGCCGGTCTGGAACAGCAGCGGGTAACGCCGCTCCGTGATGGTGGCGGGCTCGAGGCTCAACATCGTTCGCAGCATGATGCTGCCGCCGCCCAGACGGTGCATCGCGCCGAGCATGCCCCAGTTCGTCGAGTAAAACTTGTCGTAACCGTACGGGCCCGTCTGCTGCGTGTCCACCAGGAAGGCCTGCCCCATCCACATCAGGTTCCAGCGAGCCACGTCGTGTCATCACCATCGGCATCGGCCATGCCGTGGGCTGCACCGCCGTGCCCGACGACTCCTCCATGAAAAACGCCTCGCTCGCCGACATGCCGGTTCCGTGTTGTTCGTGCATGTCCATGCCTGTCATGGAAGATTGAGCAGCGGCGGCTCGGGCCGTGGCGGCAGAGGCTGGCGTCTGCGCCAGCACGCCGATGGGCTGATTTCCGCCGCGAAAATCGCGTACTAACACCGCCAAAAACCAGGCCTGAAATCGAACTGCGGGTTTTTGTCGATGCTTCATGTCGGCCATGCTTCGGATCCGCTGCGACAGCCGTCGCAGTCGTGCTCACATTGTAGAAGACAGACGCATGCCGTCCACGTTGCTTCTCTCGCCGATTTGTGCCGAGCGTCACACCCTGCTAAGTTCCGGTGCTAACATTTTGCCATCCTGGACGAGGGGACAGCCATGGAAGCAACGGTATCCCAGTCCGCGATCGAGCAGTTCGAAAGCTCTGCCAAGGCTGCCGTCGCAACCGTGGAAGTCATCGACCGCACGCCGCAGTCCCTTCGCGACGCAATTCTGCGCGCCGCGGGAAACGCAGACCGCATCCTCTTCGCTCCTCCGCAGGACCTTCCCGCGGAACTGTTCGCCGAATTTGCTCGCGATCCTCGTGTCGTGATCCGATCCGACCGCGGAAGAATGGGTGAACTCCCCGCTGGTGTGACGGAGGCCTTTGCCGGTGTCGCCCGCACCGGTTCCGTCTGCGTGGACGTTGGCTACCAGCGCACCGGGCTGGCCAGCCTGATGGCGCCTCTGCACATTGCCGTTGTCGCGGCGGAAACCATCGTGCCGCAACCGCGCGACCTGTTCCGCGAAGACGTTCTCGGCGGCAAGGGCCTCTCGCGCAGTTTCGTTTTCATCACCGGCCCCAGCGCCACGGCTGACATGGGACCGCTCGTCCGCGGCGTACACGGCCCGCATCGTTTGCACATCATTGTTTTGAGATGAAGCCCTAAGTTGAAGTTCTGAAATGAAATTTTGAGGTGAGCATGGCAGCTCCAGTCAATCCCGTCGACATCCAGCCGCGGCAGGTCGCCAACAAGAGCGACAAGAAGGCGTTGCTCGATGCCATCCGGATGACGCTGGGCGTACAAAGCGCCGCCATCCGTCGCAACACCCAGACCTTCAATCGCAATCGCTACACAGCCATCGCTCGCATCGCCGACTACGACGCCATGAAGGATCGTGCTCGGCAGACGAAAGAGAACGCCATCGCCAACCTGCCCGAATTATTGCGTCAGCTCGAGGCCAGCGTCCGCGCCAACGGCGGCCATTTCTTACCTTGCCCCGACCGCCGCCGACGCCAATCGTTACATCTGCGACGTTCTCGTAAAGCACGCCGTCAAGCTGGTCGTGAAAGGCAAAAGCATCACTTCGGAGGAGACTCGCCTCAATCACACCTTGGAAGGCGCTGGCATCGAAGTCGCGGAGAGCGACTTGCGGAGTTCATCCTGCAAGTGGCCGACGAGCAGCCTTCGCACATCATTGCGCCGGCCTTGCACTACTCGCGCGAACGCATCACCGCCCTCTTCAAACGCAAGTTCCAAACCGACCTGCCGCTCGACACCGGCGAAGAGTTGACCCGCTTCGCCCGCGAAATCCTGCGCCAGAAATTCATCGCCGCCGACGCCGGCATCTCCGGCTGCAACCTCATCGCCGCCGACAGCGGCTCGCTCATGCTGGTGGAGAGCGAAGGCAACATCCGCATGACCACCCTGCTGCCGCCGGTGCATATTGCCATCGCCGGCATCGAAAAGGTCGTGCCGTCGCGGAAGGACTTTCAGTCGTTCATCGAACTGCTGCCGGCCAGTGCCACCGGCCAGCCGCTCACTTCCTACGTCAGCATCCTGACGTCCTCCGCTCAGCGCGCCGTCGTTTGCCGCGCCGGGCAAGACCACAGCTCCGCGCGAATTTCACCTGGTCCTGATCGATAACGGCCGCTCCGCGATGCGCGAAGACCCTATTCTGCACGAGGCGCTGTATTGCATCCGCTGCAGTGCCTGCCTCAATGTCTGCGCCAATTTTGAAACCGTCGGTGGCCATGCCTTCGGCGGCGAAACCTACTCCGGCGGCATCGGCGGCTCCTGGGAGGCAGGCACCGGCAAGCTGATGAACGCCCGCTTCAGCGAGCTCTGTACCGGATGCTCGCGCTGCGTTCCGCAATGTCCAGTACGCATCGACATTCCCTGGCTGAATCAGAACCTTCGGCAACGCATGAACCAGGCCGACGGCACCTCGTTCGTCAAATCGCTGTTCGGCAGTCTTACCGGCAGCGCGCCTGAAGACACAGTCGCTCCACTGCAGAAGCAGTTCTTCGCCAACTATCACACCCTCGGGAAGTGGGGAACGCGTCTCCCTCGCTGGCCAATCTCTCCACTCGCCAGGCATTATTACAAACGTTAGAACAAGACGTTCTCGGCGTCGATTCCCGTCGCGAGTTGCCCCGCTTTCCCTGCGAAGACCTGGGAGCAACTGTTTCGCCGCAGAACCGTCACCGGCAAAGGCCACGATCCCCGGTCGCGGGTGTCGCCATCCTCGCCGATACCTTTACCAACTACGGAACGCCGGAGCGGGGCATGGCGGCGGTGCAGCTTGCTTCGAGCGATTGGCCTGGAAGTCGTTCTGACACCATCACTTCCAGACGGACGAGCCGCCATGTCGCAGGGCATGATCGCCACCGCCCGCGGGCAGGCCCGTGCCCTGGCTGACATGCTCCGGCCCTATCTGGACAGCGGCAAAAAGATCGTCGTCGTCGAGCCCAGCGTGCTGGCCATGCTGCGCTTCGATTCAACGCACCTCCTCGACGACCCGGACTTGATCGCTGCGCTCGCCGCTAACAGCTTCGAGCCGCTGCAGTTAGTTGTGGGACCTCGCGCCGAGCACGGTATCGATCTTTCGAAACTGTTTCCTGCAGCCAAGTCGCGCTTTGGAACCCGCCTGTTCTACCACTCGCACTGCCAGCAGCGCACTTGCAACGCCAGTTCGCAAACAATCGACGTGTTGCGAGCGGCCGGATTCGATGTCGCCACCTCCTCCGTCGAGTGCTGCGGCATGGCCGGCAGTTTCGGCTACAAACACGACTACTACGACCTCAGCATGGCTGTGGGCGCCGACCTGTTTGCGCAAGTTCGCGCCGCCGAGCAAGATGGCGGCGCCCGGGTCTTGGTGGCCAGCGGCGTGTCCTGCCATGAGCAGCTCAGTGCCGGAATGGGACGAACCGTCCGTCCACCCGGCCGAGGTGCTAGTGAGTACCCTTCGCTCGGTGACTGTTGGCAATGATAGTAACTAACCTAAATGTGCTATTTTGTTTGGGATAGGCACCTTCTGGTGAACGAAGTGGAATATTTTGTATAACTTGCGTCACCAGTGGTTGGTTACTTTGAGTTACCTGAGTTACGGAAGATGTATTTACATGCCGAGTATTCGGCCACACAATCGCAGGCGTAGTTAGGCAGTTCTGGGGGAGGGCTGCCTTCTAGGCGCTCTGCGGCAACGCAGGGCGCTTTTGATTTTCGGTCATTTTTGCCGAACGAGCCTGGGTTTCGAGATTGCGCAACTCCCTTGCTCACCTCGATTGGCCGAAGTCAGCCCACGCCGATTGCAACCTGGCACTGGCCGCGGCATCTAACTCAAGTGATCCCAAACAGCGATGTATCGGATGATACGATGAATGTTGCGGCCCGTTTGACGGCGTGCAGCGCGGGGAAGAGACCTCAGGAGGATACATGGCAAGTGAAGCAATCATGGAAGTAACGGACGCGAATTTCGACCAGTCGGTCTTGAAGTCTGATCAGCCGGTGCTGATCGATTTCTGGGCGGCGTGGTGTGGTCCGTGCCGCGCGCTGGCTCCGGTGGTGGACGAAGTAGCGCAGAGCTACAGCGGCCGCGTGAAGATCGGAAAGATGGACGTGGACAAGAACATTTCCACGCCGCAGCGCTATGGTGTGCGCGGAATTCCGACGCTGCTGATCTTCAAGGGCGGACAGGTGAAGGAACAGATCGTCGGCTACGTCTCTCGCGACGTCATCGAGAAGGCGCTCGACAAGAACCTGTAATAGCGAGGAAATCGGGTTTCGGCGCGGCTGAGTCCGCGCCTTTTTCTTTTGGTGCAGCTCGTGAGTTGTTGCGGCATCTGGCCGCGCAGACTGTTACAATTCGTGGCGCAATCCCGGGGCGCAGCTGCTCGGTCTCCGAGAGAACGCCCGAGCCATTTTTCCGTACAAGTCTTTAGCTATCATTGAGATTTGGGCCAGGGGTTAGCCCTTACGGAGCCCGAATTGGACGATAACCAAGCAGTCAATGCGCTGGTCCGCCGCTGTGTGGCGGGCGACGCAGCGGCATGGCAGGAAATCGTTCAGCAATACAACCGGCGTATCTACAACATCTGCTACCGTTTTTCGGGCTCGCAAGACGATGCCGCCGACCTCACCCAGGAAGTCTTCATCAAGATTTATCGCACCCTGAGCACCTTTGACGGCACTCGGGCCGCGTTCATGACTTGGGTCACGACGGTCACGCGCAATCTGCTGGTCGATCACTTCCGCAAAGGCAAGTACGACAGAATCACGGATTCCCTGGAAGCCACTCCCGGCGGAAACGAAGACGGACTGACCGTCGGAGAGCAACTGGAAGACCATTCCGTCTCCCCGGAACAGCACGTCCAGAGCCAGCAAGCACAAAAAATGGTGCACGAAGCCCTGCAAAAGCTGTCGCCAGAGCTGCGTGAAGCACTGATTCTAAGGGACTTGCAGGACATGGACTACAAAGACATCGCGCGTGTGCTCAAAATCCCCGAAGGCACCGTAAAAAGCCGTATAAACCGTGGCCGAACGGAACTTGCAAGGGTCTTACAACGTAACTACAGGCAGGTGATTTGATGTACGGCGAATCCAAATCCGGAATGCAGTGCGTGGAGTTCGAAGCGTTGCTATCGGACGCCCTCGATGCCACGTTGCACGGCTCGATGCTGGCGGCCTTCGAGGCTCACCAGCAGTCGTGCACGGCCTGCGCGGCCCTGTATCGCGGAGGCCTCGGCCGGCATGCACTGGTTGAAGGGTCTTGAAGACATTGAGCCACCGAAGAACCTGGTGCACAACATTCTCGCCCAGACGATCGGGGCGGTGCCAGAGACCGAGCACAGCAGGCGCTCCGGTGAGCGACGGCTGGTTCGGCAAACTGAGGGCGCGTCATTTCGCCGGTGTTTGCGCCGGTCATGACGCCGCGTTTCGCAATGTCGTTTGGCATGGCGTTCTTTTCGATCACCATGCTGGCCAACCTTGCGGGCTTCCGTGTCAGCGACCTGAAGCACGTTGACATGAGTGCCAAGGGGATCCAGAAGACCTACTACTCCACCGAAGCTCGCGTAGTGCGGTATTACGAGAACATCCGGCTGGTGTACGAGATCGAGTCTCGCGTGCGCGATTTGCGCCGCGCCGCGACGCCCGACAAGCAGGAGGAGAGCACACCGAAGAACCCCAACAAGGGCCAAACGCAACAGCAGGACCGCAAGTTTCAGAACTACAGCCACGACGCAAGCCAGCCAGTGCTGGCCGCATGTCCGGCTGCAGTTGAGTCGCTCATCCCACAGGCCCGGCTGAACAGGAGAACAGTATGAACTGCGCCAACCATGTCGAAGTACCCGCGGTTGCATACTGCCGCACATGTGGCAAGCCCATGTGCAGCGTGTGCTCGCGTGATGTGCGTGGCGTCATCTTACTGCGAGGAGTGTTTGGCCTCGCAAGTAAGCGGCACCATGCCGCCACCGCCAGCCCCAGGAACAGCCGTTCCTGGTGTAACGCCTCCAGTGGCGGGCAGTCCCGGTGTCGCCGCCCTCCTGGGATTCATTCCCGGAGTCGGCGCCTTCTACAACGGTCAGTATGGCAAGGGGTTCATCCACGTCCTGATTTTCGGGACGCTGATCTGGGCTGCCGACCACGTGAGCGGCATCTTCGGCATCGGCATCGCGGCGTTCGTGCTGTACATGCCGATCGAGGCCTACCAGACCGCGAAGGCGAAGCTGATGGGAGTGCAACCGCCCGATCCGTTCGGATTCAACAACGTGAACTTTTTCGGAAGCGCGACGCAGCCGGCAGTTCCACTGCCGGGGCTGTGCCCGCTGCGCCCGTCGAAGGCCAGCCTTCGAGCCGCCGAAGGAGCCCGAGCCAGTGGCGTACCGTCGCGCCGGTGGGTGCGCTCATCCTGATCGGTCTGGGTGTGCTCTTTCTGCTCAACCAGTTTGACTGGTTCCGCTTCGATTGGATCGGAAGGTTCTGGCCCTTGATCCTCATCGCCATCGGTGTTTCCGTGCTGATGAAGCGAACGGGAAGGGAATGGTGAGGAGGACATCATGAAATACCGTTACAACCCAAGTTGTGGATGCGCACGCTGCCGGGCCCACGGATTCATGGGGCCCGCCGTCCTGATCACCATCGGAGTCCTGTTCCTGCTGGCCAGGTCGACCGATATCTACTTCATGAAATTTGACAAGACCTGGCCGGCTCTGCTGATCGTCATCGGCCTCATCATGTTCCTGCAGCACAACGCCCCGGCAACCGGACACATGCCGCGCGAATACATGGCATATCCACCGCCGCGCAGCGGTACGACCCTGGCAGCCTCCGGTTCCGCCGCAGCCGTGGCAACCGCCCGCGGCGCAGCAACCGGCCTGCGATCCACCGCAGAGCGCTGGCACAACCGATCCAGGGGAGGTGCACAATGGCTAGCCCTTATACAACAGCCGTCTGCGCCTCTGCCGCCGCCTCCGCCGGTGTACCGATATCGCCGTTCGCTGGCCGGGCCGCTCATCCTGATTGTCATCGGGATGGCGTTCCTGCTGCGCAACGCTGGGGTGCACCTTCCGGTATGGCACTTCTATGGACGCTTCTGGCCGGTACTGATCATTCTTTGGGGTCTGATTGCGCTGATCGAGCACTTCACCGCGCTCAAGCGCGGTTACCAGACGCGCGGTCTGGGCGGCGGTGGAATCTTCCTGCTGATCCTGATCGTGATCAGCGGACTGGCGGCGCACGAGAGCGCCGACTACGACTGGTCAGGGCGTGCGCGACCAGATCCAGATGCGACGACGACTTCGGCGGCATGTTCGGCACGCCGTACACGTTCGACGACACGGTCGAGCAGCCGTTTCCGGCGAATGGGAGCCTGCGCATCGTGTGCGACCGCGGCGCCATCAACGTGACGCCCTCAGACGGCAACACCATCCGCGTGGTGGTGCACAAGAAGCTGTATGCCAAGAACCAGGACGACGCCAACCGGTTCAACGAAGGCAGCAAGGCGCAAGTCACGGTGAACGGTACGGCGGTCGTGCTGAATGCGAACACCAACGGCGCCGGCGATCACGGCGTTCAGGCCGACCTCGACATCTTTGTGCCCGACGGACGCCACGCTCGATATCGCCAGCAAGCGCGGCGATGTCTCCATCAATGGCCGCAAGGCGGACGTAAAGCTCTCCGTTCAGCGGGGCGACGTTGCCCTGACAGAAATCGGCGGCTCGGCGAAATCACGCTCGACAAGGGCTCGATTCGGGCACAACAACATCACCGGGACCGTCGACATCGATGGTCGCGTTGACGACGCCACGCTTGAGGACTGTGCAAGGCTCGGTGAGGCTGAACGGCGACTTCTTCAACAACATCCGGCTGAGCAAGATTCGCCAAACCGTGGAGTTCAAGTCGGCGCGCTCCGATATCACGATGGCCTCAGTGCCGGGCGACCTGGAGATTTCCGGCGATTCGCTGCGGGCGACCGACGTGGGCGGGCCGATGCGCCTGGTGACGCGCTCCAAGGAAATTCATCTGGAAGGTGTCAACGGTGACGTCGAGGTCGAGAATTCCAACGGCGACATCGAAATTCATCCCGGCAGGCAAGATGCCCATGGGCAAGATGATGATCACCGGCAAGCACGGCGACATCACCCTGGTGCTGCCGGCCAACGCCGGGTTCCAGATCGATGCCACCACCCGCAAAGGCGACATCACCTCCGACTTCAGTCCCCTGCGGACGGAACAGACCAACGGTGCTTCGCACACCACCGGCACCATCGGTAACGGAGCGGCGAAGTTGCAGATCAACGCCGATACGGGAGACATCCGCATCAACAAGGGATAACAGTTCGCTCCTCCAGAACGAACACGCCCACTCCGCACTATGGGGTGGGCGTTTTTTTCACTTCGGGGATTCGAGTTTTGAAAGCGCAAGTTGTTCTACTCGCGCCAGTGCCTCATCGATCGTGAGGTTCGTCGAATCGATGATCACCGCGTCGCTCGCGGGCACAAGCGGCGACACCGCGCGGGTGCGGTCGCGCTGATCGCGCGGTACCAGGTCTTCCACGATGCGATGCGCCTCTTCCGGCGTGTGTGTGCCGTTCTGCGCCACGCGGCGTTCGGCGCGGATGCGGGCGTCGGCATCGAGAAACACCTTCACGTCGGCATCGGGGAACACCGCGGTGCCGATGTCGCGGCCTTCCATCACCACGCCGCCATGGGCCCCATCTCGCGCTGGCGCGCCACCATGATCTCGCGCACCGGAGGATGCATCGACACGCGCGAGGCGGCCTGCGTGACGTCGCCTTCGCGAATGCGCTGCGACACATCGCGCCCATCCAGCAGCACGCGGTTGCCCTCGGGCTGCGGATCGAGCTCAATCACCGTGCTGTCGGCGAGCTGACGCACGGCGTCTGCGTCGTCAACCGAGACTCTCTGTTCCAGCGCCTTGAGCGCCAGCGCGCGATACATGGCGCCGCTCTCCAGGTTCACGTAGCCGAGTTTCTGCGCCAGGCGCGCGGCGATGGTGCTCTTGCCGGAGCCGGCGGGGCCGTCAATAGCGATGACCAGTTTTCGTGCGGTGCTCATTCTTTCGTTGGTTCCTGGCGAGGTGGCGCGGGCCGGGCGGGCCGGCGCTTACGGCGTTCCACCAGCGGCTTGCCGGGGCGCACATTGGGGGGATTTTCTTCGGACCACGGCCTGAATTGCGCAGCCACCGGGCGTGCCGGACGCACATCGGCAGCCTGCAGCATCACCTTGCCGCCAACATGAACAAACCCCAGTTCGCGCGCCGGCCTGCAGCGCGTTGATGGCTTCACGCACGCGGGCGCGTCCTACGAGGGTCGAGAAGAAGTCTTCGACTTCCTCCTGTGGAACGGCGCGGACGCAGTCAATGTACTTGGACACCAGAGCGGTCAGCGCCTCGGCCACGGAGACATGCATGCCCTCGCGTACGGCCTCCGGCGCCCAGCGGAAGAGCACATCCCAGAAAACGCCTTCGTCGTGCTTGTAGTCCACGCGGGTGATGCGCAGCTTGGCCCACAGTTCGTCGAGCGCGCGGTCGAGCGCCGCCTCGGAAATGGACTTGCCAAGGGATTCCTGCAGCCGCTGCTTGGAGATCGGGCCGTGTTTCTGGATCAGCAGAAAAGCGTCGACCGCGAGCGTCGAGTAGCCGGAACGCGCTGTGGCCTTTGGCGCCAGCCTGGGATTGCGATCGCCCACCAGTCCGTAGAAGAAAGGAAACACCGCCGCCGACACGAGGAAATTGTTGTCCGGAAAAACCAGCGTTTCGAACGCCGATTTCTCGCGCAGCAGACGCACCATCAATTCCTTGGCCTCGCGCGCCCGCGGGTCGGCGAAGGCCATCTGCGACGTGGGCAGCTTCTCGTCGCTGCCAACGTATGCTCCGACGAATGTCGGCGCCAGCACCGCCGTTTTCTCCGGATACAACGTACAGTAGCCGACCGAGTCCATGAAAGCGCGCGCCGCCTCGAGCGTGCGGATTCCTTCGCCGTTCAGGCGCCACTTCTCGCGGCGCAGCTCCTGTAATTGCTGTTCAAACATGGATGATTTGCCGGGAACCCTGGCTCAGATGCGCTTGAAGGCCCGCTGGATGTCTCTTACAGAATACCGCAGAACCACCGGCCGCCCATGTGGACAACTCATCGGGCAGTCCGTCTTCGCCAACTCTTGCAGCAGCCATTCCATTTTGTTCTGCTCCAGCGGCATGTTGACCTTGATGGCGGCGTGGCAGGCGATCGAGGCGGCGATCTGCGTGCGTATCTTCTCCAGGTTGAGCGATTGTTCCTCGCGCTCGAACTGCTCCAGGATTTCGTGCAGCAGGTGCTCGACTCCGGCGGGAGAGACGCCAGCGGCCGTGGTCTTCACCGCGATAGTGCGCGTGCCGAAGGGTTCGACCTCGAAGCCGTTATGGTTCAGCTCGTCGGAAATTTCGGCGAACACCGCCATCTGGCTGGGCGTGAGCTCCACCAGTAGCGGCATCAACATCTGCTGGCGCTCGGGAGAGTCGGCCAGTCTGTTGCTTGAGGATTTTCTCGAACAACACGCGCTCGTGGGCGACATGCTGATCGATGATCCAGAGGCCCTGTGGGTTGACGGCGAGGATGAACGACTCGCGAACCTGTCCCAGCGGCTTCAGCGTGGCCAGGGAATCGAGGCTGACGGGAGCATCGTCGTCGACCAGCACAGGGGAACAGCCGTTGTCGGCCACGGTCACAGCCGCTGCGACAGGAGCGGCGTTGGCGAATGTTTGCGGTCCAAATCGGGCTACAGGTACGGCCGCGTTGGCGTCGATCGTGATGCCGTCGTTGCCAAACTGCAATGCCCCGGTCATCGGTGGTAGCTCTTGCGCTTGCAGCGCGAAGGCGGCGTCGGCTTCGGTCACGTGCAACGGTTCGGCGTCCGTCAACTGGCTCTCTGCTCGGCGAGAGCGACGCCGACGCGGTGGGCTGCGCGTGAATCTCCGCCATAAACGCTGGGACCGGACGCGCCTTCATCAGCGCCGCCCGCACCGAGTCGCGAATGAAATCGTGCAGCAGCGACGACTGGCGGAAGCGTACCTCGGTCTTCGAGGGATGCACGTTCACATCGACTTCCGTAGCCGGCATCTCCAGGAACATCAGCACGACGGGGTAAACCGTAGGCGGCATGATGTTGCGGTAGGCGTCGGTGAGCGCGTGCTGTACGACGCGATCGCGGATGAGCCGCCCATTCACGAAGATGAAGATGGAGTTGCGGTTGAGCTTCTGAATTTCGGGCCGCGAAACGAAGCCGTGCAGGCGCACCTCGCCCGGCTCGGGCAGCGCCTGATCTTCTTCGTCTTGCTCTTGGCGGCGCCACGGCGGAGGCTGCGGCAATCCCGTATGCAGCAGAGGCAGCATGGCGCTCAGCGGGATGAGCTGGTCGAGCATCTCCTTGCCGAAGACCTGGTAGATGCGCTGTGCGTGGTCGGCCACAGGAGGCGCGATCAGCATGGCGTTGGTGGCGGAGTGCAATTCCCAATGCATTTCAGGATGCGCCAGCGCGTAATGCGTCACCAGCGACGCGATGTGCGACAGCTCGGTCGGCTCGGCTTTGAGGAACTTGCGCCGCGCCGGGATGTTGAAGAACAAATCGCGCACCGAGATCGACGTGCCCAGCGGCAGGCCGGCCTCTTCGACAGTAAGAATCTTGCCGCCGGCGATTTCGATGACCGTCCCGGCGGCGTCTTCGGTGGCATGCGTCTCCAGCCGCAATCGGCTGACGGATGCGATCGAGGGCAGCGCCTCTCCGCGAAAGCCCAGGGTGGCGATATTCAGCAGGTCGTCGGCGTTGCGAATCTTCGACGTGGCGTGCCGCTCGAACGCCAGCATGGCGTCGTCGTGCAACATGCCGCAGCCGTCGTCGATGACCTGGATGAGCTTGCGGCCGCCCGCCTCGATGTTCACGCGGATGCGCTTCGCCCCGGCATCGAGCGAGTTCTCCAGCAGCTCCTTGACCACCGAGGCCGGGCGCTCCACCACCTCGCCGGCGGCGATCTTGTTGGCGACATGTTCGGAGAGAACGTGGATGCGGCCCATCGAGTACTACGTTACATGAGAACCGGCAAACCGGGCGGAGGGGGTGGTGCGACCGGGGAAACGGGCCCGATCAACTGGCAACACATTGCGACTTTTTCTTCGTGCGATTGTTTGTTTTCAATAACTTAGACAGAAATTGTTTGCAAACCATTGATTCTTAATAGGGTTATACGTATCCATTTCAGCCCGTGGGACTTAGAGGTAAAAAGCGGCATTTTTTACCCGATTTCTTGTCATACTACACATACTTCTCATACTCAATTTTGTCATACTATACATACTTTTCATACTGTATTTTGCCATACAAGTCATACAAGTATGAGTCGCTTTGGGCCAGGCCTGGTGGACCCGCTGCCCGCCGAATTGTCAAAGAACCAGCCGCTGCGCGCACGGGGCACGGCGGGTGGGGACACCAACACCGTTGTCCTCACAAGCCGGTTGTAGTGGGCGCGGACGGGGCGGGCAAGGAAAATCGACAGCGGCGGAAAACTTTAGTAACCACACGAAGGGGCCAGGCGGAGCGGGGGATGAGGAAACAAACTGGAGCAGCTCCGGCCCTTCAACTCCCGCTCGCCCGGCCCGCAAAAGAGGCGGGCCGAAGAATCTAGGCGAGCGCTCGGCGAAGGGGAGATTGCCCACCCAGAATCCGGCTGGTCTAGGAAATACTGTCAATTGGGAGAGTCGGCGTTTGCCTTGACCCTGACTTGGTCCGTGGGGAGTTGGAAGAGGCTGAGCGCATCGGGACTGCCGATGGCGAAGTAGTTGCCATTGGCAGAGAACGCGGACCACGATTGCCTTTCTCCCAGCACGCGCGGAACAGCAACAGCGACTGCGCGCAGAGTTTCGGTGTCGTAAATCACGAACCGCTCATAGAGCGTTTCTGAAGGATCACCCATAGAGTCGCTGAAGTGAATGGCGAACCTCGTTCCATTTTGAGAGACTCCGGCAAAGGTGGCGTAGCAGCACGGGATTCTTGCGGATGATATATGCCGTCCATCGATATCGAGGAGCATGAGCTGTCCGCAGGCGATCAAGAGGATTCGAGATTCGCTGAGGAAGTCTGGACGGTAGCCACACTCGCCGTGGTAGATGAGGCGCTGGCCGGATGCGTCCTCGAGGGTGACAAATTCCTTGTCGTTGGGGTACTTGCGGGGCCAAGACGTGTTGTCGGTGATGACCGAGGTTGGGCTGATGGAGCCCGGCACTGACTGTTTAAAGGTGAGTCCGGTGCGGGCGAGAGTGTTGGCATCGAAAAACTCAGTTCCAGGATTGGTTTCGTGAGCTATCACTTTGCCATCGGGCGAGATCGTGTTGGCACGACCGCGATCAAGAACGTTGACTGTACCTACTGGAGTGAGGTCCGGGTCGAGGACCTGAAGGCCATCGGCGTCGGAGAGACTACTCGACCCTCTGCGTTGGCGAAGATAGAAGGCATAGCACCCCAATGACCTTCGAGGTCTCTGGTATTTTCGACCTTGCCGTCCGAGAGGCGCATGGAAACCAACCGGTATGTGGTCATGGGCACCTTGCCATGGTGGGTTGGGTAGCCGGAGTCGAATACAGCGACGATACGGTCACCTGCGATGACCATTTGGCGGGTGGCGGAGAATTCGGAGCTGGTGTTCATGGCGGTCCAGGTTCCGGACTTGAGCGTGACTGTCCACAGAGGATTCGCAGGCCTTGGTTGCTTTGGCGCGGTCGCCCACGAAACCCAAAGAGGCACGCTCAATAGCAACAAGGAAAGAGCGAAGGTCTTCCAGTGGATTGAGCGCCTGTGGCGCCGAAGCGCGAGGAATGCGCCGGCAAACAACAGCACGACACTGAGGATGGCGAAGGTTCGATCGACAGGAGGGTTGGAGTTTCTGTGCCGGAACCACGTGAGGGCGGCCACGAACAGGGGACCGGCGGAGAATCCCCAAGGTGCACTCTGGGATGGGCGCTTGTTAAGAAGCAAGCCGACATAAAGGCCGAGTACCGTGGTGATGAGTCCAAGAGAAAGAACATCGACGCCGAACGTCGCAAAACCAATTGCGACCTGGGCAGGGATGTTGAGGTGGCCGGCGAGTTTGACGACGGGAGGAAACGACCAAATCGACAGACCGAACAGTATCCAGAATGCAAAAATCGCAAGGTAGAGCAGAGGAACTAGCGCGAGCCACTGGACAACTCTCCAGATGATGCTCAGCACCGAATGCGTGCGTATCAAGTCTCTATCTCCGGTGTAGGCCCGGAACGAAATTCGCGCTCCTCCGGGTGAATGTGACCGAGTTGGTACCGGTCTGCCAATAGACTATGCGCGCCCCTGCGCGTCGGAAAAGGTGCGCAGCAAGCGGCCAAATTCCCCGGGCTTTTCCATGGCGGCGTAGTGCCCGGCCCTGGCGATCACTTTCAGCTCGCTTCCGCGGATGTGCTGATGCATCAGTTCGAGCTCTTCGAGGGGCACGCTGTCATCTTCGCCCGCAATTACCAGCGTCGGCACGTTGATGGTTGCCAGCGTGGGTATGGAGTCGGCTCGGTCGGCCATGCCGCGCTGCACCGCCGCGATGTCCGAGGGCGACATTTTTTGGGCCATGGTGCGGGCTGCGCCCACAATGTCTGGCCGGTTTGTCACGGTCGCCGGCGAGAACAGCTTGGGCAGCAGGTCGTCGAGGAACCCAGCTGTGCCATCCTGCAACACTTTGGCGGCAACACCGAGCCGCATGGTACGGCCATCGGCGGTCTCCGCGGCGGCGCGGGTATTGGCCAGCACAAGTGCCCGCACCCGGTCGCGATGCCTCCGCCAGAACTCAAACAGGGCATACCCGCCGATGGAGACGCCTATGAAGATCGCGCGCGTGATTTCGAACTCGCGGCAAAGCCGGTCAAGATCTTCGGCCAATTTCTGCATCATGACCGGACCGTCGCCGGCCTCAGAGTCGCCATGCGCCCGCAGGTCAGGCAAGAAGACGCGATAGCGCGTGGCCAAATGCTCCAGCACGCCGTCCCAAATCTGGTGGTGCAGCGGGAACGGATGCAGCAGCACGACATCCGGGCCCGTGCCGGTGATTTCGTACATCAGTTGCGCGTCGCCGCTACGGAAGTTCGACATGGCCCGGGCCCGTCTACCCAGATATCTTCTTCGCTGCCGCATCCCACATTGCGGGACGCTTGTTGAAGTACGAGTAGTTTGCCAGATGACAGCCGATGGCGGCGTTGTTGCCAAAGACTTCATTCTCCACGCAGGGCTTGCGCGTGCGCACGGCGTTGAAGAAGTTGGCCTCGTGGTCGGCGGTGTCGTTGTATCCCGGCGGGGGAACGTAGGTCTGCGCCTCTTCCGTCAGCTTCGAGGCGAAAACTGCGGGCAGCGGATGGTCCTTCGCCCACTGCTCCAGGTATTGTTTGCGGAGGTCGGCGGGCCAACCGTCAATCGAATAGCCCTCGGGTTCCGGCAGCGTGTTCTGCGGCGAGAAGGTCAGGGTCGAGCCCTTGATGATCAGGGTGCCTTTGTCGCCGTAGAAGCCGATGAACTCACCGCCGTCGTTGTTCAGATTGCAGCGCACGGCCACGCGGAACTTGGGATAGTCGTAATAGGTCTCAATCAGGTCAGGGAACTGGCGGCCGTCCTTCCAGCGGAACAGTCCGCCGGTGGTTTGCGCGCGCGAGGCGACTTCGTTGGTTCCGGTGATAAACATGATCCCCGAGATCAGGTGCACGAACAGGTCGCCGCCAGGCCCTCGCCGTAGTCGGTGAAGCAGCGCCAGCGGAAGAAGCGCACCGGATCGAACGGAATGCTGGGCGCGCCGACGAGGAATATGGTCCAGTCGATGTTCTGATCGTTGACGCCCGGAGGGATGGGATACACCCAGGCTCCACTGGCCGAGTTGCGGTCCCAGTACGCCTCGATGCAGCACACCTCGCCCAGCGCGCCGGAGGCGTAAATTTCGCGCGCCTTCTCGTACACGATCGAGCTGACGCGCTGGCTGCCCACCTGCATCACGCGGTTGTATTTCTGCGCTGCGGCCACCATGGCGAAGCCGTCGTCCACGGTGTGCGACAGCGGCTTTTCGCAGTAGACGTCTTTGCCAGCCGACAAGGCGTCGACCACCACGCGGCGGTGCTGGTGATCGGTGACGGCGACGATGACCGCATCCACGTCCTTGCGGTCGAGGATTTCCTTGTAATTGCGGGTAGTTGCCACTTGCTTGCCGAGCGTCTGCTGGCGCGGCGATGAGGCGGCCCTCCCAGAGATCGCAGACCGCGACGCATTCCGCGCCGGGCACGCGCAGCGAGGCTTCCAGCAGGTTGCAGCCGCGCACGCCGGTGCCAATGGAAGCGAAGCGGACTGTGTTGCCGCCGGCCGCCTGCGTGGCCGCCGCCAGCAATGTGGTGGGTTCCAGCAATATGACTTTCGCAGCCGCGCCGGCTGCCAGGGCGCTGGCCCCGATTTGCATGAATCTACGGCGAGTCCAGGGATTGTCGCTCACAATGTCACCTCGCAAAATCTGATCAGAAAATTATTTTCAGCAGAGAAAAAGCCGCGGCGACACCGCGGCCTTTCTCGAGTTTGAAGACCTCTAGCGCTTCTTGCCCTTGGCCGCTTTCTTGGCGGGTTTCTTGGCAGCCTTCTTGGCAGCCTTCTTTGCCGGCTTTTTCGCGGCTTTCTTCGCCAATTTCTTCTTGCCGCCGACAATGATGATCTTCTTCGCCGCTTTTTTCTTTGCTGGCGCGGTTTTCTTAACGGCTTTCTTCGCCGCCTTCTTCTTCGCGGGAGCTGCCTTCTTTTTGGGAGCAGCCTTCTTCGCCGGCGCCGCCTTGACCGCTGCCTTGGCCGCCGTCTTGACCGGTTCCTTCGCGGCTTTCTTCGCCGGGGCCTTCTTGGCCGCCGGCGGAGGAGCGGTGGTCACCGTCATCTCTTCCGGTTCGTCCTCTTCTACCTCGACCACTTCCTCGATCACCGAAATCGATTCCGGTTCTTCTTCCTCTTCTTCTTCCTCTTCGTATTCCTCATCGTCGAGCGAGTCGCCGTAGGAACCGTCTCCGTAATCGTCCATCTCATCATCACGACCGTATAGCGTTTCGTCGAAAGCCGTCATGTGTCCTCCTGGGCTGGCCGGGCTCCGCTAATCAACGGAGACAGCTTGCTGGCTGATCAAAAATTTAACTGCAATGCGTGCTGCAACATCAGGCGCGCGATTATAGCACGGCAAAAATCGCGTTCGATGTGATGCCGAACACGCAGTTACTGCAACGCGCCAAGTTGTATCAGAACATCCGCCGCAAGGGAAGGGCGCAAACGCATTTACGTGACAAATCTCTCGCGAGACCACGCTGCGGGGTCAACTGCGGACAGGTTACTTATGAATGAGCAGTACTTCTCCAGCGCGGAGACTGCTGGTTAGGCTGGCGTTGTTCTTTTTCAGGTTGGCCACCGTGGTGTTGTACGACTGGGCAATACTGCTTAGCGTCTCGCCCTTCTTGACCTTGTGGTAGGTGGCGGCCTGGCCGGACGCCGACGATTTGGATCCCGCCTTCGAGGCGGTCGTAGCTTTGCTTTTCTTGCTCGAACTGGGCGCTGGATCCTCGCCTGCCGAGGCCGAAGCCGTCCCGCTAGATCCAGCCAAAGGCTTATAAATCAGCAAGGTACGGCCAGTTGCTACGGTGTTGCCCTTGAGATGGTTCCACTTCCGGATCTTGTCTACCGGAACCTGGAAATCGTCGGCAATGGAGCCTACGGTGTCGCCTTTGCGCACCTTGTAGTGCGTCGCTTTCTTGGAATAGGCAACGCTGTCGCCGGCGCTCCCGGGGGCGATCGGGATGATGAGCTTTGAGCCCACCGTCACCTCGTCGCTACTGAGGTTGTTGGCGTCCTCGATCACGCTGGTCGAGGTATGGTACTTGTGGGCGATGGAGCTGAGCGACTCCCCGGATTCCACGCGGTGGTAGCGCCAGAAAGTCCGCATATCGGGGGGAATCAGTGCGATGGCGGCTTCGTACTTGTCTTTCGTTCCCGCCGGAAGGTTCAGAGTGAACGCCTGATCCTTGGGCGTTGTCAGGCGCAACAGGCTGGGGTTGAGCTGCTGCAGCGTGTCTGCCGAGGTGTCCAGACACTCGGCCACCAGCCGCAGATCCACTGGATAGTCGATGGTCAACTGGTCGGCAGGTACCGGCTTCTCCGGCACCACATTCTGCAGCCCGTACTGCGCCGGGTTCTTGGCCATGATCGTGACGGCCACGATGATGGGAACGTAATTCCGCGTCTCCTGCGGCAGCACGCCCCGCTTGTAGAGCTCCCAGAAGTCGGCATATCCGGTGCGCTCCACAGCATGCTGGATGTTTCCTGGCCCGGTGTTATAGGCCGCCATGGCCAGGTACCAGTCGCCAAATTCGTTGTAGAGGTCCTTGAGGTGCAAGGCGGCGGCGCGGGTCGATTTCACCGGGTCCTGCCGGTCATCGACCCACCAATTGCGCTCGAGGCCGTACATTGAGCCGCGTCCGGCCATGAACTGCCACATGCCGCGCGCTCCGGCGCGCGACACCGCCAGCGGCTGGAAGCCCGACTCCGCCATCGCCAGGTAAATCAGGTCTTGCGGCACGCCGACCTGCTGGAAGGTCTGCGAGATCAAGTCGCGGTAGCGTCCGGCGCGGGTCAGCCCGTGCTCCAGCGTGTGCCGTCCCTTGGTGCTGGAGAAGTAGTTGATGAACATCGCCACCTGGTCGTTGAGCATCAGCGGCAAGTCTGACTTGGTGGTCTTAATTTCGGCTTCGGCCGTAGCGCGGACGCTGGGATCGACCGGGGAGGTCGGGAAGGTAATGTCGTTCGCTTCGTCGATTGGCGCGGGCTCATAGCGCTGCTCGGTGAAGCCGTCGCCCTCGCGCAACGCGACCTGTTCCATCTCCCGCACGCCGTCCACGATCTTGTCGAATTCCTTTTCCAGTCGCGGGTTGTTGCGCACCTCAATCTTGTTCGACAGCAGGACGTTAAACGCCTGGTCGAAGCTCTGGCGAGCGGCATCAAGATGCCCGGCCTGGTAATCTTTAGTGCCCTCCTGGTAAAGCGTTTCGACGCGCGCGATGAGGGACTCCACCGGATCTGCCGACGCGACGGGGGCAGGAGCGGCCTGCGGCGGAGCGCTGTCTGTCGGTTGCGGCGGTTTGACGGTGGGGGCGGTGGCCTGTGCAGGTACTTTCGCCGCGGCATTCTTCGATCCGGAGGGCTCGCAGCCAGTGCTCAGCAGCAGGGCGCAAAGCAGTGAGGGGGCAACCAGGTAGCGTAACAACTTCATTCCTGTACTGCCAACCTCTCCAATGAAAAATCGCGTTCCGCTCGTGATGGTACTACGCGAGCGAAAGCGCCCGCAAACCCGCTTCCTATGCTCTCGCCAGTGCGGTTTCCAGGTCGGCGATCAGGTCGCTGGCATCTTCCACTCCTACCGACAGCCTCACCGTCGACGCAGTAACGCCAAGGAGTTTCAGTCGCCGGGCGCTTAGTCCGATGTGGGACGACAGCACCGGGTACGACAGGATGGACTCGACTCCGCCGAGGCTCGTGGCCAGGTACCAGGTTGTGAGGCGTTTGATGAAGCGGTCGACCGCCGCCTCGCCGCCACGCAGCTCGAACGACACCATCATGCCGTAGTCCTTCATTTGGCGGGTGGCAATCTCATGGTCGGCGTGGCCGGGAAGCCCGGGAAAATGCACGTGCGAAACCTTCGGATGGCGCTGCAAAGCGTCGGCGATGAGTGCGGCGTTGCGACAGGCGCGCTCCACCCGCAGTTCCAGCGTCTTCAGACCGCGCAGCAGCAAATAAGCGCATCCCGGATCGAGGCATCCGCCGGTCAGGATCATCAACTCGCGCGCCCGGTCCATCCATTTTTTCGGTCCCGCCAGCACGCCTGCCGTCACGTCGCTGTGGCCGCCCAGGTACTTCGTTGCTGAATGCATCACCATGTCGGCGCCCAGCGCGAGTGGCTTTTGCAGGATAGGAGTGGCAAACGTGTTATCCACCACCACGCACGCCTTGTGACGGTGCGCGATCGCGGCCAGCGCGGCGATGTCGGCGCAGCGCAGGGTTGGATTCGTCGGCGTCTCCAGGAACAGCATCCGCGTCTTGTTCGTGAAGTAACGTTCCGCTTTGTGCAGGTCGTGATAGGGGATGAAGCGCGTCTTGATGCCGCAGCGTGCCAGCACGTCCTCGAAGAGCCTCACCGTTCCGCCGTAGATGTCGAGCATCGAGAGGATTTCGTCGCCCGCCTGGCATACGGTGAGTGCGGCAATCATCTCCGCCGACATTCCGCTGGCCGTGAGCACGGCGGCCTCCGCGCCTTCCAGCGCGGCGATCTTATCTTCCGTGGCCTTCACCGTGGGATTGCCGTACCGCGAATACAGATAAAAATCGCGATCGCCCTCGGCGTACCGGCGCAGTTCGTCCAAGCCGGGAATGATGAACACAGACGTCTGTACCACTGGGGTGGTCAGCGGCCCTGCTTCACCGTGGCGGTCTTCTCCGGCGTGTACGCAATGGGTGGCGTCGGATGTTCGGCGTTTCATCAGAGCATCGATTGTAAAGCAGCGACTCTTGACGGGTGGCGAATGGTCAGGGAAGGCAAAGAAACGGCGCTCCGCGAGGAGCGCCGTGATTCGGGAATCAGTTTTGCGCCCTACCACGACAGACGCAGCGCGAACTGGAACTGGCGGGGATCGTCCGCCGCCGTCGGTGTGCCGGCGGCATTCCAGAGGGGATTCACCGCAATGACGTTGAACTTGTTGACGACGTTGAACAAGTCCATGATGCCCTGTAGCTGCGCCCGCTCGCCGAGCTTAATGGACCGTGCAATCCGCAGGTCATTGAAGAAGACAGACGGCGTGGTGCCGGCATTGCGCGACAGGTTGCCGATCAGCGTGGGCACTTGGCCGGTGCCCAACACGTCGGCAAAGCAGGTGGGAATCAGGTATCCGCTCGGCGAGTACTTGGAAGCAGCGGCCACGTCGCCGCAGGAGTCGGTCTGCCCGGCGTGCGCAATCGCGGGCCGATCGGTGGTGGAGGAGAAGTCGAAGTTTTGGTCGGAACCCACCACGATGTTGAACGGACGTCCGCTGGCCCATTCCAGAATGAGCGATGCGGTCCAGTTGCTCAGCAACTTGCCCTTGGCATCGCTGCCCTGGTTGCCGCTCTGGTAAACCCCGCTGACCACGAAGCGATGCCGCTGATCGAACAGCGAGTTGGAGCGGTCGAGGTTGGGATGGAAGTTGTCCTGCGGCTCGAGCGTGGCCTCCAGGTCGGTGGAGTCGTCAATGGCGTGAGACCAGGTGTAGGAGCCCAAAAACTCGTAATGCTGCGAGAAGCGCTTCTTGACGTTCACGCTCAGAGCGCTGTAATCAGACGTGCCGTTGGAGTAGTTGGCCACCAGGTCGCTGAAGGGAATGGCCTGATTGCCAAATCCCAAGCCGTAGTACGACATCACTTCCTGCGCCAGTCCGTTGAGCTGTGCCGGCGCATAGTACTGCAGCGTGGGATTGAACCCGCTCTGGCGGAAGAAGCTGACCAGCGCGGGAGGAAGGTAGGCGCCGCAAGCCGCGCTCCCGCACTTTGCGGCTACGGCCGTGTTGACCCCCGCCACATCCACGGCCAAAGGATTGTTGGCAAAGTTGGCTTTCTGCGCCTGGGTGAGGTTGGGGTCGGTCATGGCGTTGTACCAGTTCTGCACGATCAGGTTCCCGTTCGCTGTATTGGCATTGATCGGCCGGTTCAGTCGGCGCCCACCGGTAAAGTTGTAGGCGAGGTCCACTGTCCAATCGTTGCCAAACTGGTGCTCGATGCCGACGTTGACCTGGTTCGAGTAGCCGTACTTGAAGTTCGCAGCGGTGGGGTAGCCAAACGGCAGCACCGACAGCGGGACCACCTGGCCGGGCTGCAAGTAGTTCTGGTTGACCCACACCGATTGGGTGTTGGGCGTGGGGTTGAAGCGCTGCTGTCCGGGAAGGTAAGTGAACGCCGGAGGCAGGCAGTTGAGAGTTCCCGTGAAAGCATTGCCTGCGTTAAGAGTCGAGACAATTCCTCCCGCACTGGCGTCGCAGGTAACCGGTTTAGCGCCAAACAGCAGAATTTGTGGCGCCTGCGTGCCGTCGGCCACCACCGAGTCGAACACCAGGGCCATCATCGGATGGTCAAAGAAGATGCCGTAGGACGCGCGCGCGACCGTCTTGCCGTCGCCGAAGACGTCGAAGGCCATTCCAAAGCGGGGTGCAAACTGGAGGTTGTCGGAAGGCACACCCTTCGTGAGCCCAAAGGTCTTGTAAGCCGCCCCGGCCAGGGCCGTTGATGGAGCGTAGTTGGGCAGAAACTCGTTGTCGTAGCGCAGGCCGTAGTTAAGGGTAAGGCGCGGCTTGATCCGCCATGAATCCTGGACGAACAAACCGATGGTGTTGTTGTTAAACGACAGGTGGGGGTTGCCCACGCCCTGCACCATATATGACGGAAGGCCTGCACCGTAGGCCTGGATCGGATTCAAGCCCGGAGTGCCGGCCAGGGAGACGGCGCCGAAGTCGTAGATGCCGCCAAAGTTCACCGTGAAATCGGCAGTCAGGGGAATCAGGTTGTAGTCCACGCCGAACTTAATGTTGTGGGTACCCTTGGTAATGGAGAAGTTGTCGAGAAGCTCCCAGCGCTGCTCGACGCGCTGGACGTAGGAAAACGGTTCACGGCCAAAGTAAGCGTAGCCGGGAATGTTCACAGCCACATCGCTTCCGCCGGGTGCGTTGGAGTAAGAGTAATTCACGCTGCGGCGCGCATACTGGAAGCGGAATTCGTTCACCTTGTTGTTGCCAAGGGTCCAGGTGTGCTCAGCGATGATGCTCCAGTCATGGAAATTGTTCATCGAGGTGCGCGACCACGAGTTCTGCCCGAAGGTTTGCGGGCCCTGGGCAGCGACTTCGATGCCGTCCACGATGTCGGGGCTCACGCTGCCCCGCAGCATCAATTGCTGGTTGTCGGTGATCTTGTGGTCGAGCCGGAGCGAGTAGATGTCGGCGAGTTCGTGCACCGGGAAGTTCCCGATCAGCGTTTGCATGGGAACATACGAGGCCGGCAGGGGAATGAAGTTTGCGCTGGTGGGCGCGAAATAGCCGCCTCCTATGCCGATGATGTGGGTCAGCGGATTTTGCCCGGTGATCGCCACCGGACCGGAAGTCCCGGCCAGCAATGCATACTGCACCGTGGCGGTCGTCACCGGTACCGCCGCCAGGAAGGCAGCTTGCGCCGGTGTCACCGGAACTACGACGGTGTTAGGCGGTAACTGCTGTTGGATGGCGGCCGAGACAAAGCGCGAGATGTCCGCCTGGGACGTCAACCCGAAATTGCCCGCGCCGATGGTCGAAAAGCCAGTTTCATGGCGGTCGGTGCCCTCATAGGAGAAGAACCAATAGGTACGGTTCTTCTTGATTGGACCGCCGGCAGTGAGGCCGTACTGCGCGCGTGTGTAATCCGGCTGGTTCACGTTGCTGAAGGGATTGGTCGCCTGGATGTAGCGGTTGCGCAAGAAACCGAACGCGCTGCCGTGAAACTCATTCGAACCCGACTTCGAAATGATGTTGATCACGCCGGCGGCGGCCTGGCCATATTCCGCCGCGTAGCCGTTGGTCAGGATCTGGAACTCCTGCACGGCTTCTTGCGAAACCGTGGAGCGAATTCCGTTCACTGAGTTGTCGACCGCGTTGGTGCCGTCGATGTTGATCAGGTTGCTGCGTCCGCGTTGACCCCCGATATTGAGCCCCGAAGTTGGCGCGGCGCCGATGCTGGGTGTGGTGTCGCGCGCCATTTGTGAGTTGGTCAACGCAAAGTTGACATAATTGCGGCCGTTGATCGGCAGGTTCTCGATGCGCTCCTGGTCGATGGTGGCCGTCGTAGCCGTTTGCTGCGTTTCCACCAGCTCCGCCTCCGACGACACCGTCACCGTCTCGCTTGTAGCCGCCACCGAAAGTGTTACCGCCAGCTCCGCCACCTGGCCGATGGTAAGCCGCACCGAACTTTCTATCAGCTTGGCGAATCCCGGCGCCTGTACCGTGACCGAGTACATCCCGGGAGGCAGGGAAAGCAGTACGGCGGTGCCTTCGGCGTTCGTATTCTGCGACCGCGAAATGCCTTTGTCAGCATCCGCGGCGGTCACCGTCGCGTCGCGGACCACCGCACCCTTCGCGTCTTTCACCACGACGTGCAACTCCGAAGTCTGCACCTGGGCCGTGGCAGCAGCCGTCAGGCATGCAGCCGCAATCAGCAAACCAACCAGTCTGCGCACAATCTTCATAGGGTTGTCCTCGTACGGAATTTGTCGCTAGAAGCCGGGATGCGGCCTCCACAAGATAGGACCGGGCACAAGCGCACTAACCATCGCCCGGCCACGCGATAGACACCATGGGTCATGGGGCCCCGACTCTCATGCCACGAAAAACAAAATTGCCATCCCGACAGGCTTGTGGGTTTTTATAACAAGCGACGCCTCGAACGCAAGCACGAAATGCTGCGAAGACTGCGATGCGTTACGTTCCGACCTTTACTCCTGAGGACGTTGCCGTCCCTGACGCCATTGCCCAGGCCATCCGCGGAGTGTTGTGCGCGATGCCCACGCGGCCTTTGCAGTCGAGCAAGATGATGCCCCCATGCCCATTGAGCCGCGATTTCAGGTATTGCAGGGCCTTCTCTGCCGCCTCCTGCGGAGCTAAACCCTGTTCCACACGGTCGGCGGTCCACTTGCTTAGGACGAGCTTCATCATCGGCTCCCCCCAACCGGTGGTGGAGACGGCAGCACTAAGGTTGTCGGCGTAGCAGCCGCAACCAATGAGCGACGAGTCGCCCACGCGTCCGGGCGCCTTGTTGAGCGTGCCTCCGGTGGAGGTCCCCGCCGCGATGTTGCCGTCGCAATCCAGCGCCACCGCTCCCACCGTGTCATGCGATCGCATGGGGCCGAACTCGTCGGGCATCTGCAGGTAGCCCTGCTGCTTGGCCTCGCGCAAACGCTCGACCTCGCGCGGGATGATCAAGTCGTCGTTGGCGCAGAGTTCCAGTCCATGCTCTTGCGCGAATCTCTCGGCTCCATCGCCCACGAAGTACACGTGCGGACTGTCGGCGAGGATCTTCCTGGCCGCGACGATGGGATTACGGATGTGCTCGACGCAGCCCACGCCTCCCGCCCTCAGCGTAGCTCCATCCATCATGCAGGCGTCGAGTTGCACCCGGCCGTCCTGGTTAAGGAACGAGCCGCGCCCGGCGTCGAAGGTCTCGTCGTCTTCCATATAAACGACCGCCGCTTGCACCGCGTCCAGGCAGCTTCCGCCCTTTTGCAGCACCGCATAGCCCGCGGCCGCGGCGGCGCGCACGCCCTGCAGATGGGACTCTACCGCGTCATCGGGAATGGCCCAGGCTCCGCCGTGGACCAGCATAATAGGATTTACCACCAACGCAGACCTTCCAGAAGGGAATCGTCCCGCTTGTTGGGACAAACTCGAAAGCATATCAGAATAGCGCGCTCGACATCGACGCCGCGCGTGGGGCGATTAAACTAGGCCCATGGGCGACCTTGGCCGCGCACTGCTATTTGTCGGAGGGTTGTTGCTTGTTCTCGGGCTGGTGCTCATCCTCGCCGGCAAACTCAACCTGCCCATCGGGCGCCTGCCCGGCGACATCGTGGTGCGCGGCAAGAACAGTACGTTCTATTTCCCGCTGATGACCTGCATCCTGCTCAGCGTGCTGCTGTCGCTGGTGTTGTGGGTGGTCGGTAGGATAAAAAGGTGAAGGTCGCGCCGCGCCATCCATAAGAAACGCCGGACACGAGCCATCCGGCGTTTGCTGATCGAGTTGTCAAGCCAGTCGACTTGGAGAAAAACCCTCCGTCCCTTAGAACCGCTGGAAACGGCGGCGAACTGCGCCCGCCGCACCTATCAGGCCGGTACCCAACAGGATCATCGAACCTGGCTCAGGAGTTGTATTGACGACAAAGTCGTCAGCAAAAGTCTGGCTCGACCCGGCACACCCGTTGCAACCAAACACGCCAAATCCCGTCAATGACTTGCTCGGGTCAAGGAACGACGTCATGTTGAACAGAGTCCAGGTACTGCCGACACTGAAGATGTTTTGTGCGTAAGAGGCGTCGCTATAAATGAAGTAAACAGCAGCTATCCCACTATCCGGCATCTTCAGCCAGAGGGAAGCTTCTGTGATGTTAGCGTCGGGGATCGCTGTAAAATCCTGCTCCAGCGCCCTGTTGCCACTTACGAACGCGCTGTACAGTCCGCTGTGCGCATCCGCCGACGTCACGGCCCAGGTGCAACCGCTGCAATAGTCATAGGAATTGAACCACGGCGGCAAGGCGCTGGTTTCGAAACCGGGATTGACGAGTACATTGCCGGCGAAGCCATTCGCCGCCAACAGGATCAAGCAAAAGGCAAGAACCGTACTCCACTTAAGCATAAGTCCTCCGTACAGGATGAATGGTTAGCGGGGGACACCTGCCTGGCGCATTGGCTGTAAGCCTGAAGTGATCCGTAATGAAGATTCCCATCCGAACCAATTCACTTCCGCATCGTTGCCACGGCGCAGAGGCGTGCGTCCTACCGAACATGGGGGAGACTGGTACCCTGCAGTCAAATCGACTGCACATAGCTAACGATAGACCTCTAACGTGGAGGCCCAATAACTTTTCTTAACTCAGTGCGGTCAGATTCCCGAAAAGGAACGAACGGTTGCCAGAGGGCGTCATGATCCAGAGAATCGTTTCCGTCGAATCCTCGTCCGACTTGCGATGATTGTGGACCTCACACCTTCAAATTCTGCATATACTCCGCATCCACCTTGATCGCCTCCAGCGGAGGCATATCGAACTCCTCCTGTTCCACGAAGTAGTGCGTGATATGGCCGCCTTTCTTCGCGGCTTCGAAGATCGCGCGGTAGTCGATCGTGCCGTGGCCCAACTCCGTGGACTGCAGCGGTTCCTTGCGGTTCTTCAGGTCGAAATCCTTCACGTGCAGCATCGAAATCCGCGTCGGGATACTTTGTAAGGTACTCAACCGGACTGTATCCCGCCACCGCCACCCACCCGCAATCCATCTCGAAGGTCACCAGCGCGGGATCAGTCTGCTGGATCAGCACGTCGTACCCCATAGTCTTGCCTAACTTGCGGAACTCCGTCGTGTGGTTGTGATACCCGAACTTCATCCCATAGCCCTTGACCCGGCCGGCAATCTCGTTGAACTGCTGGGCATTCCACTTCCAGTCGTCCACCGTGAACGCCTGCGCCCACGCCTCGTGATACTCGGGGCTCTTCGGTGAAACCTTGACCCGCGATGGGTCTTTCAGCGAAGGAGACGAGCACACAACGTACTGCAGTCCCAACTCACTGGCGTACTTCACCACGTTCTCCAGGTTCGGCCCCAGCATGTCTAGCGGATAATGCCCGCTCACACAGTGCAGACCAGCGGCGTCCATCGACTGCTTGAACTCCTGCGCGCTCATGGCGTAATAACCCGCGGCCTCCACTTCTGTGTAGCCGGAGGCGGCGATCGCCTTCAGCGTTCCGTCAAAGTCTTTCGGCAACAACTCCCGCAGCGAATAAAGCTGCAGGCCCAGCGGAAGCCCCAGGGGATATGCCGCCAGCGGCAGCGCATCGCGCAACGCGAAGGTCGCCACCGAAGCGGCACCGGCTAGTTTTAGGAAGTCCCTACGCGTAGTCGTCATGGCAGTCATCCTTTAGTGGAATCCGAAGTCACCGGTTCGTGCTGCTCAAAGCCTAACTCTAATGCAGCCCCGCCCACAGACAAAACGATTCTTCGTGGCCGACTCGAACGAGCAAATCTTCACAGCACGCTGCGATACACTGCCTTGCAGGCGAAGCGATCCTCATGGCCGACAACGCACAACTCGGACTGAACTTCGCCCTGCCTCAGCGCAAGGTGTACGCCGTGCGCGAATTGGTCACCACCCTGCGCAGTCATATCGAGCGAGACTTCACCGACATCTACGTCGAGGGTGAAATCTCCAACTACCGCCCTGCCGAATCCGGCCACCTCTATTTCACACTGAAAGACGGCTCCGCGCAGTTGCGCGTGGTGATGTGGCGCGGCCAGGCGCGGCTCCTGCGCTTCCGCCCCGAGAACGGCCTGGCCGTCATCGCCCGCGGCCGCGTAACCATCTATGAGGAGCGTGGCGACCTGCAGATGCAAGCCGAGATGCTCGAGCCCAAGGGCGCCGGCGCGCTGCAACTTGCCTTCGAGCAACTCAAGGCCAAACTGGCCGCCGAAGGCCTTTTCGACACCCAACGCAAGCAGCCGATCCCGACTCTGCCGCGCCGCATCGGCGTGGTCACCTCGGCGCGCGGTGCGGCCCTGCAGGACATCCTCAACATCCTCCGCCGCCGTCACGAATCCGTTTCGGTACTCATCTACGATGCCCGCGTGCAAGGAGAAACCGCAGCCGGCGAAGTTAGCGAAGGCGTCCGGTACTTCAATCAGGTCGGAAATGTTGATGTCATCGTCGTTACTCGCGGCGGCGGCTCCTTCGAAGACCTCTTTGCCTTCAACGACGAAGGGCTGGCCCGCACGATTGCTGCTTCTGAAATTCCCTTGATCTCGGCCGTCGGCCATGAGACCGACTTCACTATCTGCGACTTCGTTGCCGACCTGCGCGCGCCCACGCCATCAGCCGCCGCCGAACTGGTCATCCAATCAAAACAGGAGCTGGCAGCCCGGCTCAACCGCCTGCACGACCGCCTGCGGCAGGGAATGGACTTCAAGCTACTGCGCTCTCACAACGCCCTGACGAAGCTGATGCAGCATTCCGCGTTGGTCCGGATGCCCGACGCCGTCGCCCGTCGCCAGCAGCGGGTCGATGACTTCGTCTACCGCATGGCCCAGGCGCAGCGCCAAAATCTCGCCCATCTGCGGCGTCGCCTCGAATCGCTCGACACCCGCCTGCGCCACCAGGACATGCGCGTGCGCCTCGCCGAAATGCGCCGCCAGCTCGACCATCGCCGCGGCGAACTTCAGACCTGCGTCGGGCGACTGTTGTCCGAGAAGGCGGCCCGGTCAGCCGAATTGTCCACATCGCTTTCGCGGGCTACGCAGACTCTCCTCTTGCTTCGCCGGTCCCGCTGGGAGCGGTTGCAGGGCAGCCTGACGGCCCTCTCTCCCAAAGCCATCCTGTCCCGCGGATACGCCCTCGTGTTTGACGCCGCCGGCAACCTCGTCAAAGACGCCTCGCAACTGGCCACCGGAGACTCCGTGCGGGCCCAGCTCGGCCATGGCGAGTTTACCGCCGAGGTCATTCGCTCTGCTCCTGAATCTGCCACAGAGTAGGACACCCTGCGCCAACCGAAATCCTCGGGGGCGCACATTCGCTGCATTAGAATGGTTTTACCCGCAAGATCGATTTCACGAAAGGACCGCGAATGCTGCAGAGCCTGGGGCGCATGCCGGAGTTGTCGTTGAGTTCGGTCATCGACATCTTGTTCGTTGCGCTCATCATTTACGGGTTTCTGAAGCTGCTGAAGTGGACCCATGCCATGCCCGCTCTGCTCGGCGTCGCGATCGTCGTGCTGGCGGTCTATTGGTCTCATTTCAAGGGCCTTAACACCATCGACTGGCTGGTTAGCGCTGTGGCCCCGCTTACCATTTTCGCTCTCATCGTGGTTTTCGCCCCCGAAATCCGACACTCGTTGGTGCGCCTGGGGCGTAACTTCTCCATGTCGCGGTTCGGCGGCCGCCGTGTGGAAACCTACGACGACATCGTGATGGCCGCAGCCCTGTTCGCCAAGAACAATACTGGCGCACTCATCATCCTCGAGCGCGAAGACGACCTCGGCAATTACATTGACAGCGGCGTGCCCCTCGACGCCGTACTTTCCTACGACCTGCTGGTGACGATCTTTCTCTACAAGACCCCGCTGCATGACGGCGCCGTCATCGTACAGAAAGACAAGATCGCTGCCGCCGCGTGTTTCCTGCCGCTCGCGACCGATCCCCAGCTTTCCACTCAGATGGGCACCCGCCACCGCGCCGGCATCGGCATTACCGAGGAAACCGACGCCATCGCCGTGATCGTCTCCGAGGAAACCGGCGGCATCAGCATCGCCTCTCACGGCGCCATCGAGCGCGACCTTACACCTGAGCACTTGCGCGAGCGCATCAGCGAGCTCTTGCGGCGCTATATTCCGCGCACCACGCTGCCCACGGCAGCCACCGACCGCGACTTGGTCATTGCTGAGCCCAACCTTCCACCGGCGACCGGCGATGAAAATGCCGGTCAAGGAGCGGAGCTCTAGCCATGCGCGAATTCTTACGCCGCTACGTTCTCCGCGACCTCAACCTTAAGGTCCTCGCCATACTCATCTCCATTGGGCTTTGGTGGATGGTGGGTCGCGATCCCGTAGTCGAGTCCATCGTCAATGCGCCGGTTGATTTCCGTCATCCGCCGCCCAACCTGGTGATGACAGCCGACGCTCCCTTTGAAGTCCAGGTTGCCGTCAGCGGCCCGGAACGAATCATTCGCGCCCTTAAGCCCTCCGATGTCAGCGCCGTTCTCGATCTTGCGGGCGTCAACCCGGGCGAGCGCACCTTCGATCTCGGGCCCAGGCAGGTGCAGGTGCCTCGCGGCGTAACCGTGACCCGTGTGGTGCCGTCGCAGATGCACATCGAGTTCAGTCCCAACGCCACGCGTACCATCGAGGTGCGCCCGCGCGTGATTGGTTCCTTCGTCGCCGGATACGGCATCACTGCTGTCACCGCCGAACCGGCCACCATTGCCATCGAAGGCCCGCAAAGCCGCGTCGACGCCATCGAGAGTGCGCTTACTGATCCGGTGGATGCGACCGGCGTTGTGGGCCGCGCCACCTTCAGCACCCACGTCTATGTGGCCGATCCGCTGGTGCGTGTGCTCCATCCGGCGCCAATTCACGTAACCGTCACCACAGGTAGACAATCCACGGGAGCCGCCAAGCCTTGAGTTCTACGCAGACACCAACCTTCCAACGACAGCTTTTCGGCACCGACGGGATTCGCGGCGTCGCCGGCGAATACCCGCTCGACCACAAGACCGTGTACGCCATCGGACGCGCCCTCGGGCAGCGTCTCGCCGAGCGCTCTCCCAGTGCTCGTGTAGTAATCGGCCAGGACACGCGCGAGTCCAGCGCGTGGATCAGCCAGGTGCTCGCCGCCGGCCTCGAAGCCTCGCGGGTGCAGGTTGCCAGCGCGGGCGTCATTACGACGCCCGGCGTTGCCTACTTGGTGAGGGCCAACGGCTATTCGGCTGGTATCGTCGTTTCGGCGTCGCACAATCCCTGGCACGACAACGGCATCAAGGTCTTTGGCGCTGACGGCTACAAACTCTCCGACGAGCTGGAACACGCCATCGAGGCTGACATCTTTGCCCACATCGAGCAGTTGGCGGCAGGTGCGGCGCCAGGCCGATCACGCCGGCTACAGCATGTTGCCGGGCGAAGCTCCGCTGCGCGCGCAATACGCCGAATGGTTGGCCTCGCTCGTCGGACCGGGCCGCTTCGGCAAGCTGCGTGTGCTGGTCGATTGCGCCAACGGCGCCGCCAGCGCCATCGCGCCCATGGTCTTCCAGGACTGCGACATCGACGCCGACTTCCTGCACACCGATCCCAATGGACGCAACATCAACGCCAACTGTGGCGCGTTGCATCCCGAGCACGTGGCCTCCGAGATCGTGAAAGCCGGCAGCAAGTACGACCTCGGCATCACCTTCGATGGCGACGCTGACCGCGCCCTGTTCTCCGACGCCGCAGGCAACGTGGTCAATGGCGACGGCGTGCTGCTGATGGCCGCGCGCGACATGAAGGCCCACGTGCTGCTGCACAACGACACCGTGGTTTCCACCACCATGTCGAACATGGGGCTCGAGGTGGCGCTGAAGCAAAGCGGCATCCGCATGCTGCGCGCCAATGTCGGCGACAAGTACGTCCTCGAAGCAATGATGAAGACTGGCGCGTCACTGGGCGGCGAGCAGTCAGGACACATCCTCTTCCGCGACATGGACACCACGACCGGTGACGGCATCCTCACCGCGCTGCGCGTGATGGAAGTGATGGCGCGCGCCCAGAAGCCCATCGCCGAGCTGGTTGGCGATATGAAGGTCTTTCCCCAGCGCATCCAGAACGTGAAGGTGCGCGAGAAGCTGCCCATGGAAGAGTTGCCGTCGGTGATGGAAACGATTCGCGCTGCCGAGCGCGAACTCGACGGCAACGGCCGCGTCGTCGTGCGCTATTCCGGCACCGAAAAACTCGCGCGCGTGATGGTCGAGGCCGAGTCGGAAGAAGCCATGGAGCGCCACGTGAAGTCGATCGCGAGCGCTTTGAAGGCCGCAATCGGAGCAGAAACCTAGCGAGGAGCTTTGCGCCGGAGTACATCCGCGCGAAGCGATTCGTCCGTTTACAAGGTTACGCCGCCAGCGGAAGCTGCTTTGGGCAGGCATCTTCATCCGACGCTCGAAACCTGTCGGTGCCGAATGTCTCACCGCAATTTGATAAGAGCATGACAGCGGCAGCCCTGCCCCACACTCGGATCGTCCGGTTCCTCCCCGAGCCTAAGACTGATTGCAGGGGTGCACTTTGTGCGCCCGTCGCTTGCACGGCCGGGGCAGCTTGGGACACTCTGGCGGCTGGTCGACCATTGGCGGAGTCGTACACGTTACAGTCACCGGCTTGCTGTCGGATGGTGGATGGGTGCGGACCGCAAGAAAGCCAAACACAATTACGAGGAGTATACCGGCGATAAAAAACCAACATTGCCACCGCGAGAAGAATTTGATGCCGTGCGAGTCTAAGTCCGGATTTCGATACTTGCCTTCTGCCGAATTGTGAAGGTTTCCGCTCATGTTGAGCAGGGCCGCAATCCCGCACCCAATCGACAGTAGAAATGCGATCCACGATGCCAGCGCCCAGCCTCGTGTAACGCTGTCGAGTTCCTTGGCGAACAGGATCGTAGCCGTTACCACGCCAGTAGCGACCGTAATGAGTTGTTTCGCTGAGTCCGCAGCGAAGTCGAACGCTTGCTTCCGCCAGTCGTCCACCGGACGTCCATCCACACTCATGCCGAAGCCTCACTAAGGACAGAATGGTCGAAAATCGGGAAACCTCTCGCAGAACTTCGAGAAAATCGAGTTCAAATGCTGGGCGGTTATCTGGACTCCCCGCTGTCCTCGCAACTCTTCCTCAAACACGAATTGAATCAAGGCCCGCGTATTGTTCTCGATCTCCCCCCTTGCTCCTTCCAACTCGCCCTGCTTGTTCAGTTGGTTCAACACCGGCAGTGACTTTTGTAGCAGGCGTACCCGGGCCGGCGCAGACATGGTTAGTCCGAGGCGGACGACTTCATTGTCGGCTGCGCCCAGCACGATGGAGTCGACCTCCCCGGGGCTTAGGATTGTCGCAGTGGTGGACATTCGAATGCTCCTGAATTGGCCGGAATAATATCACCATCCGGCGCAATTCGGGGACTGTCTTTTGCAGCGGACGGCCCGCACCTGGAGCACGATGCCGGTCTTGCTCGATATGCATTGTTTCCGCCGCACACTCTCAAGTCCGGCGGGCCCGAAACGATCCCCTCGTCACGGCAGCCCGAGTTTCTCTTACGGCGCCGCCATTCGGTAGAATGAGCGAGAAAACTTGGTCCGCATTTCATAGATCGATTTTGAAGGAGCCTTATCCATGGCAGCAAAACGCATTGGTATTCTTACGGGCGGCGGCGACGTCCCGGGCCTGAATTCAGTCATTAAATCGGTTGTCTATCGTGGCGCCGGCATGGGATGCGAAGTCATCGGCATCCGCCGCGGATGGGAAGGGCTGACCCACGTCGATCTCAACGATCCCGCCAGCAAGGCGCGGTATATCCAGCCGCTCAACCGCGAGAACACGCGCACCATCGACCGCACCGGCGGCACCTATCTGCACAGCTCGCGCACCAATCCCACCAAGATGGCGAAGTTGCCGCCCGCGCTCGCGGGACAGCAGTTTGTCAGCCGTCAAGCCACCAAAAAAGGCGTGACCAGCACGGTGTTCGACGTAACGCCGGCGGTGCTGAAGAACATCCATGCGCTTGGGCTCGACTACCTGGTCGCGATCGGCGGCGACGACACGCTGAGCTATGCCGCTGAACTCGATCGCCAGGGCATGAAGGTGATCGCCGTGCCCAAAACCATGGACAACGATGTCCGCAACACCGAGTATTGCATCGGCTTTTCGACCGCCATCTCCCGCGCCATGGACGCCATCGAGCGCCAGCGTACCACCGTGGGCTCGCACGAGCGCGTCGGCATCTTCCGCGTGTTTGGCCGCGACGCTGGATACACCGCGCTGTACACGGCTTATGTCACGTCGGTGCGCTGCTGCATTCCCGAGTACAAGGTGAATCTGCCGCACCTGATCGAAGTGCTCATCAACGACAAGCGCAACAATCCCAGCAACTATTCGCTGGTGATTCTCTCCGAGGGCGCCGAGTGGGAAGGCTACAAGGTGAAGGAATACGGCGAGCCCGACGCCTTCGGCCATCGCAAAAAGATGAGCGTGGCCGAGGACCTCAGCGGCGAGATCAAGGCCGCTACCGGCGAAGAAACCGTGGTCAGCGACTTGACCTACGACCTGCGTTCCGGCAGTCCGGACTTCGTCGATCGCATGGTGGCCATCACCTACGCCAACATGGCCATGGACGCGGTGGAAGAGGGCAAGACCGGACTGATGACGGCGCTCAACGGCGGATGCTACGCCATGGTGCCCATCCCCGACCCGAAGCTGGGTCCGCGCAAAGTGGATATCGCCACCATGTACAACACCGAGCGCTACCGCCCCATGTACGACCACAAACTCGGCCTGCCCATTTTCCTGACGAGGGCGTAGGGAGGGACCGCAAAACAATTGGGGAAGATGCCGGCAGGCAATTCAACGAAGGGACACCGAGACGTAAGGCCGAAAAGCAACCGCTGATTGCGTCGAGGAACGCGACCAATCCCTGGCCATGTTCAACCACCGACCCTGCGCCGTTGAACCGACTCCGGGAGTCCGGTTATCTTCCAGGTTTCCTGGCGCAGAAGACCTTCTTACGAAACTCTGATTACGACCTGTGCGGTACGACGAAGTATGCCTGCGAGTGATCGATTTAGCCGCGAAGCGGCGACGTGGTGTTAGACCCGGGCGTCAGCCCGGGGCAGCGCACGAAATAGGCCCGAGCCGCGGAGCGGCGGTCTCGGTTTCGTAATAAACGCTGAAGCGCTGCGACTAGAGATGCCGTCCCTGCCGGGATGGCTTCGTTTGTCTGGATCCGCGCTCAGCAGAATGACGCGAACCTGGCGTACCCGGCCAACACACGTGGTGGTGACTACTTATTCCCGAATTCGCGGAGTTTCTTGGCTTCCTCATCCGCTCTGCCTTCGCGAAGCTCGCGATCATACCTGTTTGCTGCGGCAGTTCGTTCCTTGAGAGCTCTAATCTTGTTGTGAACGTCGGTAAACACGTTTGTGTACGGCTCATCTGTCACGATGTTTCACCCCAGGCTTGATACTACGCTTCGGCGCGCACCGGTAGTTTTCCGAGTGACTCCTTTGGCCGTCTGACTGATTCCTGCGCTCTCGCTTAAGATGACGCGGTGATTTCGCTCCACCGGCCCGTCGCAAGAACAAAGGCCAGAGGGAGGCGGCCCAGCCCGTGCGTGCGAGGCAAGATCTCCCTGGATCCCGCGTTCTTTTGCCGAGGTGGGAGTTTTGACTTTGACTGATCCGCGTGATCCGCGCAAATCCGCGGTCGCTTTTCTGCCTCTTCTACCTCGGTGCTGTCCGTGCCTTGGTTGCGATGGCCTTTCCACCGCCACAAACGCCGAAATACGCTTATCACGCTTATCTGTGATCTACCTCCTTGGCACGGCCGCTCCAGCACCTTACTCTGCCATTGGAACGATGTGGGAGAGCTGTGTCCTTCGAGACCCAGCCAGATGCTACCCCCATTGCCAACTAGGTGGCTCGACCTGTGACTGGCTTCACTCGCTGTTACGTCTTTGCTCCTGTTTCAGCCAACGCCCCCGTACGGCCTCCGAAGACCACGCTTAACTCCTTTGTTAAGAGGAATTTACCCGTAAGTCCTACGCGCAGAGGATTTTGCGGCGCAACGGCCCGCTATCTTCAACAGAATGAGGATTTTACAAAACAGGTGGGGGGAGGGGGGACGCATTATCGGACACTGTCCCGTTTTGGAACTGGCGCAACTCGCAGCTTCATCAGCGTCGGCCTACTCCAAATCCCGCCAATTTGTTCCAACCCCAACGTCGACCTTCAACGGCACCTTCAACTCGAACACATTTTCCATCCGCTCCACGACGAGCTGTTTCATGGTGTCGAGTTCAGCTTTGGGGACTTCGAAGACCAGTTCGTCATGCACCTGCAGCAACATGCGCGATTGCATCTTGCTCCGGCGAGTCTCTTCATCAATCCGAATCATGGCCAGCTTGATGACGTCAGCAGCCGTTCCTTGCAGCGGCGTGTTGACAGCCGTACGCTCGGCGAATCCTCGCAGGTTCGGATTGGAGCTGAGAATATCGGGAATCGGCCGAATCCGCCCGAACAGCGTCGCGACTTTCTGCTCTGCGCGCGCCTGCTCCAGCGTGCGGTCGATAAACGTGCGCACGCCCGCATACTTTTCGAAGTACGCGTCGATGAAGCGCTTGGCCTCTTTCTGGTCGATGCCGATTTGCTGCGACAGTCCGAACGCCGACAAGCCATACACGATACCGAAGTTCACCGCCTTCGCTCGCCGTCGGTGCTCGGCGTTGACTTCATCCGCCGGCACGCCGAAAACTTGCGAGGCGGTAAGCGTGTGAATATCGTCGCCACGCTTGTACGCCTCAACCAGCAGCGGATCGCCCGAGAAATGCGCCAGCAAGCGAAGCTCGATCTGCGAATAGTCGGCGGCGAGCAGCAGGTTGCCGGGCTCGGCGACAAACGCGGCGCGAATCTCGCGGCCCAGCTCAGTGCGGATGGGAATGTTCTGCAGGTTTGGGTTGATCGACGACAGTCGTCCAGTTGCCGATCCCGCCATGTTAAACGTCGTGTGCAGCCGCTTGGTTGTTGGATTCAACAGCGCAGGCAGCGCGTCCACATAGGTCGATTTCAGCTTGCTGAGCTGGCGGTATTCGAGGACGAGTTTGGGGACTTCGTGCTCCGACGCCAGGCCTTCGAGCACATCAACCGCGGTGGAGATGACTTTGCCCTTGCCTGACTTGAACGGCTTGGTGAGATTGAGCTTGTTGAACAGCACGTCGCCGAGTTGCTTGGGCGAGTTGATGTTGAACTCGACGCCGGACTTCTCCCAGATCTCTCGCGCCTTCTGGCTGGCTTCGCGCTCGAGGCGAAGGGACATTTCAGCGAGGACTTCGGTGTCGATTTTAATGCCGGCGGCTTCCATCCGCGCCAGCACCGGCGACATAGGCAGATCGATGTCGTCGTAGACCTTCGTGAGCTGGGTTTCGCTGACTTGTTCGCGCAGCTTCTCGGCGAGCCGCAAGGTAAGGTCGGCGGCTTCGGCGAGCGAGTCGCTCATCTTGAGGTTGAAGGTGCGCAGGGCGACGTCAGCGAGGCCGTATTTGGTGTAGGTCGGATTGAGCAGGTAGGCGTAGAGCAGGGGATCGTGGGCTACGCCTGCGAGCGCGATGTCGCGGTCGGCGAGAGCGTGAGTGGCGGCCTTGGCGTCGTGGATGGCTTTTGGGAGTGCGGGATCTTCGAGGGCGTGCCTGAGTGCGGATGAGGTTGCGTCGAGGACGAGCATTAGCGCGGAGCCAGCCTTGGTCGACAGCGCAAGTTTCAGCGTCGCGGGCGCGGCGGGCTCGGCTGCGGTGGTGAGCGAGAGTTGCTTGTCCGGAGCCTCGTCGGTTTCGTCGTCTGCGGATTCGGTGGACGAGGCTCCGGAGATTTCGAGGGCGATCGCGAGGACCGCATTGGGGTCTTTACGAACCTCGGCGATCAGCGCGGCGATCTCGTCGGCAGTCGCAGACTCGCGGTAATCTGTCTTGCCCAGCTCGATGCTTTCCGTGAGGAATTCGCGCGTCAGGGTGTTGAACTCGAGCTCGGTGAAGAGGATGCGAGCGGCTTCGGCGTCAGGCGGCTGAGCCAGCATCTTCGCCGGCTCGAAGTCCACGGGGACGTCGGTGTGGATGGTGACCAGCTCTTTGCTGAGCAGCACCATGTCGCGGTTGTTCTGCAGCGACTCGCGATAGGTCTTGCGCTCGACCTCGGCGGCGCGGTCGAGCGCGGCCTCGACGGTGCCGAAGCGCTGGATGAGATCGACCGAGCCTTTGTCGCCGATGCCGGGCGCGCCGGGAACGTTGTCGACGGCGTCGCCGCGCAGCGCCATGAGGTCGATGACGCGCTCGGGCGGCACGCCCAAAAGCTCCTGCACCTTGGCGGGGTCGCAGATGAGGTTGTCTTTCGGCGGGTTGAGCACCCAGACGCGGTCGGTGACCAGCTGCATCATGTCCTTGTCGTTGGAGACGACGAAGACGGAGTAGTTCTCTGCCGCGGCCTTGCGGGCGAGCGTGCCGATGACGTCGTCAGCCTCGTAGCCCTGGGCTTCGATGATGGGCACGCGGAAGGCCTCGAGCGCGCGTCGGATGTAGGGAAGCTGCTGCGCCAGGTCGGCGGGCATCTCGGCGCGGTTGGCCTTGTAGCCCTGGTACTCGACGTCAACGTAGGTCTGGGTCTTGGCGTCGAACTTGCGATGCGTCGGCATGGCCGCGGCCTGCTCGTCGCGAAACGTGGGGCCTTCGAGGTCAAACGCGGCGGCGATGTAGTGCGGCTGGAAGTCGGCGCGCAGCTTGCGCAGCATGTTGACGAAGATGAAAGTCGCGCCCGTCGGCAGTCCGGCTTTGTTCGACATGGGACGCTGCCCAGCCATGGCGTGATAGGCGCGGAAGATGAACGACATTGCGTCGATGAGGAAAATGCGGCCCTTGGAATCTTTCGCCTCCGGCGGGAAGAGCAGGTGCAGTCGTCGGCGTCGGCTGACTTGGTCGCGGCGTATCGGCAGCTCGGCGGATTTTTTCTTCGGAGGCAAGGGGGAATTTTACTCCACGAACATACAATCCCCATACGAGTAGAACCGATACCGCTCGCGTACGGCGTGCTCGTAGGCTGCCAGTGTTTGTTCGCGGCCCGCGAAGGCCGACACCAGCATGATCAGCGTGGACTTGGGCAGGTGGAAGTTGGTGAGCAGCACTCCGACCACGCGGAAGTCGAATCCAGGATAGATGAAGATGTCGGCCTCGCCGGATTGCGCGGTGATGCGGCCGTCGGCAGATTGGCGCGCGGCGAACTCGAGGGTGCGGACGGAGGTGGTGCCGACGGCGACGATGCGGCGGCCGGCGTCACGGGCTCGCTGGATTTTCTCGGCGGCTTCGGACGAGATGGAATACCACTCGCGATGAATCTTGTGCTCCTCGACCACCTCGACGCGGATGGGCTGAAAGGTTCCGAGCCCGACGTGCAGCGTGACTTCGGCAGTCTCGACGCCACGGTCGCGGATGCGGTCGAGAATCTCGGAGGTGAAGTGCAGTCCCGCGGTGGGAGCGGCGACCGAGCCGAGCGGCCGCGCATAGACGGTCTGATACTGTTCGCGGTCGAGCGCAGTGTCGGGCCGGTCTATATAAGGCGGCAACGGGACGTGCCCGATGCGCTCCAGCACGGCGAAGAAATCGGGCACGGGATCGAAGCGCAGGTGACGTTCGCCGAAGGTGCCGCGGGCGACGATCTCAGCTGCGAGATCATGCGAGTGCTCGCTGGCGTTGCCGCCGAAGTAAATCCGCTCGCCATTCCCCAGTTTTCGTCCGGGATGCACGAGTGCTTCCCAAACGTTCGGCTCACTGGAAAGCTGTTTGGTTAACAGAGCCTCTACCTTGCCATGAAGGAACTGCGACGCGGCCGGGTTGGACGGCGAAACGTGCTGGGCGCGCGAGCCGCTGCGGTGTCCATACAAGCGCGCCGGCAAGACGCGGGTGTTGTTAACGACCAGCAAGTCATCGGGGCGGAGCAAATCGGGGAACTCGCGAAAGTTAGAATCGCGCAAGCTGCCGGTAGAACGGTCGAGGCGCAACATTCGCGCGGCCGCCCGGTCGGCAAACGGCTGGGTGGCGATGAGCTCCTGCGGCAGGTAGTAGTCGAACTCCGAAACCAGCACACAGCGATTATGCCCTATCGAAATTCAGGAAAAGACACCAGGACCACTTCGCGGATTTCAAAAACTAGGTTACGATTAAAGACGCTGGGGCAATTGTGACCAGAAGTGTGGGTACATGAAGACGGCGCAGGAACATCGGGACGAAATCGTCCACTTCGGGAAATTACTGCATCAGACTGGCTTGGTGGCAGCCACCGACGGTAACCTGTCGGTGCGGCTGAGTGACGGCGATTTTCTCTGCACGCCCACGCTGATGAGCAAGGGAATGATGTCGCCCGACGACATGGTGGTGGTGGACGCGCTGGGGCAGAAGGTCAGCGGACGTCGCAACGTCTCGAGCGAGATCGCGATGCACTTGTTCATCTACCGCAACCGGCCCGACGTCAATGCAGTGGTGCACGCCCATCCGCCGACAGCGACCGGATTCGCGGCGGCGGGCATTCCCCTGGACAGCGCCTTGTGCTCGGAGATCATCATTGCTCTGGGTACCGTGCCGCTGGCCAGCTACGAAACTCCGGGAACGCCGGAGCTGGCGGAGGCGCTGGCCCCGCTGATCAGCGACCACGACGCCATCCTCATGGCCAATCACGGAGTGGTCACCTACGGCGAAGACCTGCTCACCGCCTACATGAACATGGAGACAGTGGAGCACTACGCCAAGATTGCGCTAGTTACGCACATGCTCGGACGGCAGAAGCCGCTGAGCGAGACCCATGTGAGCAAGCTGCGCGAGATCCGCACCAAGTACCACGGGCAAAACCATGTGGGCGCAGGCCGCGGCGACGACTAGCTAGGCGGCTGCCGACTCGTACTTAGAACCGCAGCCTTCTTGTTTCGACATCACTCCCCACCCAGCGTAAACCGCATCCCCGCGCGGAAGTTGGCCTTGAGCGCCGGATATCCCAGCACCTCGTTGTAGTGGCTATTCAGCGCGTTGCCTACGTTGGCGTAAGCGGTGACGTGGCGTGTGAGGTTGAACCAGCCTCCAAGATCGAGACGCGCGTAGCCCGCAGCGTAGTAGATGGGCGGAATATATCCAAACAGAAAATCAGAATCGGGGCGGCGTCCGACGGCGACCGCGCCAACGGTCGCTCCGAAGCGCGGGCGGGTGTAGGTGAGCAGCAGCGTTCCGGCCTGTTTCGGGCGGCGCAGCAAAGGCGCGCCCACGCCGTAAATCAGCGGATCGCAATACGGCTGTGCGCAGGGTGGCGCTTCGTCAATGCGCGTCGAAGTGTAGGTATAGGCGCCGGTGAAGGAGAAGTGCGGACCGAACTGTCCGTGCAACTCGACCTCGGCCCCATGTGCCGTAGATTTGTTGAGGTTGACGTACTGGCTGGTGAAATCGACCGGGTTCGTTTGGAACTGGATCTGGTTGTGGAACTGGTTGCTGAAGTAGAGCGCGGTGAGTGCCAGCCTGTTGCCCCAGAATCCCTGGTCGAACCCGGCCTCCCACGATTTATTTTGCTCGGGCTGCAGATTCGGGTTGGGCAGTACCGGATATGTGCCGGAGATGCCGAACGACTGCAAGAAGCTGGGCTCCTTGATGCCCTCGGAGTACCCCGCGTGAAGGCGAGTGCCGCTGAACGCCTCATTGCCGCGGAACAACAGCAGCGAAGCTGACGCGCGCGGCACCACCTTGCCGCCGAAGCTGGTGTTGTTGACATAGCCGACGCCGGCGAGCGCCGAGATGCGTTTCCAAGTCAGTAACTCCTGAACGAATAGGTAATTGTTAAAGCGCAAACCGCTGGTGTTACTGAATGAAGCGTAGTCGGTGCCGGGGGCGTACTGGGAGGTGATGTGGCCGTTTTCGTCCTCGAAGTTGTAGCCGACAGTGGTCTGCGCCCAGAGGCGCGGCGTCCACGTGCCCTGATACCCAAAACCGGCGCGGTTGTACTTGCTCAAGTTGGAGAAGGGGCTGTCGAAGTATTCCCGGCCCGGATCGACATACTGCTGCGAGTTTGCCTGCACGTGGTTGTACTCGAATCCGGTGAAGGTGTGCTGCCATGCGCCGGGGCCGCTGACCGAGAGCTGTGCGCTGGCCAGAAAGTTATTCTGGTGAGCGACCTGGTTGGAATTCGGCGGCAGCACCGGGTCGCCGTTGAACCACCAATTCGACTGCACGCCCGTCCAGTTGTTGGAGTGGCGCAGGCGCAGGCGCAGCGCGACCCTCGGCGAGATGCGAATGCCAACATTGCCGCCTTGCAGAGAGTTGGAGTAACTGTCGTTGACGCCTTGTCCCTGCGTGTCGAACTGGTTGAGGAAGAAGTTGTAGTCGTAGATCTTGTCGGAGCCGGCGACGGAGGCGTATCCGTTGGCGGTGGAGAAAGTGCCGCCGTCAGCGCCGAACTGAAAGATCGGCTTGAGCGTGGTGCCCGTCGTGGTCCACAGTTGTACCACGCTGGTCATCGCATCGGTGCCGTAGATGGAGCTCTCAGGACCGCGCACCAGTTCGACGCGCTCGATGTTGTTCATGGGCGTGACGCCGAAATCATAAAAGCCGCCTGGGTCGTTGACGGGGACGCCGTCGATGAGCACCTTGTTGTAGCTGGACTCTCCGCCGCGTACGAAGAGGCTCGCCTGGCTGCCGCGGCGTCCGCTGGTGTTGACGATGGCTCCGGGAATGTAGCTGAGCGCATCGGCGGCAGCGGGCGGATTGAGCAACGTGAGTTGCTGTCCGTTGAGGACGTCGACGGACGCGCCGGCTTCGCCCGCTACGTCGGGCGTGGCGGTGGCTGACACCACCACGGTTTGCGGAGTGGTAGCGAGCTTTAGCTCGACAGTCAGAGGATCAGGGCGGGGAAGCGATACCAATACATTCTGCGCTGCGAATCCCGGGGCGAGCACTTCGGCCTGGTATGCGCCGTCGGCTACATTCGCAAAGGTGGCGACGCCGTCGCCGGAAGTCGTGAGCGTGCCGACGCCGGCGTGGTCGGTCGATCGAAACAGGGAGATTTGCACGCCCGCGACGCGGTCGCCAGAAGGGCTCTGGACAATGAGGGTGAAATTGGCGGCCGTCAGGGGGACTGCGGCCAGCAGGACAAGAAAGATAAAAGCGGAACGTTTCAACTCTCCTCCTCACGCGAAAGGGGTTGGATGGAGGTTCGCGCCGGTCTCCTGACTTGCGGGCTGCGATGCGTGCATCGCGTCCTACGGCGGAGGCCTTCCCGTTTGCACAGTGGCCTGACGCCAAAACACCCGCTTACAGTTGCGCGGCAGCGCGGGATTTGCACCCGCTTCCCTGTTCCGCCCCAGCGGCGGAACGCGCGAACTCTGGTGAATGAGCTGGAAAGAACAACCTGCGGCAAAAATTTGCCCCAGGGGAAACTCTGACTCTATCGGCGGGGCGGGGAAGTGTCAAACTGCCGGCGGGGAAAACTGCGACTCGGCATGGCGGGTCACGCGCTCCAGGGCCTGCTGCATCTCGGCGTAACAGCGGTCAAGGGTGGCTTCGTCGGCGTCGGCGGGTACGAAGATTTTGCGCGCGACCGAGACGTACGCCCGGGAAAACGGCTTGGGAATCATCATGGCGTCCCAGGTTTTGAGCACCCACGCCTTCTCCAGGGCCACGTAAAACGCGGTAATAGGAACGCCGGTGGTGCGGGCCAGTACGACCGGACCCTTTTTGGCGACAAAGCGCGGGCCGCGGGGGCCGTCGATAGTGAAAGCCGCGCCGTAGCCTCCCATGACGTGCGAGCGCATCTCCAGCAGCCCGCGCTGGCCTCCTCGGGAACTGGAGCCGCGAATCGCCACATAGCCGAAACGCTGGATGACGCGGGCGATGAACTCGCCGTCGCGGCTCTGGCTGGTCAGCACTGCGAGATTGCGGTGGCGAAAAATCCAGACTGCGCCCAGAACGCAGCGGTGCCAGAACGGATAGATGCCGGGATGAACGTTGTCCATGCTGCCGATGGAACCCTCTTCCCAGGAGAACTCAATGCGGAGGGTGCGGCCGATCACGGCGATGAATGCGGAAGCCAGCCCAGCGACAAGCGCGAATTGCATGCGCTGCCAATAGGTGAATGGGCGTTCGCCGGGCTCGTCTGAGCGGGCGGTGGGTTCGAGGGGCACGGGGAAAGTCTAAATCAGTGGACCGTGGTTAATGTTTTCACCCCGCATACCGCAACCACTTCCGCAGCTCCGGCAGCGTGGGCCGCTTGCCGTACATGAGTATGCCGACGCGGTAAATCCGCGACGACAGACCCAACAGCCCCCAGGTGGTCAGCAGCATCAGCGCGATGCTGAGCGCAATCTGCCACATTGGCGGTGTTTCGGCCATGATGCGCACGAACATCAGGATGGGCGCAAAGAACGGCACCATCGACGTCCAGAAGGCGAGCGGGGAGTTGGGGTGCTGCAGCACCGGCGTAGCCAGGATGATGGAAAAAACAATGGGCAGCATTGCCGGCCACTGCACCTGCTGCGCTTCCTGGTCGGAGTTCACCATCGAGCCCAGCGCGGCATACATGGTGGAATACAGAAAATAGCCGAGGATGAAGAACACTCCGAACGCCACGATGCCAATCATAGGAATGTGAACATTCGACATCATCGACCGTGACCCGGCAATCCCGGGCAGGGAAAAAGCCAGCCCGACCAGTAGCCAGATGAGGGTCTGCGTCAAGCCGACGGCGCCCACGCCTATGATTTTTCCGGCGAGCAGTTGTTTCGCCGTGACCGAGGAAAGCAGTACCTCCAAAATGCGCGAGGATTTCTCCTCGATGATCGAGCGCATGACGGCAAATCCGTACACCAGCACGTTCACATAGAGCAGCATGACCATGGTGAACGAAACCAGGAAAACCGAGATGCCGCTGGCGCCTTCCTTGCCCTTCTCAATGCGGATGGAGTCGAAGTCAATGGGCTTGAGGACGCTCTCGACCTCGGCGCCGCTCATGCCCTTCTGCCCGAGTTGCTGCTTCATGATTGCGGAGTGGACGGCGTTGCGCAGCTCGATACCTTCGCCGAAGTCGGTCACGTCCTTGGCGCTGTAGACGACTTTGCGGTTGGCCAGATCGCTGGCCGAGAGCCAGAGGAAGCCGTCGATCTTGCCATCAGATACTTGCCGTCGCAGGCTGTCGCGCTCCGCTTCGGTGACGTTGGTATCGATGTCGATGGCGTAGCGCGGCTTCGCGGATTTCGAGGCCGAGCCGCGGGCGTTCTTGTTTGGCGCGGGTTCTTCGTCCTTGGTCGGCGCGGCCATCAATTCCTGCTTGACGGCCTCGGCAATCGCGGGATCCGACGCCACCAGAACGATATGCCGTGTGCTGCCCGACTTCATGTCCCCCAGAAATACGGGAATAAGAATGGTCGAGGCCATGAACACCGGCATGAGCAGTGTCATGATGATGAACGCCTTGGAACGAATGCGTTCCAGATACTCGCGCTGAATCACCAGCCATGCGTTATGCATTCTGCTTCACCGTATCGATGAAAATTTCTTCCAGCGAAGGCTCCATCAGCTCGAAGCGGCTTATCCGGGCACGCTCGCAGGCCGTCCGCAGCAACTGTTGAGCGTCGGCGCCGGGCTTAAGGCGCAATTCGACATAGTTGCCATAGTTGTTGACCGACTCGATGGACTCGTTGTGGTCAAACGGCGCTTCGCCCTCATACTGCATCTGCACCGTGTTCTTGCCATAGCTGGACTTGATCTTTTTCAGGTCGCCCTCCAGCACGCTGCGGCCGTGATCGATGAGGCAGATGGAGTCGCAGAGGCGCTCGACCTGGTCCATGCGGTGGGTCGAGAAAAGGATGGTTTTGCCGGCGTTTTTCAGCTCGACCATGACGTCCTTGAGCATCACGGCGTTGGAGGGGTCGAGCCCGGAGAACGGCTCGTCGAGGATGAGCAGGTCGGGATCGTGCAGCAGCGCGGCCACGAACTGAATCTTCTGCTGCATGCCCTTCGACAGCTCCTCGACCTTCTTCTGCACCCAATCCGCGATCTCCAGTCGCTCGCACCATTCGACGGCGCGCCGGCGCGATTCGGCAGCGCCTAGGCCGTGCAGCCGCCCGAGGAACACCAGGTGGTCAAGCACCTTCATGCGCTTGTAGAGCCCGCGCTCCTCCGGCAGGTAGCCGACGCGTGCCAATTGCTCGCGGTGAAACTTCTCGCCGAACAACCGCACCTCGCCCTCATCGGGGATGGTTATGCCGATCATCATTCGAATAGTGGAGGTCTTGCCTGCGCCATTGGGGCCCAGCAGGCCGTACACGCTGCCTTCCCGAATGCTCAACGAGAGGTGATCGACGGCCACAAACTGGTCATAGGTTTTGTGAATTCCACGAAGCTGGACAGTATCAGGCATAGGCTGTTCTTGAGACGAAGGATGATGCTTCGGAGTTCCCCGTGAAATGGTAGTCGGTCGCAAACCGGCGTTAAGGTGATTGTAATGGTCGTTGCGGCATGCAGGTCAGGAGGCGAGCATTTCCTTATCGCGGCGAGACAGGTCGACGGCAATCCCCACCACCCGGACGGTTCCGTCAGTTTCGTCGCGAATGGCTGCTCCCCGCGCATGGACAAGCCTCTCCACTCCGTCGGCGCCCCGCAGGCGGGTTTCGAAATCAAAATCCCGCCCGGGGCTCTCCGGCACTGGTGTCAATAGGTTGCGAACTCGCTCCCGGTCCAGGGGATGAACGAGCTTCATGAGGGCGTCAAACGTAGGCGGCACACTCGGATCCAGTCCGAGTACTTCGTAAAACTCTGGCGAACACTGCATGCTGCCATCACGGGGGTTCCATTCGAAGTCACCGGCGCGGGCGGACTGCATCAACAGCCGCATCTTGGTCCCGTTGTTGCGTGCGGTTGCTTCCGCCAGGTGCCGCGAAGTGACGTCGACGTTGATGCCGACCATACGCTTGGGCTGGCCGGCGCTGTCATAGAAGACTCGTCCGTGTGACGAAATCCAGCGGGTGCGCCCGCTCGCTGTAACAATTCGATATTCCAGAGTGACATGGTGGCGTTGGTCGCTGAGCAGATCATCCACCTGCGCGGTCACCCTCTCCCGGTCTTCCGGGTGAACGCTCCGCACCCACTTTTCCTGGGATGGTTGCTCATCCATCGGGTAGTCGAGCAACCGCCGGTAGCCGTCGCTCCAAAATGCGGTATTGCCCGGGATGTCCCACTCCCATACGCCGCCGGCGACAACCTGCTCGGTAATGCGCAGCCGCTCTTCGCTGACCTGGGCATGGTGTTGCGCCATCCGGCGCATGTCCGCCTCGTGAGAGGCCAGCAACACGGCGCTTCTTGCTAGCTCGCCCATGACACAGACCACGAGGCCGGATACGGCCAGCAGAAGGTTGCTTATGAGCGACTTGGAATCAAATGGGCCGATTGTGAAAAGAGGGGTAAACAGCAAGTAGTCGGCCAGCGCCACAATGGTGAGGACCGACGCTAACCCGGGGCCCAGGCCTCCATAGAAGGCCGATAGTGCAATGGGCACGAGGAGAATCAGTAAGGGAGTCTCGTTGCCGAGGAACTGCTCCAGCAGGGAGATTACCGCCAGGAAGACCAGCGAAATCAGCAGCGCTGCGCCGTAGCGCCAGGCTACGCTGTGCCGCGAGTCGGGCGGTGGAACGAACCGGAAGAGTACGCGTTGCTCAGCCATGTCAGAAGACGGGACACCCACTAGCTCAACGTGTGCTGACGTTGGCTACAGTTGACGCCCTCAGCCGAAATTTTGCCATAGCCATTAAGTGGCTCTCGGTTCGCACTTCGGTAGGAAGTTGCCGACGATTCGCTTGCCGTGGCTGGTGAGTACGCTCTCGGGATGAAATTGCACTCCCTCAACCGCAAACCGGCGGTGCCGCAATCCCATAATCACGCGGCCCCCGTCACGGTCGCGGCAGGTGGCGGAAATCTCCAGCTCAGCCGGCAGGCTCTTCTCCTCGACGATCAGTGAATGATATCGAGTAGCGGTCATAGGTGAGGGAACACCTCGAAAGATCGTCTTGCCGTCGTGTTCGACTTCGCTGGTCTTACCGTGCATCAGGTTGGCGGCGCGAACGACGTTGCCGCCGAACACGGCGCCGATGGCCTGGTGCCCGAGACAGACACCGAGAATCGAAATTTTTCCGGCAAAGTAACGGATTACGTCCATGCTGATGCCCGCTTCCTGCGGCGTACAGGGCCCGGGGGAGATGACAATTCGTTCGGGGCGGAGCGACTCAATCTCCTCGACCGTGACTTGGTCGTTCCTGCGCACCACAACTTCATGCCCCATCTCCCCGATGTATTGCACCAGGTTGTAAGTGAACGAATCGTAATTGTCGAGGACGAAGATCATGGAAGTAGTTTCAAGTTTCGAGTTTCAAGTATTGAACCCCCGAGGATTCCGCCCGCGCAATACAGGTCTTAAGGGTGTCACTCGCCGAAGTCCGCAGCTGCTCCCTATTGCTGTGAGCGGCCCAGCGATTCAATCAGCGAGTTGAGCATTCGCAGGACCTCTTGTGTCCGCACAACGATTGCATCCGCTTCATGCCGATCGACGTATCCAAGGTCTGATGCAACGAGTTCCTGCGTTTCCAGCTCCAACAATGATCCTCGAGCAACACCCAAGAACTGCCTGAATTCATTCTTTGAAAGTCTACCTTGCCCCTCAGCGATGTTGCTGGGAACCGATACCGCGGACCTCCGCATCTGTTGAGACCGCCCGTAAACTTCTGCTTTCGGAAAACCGCTCATTTGGACGTAAACGTCGCGAATGAGAGTCATGGCCTTCTGCCAGACCACTAGTTCTCTGTAAGTATGGGACACGCGAATCTCCGTCGCTTTTGAGTGAGCTCGTTCGTGAAACTCGAAACTTGAAACTTGAAAATGCTGCACGCGAGCCACTAGCCACTAGTCCCTAGCCACTGCTTGCTTTTTCCACCGCCCGCAGCAGAGCGCTAGCTTTATTCATACATTCCATGTACTCGCTTTCCGGATCTGAGTCGGCCACGATTCCCGCCCCTGCCTGTACATACGCGCGGCCGCGGTGCACAACCATGGTGCGGATGGCGATGCAGGAATCGAGGTTGCCGGCGTAATCGGCGTAGAGAATCGCGCCGCCGTACACACCGCGCCGCACCGGCTCCAGTTCTTCGATGACCTCCATGGCGCGCACCTTTGGCGCACCGCTTAATGTGCCGGCAGGGAAGCAGGCTGCCACCGCATCCAGCGCATCCAGCTCGGGACGAAGCCGCCCCTCCAGCGCCGACACCAGATGCATCACGTGCGAATAGCGCTCCACATACATCAGGTCTGCGACCTTGACCGAACCGTACTCGCTCACCCGGCCGAGGTCGTTGCGGCCGAGGTCCACCAGCATGACGTGCTCGGCACATTCTTTCTCGTCGTGCCGTAATTCCTCGATTAGCCGGTCATCGTCTGCGGCCTCTTCTCCGCGACGGCGCGTGCCGGCGATGGGCCGATACTCGAGCTTGCGTCCGGTGATGCGCACCAGCATCTCCGGTGACGCGCCCACCACTTGGGTGTCGTCGAATTGCAGGTAGAACATGTACGGCGACGGGTTGACGGTGCGCAATGCGCGATAAATCTGGAAAGGCTCGGCGGGCAGCTGGAAGTCGAGCCGCTGCGACAGCACCACTTGGAAGATGTCACCGGCGGCGATGTATTCTTTGGCCCTCCGCACCTCGTCCACAAATTCGTCATGCTGCGGTCGTGCTCCGGACCTTCAGCGGCTTGCGTTTGGCCGGGGCCGACCAGCCCAGCCCCTGGCGGTGGATGCCGCGCACCAGCTTCCGTTCCAGCGCGTCAATGTCAGCCACTGCGCGGTCGTATGCCTTGCGTGGTGACTCGGCCCTCACGTCGGCGGAGGCGATGATGTGCAACTGATGTTTTAGGTGGTCGAAGGCCAGCAGCCGGTCGTAGAAGGTGAAGATGCAGTCAGGTAGATCGACATCGGCCTTGGCGGTCTCCGGCAGGCGCTCGAACTGGCGCACCATGTCATAGGCGAAGTAGCCCACTCCGCCTCCCGTAAACGGAGGCAGCCCTGGGACGGTCGCCGAGCGGTATTGGCGCAGGGTTTCGCGCAACACGTCGTTCACGTTGCCCGTTCGCTTCTCTTCTTTCGTGCCGTGGCGAATCGAGATGGCCTGCCCGCGCGCGGTGATGATCATGCGCGGCTGCGCCCCAACAAACGTATAGCGCCCGATGCGTTCGCCGCCCTCCACCGATTCCAGCAGGAAGGCGTATTTCTGCCCTTCGGAGACGCTGAGGAAGGCGCCCACCGGCGTCAGTAGGTCGGCGCTCAGGGTTTTAGCCACCGGAACCAGCGTGGCATCGCGGCTCAGCTGCAGAAAAGTCTTGTAATCGGGCGTCAGCATCGGGATTTGGGCGCTCGCTTGACGGGGTAACTGGAATTATACGGGAGCCCGATTGCCCTCCCTTTACCTTGCGCGCCCGGTGTGACGTGCATATACTCGTAAGGTTTGTGCGCCCGACGACGCTTTTTTCGCGCGGGCCGTGTTTCATCATTAGCCTGGGCCGCCGGCCCCCGCAATAATCTGGAGAGTTTTTATGGCAACCACAATGACTCACACGCAAGAAACCAATCCCTGGGAACAACAAGCTGCGCGCTTCAACATCGCCGCCCGCAAGCTGAATCTGGATGAAGGCCTGTGGCGCGTATTGCAGCAACCCAACCGCGAGATCATCGTCCACATCCCGGTGATGATGGACAGCGGACGACTCGAAGTCTTCACCGGTTATCGCGTGCAGCACTCGATCGCCCGCGGCCCGGCCAAGGGCGGGGTCCGCTACGCGCCTGACGTCACGCTCGACGAAGTACGTGCTCTCGCCAGCTGGATGACCTGGAAGTGCGCTGTGGTGAATATCCCGTTCGGAGGCGCCAAGGGCGGCATCATCTGCGATCCCAAGAACATGTCGAAGGGCGAGTTGGAACGCATGACTCGCCGCTACACCTCCGAGCTCATCGAGTTCATCGGCCCCGAGAAAGATGTGCCCGCTCCCGACGTCAACACCAACGAGCAGACCATGGCGTGGATGATGGACACTTATTCCATGCACATGCGGCAAACGGTCACCGCCGTGGTTACCGGCAAGCCGCTAAACATGGGCGGCTCGCGTGGACGCCGCGAAGCCACCGGCCGCGGAGTGATGATCATCGCCGACGAATCCATCAAGTACCTCAAGATGAACAGGGAAGACACCCGCGTCATCATCCAGGGCTTCGGCAACGTGGGATCGAACGCGGCGCAACTCATGTATCAGGCCGGCTACAAAGTGGTCGGAATCGGCGAGTGGGACGGAGGTTTGTACAACTCCAAGGGCATCGATATCAACGCGCTGGTCGAGTTCCGCCAGAAGGAAGGCACCATCCACGGCTTCAAGGGCGCCGAGCGGGCCATTACCGAGGAACTGCTCATCACCGACTGCGACTTGCTGGTGCCGGCAGCGACGGAAAATGTTATTACCTCGCTGAACGCCGACAAGGTGAAGGCAAAGGTGCTGATCGAGGGAGCCAACGGCCCCACGACCGCGGCCGCCGATGACATCCTTGCCGACAAGCATGTCTTCGTGATGCCCGACATTCTGGCCAACGCCGGCGGTGTGACTGCTTCCTATTTCGAGTGGGTGCAGGACCGCCAGGGCTATTTCTGGAAGGAGTCGGTGGTCAACGAGCAGCTCAAGGACATCATGGTGGAGTCGTTCGAATCGGTCGTGAGCTACGCCGAGAAGCACAAGGTGAACAACCGCATCGCGGCCTACATGCTGGCCATCGACCGCGTGGCCTTCACCATCCGCCAGCGCGGAATTTACGCCTAGAACGGCTGGCCTGACACGAAATCCAACGGCTCCCCCACGGGAGCCGTTTCCAGTTTTGAGCTACAAGAGCGCCCATCGTTCCCATTCTGGGAAATTTGGTTACCTTCGTAATCGCGCCATGTCGATTTCTCCTGACTCGGCCCTTGTCGATCTGCTATTCCGGTAAGAGAGGTTCCCTCGCCCGAACACCGGTTTCAGGCGGTGGGTAAGGTTAGGGCACGCGGATCCGTTCCAACGTGAGGAATAGCCGTTCTCTGACATCACGCAGGATTCGCGCGAGGGGCGATCCGAAGCAAAATCAGGCGCGTAAGTCCTTATGGCTGAATTGGATAGCTATAACCATGTTATAAATCAATGGCATACAGATATTTTTCCCCTAAGCGATTGAAAATAATAGTCCATGGAATTATTTTTTCGCGGCAAAATTCACGATTTTCTATCTACGAGCGGCGGCAATAGCCTTCCGGATAACCCGGGCGATCGAGTCGCGCAGCTGCAAGCGATCGAGGTCGGCGGCGGTGACCCATTGCACTTCGCTGACGTCACTGCCGGGGACGGCTTCGCCGGAGAGCGGGCGGCAAAGGAAGTCGATGAGGACGTAGTGGTACTGAGTCCGCCCTTCTGCGTCGGGGAAGATGCTGTCGAAGACGTCGAGTACTTCGCCGACTTCGACGCGGAGGCCGGTTTCTTCGAGGGCTTCGCGGGCGGTTCCGTCACGGAGCCTTTCACCGAGTTCCAGCGCCCCGCCGGGAACCGACCACTCGCCCTTGAGCGGCTCGGTGTTGCGGCGAACGAGGAGGACCCGATCGCCGTCGAGGATGACGGCTCCAACGCCGATGATGGGATGTTCGGGATAGTCACGCTTCATGACTGGTGGCTCGCGAGCAAAGTCTATTGGGTGAAGAAATCCATGGGCTTGAGCCCGGTGAGGCGCCAGCCCTTGGGGGTACGTTTCATTTCGAAGCGCATCTGCGTGCTGCGGCGCTGCTGGGTAGGGAGCGCGTCGGCGGGGACGGCGTCCATTTCCACATCAGCGGTGGCGAAGGCAACGTCTTTGTCGGCGGTGACCTGCAAGAGCTGATAACGGAACTTGACGTTGTCGTGCAGCCGGAAAAAGGCCGCAAATTGGTCGCGAATTTGGGGGAAGCCCGCGGTAGCATCGGAATCAAAGGTGCCAAGCAGGTGGTCGAGGTCGCTGGCCTCCATACTGCGCTGAAACTCAGTGAATACGTCCCGCACCACCTCGTCAGAGAGGTCCAAGGGCGCTGTCGCAGCCGGCGGCAACTCGGCAGATGCCCCCGCCTGCGGGGCTTCCTGGGCTGCGAGACGGAAAGGGTTGAGCAACGTCCAAGCGAATAGCAGCGCAACTAGGACGGAGGCAGCCATCGATAGCACTTCGGCGCTACGAATTGGGCGTGGGCAGTGCACGGATGCGAGGTGCGGCTGCTCAGATGTCAGCCACATGTGCATAATACTGTTTTACACTGCTGTGGCGGGACAGTTTTGCCACAATGCAACCAGGCGGCCAAAAACGCGAACGGAAACGTCACAAATTGCTTCCGGCCAAGTCCGGCGGAACCCCGCTGAAACCAGCGCCTATCTGGCCCCGGCTGACACAACTTTCGGGGGCTGCAAGGGTTACAGGGGATGTGGCGAGCATCGCGATAGACCAGCGGATACTTGTGGGTGGGCCGGCGCCGGGCGCCGTGCACGCACCAGAAATCGTGCAGGCCGGCATGGTTGAGACGCCCGTGCTGGAGATGCTGAGCGATGCCGAGGTCATGTTGCGCGTCGCCGCCGGCGACGACTCTGCCTTCGATTACCTGGTGGACAAGTTCCGCCGACCGATGAATAGTTTTATGTACCGCATGACGCGTAACCAGGCGGTGGCGGAAGAGTTGGCGCAGGAAGTATTTTTGCGGGTGTATCGTTCGCGGCACACCTATGCGGCGAGCGCGAAGTTTACGACGTGGCTGTATCGCATTGCTACCAACCTGGCAGTGAACCATGCGCGCGATACCAAGCACGAACGCCCGGAAAATATGGTCAGCATCGATGAGCCGGACACCGAAACCGGATTGACGGTGGACGTGGCCGACCGCGGGTTGAACGCGGAGCAGTTGATCCTGCGGCGGGAGCGGCTGGCGGCGATCCGGAAACACGTCGAGGCGCTGCCCGAGCGCCAGCAGGCAGCTGTCATGATGCACAAGTATCAGAACATGGACTACAAGCAGATTGCGGAAGTTCTGAAGTTGAGTGAGTCGGCCACGAAATCGTTGTTGTTCCGCGCGTACGAAACGCTGCGGGAGACTTTGAAGGATTTTATTTAGGCATTGGCGGGAAGCAGGGTGCGGTCATGAAGTGTGGAAAGATTCGGGAAGAATTGATGGATGCGGTGCTGAGCGGGCCCGAACTGGCCACGCCCGCAGTGCAGGAGCATCTGGCGTCCTGTGCGGCATGCGCCCTGGAAGTGGCGTCACTACGCCAGACGATGGAACTGCTGGATGAGTGGCAGGCGCCCGAGCCTTCGCCGTATTTCTCGGTGCGGCTAAGGGCGCGAATGCGCGAGGAACAATCCCAGCAAAGCCTGGGATGGCTGGCCTGGCTGCGGCGTCCGGCGGTGGTAACGGCTGCTGCGGCGCTGTTGGCCGTGGGCGTGGGGATGCTGGAAGGCGCGCACTGGAAGGCGACCCATGCGGACGAGCTGGCGGACAAGGGCAAGCCGCAAATTGTCAATACCGGCGCCGCCGTGAGCGACTTGCAGTACCTGGACAATCATGCCGACCTGTTTACCGATTTCGACGCTTTAGACGATAATCAAACGGAAACCAATTAACCCCCATGCGCGCTGCTTTCATCATTCTGGCTGCTGTGGTTACGGTTGGCGGTTGTATGCCAGCGTCGGCGGCTCCGTTCTGGCAGAAAAAAGATCCGCCGCCTGCGGCCACTGCCAGGACGAGTAGCAGTCTGATGGCGCAGCCGCAGGGTGCGAGCAGCCTTCCCAAGGTGCATCTCAACGGCCCCGGCCCGCATAATGGCGACTGGCTGCGCAAGTACGGTGACCTGCCCCCGGCCCAGCAGGAAGAGAAGCTCCAGAACGACCCGGTCTTCCGTAGCCTGACTCCTGAGAAGCAGAAGAGCCTGATCCACCGGCTGGAGCAGTTCAACAGTCTTTCGCCGTCCAAGAAACAGCAAGTGCTGAGCCGGATGGAGACGTACGAACATCTCAGCTCCGAGCAGCAAAGGCAGGCTGACAGCTTATACAAGAGTTATCGCGCGCTGCCCCCGGACCAGCAGAGCCAGGTATCGCAGGCCTACAAGGAATTGCGGAGCATGAACGCCGAGCAGCGGGCTGAGTATTTCAACTCCGACGAGTTTCGCAACGGCATGACTGAGGACCAGCGCACTTTGCTGCACGGCATGTCGGAGCTCTACCCGAATCCCACCAAGTAGTTTCTGGAAGCGGCCAGCCCGCGATTGCGAAGTCCAGCTATCCGATCAAGCGAGCGCCGGAGAAGGGCTCGGGTTCACCAGGCTTCCGTATAGCGCCGTCACTTCGGCCGGATCGCCGTCCGCCAGGATCGTACCCCTCTCCATGCAGAATCACGCGGTCACAGTTATCGATCACGTGGGACATGGCGTGAGTAACGAACAGAATCGTCTTGCCGGCACGGCGGAAGCTTCTGATGCGCTCGAAGCACTTCTGCTGAAAGCTCATGTCGCCGACCGCCAGAACCTCGTCGAGAATCAGGACGTCAGGGTCCACTTCGGTGGCCACCGCGAAGGCCAGACGAGTGTGCATTCCGGAAGAGTACTGCTTAATTGGGGCATCGATGAAGTCACCGATTTCAGCAAAATCGATGATTCGCTGCTCCTTTTCGATCATGTCCTGGCGGGAGTAACCCATCAGCAAGCCGTTGAGCACGATGTTCTCCCGTCCGGTCAGTTCGTGGTGGAAGCCCGCGCCGAGTTCAATCAGGGGCGCCATCTTGCCCTCAACATGCACCTGGCCTGCAGTCGGACGGTAAATGCCGGAAATGATTTTCAGCAAGGTGCTTTTTCCGGACCCATTGAGGCCAATGATGCCAAGCATCTGACCCCGGGGGACTTCGAGCGACACATCGTTGACGGCGTTGAAATCGTAATAGCGCGTGGAGCTGCGAAACAGGTTCGTAAACAGTTCGCGCATGCTATCCGGGCGCTCGTGGATTACCCGGAAGCGCTGGGTGATGTGTTCCAACCGGATGGCTATCGGGCCGGAGTTGGCCTGCAAGTTAGACATAGAAGACAAAATCATCCTGGTGCTTGCGAAACACCGAATACCCGATGAAGAGCGCGGCGAACGCGCAAACAAAGGAAGCCACGATCGATTGCCACCGTGGCAGCATCCCGTAGTACACCGCCAGTCGGAAGCCGTTCAGCACATAGATGATGGGATTCAGCTTGAAGAACCACCTCATGTTGGCGGGGATAAAATCCAGGGCATAGATGATCGGCGTGAAGTAGAACCACGCCGAAAGCAGCACCTGGACGATATGGGCCACGTCGCGGTAATACACGTTGGCGGCTGCGAACAGAAACGTCGCTCCGAGAGTGAAAATGATGATCGCCAAGATCGGAACCGGTAGGTACAACCAGGTGACGTAGAACGGATGTCGCAACACCGCCACAATCAAAGGCCAGCGGGATCAGTGACAGGAGCAGGTTGATCACGTTGGAGACGACGGCCGCAACCGGAAAGACAAGCTTGGGGACGGCAACCTTCTTGATCAAATCTCCGTTGCCGACGATGGATTCGACGGCGTAGCTGAGTGACTGGGAGAAGAACGTCCACGGCAGCAGCACACTCAGCAGGAATACCGCATAATGCGGGACCCCGAACCGCAGTATGGTGGAGAACACGACGGTCAACACCACCATCATGAGCGTCGGATTCAGCAGGGCCCAGAGGAAGCCGAGAACCGAGCGCTTGTAACGGACCTTGAGCTCTTTCAGGGCCAGTTCCCAGATGAGCTCGCGATAGCGGTATGTGGTGCCGAGGAATTCGAACATGAGTGCAGGTATCGCGAGCGCCGGACGGAGTTTAGCCCGCACGACCATCCCGCGAGGTATATTCATAGTATCAAATGATGCGGTGTTTCCAGCTGACGGAACGCGAGATGGGCACCGCAATTTGGGCGCATCTAACTGTCGCGATTGGTCCTGCGGACGATGAGAATCGAGGGACCAAGCTGTTGAGACTAATGGGCGACACGGCGCGGCCAGCATTGTATTCGACCGCAACTGCGATTCTAACGTTGTTCATCCCTATGACAAGTAGCAGCCCTTTTGAGCGATTCGACCATGATGTTTAAAACCTCATTCACCATAAAAGGCAACGTAGAACACGCCCCCCCCCGCGATCTTTCCAGCAGGACGGCGGTCGTGCTTGCGGTGCTGGCGTCCCTGCTCAGCTTGTGGATTAAAGCTGGTATCCCGCTGGTCGCCGTACCAATAGGGTTCCATGATGACGCTTTCTTTGCACGCACGGCGCATCACTTACTAGCTGGCCATTGGCTTGGTCCCTACGACAAGATGACGCTGAGCAAAGGAATGTTCTACCCGCTATTTGTCGCCGTGGCGTCCGTTCTATCGGTTCCTCTGAAGATCGGCGAGCAGTTGGTGTACCTGTCTGCATCGGGCGTTACGGCGCTTGCAGCGATGCGGGCTTCCGGTCGCCGTTGGTTCGGCCTGCTGACGTTTGCCGCGCTGGCATTTAATCCCGTTTTGTGGCACAACTGGCTGGCACGGGTCTCCCGGGAAGGCCTTTATGTCGCCCTTTCGCTCGGCCTGTTTGCAGCGGTCGTCATGATCAGTTTTCCCCAGCTTCGCCGGTCACAGCGGCATGTTCTCCTGGGATTCGCGTTCGGGTTGGTGTGGGCGTCATTCTGGTTGACTAGAGAGGAAAGTGTTTGGATTCTTCCCGCCTGCCTGGTCGTCATCGCGCTGGGAGTTATCAATACCTGGTTACAGGCGAGTCGGCAGGTTGACTCCCAAGCCGTTGACGTAAAGCGGCTTCAAATTTTTCGGCCGATCGTGGTGCCGTTCGTTGTGGGATTTGTGGTTTTCGTTCTTGGGGTCGGATTGGTTGCGGCCCTCAATTGGCACTACTACGGGGTATTCCGAACGAACGAATTTCGTTCCGGAGGATTCGTCCAGGCATACGGTGCGTTCTCGCGGATTCAAGGAAACACGTTTCAGCGATATGTGCCCGTCCCGGTAGATGCGAGGCAGAAGGCATACGAAGTAAGTCCCAAAGCCAGAGAACTGTCCGGTTCGCTGGACGGGGAACACGGGCATGCATGGGCTACGATGGGATGTTCGAAGCATCCGATACAGCCCCCTTGTGATCTGCAGGGAGGCTGGTTCCAGTGGGCGCTACGCGATGCGGCGGAGGAAAGCGGGCATTACCAAACGGCGACCAACGCGGAGCACTTCTACGCGGAGGTTGCGGAGCAAATCAATGCTGCCTGCGATTCGGGGAAGATCCGTTGCCTGTCGCGGAGGGAGACGTTTACGCCGCCTTTCCGTTGGGAATACGTCGGGGAAACCCTGGAAAGTGCCAAGGGCATGACTGGTATCGTTCTGGGCCTGGGAGAAGGGGATGTAAGCACAGTTCCCAGTCCTGGATCTAGACAAGGGCTGGCGGCATTTGCCGACCTTACCAATGAATATCTTTCGCCGCCCGCGGAGGCTATTGCTCAAGATGTCCCCCTGGGGAGAGCGGATGGCTGGGTGGCTGCCCGCGAGAAGATACCGACCCTGGAGGTCGTGACTTATACAAAACGCGAAGTAAAAAGCTCGATCACGACGTGGAACGCTCCCGATGTTTTAGCCGTCCTCCCCAACCTGAAGTCGGTGCGGTTCACGCTGCTGTCGGACTGTCCTGTGCTGGAGTGTGACCTGGCGATTCATTCGAGTGCGGGACAGGTCCTGATTCCATTCAGTAAACTGGTGCGGGGCACCCCACTGAATACGCCAGATCAAATTCTGTACATCGACCTCTCGACCGCCGACGAGGAAACCTCGCATATCGGTGCGCACCGGCGTGCAATTCAGCAGAAGCTCGGGCATAAGATCGGACTGGCGTATGCCAAGACGTCGCGGTGGCTGGCCCTGCTGGCGGCATTGGGCCTGGCCGCTGGCGTTGTGCGATTTCGCCCCAATCGGGGTTCTCTGGCCATGATCGCGATAGCTCTGGGGAGCCTTGTGGCTGCTGCCAGCCGGGTGATGGTGCTGGCCTACATTGATGCGACTTCGTTCATAGCGGGGTTCGTACACTACCTTTCGCCGGCATCGCCGTTTCTGATCGTGTTCGTCGTTTCAGGCGTGTATGTTGGTTGCTCGTCGCTCGCAGCTCCCGCAGCGAAACCATAGCCAGGGAATGATCCGTTACGCTCAAGCAAATGCTGGGACGAGTACGCAGCGGTGCAGCTACAAGGGCTTGTGGGCGAAGAGCACAGTCGCACTTGCGAGCTCGAAGTTCTTTTCTCTTGACAGTTCAGCCACGAACGGCCTTCCCAGATACTGTTCCGGCGCGGCCACAAGATCACACACTCGCATATTCATGAATTCCTGCCTCGTCCGGTCTGACAGGCCGGCGGCCCAACTGTTCAGAATCCAGGCCAAGGACCAAATTGGGAGCGTGCTTGCAAGACACTCCACCTTGTCGACTTCGAGATAATTTACGAAGAGATTGATCAGGCCCTGATGCGACATATTGTAGTAATGGTGCGGGTAGCCGTGCAGAGGCTGTAAGAAGGGAACACAGCACAACAGGTCGCCGCCTGGCTTCAGCACTCGCGCGATTTCCCGCGCGCACTGAAACGGATCCTTAACGTGCTCTAATACTGCGAGGGAAAAAACCGCATCGAACGACTGGTCGCGAAAGGGCAACACTTCGCCGACGCCGCGAACATCGGTTGTGTCGTAAGCGACGATCTCAAAATTGACCACATTGTCAAAGTAAACACTTCGCTTGCCGGAACCGCAGTCTAAGATCAGCCCATTGCGGTGTCTTTCGATCAGTTCCATTGCGAACCGGTCATAGCCGTTACTGCTTACCCGGTCGGTATCGATGATATTGAACTGCGCGCGCAGCTCTTCTGTGAGGAAATCGAGCATTCCCTGGCTTTCAACACAGGGCATCTCGGAGCGGAGGAGAGGCCGGATATGCGAGAGTTTTCGGAGTTTGGCCTCAAGTATCAGTGAAGGTAAGCGCTGCAGGCGCTGCTCGTCCCTTCCATGCAAGAGGAAGTGCTGCCACCCGGATTCAAGGCTCCCGTCTCGCACAGCGGCAGCTACGTCGGGATTCGCCAAGAGATAGCCGCCTTCATCGAATCCCGCCTCAGTGGCGAGGATGTCGAGAGCGAAAAAGGCCGCCGGGGTTGAGCTCATTGGATTCGATGCCTCTCGTGTCTTCTCGAATCGGGTGACCTATACGAGCCGTATTATTGCACGCTGGAACATGTCGATGGACTTTGTGCCGTGGCGCATTTAGGCTCGACGCTGAGCTGCAAGAACCGCGCTGACGGTCCTCGCTGTTATCCGAGATTCATGAAGTCGCCTGTCTTTCTTGCCGCCACGGTTTCTCGACACGCGGCGGAAATGCCAGCCTGTAGTCCTCATATTCCAAGCTCAAATTACGGCTATATAAAGGATCATCCAGAAGAGCATCGCCCCAGCGTTTTTTCATGTATTCCCGTTCTTGAATGGCGCGTTGTATCTTTTCGGGCACTTCGTCCGAGCCGCGAGAAGCCGATTCAAGGTGATACAACTCTGCATAGGGTGTCCAGATGATCCTGTAACCCGCCTCGCGGATTTTCAGGCAGAGATCGACATCGTTAAAAGCCACCGTCAAATTTGTTTCGTCCAGACCGCCTACCTCTTCGAAGACCGCCTTAGGCATTAACATGCAGGCTGCCGTTACGCAGGAAACATCATGTACCAACTGCAAGCGGCCAAAATATCCTACATCTGAGCGCGGGAAGTAACGATGGCTATGTCCGGCCACTCCGCCTAACCCGAGTATCACTCCGGCATGCTGAATGGTGTCGTTCGGATAGTAGAGCTTTGCGCCTACGGCTCCAACGCCGGGCTGTATCACCTGCGTCACCATCTCTTGCAACCATTCGGGATGGATCACCTCAATGTCATTGTTGATGAATCCGATCAGGTCGCCTTCCGCCTCTGCTACAGCGCGATTATTCAACGCAGAGAAGTTGAACTCTCCTGCGCTACGCAGAATGCGCACCTTCGGCTCTCCCTGTAGGCTAGCTAGGTACTCTATCGTCTCGATCTCGCAACTCTCGTTATCAACGATGATAATTTCACAATTGTTATATGCAGTCTGATGCAGGAGGCCATCGACACACCCTCGAAGCAACGACACGCGGTCACGCGTAGGTATGATCAGTGAGACCGAAGGCGCGGGATTAGGCAGGTCCCTGATCACACGGTTGAATTGAGGCAATTTGCCGCCGGTCACTCGAACGTCTTCACCACGTTCGGCAAGATAGTCAGCGAGGGCGCGACGGGAAGCCTGCACGGCGGTCGGCAGATTGTCGATGGAGAATGTCTGCACCCCTGGTAGGGTACGCCAGTGGTAGAGCACGTGCGGTATGTGTCGAATCTTATCTGCGCTCGTACGGTGAATAATACGTAGCGCCAAATCGTAATCTTGACTGCCCTCATAACCGAGTCGAAAGCCTTTCGCAATCCGGACCAACGAAGCTCGGTACACCGTTAAATGGTTGAGATAATTCTGTGAGTAAAATAACTCCGGGTTCCAGTCCGGCTTAAAGTACGGTGTCTGGCGGACGCCGGCGGCGTCGATCTTGTCTTCGTCGGAATAAATGATGTTTGCATCCGGATGGGCGTTCAGCTCGACGGCCACCATGTAAAGTGCATCGACGGTCAGCTCGTCGTCATGATCCATCAGTGCCACGAATTCACCCGTAACCAGCTCCAGAGCAGAATTGCTCGCGGCAGAAATATGGCCGTTCTCGTCCCGATAAACTACCTTGATGCGCCGGTCGCGGCGGGCATATTCATCGAGGATCGCGTGAATCTCGGGACGTGTGGAAGCGTCGTCGGCGATGCAGAGCTCCCAATAGGGGTAAAGCTGGGCCATGACGGAGTCGAGTGCTTGGCGCAAGAAGGCCGGATTGGTGTTGTAAACCGGCATCACGATGGAGATTGCCGGGCGTTCCTGTAGTTGCTTGATGTGGCGAAGGATGGCGGCACGATCGTCTTCGTTGAGCGTGTCGTAGCGAGCGACCCAGGTCGAGTAATCAAAGCGCAGACGGCGGCGCAGTGTAGAGTCCTGGTAGCGCGCCCACGGCGCTGAAGCTGCGGCCTTCGGCGGCCCCGTGCTCGAGGTAGTGAATCAGCGGGTTCATCCCGTAGTTGGCAACGTCTGGATAGCGACGGAGATACGCCTCAGCGTCGAAGCGAGGCCCTGGATTGCGATGCTCCGTGGCGCCGAACAATGCATAGTGCAATGCCGGTTCCGTGCCCGATTGCCCGATGTCCGGATACTGCGAGACGTACCAGGCGGCATCGAATAAGGGTGAGTTGGCGATCTCGTCACGCATCTGGAACAGCCGCCGCCGGGCGCGAAGCTTGCCCACAAGTTGGAACGACACAGTCCACCACAGGATTCGAGCCACCCGGCGCAGAAAACCCCGCAGCCTCGGAAACCTGTGGAGAGCCGAGCGAAGCCGGGAAGCGATTTTCCACGAGGAGCTGCTTTCAATTTCACCCAGCCGCTGCCGGACGCCGGCCAGTTGCTGTTGCAACAGGTCGATGCGCTCGGAGGAGGATGACCGCTCCTCTTGCAGGGTCTTGTTTGTCGCCGCGAGTTGATCGCGGAGTTGCGTGCCGGACCGGGACAACTCGCCGATTTCAGCTAGCCTGGCGCCGAGCATCTTCTCTTTAGAAGCTAGCGTGCGTTCGTGCTGCTGAATCAACCCACCTAGGCGCTCAGTCTCCGCGGCCTGGCTCGCGATGGTCGTGTCGCGAACAACGAGATCGTCCCTTAGGCTGCATATGAGTTCGTCCTTGGCCTGAATCTCTTGGTTCCTGGCCTGAATCTCCTGGTTCTTGGCTTGAATCTCTTGGTTCCTGGCTTGAATCTCCTGGCTCCTGGCCTGAATCTCCTGATCCTTGGCTGCCAGGGCTGCGTCGCGAGCGGAAAGTGTGCTCTGAAGGTGGGCCATGAGCTCGGCCGCTGACCGCGCGTCCTGTTCCAAGACTGAGATCCGCTCGGATCCACGGCGCAACTTATCGGCAAGTTCACTCGACTCCCGCTTCAGGTCAAGCACCGCCGATCGGCCTAAAAAAACGTCGCCACGGGCGGAGAACAGACGCCGCACGAGGGCAGCACGCTCGGGATCTTTCCCAATTTCAAAGAGACGCCCCAAGGTGGGAGACTGGTTCGGACCAACGCCCAGAATGCCAAGCCCTTCCGAGTTGTAGAACTCAAAAGACGGATAAAGCGAACTCAGTTCTTGCCACAACTGCCATACCCCAAACCCCCTTTCCCGGACATTGGTGTCGTGCATCACCACAACCGCATTGGAGGATAGAGCTCCCTTCCAATGCTCAAAGTCATGCTTAATGGCCTCGTACGTGTGGAGACCGTCGATATGGAGAAGGTCGATGCTCTTGTCCGGGAAATACTGGCGAGCTTCGTCAAAAGTGGTGCGTAGCAGTTTGGAAAAGCCGGGAAACTGCTTCTGATTGAAATCGTAGAGATCCGAAAATACCGATTCGTCGTAGAAACCGGCGTGCTCGTCCCCCTGCCAAGTATCGACCGCAAATGCCCGGGCCGGCAATCCAAGAGTCGAGATTGCCTGGCAGAATGCCGAGTACGAATTTCCGCTGTGGGTGCCGAGTTCGACAAAGATGCGAGGTCGTACTACCTTGGTGAGCCAAAAGGCAGTTGCGACATGCCCCGACCAGGCACCGGGTCGAACCAGCCGTATCGGTTCCCAGAGCAATTCGTCACCAAGCTGAAGGTCCGAAATGAGTTGGATGGGATCCATGCGTCGATAGGGCTTCCCGAGAGGACGGCGGCTCGAGGGCATTACAGAAAGCGCCTATTTCCCCCGGAGCCACAATCTTATCATTCAGTACTCGAAAAAGGATCCCGCGCGAGTCGCAGCTAGCGCGAGCTATATCCAGCTCTGGCGATTCGACAGTTGCGGGAGTTTCTGCCCCTGAGGGTTGTTGCCCCGAAGGCTAAATCGCGAATGGCTGAACTCGTCAGTGGGGCGTGAGGGACTCAAACTTCTCCGGCGTACCCGACGTGGGACCATTCAGGAAAGCCTCCGCCGCGATGGAGTTCGGCGGACCATTGTGGCTGAACATGGCCGACCCTGCCGAGTTGCGTGGGAGGTTAAGATCGGAGGTCCCGGAAGACCGGGCCACTCGCCCTCCCGGCGGAATGCTAAATTGCGACTCGACGACAACTTGGCCGTTCATGTCGAGCGCCGTGAAGGTTCCCGTGATAGTCATGTCAGAAACATTGAGCATGGTCCACAAAAGGTCATAACCGACCGCTGTATTCCATCGAATACCGATGAAAGTAGTGTCGATCGATCGGAAGGTGTATGCACCTGTGCCCATGAGGTTCGTGACCTGGATCAGATGCAGCCCCGAAGTCTGTGCGGTAAAGGATATACGCCGCCCGGCGCCGTTGGAGTTCACAAGAATCGCCGGCGCGTAGCCGCTATTCTGGGTGATGACAACGCTTGAGGAACCGTGACAGCTTTGCAGGAAGTCCGTCGGCGCGAAAATCGAGAGAGGCGCAAATCTCGGACGAACTGTGTTGAGGTAATTGTCGGCCGGGGGCTCAAACTCCACCGAATAAGAGTGCCGAGCCTGAGCATAGATTCCGTACCAGTAGGACGTATTTTGAGGGAATGAACTCTGCGTGAGCCGGCCGTCGGAAATGATAATCACTGGAGCAGTGCAGTCGGTGCTCTCTGCAAAAATCCAAGGTGCCATCATCGTGCATAGCGATATCGACAATGCGAGTAGTCGAACGAACATCGGATCAGCCCCCAATCGAAGTAACTTCTTCCGTAATCAATGGTAACTATTTGTAGGTTACTGTGCTATGGGGCGGCGCATTTTTTGCGGAAAAATTCCCGAAATGGGAAAGAGCACTGATGCAGAAGACGAAGTCACGACGGGGCGAGTGCATCGCACGACAGAAATTAGGTCGATTCGGATCACGTTATTGAATCAGCCTTACCCACCGAACGTGTCCAATACCGCATACTTCTGAGGATCCGCCGTTGAAGAGATCCACGCGGAGTTGCTGAATTCCGCCGACCCATAAAGGATGTTCGCACGTCCGAAAGCGCACAATCCTCCAGTGAGGTCCGGGGACGAAATTTACGTGAATGCTGCGCCCCTCGGAGAAATCAGATCCATCGTCGCGCCAGTAAAGAGAACAGTGATCGCCTGCATTCCCAGCCGCCGACACCCATATCTCTCTTGCATCGTCGGCCTGAATCGGTTCACACGGAACGAAAATACCGAAATCATTTCCTTCAACGTAGACAGTCATCGAATTTTCGTTCATCTCGATCTTGCCGTCGGCCGGATTACTCAGTTGTGGAACCGGCTGTCCCGTCCGGAACTCAATTGACGGGCAGAATTCTACGTTTTCCACTGGGTAACCTAGCCTCATCATCTCGCGGCCTAAATGTCGTTCGAAGAAGCTGGAAACTTCCTGGGGAATGTATTCCATCTGCCAGCGCCGAACCGATGTGGCTAAGGTCGATGAAGTCTGATGTCCTTCGATTGGCTCGAAAGCTGCACCGAGATCCGGTGTGAGTCCAATATCTCGCAGCCACCTTTGGAACTCCTCCGGATGTAACACCAGGTCTTCGTAACGGAGTAAGAAAGACTCTCGGTCTGTGGCTCCGTCTGCGAAAAAATTTTCGAAGTAGTTGACGAGCTCGAGAGCGAGGCTCCGTGCATGACTGAGATCTGTGTCGCCATCCTTACGGTGAAAGCCGTAGTATTTCCTCTGCTTCATAAACGCATTTGATGAGAGGTACACGTCGCGGGGGTCGCGGAAGAGATGAATGACGAAGCAGGGTAACACTGGCCGGACCATCGGCGTGAGCCACACCGGGGCCTTTTCGGCATAGAATTCCGCTCGCGGATCGGCGGTTTTTGCGTTGCGGCTGAATGAATCCCAGAAGATGCGCAGCCACTCCACGTTTTGCCCGCCATTATGGCCGTGCCACGGCCACGGTCCAAAAACGCTCTCCTCATGCACGTACAGATGGTCCGAAGTAAAACGAGCGTCTGGACCCCGGTCCGTCAAGATTGATGAGAGTTTCGCGTAGTAAGCTAGGTAGCGAATTTCATATGGGTACTCGCGATCGAATACCACGCTAGGGTCAGTTGCAAGAACCTTCATCACGGCTGAAGTGCCGCTCCGACCGTATCCCGCTACGAGTATCGGACGAAGTACACCCGCTCCGCTGTCAGGGATAAATCCTGGTACCGGCTTATTCATCGACACCGCAATCGTCTCCGCCCACAAATCATAAAGGAACGACGCGGGTTCGTGAGAGTCAGTTCCAGACAACACAAAACGCCAGGTGCACCAACTGGTTCGGCGCGTTGCATTATCCGCCCAGCGACTCAATTGAATTCATCGGATATCTCGGACGGCACGGGAAGAGAGTAATCCTCCGCACGCAGCCTTGATGCGGTCGACTGTGTCCAGTTCTGGATGGGTGCGCTACCATCGCTTCCGGTCTATCCGACCGGCTTGCCCGGACAACTGGACATCGAGTGCGGTAAGATTATGGCTTCATGATCATCACGCGTTCGCCGTTGCGCGTGTCGTTGGGCGGCGGTGGTACGGATTTGCCGTCCTACTACGGCCAGCATGGCGGGTTCCTGATCGCCCGCGCCATCGACAAGTACGTCTACGTCACCATCCAGCCGAGGTTTGTGGACGGATTCTTGCTGAAATACTCGCAACTGGAGGAAGTCGCAGCGGCCGACGAGATTCGGCATCCCATCTTTCGCGAGGCGATAAGGTTGGTTGGAGTTGAGTCGCGGAACCTCGACCATTGCCCAGCACCGAGGGCCACAGTATCTAGTTTAGAAAGGGTGTACTACGCCGTGGTTGTTGTGAACGCTTTCGGCTGGAATAGTCGACGGTCGAATGCTCATCCGTGATGGAACATCAGATCAAAGGAATCATCTTCGATATGGATGGGGTACTTCTGTACTCCTCGCCCATGCATGAAAGGGCCTATCGAGAGGCATTGGCCGATCTCCCGATTCGCAAATTTCGCTACAGCAACGTCGCTGGTATGCGAACCGATGAGGCACTACGTGTCATCCTGGCGGACAATGACGTGCCCTATACTCCAGAGCTTGTTGGCGCCTTGGCGGCCACAAAGAGTCGCCTCGCCCGGGAATTGATTCGCAGCCAGAATCCGGTAGCGCCGGGTTGTGTTGAGGTGGTGGGTCGCTTGGCGGAAAACTACAGACTCGCCTTAGCGAGCTCTGCTTCCAAGGCGACGATCGACCTCTTCTTGCGGCAGAACGGATTGCTGGGCCAGTTTGCGTCTGTTCTCCATGGCGGCGACGTGCTGCGAGCAAAACCTGATCCGGAAATTTATGAACTTGCTTGCAGGCGCATTGGACTGCTGCCTCGCGAATGCCTCATCATTGAGGACGCAGTAAGCGGGGTGCTCGCCGGCAAGGCTGCCAAAGCAATCGTCTGGGGAATTTCGGCAACTTGCTCGGCGGAGGAATTACATCGGGCGGGCGCGGCCCGCGTCATTGACCGCCTCGAAGATATTCTGCCACTATTGGACGGACGATAATGGCTCGGATTCTAGGTCGCGAAGACGCTCTCCCTTGGCTTGCCGCCGACGTGGATCCAGCCTCGTGGACAGTATTGGTGGCAGCTGCCGGGCGGGGAACCCGATTGGGTTTCCATAAGCCGAAAATTCTGTTTCCGGTCGCAGGAGCTTCGATCCTTAAGCGGCTGGTAAACCTATTCCAGTCCTTGTGTGCCGAGTTCGTGTTCGTCCTGTCACCAGAGGGCATTACACCAGTCCTCCCGGAGGTTGAGGCACTTTTGCCCCAGCGCTATAAGACCGCGATCCAATCCTCCCCCCAAGGCATGGGGGATGCGGTTGCATGCGGGTTGCGGGAAGTGACGACGCCCTATGTCTGTGTGGTGTGGGGAGATCAAGTCGCATTGCGGCCCTCTTCAGTTGAATTTTGTATGCGCCTGCTGCAGGGTGGACTTCAGCCTGCGGCCGTGTGCCCGACAGTGTTGCGGCCGAACCCTTATATCCACTTTGAGCGCGACACCACCGGTGAGATAGTGCGCGTGCTTCAGCAGCGCGAGGGCGATGAGATGCCCCCCGAGGGGGAGAGCGACGCGGGTGTTTTTTTCTTTCACACCGACACCCTGAGGCGCCACATGAAAGAACTTCTAATTAATGACCGGGCGAGGGGCCCCAGGACCGGCGAACAGAACTTTCTCCCGGTGTTTCTTCTTTTCGACGCCGTGCCCGGACAACTTGTCACTGCCCGAGTCATGAGCGATGCGGAAACCGTCGGCGTGAATTCGCCGGAGGATGTGGACTACCTGGTGGCCCGAGGTGCACTGTGATTTCCCAGGGCGACACGGCCGCTTCGGAGCCTCAAGTCTCCGAGAGCGCTCATCGGAGCCGGGACTCGTTGCTCAAAGTGGTGTTGTTTTCCGGGGGCAGTGGTACCGGCACCATTGCAGCTTCCTTGCTGCGCAACCGGCAGGTGTCTCTCACCGTAATTATTAATGCTTATGACGATGGCCATTCCACGGGGCGGCTGCGGCGCTTCATCCCAGGAATGTTGGGCCCATCGGACGTTCGCAAGAACATTAACCGAATGATGCCTCGTTCCGAGGAGCGCCATACTGCTCTTCTGTTTCTTTCCGACCGTCGTCTTCCCAAGGGATATCCGTTCGACGATGGAATGAGGCTGGTGCGGTCAATCTCCGAAGGAGCGACATCGGAGCTACCCGATGATCTGTCCGCGCAATTCGACCGGCTTTCCGTGAAACAAGCTCGGACGTTCCGGCGATTCTTCGCGAGGTTCCGTGAATATGCTGAGTTGGAAGCGGAAATATCCAATCGCTTCGATTTCGACGATTGTGCACTGGGGAACATCCTATTTTCGGGATGTTTCTTGGATGAGGACCGGGATTTCAACCGGGCGATAAGCGCTTACAGCGATTTTTTTGAAATTCGTGGGCGTATTCTCAACGTAACACTCGGCGAGAATCTCTTCTTGATGGCGAGGACGGAAGCGGGCAAAATCATCCGCGGCGAGGCCGAGTTGGTGTCGGTGGAGAGCGCCTCACCCATTCGCGATCTGTTCTTGGTGGAAGAGGGGATTTACCGCAGCAAGATTGAGCCGGACCATAACCTGCCGGCCGACGAGTTGGAACGCTATATTCAGTCGGGGCGCAGGGTCCCGCACATCAACCCCGAAGCCCAAAATGCGATTCAGTCCGCCGATTTGATTATTTACGGACCCGGCACGCAGCACTCCTCACTTCTGCCTTCTTACCTCACGTATGGCGTAGCAGAAACCATCGCTGCCAACAGGAACGCGGACAAGGTGTTTATTTCGAACATCCGCCGCGATGTCGATATCCAGCAGGAAGACGCCAATGAACTGGCGCAGAAGTTCCTGCATGCCATGTGGCGCAACGGCGAGGTGTCCCTCGGCTGGAACGATGTCGTGACGCATTTCTTCGTGCAGGGCAACGCGACTGAGGGGATACAGGCTCCCAGCTACGTTCCGTTCGATAAGGAGGCCTTCGATTTTCCGTTGACTGCTGTCACTGCGCGAGATTGGGAGGAGCACGAGGGAAAGCACGCCGGGGGATACGTGATGCAAGAGTTGACCCGCATCATCGAATGCCGGATAGGAGCTTCTTTTGAATCTTCCCCCCACATGGTCTCGATCATCGTGCCGGCCCTCGACGAAGTTCGAACCGTAGCTGAAACTCTGCGCCGCCTCACCGCTGTGGACTTTCACAATTTTGACCTGGGGCGAGAAATAATCTTCGTGGACGGTGGCTCCACCGACGGAACGTTTGAAGCCGCCAGCGGCACGCCGGGCGTCAGAGTTTACCGATCCCCCGCCAGGAAGGGCCGCGGTGCCGCTTTGCGCTATGGTCTGGAGAAGGCGCGAGGCGATATCGTTGTGTTTTTTCCGGCCGATTTGGAGTATCTGGAGAGTGACCTCCAGAGCATCGTATTTTCTATCATTCGAAATCGCTTTAAAGTCGTGTTCGGAACTCGTGTAATTAAGTGCAAGAACGTGGGGGACCAGCTTAAGACAATTTACGGGGGTGATAGGCTGCCATATCTGGTGGGAAAGTATGGCGGTATCTTGCTGAGCACCACCGCCCTGCTGTTTTGTAATCGCTATGTTACCGACACCCTGACCAGCATTAAGGGGTTCGACGCCAAGTTTCTCCGTTCGCTAAACCTCAGGTCTAACGGTATGGATCTTGACGCTGAGATCGTCGCGAAGGTGGCGAGGGCGGGCGAATACATCCTAGAGATTCCTGTCGATTACAAACCACGCACTAGAGCGCAGGGCAAGAAATCAACCACGATGGATGGGCTCAGGACCCTGTGGGCCCTGATTTCGTGGCGTTTTGCTAGACTGTCGTAAGGGCCCCGCCTGACGGACCTGACACATCATACCCAATGCCAATTCTTTCGGTAGTCATACCAGCTTACAACGAAGAAGCCTCGATTGGGGACCTGCTGACCACTCTTATCAAAGTCGACACCGAACAACTTGGTTTCACAAAAGAGATCATTGTGGTGAACGACGGCTCGAAAGACCAGACTGCCGACATCGTTCGCGGGTTTCCTCGAGTCCAGTTGATCAACCAAGTTCCAAACCAGGGCAGGGGAGCTGCGTTGAAGCGTGGCATACACGCTGCCAGTGGCGACTATATTCTTTTCCAGGATGCGGATCTGGAATATGATCCGCGCGACTACCCAGCTTTAGTTGGGGCCCTGAGCACAGGAGTGCAGTGCGTTTATGGAAACCGGTTGTCGGGGGTGATTCAGACTTTTGGCCGAAGCATTTTCAATGGCAAACATCCTAATCAAGGAATCGGACCTTGGGCCGCGGCACTGGTGATCAGAGCATGGACATCGCTGCTTGTGGGCACCTGGGTTCCCGACATGTTTACCGGTTACAAACTCTATCCTGCAACTGCCCTCAAGCGTCTACGCCTCGAAAGCACCGGATTTGAGCTGGACCATGAGATCACGGTTAAGCTCTACCGGATGGGGGTGACGTTCGGGGAAGTGCCGATTCGCTACTATCCTCGTTCCGTGGCCGAGGGTAAGAAGATCCGGCCAATGGACGGCCTCATCGCGTTATGGACTGTGCTGCGTTCTCGCCTGCAGCCGCGTTCGCAATGGATCACACAATAATGGAATTGGGGCGTCATCTATGACTCGTTGCTTGGTTACCGGCGGTGCGGGTTTCATCGGAAGTCACTTAGTGGAAGCGCTAGTGCGCCAGGGCAAGACTGTCAGGGTGCTCGACGATTTGAGCCTCGGCCAGCGGAAGTGGGTACCACCGGCCGCGGAAATGATAGAGGGCGACATCCGCGACCTGGAGACTTGTCGCAGCGCCAGCAAAGGCTGCGACATAGTTTTTCACCTGGCAGCTATGAGCCGCTCCGCGGCTTCACTTGACAACATCGAAGTCTGTACCTCGAGCAATATTGTCGGCACGCAAAATGTCCTGACGGCCGCGAAAGAGGCTGGAGTCAAGAAGATCGTCTACAGCGGCTCCTCGACCTATTACGGCAACCAGCCGGCCCCGCACCACGAAGATCTTCCCGGCGATTTCCTGAACTTCTACGGCCTTTCCAAGTATGTGGGCGAAGAATACTGTCTTATGTTCGACCGGTTGTACGGGCTGCCCTGTGTAGTCCTGAGATATTTCAACGTCTATGGACCGCGCCAGCCCGAAGAGGGTGTCTATGCTCTCGTCTTGGGGATCTTTCTGCGCACTGCGGCCAAAGGCCAACCGTTGCAGATCCACGGCACCGGTGAGCAGCGCCGGGATTTCGTTCATGTTAGCGATGTCGTCGCTGCCAATATCGCTGCGTCCGAAAGCGATGTGCGAGGCATCCGGTTAAATGTGGGCAGCGGGACGACGGTCTCTGTTAAGGAACTGGCTGACATGATATCTCCGTTACAGCAGTATGCTCCCCGCCGTGTGGCGGACGCCGAGGTGACTTTAGCGGACCTGTCCCGGATTACCAGGGTTCTCGGGTGGCGTCCTCAGGTTTGTTTTGAAGATGGAGTGCAGCAGCTTGCCGCCGATTTCTGAACAGGATCGTTAGCGGATGTTGAAGTTGCTCGTCTTGGCCGTCTACCGAGTCAGTGGGTAGGTTCTGCTCAAACTCGGTTCGCTGTCGCGGCAGGCGCGGTGTGTGGGTTTCGGGTTCCTGCGACAACTTCGGAAGGGCCCGCACAAGCTGATGATCCTGGGGGACGGGACGCATAGCTAATCGCACATTCAAGTCCAAACCACAGCGGGCGTGGTGTTGCTGGGCGCCGTGCGCTCGGCCGAACAATGCGCCCGCCCACTGGGCGGCAACGGGCGACTACACCGCGGTGATCGAAATTGTGGAGCCAGATGTGGAACGTGGCGCGTCGGTGGCTGATAAGGACGTAAAACAATGAAGCTGAGTCGCATACATATGACTGCCCTGATCTTATTCTTCGGCGTTGCGACCAGCTATCTCTGCCTTTCGCCGGGTTCCATTGTTGGCCGGGGTTATGCAGACGAAGAACTTGCCTCGGGATTGAGGATCCTCGAGGTTACGACCGCATGGGCCAAAGGGCACGTCGTGCCTCCCATGATATGGTCGCGCCATGGGTCGCTGCCGGTACTTTTCGATCTTCCGTTTCTCAGATTGGGCAAACTTGTGGTGTCGCCGGACTTCATGCTTTCGTTCGAGCCGGGTTTGCTGACCGCCGCACTGGTCGCCCTTCTGTTCCTCTGGCTGCGGAAACTGTGCACCCCGGCGACGAGCCTCTTTTTGGCGCTGGCCGCTGCCTTTGGGACGATGCTCTGGCCGTACGCTTACATTGGGCTGGAGACTAAGCAGTCGTTTTTCGTTTTTCTCGCTGGCTACCTCGCTCTTGCAGACGGGAAGATCCGCACTTGGACGCGCCTGCTGATTTTCGCGGCAACCTGTGGGATCGCCCTGTCGCTCAAGACCACAGGCGTCGTTCTTGGGCCCATGATTGCCTTCCTCCTCTACGAACAGTTCCACGACACCTGGCGTGAAGAGAAAAGCCGTATCTTCGCAGCAGTCCTGGTGATTGGTTCCATCTGGTGGCTGAGTCACTGGAGCGCCGGGATGTACTACGGTCCACAGGGCGCAGGCGCAGGTAATTTGCGGCCATGGCTCATCGATTCGCCATTTCTCGTTTTTCAGCAATGTTCTTGGTGTGTTTGGTTCCCCCACCAAGGGCTTATTTCTTTATTCGCCCGTTCTCATTGCGTGTATCTACGCGGTCCCGTGTGCTTACCGCAAGCACCGCGCAATTGTCATTTATACGCTGCTTATGGTGTCGTGTACGTTGGGGCTCCTCTGTGTGTTGAAGTCACCCATGGATGAAGTCTGGGGCTGCCGATACATGCATCTCGCCATCGCGCCGCTCATTCTCTGCATTGGCGCGGCGTGGCCGCGTTTCACCTGGCGAACAGCCATCGCCTCTCGTGGCCTTGACCATCCTTGGCGTGGTTATTTCATTCCTCGGTGCGTTTTACTACTATGGCATTCGCGACGTTGCCATGACGGACGCCGGGCAGAACACGTTGGAATGGATCCTCGGAGACAGCGTCTGGAACACGGTTCAGTTTCATTCCAGGTTGTTCGGTGTGTGGCTGGCTGGCCCGGGAGCGGCCCGGTGATCTGGACTCCCAAGCACATATGGGTCTGGACACCGCCACCCGACTGCCATGGCCTGGAAGAGCATCAATCTGCGCGACTACTGTCAGCCGCAGTCGTTCATGATTCGTTTCTGGCATGTACCCAAACCAGATGTAGTACCACGGATTTTCGCGACCTACGTGTCGTGCCTTGTGGCCGGAGTGTTACTGCTGATTTGGGTGGTTCTTCGTACAATGCAGGACAAGCGGACGTCGTTCGCCGGAAGAGAGAGGGCCGTACCGGTGAAATTGCCTAAGTTGCTTGGTCGCGAGGCGCCAGCCCGAACGGCGCCGGAATCGCAAATCGGCTTCGAAATCGCTGCCCGTTGGGGAATGGATCTCGGTGCGGATTTCGGAAGAACCTTACTGGTTCCATCGTATCGAGCTGCCGGGTGGAATCGTCACTCCCGGCTGGAGCGATCCCAGAGATCGACAAGCTTCCCCACTATGGCCTGCCCGCCGACATGACCGGCATGCGCGTGCTCGACATCGGCAACGCGGAAGGCTTTTTTTCCTTCGAAGCCGAGCGGCGCGGCGCGGCCGAAATCATCGGGCTCGAGAACTATCCTCCCATGGCGCGCAAGTTCGAGATCTGCCGCGCGGCGCTGGGCTCGCGCGCTCGTACCTATATGGGCAATGTTTACGACCTCAATCCCAACACCTTCGGCACCTTCGACCTGGTGATGTTCTTCGGGGTCTCTGTATCACCTGCGGCACCCGATCCTGGCCCTGCAAAAGATCGCGTCGGTATGCACCGGGACCGTCCTGATGCAGACCGCCACCTGCGACAACACCTCCGCCAAGCCGATGGCCGAATTTCATCCCTTCGGCATCACCAGCGGGCCTGCCGACAATCGGCAACACGATCCCACCTGTTTCTGGTTCCCCAATTTTGCCTGCTGCATCGCCATGCTGCAGCACGTCGGATTTCAGAACGTCGAGCAGATTTCGAAGGGGGCTCCGGTCGGCGGCGTCTTCCGCGGCACCGCGGCCGTGCAGCTAAAGGGCGCGCCTCCTGACGAAATGAAAGCTCCATGGTCGTAAGACCGCGTCGCCCGAGCCGAGAATCTAAGCTTTGCCCCGAGGAGTGATTGTTGACACGCCGCACCGCCAGGCAGTGGATGGCCAAGCAAATCTCGCGGTCACGCACGCTCTGGCGCGCCCTCGTCGGCAGCCGCCAGGAAGACAGACTGAGAGTCGTCCACTTCGTCGTATCCCGCCTTCCCGTCTCCAGCGCCACCAAGCAGAGAATTCTCGACTGGTGCATGCTGCGAATTCTCGACCGGAAAAAAATCGCCCAGCGCGCGCAACTGCAGCAAGCCCAATCCGACTGGAACGCCCGCGGCCAGCGCCGTCTGGATGACCTCCTCTCCACCCACGAAGTTCTCGAAGTACCGCCCGCACCTTCTCCCGTCGTGACCTTCATCCTCGTGACCAAAGAAAAGGCCCACCTGACGGTCCTGAGTCTGGAATCCGTTCTGCAGTTTGCCGGCGTACCCTTCGAACTCATCGTCGTTGACAACGCATCCGCCGACTCGACCCTGGCGATGCTCGAACGCTTCAAGGGAGCCACGGTCATTCGCAACACCACGAACCTCGGCTTCGGGCCGGCATGTATGCAGGCCGCCGCCGTCGCTACCGGACAATACCTTTGTTTCTTCAACAACGATGCTCTCCTCACGCCCGGCGCCATGGCGGCCGTGCTGCAGAACTTCGAGCACGAAAACGTCGGCGCCGTCGGCGCCAAAATCCTGCTCTCCAACGGAGCGCTACAGGAGGCGGGCTCGATCATCTGGTCTGACGGCAGTGCGCTCGGCTATGGCCGCCTCGACGACCCCGACCTGCCGCAATACAACTTTCGCCGTCCCGTTGACTACTGTTCCGGCGTCTTCCTGGTCACGCCCCGGGAACTCTTCCTGAAGCTCGGCGGATTCAGCGAAGAGTTCGCGCCCGCCTATTACGAAGACACCGACTACTGCATGACCCTCTGGCAGAACGGCTGGCGTGTCATCTACGAGCCAACCGCCACCATTCGCCACTACGAATCCGCCAGCTCCGGCGGAAACGATCTGGCCACGGCGAAGATGGCGGCCCACCAGGTCAAGTTCAAAGCGAAATGGGAGCGTGCGCTCGAAGGGCATTACCCGCCGGCCGTCTCCAACATTTGTGCCGCTCGCATCGCCGTGAATTCCCCCGGACTGCGCATCGTCTACATTGACGACCGCATTCCCAAACGCACGCTGGGCGCAGGCTTTCCCCGCAGCAACGACATCGTGACCGAGCTGGCTCGCATGGGCCACCACGTCGTATGCTCCACCTCAACGTTCCCTCTTATCGGCGATAGTTACGAAGACTTGCCTCGTGAAGTCGAAGTCTTCGACGGCTGCCGTTTCCGCCGGAAGCTGGTTGACGAATACATGGCCTCCGCCGACGTCGTTTGGAGCAGCCGGCCGCACAACCTGAAGCGCCTTGTGCAGGAATTCCCGGCTGTGTTCTCCTCGCGTCGCTTCGCATTCGTGTACGACGCGGAAGCCATCTTCGCCCCGCGCGCCCTCGCCCGCAAAGAACTTCTCGGCGCGCCCGACACTCCGCCCAGCCCCCTCGATCCAAGCGGCCTCGACGAGGAAGTCGAGTTGGCGAACCTGGCCGACGTCGTCGTGGTCGTCTCCGAGGCTGACCGTCAGGTAATGCTCGACTCCGGCGTGAAGTCCGTACACGTCGTCGGCCATGCTATCTCGGCCACGCCGACGCCCGCGTCCTTCCAGCAACGCGACGCTTTCCTCTTCGTCGGCGCCGTCCATGGCTCTGACAATCCCAATGCCGATTCCATCCGCGACTTCTATCGCAACCAGTGGGCCCGGGTTCATCGCGAAACCGGCGCGGTGTTCCTGGTGGCGGGCTTTGGCACGGAACTCCTCCGCCCCGAGATCTCCGATCCTGCCTTTCAGATTCTCGGCGCGCAGGCTGACTTGCGGCCGCTCTACAACCGCGCGCGCGTCTTCGTCGTGCCCACGCGCTATGCCGCCGGAATTCCCTTCAAAGCGCATGAGGCTGCGGCACACGGTTTGCCGATGGTCGTCTCTCCCGTGATTGACCGGCAACTTCGCTGGAACCACGGCGCCGAATACTTCGCCGCCGCCGATGGCGACCAGATGGCCGAGTATCTGTGTCCGTCTCTTTCAGGACGAGTCGCTCTGGCAGCAGTTTCGCGACAACAGCCTCGCCCGCGTGGCCGCAGAATTGAGCCCCGCTGCCTTTGCCGACGGCCTGCGCTCCGTTCTAAACGAGGCGCTCGCCGCCCACCGCGACAGAACAGACGGTGCCCCAGGTTCGCGCCCGTCTTTTGGGCGCTAACCTGGGCTCACCTAACTCCGCAGGGTGCCCCATTCAAGGGCGCGAAGCGACCTTGAGTGGGGTTTTTCATCGCCGGGCACCTCATCCGCTTTAGGGTTCACGTACTCTCCGCCAACCGCATGCCCCACCCAATCCCGACTCTCGCGGTGCGGCTCTTAACTAATTGCTAATTACTAATTACTAATTACCTCCTGTCCCATATCAACGATAAATATTCACGCGCTCCAGTCCCTGAACGGGTGTAAAGTGTCACCCTGCCGGAAGCCAAAACGCGATTTCCGGTCAGAAAGGAGAACAACGTGTCTGCTGCAACCACCCGAGCTTTAGACCCTTCCGACGGGACCACACCCGTAACCATCCCTGCACGCGACCCCTGCTGTCAAAGTCCATGCGATCCGCCATGGCGCACCGGGCCGAATTGCATCACCTTCACCGAAACCAAGACGTCTGTTGTAGACCTCGTACCCGGACCGAATGTGGCCGACTTTGGCCGGGGTATCGTCACCATCAAAGTGACCTATACCCACACCCTTTGTTTGGTGGCCAAGCAACGCGGCGGGTTGGCCTATACCCTCACGCTTCTGCCCGGCGAGAAGATGACTCTGTACCACAGCGACCGGTATCGTCGCACGACCTCGGAAACCGCACGCTACTCGGTTCAAACCACCTTCTCCCAGTTCGTGTCGGCGCTCTACCAGCAACAGAACTCCAGTGACTCCAGTGCACTGATTCAAGTTCTGAACAACGAATCCCAGTCTTCCAGCTCATCGAGCGGAGGCGGCTTCAATCTGTTTGGCCTCGGCGGCGCCTCGACCAGCAGCGGCAAAAGCAGCTCTTCCGGTTCCAGTTCCGCTGTTGATCTCTCCACGCAAACCAGCGCCAACCAGTTCCTGTCCCTGGCCCAGCAGGCCTCGCAATACACCGACCTGCAACGGTCCATCACCATCAGCAGTTACGAAGACACGGAAACCGTTTCCACCACGCAGCGCACCGTGGTCAACAACAACATCTGCTACGCCGTGACCTACTTCGTCAGGAAGGTGCTCGATGTTTATGTAATCACGACGAAGGTGACCGCCGTGACCTTCCAGGTGACGGCCGGCAACTTTGTGTCAGCCGTCTTGACGCCGGCTCAGATCGGGCTGCTCCCTATCCCAATACCAGAAGGCCGTCGAAGCGGCCCTGAAGGGCCTGCCTACCGTTGGTGAGGTCACCGAGCAGCCGACGGTCCTGACAGTTCCGACCGATGGCGTGGTGTACGATCCCGAACTTGCGCATTGTTGCGCCCTCGATCCCGAGCTTGAGGAAGCTGCCAAGATCAAACTCGAACGCGAGCAGGCCGAAGCTCAGAAGATTGGTTTGCAAATACAGCTTATGGAGCTGGAGGTGCAGCGCCGTCAAGCCCTGCTCGCCGCGGGTACGCTGACCCCATTTGAGACCCCACCGCCGACAACCGTTGTGGCGTAGCCGGAGCTGATTGTTTACAACGGCGGGCCTATCCAGACCCGCCCTTCCTCAAAATGAGAAGCCGTCCTGTCTCCCTTAACCTCGTCGTCTCGACCGGAGTAGGGTGCCCCATTCTTGTCCGCGTTCTCTGCGGACAGGGTGGGTACACATGATTACGAACGGCGTGCCGGGCGCCCGACACCAGCCGCCTTCGTTCTGGGCTTGTATGTGTCTTTTGACGATCACCGAAAACCGGCCACCGCCAACCAAATCCAAAGGCGCGGAGCGCCGACGGGCTTTTAGGCGTGGCCGTAAGGCCGCGCATGGTATCGCCCTGATGTTCTATAGCAGTTTCAGGGTCGCTGTATCCTTCGGGCTGGCCGGGTAGAGCGGCGCTTCAGAGGCTGTGACGAAACGCGACCCTGGTTGTGTAGAGTGGAACACAAGCGGCAAATGTGAGCGCCGGAGGCGCGGCATAGTTTAGCCCAGCACGGAGCCGAAGACGGAGTGCTGGGTAGAGTGGGAGAATTCCCGGGAGTGCCGGAGGCACGGCAGCGTTTCGTAACAACCTCTTCAGCGCCGCGTCCAGCATGGCCTTCTGAAGAGAGCCGGGTTTTAACCCGGCGGCCCCTCGGCTCCCCTACCGGTTACAGCAACTCAGGAATTGCTGTAGAGCTGCGGAGCGGCGTCGTTCGCACCGGCCAGGTGGGTATGCGGCGATAGGCGGCTGCCTTCCCAAAACGGGACGAACGGGTTACTAAAGTTTTCCCGCCCTCACGATTTTTCTTGACCCCATTTCCTTCTCCCATTTCTCCTGCTGATGTCAATCCGGACCCTCGCGGCGCCGCGCCGTTTCGCGGCCGCCTCGAGGGTCTTTGTTCTTTATCAACCGTACGCGGTAACCCTTTTGTTTCGAGTACTTTGCCTGTAAGCCCTATTACTTGCTAGAACTTACAGCCAGTCGCGCAATAACCCCTTTGTTTTCAAGATGGGGCAAGGGGGATACAGCGGCCCATCACCAATTACTAATTGCGAGTTACCAGTCACCAAGAGGAACACCATGACCCGACCCGAATCCTGTCGCCACGTCAAAGCTGACGGCGTGTACTGCGGCTCTCCCGCCCTACGGGACCGCAAATACTGCTATTACCACCTCATGGAGCGCGCCCGACGCCTGCGTCGCGCCCGCGCCCTGCGCGATAACCAGCCTTACCGCCTCGAAATCCAGTCGCTCGACAATCCCTACGCCATCCGCGCCGCCATCAGCGACATCGCGCAGGCTCTCGCCGCCGGCCAGCTCGACGCTCGCGTCGCCGGCAAGTTGCTCTACGCCATCCAGTTGGCCGCTTCCACCAACCGCCGCATTGAGCAGATGGAAGCCGCACAGTTGACGGCGAGTAAAGACGCGGTGTCCCAGCTTCGCAACGATGCGACGGTGCCCCAGGTTCGCGCCCGTTCTTTGGGCGCTAACCTGGGTTCATCCTCGGTTGGCAATTGTGGGGACGCCAGCTCTCGCATCCAGGAATATCCCGACTTTGAAACACAACTCGGTCTCCCGCCCGACGCTGATATCGACGTCGTCACCGACGCCGTCCAGCGAAAGGCCGAAGAAGAAGTGCAACTCCGCCGCGCCGACGCCCTCCCCGAGCCTCCTCCCGGCATTCGCCCCGGATCTGCCGCCTACCGTGTTTTCCGCGACGAGACCTATCAGATGATGCGCTTGCAAATCAACGGCCTGCGGCACGAGCTTCGTGATTACCACGAGCAGAAAAACCAGAAGCTGAAAGCCGAGATCGAACTCATGAAGAAGGAGGCAATGTCAGCGACTCCCGCGCCCGGCCGCCGCGCCGACACAGCGTAGCGACGCGACGCATGGGAACGGATTAAAACTAACGCGACGATCGCGAGCGCCGGAGCCGCGGCATTACGAAACTCGCGCGATGCGGATTGAAACTAACGCTCCGATCGTGAGCGCCGGAGGCGCGGAATAATCTAGCCCAGCACGGAGTCCCGCGAAGCGGGACGGAGTGCTGGGTAGAGCTGCGTTGCGCCGATTCGCGCCGCAAGATATCTTGAACCGTGCTTACGCCTGACATGAATATGATTCCCGATCCTGCCGCCCAGCTCCGCAGTATCCTCCTCGCCGACGCCGCGCGCCTCGTGGTCGCCATCGTGGCGATGGCGATTGGGCTGGCGGCCCTGCTGGTGCAATGGATGCGCCGCAAGACCCAGGACCGGGTTCGCCTTTGGTTCGGGCTGCTGGCGCTGCTCTACGGATACCGCGCCCTGCTGATGACCCAGTCGGCGCGCCTGTTTGTGGACATCCGCAGCATCGAGTTCCAGATTGGCCTCGTCACCTTCACCATCGGGATCCCCGCCATCCTTTTCGGCTGGGGCCTGGTGGCCAAGAAACAAAACTGGGTGACCAAGTCCCTGCTCGCGCTCAACGTCCTGATGGCGCTGGCGTTCCTCGCGCTCCATTCCAGCGAGGCTGCGGTACGCGTGCTTTACGTGTTGAACAACGTCTTCGTGGTCAGCTTCACCGTGGCCGTGATTGTTTACCTGTATACGGTTCCGGCCGATAGCGTGGCGGAACTCAAGACGCTGCGCACCGTGATGCTGATTTGGGGGCTGTTCGTCATCTACAACAACATACGTGGCTTGCTGCCCTTCGGCGCCAATTCCGACTTCGAGTTTATCGGCTTCGCCATCTTTCTGTGCTCGCTGGGATACCTGGTGGCACAGCGTAGCCTGCGCAATGAAGAAGCGCTGTCGGCCATTCGCAAGGAACTGGAGATTGCGCGGCGCATCCAGACGTCGATTCTGCCGGAGTCGATGCCGCAACTGGAGGGCTTGCGGGTGGCGGCGAAGTACGTCCCGATGTCGGAGGTGGCGGGCGATTTTTACGATTTTCTGGTGGTCGATGACCGCCGTGTCGGCGTGCTCATTGCCGACGTCTCCGGCCACGGAATTGGGGCTGCGCTGGTTGCATCGATGGTAAAAGTTGCGATCGCAGCCCAAGCCGGGCACGCCGACGATCCTGCCAAAGTCATGACCGGGCTGAACTCCGTTCTCGCCGGGAAAGTTGCAGGGACAGTTCGTGACCGCAGCCTACCTTTTTCTCGACCTGGAGAAGGGAACCGCCAGCTACAGCGCCGCCGGGCATCCTCCTCTGTTCCATTACCGCGCCGCTGATCAGCAGGTCCACGATGTGGTGGAGAACGGACTGATTCTCGGCATCATGCCGTTCGCCAGTTACGAGTCGCTGCGCGCTGAGCCTCGGCAACGGCGACCGCTTTCTGCTCTACACCGACGGCGTCGTCGAAGCAGACAAAGCTGGCGAGGAATTCGGTGAGTTCGCGGGTGAAAGACATCCTGTCGCGAGTCGAGCACGCGCGGAAGAGATTTGCCAGCTCCGTCAGCGCGGCCGTCAGCGCCTGGACGCAAGGCGTTGCGGGCGACGACATTACCATCGTCGCCGTCGACATCGCGTAAAGAGAAAGAGCCACCCGTTTCGAGGTGGCTCCTCGTTGGTGTTGCGCGGTTGTCTTACGCTGCGGGCGCTCCGGTCAGCACCTGTTCGCGCACCTCGTCGTCATGCTTTTCTTCGGCCGGAGTTGTCGGGAAAGCAATCTCCAGCAGTTCGGGAATCGACTTGACGTAATGCATGGTCAGTCCCTGGAGTTGCTCGGGCGTCAGGTCTTCCTGCACGTTCTGACGATTGTCTTCGGGCAGAATGATGTCCTTCACTCCGGCGCGCTTGGCCGCCAGCGTCTTCTCCTTGATGCCGCCGATGGGCAGCACGTTGCCGCTCAGCGTGATCTCGCCGGTCATCGCCGTCAGCGGACGCACTCGGCGCTCCGTCAGCAGCGACACCAAGGCGGTCGCCATGGTGACGCCGGCCGAAGGACCGTCCTTCGGAATGGCTCCTGCCGGCACGTGAATGTGAATGTCGTGATTGGCGAAGAAGTCCTCGTCAATCCCCAACTCCTTGGCATTCGAGCGCACCCAGGTCAACGCCGCCTGCATGGACTCGCGCATCACGTCGCCGAGCTGGCCGGTCATGGTAAAGCCGCCCTTGCCCTTCATCTTGTTGGCCTCGATGAAGAGGATGTCGCCACCTGTCGGCGTCCAGGCCAGCCCAACGGCCACGCCGGTGCGCTTGGTGCGCTCGGCGATTTCGCCTTCGGTGCGGATCTTGATGCCGCCCAGCATGTCGGTGATGCTGCACCAGTTCGGTCGTCACCACCAGCTTGTCGGTCTTGCCTTCGGCAATGCGGCGCGCCTGCTTGCGGCAGATGGTTCCGATGGTGCGTTCCAGGCTGCGCACGCCCGCCTCGCGCGTGTAGTGGCGGATGATGAAGCGCACGGTCTCTTCCGGAAACTCGATCTGGTCTTTCGTGATGCCGTTCTCTTCGATCTGCCGCGGGATCAGGTACTGGAATGCGATGTGTACCTTTTCCTCTTCGGTGTAACCCTGCAGTTCGATGATCTCCATGCGATCGCGCAACGGCTCGGCAACCGGATCGAGCTGGTTGGCCGTCGTGATGAACAGCACCTTCGACAGATCGAACGGCACGTCGAGGTAGTTATCGCGGAAGCTGAAGTTCTGCTCCGGATCGAGCGCTTCCAGCAACGCCGAGCCCGGATCGCCGCGGAAGTCGCGGCCTACCTTGTCGATTTCGTCGAGCATGAACACCGGATCGTTGGTCTCGGCGCGACGGATGCCCTGCATGATCTGGCCCGGCAGCGCGCCGATGTACGTGCGGCGATGTCCGCGGATTTCCGCTTCATCGTGCACGCCGCCCAGCGACAGGCGCACGAACTTGCGTCCCAGCGAGCGCGCAATCGACTTGCCCAGCGAGGTTTTGCCCACGCCCGGAGGTCCGACAAAGCACAGGATCGGGCCCTTCATGTTCGGCTTGAGACGGCGAACCGAAAGGTAGTCCAGAATCCGGTTCTTCACCTTCTCCAGATCGTAGTGATCGGAGTCGAGAATCTCCTTGGCCTTGGTGATGTCGATTTCGACGCCCGAGGACTTCTGCCACGGCAGCACCGCCAGCCACTCGATGTAGTTGCGCGTGAGTCCGTAGTCGGCGGCCATCGGCGACATGCGCGCCAGCCGGCCCAGTTCCTTCAGGGCCTCTTTCTTCACGTCGTCGGGCATTCCGGCGGACTCGATCTTCTGCCGCAGTTCCTCGGAATCGCGGGTGGTCTCGTCCTGCTCACCCAATTCCTTCTGGATGGCCTTCATCTGCTCGCGCAGGTAGTACTCGCGCTGCGTCTGCTGCACGCGGTCCTGCACTTCGCTCTGGATCTTGTTGCGCAGTTGCTGGACTTCCAGCTCCTTCGCCAGGTGCTGGTTGATCTTGTCGAGGCGCACCTGCACGTCGGGCGTCTCCAGCACGTCCTGCTTGTCCTTCGTCGAGAGCGACGGCAGCGAGGATGCGATGAAGTCCACCATGCGGCCAGCGTCTTCGATGTTCGAGGCGACCGTCGAGAGCTCGTCCGACAATGTGGGAGAGCCGGCGACAATCTGCTGGAACAGCGTCAGCACATTGCGCTGCAGGGCCTCAATCTGCGCATTCTGCGGCGCATTGATCTCGGGAATCGTCTCGACCGTCGCCCGCATGAACGGATTCAACTGCGTGTACTCGGTGACCTTCACGCGCTCCAGGCCTTCGGCAAACACGAACAGGCTCTGGTTGGGCATGCGCACGACTTTGTGCACCACGGCCAGGCTGCCGACGGCAGTACAGGTCAGTCGGCTGCGGAGCGTCCACCCGCGCTTCGCGCTGCGCCACCACGATGATCGTCTTGTCGTCGCCCAGAGAGTTGATCAGCTGCACCGAACTCTCGCGCCCGACGGTCAACGGCAGCACGGCGTGCGGAAACAGGACGGTGTCGCGGACCGGGAAAAGGGGCAGAGTCCGCGCCTCATCGCTGTCGTTTCGGAACTCTGGATCGTTGGTGCGTAGCTATGTGCGATTGCTTCTATCTTATTGTCTTCGTGTGACATATGACTCCTTGAGTCTCTTACACTCAAGATTTGATGAGCGGCGGTTTATAAAAGTTTCAGCCGCCGCAATCCGCCGGCCAATCGGGGCTCGGAGGCCGCCGTCTCCCCGCCGGTTAGCGTTTGGTGCACAATGCTTTATCGTCACTAGCCGGGCTTTGACGATCGTCAGGGTCAACATCAAGCCCGCATTTCTGAAAGCGCAGAGGATTGTACTCAACGCGCACGGGCGGCGACAACCTCGTACGTCACAGTCGCGCAGGTCATTCCCGAAAAGCGAACGAGAATCGCAATTCTCGAAGCTACGTCGCGCTGCGATTCCCGACCAGCTACCGCGCCTTGGCCGCCGGATACACCCCCAGCACCTTCACGAACTCGGCGATTTCTCCGAGGTGACGCAGAGCATTTCGGGCGGCCTCGTCGTCGCCACGGAGAATATCGGCAAAAAAGACGTATTCCCACGGCCGTCCGCGCATGGGTCGCGACTCGATCTTGCTCAAGCTGATATCGCGTAAGGCAAACACGCTGAGCGCCTTGAACAAAACGCCAGGCACGTTCTTCAGGGCAAAGGCGATGGAAGCTCTTGTCTGGCGTCGCTTGCCGATCTTTTTCGAGCTTGGTGATCAGCAGGAAGCGGGTGTAGTTCTGCTGGTCGTCTTCGATGCCGGAGAGTAGAATGCGCCCGCCGTATTCGGCGGCCGCGCGCTTGGCAGCGATGCCGGCGGCATCGCGCAGCTTCTCGCTGATGACGTGGCGGACGCTGCCGGCGGTGTCGTAGAACGGCACGGCTTGCACGCCGGGGTGTGAGCGAAAGAAGTTGCGGCACTGGTCGAGCGCCACGGGATGCGAGAAAACCCGCTTTACGTCGCCGAACTTCACTCCGGGCGGTGCGATCAGGTTGTGGCGGATGCGCAGGTGCATCTCGCCGTGGATGAAGACCTCGCGCGCCAGCAGCAGATCGAAGTGCTCGGCCACCGAACCCGCCAGCGAATTCTCGATGGGAATGACCGCGGCCTGCACCGCTGCCGCTCTCGACGCGGTCGAAGACCTCGGCCGAGCGCGCGCAGGGAACCACGGTGGCCTGCGGCAGCATGCGTGCCGGCAGCTTCGTGACTGAACGAACCTAACTCGCCCTGGATCGCGACTTTCATACGATGGCCACGAGGATACCAGACCGGCGAGTCACAGCTGCTTTGCCCATGAGGTACGCATCGAGCGCGTGCGTTGGGTAGTAGAGCGGCAGGGTGCGGAGTATCTGGTATCCCAGCTTGCGATACAGGCCGATCGCCGCCTCGTTATTGACAGCCGTCTCCAGAAAGACCTGCTGGCACCCGGCAGCGCGCAGGCGCGTGCTCGCAATCCTCCATAAGCCGCGAGCCCAGGCCAAACCGTCGGGCCTCCGGCAGAATATCGAGCGTCAGGATCCTGCCAATGTTGCGAATGGGCTGTGCCACGGCAAAGCCTGCGATCGTCGCCTGCAAACTCGCTGTCGTGCGCGAAACTCCGCCACGCGCGTGATGGACTTTGCGGCGGGTGACGAATCCCGTGAGGTCCATCTGCGTGTAGGCGATGCCGGGAGGAAAGCAGACCTGGTCGATCTGCCACAGGAGATCGAAATCAGCAGCGCGGTAATCACGGATGACGAAGTCCACGGTCTCAGTGTGCAAGCGGAGATTGCGCAACGCAAGGGCATCGTGTCCGCCGGGCAAGCTTCCCCGCAGAGGCACAGGGCATTTCATTCGTGAGAACCGTCGCTCGATTGAGCTGCGGTGAGCCTTGACGCGGCTCAGCGGTGAACGAAGTGGGCATTTTCCACCCGCTCGATCGCGATGATCGCCACCCACTCGTTGTTGCGGTTCTGGTAGCTGACGATCCGCCCGCCCAGCATGGCCGCCGCCCGCTCTGGAGTGACGTCTTCGTGGTAGTCGAAGAAGCGCTTCTGCAGCGCCTCGCCGAACGGGCAGCGTCTTCCACAACGGATTCGGCGGCTGCCACTTGGTCGAGAACAGAAAGACAACGTCGTACTCGCCGGGGGCCTGCGCCGCCCGCTCCATCTCGGCGTCGGAGAAGTTCTCCACCCGTACCACGGTCAATGGATCTGCGACGTAGCCCAGGAATGGACGCGTGATTTCATCCGAGGCAGGCCACGCCGTCAGCACTCGGGCATGTGGATATCGCCGAGCGAGCTCCGTCTCCGCCTGCTTATGTGGACGACGTAATCGCGATAGAGCAGCGTGTCCTCAGGAGCGATCGCGATACGGCGGCAGGCGTGACCAGCGCGAATACAAAGGCCGCACACACTGCCGCCACGTACCACGCCCAGTGCCGCACCCGTCGGCGCAGCGTCGAGACGCACAGCAAAATCACCAGCGGCAAGACCGGCAGCATGTACCGCGCCAGCACCGCTCCGCCCAGCACCGAGAGCGCCACCACGTGCGCCAGCAATGACCACGGCGAACACCAATCTGCACCGGAATCGCGATGCGCGGCCGCTCGCTGCCGTCTCGCTCCAGCAACGCGGGCAGCGACATGGCGTAGAGCGTCATCAGCGTCAGCACGAACAGGTTCAGATAGCCCAGCAGGTGCCACAGGCGGATCAGCATGGCCAGCGCCACCCGCAGCGGCGTCAGCGTGGCGCCCAGGTTGTAGCGCAGATACTCCGGATTGCCGAGGAAGTAGCCGGTCTTGTAATGGTGATAACTCAGCCACAGCACGAGCGGCACCCAGACACAGCAGCAGCGAAAACGTTCGCAGCCCAGTCGCGCTTCTGAAGGCAGAGTGGCTTCACCTGCGATCGTGAGAGCCTCCGAGCAGCGGACACAGCACTTCCCAGCCCAGCAGCGCCATCGGCGTAATGATGGCGGTCTCTTTCGCCAGCGGCGCCAGCGCCAGGAACACGACCGTCGCTATCGGCCGCTGCTCTACATACATCGCCAAGCCCCAGATCGTGAGTGCTGCCGCCATCATGTCGAGGTGCGCCATGGAGCTCTGCGTGAAGAACACCGGGTAGAGCGCGGTGCAAATCACGGTCGCCGCCGCGACGGCGTCGTTCGCAACGTGCCGCGCCAGTCGCCACACGCCGAGTCAGCGCGAACGCCGCCACCAGCAGCATCGCGATGCGTGTCACCGCAGGCGTGAACCCGCTGAACTTCCACCAGAAGGCGAGCCACAGCATCACCAGCGGCGGGTGAGCGTTGGAAAGCGTGGTATGTGGAATCAGCGAGCCGGTCAGCAAGAATGTCGCGCGCCGCCGGAATGAAGTAGCCGGCCTCGTCCCAGAAGTACGGTAGGCGCAGCAGGGGTGCGTGCAGGAGGAACAGGCCGGTAAAGATCAGCGAGAACGCCAGCAACTGATCTCGCGCGGAGGCCCATGCCGTTGTGCGACGCGCGGGCAGGGGAAGCATCGGGCGGCCCGAGTCGCTCGCGATTGCGGTAGCTCGCCGCCCATGGGCTTAGTGGATCGGTCCGCCGGCAGGATTCATGCGCGGGTCCAGCTTGATCTCGCCGAAAGTGGTCTCGTAGTTCACCAGGTTCTGCTGCAGGATGGTGTACAGCGCCTTGGCCTGCTGCGGGCTCAGGTAGATGCCCTGAAAATTGCTGACTTCCACTTTGGTTTCGTCCTGCTGCTGCAGCGTGCCGAAGACCAGAAAGAAGTCCCACACATTCACCCGCACCTGCACGCTGTTGGCGTAGTTCTCGCGGTAATCGTTGGTAGTTCGTCAGCTGGATCGACGGTTGCATCGGATTCTGCATCATTGCCTCGCGGCGTGATCACGCCGAAAGCGCAGTGTAGCAAAGAACCACGCAGCCTCGCAGGAGTAGCGGCGCTACTTTGCCGGCATGGTGTAGTAGCCGGTGCGGTGCCGCACCTGCAGCGCGGAGGGGTCGGGATAGTCCTTGGTGGCAGGATCGATCTTGATTTCGATGCGGCGGATATTCGGAATCCGACAGCCGCTGGCTGGGATAGTAGGCGATCAGGTACTGGGTGCGCAATTCGTCGCTGATCTGGTGGAAGGCCGCATCGAGCTGGTCGAGTGAGCTGGCGTAGAAGTACTTGCCGCCGGTGTCGCGGGAGAGCTGGATCAGGGCATGTTCGCCGCCGATGTCGCGTCCGGCGTTGCTCTCGATGGGCACGATGATGATGCTGTACAGGATCACCTCGGCTTGCTGCGCCTCGCGCACGGCATGCTGGTAGCTGGTCTTGCTGACGGTGTCGCCGCCGTCGGTGATGATGACCATCACCTTGCGTCCGCGCCGGTTGAGGAGCGCGTCGGACGCCCAGGTACAGCGTGTCGTACAACGCCGTCGCCGCGCCGTTATGCACGCGGCTGATGCCCTTATCGATGACCCGTAGGTCGGCTGTGAACGGCGTCAGTTGGTCGACCACCTCGCTGAACTGAAACAGCGAAATGCCGTCGATCGGGCGAAGGATGGCGTGCGCGAAGCGGCGTGCCGATTCCAGTTCCAGCTTCTGGCTGTTGCGGGTGCTGAGGCTGGTATCGATGGCGATCACGATCGACAGCGGCAGTTCGGACTCGCGCTGAAACACTGCGATCTTCTGCGGCTTGCCGTCTTCAAAGATCTGGAAGTCGTCCTGCTTCAACGACGATACGGGCGCGCCGCTGGAGTTGGTGACCGTGGCGAATACGTTCACCAGCTTAACGTTCACCCGGATGGTCGTGTTCGGTCTCATCTTCCGCTGGAGGCGGCGGCTGTTTGTCCGGCGGATGCGGAACCGCTGCCGGTGTCGCCGGCTTGTCGGCGTTGGGAGGGCGTGGCACCGTGGTCTGAGCGGCCGCCGCCAGAGAGAGCGCCGCCAGGCACATCCATGCGCCGGCTTTAGCCAGAATGCTTGGGTTCTTCAGGAGGCCAGAGACCATCCGCGAGGAAAAGGACATTCGCTCTACTCTAACCCGAATCGCGCTACTTTGACGCGCCGCCGCGCCACTGGCACTTCCGGGGGAAACGGCTCGCCATCGGCCCACACCGCGCCGTCGGCGAAGAACTCCTTCTTCCAGATTGGCACTGTCTTCTTGAGCGTGTCGATGACCCAGCGGCAGGCCTCAAACGCCGCGGCGCGGTGGGCCGACGCCACGGCGATATACACACTGGTTTCGCCGATTTCCAGCCGCCCCGAGCCGGTGAACCAGCCAGACGTCACGGATGGCAAAGTTGGCCAGCGCCTGCGCAGCCAGTTGCTCCATCTGCTTGAGCGCCATCGGTTCGTAGGCGGTGTACTCGAGATACAAGCGTGCTGCCGGCCCTTCGTCTGGTTGCGGACGATGCCGTCGAACACCACCACCGCGCCGTCGTCAGGTTGCTTGACCGCCGCCGCGATGGCCGCGCCGTCGATCGGCTGCCGCACGAGTGCCGCGTGGTCGGTGGTTTGTATCGGCGGCGCTTCGCCGTTCGCCGCGGGCTCGGGGCGCCGCCGCTCACTGGGGGTATCAGAGCCACCTCGTCGCCGTCGTTCAGCGCCGTGTCTCGGCCGGAGTACTCGTAATTCACAGCCAAGGCTATCGCGCCGCGGTAGTCCGCCAGTTGCGGAATGCGCTGCTGCAGGGTGTCAAACAAGCTGCCCAGTGACGCGCCCTCTGGCGCGTCGATGGTCTCGCTGTCGTGTCCGGCAAATTCCTTTAACATTCCCAGAAACTGGACTGTCACCCGCATGAGGCAAGGATAACGCAGAGCGCGGCCGGTAACGGTGGTCACAGGTCCTGTGGCTTAGCTTCACTGTCCGCCGGGCCGGCGACTGGCAACTGACTCCCCTCGGTGTCGGCAATCACGACGCATGGTGCGGGCTGTCACATCGTTGATGCCCCGGTCGTATGTAAGAATCAAGTAGGACGAAACTCCGAAGAAGAGCCTTCGAAGGAGTAGTCTGGTATGCAATCGGATGGAGCGGTCGAGACTTACTTGCGGTACGGTCGATCACTGGCTAACTCAGGCGCAGCTGGAATGCGCACCGGTCGAGATGCGTATCTTAACGGCAAGCCTCTGGGCGAAGTCTTGACCCAGAAGGCGAGGGCATCACTAGGCTTGGCCGCTATCGGAGCGTGCGCCGGACTGCTGCAGTGTCTCGCCTCCAATCGTGGTCGCCGCATTCCGAAGAGCATTGTCCTGGGAACCGTGGGCAGCGCGATTGGATTCCTGGCGGGCTTCACCTGGAAGACCCGCGACCTCACCTCAAGCATGGTTCAGGGCGCCGCCAAGGAACATGGGCTCGGCTCGAGATGCGCACTGGCTCGAGCGTCATCCGATCGACTACGCCTAAACAACACGGTTCACGAATTGCGAAAGGTCAGAGCAGCGCGAGAGCGCTGCTTTTTATTTCACACCTTTCTGCGATACAAGCAGTGCTCTGCATTTTCGACGACGAAACATTCGTGTAATCGCACGCTGATGTGCGCTGCTGACGAGCGCGCTGTGATGGGCCTCACAGACTGTCCACCTACAGCGAAGCAATAATCAACCACGTCAGCGGGGCAGCGATAGCGACGTGCCATCGATCATTCTCGTACAGATAGATATTGGTCGCCCGCCTTGGCCGATAGATGTGGCAGCAAATGGCGGAGGCACCCCCACTGGCCTGGGACCCAGCAGTTGACCGCATTCGATCGAAGTGGTCGTTCGAACGACTTCTCAAGTGAGTGTCGCTGCAAGCTGGAGTGTGCTGCTGAGCAGGGAAATGCTGCTGCACCAGTTCCTCGAAGTGCTCGTCCGCTTCAGCGAATAAGCGTGAATCGGATAACGAACAAGAATTCTCTGCGGGCTCTCAGCTTGACGTGGAAGAAGACTTGTTGCAGAAGAGAGTGTCCGCATGTTGGACGGTATACCGTCACCGGCGCAAGCGACCTACTGGTCGATCCCAGGGTCAGTCCTGTTTTCAGTTGTTGCCTTCATAGGCCTCGCGTGCTTTGCCTATATTGTCGCGAGGCGCCTGACACCTCTCTTCCGGGCCGAACGCGACGTTCGTTTCGATCGGCCGCTGGTCCGGTTGGAGCGGGTGCTCAAGTATTGGCTGGGCCAGTGGAAGCATCCCCGCTTCAGATTCGCGGGGAGCATGCACATTTTGATTTTCGCCGGGTTTCTCATCCTGGCATTTCAGGCGTTCTCTCTCTTGATCGTGGGGACCTCCGGCGACACCGTGATCGCGCACTTCTCGGAGATGGCGGGCCGCTCCTACGGCATCGTCAAAGACTACGCGGCCACTATTGTCTTCCTGTGCATGGTGATCGCCGCCACGAGGCGCATCGTTTTTAAGCCCGCGCGCTATGAGGTGCCGGAAAGATACGGCAGGGGCCACAAGGCTGATGCGATATTTCTGCTGGCGCTGATTGCGACGCTGATGGCGTCGGAGAGTTTGTTCGAGGCCAGCAAAGCCTCCATGCAGGCCCAACAGGGACAGGCAGTCGGATTCCTGGCCTTTCTATCACTGCCGTGGATGATGAAGAACGCCCTGTCAACGGTTTCTCCTGCGACCCTCTGGAATACGTACCGCGGCGCGTATCTGGTCGATGTGCTGACGTTCTACTTTCTGCTCTGCTACCGGCCGTTTGGAATTCAGTTCCACGTCGAAACATCGCTCTTCAATGTCTACTTCGCGAAGTTGGATCGCGGCACAGTCAAGCCGGTCCGGTGGGGCGTGGACCTCGACAAGGTGAAGTCGTTCGGCGTGAAGACGTTTGAGGATTTCACCTGGAAGCACATGCTGGACTTCTACTCCTGTGCCGATTGCGGCCGCTGCTCAGATCAGTGTCCGGCGAATGCCGTGGGCAGGCCGCTGTCGCCTCGCTTCCTGACGACGAAGGCGAGAGATTACAGCTTCCAGCATTATCCGGTCGTCGGCGCAGTAGGCAACGGTACGCCATTGATTGGCAGCATTTATTCCGAGGATGAAATCTGGTCATGCACGACCTGCGGCGCTTGCGAAGAAGAATGCCCGCTGCTGATCGAGTACATCGACAAGATCGTCGATCTGCGGCGCGGCATGGTGGACGACGGCAACGTGCCGAAGTCGCTGCAGAAACCGCTGAAGGCGCTGGAGAGCCGCGGCAATCCGTACGGGAAGATGGAGAAGAAGAGGGCCGAGTGGACGAAGGCCGCAGACTTCCAGAAGAACTGTACCGTGCCTGTTCTGAACGGCAGCACGGGCGCGGACACCTTGTATTTCGTCGATAGCATCACCTCCTACGACGACCGGATGCAGTCGATTGGCCGCGCCACCGCCAGGATTCTCGATCATGTTGGAGCAAACTTCGGGATTCTCGGCGCCGCCGAAAAAGACAGCGGTCATGAAGTGCGACGCTTCGGCGAAGAGACGCTCTTCATGGCGCTGCGCGACGACAACGTCGAAGCCATCAAAGCCTCGGGCGTGCAGCGCATCGTCACTTCCGATCCGCACGCCTATCAACGCGCTAAAGCACGACTACAAAGATGTGCCGCCGGTGGAGCACATCAGCCAGTTCATCGCTCGCGAAGTGAAGGCCGGGCAAAATCGAGTTCAATCCGGTTGAAGACGGCGACAAAGTCTACACCTACCACGATCCCTGCTATCTCGGGCCGCCACAACCAAGTGTACGACGACCCACGCGAGGTGCTGGACGCGATTCCCGGCTTGAAGAGAGTCGAGATGACAAGGTCGCGCGACCGGGCGCTGTGCTGCGGCGGCGGCGGGCTGATGCTGTTCTACGAGCCGAAAGAGGAACAGAGAATCGGCGTGCTGCGGGCCCGGATGGCAGCCGATGCCGGGAGCCAATGTGATCGTGACGGCCTGTCCGTTCTGCATGGTGAACATGGAAGATGCGATCAAGGTGGCAGGGCTGGAAGGCAAGATGACGGCAATCGATTTGACGGAACTGGTTGACCAGCAGATCGCGCGCGTAGTCGTGAATGAGGTTGTGGCTGACGAGCAGATTGCGGAGACCAGACAAGAAGAGGCACCGGTCTAGTTCGACGGAGCGAGCTGTAAGGTCGCGCCCTGCAGTGGAATGTCAGAACCAGAGAGATTCTTGGGAGAACAAATGTGGAGATTCTAGTTTGCGTCAGGAGAGTACCCGACACGGCAGAAAACGAAATTGAGCTGAACGGGGCCGGTAACGATATCGAACGAGACGACCTTGTCTACTCCGTGAATGAATGGGACAACTACGCGGTGGAAGAAGCGCTGCAGATGGTCGCAAAGGCTGGTGGCAACGTAACGGTCGTCACGGTTGGAGGCGAAGACGACGAAGAGGTCCTGCGCCGCGAGATGGCCATGGGCGCCAATCATGGTGTTCTGATCACGGACGAGGCTTTCAACGGGTCGGACGGACGAGGCATTGCAGACAATTCTGAAAGCCTACGTGCAGAAGAACAAGTATGACCTGATCTTGACCGGGGTGCAGGCTGAGGACGGAGGCGCGCAGGTGGGCGGAATGCTGGCGTCACTGCTCGACTATCCCTTTGCGTCGCTAGTGAACTCGATCGAGGTTCTTGACGGAAAGAAGCTGAAGGTCAGCCGGGAAATCGCCGGCGGCAACAAAGAGATGAACGAAATCGATCTCCCGTGTGTGCTCTCGATTCAGACGGGCATCAACGAACCGCGCTATGTCGGAATGCGCGGCATCCGGCAGGTCGCTTCGGTGGAAATTCCGACTTACGGCGCATCGGACCTGGGGCTTGATCCGAACTCGGTGGGCGACGCCGCGGCGAAGGTGAAGCGTACGGACTACTTCGTGCCTGTAGCCGGCAAGGGCGCTGAAATTCTCCAGGGCAGCCGGGAAGAAATCATCGACAACCTGATTGGCTTGCTGAAAGCCAAGGGAGGGCTCAAGTAATGGCACGGATCTTCGCCTACATCGAACATAAGAGTGGCGTGGCCGACGACTCTTCGGTCGAGTTAGTTGGCTGCGGCCAAAAAGATTGATCCCGCCGCGTCTCCCACGGCGGTTGTCACCGGTTGGGGGGCTGACCTCGATGCCGTTTGCAATGCGCTTACTGCTACCTACGCCGAGGTATGGAAAGTCGCGGATGAATCGCTTGCCTACCCCAACGCTGAACTGGTCCGAAAAGCGCTGGCCAAGGTTGTGCCGCACGACAGCATCCTGCTGATCGCACACGACCATTTCGGAGTTGATCTTGCGCCGGGCCTTGCCATCAAAATGGATTCAGCGTTCGTGTCCGACGTGGTGTCCATCGAAGGTCTGGACGGAGCTTTTCTCAAAGTCGTGCGCCAGGAATATGGCGGGCAGATCAGCACCCACGTTCGCTGTGATGTCTCCTCCGGCGCCGTGGTCAACATTCGTCCAGGGGCGTTCAAGCCGATCGAGAGTGCCCCGGCCAACGGGAAGGTAATCGACAAATCGTCAGAGGTAGGCGCGTTGAGCGCGGGTCGTCGCTACCTCGAAACGGTCGTGGCCGAATCGGGAGATGTTGATATCAGCAAGCAGGCGGTTCTGGTTTCGATTGGCCGCGGCATCCAGGAGAAAGACAACGTGGCGATCGCGCAGGAACTTGCGGATGCCATGGGCGCCGCCGTGAGTTGCTCACGGCCGGTCGTCGATGCGAAGTGGTTGGAGAAGTCCCGCCAAGTGGGTTCGTCGGGGCAAACCGTGAAGCCCAAAGTCTATATGGCATGCGGCATCAGCGGGTCGTTCCAGCACTTGGCTGGGCTCAAGGGAAATCCCTTCATTGTGGCCATCAACAAGAATCCGAAGGCGCCAATCTTCCAGGTGGCAGACGTCGGAATCGTCGACGACCTGCTGGAGTTTCTGCCGGAATTGACCGACAAGATTCGAGAGCTGAAGTAAGTAGTCCGTCATACATACGTGGGTTTTATTGAAAGTGAGGCACCGCCAATGATCACCAAGAAGACACTGAAATTGAGCTTGAAGTCGCTGCATGACTTCGCCAAGAAACGCCTGCCAGACGAAATGTTGATCGAACTCGACGAGCGGGACGAGTGCCCTGAGGACATCGTCCATTACATGTGCAACCCCGACCAACTCGGCATTCAACTGCTGTTTATTCCCGAAGAGTACGGCGGCATGGGCGGAAGCACGTTCGATGTCTACTGCATTTGCGAAGAGATGGCCCGCATCGATCTTGGCATTGCCACATCCTTATTTGCCACATTTCTTGGAAGCGATCCGATCACAGTCGGCGCCACGCCGGAGCAGAAGAAGCTCTGGCTGAGCCGCATCGCCGAAGAGGGCGTGTTGTTTGCCTACGGCGCCACTGAGCCGGAAGCCGGCAGCGACCTGGGTTCACTGAAGACGACGGCGGACCGCGTCATGCAGGACGGCAAAGTCATCGGATACAAGATCAATGGCAGCAAGCAGTGGATCAGCAATGGCGGCATCGCCGACCTGTACACGGTCCTGGCAAATACGCCGAGCGGGCCGAGTTGGTTCGTCGTGGAGAAAGGCGCGAAAGGCTTCGCTCACGACAAACCGGAAAACAAGCACGGCATCCGCCTCAGCAACACGGCCGCTCTGTCTTTTGCCGATACCTACGTCGACGCCGACCGGCTGATCGGAGGGGTGGAAGGACAGGGACTCTTGCAGGCACAGGCGGTGTTCGGTTACACGCGGCTGATGGTGGCGGCGTTTGGTCTCGGAGCTGGTTGGTCTGCGATGGATCGCGCCATTCCGTACTCGACCAAGCGCATCCAGGCCGGCTCGCCGTTGTCGGAAAAACAGGGTTACACCCACAAGTTGATGGTCCCGCATGTCGCCCACCTCGAAGCCGCGCGCTCCTATATCGAAGAAACCGCTGAGCGGATCGACGCAGGCGAAGGAAGCTTGAACACCGAAGGCGCAATCGCCAAGTACATGGCGACGGAAGCGGGCAATGCGGCAGCGGAAGCCAGCATCCAGGCGCTTGGCGGGTACGGCTACACCCACGAGTACATGGTGGAGAAGATCAAGCGCGACGTTCGCATCACGACGATCTACGAAGGAACTTCCGAGATCATGGAAATGACGATCAGTCGCGACCGGTGGCAATTGCATCTGAAAACGCGCGGGCAGCACTATCACGAGCAAGCGCGCCTGATGGAAGCCCTGCATGACAAACATCCCGATGTTGGCGCCGACATGGCGGCTCTTGCCATGCACGCCCTGGCTGAGGTGATGGAGAAGGCGCGTGTCGCCCGGCTGACGCGCTTCCAGCACATTCTGCTGCGCATGGGAGAGTTGATTGCGTATGCGGAGTGTGCGGGCAGCTTGTCGCGCCGCGCCGCTCGCGCAGCGGAAAACCGGCTCAACGAAAAAGCCAATACGCGCTTCGACGCGACCGCCTTGGCCGCGCTGGCCCGCATCTTCGCGCGAGAGGCCTCGCTCAAGGTCGCCGAAGAAGGTCTGCGCTGGGTGACCGGAGCAGGCGGCGTGAGTGACTCGGAAATGGCCGCGTTCGAAACCAGCTTGGGACTGCCCGCGGTCCATCGCGCGCAGGCCGGGCTGATCGCGGACATGGATTACATCGCCGATGTGCTCTTCGGTCGCACAGTGAAGGAGACGGCGAAGGAGGCAGTGCTCTCCGCCTGACATTGTTTTGTCGTTACTCGGAATTTGACAGGCATCTGGTGACGCCCCTGAGCAAGCCAGATGCCTGCCTTATTTGTGGCATGGAATCGAAGCCGGAGATGACAACGGACTGATGGCAAGTTTCGATCGAAACTGAGTGACGATTTCTTCCGTTGTGACTCACAGCCCACGGTGTCGTAAGTCACACCTTCGGAGGCCGTCGAATCACACGCACCGTGCCCCGGCATCACTGACTTAGTCCCCGGCTACCTCTAAAGTCGTACTGTTATTGGCCGCCCAGATCCGGCTAGGCCTTCGTGGGTGATGTACTCGTCCCCGTCGCAGCGCAGGAAACAAGACCCAACATCTTCAATGTCACTCTCCTGGGCGCCCGATGGCGTCCTGTACGTGTGGAACTGAATACGCTTCGAAGGAAGTGACACACCATGGAATCGACTGCTTATCGCGCGATTGCAATTGTGGGGTTAGGAGCCGTCCTGCCAGATGCAATGGACGTACCCGCGTTCTGGCAAAACGTAACCCAAGGCCGTTATAGCATCAGCGAAGTCTTGCCAGAACGCTGGGACCCGGCGCTGTACTTTGATTCCGATCACAGCGCACCGGACAAGACGTACTCGAAGATCGGTGGCTGGGTACGAGACTGGAAATGGGAGCCTGCCAAGTGGCGGCTGCCCATCCCGCCTCGCGTGGTCGATGCCATGGATGAGGCGCAGCGCTGGGCCATCGCCTGCACCCGCGAAGCGCTCGAGGATTTCGGTTATCCCGGCCGGCCGCTGAATACGGACCGCACGGCGGTCATTCTCGGCAATGCCATGGCGGGGGAAAAGCACTATCTCACCGCACTGCGCGTTTACTTTCCGGAATACGCCAGCCAACTCTCACAGTCCGCCGCCTTCGCTGTGCTGCCCGAAGCGGTCCGCGAGCGAGATCACGCACGAGTTGCACGATCGCATCGCCCAGCGCATTCCCGACATTACGGAAGACACCATGCCCGGCGAATTGGCGAACTGCATCGCCGGCCGCATCGCCAACGTCTTCAACTTCCACGGCCCCAATTACGTCGTGGATGCCGCATGCGCATCGGCGATGGCGGCGATCAGTTCCGCGGCAGAGGGTCTGATCGCGAACGACTTTCGACGTGGCGATCACCGGTGGCATCGACCGCAACATGGGCGCCTCAACCTACGTGAAGTTCTGCAAGATTGGAGCTCTCTCGGCCAGCGGCACTCGTCCCTATGCCGAGGGAGCCGATGGCTTCGTCATGGGCGAAGGCGCTGCGATTTTTGTGTTGAAGCGCCTGGCCGATGCCGAGCGCGACGGCGACAAGATTTACGCCGTGTTGCGCGGTATCGGCGGCGCGAGCGATGGCAAGGGAAAGGGCATCACCGCGCCCAACCCGGTCGGCCAGAAGCTGGCCATCGAGCGCGCCTGGCAGAATGCCGGATTGTCGCTCGAACACCGTGCACGCTCATGGAAGGCCATGGCACCTCGACCGTGTCGGTGACGTCGTCGAAGTGCAGAGCATGGCTCGATGTGCTCGGCGGCTTCGATCCTTCCCATCGGCTCCGTGGCACTGGGCTCGGTTAAGTCGAACATCGGCCATCTCGAAGGGGGCTGCTGGTGCCGCCGGAATTGCTGAAAGCCGCCCTGGCGCTGCGCGACAGCGTGCTTGCCACCCAGCGTTCATTGCGAGCATCCCAACCCGAATATCGACTTCGCTCATTCCCCGCTCTATGTCAACACCGAACTGAAGCCGTGGGAGCTGCCAGCTGGCGGGGTGCGGCGGGCCGGCGTCAGCGCGTTTGGTTTCGGCGGCACCAACTTCCACGTCGTGCTGGAAGAGTTCATTCCCGCGCCAGTTGAACGGCAACGGAAAGCGATCGGTCGCGGTCGGTGAAATTCCGGCGGTTGTCGCGCAGGAAGCGGCGATGTATTCGAAAAGCACTTCAACTGTCGTTACCGGCGGCACCTCTCGCAAGCCGCCATTGCGCGGTGCGTTGGTCGTTGGAGCTGCCACCGAGGCGGAACTGATCGAGCGGTTGAGCTTCGATCCAGAAGGCCGCTGCGGCAGGCGACGCACCGTCTCCTGTCGCGCCGGCCGACTCGGATCTGCTTGCGACCGAACGTATCGCGATCGACTACGCCGACGCCGCCGATCTTGCGATCAAGTCGGCGAAGGCGCTGAAGGCGCTAAATGCCAACCAGGCTGCAATCTGGAAGGCGCTGCGTTCACAAGGCATCTTCCGTGGACACGGCGCTCCGGGCAAAGTGGCGTTCCTGTATACCGGCCAAGGCTCACAGTACGTCAACATGCTCGCGCCGCTTCGCGCCGCCGAACCGATCGTGGCCGAACTTTTCGACGAAGCCGACCGCATCATGACGCCGCTGCTCGGCAAGCCGCTGACCGACTACATCTTCGTTGACCAAACCGACGCCGACGCAGTCGCCAAAGCGGAAGAAGATCTGCGCCAGACCGAGATCACTCAGCCCACCGTGCTGACGATTGACCTCGCGCTCACCCGCATGCTGGCGGCGTTCGGCATCCGCCCCGACATGACGATGGGACACAGCCTGGGCGAATACGGCGCGCTGGTTGCGTCTGGCTCCCTTACTTTTGAGAACGCGTTGGCGGCTGTGAGTGCTCGCGGCCGCGGCATGACCCAGGTCGCAGTGGCCGACAAAGGCAAAATGGCGGCGGTATTCGCGCCGCTCGCCGAAGTCGAGCGAATTCTGAAAACCATTCACGACTACGTGGTGATTGCCAACATTAACAGCGGGCAGCAGTCGGTGATCGGCGGCGCCAGCCACGCCGTTGACCAGGCCACGGAGATTTTCCTGCAGGCTGGCTACAACGTAGTGCCTCTGCCGGTCAGCCACGCCTTTCATACTTCGATTGTTGCTCCGGCCAGCGAGCCGCTGCGCGAAATGCTGTCGCACCTGCATATGCAATCAGCGCGTGTGCCCGTGGTCGCCAACGTCACCGGCGAGTTTTATCCCACAGGCCCCAATGTTGTTCCGCAGATGCTGGACCTTCTCGCCCGCCAGGTCGCTTGCCCGGTGCAGTTTGTGAAGGGACTGCGCACGCTCTACGATGCGGGCGCGCGCATCTTCATCGAGGTGGGTCCGAAGAAAGCGTTGCAGGGATTTGCCGAGGAAGTGCTCGGCGACCGTGGCGATGTGACTACGTTCTTTACCAATCATCCGAAAGTCGGCGATGTCGTGAGTTTCAATCAGGCGCTGTGTGGACTTTATGCCGCGGGGCTGGGCTGTAAACCGGCTGCGGAGACAGCCTCGGTCGAATCCGCGGTAGCAAAGGCCGCACCCATGGTGACCTCGGCCGCGACCAGCAAGACACCGGACGTCCGTCCTGCTGTTGATTCCAGCGTTGCGAAACCCACGATGCCCGAGCCTGAAGCTGCGCTGCTGCCGCGATTGGCTCTCGTGAACAAGCCCGCAACGGTCTCCGTGCCGCCAAACGGCAATCCCTATAACGCCCTTGGTCACTTGTTGGCTGAGGTGCTTGACCGGGCCTCGGAGATTTACCACGGTGAGAAGCGATACTCGAGTGAGATTCCGGTGGCAATTACAGGTGCCGCTTTGGGCTTGCCGGGAACCGAGCGCATTTTCGACGATAGCAACATCGAACGCATCTTGCGCGGCGATCAGTTCATCACCCCGATACCTTTGGAATTCCGCCAGGACATGCTCGATAGACGCATCACGCGCCTGGTGAAGAGCGCAAGCGGAGAGGCCAGGTTCGACACCATTGAAGACGTTGCGGACGTCATCAAGCTGGCCGGCCGCGGAGGTGCCTTTGACCTGCAAAAGGAATTCGGCATTCCCTCCGATCACCTCGCCGCCTTCGACCGGGTGACTCGCCTGGCCATCGGGGCGGGAATCGACGCTCTGCGCGATGCCGGCATCCCGCTGGTCATGCGCTACAAAACCACTACCAAAGGCACCCAGTTGCCTGACCGCTGGGGATTGCCAGACGGTATGCGCGACGATACTGGCGTGATTTTCGGCTCCGCCTTCCCTGGCTGTGATTCCTTTGCCGACATCATGTCGGGCTATTACGAAGATCATGCCCGCCGCGAGCATTTGGCCTCGCTGGAGAAGATTATCGCCTCGGTGGCAGGGACGAACGGTCATTCGGCCCTGGCTCAGGAAGTCGTTTGCAAGATCGAGGAACTGCGCGCCGAGATTGAGACAAACCCTTACGTTTTCGACCGGCGCTTCCTGCTCAGGGTACTGGCGATGGGACATTCGCAATTCGCCGAACTCATCGGCGCGCGCGGTCCCAACACGCAGATCAACTCGGCCTGTGCGACGACTGCCCAAGCCGTGGCGCTGGCACAGGACTGGATCCGCGCCGGACGGTGCCGCCGCGTGATCGTCATCTCAGCGGACGACGTCACCTCAGACCACCTGATTGGATGGATGGGCGCCGGCTTTTTAGCCAGCGGGACAGCTGCTACCGACGAAAAGGTCGAAGACGCCGCTGTTCCCTTCGATCGCCGCCGGCACGGCTTGATCATGGGCATGGGTGCTGCGTCACTTGTAGTGGAGAGCCTGGATAGCGCTCGTGAACGTGGAATCCAGCCGATATGCGAAGTCCTCGGCACGGTGACAGCCAATAGCGCGTTTCATGGCACACGCCTCGACGTGCAGCACATTGGGCAGATCATGGACGACCTGGTCACCCAAGTCGAAGCGCGCACCGGTATGACGCGCGACCAGATAGCGCCCCAAATGGTTTTCGTTTCGCATGAAACCTACACGCCGGCACGTGGCGGCAGCGCCTCCGCAGAGGTCCACGCACTGCGTCGCATTTTCGGCGAAAGCGCTGATCGAGTCGTGATCGCCAATACCAAAGGCATGACTGGTCACGCCATGGCCACCGGAATCGAAGATGTCCTGGCGGTCAAGGCCCTGGAAACTGGACTGCTACCGCCGGTCGCCAACTTCAAGGAAGTCGATCCTGAGTTGGGTTCGCTGAACTTGTCGAAGGGAGGGGCGTACCCGGTTCACTACGCGCTCCATTTGGGAGCCGGATTTGGTTCTCAGATCAGCATGATCATGCTGCGCTGGGTGCCGACCAAGGACGGAGTTCATCGCAGCCCCAATGCCCTGGGCTACGCTTATCGCGTCGTAGATCAGCCAACATGGGATACATGGCTAACCAGGATGGCAGGACGCCCCGCCGACCTAGAAGTAGTAAATCGTACACTGCGGGTGCGCGATGAAGGGCCATCGGCCCGTGTCACTGAAATCACTGCGGGCGCCGCAAAGGAAGCCAAAACGGCGGCGGCGCCAATTCCTACGATTCAAGTGCCCCTTCCACAGCCAAAACCAGCAGTGGTCGCCGCAATTCCGGCGACTCCGCCTCCGATACTCGAAGCGGTGAAAGTCGAGCCAACGTTTCAAGTGGCCGCGGCAGTTCAGGTCAAGCAATCCGCTCCCAGTTCGGCGGACAGTTCCGTGAAACAGCGGGTCTTGGCACTAGTTGCCGAGAAAACCGGTTATCCCGTCGACATGCTCGATCTGGATCTCGATCTTGAAGCCGACCTGGGCGTCGATACGGTGAAGCAGGCGGAGGTCATGGCGACGATCCGCGAGGCCTACGGCATTGCCCGCGACGATCAGATCAAACTACGCGATTACCCCACACTGGCGCACGTGATCCGCTTCGTGAACGAGCGCCGAAAGGATGGTACCGTCGAAGCGTCAACCGCCGTGGTGCCGACTGAGGAAAAGGGGACCAGCGAACTCGGCGTAGCGTCTCTTGGTGTTATCTCTGCACCAGACGCCGCTGGCGACTCGGTGAAAGAGCGCCTCCTGGATCTGGCAGTCGAGAAGACTGGATATCCCAGAGACATGCTGGACCTGGATCTCGACCTCGAAGCCGATCTTGGTGTCGATACCGTCAAACAGGCGGAAATGTTCGCTGCCATTCGCGAGATATACAGCATCCCGCGGGACGAGAACCGCAGACTGCGCGATTTCCCCACTCTCGCTCACGTGATCCGGTTTGTATACGACAGTCGCCCCGACCTCGCATCGGGCGTATTGTCTGCGCCGCAAACCGCTGCAGCAGTCGCTGAACCAACGGTGCCTGCGGAAGTAGCTACACCGGTTGCACGGCCCAGCTCATTGGCCGAGAGCGACTCGGTGAAGGAACGCATTCTGGATCTGGTGGTGGACAAAACCGGCTATCCGAAAGATATGCTCGACCTTGATCTGGATCTGGAAGCTGACCTCGGGGTTGACACCGTCAAGCAGGCGGAGATGTTTGCCGCGATCCGCGAGATTTACAACATTCCGCGCGATGAGAACCGCAAGTTGCGCGATTATCCAACGCTTGCTCACGTCATCCGCTTCGTATACGAGAACCGCCCGGAGCTTGTCCCGGCAGCCGCGTCCGAACCCGCAATGGTCGCCGTGGCAGCCGCCAGCGCGCCATCGAATACCGCAGGGGTGATGGCCCCCGCGCCGGTCCCAACGGCTCAGCCACACGTTGGGAGCGAGTCGGTGAAGGAACGCATTCTGGATCTGATGGTGGACAAAACCGGCTATCCGAAGGACATGCTGGACCTTGATCTGGATCTGGAAGCCGATCTCGGGGTTGACACGGTCAAGCAGGCGGAGATGTTTGCCGCGATCCGCGAGATTTACAACATTCCGCGCGATGAGAACCGCAAGCTGCGGGACTACCCGACGCTCGCTCACGTCATCCGCTTTGTATACGAGGGTCGACCCGACTTGGCAGTGGCAACTCCGGCCGCGCCTGCGACGGTTGAACCGGCTGTCACGGCAGCGCCTTTCGCCTCGGTTCAAATGGCAACGGACGACGCTATCAAAGAAAAAGTGTTGGAGATTGTCGCCGAGAAGACGGGATATCCAAAAGACATGCTGGACGTAGACCTCGATCTGGAAGCCGACCTCGGAGTCGACACGGTCAAACAGGCCGAGATGTTCGCATCGGTGCGGGCGGCCTACAACATTCCACGCGAGGAAAACCTTAAATTGCGCGATTTCCCCACGCTGGCCCATGTCATCCAGTTCGCACGCGACAAACAGAACTCGCCGCTAACAACGGATGCACTTGCTCCCGCGACGGCCGCGGTATCTGCGGTTGCGAAGCCGGATGCACGTCCTCGCCCACCTTTAGCCAGCTTTGATGCAGCCAATCGCATTCCGCGTCGGGTCCCGGTTCCCAACCTGCGGCCGCCGCTGAACATTTGCAAACCGACGGGCGTGGCGCTAGGCCAAGGTAGCCGTGTGGTCATAATGCCTGACAAAGCGGGCGTGGCCGACGTACTGACACAGCGATTGCAATCGATGGGTGTTGAAGTCCTTTCACTCGATGCCGCGCTGGACGCGACCGCGCTGACCGAGCGCCTAAACAGTTGGATCACAGTGGGTCCGATCCAGGGAGCGTACTGGCTCCCCGCCCTCGACGACGAGGGCCCGCTCGGCGACATGCATCTGGATACTTGGCATGACGCTTTGCGAGTGCGGGTCAAGTCGCTTTACGTCACAATGCGTGTTCTCTATGAGCAAGTGGCGAGGCCCGGTACCTTCCTGGTATCGGCCATGCGACTCGGCGGACTGCACGGCTACGACGACTCCGGAGCTGTTGCTCCACTCGGCGGAGCCGTTGTCGGCTTCACCAAGGCCTACAAGCGAGAACGCTCGGAAGCCACTGTCAAAGCTGTGGATTTCGAGGTCGGAAGGGGTGTTTCGGAAGTTGCCGAGACGATCATCGAGGAAACGCTGCGTGATCCAGGTGCAGTCGAGATTGGTTATAAGAATGCGTTGCGTTGGACTATCACATTACAGGAGCAACCGTCTGCCACCGGCCCGCACGGTTTGACGTTGGACCAGGACAGCGTGTTCGTCATTACTGGCGCGGCAGGAAGTATCGTGTCGGCCATTACTGCCGATCTAGCGGCTGCATCGGGTGGAACATTCTTCCTGCTGGATCTGGTTCCGGCGCCCGATCCTAATAATCCTGACCTTGCCCGCTTCGTGAGCGACAAGGATGGTCTGAAGCGCGATCTATTCGAGCGCATGAAAGCGCGCGGTGAGCGTGCAACCCCGGCGTTGGTTGAAAAAGAGTTAGCAGCCTTGGAGCGCGCGCAAGCGGCGCACAGTGCGATCGAGGCAGTCCGCGCGGCTGGCGGCACGCCTTACTACTTCAGCATCGACCTGACTGATGCAGACGGCGTAACCAATATTATCAACCAGGTGCGCCAACGCAGTGGGCGAGTCGATGTGCTTCTCCACGCTGCGGGAATTGAGCGCAGTCACCTCCTGCCGGACAAAGACCAGCGCGAGTTCGATCTGGTCTTCGACGTCAAGAGCGACGGCTGGTTCAATCTGCTGCACGCGATCGGTGACATGCCCCTCGGTGCCACGGTGGCTTTCAGTTCGATTGCCGGTCGCTTCGGAAATGCAGGACAGGCGGACTACAGCGCCGCCAACGATTTATTGTGCAAGATCACGTCAAGCTTCCGCTCGACACGGCCGGGTACGCGCGGAATCGTGATTGACTGGACGGCGTGGGGCGGCATCGGAATGGCAACCCGCGGCTCGATCCCCAAGATGATGGAAGTCGCAGGCATCGATATGCTGCCGCCTGAAGCGGGCATCCCGTTGATTCGTCGTGAATTGACCAGCGCAGAAACCCGTGGCGAACTGGTCGTCGCGCAGCGCCTCGGCATCATGTTGAACGAGTGGGACGAGACCGGCGGGCTGGACGCCAACGCGCTGGCCGCTGTGCTCGTCAAACAGTCCCCCGCCCAAGGACCGATGGTGGGCAGAATTACCGGCATGACGCTCAGCGGTGGTCTCACGATGGAGACGACACTTGATCCGGCGGCGCAAGCGTTCTTGTACGACCACCGCATTGATGGCACGCCTGTGCTGCCTGGAGTTATGGGGATCGAGGCGTTCGCAGAAGCCGCTCTCTGCGTGCATCCGGGCTGGCATATCGAGGCCATCGAAGAAGTGAACTTCCTGGCACCGTTTAAGTTCTACCGCGACGAGCCGCGGACGGTGTTTGTCCAGGCTCAGTTTTATCCGCAGGAAGACGGGTTGGTTGCAGATTGCCGATTAGTTGGACGGCGGACACTCCCGCATCAACTGCAACCGCAGGAGACCCTTCACTTCACCGCTCGGGTTAGGGTGACGAAGCAGGCGCCAGCAGCCTCTTCCGGGATGACACTCCAGCTATCGTCGGATGGCATCGTCAACGCCGCTCAAATTTATCGCATTTACTTCCACGGTCCGGCGTATCAGGTCCTCGACAACGCTTGGCGGGACCGGGAACGGATCATTGGCCAGATGTCGGAAGATTTGCCTGGCGATCACAACCCATCGCAAGGACCCACGCTAATTGGCCCGCGACTCATTGAGCTTTGCTTCCAAACGGCAGGCCTGCTGGAAATAAGTGAACATAACCGCATGGGGCTGCCGCGCTATGTTCATCACCTTAGTTGGTCGCGTGCTCCCGAACTTGCCGTTGGGCCACTGTTTGCGGTCGTCACTCCAGACATGGCAGGAGAAAAATTCGATGCGGAAGTTGTGGATACCCAGGGCAACCGATACTTGCAGTTGACTGGTTATCGCACCGTGACGCTTCCCGACAACGTTGACGCAGAGCCATTGCAAGCATTGCAGAGCGTATCTGTGTGACGAACTTAACTGCCGTTCTGCCATTCTTTATCGATCGGATTGGTGATGGAGCGGGAATTTCAAAGGGTGGCAATCGTCAACCGCTGTGTCGTTTCCTCGCGCTCACTGAGCGAGAATCTCGAAGTCGCCGCGTTAGAGGGCAGGTTCGCCTCAGTCATTGGTGGGGCACCGGCAGAAGCCGTGGTTCTTGCTGGCAATGTCGAAGCCAGGACCCGCCGATACTCGCCTTGATCGAGGCGATGAATAAGGCAATGTCCAAGGCGGACGGACTAGGGAAGAACCGCTGGCGAGCCCAGGAGGACCAACTCTCCAAAGTCGCGCACTCCGAGAAACTAGGGAAAATGGCCGAGGACTTCGATCGCGTGCACAGCGTCCATCGCGCCCTTGAGGCGGGTGCGTTGAATTACATTCTTCCACCCGCGAACCATCGGCCCTATCTCATCCACGCCGTGGAATGCGGCACTTTGCGCGACCAAGAATTGCATTCCGGTAAATCATCAGGAAAGAAATCGGTCATGGCGCCGGAACCCGTCGAAGTGGCCGGTCCCATACTGGTCTCGTGATGGATGTTTATTGGCTGCAGCAGTCCGAAGCCGATTTGCCGGCAACTGACGATTGGCTTTGCGAGAGTGAAGCGGCTCGTCTGAGCAGCTTTCGATTTGCTAAGCGCCGCGCTGATTGGCGGTTGGGGCGATGGACTGCAAAATGCGCTGTCGTCGCCAGCCTGCGATTGCCCAGCGATCTTCTATCCCTCAAGAAAATCGAAATCATTCCAGGTTCAACTGGCCAACCCGAAGTGACGCTTCGCGATCAAACGGAGACGGTCACGATTTCCATCAGCCATCGTGGCGGGTTTGCCCTCTGCGCCGTCGCTCTCGGCGATCTAAAGCTTGGTTGTGATCTGGAGTTGATTGAGACTCGGAGTGATGCTTTCATCGCCGATTACTTCACGGAGAGCGAGCAACGACTCATCGCTCAAACCACTTGCGCAGAACGACCGTTGCTGGTGTCTCTCGTTTGGAGCGCAAAGGAGAGCGCTTTGAAAGCGCTGCACGTTGGGCTGCGGGCCGACACCCGGTCTGTTGAAGTCATGGAACTTGATTTGCAGGGCGGCTGGTTCGGAAAAGCAGACGCGCGCCGCACGGAAGATGATCTGGCATCTGAGCCGTCGAACATCCGCGAAACCGATTGGCGCGCGCTGCAAATTCAGGGTATTGGCGGAACGGACTTTTGCGGATGGTGGCAACATTCGAAGAACATCGTGCGAACGATAGTCGTCACTCCACCGCCAGCCCCGCCTGCTAGGTTGGAGTCACTAACAATCTGATTCAGGAGTTGTGCTGCCACGCTAACTCCGACACAACTCCAACTCAGTGCGCCCGGGCATTCAGCTGGATGCGTGTCCGTCACAGAAACGGCGAGGGACGCGCCGATGCCGGAGACATTTTCCCGGTCCCGAATCGTCTGAGCTGCTAATGGGCCTCGACGTGATTCGACCGCCGTGGAATGACTACGTAAATTGCTGAAAAAT
>CAVVTL010000038.1:0-30295 GCA_963751155.1 uncultured Acidobacteriaceae bacterium | reverse complement strand
AGGCATCAATCACAGGTTCTATGCCCTGAATTTCTCAGTGCCTCTGTGCCTCTGTGTCTCTGTGGTGAAAAGATTCCCTCGCGAACGGGGAAAAGCGACAGATGAAAACGAACCACGATTAGCCAAGAGCCAAGAAAGACCAGAGCCAAGAGCTAAGCGCTGCCTACGTCATATGCAGCCGATACAGCAAGTAGCTCGCCGCTTCTCGCATCGCGGCAATCCACCGCCCCCACAGGGTTTTCGGAATCGATTCCGGCCGCGGCGACGTGTACACCACAATGCCTTCGCGTTCCATCATTCTCCTCGCGCGGTAGAGATGGTAGGCATCGCTCACCAGAAGCGCCGTCTTCAGATTATTGGCGTCCATGATCACCGCCACCCGCCGCGCCGAGTGCTCGGTGTCGGTTCCCTGGGTCTCAGCGATGAGGTTCACGTCCGGAACGCCGTGCTTTGACAGGTAGTCGCGGCCCACCTGGCCTTCGCTGAACTTCGGGTCATTGCCCGCGCCACCGGTCGTTATGATGAGCGGTGCCAGGCCGCGCTCGAACAACTCACGGGCGTGATCGAGCCGCGCGCGAAACACCGGCGACGGATGCCCCACATACTCCGCGGCGCCGAAGACCACGATGGCGTCCGCTGGGCGATCCTGATCGAGGCTGGCCTGGTGCATGACCTGAGCGGCAATCACGAGCAGCAAGGCGACGATTGCCAAGACGACAGACCCGGCGATCCATAGATAAGAAGACGATTGTGACCGGCCGCGCCCCGTGGCGACTACTCCTGGCCCAGCAACTCGACGATCTGCTCGGCCGGAATTGCTCCTCGCCGCAGCAACCGCCACGAGCCGTCTTCGCTGGTCAGATCGACAATGGTGGAAGGCATATCGCGCGGGGAATCTCCGCCGTCCACGATCAGCGGCAGGCAATCGCCCAACTGGTCGCGCACTTCATGCGCGTTGGTGCACTCCGAAGCGCCGTGCAGGTTGGCCGAAGTCGCCGTGATCGGCGAACCAAACGCCCGCACAATCGCCAGCGGAACTTCCGCCGACGGCACCCGCAGCGCCACGTTGCCCGTGTTGGCCGTCACCTTCAGCGGCAGCTTGGGATCGGCCCTGACGATGATGGTGAGTGGTCCCGGCCAAAAGCGCCGCGCCAGCAGGAAAAACGTCTCCGGCACAGGCCACGCCAGCTCCGAAGCCTGCTCTACCGACTCGATCAGCAGCGACAAAGGTTTGTGCCGCGAGCGTGTCTTGATCTCGTAGATGCGATCAACCGCGTGCAGGTTAAACGGGTCGGCAGCCAGCCCGTAGAAGGTGTCGGTGGGCATTCCCACTACTGCGCCGGCGCGGATCTTTTCCGCGACGTAGGACACCTGCGACGCTTCCGGGTGATCGGCGTTGATCCTGATGATTTCTGGACGCAACCTGAGCCTCTTTACGAAATAAGGATGTGGAGCGTGCGCTGAAGTGCGGCTCCTATGAATGTAAAACAGAAGATTAACATGACGACGTACGCTGACGCTTGCAGCCTGCGCTGCAGTGTACGATAGACGCCTGAATCCTGAGCCAGATGTCAGACCAGTCGAACTACTATGATCGCCTGCGGAGCGTTGTGAGCCGCCAGAATGCGCGCGTGAAAGAGCTTCGCCGCGCCTTCCATGAGGCTGCGCCCAACCTCAACGGCGAGGTCGCCATTGAGGGCATGCATCTGCTGGAAGAGGCCATCCGCGCCGGATTGCGCCTGCAAACCGTCTTCTTCAGCGAGTCGGCCCGCGACCGCGCGCACAAACTCCTGCCGCAACTCTCCTCCCATACGGAAACCTTGCTGTTACCAGACGACGTGTTCGCCGGCGCGGTTCCCACAGAAACACCGCAGGGCGTCGCGGCCCTGGTGAAGGTGAAGCAGCACGCTCTCAACGATGCGTTCGCTCCCGAACCGGCATTGGTCGTGATCGCCGCTGCATTACAAGACCCGGGCAACCTCGGCACCATCGCGCGCTCGGGCGAGGCCTTTGGCGCCACTGGCCTGTTGCTGGCCGAGCGCACCGTCAGCCCCTGGAACTGGAAGGCCGTGCGCGCCTCGGCTGGCTCGCTGTTTCGCCTGCCCGCAGTAAAGGTGGAGCTCGCCAAGGCACTACAAGATGCGAAGGCGCGAGGTATTCGGGTGCTGGCGACCTCCTCGCACAAGGGCACGATGATTGCCGACGTAGATTTGCGCGTGCCGGTTGCGCTGATCGTCGGCAACGAAGGCGCCGGCCTGTCTCGCGAAGTCCTCGCCCAGGCCGACGAAATCGTCGCCATCCCGCAATCGCCGTGTGTTGAGTCTTTGAACGCTGCCGTTGCGGCCTCAGTAATGCTTTACGAAGTGGCTATACAGCGAACATCTAACCGCAACCAGACACAGGTTTACCGCGATTGAGGGTCTGAAGTAATCTGATGCGACGGTTCAAACCGAGGTGCCCGTAGCTGAATGTTGCATGCTCTGAAGCGGATATACCTTTGGTGGATTCGTTATGGCGAGGGGCCATCACTCAGCCGAACAGCCACTATTCTGGGTGCAGTGGCAACTTTCGCTGCAGCTTACTGGCATAGTGCCTCAGATGTTGCAGGTGAGATAAGCCTCGTACTTGCGTGGTTCTTTGGAAGCATCACAGCTCTGGTGGTGATTCGATGGATCTTGATTCGCGGTTTCTGGCCGTGGCGGAAGCGACATCCTGGTGTTCTCGGCGCGTCAGAGTTCTTGGTGTATGTGCCACCTGAGCCAGAAAAAGATTCGCCGTATCGCTTTTGTTTGGTTGACTCCCTTCACGAGCTGAAGCCCTACATCGATGAATCTGAATATTTTCTCGGTGAGGCCAACCCGGACTTAGACCGCGACAGGCGCCGACAGCTATATGAAAATTGGTTCTCACTCAGCCCATGGGCGTTTATGTATTTGATGAGAACCGACTTGCGTATACCGGTTGCGTTGAGCATCATCTTGCCGCTCACAAAGAAGGGGTATGAGAGCCTGTACGGAACTCAGCGGCCGCACAAGAAAGTCATCGATTTCGGCCGAGAAGAAATCGCAAAACGTGGCCCCTACGAGTATCTGCTGGTGGACACTTTCATCATTTGTAAAAGAAGCGAGCGGAAGGCGGGAAACTCGCCGACCGGTCAGCGCCGTTACGGTCGGACTTTAATCTTGCGCCACCTTGCGCATTTTTGGAAGGATCAGCAGGATAGTAAGGGATCTTCTCAGCGATTGCTTGGTCTCCCGGATCCTGGACCAATTGTTGTGGTTGCCGAAACGGACAAGGAAAGCTTAGTTAAGGATCTACTCGAGATCGGATTCGCCGTGCGCGGAAAGTCCGCTATTGGGTGTCCACTGTATGAACTTAGGTACCCTTTGACGCCCGCGAATGCAAATCAAGAGGAACTTGCCAAGCGATTGATCGAGAAAATATGGGAGGTCCGTCGTTGGAAGATACGGGTGAATCGTTGGCATGACTAGGCACCACGCTTTAGAGGTCTGAACATCCGCGATTCTTGGCTCTTGCAATCGGGCGCGCAGTCTCTGCTTTTCTCTGCGGTGGTGGAAGCCATGAGCCTATTTCAGAACATTCCGCAGCCCGACCGGGCAAGCGACAAATCGCGCCCCCTCGCCGAGCGCATGCGCCCCCGCACTCTCGATGAGTTTGTCGGACAGGAGCACATCCTCGGCCCCGGCAAATCCCTCCGCGTCCAGATCGAGCGAGACGACACCGGCTCGCTCATCTTCTGGGGACCTCCCGGCGTTGGCAAGACCACTCTCGCCAAGATCATCGCCGGGATGACCCACGCCGAGTTCATCGAGTTCTCTGCCGTGCTTGCCGGCATCAAAGAAATCAAGCAGGTCATGGCCGACGCCGAGCGCGCCCGCCAGTACGGCACCCGCACCATCGTTTTCGTCGACGAAGTGCACCGCTTCAACAAGGCGCAGCAAGACGCCTTCCTCCCCTACGTCGAGAAGGGCAGCATCCGCCTCATCGGCGCCACCACCGAAAACCCATCCTTCGAGATCATCTCCGCCCTGCTCTCGCGCAGCCGGGTGTACATCCTTAAAGCGCTCACCGAAGAACAAATCGTCGCCCTGTTGGAACGTGCGCTGGCCGACAAAGAGCGCGGTCTTGGCGCACTCGGCCTCACAGCCGACGAAGACGCGCTCAAGAAAATCGCAGCCTACTCTAGCGGAGACGCTCGCAGCGCCTACAACGCCCTCGAAGTCGCCGCCGCGCTCGCCCAGGAAAAAGACAAAGAAGACCGTCGCATCAACGAAGCCATCGCCACAGACGCCCTGCAAAAGCGCGTCCTCATGTACGACAAGTCCGGTGAAGAGCACTACAACCTCATCTCGGCGCTGCACAAGAGCGTGCGCAACAGCGATCCTGACGCTGCGCTCTACTGGCTGGCTCGCATGCTCGAGGCCGGGGAAGACGGACTCTACATCGCGCGTCGCATCGTCCGCATGGCGTCGGAGGACATCGGCCTTGCCGATCCCAACGCGCTCAACATCACGCTTGGCGGCCCGCGACGCCGTCGACTTCCTCGGCATGCCCGAAGGCAATCTCGCGTCTGGCGCAAGCGGTGGTCTACCTGTGTGCCGCGCCCAAAGTCGAACGCCCTCTACACCGCCTACGGAGCCGTCCAGCGAGACGTCGAGCAGACCGTGCAAGACCCCGTCCCGCTGCACTTGCGCAACGCATCCATGCGTCTCATGAAAGATGTCGGCTACGGCGCGGGCTATCAATACGCTCACGATCTCGAAGCCAAAGTCGCCGACATGCAGTGCCTGCCCGACAACCTGAAAGACCGTGTCTACTACAACCCGACAGAGGAGGGCATCGAAAAGCGCATAAAAGCGCGCCTGGAAGAGATTAAGAAGGTAAGAAGGACAAACAGAAGCTAGCGAATTTCCATCCCATTCATGGCGAAGTCCACCCGCTAGCGACCGCCGACCTGTTTATGAGGCTGCTCCGGCTGCGATTGCGGCCGTAATGATCGGCGTCAGCAACGTGATTCCCTCCGTGAAGGTATTCACGATTCCCGGCAGATTGTCGCTCGACCCCAGATATTGGAAGGTTACGCCGGCATCCGTGATGGCCAGGCCAATGTCCATCGATCCGCTTCCGGTCTTACCGATGACGAAACTATTCGACAGCATGAGCCCGGTGTCGTTGTCGAACACCATCAACACGTCCTTGCCGCTGCCGGACCCGGACTGACCAGTCGTCATTCGAACCGTCCCCTTGGGCCCCTTGAGGTAGCGGTAGTTACGGGAACTCGACCAGGGAACCGCGCACTCCTCCACGTCCGTCCAGTTCGTTCCCGGGGCGATCTCCACTTGGTCAGTGCCCCAATCTTTCCCGCCTTTGATTTTTCCCTGATGGCTTTCCGCGCCTTTGGCATCTGTCCACATGTAGTAAGTGTGTTGGTTGCTTTCTTTCACCCAGGCTGCAGCACCCGCCGGGTCGAGCGCAGCCTTCAACGGGTCCACATAGGGGTGCACCATTTTGTGCGAATTGTTTATCGCTGTGATCCAGAGTACGGCCATAATCTGTCCTCTCCTTGTTTTTAATTTGGTTTGCCCTGTGACTGTTCGACAGCGCTAAAGTGGCGTATTCGTGCCAGCTTGGCTAGCACCAGAGCGGAGAGAACTGTACCCCGAAAGGATTACTAAATCAATCAAATTTATCGCGTCTCGTAAACGACTCTTACCGGCATCTTTCCGCGTCACGCGCTCCCGAGCCTTCTCGAGTGCTCCTTCAAGATGCACCGGTCCATCACCACAAAAATTCCCGCGTCCCGCGCCTTCTGCGCCGCCGCTTCGTGTACCACGCCTTCTTGGAGCCAGATTGCCGGGACCTTCAGCCGGATCGCCTCCTCCACCACCTCCGGCACAAACTGCGGACGCCGGAACACATTCACGATGTCGATCTTCTCCGGCACCTCTGACAGCGTGGGATACGCCTTTTCGCCCAGCGACTCCGCAATCGTCGGATTCACCGGCACAATCCGATACCCCTGCGACTGCATGTACTCCGACACGTCATAGCTGACGCGCATTGGATTATCGCTGAGCCCCACCACGGCGATGGTCTTCGCGGTCTTCAGCAACTCGCTGATCTGCTCAAACTCCGTCATGTTTCACGTTGGATGCCGTCTGCGCTCGCGAGTCGCTTCGGTCGCTATTTCTTCTTGAGCTTCAGCTTGCCATTGCGCTTCACCCTGACCGGAGTGGCCAGCAGGCCGGACAGATGCTCCAGTTCCGTCACCACGCGATCGTAGTCGTCCAGCAGCGGCTTCAGCAGGTGCGTCACGCCCCCGGCCCGGTACTCACGCACCAGCGAGCGGTAATACCACAGCACCTTCGCCTTGGGAGCCGAAAACGGTTCGAACGCCGAGTCTCCCGACTGTCGCACATCCCGCAGTACGGCCCGCGCGTTATACAGCTTGTCAGCGGCCGACACGAACCGCGTCTCCCAGTCTTCGTGCCGCACCCGCCGGATATACCGCAGCTTCCGCGGATACCACTTCGGTTTCTTCTTGCCCTCGTCGCCGTACGAGTCCGTGCAGCCGTCCACGATCCTCGCCACCCGCGCGCCAAACAGCTGCTCAATTGCCGCCAGCATCGGCTTCCCGCCGTGGTCTTCGGCGGCGTCGTGCAACAGCGCGGCAATGCCCATGTCCTCGTCGCCGCCATAGTCGAGCACAATCGCCGCCACGCCCAGCAGGTGCGATATATAAGGAATCCCGCTCTTCTTGCGTTCCTGGTTGCGATGCACCTGCGCCGCAAACAGCAGCGCATGATCAAAGCGGGTGGTAAGCGGCGTCATCTTGCGAGAGGTTGCGCTGGATTTTGTCGGCATGTTTGCGAATTACGCGATTCAGGGTGCTCACCAGAATAGCGAAAATCCCGCCACCGCGTGCGACAACGTACTGCATAGAGTTTCGGTGTTACCGAATCTATGCCAGCAGCAGGACTCGTCGAGCCATCCGGTTTTTGCCTTACTGCTAATTGCTAATTACCAATTACTAATTACCCGCTTCAATCCAGCCTCACCAAAAACACGCCGCCCTCTTTGACGTGTGTCTTCGCCGCCACTTCCTGCGCCTGCTTCTTATCGTCGCCCGCCGGACGTATCCTCACCCACTCGCCCGTCGGCCCGGTGAACTGCACCACCTTGGCCGTCGAGTACCGGTCCTGCAATTTTTCTTTCAGTCTGCGGGCCTCGTCTTCGCTCTGGAACGCCCCAATCTGCACGCACCACCGCCCGCCCTCCTGTATCGGCGCTGGCGACGACAGCACCTCCACCTTCACCATCGCCGTCCCCGGCTGCCACACATCCACCGCCTTGGCCGCCGCCAGCGACAGGTCGATGATGCGGTTGTCCACGAATGGCCCGCGGTCCGTGATGCGCACGATGACCTGGTGCTGCGTCGTCTCGTTGGTCACTCGCACTACTGAGTTCAGCGGAATCGTACGGTGCGCCGCCGTCATTCCGTTCTGGTCGTACACCTCGCCGTTCGATCCCTTGTGGTTGTGATATTGCGGCCCGTACCAGCTCGCCAGCCCGGTCTCCACATAGATCGGCTTCGCCTTCGGCGACACGGTCGGCTCTGGCGCAGGCTTCGCCGTCGTAGCTGTGGTGGAAGGCGCGGGAACCGGCGCAGTTCTCGGCGGTGGAGGCGGCGGAACATGCTTTGCAGCCGACGAATTCTTATGACAGCCCCCGAGCAGCAACAGGCTCCCCGCGATCGCTGTCAGGCTGAGCGCGCGGAAAATAGCTAGGCATCCCTTGAATATGTTTTGAAAGGGCACGGTTTCGCGGACTGCTGAAGAAATGAGTTTTGGGTAGAGCTGGCCTTTAGGCCAGCGTCCACGCCGTTTGTTTTTCTTCACCGAGCGGACGTTAGTCCGCGAGGCCCGAGTCTCGCCGGACGCGACGTTTTCACCGCTCTGAAGGTCTGGTCTCTCGGTGGAGGCGCCGGGCTTCAGCCCGGCGACGAACGTCGCTAGAAGCCCGGGCTTTAGCCACGGCTTGGTCCCCCAGAGCCTGCCCTGAGCTTGTCGAAGGGTTCGCGCCTCGGTTTTGGACGCCACCCTGGGTGCCGTATCATCGGATCGACCAGCCCGCAGGGCGTCATCTGTGTGAGCCGTGGGCGTCAGCCCGCGGAAGGCGTCATTTTTTGATCCCTGAGCCGGCGTCAGCCGGCGCCACCAATTCCATGCACGTTCCACATGCCCCTTCTTGTGGGAAATGTGGGTGTAACCAGGCATTCTTAAGGCTTCTTCTGCTTCGTCGATTCCATGTAGTCGGCAAACTCTTTCAGTTTGTCCGACGCAATTCGCAGTCCCGTCGTCGAGTGCTGCCGCACCAGCGGCACCACCTCGTCGTTGATGTAGTTCAGGAGCTGCTTGGTTTCCTCTTCGATGCGTTTCGCCGCTTCGGCAATCGTCTCGTCGAGCTTTTGTCCGGCCGCGGAGAAGGGCCGGCCATTCGGGTTTGGCGTGTTCACTGCTGGCCACCTTATGAGTAGCGGAATTCGCTGAGCACCCTGAATTATGGTGCCCTTTGCCGCTGCGGTCAATTGGCGCTCGGGTGCCGGCTCCCGCACTTACCTGGAGATCGGGAACATCGCCCTGTACTCGACCGCCGATTCAGCGACTTCTAGTCGAGCGACGACTGCGGTCCGCGCCGCATCACCAATCCGAGGTGACCTGCATCATCGTGGCGCATCGCATGCGGCGATCAAGATCGCGCAGTTCTCATCACTTTCGCGCTCGTTCCCTAACCATGTCGGCGATCGAACAGAACGCGCGTCCGCGTCTGCGACACTCACCGGTGCCTTTCGAGTGGTCACCTGCCACTGCAAATTGACCGCTTTGCACACGTAGTCGTTCATGCACCCGCGGCGGTCCCCGTGACAAGCGGCTTCCCGCTGATCGAGCGCCTGTCTGCTTCTTGAACGAGACGTCCATCGTGCAGAACTTGTCTGACGTTTGCATGGCCGAGTCCTGCGCTCAAGGCTGCCCATCCTGTGCCGCGTCGAAGGGTGTGATCAGTTTCGTCCTATCTACGACCTCCGAGTGCGGCTCCGTGTCTTCCGTCGCGATGAACTGCGCCCCTTCCATCCCCGAATGTTAGAATCAACCCTTACGTTCCCCGTCGTAGCCCCACTGAATTGGTGCATTCCTCGCGGGATTCAACGGTCAATTCCTATGCTTACCGGTTCCGACGTTCGCTCCATGTTCCTCGCTTCTTCGAGCAGAAAGGCCACAAAACGTCCACTCCTCCTCGCTCGTCCCGGCCAACGACCCCACGTTGCTCTTCACCAACGCCGGCATGAACCAGTTCAAAGACGTCTTCCTCGGCCTCGAGCACCGCGACTACTCCCGCGCCACCACCTCGCAAAAATGCGTGCGCGCCGGAGGCAAGCACAACGACCTCGAAAACGTCGGCTTCACCAACCGCCATCACACCTTCTTCGAGATGCTCGGCAACTTCAGCTTCGGCGACTACTTCAAGCAAGACGCCATCGCCTACGCCTGGGAACTCGTCACCTCGAAAGACTGGTTCGGCATCGACCCCGACGAAGCTCTACGCGACCATCTTCGAGGGCAGGGCGACATTCCCCGCGACGACGAAGCCGAGAAGTTCTGGCTCGACGGTCGGCGTCCCCAAAGACCGCATCTTCGCCATGGGCATGAAAGACAACTTCTGGCAGATGGGCGACACCGGCCCCTGCGGCCCCTGCAGCGAAATCCATTACGACATGGGCATCGCCGCCAGCGACGCCGGACACACCGACTGCCAGTTCCCCTGCGAGTGCGGCCGCTACGTCGAAATCTGGAACCTGGTCTTCATGCAGTTCGACAAGTCGGCCGATGGCAAGTTCAATCCGCTGCCCAAGCCGTCCATCGATACCGGCGCGGGCCTCGAGCGCGTGACCGCGGTGCTGCAGGGCGTGATCTCGAACTACGACACCGATTTGTTCGTGCCGCTCATCAAGCGCGCAGCCGAGCTGACGGGAACGAAGCAACTCGACGAAGAACTGAAGCGCGAAGACGTCGAAGAGCAGCATCACCAGGCCGCTTCGCTGCGCGTCATCGCCGACCACGCGCGCGCCGCAACCTTCCTCATCTCCGACGGCGTGCTGCCCATCGAACGAAGGCCGCGGCTACGTGCTGCGCAAAATCATCCGTCGCGCCATCCGTCACGGACGGCTGCTCGGGCAGAGAAGCCGTTTCTTTTACGAGATGGTCTTCGCCGTTCGCGACGTGATGAAGGACGCGTATCCGGAACTGATCGAATCCGCGAATCGCGGTGTCGCGAGACGATCGAAGGCGTGAAGAGACGCGATTCGCGCACACGTCTGGAGCTTGGGACTCAGGCGGCTCGAGAGACGATCAGCTCTTACATTGATTCAGCGATCTCATCGCCGCAATGAGGATCACTTGGCAGCTTGAGCGGCTCGAACGCAACGTCGTCCGGAGAACTGCATCAGTTCACAGTGATCGTTGCGAATGAAGTCTCGAGCCTGCGATGCAGCAGTATTTCACAGAGCTGTTACGGCAGCTATCGAGAGCACGGTCTGAATCCGACATTTCCGGGCGACAGAGCGTTCAAGCTCTACGACACATTTGGTCTGCCCGCTCGACTTCATCGAGGACGCTGCCGCGATGCAGGGAATCGCAGTTCGACCACGGCGGTTTCGACGCCGCCATGGAAGAGCAGCGCAAGCGCGCTCGCGCTTCCTGGAAAGGCGGCGGCAAAGCCACTGCGAGCCCCGCGTATCAGGCGCTGCCGAACAGACCGAATTTCGAAGGCTACCGCCAGACCCGCTCCGACAACTGCGAAGTTCTCGCCATCATCAAGTCCGAAAACGGCGCGGGTGTCGGCTGCTGCAGGAGTTGAACGCCCGGCGAGCGCGGCGAAATCGTCCTCGACCACACCCCCTTCTACGCCGACTCCGGCGGACAAGTCGGCGACATCGGCTGGCTCTACGCCGACGACCACAACACGCTCGTCGCCGAAGTCGAGGGCGTGACCTATCCCGTGCAGGGCGTCCGCGCGCATCGCGTCGCTGCGAAGCAGCCGATTCACGTCGGCGACAAGCTCGATGCCGTCGTCAACGACGAAGTCCGCCGCGCCACCATGCGCAACCACACCGGCACGCACCTTCTTCATGCCGCGCTGCGCGAAGTGCTCGGCTCGCACGTCAAGCAGGCGGGCTCGCTGGTCGATCCCTCGCACCTGCGCTTCGACTTCTCCCACTTCGCCTCGCTCGGCGACGAAGAACTGCAAGACATCGAAGACCTCGCCAACCGCGAAGTCCTGCGCAACGATCGCGTCGAAGTCATCGAAGACGTGCCCATCGATGTCGCCGTCAACGAATACAAGGCGATGGCGCTCTTCGGCGAAAAGTACGGCGACAAGGTCCGCGTCATCCGCATCGGCGACTTCTCCACCGAACTCTGCGGCGGCACGCACACCGCAGCCACCGGCGAAATCGGCCTCATCAAAGTTCTGAAAGAGGGAAGCGTCTCCAGCGGCGTGCGCCGCCTCGAAGCCGTCACCGGCGAAGGCTCGCTCCGCCACTTCCGCAAAGACCATCAACTCGAAAACGTCGTCTCCAATGTCGTCCGCGTCGGCGACGATCAATCTCCCGCCGATGCGCTCAAGCAGGAACTCGACCGCCGCGACGAAGAACTCAAGAAACTCCGCAAAGAACTCGAACAAGTCGCGCATGAAGTCCGCATCAACTCAGTTCAGTCTGCCGCCGAAAATGTTCGCGAGGTCAAAGGCATAAAAGTTCTCGCCACCCGCGCCGACAACCTCGAGCGCGCGCAACTCCGCGTGCTCATCGACAACCTGCGCAACAAACTCGGCTCCGGTGTCGTCGTACTCGGCTCCGTCGCCGACGGCAAGGTCGCGCTCATCGTCGGCGTCACCAAAGACCTCACTTCGAAAATTCAGGCGGGAAAAATCATCGCCGAGGTCGCGAAAAAAGTCGGAGGCTCCGGCGGCGGACGCCCCGACATGGCCGAAGCCGGCGGCAAAGATCCCGCCGCCCTCGACTCCGCCCTCGCCGACAGCTACGCGGTCGTCGAGAACCTGCTCGGGTAGTGCGGCGCTTTAGAGTCTGTTACGAAACTCGCACTTTGTTTTGTGAGGCGGACCAAACGCCGCGGGTGCAAGCGCCGGAGGCGCGGAACAGTCTAGCCCAGCATGAAGCCGAAGGCGGAATGCTGGGTAGACTGGGAAAGTCGATCGGAGTGCCGTAGGCACGGCAGCGTTTTGTAACGGCCTCCTAAGCGCCGCGTGCCAGCTCTTAATGTTCATGTCATCACGAGCCCGCGCAGCGGGCGAGGGAACTGCTTTTCGGTTCGAAGGGTAGAGCCGCGCTTCAGCGCGGCGTCTACGCGGCCCTAAACCGGATCGAGCCGGCTTCAGCCGGCGGCACATCGAGGCTGGGAAAATCGCATAATTTCCCAACGTGCTGAAATTGGCCGTAACTCATTGTCCGGCAATGACTGGCCCGAAAAGTGCGCAAAAAGCGAAAATCATTATAACGTTAGTTATAACTTCTCCCCTCGCCGGCTGCAGCAGGGCAGTTTTTGCCTTTTGTCCGTCTGGCTTTTCTCAGTGCCTCTGAGTCTCTGTGGTTATGTATTCGATGCATTTCGCAACACACTCCTCCAGCGGCCGTGACGTATCCACATCCAGTTTTTGGACGCAAATCGGCTCGAATTGTGCCTTGATCCGGAAGTACAAGCTCTCGTCCCGATCGGCCGCCACGTGCTTCCCCTGATCCGCTCTAATCCTTTGCAGTGCAATATCTTCCGGACACTCCAGATGGAGCACGCGGACCCCTGCCCCGACCTCCGCCGCGGCGTCCAATACCTGCTGAATTTGCGCTGCCCGCGAGAATGTCCGCCCATCGAGAAACACGAATGGCTCCGTCCGTTCCCGTGCCATTCGCTGAGCGTCCTTTAGAATCAGTGACATAACCTCATCGTCCTGCGCCGCGGAGTACGCAATCGTCTCCTCCGTAAACCGCGCCGCCCGCACCTCATCCTTGCTAAGTACAAGCCCACCAATACGTTGCACCAGCGCTTCCGCCAGCGCCGTTTTGCCCACGCCTGGCAAACCTGCCAGCACCACGATCCGGGTTCGCCGAACTTTCTCTATCGGTCTCATTCAAAAGGAAAAAGCTCCGGGAATCCGGAGCTTTTTCAAAACTCGTATGGTGCCGAAGAAGGGACTCGAACCCCCACACCCTTGCGGGTACATGGACCTGAACCATGCGCGTCTGCCAATTCCGCCACTTCGGCGCGGGAAGCGAACGAGCATACGGCATCTCGATGCGCCGGCAACTCGATCATTGTACAAGTCACTTCTGCCGATTCGCAATGCGAGTCCGCGCTGACTAGCTGGCGGCCGCGTCGGGCTCGCCGTGCCGCCGAGGCGCTCTGCTGGCCGTATTCCTTCAGCTTGTTGTGAAGCGTCTTCAAGCTGATGCCGAGGATCTCCGCGGCCTTCGTTTTGTTGTTGTGGGTGTGGTCCAGCGTCTTCAAGATCAGCAGGCGCTCGGCCTCGTCCACCGTGGTGCCGACGCCGAGCTGGATGAACTGGCCTTCCTGTCACGGGAATGCGCGGCACCAACTTTCCGAAGCCGGGAGGAAGATGCTTGGGCTCGATCGTTGGGCCTGTGCACATGATGACCGCACGTTCCAGCGTATTGCGCAGTTCGCGCACGTTGCCCGGCCAGGCATGAGCCTGGAAGGCAGCTCATCACGGCATCGCTGACGCCAGCAACCGTGCGATCCGTGTTTTTCATTCATGTCGGCCAGCAGGGAGTGGACAAGGTCGGGTAGATCATCCAGATGGCTCGCGCAGCGGCGGCATGTGGATGTTGAATACGTTCAGCCGGTAATACAAATCGTTGCGCAGTTGTCCGCGTGCGACGGCATCTTCCGCAGACTTGTTGGTGGCGGCCAGGACGCGGACATCCACGGAGGTTTCACTCTTGGCGCCCAACCGGCGTAACTTGCGGTCTTCCAGCACGCGCAACAGCTTGGCCTGCGTGCCGATGGGCATCTCGCCGATTTCGTCGAGCAGCAGAGTGCCGCCCTCGGCCAGCTCGAAGCATCCGGTGCGACGCTCAACCGCGCCGGTGAAGGCCCCTTTTTCGTGACCGAAGACTTCGCTTTCGATCAGGGTCTCCGGAATCGCCGCGCAATTGATGGCGACGAACGGACGCCCTTTGCGGTTGCTCAAGGAATGAATGGTGCGAGCGACCAGTTCCTTGCCCGTGCCGCTATCGCCGGTGATCAAGACAGACGCGGTGCTGGGCGAGACCATTTCGATCAGGCGGAAAATCTCTTGCATCGGCCTTGACGTGCCGACGAGTGATCCCAGGACGCCGACATCGCGCAACCGGCGACGGCTGGCTTCCAGCTCGCGCTCGGTGCCGTACAAGCGCGATGCGTTCTGCAGGATGTTGCGTAAGCGGGTCGGGTTCACCGGCTTCTCGATGAAGTCGAAAGCGCCGCGCTTCATCGCGCTTACGGCCGCATCGACGCTGCCCATCGCGGTCAGGAGGATGACGGCTACCTGCGCGGGCGCCTCGGCAATCTGCTTCCAGCAACTGCATGCCATCCATGCGGGGCATCTTGAGATCGGTGAGCACAATTGCGGGTCTCCAGGATTCGACCTTGGCCCAACCCTCGGCGCCGTCGACAGCGGTTTCGGTCTCATAACCCCAGCCGCGGATCAGCTCTGCCAGCCCTGTGCGCTCATTTTCCTCATCCTCGACAATAAGTACGCGTTCCTGATTCATGTTATTTCGCTGGCCTCGTGGAAATCATGGTCCTGTCCCGTCGAATCGGTGCCGACGCTTGCAGGGACCTGAGCGGGCGGATCTCGCTTGCGATAGGGCCAGGCCGGTCTCGCGGAATGGCGATTGGCGACAAGGTGGCTCTTCTAAGGTAACACCGGCCGAGGGTGCTTGGAGCGCGACACGGCTACCCGACTGGCCCGGGGGTACCGAATCAAGGGATCGGCATTATTAATGATTTTCCTTATGGGGTTGGCCGACTTTGATGTAGGATAAAAACACCTGCAACTCAGCCGTACGTCGGGGCGTTGGTCAGACGGCAGATGCCGTGTGACATGAAGGCGAGGTGCAAATGACCGTAAGCGAACTTGCTAACGATCCGGTTATAAAAGCAGTAAACATCGGGAAACAATGGTTTTGTGTATCCTGATGCGTGCTGTACAATCGGGTTCGGCTATTTTGCAGGCGAAGTTATTCGTACCTGACAAGTTCAACACTGAACCCCAGTAGGCCACTTTGCTTACGGTACTGCTAGAGTTTCCGGAGGAATTAAGAATGGCGTTTTGTGAAAGAGTTCCCAAACGGCTTTTTGCGACATCGATCGCACTCGCGATTGCGGTTTGCATGATGGGGGCGCTGGCCGCGGCGCAACAACCCTACAACCTAAGGCCGAAATTTTCGGCGGTTATTCGTGGCTAAACCCGAATGGTTATGTCGACTGGGGCAAGGTTCCGTCGATCGCCCACGGATGGGACGGATCCGCCACATTTTACCTGCCCCAGGCGCACAACCTGGGAATCATCGCGGACGGCAGCGGACACTACAACAGCAGCTACGCCAACGTTGGACTGGGAATGTTGGGTCTGCAGACAAGTTCAGAAACGACCAGTTTTCGCCATTTGTGCGGGTAATGGGCGGAGCGGCACACATCAGCCCGGCAGCGAGCAACTCGGAGTGGCGGCTGGCGGTAGCGTAGGCGGCGGTTTCGACCTGACGTCTGAACCGACCTGATTTCGCTGCGTATTGCGCAGGCCGACTAGATCTACACCTCCTACAATCCGGGCCTTTCAACAACCACACTTCAACTGGAACATGGTTCGCCTGTCAGCGGGCGTCGTGTTCAACCTGGGCAGCTACTACAACCCGCCACTTACTTGCGTCGCCTCGGCCACGCCGACCGAAGTTTTTGCGCGAGACGCAGTGACGGTCACCACCACGGGCTCCGGTTTCAACCCGAAGCATCAGGTTGCCTACGCTTGGACCTCGAACGGTGGCAAGATCTCCGGAACCTCGCAGACGGCAACCGTCGACACTACTGGCGTGGCGGCGGGCAGCTACACGGCGAATTCGACCATCACCGACGTCGACCCCGGGTTTAAGAATCTTGACTCGGGCCATCATCTAAACTGGCTGGGCAAGCCCGATCCCATCCCGCCGGCGAAGTGTGCGGTGAACTTTACTGTCAAGCAGCCGCGCCACCGGTAGTGAGCTGCTCGGCCAGCCCGACCACGATTACCCTCGGCACAGCCGGCGACGATCACTATGAACGCCACCGCCCCGCAGGGCGTGGCGATGACGCTACAGCTGGTCGGCTCCGGCGGGCAAGCTGACTGACAACGGCAACACGGCAACCTTGACTGCAGCCATCCGACGCCGGCAAACCATCACGGTACCGGTCACGGTCACGACACCCGCACCGCGGGCCTCGAGCAGCAGCTGCACCGCGCAGGTTGGCGGTGCCTCCGAGTCATTTCGTGCGTCAGCATCGAGGATTGGGGCGAGTGTACCTTCGAGAAGAACCCCAAGAAGCCGTGGCGTGTTGACAACGATTGCAAGGACGTCCTCGACAAGATGGCCCTCCGTCTGCAGCAGAACCCGAATGGCAAGCTTTCGGTCGTCGGCTTCACGGACGAGCAGGAAGACATCAATGTGAAGGACATGATGGCCAGCGCTCGGTCAACGTGAAGTACTACCTGGTCGAGGACGAGCTCGGTCCGAAGGCTGATGGATCGCGCATCCAGCCCAAGGCGGGTGGTGCAAAGGGCAAGGCGACCCACTTCTACTTCGTGCCGGATGGCAACCTCTGCTCCGGTCAGGTGGTGGAAGGAACGCGCGGTTGACGAGAACGCAGTGAAGGGTCAGGCGCGTTCGGCTAAGGTCCCGGCCAAGAAAAAGGCCAAGAAGCCTGCTGCGCCTCCGGCGCAGTAGTCTCAAGGCCGTAACGCAGTAACCTGCCGGTGAGAGGATTACCTCTCACCGGCTTTTTTCTGACTGTCGACATGCAGCGGTTTACGGTTTGAGTTCGCTGCGTTTCCGCCGGAGCGCCGGCGGGCGTTACACTGGAAGCCAGCAGTTTCGCAGTAGGTCCTTCCCGAACAAGAGTTGTGTCCGCTGCTGGAGCCGCCGGCTCCTTCCGGATGCGCAGGGCCAGCACTTGCCTTGATACTGTGCGCCGTGCGGGTGCTGCCGTAAGATTTTTGCGGGCAAGTTCGGCTTACGATTTCACAACTGGAGATGTGCGCGTGGTAATCAAGAGACTCATTCTTGCCGGTGTCGTACTGGCGCTGAGCGTGGCGCTGCTGGTTGCGGAGGGCGTTCGCGTGCAGCGTCGTCGTCGGATTGGGCGCTGATCGGTCCGGACGGTGGCAACGTTCGCAGCCTGGCATACGATCCCAGCGATCCCAACCGGCTTGATGCTGGGCACCAGTGCGGGAGAGTTGTTCGTCTCGCAGGACGGCGGCAAGATCTGGGCGCCGTTGGCCCATCTGGGTGCGGGCGACGATCTGGTGATCGACCACATCGTGTTCGATCCGACCAACACGAAGATCATCTACGCAGCCGGATGGGGCCTCTATCACGACGACGAAGGCGACGTGTTCCGCTCCGATCGACGGCGGCGTGACGTGGACGGCACTGCCCGGGAGCGCATGGTAAGTCCATCCGCGCGCTCGCCATGGCGCCCAGCGATCACAACGTGCTGGTCATCGGCGCGCTGGACGGCGTTTTCCGCTCGCAGGACGCAGGGGCCACGTGGGTGAAGCATGACTCCGGAAAATCCCGAGGTGCTGGAGAACAACGCCTCGATGAAGAACTTCGTGTCGGTGGCGATCGATCCCGACGAACCCGGACATCGTCTATGCGGGCACGCGCCACCTGGCGTGGAAGACTTCCAATGGCGGAAAGAACTGGCACAACATCAAAGGACGGCATGCTGGACGACTCGGACGTGTTCAGCATCATCGTCGATCCAAAGACGCCTTCACGCGTATACGTCAGCGCCTGTTCCGGAATCTACAAGAGCGACAACGGAGCGGACCTGTTCCACCGGGTGCAGGGTTTGCCGCACTCGGCGATCCGCACCCGCGTGCTGAAGCAGGACCCGGTGCGGCCCTCCATCGTGTACGCCGGAACCACGGGCGGCATGTGGAAGACGGTGGATGGCGGCGCGAAGTGGACGCTGGTGACCTCGCCCGACGTGGTGGTGAACGACATCCTCATCGATCCGCGCAACCCGGACCGGGTGCTGATCGCAACCGATCGCGGAGGCGTGCTGGCCAGCAACGACGGCTTCGTCAAGTACCAGGCGTCGAACCGCGGCTTCTCGCATCGCATGGTCGGAGCTGTGATTCCTGACCTGAAAGTACAAGACCGGCTTTACGTGGGCATCGTGAATGACAAGGTCCACGGCGGAATGTTTACCACCGACGACGTGGGCAAGACTTGGCTGCAAGTCAGCCAGGGACTGGGCGATCGCGACATCCTGAGTCTGGACCAGGCGGAGAACGGCGTTCTGTTATGCCGGCACGAACCACGGCATCTTCTTCCTGAATTCGCTCGTAGGGCGCTGGCAGCCGGCGGCGATGATCGTGGGCCGGTGCCGGAATGGCAGCCGAAACCGGAGCCGCCGCGCCAAGCCTGCGGCGACTTCCAAGTCGTCCAAGTCAAGGACTGCGGCCGGTCACAAGACGCCGGCCAGCGCGGCGAAGAAAGGCCCCAGTCGAGGTGCCGATTCCGATCGCGATTGCGCCGCGTGTGCGCTCGATCCAGATCACCGACAAGGCCTGGTACGCCGCCACGAACGAAGGCCTGTTCATCAGCGTCGACGGCGGCAAGAAGTGGTATGGGACTGCCGGTGGACGGCGAGAGCGATTTCGTCGCCGCGAATGACTATCCGGACGGCACCTTGACGCTGGCTACCATCAAGCGCGCGTTTCTGTCGCGCGATGGAGGACGCAATTGGACAGAGGTATCAATACCCGAAGTACGTAACTGGTACTCTACAACTTCACCATGACGCCGGATTCGACATTCTGGCTGGCGACCCGCGAGGGAGCAGTGCGGTCTCCCGACGGCGGCAAGACTTGGATCCACGTGCTCGGAGGGCTGGCCTCGAAACACGTGCTGTCGGTGAAGTACGATCCCATCCTGAAGCGCCTGCTGGCGACCGCCATGGAATCGCGTAGCGTGTACGAGAGCGTGGACGGCGGCAAGACGTGGACGAAGAGCCCGGACGCGACATTTTCGATCCGGACAGCGATGGGATACCAGGACCAGATGCTGGCGATCTCGTGGCACAACGGACTGCTCCTGGAGCGCAGCAGGGACCACGGCGGCACTGCAGGGCACAGCAGCGGCAGCAACGAGTCAAGCCCAGCAGTAGCGAATCAGAAACGATCTGTTTCAGCCGGAGGGCCTGCGGGCCCTCCGGTTTTTTTGTGGCGGACGAGTATCTGGAGAGCCATGCCAAATCGGGAAAATCGGCGCGATACGCCAGCCATTTCGGGAATAGCGCAGAGCGGAGTCGATCCGAAGCTGAGGAGGCTGTGTTATTGGGCTTCGACTTCGGGTTAACTCCAGCGGTAACCGCAACTTAGACGAGGGTCGATCTTGAGACGTCGCAAGTCTCTGTGTGGGAGGAGGTTGGCGGATCCGCAGGATTTTAGAGGCCGGGACCGCAGGGTGTGGCGGGAATTCCGCAGTTGGGAGTTTCAAAATGGAACATCAGCGGAGAGCGGTTTTGATGCGCGAAGTCTTCGCCGGCGACGGACCTGCAAGACAACTAAGCCACTTAGACCATTCGAGAAGTATGGCAATCAATGTGCAATCAAATTCGCGTTCGAAGTAAGCGCTCGATAGTGGTGAAGCAGCAGATGGACGATTCTCGAGAATGACGCGCGAAGGGTTGCGGCAGCTTCCGGACCACCACAACTCCCGTGACTTGGTTGTCGATTCTCGGGAAGAAAAAGTGACGGCCCCTGAATTTGGGGGAGAGGCAGAACCGCGCGAGATTCTTCATGGACTGAACAACATGCTGGTCAGCATTCTGCTGAACGCGCAGGTGATTGAGTGGAAGCTGCCTTCGTATAGCCGAATTCGGCGGAATGTGCATGAAATTGAGCGCAGCGCACAGCGTGGGGCCGTACTGTTAAACCGCCTGAAAGAATGGGTCGAGTCTGCAGAGCCGGGTGATCCTTGAGATAAGACTGCGGTTAAGGAACTGACAACCGTGCGAGATCAAGCCTGCAGGTCCGGCGCGTAACACGGAGCAGCCAAGCTCGCCTCCGGTTCGAGGGTGTGAAATGACGGGGACGACAGATGGGAAAAAGGTGCCTCACACGATAGTGTGATGCCTGCACTAGCGCAGTTTTCCCAAAAAGGGACAATGAGTGATTAGCGTTGCTCCTATTTCGTCTCGGGCAGGCTCAGAAGAATTGAGATGCCAGGAAGAAGGCCCCACCGTGCTGACCGTAGAAACCGAGTCCCATGCAGCCCAAAATGCTGATTCCAACCTCCTCAACCTCCTGATCGTCGACGATGAGCGGTCCGTCCGCGAGTCGTGCCGGGAAGTGGCGCAAACCTTGGGATTTGCCACGCGAATTGCTGACTCGCCCGAACACTGCTACCGGATTCTGGACAGTTCCAACGTCGATGTTGTGCTGCTCGACCTCCGGTTGCCGGGAACCAACGGCATGGAAGTACTGCGCGAGATCAAACGACGCAGGCCGGACACGGTGGTCGTCATCATGACGGGCTTTGCGACCGTGCAGTCGGCGGTACAGGCGATGAAAGCGGGCGCTTACGACTACGTAACCAAGCCTTTCAATTTCGACGAACTTCGTTTGGTGCTCGACCGGGTCACAGCCCACATGCAACTGGCCACGGAGAATCGCTTGCTGCGGGAGCAGGTGAAGTCGCGGCATGGTTTTGGAGCGATGGTGGGGCAGGCGCCGGAGATGGACCGGTTGTACCGCATCATCGCCAAGGCCGCGTCCAGCACGCATCCGGTGCTGATTCTGGGCGAGAGCGGCACGGGCAAGGAGCTGGTGGCGCGTTCGATTCACTATTCGGGTTCGCTCCGTGATCGGCCGTTCATTCCGGTGGATTGCGGTTCGCTGGTCCCTAGCTTGATCGAGAGCGAACTATTTGGATACGTGAAAGGCGCGTTCACCGGCGCCGTGCGCGCCAAAGACGGGCTGATGGCGGCGGCCGAAGGGGGAACGGTGTTCCTCGACGAGGTCGGTGAGCTGCCGGTGGACCTGCAGGCCAAGCTGCTGCGCGCGCTGCAGGAAAAGGAAATCCGCCCGGTGGGCGGTACCCGCGCAATTCCGATCAACGTGCGCATCCTGGCGGCAACGAACCGGGACCTGGAGGCTGCCGTGCAGCAGGGCTCTTTCCGCCGCGACCTTTATTTCCGGCTGAATGTGCTGACCCTGCGCGTGCCTCCGCTGCGGGAACGCAAGCAGGACATTCCGCTGCTGGCGGGACACATCCTGGAGAGGGTGGCGCGGACCACCGGTGTGCAACGCAACATCAGCGACGACGCCCTCAAACTCATGCTCAACTATGACTGGCCGGGCAACGTGCGCGAACTGGAGAACAGCCTGGAACGCGCGTGCGCGCTTACGACCGGCCCAACCGTCCACATAGCCGATCTGCCGACCGCGCTGCAGAATTTCCATGCGGAGGCGCCGATGGTGCCGGTTGGATGCCGAGGCCGCGGTAATTGCGCCACTGGCAGACATGGAGAAGCGCGCCATCCTGCATGCCATCACGCTGCTCAACGGCGACAAGCTGGAGGCGGCCAAGCAACTCGGCATCGGCAAAACCACGCTCTACCGCAAATTGAAGGAGTACGGTTCCACAGTCTAAGGACCGCGCTCAAGCGAAATACTCAGAACCCGCCGTGGTGCGGAAACGCCGGAGTGTGTTTACTCATCCGGAAGGAGGAAACTCGTGATTATTCTGGTAACGGGCTCATCGCGGTCGAAAGAATGCGCCTCCGCCATCGAACGAAAGACCCATCAGAACACGAAAGTCGTCAGTTCGCTGCCGCGGGTGATCGAGTGCCTGCAGCAGCAGGACATTGAGGCCCTGGTGATCGACGAGTCGTTTCAGCAGGTGGAGAGCGGGATTGACGCCGCCGTGGCCGCGCACGCGGGAACGGCGATGCCGATCTACGTCAACTTGTCGCTGCACGGCGCCGACCGAGTGGCCGTAGAAGTGAGCTGTGGCTTGCAGCGATTGGTGCAGGAGCGGTTGTCGTCGATGCGGACAGCGGCCGGAGAGTCTGAGCAATCAGTTGCGGGGCGAAGTGACGGCAATTCTTGTTGAACACCGAGCTGGCCATGCGGGAGCAGTCACTTTCTGCCCGGCGCGTCCGACAAGTTGCGTGCCGTGCATGAAATGGCGGAGACGGATGCGTCAGAAGCTGGAAGTAACTCCCCCAGGCACGGGAAAGACGCTGAGGCCGCGGCTGGTGACGAAAGCAGCCGACGCTCCGGTGATGCGGTGAGAGGTCCGCGACGCAGCTGGCTGCGCCGTGCGGATGCTGCACAAGCCAGAAAGCGCTGCGGTTCCGCTACAATCAAGGTTGTGGCGGCAGCAGTCGCGATTTAACGGAGGGTACGAATGGCGCAAGTGAAGATTACGATTCGCAAGAACGGGCCCTATCGGGTAGAGGCCCCCGAGGGCGGAGTCGAACTGGTTGACGCGGACGGCAATGCATATGACCTGACCGGCAAACCGGCATTTTCGCTGTGTCGCTGCGGCGGGTCCGTGAATAAGCCATTCTGCGATGGTACGCACTCCAAGATCGGGTTCCAGGGAGCGGAACTGGCAGTGAAGAAGACGGACGAACAAGGGCCGGCCACCTAAATCAGACGACAGAAGCCAAAATCACCCCAGGGGCCGCCAAGTGCGGTCCCGTTTTGTGTGATTGTGCGAGCTTGGTTAGTGAACCGTCTTGGTCTTGCGCGACATGTAGTCCATGAGCAGGTACTGGCCGAGGGTGTAGGGAGTGGTGAAGTAGGCCTTGCCGCGGCACATCTCGGTGACTTTCTGCACGAACTGAATCAGACCGTAATCGGACGCGAGCATGAAGGTGTTGATGAGGATGCCGGCGCGCTTGCACTTGGAAACCTCCTGCAGGGTCTCGCTGACCACCATGGGATCGAGGCCGAAGGCGTTCTTGTAGATGCGGCCGTCGTCGAGGGTCAGTGCCGAGGGCTTGCCGTCGGTGATCATGACGATCTGCTTCATGTCTTTGCGCTGGCGCTGCAGGATGCGCTGCGCCATGCGCAGGCCCTCGCGAGTGTTGGTGTAGTAGGGGCCGACCTGGACGCGCGCCAACTGCGAAAGAGGCACCTCTTCAGCCGAGTCGTGGAACAACACCAGCGAGAGGGAATCGCCGGGATACTGAGTACGAATCAGGTGCGACAGCGCCATAGCGACCTTCTTGGCCGGCGTGAAGCGGTCCTCGCCGTAGAGAATCATGGAGTGCGAACAGTCGAGCATGAGCACGGTGGCGCATGACGACTGGTACTCGCACTGGTGGACCTGCAGGTCGCTGTACTCGATGTTCAGGGGAAGGCTGAGACCCTCGCGCTGGATGGCGTTGGAGAGCGTGGCGGTGATGTCGAGGTTGAGGGTGTCGCCGAATTCGTAGGCTCTTGGAGGCGCCGCTGGCCTCGATTCCGGTGGCCGTGTCGCGGGTGTCGTGGCGTCCGAAGCTGGACTTACCCAATGATCCGAGCAGGTCGCGGAGAGCGCGAAAGCCGAGGAAGTCGAGCCCCTTGTCGGTGATTTCGAATTTTGCCTGCGACTGAGATTCGCCTACCTGGCCGCCCGCGGTCGAACTGCGCGAGGGATCGTGCGGCTGGTCGATGGTGATGTAGTCCTCCTGCTGCATGCGGTCGATCAGTTGCTCGATGAGCTGCTCGAACTGCTCGGCGGTCATCGACTCGAGCTGCTCGCGCATGCGCTCATCGAGCATGTCGCTATTGAGCAACGCGTCAGCGATGGCATTGCGCAGGTCCTCCAGCGTCTGCTGGTCGGAGTCCTGATCGTAGTAATCCTGATATTGGCGCTGGAAACCGCTTTGCAGCAACTGGTTGGAGAGAGCGGCGAGCAGGTCCTCGAGGCCCATCTCAGAGGCCGGTTCGGGGACGTATTTCTTGTATTTGACGAATTTCATCGACCAGTGCTCGCTCGGTGCTCTTAGTTGTACGGGCGGCGCTGACGGCGGAACTCGCGCTCGTCGTCATCCTCACGGACGCTGGGTTTTTCGCGGCGGGGTTGCTTTTCGCCAGCGGTAAACAGGCGCTCCTCGCTGCGTCCGATGCGTTTGTGCGCGTATAGGCCTTCGAGGACGAACTCGGCGGCCGAGACCAGCAGCTCGGAGGGCTCTTTGCCGGTGAGTCCGAGAGCGCCAAGCTTGTCGAGCAGTCCCTGGATGCTCCGGATCTTCTGCAGCATTTCCTGGGCGCTGGCGGTGTCGCGCAACTGGATCTCGCCGCCCAGATCAAACCACTGCACAACCTGGTTCATGTTCTTGTTGCCGTCAAAATAGTGATCATAAGTGCGGGCCACGGCGGCGCGAATGATATCGCGTGCAACGTGATCGGCGCCCTTCAACTCGCCTTCGTATTCCAGTTCCAGCTTGCCGGTAATGGAGGGCATGGCAGCGTAGATATCGCCGATGCGCGGGACAACCAGCTTCTCGCCACAGCTGATGGCGCGGCGTTCCGCATTCGAGATCACGTTTTCCATGGCGCTGATGGGCAATCGTTGGCTGACGCCGGAACGCTTGTCCACGCGCTTGTCTTCGCGGGCGACGAAGGCGGTCTGCTCAATGACCTCGCGGATAAAATCGGGAAGCTCCAACGGGTGGCCATTGCGCCTTGTCCAGGCCTCCTGGTCGGTGATGGTCATGCCTTCCTGCACCGTGGCGGGATAGTGAGTTCGAATCTCGGAGCCGATGCGGTCTTTCAGCGGCGTGACGATCTTGCCGCGGGCGGTGTAGTCCTCGGGATTGGCGCTGAAGACCAGCATGACGTCGAGCGGAAGACGAACGGGGTAGCCCTTAATCTGGATGTCACCTTCCTGCATGATGTTGAACAGGCCGACCTGGATCTTTCCGGCCAGGTCGGGAAGTTCGTTGACCGCGAAGATTCCGCGATTGGCGCGGGGCAACAGACCATAGTGGACCGTGAGCTCGCTGCCTAATTCGTGTCCGCCCTTGGCCGCCTTGATGGGATCGATGTCGCCGATCAAGTCGGCGATGGTGACGTCGGGAGTGGCGAGCTTTTCGACATAGCGCTGCTCGGGTGAGAGATACGCGATCGGCACGTTCTCGGGCGATTCCTTCACCATCTGCCTGCAGCGCGAACAGAGCGGGTCGTAGGGGTTGTCGTGGATCTCGCATCCGGCGATGTACGGGAGGTGCGGGTCGAGCAGAGTAGTGAGGGCGCGGAGGATGCGGCTTTTCGCCTGCCCGCGCAGACCCAGAAGGATGAAATTGTGACGCGAGAGGATGGCGTTCACGACCTGGGGCACGACGGTGTCATCGTAACCAACGATGCCGGGAAAGATAGGCTGATCAGAACGCAAGCGCGCGATGAGATTGTCGCGAAGTTCGTCTTTGATGCGACGCGAAGACAGACGCTCCTGGGAAAACTGAGGATAACGACGAAGTTCTGCAAGGTTCTGTGGAAGATTGCTCAAGGCCGGAATACCTCCAGGGTCACGACCGGCCGCCCACACGGCGAGTCGATTGTTCGTATTCTACGCCAGCGCGAACGAGTAGACGTGCGGCCGGAGCGGGGCAACGTGAGCGAAAAGCAGCGGAACGATAAGGGCTTGAGTGACAGGAAAATAACTCGAGCCATTGTCGATGTTGCGAGGCCCGTTTGATGGGAGCTTCTAAGTCTTACCGCTCGAGGGCAGGAATTCAGACGCACCGGGGTCAATCGTACGCAAATGCAGATCGCGTTGCGGGAAGGGAATTTCAATGCCGGCGTCATTGAGTGCGCGCATCGCATTGAGTGCGACTTCGCTGCTGATGAGCAGGCCGTTGTTCTCCTGCATGACCCAGAAGTGCAGTTCAAAGTCGAGGGAGCTGTCACCGAAGCCTTTGAAGTAAACCATCGGTTCGGGCTTGGAGAGCACCAATTCGTGCTTGTTGGCGGCGTCGCGAAGAATCTTGAGGACCTGGTTGGGGTCGGTACCGTAGGCCACGCCAACGGGAAGTTCGCGGCGGCGCTGGGACTCGGAGAGCGTCCAGTTGATGACCTTGCCGGAGATGAGTGTGGCGTTAGGGATGATGACTTCGGCGCCCTGGAAAGTCTGGATAGTGCTGGAGCGAATCCCAATTCGCGTGCACCTGCCGGTATAGTTATCAACCTCGAGAATGTCGTCGATGTGTATGGGCCGCTCGAACTGGAGGATCAAGCCCGACACGAAATTATTGATGATGTTCTGCAGGCCGAAGCCTATGCCGACGCCGAACGCGCCGGTCAGGACTGTGAACTTGTTGAGTTCAATGCCGCCGGCGTTAATTGCCGCCAATGCCACCAGCAGCAGCAAAGAATAATAAATGATGGACGAAATCAGCTCGGGCAAGCCGCGGGACATTTGAAATCGGCCTAAGACTTCTTCGCGGAAAAGGAAACGGATCGAGCTGGCGATGGTATATCCGAGAGCGAGGATGAGGAAGAAGCCGAGCAGACTGCCGAAAGTCACGCCGCTGGCCGAGCCTGCGATCTGAAAATCCCGGAACTTCTGCAAGGCAGCCGTAGTAACGTCCATCAGACCGAGGAGTTGGAGCGCGGCCGTGCTCCAGACAAATACGCCGATCCAGCGCAGTACCCTGGGCGCCCAACGCTCGACCGCCTTGCGATGCAGGCGAACCGCAGCGAATCGCTCAGCTTGCGGAGAGCGCATCCCAACGGTCAAGAGAATTGTGAAAACGCGTACTGCAGTGAAAATGCTGATGGCGACAAACGTGCTATAGATGAACGCCACAGCCAAATACTGGGAGAGCTTCACGTAGCCAAGCAGATTTGCGCCGAGTGAAACGCCAAGCACCAATACGGCAGCTCGAACGCCGAGCCAAATTACACGACCCCACCAGGTATCCTCCCGAGGGTTCACCTGCGACGGGCGAACACGATAAGCAAGAAAAGCGAATAAGGCTAGATTGCTGAAGAACTGGACATCGCGCCTGATGACCGGACCCAGGCCTAGCAGCGCGACCGTCCAGTTGAAGCCGTACAGTGCCGCAAAGGCATACAACAGCACACGCATGCGGCTGCTGATCAGGGGCGGAAGGATGATCAGGATGGGTACGAACGACAGCACGATGATGAAGCCCAGGAGCGTGATGGGCGCGGATGGCGCGAGGGCATATCCAAGGATCAAGGGTGGCAGAAGTCCCAATGCCATCCAGTGCCGAAGAATGCGATAGGCGTCCGCTTCGAGGTCGTCCTCGGGCTGTTTGCCGCGAACCATCGAGTGCAGTCGCTTCGCCAGTGTCAGCGAGCCGATCCACACTGCAAGAAGAACAACGATCGCCGTGCCTTGTTCTGCCAGGTAGTAGGCAACGGCGACCATGCGGCTGTTGACGGAATTAAATAAGCCTGCACTTTCTCCCGTTTGGCGTCGCGAGGAAAGTTTCCATAGCGGCAGGCTGTCGCGGTCGAGCAAGTGTCCCTTCAGCTTGATCCGTACCTGAGAAAGCTGTGACACCATGGTTTCGGCAGTCTGATCGAAACTGCCCACCTGGATCTGTAATTTCACTGCCGTCTGGAGGACTCCCTGTGCTTGTTTTCGCAAGCGTCGGAGATCAGCCAAATTGCTTTCGAGCACCGTGAGAACAGGGCCGAGGTCTCGATTATCCTTGTTCGCCTCCAGCGTGGCTGACCAAACGGGCTCCTGCGCGTCGACCATGTTGACCGTGGCTTGCGCGTCGTTGGCCCAAGTCAATAACTGTTGCTGCCATGAGGCAGTAAATGCCGCAATCCCGCGCCAATAGTTTTCTTCCTCCCGCACCTCAAGAGAGTTGGGGTTGCCGGCGAGCAGCCGATTGGCTTCCTCTACCTTGCTGTCGATCAGGGCCCCATTGTCGCCAATGTCTTTCTGAAGCGAATCGATTTGGTCGGCAGTGGGGAGTTTGGCGGAGGCGTCGCGCAGCGCTTGGCCCAAGTCCATGGAGCGCGCAGCGACGTCAGGCAGTGAGATCGGGACCGGCTGCTCGGGTATCGCGGCGGGCAGTTCGGGCGTCACCACCGGGGCCTTCGGCTTTTCCTTGAGCAGGGAAGACAGCGGGTTGGACGAAGGCTTGGTTCCGCTGCCTTGCCATGGCCAGGCGGCGGTGCAGCACAGCATGACAACCATCGCGCTAAAGAGAATTCGTTGCGAGACGCGCCAAACGGCGTTGCGGGAAAATCTTCATATTGCGCGAGCGCGAACTGTGAAGGGTCTCGAGTGGGTGCATGCTTGGACAATTATCCACCAGCAATCACTGGCGGCATCAGAAAAGTGCGAAGCCCATCGATCATACGCGAGAGTCAGACGGAGGGCGGAAGTCCTTCCAGCATGTCTTCCATTTCCGATTGGGCATGGCGATTGTTGGACTGGCGAGCGCAAGCGATGCCCTGTTCGAGCATTCGGCGTGATTCGGCAATACGACCCGCGCGCTCGAGCACTTGCGCCGCCATGAAGTATCCGTTGGTGTAATCCGGGTGAGCGGCCAGAAGCTGGTTGAATTCAGCGAGCGCCGCCTCGGCGTCGCCTGTGGAGGAATATTCGAGACCGAGCGCATATCGGGCAAATGCATCGCTGGGATTGTCTTTGAGGATTTCCTGCAATGTGGAGATCCGGGTTTCATCGACCATGGGTACTTTCACTCCAGTCCGAGGAGATGGTACAGGACTCATTGGGGGAATCACAATGCCGCGGAGCCGCGAATGGAGCATGTCACTCTGCGTCGAACCGTTAGAATGTGAAGAACGGAGCCGTCCGGCAGGTAATGCTGGCGGCATCGATGCTGAGGATTGGAAGCGGGTGCAAATGGAAAGAGACGAGACGAGTCTTATTGCGAGACCGGTGAGCGAATCGAAATCGGAGATGATTGAGCTGGTTCTTCCCAACGATGCCAACCCGCTGGGGGCCTTATTGGGCGGTCGACTCATGCACTGGATCGATCTTGCCGGCGCACTGGCCGCCCATCGGCATTCGCATTCCTACGTAGTCACGGCGTCGATGGACCACATTGATTTCCTGGTCCCGGTCCACGTGGGAGACATGGTCGTGTTGCAGTCGTCGGTCAATCGCGCATTCAAGACCTCGATGGAAGTCGGCGTCAAAGTATCGGTGGAGCATTACATCTCGAATTCCCGCCAGAAGGTCGCCAAGGCCTATCTCACATTCGTTGCGGTGGACCGCCACGGGAGAAGGCTGCCGGTCAATCCAGTGTTGCCGGAAACCGATGACGAGAAGCGGCGCTACGAAGGCGCTCTGCGCCGCCGTGAAGCTACCAAGGCTGAACGAGATCTGCGGAAGGCGGCTAGACCTCTTTAACAATTACTGTAACCGTCAGGTACAGATGTGCTCTTGGCTCGGTGCGAGGGGTACCGCACAGGGCCAATTCCCATTTTGGTTCGCTTTGGTTACTTTAGTTTTCCCGCCCTACCGATTCCTCTTGCGTTCCACCTTCCCTCCATTTACAAGCATCTCGTGGGGCCTAAGGAGTGGTGTCTCCGGTCACTGTGCGCCCAGCGCGCGAACCCGAGCGGCTCTTTGACAATTCCCGAACGACGGCCCCGACTAGGGCGACGTTTTGCCGGCCTCGGGCTTTCGCGCGGCGAAAATAGCTATCATACTTGTATGATTTGTATTACACACTGGTGGTATTACTTGTATGACTTGTATGACAAGATTTCGCGCCAAAACGCCATATCTTCGCACCTAAGTCCCACTGGCACATATGGATACGTATAACTAGTTGATGAATCAATGACATACGAACAATTTACCCCTAAATCATTGATTCTAAACAGTCGTGATGTTTGTTTTTTGTTATTGTGTTATATCTCACTAATACACATCCAGGGCCCATCCCCTCCTGATCAGGCCGGTTTCACGAATACCGTCGCTGTC
>CAVVTL010000037.1:0-15686 GCA_963751155.1 uncultured Acidobacteriaceae bacterium | reverse complement strand
AGTAGGACATCGGGGCAGGGTTGCATAGGACGCAGGTCACGGGAGAGTGTGATAAGGCAGTGGATGGTTCATAGAAGCACACCAGCCTCCGACGAGGATGTTACGAAACTGTGCCGTCCCTAAAGGGACTCGGGTTAATTTCCCACTCGCCCCCGGGGCTCACGCCCCGGGCTACGATTGTTTCGCCCTACGGGCTAGCGTTTCCGCACAGGCGCTACGTCTATGTTCCACCGCGCGTTTTGCCCGGTGAGTTTCCTAACACCCTCAGCGGACTCCGGAACTCTGCAAAAGGCTGTGCTGGTCGCAGGCTGAAGCGCCCCACTACCATGGAGGTCCGCGATTACGGCTACTCAGGATCCGCTCTAGATTGGACCAGCCGCAAAAAAGCCCGCTCCGAATCTATCGGAGCGGGCTTGTTATTGAGTCGCTGCAGTCCGCAGGTGACGAGCTACGGCATGAGTTTGCGGCGCAGCAGGCCGAGGCTGGCGAGCAGGCCGGAGCCGAGCAGCAACAGGCTGGAAGGTTCGGGGACGGCGTTCGGCTGGGCTTCCAGTTCGATGTAGCCTCCCACGTTGTTGTAAACCAGCACCCACATTTCCGTGCCATTGTTAAACACGTCATTCAGGATGCTTGCGAACAGCGACCCGTCATAGCTGCCGGGCGTGAAGGTTATGAAATCGTAGGTTGAGCCCACCTTCGGATTGAATCCCTGCCCAAGCTGAACGTCGAGCGTGCCGTCGAGATGCACGGGGCCGTTGACGACGATTACACCGAAGTTGCTCATGTTGATGAACTCGCCTAGGGTGCCATTCGCGAGCTGGTAGTATCCGGTAGCGCCCGCGAGGCCAGTGCCCACCAGTAGCGTCGCGCCCTGCGTGATAGAGACGTCGCCGTTATTGACCAGCGTGGCCACATTGGCCACATCGCCGGAGCTGTCGAGACCAAACAGCCCGGTGTTGGTCAGCGTGCCCCCAACGTTCAGGGTGTCCCCTCCGCCGCTGTAGTACCCGGTGAGCAGGGTGTTGCTGTTGAGCACATCGCCGGTGATGCTCACCGTCGAGCCACCGTTGACCTGGAAGCTGCCCGAGTTGTTGAGCGTGCCTATCTGGGCCGTACCTCCAGAACCGCCAAAAAAGCCGAGGTAAACGGTACCGCTGTTGGTCAACGTTCCGCTGACGTTCAGGTGATCCCCTCCTCCGCCGTAGAGGTAGTACCCGGCAATCAGCGTGCCAGTATTGAGCACATCGCCGGTAACGCTCACTGTCGTCGAGGCATTGTTGATGTAGAAGCTTCCCGCGCTGGTCAGCGTGCCGCTGCCCGGCGTAATATTTGTCGTCTGTCCGTTCCCCAGAATCAGCGTCCCTTCGATTGAGTTCAGGTTGGCGACGGCATTGCTTGGTCCAGCATGGAAGGTCCCAAAAATGGCATAGGAGGTGCCGGAAGGGATATCGGTGACCAGACCGCCCGGCGCAACATTCAAGGTCGCGCCCTGCGTGATGGAGACGTCGCCGTTATTGACCAGCGTGGCCACATTGGCCACATCGCCGGAGCTGTCGAGACCAAACAGCCCGGTGTTGGTCAGCGTGCCCCCAACGTTCAGGGTGTCCCCTCCGCCGCTGTAGTACCCGGTGAGCAGGGTGTTGCTGTTGAGCACATCGCCGGTGATGCTCACCGTCGAGCCACCGTTGACCTGGAAGCTGCCCGAGTTGTTGAGCGTGCCTATCTGGGCCGTACCTCCAGAACCGCCAAAAAAGCCGAGGTAAACGGTACCGCTGTTGGTCAACGTTCCGCTGACGTTCAGGTGATCCCCTCCTCCGCCGTAGAGGTAGTACCCGGCAATCAGCGTGCCAGTATTGAGCACATCGCCGGTAACGCTCACTGTCGTCGAGGCATTGTTGATGTAGAAGCTTCCCGCGCTGGTCAGCGTGCCGCTGCCCGGCGTAATATTTGTCGTCTGTCCGTTCCCCAGAATCAGCGTCCCTTCGATTGAGTTCAGGTTGGCGACGGCATTGCTTGGTCCAGCATGGAAGGTCCCAAAAATGGCATAGGAGGTGCCGGAAGGGATATCGGTGACCAGACCGCCCGGCGCAACATTCAAGGTCGCGCCCTGCGTGATGGAGACGTCGCCGTTATTGACCAGCGTGGCCACATTGGCCACATCGCCGGAGCTGTCGAGACCAAACAGCCCGGTGTTGGTCAGCGTGCCCCCAACGTTCAGGGTGTCCCCTCCGCCGCTGTAGTACCCGGTGAGCAGGGTGTTGCTGTTGAGCACATCGCCGGTGATGCTCACCGTCGAGCCACCGTTGACCTGGAAGCTGCCCGAGTTGTTGAGCGTGCCTATCTGGGCCGTACCTCCAGAACCGCCAAAAAAGCCGAGGTAAACGGTACCGCTGTTGGTCAACGTTCCGCTGACGTTCAGGTGATCCCCTCCTCCGCCGTAGAGGTAGTACCCGGCAATCAGCGTGCCAGTATTGAGCACATCGCCGGTAACGCTCACTGTCGTCGAGGCATTGTTGATGTAGAAGCTTCCCGCGCTGGTCAGCGTGCCTGCCGTGAGGGTACCACCGCCAGAGAGTATTAACTCCCCATTTTGGCCTATGTTCAGGGTGTTGCTGACGTAAAGTGCCTGCGCTATGCCAGCATCGGTAAGTTGAGAGGAGAAACCGTTGGAGAGGCCGCCCAGCGTGAGCGAGTTGATGGTGGCGCTACCGACGTCCAGCGTCACGTTGTCGTTGCCGCCGCTGTAGATCAGGACGTCGTTTGCTGGGCCGGGACAGCCAAGGTTCCAGTCGGGGCAGTTGCTCCAGTTGCCGGTTCCGCCGAGCCAGTTGTCCTGGGCTAGCGTGATTCCCGTCGCCGCGACCATCAACACAACTAAAACAGACACGCGTGACATGCACCTTGCGAGCATGGGTAGTTCTCCTTGCGATCTAATTTTTCTGGGTTCCGAAAAAAGACCTGACCACCGTAGAGTTGGAGCCGAGACCTTGGCTCAACAACCGGCCAGAGAGGATACGACAGCTAGCACCTTTCCTGTCGTGGCCTCTGGCAACTACGTCGCGTGGCGCGGCAGAAGATGTTCGAAGCCGAACGCGGGAATTGGGCGAATTGTACACCCAATGGTCAAACCCTGGGATTGGACTTGCGTCACAGGGCTAACAGCAGGTCCCTCGACTCCGCCCGAAGCGGGCTCCGCTCGGGATGACGAGTCAGTGGATAGTGGTTGGTGGATAGTGGTTAGAAAAAGCAGATCCCTCGGTCGCCACGGCGACCTCGTGACGACAGATCATGAGAGGATAGTGCTAGGTCACACCACCTGCATGGCCTTGGCGAGGCAGTCGTCGCAGAAGCCGCTGTCTTTGATGTCGATGTATTCGACAGCGTGTGAGGAGGACATGGCGCAGCGGTATTCCTGGCAGTGGGTGAGGTGCAGGGTGTGTCCGAGTTCGTGGACGGACTCGATGAGCAGCCGGTTGGCCAGCACGTCAAGATCGTGCGGCAGGCCGTAGAACTCCTGCGTCAAGCGATGGTAGGAGACGATGGCGCTGGCGCCGCCCATCTGCGCCTCGCCGAAAACGAAGGTCAGAATCGGGATGTAGAGGTCGCGCTCGGTGATGGCGAGCAGACGCCACGTGTCTTTGGTGATGTACTTCTGCACCGCGCCGAGAATCTCCGACGAGTGAAACTGCTGGCGCTCGGCATGTACGGCGAACGCCGGGTCGAGTGCGGGCGCGAGGACCTCGGCGGGCACACGGAATTTCTCGGCCAGCGCCTGCCGCAACCATTCGAGCAGGCGGGCGTCCGGGTTCCCGACCGGCAGCAGTTGCAACTTCTTCATTGGGCTTCGATGCCGGCCAGTTCCTTTTCTTTGCGGCTCCAGCCGTATTTCTTCAACTTGTGGTGCAGCGTAACACGATCAATGCCCAACACTTCAGCGGCGCGCGTCTGGTTGCCGCCGCAATCGTCGAGCACGCGCAGAATGTGGTCTTTCTCCACCTCATCCAAGCAACGCGAGCCACCAACGCTGATGCCGTTGCGCGACTTGAGGGTGAAGTCCTGCTCCTTGATGTCGGGCTCCTGGGCGACGACCATGGCGCGCTCGACGGCGTTCTCCAGCTCGCGCACGTTGCCTGGCCACGCGTACTGCTGCAGCAGGTTCATGGCGGCGGTGGAGATGCGCGTGATCTTCTTGTTCATCTCCTTGTTGAACTTGCGGATGAAGTGATCGACGAGCGGAGGAATGTCTTCGCGGCGCTCGCGCAGCGGCGGCAGCTCGATGTGAAAGACGTTGAGCCGGTAGAAGAGGTCGGGACGGAACTTCCCTTCCTCGATTAGCAGCTCGAGGTCTTTGTTGGTGGCGGCGACGATGCGGAAATCCACCTTGATGGTTTGATTGCCGCCGACGCGTACGATCTCGCGCTCCTGCAACACGCGCAGCAGGTCGGTCTGGGTCTTCAGCGAGATGTCGCCGATTTCGTCGAGGAAGACGGTGCCGCCCTCGGCGATTTCGAACTTGCCCTTCTTGCGGTACTGCGCGCCGGTAAACGCGCCTTTCTCGTGGCCGAAGAGTTCGCTTTCGAGGAGCGATTCGGTGAGAGCACCGCAGTGGATCACGACCATCGGATGATAGCGGCGATTGCTGGCGGCATGAACAGCGCGAGCGACGAGTTCCTTGCCGGTGCCGCTTTCGCCGGTGACGAGCACGGTGGCGTCGGTGGGGCCGACGGTTTCGATGGCGTCGAAGACGCGCTGCATGGCCGAGCTTTGTCCGATGATGTCGGCAGGATGGGCGAGGTCGGCAACGGTCTCTTTGAGGCGGACGTTCTCGGCCACGGTCTCGTGATGCGACATGGCCTTGGCGACGAGGTGAGCGATCTCGTCGGGATCGAGCGGCTTGTTGACGTAGTCGTAGGCGCCGTTTTTGAGGGCGGCGATAGCGGTCTCGACCGAGGCGTAGCCGGTCATGATGATGACCAGCATGTCGGGATAGATTTCGTGCAGGCGACGCTGCAGCTCAATACCGTCAGTGCCGCGCATCTTGATGTCGACGAGAGCGACATCGAAGGTCTGCTCGGCGACGCGGGTGAGCGCGTCGTTGGCGCTCTCGGCGGTGCCGACGTCGTAGCCCTCCTCGGCAAACCATTTGGCCAGAGAATCGCGCACGCTTAGTTCGTCGTCAACAATCAGCAGTCTTCCTTTGGAAGCCATTTCATTTCCTCACTTCAGCCGGGGCGCGATCTGTGTCGCTGGCCAGAGTGACTCTCTGGCTGTCGACCGGCAGCAAAATCGTGAATGTGGTGCCCTGCCCCATCCTGGAGTTGACGGCAATGCTGCCGCCGTGGCGCTCGACGATGTTCTGGCTGATGGCCAGACCGAGGCCGGAGCCGCCGTTTTCCTTGGTGGTGTAGAAGGGCTCGAAAATATGAGCGAGATGCTCGTCAGAGATGCCCATGCCGTCGTCGCGAATGATGAGCTCGACGGTTGTGGCAGAGGTCTGGCGGGTGGAGATCCAGAGGTTGCCGCCCTGCGGCATCGCGTCAATGGCGTTGATCACCATGGCGAGCACGACCTGCTCGATCTGGTTGGGGTCGCAGCGCACGTGCGGCAGCTCTTCGCCGAGCGCCAGGTTGAGCTGAATGGTGGCCATGTCCATCTTGTGCTGGACCAAGCGGATGCAGCGATCAATGACCTGGTTGAGTTCGCACCACTCGAGGTTCATGGGGGCGACGCGGGAGAACGAAAGCAGGTTCTTGACCAGCTCGCCGCAACGCTTGCTCTCGCTGGCGATGAGGTCGAGCGAGCCGGCCATCTCTTCGGTGCGAGGGGCAGAAGAGAAGTTGTTCTGGATCCAGCGCTTCACCACGCGGGAGTAGGTCAGGATGCCGGAGAGCGGGTTGTTGATCTCGTGGGCAACGACGGCGGCCATCTTGCCGATGGTGGCCATCTTCTCCACTTGCAGCATGTGCTGGTGGGCCTGCTTGAGCTCGCGGGTCTTTTCCTCGACGCGGTCTTCGAGGGTGCGGGCCCAAGCGGTGATTTCTTCCTGCGCGAGTTGCAGGCGGCCGCTCATGATGTTGAAAGACTCGGCGAGGTCACCGATTTCGTCGTTGGACTGAACGGGGATCTGCACACCAAGTTCGCCTTTCGCGACACGCTCGGTGCCGGCTTCGAGAGCGCGCAAGGGATTGCGCACGACAATCCAGATGAAGAGCCCGCTGAGAGCGACGACCAATAACAATGCGCCACCGGTGTAGGCCAGCATGGTGTGGCGCTCCTGCGCGAGGCTGACATCGACTTTGGCGAGCGAGAGGTTGGTGTCGAGCACGCCGAGGATTTGCACGCTGGCAGGATGCGCGTGGCAGGCGGCGTTGGAGCATGCGGGCTGGTTTTCGATGGGAGTGATGACACCGAGCACGCGGCTCCCGTTGCTGCGATAAATGCGGAAACGATCGGAGCGCTTGAGCAGCGCCAGCGGCTTTGATTGCTCGTGACACCCGTAGCACGCCTCGGTCGCCTTGTTAACGCTGGCGCCGACCTCCGAGGGCAGGGTGGAGTAGGTGATGACGCCCTCCGAGTTCATAATGCGCACTCTTACGAAGCCGGGCTGGTCGGCCATGTTGGTCATCATTTCGTACAGGCCGTTGCGATCGTTGTTCAGCATGTAGTGCGAGGCACTGCGGCGCAGCACCTCGCTCTGCTGCTCGGCGCTGAGGAGAGCGGCGGCTTCCAGGTGTTTCTGATGAAGTCGCGTGCTCAGGTAGCCGAGCAGCGCGAAAATCAGCAGGCCAGCCAGGAAGATAGACAGCATCAGCTTGGCGCTGATACTGCGCCCCAGTTCGCCCAGCAGGGTGACGGCGCGGCCCTCACCTTCGGATTGGTCAGTCTCCCGCATGGACAGGCACTGGCATTTCTGCGCGTACGCCTTGCGCCTTCGGCAAGGCTGGCGCATGACTCTTCTCTTCGGGGAAGATGGGAAGATACCGCGCCGCAAACCCGAAAATGGCAAAGCCGAGTGCGACGAACATCGCGGTGATCACGACCTCGGTCCACTTGGGCGTGTAGCGGCCACCCACCGCGCTCTCGACGCCCGTAATCGCGACATTGAGGCGGTTGGTCACGAACCCCAACAAAGTCAGGACGGCGACTAAATAAAGCCCGTTGGCGCTTTCACGGATTCTCGGCGAAGCCAACAGCATCAACGGGAAGACAACCGAAAGCGCCATCTCCAGCAGGAAGAACCCCTGTTCGTAACCGGGCACGAAGACCAGGTGCAGAACGCCACGGTGGTAAAGGTCTTCGAACTTGAGGATGCCGTAGATCGCCAGCACGACCACCAGCACGCGTCCCATATCGCGCAGGATAGGCAGTTCGATCTCGCGGCCGAAGTACTTCGAACTCATCGACGACTCGAAAATGATCATCGCCAGTCCCACTGCGATCGCCGAAATGAAGAAGAAAACTGGCAGCAGCGGGCTCCACCAGAAGGCATGCAGCTTGTTGGGCATGATGAGGTACAAAGTGCCCAGCGAGGACTGGTGGAGCGTCGAGAGGATCACGCCGAGGATGACGAAAACGACCATCACGCTGCGGACCGCCTTGAGCGCCCAGTTCCACTTCAGGTGCTCGAAGACGATGGGCGAAAACTCCAGCGCCAGCACGGTGGTGTAGAGCATCACGCAGTAGGCGACTTCGAACATCACCGAGTGCGGATTGCGCATGATCAGCGGGTGCCAGATGTTCCAGGGCAAGCCGAGGTCATACATGAGCGCAGCGCAGACCAGCAGATATCCCATAAACGCGGTGAGAATCGTCGGCCGCATGATGGAATGCCAGCGCTTGATGTTGAAGATCTCGACGGCCGCAGTCAGGGTGAACCCGCCGGCCGCCAGCATGACGCCGCACATTACGTCGAAGCCGATCCACAGGCCCCAGGGAAACTGGTCGCTGAGATTGGTGGAGGCGCCCAGGCCGTAGCGGAAGCGCACCCAGGTGGCATACACACCGGCCACCATGATGACAACGAAAACGGCCTTCCAGAAGGTGAAACGGAACTTGGGAACGGTCATTGCACACCACCCTTTTCGTCTGTGTGTTTTTCCTGGGCTTCGGCTTCGGCAACATCTTCGCGGCGATGGGTGATCCAATAGACGCCGCCGAGGAGAACTCCGAAGATGGGCACGAAGTCGGGAATGCGCGATAAGCACCTGGTAGGTGTACATCGGCAGGGCGCGTTGAGTGAGGTCGTCACGATAGCCGAAGTTGGTGAAATCGATCGACGACAGCAACAGGACCGAGGTGCCTCCGACCTCCGTCTCGCCGAAGATGTGGTGCAGGTACTTATCGGGATTGTCCTGGATGCGCTTGCGTGCCTCTAGCAAAAGATCTTCACGATTTCCGAACTTGGTCGCGCCGGTGGGGCATATCTCGGCGCAGGCCGTGGGTTTGCCTGCGGCCACGCGAGGAGCGCACATGATGCACTTGCGCACTCCGGGAACCGCCTTGCTCCATTCGTACTTCGGCACGCCGAACGGACAGGCAGCCATGCAGTAACGGCAACCCATGCACTTGTGCTTGTCGTAAGTCACGGGGCCCAGGGCGGTCTTCTGCAGCGCGCCCACCGGACAAACCGAGGCGCAGGCCGGGTCGTCACAGTTCATGCAGAGTTTGCGCATGAACTTGTCGTCCTTGGTCAGGATGGCGGTGTATTTGATGGGCCGACGTGTAGGCCTGGTCGGCGATTTTTTCGTCGTACGGCAGGCCGTTTTCAGTGGCGCAGGCCTGCTCGCATTGCTTGCAGCCGATGCACAGAGTGGCATCGTAAAGAATTCCGAAGCTCATGGTTGACTCCAGGCGCAGCTCGACGGCGGTCGCGGGGTAAAGCACTGAAACGAAGGTGCCGAGGGAGCAGCGCAGGAAAGGGCAGAGAGGGGCAGGCTTCGGGCGTTGTGGCGCAACCGGACGAAGCGGGCTCCAGGGTCGAGTAGGAATGATAATTGCGAGTAAAAGATAGAAGTGGCCGGCGCAACGGCAGATTCGGGATAGTCAGGACTACTGGAGGAAAATGAGTACGGTACTTCCCAGAGCTTCGCGCTAGTAGTGCTAGCGACGCAAACTGAGGGACCCGGGTCTTGCTGTCGAAAGACACGACCGAACCTGCTGCCATCAAAAGGCCGAACTCTCTGGCCCCGGTGATGGCGCCGGTACAAGTACTCACTGCGCAGAGTTTTTCAAATCAGCCACCTTAAACCGGCGGCAACGGTCTGGCGGACCTCGCGCCTCTTCGGGCGCTAATAGTCTTAGAACGCCCAGGACAAATTCGGGCACCATCAAAAACAGCACCAAAGCCGTAAGGAATACTGCAAAGATAACTTTCTTCATTACATCCTCTTGATTGCAAGTGTTTTAAGCGGCGGACCGTTTGCACGTTCGGTAGCCTTGCGGCCGATCCAATTGGATTTGCCCGGTCTGCTGCAGGTGGATTTCTCCGCCTGCAGACCCAGTGTCGTTCAGACGGGCGAAACTCTTCTGTGACGGTCGTCACCCGAGTCCGTGATGCATTTCGCATCGGCCGGACAGGAAGTGCGATGGATTGCATCGACAGGGAACGGGATTAGTCACGGATTTGTGAAGAAATACAGCGGTGAATTACGACAATCGCGCTATCGATGCGAATATACAGCAGGATATCGACTGTCAGTCGCCGCTGGGCGAAGGCACGAAGTTGGGACGCGGGTGCGGGTCGCCTGTTGGCTCGGGACGGGTTGAAAAAGTGCAAGATCCCGCAAACCACCCAATAGCCTAGAGCAATCCCAAAAACAAACGAAACCACGATGGTGAAGAGCAGCAGAAACGACATCAAGACTGGTGTCATGTCTTTCCTATTCTACAACTTAGTCAGGCGCTCGGTCCACTCGCCCAAAGCTACTGTAACGCGCATTGACGCTGTTCGTTATTGCCAAATAAGATACGGGAGTAGAGTTGTGCCTTCCCTCTTTTGGACTCACTAGAGCAAACTCGGGATGGTTTTAGGGATTCGGGCCGGCTGTCCCGACGCCAGATTCCCGCCCTATCGCCATGAGCCGGCGGTAGGGCTCGAGGAACCCGGATGCGAAGTACGGTTAAGAAATCAAAACATGGCACTTACCAACATCACGGTCAGGGGCGCGCGGCAGCATAACCTGAAGAACATCAGCGTCGAAATTCCGCGCAACACTCTGACCGTCATTACGGGGCTGAGCGGATCGGGCAAGTCATCGCTGGCATTCGACACGATTTACGCCGAAGGGCAGCGGCGCTACGTGGAGACGCTGTCGGCCTACGCCCGCCAGTTCCTGGACCAGATGGAACGGCCGGATGTCGATAGTATTGATGGACTTAGCCCGTCGATCGCCATCGAGCAGAAGACCACCAGCCGCAGTCCGCGGTCTACGGTGGGCACCATCACCGAAATCTACGACTACCTGCGCCTGCTGTTCAGCTCCATCGGCGTCCCGCACTGCCCGAACTGCGGGCGCGAGATCTCGCGCCAATCGGCTGAGCAGATCGTCCAGCGGGTCATGGAGCTGGAGCCGGAAGAACGGGTGATGGTCATGGCTCCGATAGTGCGGGGCCGCAAGGGCGAGTTTAAAAAGGAACTGGACAAGCTGGTCCAGCAGGGCTTCAGCCGGGCGCGGATTGACGGCGAGTTGCACAACATCGCCGACGAGGACGTGAAACTCGACAAGCGCAAGAACCACACCATCGAGGTGGTAATTCACCGCCTGCTGGTGAAGCCGGGCATCGAGCGTCAGCTGGCGAACGACGTAGAAGCTGGCCATGAAGCTGGCCGACGGCCTGGTGCTGGTGGCGGTGGTGGACGGCGAGGAGAAGCTGTATTCGTCGAAGCTGGCGTGTCCGGAGTGCGGCATCAACGTTCCGGTGCTGGAGCCGCGATCGTTTTCGTTCAACAGCATGTACGGAGCCTGCCCGGAATGTAACGGCCTGGGCAGCAAGTACGATTTCGACCCGGCGAAGGTCATCACGGACTGGTCAAAGCCGCTGCTGGAGGGCGGACTGGGTCCGGGCTCGGCGTCGCAGAACCTGATTCACTCGCTGCACCTGGCGGCCGCGGCGTACGGTTTCGATCTCTCAAAGCCGTTTGAGCAGCTTCCGCGCAAGACGCAGAACCTGATTCTGTATGGGCCGGAAGCCGGCGAGAAGAAGAAGCGGGCGGGCTTCCTGGGTGTGTTCGCGTATCTGCGGCAGAACATGGAAGACAGCTCGTCGCAAGGCTATCGCGACTGGCTGCTGGACCACATGTCGGCAACGAAGTGCCCGGCGTGCGAGGGCCGGCGTCTGCGTCCGGAGAGCCTGGCCGTGAAGGTGAACAACATGTCGATTGCCGACTTCACGGCGCTGCCGGTGTCGCGAGCGGTAACGGCGGCGGCGAAGATCAAGCTCAACGAGCGCGAGCAGAAGATTGCCGGACGCATCCTGCGCGAGGTGGCGGAGCGGCTGCAGTTTCCTGAATGCCGTGGGGCTGGGCTACATCTCGCTGGACCGCTCGGCCATGACGTTGAGTGGCGGCGAAGGGCAACGTATCCGGCTGGCGACACAGATTGGCTCGAAGTTGCGGGGCGTGCTGTACGTGCTGGATGAGCCGTCGATTGGACTGCATCATCGCGACAACGACCGCCTGCTCGGCGCGCTGGAATCGCTGCGTGACCTGGGCAACACGGTGCTCGTGGTGGAGCACGATGAAGACACGATCCGGCGGTCGGACTACGTGATCGACCTCGGCCCGGGCGCAGGACGGCACGGCGGCGAAGTCGTGGCCAGCGGAACGCCGGCGCAGATCGAAACATTTCCGCGATCGCTGACCGGGCAGTACATCTCCGGCGAGAAGCAGGTGATGTACCGCTTCGCACGACGGCAGACCAACGGCAAGGCGATCACCATCCTGGGCGCGCGCGAGAACAACCTGAAACAGATTGACGTGAGCTTCCCGCTCGGCGTGATGACGGTGGTGACCGGAGTTTCCGGCTCGGGCAAATCGACCCTGGTGAACGACATCCTGTATCGCGCGCTGGCGAAGGCGATCTACGGCTCGCGCGAAGAGGCGGGCGCGCACAAGAGCATCGCGGGCACCGAGTTCATCGACAAGGTCATTCGCATCGACCAGTCGCCGATCGGGCGAACGCCGAGGTCGAATCCGGCAACCTACACCGGCGTGTTCACGGCGATTCGCGATCTGTACGCGATGCTGCCGGAGTCGCGCGAGCGCGGCTACAAGGCGGGGCGCTTCTCGTTCAACGTGGCGGGCGGACGCTGCGAAGCCTGCCAGGGCGATGGGCAGCGGCGCATCGAAATGAACTTTCTGCCCGACGTCTACGTGCAGTGCGAAGTTTGCGGCGGCAAGCGCTACAACCACGAGACGCTGGCGGTGAAGTACAAGGGCTACTCGATTGCCGACCTGCTGGAGACGCCGGTGGCCGATGCGCTGCCGGTGCTGGAGAACATTCCGCAAATCCGGCAGAAGCTGCAGACGCTGGTGGACGTGGGGCTGGGCTACATTCACCTGGGGCAGTCGGCGGTCACGCTGAGTGGCGGCGAGGCGCAGCGCATCAAGCTGGCGCGCGAGTTGAGCAAGCGGCAGACGGGCAAGACGCTCTACCTGCTGGACGAGCCGACCACCGGGCTGCACTTCGACGACGTCAGCAAGCTTGCTGGAGGTGCTGCACCGGCTGACGGACCTGGGCAACAGCATCATCATCATCGAGCACAACATGGATGTGATCCGCAATGCGGACTGGATCCTCGATCTGGGCCCCGAAGGCGGCGAAGATGGCGGCCGCATCGTGGCGCAAGGCACACCGGAGCAGGTGGCGCGAACGAAGAAGTCGTACACCGGACAGGCGCTGGCCAAGTTGCTGCTGGGCGCGAAGGATGGGAAAGGCGCGTGAGTTCGATGCTTGATCCGGAGCAGGAGCCGCGCGAGGACGCTTCGCCAACGCAGCAGGAATCCGCCCGTCGACTTGGCGAGCGACTTCCGCTCGACCCATCGGAATCCGGTTCTTGTTCCAAGCCGCCAGACGATCTTTCCCGCGTGGTCGGCGTGGGACGTGGCCGCGGTGCTGGTTTCACGCGGCAGTCGTGGATCGTTTTAAGCGGCGTCGCGTTGGGGATCGCGCGCGTCGCGACTGGGAAAGCAACACGTGCCGGTCAAGGAACTGGCCGAGAACCCTTGGTCGCACTTGGAGCGCAAGCGTCGCCGAACTGGCGATCCTGATCTTCATGGTCGCGTGGATCGCGCCGTTCGCCTGCTCGGGTTTTGGAAGGCGATTCACTGGAATTGGCGCAGTGGAAGAGGGCCGGGCATGTTGCTCGGAGGTGTTGCTCTGGCGCTCTTCGTGGATTTCGCCTCGCGCTATCTACCAATGCCGAAGTCGTTGCCGGTTGAGAAGTTTCTTCAGCGAAGCTGCGACTGCCTACCTGATGAGCGCGCTCGGAGTCATCCTGGCGCCGCTGCTGGAGGAATTGTTCTTTCGGGGCCTGTTCTATCCGCTGGTGCGGCGTACCGTAGGCGTGACACCGGCGGTGCTGTTGACGGCGACGCTGTTCGCCTTCATCCACGGCGCGCAACTGGGTTATGCGTGGGCGCCTCTGCTGAGCATCTTCGTCGTGGGCGTGGTGCTCACGCTCGTGCGGGAGAACACCGAATCGGTTTCGGCATCGTACCTGGTGCACTGCGGCTACAACCTGGCGTTGTTCGGCATGCTGTGGATCGGGAGTGACCACTTCCGTCATCTCGAGAAGGTGACGAATTAGGGATGTTATCGTTGAAAGTTATGGCAAATGCGCGCGCACGACTACTGAGGATGCTGGCGGAGAAGTCGTTCCGCCTGGGAAATTTCACGCTCTCCAGCGGAGGAACCAGCGATTACTACATTGACTGCCGGCTGACCACACTGGACGCGGCAGGAGCGGTGGCAACCGGTGAGGCCGTGCTGGAGGAGATTCGCGCACGCGGCTGGGAGGCGGACGCCATCGGTGGCTTGACCATGGGAGCTGATCCGATCGTGGTGGCGACGTCGGTGATCAGCGCACAGCAGGGATCGCCGATCGATGGCTTCCTGGTTCGCAAGGCGGAGAAGACGCACGGCACGGGGCAGCGCATCGAAGGCTTCCGCGACAAGGGCGCGCGGGTCGTCATTGTGGACGATGTCTGCACCACGGGAGCGTCCACCGTACAAGCGATTGATGCAGCGCGCGAATACGGATTCACGGTGACTGGCGTGCTGTGCCTGGTGGAGCGGCAGGAAGCGGGTGGACGCGCCAACGTGGAGGAGACGGCGGAACCGGCTCCGTTTGTCGCATTATTCACCGCCAATGACGTGCGAGCTGAGCACGTTGCGCTGCTGGAAACGAAATAAAACATGATCAAGACACTGGAATGGACCGACGCGGGCGTGCGCTTCATCGACCAGACGAAGCTGCCGACGGAAGAGGTTTACGTCACCTGCAAGACGTACGAAGAAGTTGCGGATGCCATCCGCACGATGATTGTGCGCGGCGCGCCGGCGATTGGCGTGGCGGCTGCCATGGGTGTCGCGCTGGGTGCGCTGCAATCGCAGGCGACGACGCTGCCCGAATTCGAGCGCGAGTTCGATACCATTTGCAACGTGTTGGCGGGAACGCGGCCGACGGCGGTGAACCTGTTCTGGGCGATCCGGCGCATGCGGGAGAAGTTCGAGCAATTGCGCGCGCTGCCGGTGAGCGAGATCAAGGCCGAGTTGGTGGCGGAGGCGCAGCGCATGCACGTGGAAGACATCGCCGCCAACGAAGCCATGGGCAGACACGGCGCAGTCTTGCTGCCCAGCAGCGGAGGCGTGCTGACGCATTGCAACGCCGGAGCGCTGGCGACGGCGGGTTATGGCACAGCGCTGGGCGTGATCCGCTCGGCAGTGGCGTCGGGAAAGCAGATTCACGTGTTCGCCGACGAGACACGGCCGTTCCTGCAGGGCTCACGTCTGACAGCGTGGGAGTTGATGAAAGACGGCATTCCGACCACGCTCATCGCCGACAACATGGCGGGAGCGATGATGCGGCTGGGAAAGATCGACGCCGTAATCGTTGGCGCCGACCGCATCGCCGCCAACGGCGATGTCGCCAACAAGATCGGCACCTATTCCGTAGCGGTGCTGGCGAAGGAGCACGGAATTCCCTTCTACGTGGCGGCGCCGATTTCGACCGTGGACCTGAACACGCCGGACGGCAGCAAGATTCCGATTGAGCAACGGGCCTCCACCGAGGTCACTCATCTTGCCGGAAAGCAGATCGCTCCTGACGATGTGCGGGTGGAGAATCCGGCGTTCGACGTGACACCGAACAAGTACGTCACGGCCATCATCACCGAGCGGGGAGTCGCGCGCGCGCCGTACCAGGACTCGTTGGCGGAGCTGGTGAAGGGCTAAGCGGAGTTTCACGTTCGCTCTGTCAGGTAGGGCAACGCTTCGTAACAGCAACGGCTGCCCTATCGTCTATTCGCCCAGCCATCCGTCCCGTTTTGGAAAAAATGGGTTACATTCGTCACAAACGCCTGCTGATTTTCCTTGGCCCTGCCCCACTCGCTGCTGTATTTCTGAACCTGGCTGGACCTGCAGACTCCGAGGCGAGGCTTCTCCTCAGCGGAGAAACCTGCCACTTAG
>CAVVTL010000036.1:0-83347 GCA_963751155.1 uncultured Acidobacteriaceae bacterium | reverse complement strand
GGTGTAACCCGTGTCTTTGATCTGCCTCATGTCGGGTCTGATGTTGTCCAGTCGGCCAAACGGGAACGAAAAGAGCTTGACAGGCTTGCCGATCATCTTCTCCAAATCAAGGCCGCACTGGACGATCTCGTGGTTCGCTGCTTCCAGGTCAAATCTCCCCAGATCCACATGGTTGATCGTATGCGCCCCCACTTCAAAACCCATGTTGCTCCACGCCTGGACGTCCGACGTCTGGAGCATCTCGTAAACAAAAGGGTACTTTGCGACATAGTGGGGAAATGACCGGTTAGGTATCCACGTAACCGCTATTGATGAACGCACAGGCCGGAATACCCAAGGCTTTCAGAATGGGGGCTCCGTCGTAAAAATGTCCCTGTAGCAATCATCAAAGTGAATAGTAACCGTCGTGGGCTCAAGCGGCCGGTGGGTGATGACACGGTTCACGATGTCGGCTGTCGACGAAAAAGGGATCGCGCCGCGAGATCGCCAGCAACTGGGCGGCAAACGTCCGTGAGTCGACAGTCAAGGGATCTTTCGAATAGTCGTTCACCCGATGGTGCACGAAAATCGCGCCTCTGCACCTCGAGAACCGATGACCGAGGCGAACGACAAGATAAATTCCGGAATAGTACACAAACAGGAGATATAGATTCCGGGCAATCATGGATACAGCCAGCTTTTCTTCCAATGCGGCAGGCGCCGTTTAAGGGCATTCACCTCTTCCCCCGGGTGGGCTTGGATCGCGGCTTGGTCTCCACTTTCGGCTGCGGCTGGCGATTGACTCGCCCGTCCCGGATTAAAGTCACCGCGGACGCGAGTGTCCTCGAACCTTCCGCGTGCAATTTCTCCAGCATCTTTGTCGGCGTTTCCGTCTTCGCGATGTCAACTGAGCCTGTTGCCACAATGTCACCGGTGTCTAACCCCTTATCCACAAAGTGCACCGTCACTCCGGCTGTGGTCGCACCATCGTAGAGACTCCCAGAATCCTGGAGGCATGCCCCGGTACTCAGGTACTTTGCCCTTATGGAGGTTGATGCACCCCATGCGCGGAACGCTAAACGTGGTGGGTTTAAGAATGCGGGTTCCGAGCACGATTCCAAGGTCTGCGTCGCATTCGCCGAGCGCCTTAATGGCGGTTTCGCTGTTCAGATTCCCAGCCGCGACGAGCGGCATGCCGTACTTCCGCGCCAGTTCCACCAAAGAGAAACATTCTTCAGGGAATGCCTGCCTGAGAAACTGGCTTACCTCGGCCCGAGAAACCGCCGCGCCATTCACGGCATTGTTGGTGGCGGCGGCAATCGCTTCGACGACCCTCAAGAATGGATACGACCATCCGTTCGCCCTAATGTTGCGAACCAAATCTCGCCGCCGCTGCGTGAGAAAGCGGCAAGTCGGTATCGAGTAACACGCCGGCCGGCTCCAGGCCTGTCAACCGGCAAACTGCTTCAATGCTTTCCCTCGTCGAGGGGCTATCGCTGCCTACAAGAAATGCGACTCTCAGTTACGGGCTCCCTGCGCTGTTTGCGACACAGCTGCACATCCAGCGACTGTTTGGCGATACTAACCGGAGCCTTCACTATACTTTCGCGCCCACGAACCAATCCTGTGCATTGCCGAGGTTGGTGTCCCCCAACCCGACTGTGCTACTGCCCGCAGTAAAGCTTGCATAGGTTCAGCTCCGATCGATGAAGTAGCGAGGAGGTGAACAGCATCAGAAAATTGCAGATCTCCGCCAACGATCACGTCCGAAGGGCCTCGATATCAGAAAAATATCTTCTCTCAAACGAAACGCGAAGCATGTCCCTTGACACACCCTTTTCTGGAACCCGCTTCGGTATAATTGGATTAGGTTACCTCCATCCTGCCAGCGAGTTCTCATGAGTGTTTACGAGCCCGTGATCGCCGTAATGCGGAAACATCAGTGTACTTGCTCTCCCGAGCAGTTTCATGCCGCCGTGAACGTGACCTTCCATGAATTCGGGGCGGAGGTCTACGACCAGGAACATAAAGACATGTGGGAATCGGTTCCTAAGCAGGTAGAGCTCCTTGTGGGTGACTGGCTTGCCAAATGCCCGCGAGTGCCCGAGTCCCTGAGCCCGACTCGACATCGGCTGTGGAACGGGGCTTGCTTCTGACAGCCTCCTCAGGTCTCGTGCGGGACCCAAGGTCCGCTCCATCGACCTGCTCGACACTTCCCGGTCCATGCTTCGTCGCGCCCTGGAGAGAGCCGAGAAGCTGGCCGTTCCGGTCCGCCAGTTCGAAGGCCTTTTGGAAAGCCTTCCTGCTGTCCAACAGTATGACGTAATCGTGACCAGTTCGGTGCTCCACCACGTGCCCGACCTCGCCGGTTTCTTTCGGGCTGTCCGCTCGATGCAGCGACCGGGCGGTATTTTTCTTCACGTCCAGGATCCAAACGGCGATTACATGAATGACCCCGAACTGAAACGGCGAATGACGGAAGTCGCCCCTAAGCTTCCCGAATGGGCGCAGCGCCTCCATCCTCGTCGCGTTCTCGCCCGCGTTCAACGCGAGATTTCCGGACAGCAAGGTCAAGATTACATCGCCAAAGCCAATCGAGCTTTGATTAACCAGGGTTTGATCAAAGAGCCTCTTACTGTGGCGGAGTTGTACGCCATCACGGACATCCACGTCCACGACGGCGCTGGCATCTCCATGAGGGAGTTGCGCGGTCTGGTTCCCGATTACGAACTGCTCGGCCAGCGCTCATACGGCTTCTTCGGGCAGTTATCTTATGGCCTTCCCAAGAGATTCAGGGTCCGCGAGGACGAACTGATCGCTGCCGGGGCGCTCAATGGAGTTCATATCGGAGCGATTTGGAGGGTCTGTTGCTGACGACGATCGACGCATCATGGTACTCAATCCGAGCTATGGAAAGAGTTTATACGCCGTAGCCTCGACATCTTGCCCGTTCGATGACCCGGTCGAACAGTTCGCCGGCCACGGCAAGGGCGCTACCTTCGGCGAAACTCGAGGGCATTCTAAACCCCGATGCGCGTGCCGTGCTCCTCGGTCGTGCCGCTGAGATCCGAACGAACAATGGCCGCACATCCGGGTACGATTCGAAACCGAGTCGAAACTTTCAAGTATACTGAGCTAGTTTTGAGAGGTCGCTCCCGACCCCTGACGAGTCGACAGATGCCCCAATATTCATCCACGGTGCCCGTTGTTGCACAAGTGCCGCCCGTTCTTCCGCCGCCTCGCAATGCCACACGTTACACTCCCGGTTTCAGACAAACACAACAAGCGTGGCTGAATGAGGTCACAAACCCGGCGCGGAGGTGGGGAGTGTGGGCAGTCTACGCATTTTTCTTCCTTCGGTTTACAGACCTGCACTTGATCATCTCCGCGAAGACCGGCTTTAACAACTACCTGCTATATATCGCTGCTCTGCCGGCATTAATTGGACTGCTATTGAGTGGTGGATTGCGTCGGGCATTCCGGCTGAGGAGTTCTTGGTACCTGGCAGGATTCATGGTCTTGGTAACATTTTCCGCCGTGTTCAGCACTTGGATGGGCGGGTCGATTCCTCTCGCCTGGACGTATTTCAGAACGAGTTGGATCTGTTTCCTGCTTTTAGCGGGACTGATCATGACATGGAAGGAACTCTGGGGGATGCTGCAGGTGATTTCCCTTGGCGCCGCAGTCGACGTTTTGATCGCAGTATTCATGCGCGCAGACTTTGACAAATCTGGGGCTGGCCGCTACGGAGTGGAACTTGGCACGTACAGCAACCCGAACGACTTCGCTGCGGTTTTGATCCTAGTACTGCCGTTCCTGGCGCTAGTCTTATTTACTCCCAAAAGGAACATGCTGCTTCGCCTCGCGACGTTACCGTTCCTCCTCGTGGGTTTCTACAAAGTACTAGCTACGGGGTCCCGTGGCGCACTCGTGGGGACAGCAATTGCGTCGCTGTATCTCATTGCGAAAATTCCGGTCCGGCTCAAGGTTCTGGCCGTCATGGGCGTTTTGGCAATCGGCCTGATTACGTTTATCGCGCTGCCAAATGAAACCATCGAGCGTCTTTCGTCTTGGAAAGGTGGTTCAAGCAACTTCGCCCGAGAATCTGAACAATCTACGGAATCGCGTATCCTACTTCTCCAGAAGAGCTTGATTTATACGGTGCAGCACCCCATTTTTGGGGTGGGTCCGGGGGAATTCGCGGATTACGAGGGGAGACAATCCATGGCGAAGCCGGACAAAAAGGCCTGTGGCATGGGACCCACAATTCGTACACTCAAATATCCAGTGAAAACGGGATACCTGCGATAATCTGCGTTCTGATGGCACTCGGTTCCAGCTATAGGTTGATTCAGCGCGTTTACCGCCGTACAAAGCGACGAAAGCCCAGTCCGGAACTCAAGAAGCTCAACCTGGCGGCTCTTTGCCTGCTCGTGTCCATGGTGGGCTTCTGCGTGACCATCACTTTTGCCAATTTTGGCTATTTTTACTTCATTCCGACGCTGGTAGGGCTGGCGGTCGTGCTGACCGAGGTGACCGAGCGAGAATTCCACATTCCCTTGGGCGTCAGTCGCCGTTCCCATTACGACAGAGAGTCGACGAGTGCTGCGGCATAGTGTGCGAGCGTGATCTCTGTGAGGCAGCAGATCTTTTATCCTCCGTATCTTTTGGCCTGCCGGAAACCTTCTCCCAGTTTCGAAATTTCGTGTTGCCCTGCGGTGAACGGATTGACGGCGTGGGTGGCGCTTTATCTTTTTACTAATTGTGCACGCCTTCCTCACGCATTCAATTGAGCCGCTGGCGTAACCGGTTTGGCCGCGGCTTTTGCGCGATCTAACCATCGACCCCGGATCACCAGGAACGGCCGCTCAATGAGGACGAACGTTACCATGGCAACCAGAAGACAAATGCCTAGGCAAACAAAGTAGGTGACCCATAAAGCAAAGAAGCCGCGACGTGAAAAGCCTAAAAGCCAATTGGATAAGACATTGAGAATACCTAAGTGGTTCAGGTAAAGCCCGAATGATAGGCGGCTTATTGAGTAGAACCCCGTCCAGCGGACAACCCTTGGAAGCGGCAAAGCAGAGATCCCATAGAGTTCCAACGAACCGTAGATGAGGCCGAGGGCTGTGAAATTCAGCAAGAGCGGCTTGATGCCATAGAGAGCGGCGCCGCAAATCAACATTCCGGATGACGCTAAGGCCGCGAATGCCTTCGAGCGCAGCCGGTCCTTGTGAAAGGTCACAAGCCACGCAAGGAAGACACCGACAGCGAGACCATCAGCGTGGGTAAAAATCGGAAAGTATAGCTTTTGCCGCAATGCGTATTCAGGCAGCGCCGAGTGGGCAATGACCCATGCCCGAGTCGAAATCAAGACAACTATTGCCAGGCATGGAATCACCCACAGACGACGAGGCGATAGTCTAAGAGCAAAGAGCGACAGTAGGATGGGAGTGATGATATAAAATTGCTCTTCCGTTGATATCGACCAGCCTCCCTCGACATGGCAATGAAAAAAGTTGGAGAGACAGAAAGCGTCGGACCAGATATCCAAAACGTTCTTCCCAAAGAAATATCCTAAAGCGGCGAACAGGACAAAACCGTAATAGAGCGGCCATATTCGAAGCCCGCGGCGCAGCAAAAAGTGTCCGATTCGGATTCGTCCGGTGCGATTGAGCTCCTTATATAGTTGAGAGCCGATCAAGAGACCACTCAATACAAAAAATAGATCTACGCCGGTTCCACCCCCATCGAAATAACGGGAAATTTTGGACGGCGGGGGAGGCATGGAACGCACCAACATAGTGACCCGTGAAGACCAGCAGAATCGCGGCACTGCGCAGGACGTCAAGCGCTGCGATATTTGCTGGCGGCGGGTGGAATATATCGTCAAGACTGTTTCGGCACCGCTGGGACAATTCCTGTTTCCCTTGATCTCAATCTGGCATCCCCATTCAACGAGACTCTGGCTGACCGAATACGAGTTTACAAGAGCAGTGTTCTCTTACGGTAATTCCCGCAAGCGAGAGGCGCAGGACGGTAATTCCAAGTGATTCCAGACTCAGGACCGATAATGAAATGCTTCCAAAATATCGCCGGAACTTAAACTCATCGACACCGCTTCAAAACGAGATGGAATCTCCGAGCTCCAGGGTGTCGTCAATCCCCAGTAGCGCCACGCAAAATCGACGTGGACCATTCCTCTATCCTGAACTTTGTCACTGCCTAGTAAGCCGCCTTTTTACCTTGGCGCCAATCGACGAAATCCCAACTCCAGTAGAACCCCGTCGACCATTCTTTGGCGGAGTACGGATAGCCCTCGTCATAGACGTGCGAGAACAGGTCATCACCGCGTTGCCGGGCGGCTTCGTCGCCGGTCAACCGCCAATACCAGGCATACGCCGGGTGAAACCAAATTGTTCAGCTTGGTGCCAGTCCATTTCTGGCAGTCCACCCAACAGCGCTCGCCCGTAGGTTCAGGGTTGTAATAAAAATGGTGCGCCTTATGGTCGTACCAGTTGTCCCATATCTTGTCCAAAGTCAGCTTGATCACCACAGGAATGCGTTCATCGTGCGAAATCATGTACCAGCGAATCAGCGGACGCATGGCCAGCCCGAGCATAAATGGCTCGTTGAAGGCACGATCCGGACTGCCAGTCGCGTTGACATAGAGCTGGCCGAGTGCCGCCTCGGCAAAGTAGGGCAAGTCAGGATCGTCCTGTCCGGTAACGGTCGCGCTTGGCGAGCCGCCCCTCGAAAGCGAAGGCGTTTTCTCGCATTGCAATGTCATTCACCGATCCGCGAGATCCCTGGCCGCCGTCCGCGGTGCTGATTAAGACGTCCCGGTAGAGGGATCTTTGGTGAACCGGTATGCCGCCTACCAAACGTCCACGGGAAATAAAAGTAGGCCGGCATGGCCGGTGGGCCCGAATTGCTGAAATTTGTCCCGCATGGCGGCGGCGATAAACACTCCGCAGTTTGCCCACGACGGCTCGCCCGTGTACTGCGCGATCCGAAAGAAGGTCTCATCGTTGTAGAACCATACTCGAGCATTGCTGCCGGGGGAATACGCCACTGGGTAAGGCACGCCAGTATTGCTGAGAGTGACCACTCCTTTGGCATCGGCCCAGCCCAGCGGCGCTTGCGGATCTTTGCGGTTGGCACAGCGGGGATACATCGACAGCGCCGAGCCGCCGCCATCACTCATTGGAGGTCATGATGCGCTCCCAGGTCTTCAATCCCGGAATCGGGGGAAACTCCTTGGGAGCAGCAATCTTGGTGGCGGGCAGCAGAACGGTCTTCACGGTGTACTGAAAGGAATTAGGATTAAGCTCCGCGTCACGCGATTCGGAGGTCTTCACGGTGATGCGAAAATCGCCCGGCGGGGTGATGACAGGAACCTTGGCAAACATGGTCACATCCGGCTCGTACAAGACCAACTCGTTGCCGTTGACGGAGAGCGGCGGCATCCGAACCGACTGCTGCCTACGCCAACTTAGGACAGTTCCAGGTGGATAGCCACTTACCGAGCGAATGAACGTCGGCAGGTTTTGCGCCCCGGGTTCCGACTTTCCCGGCTGATAAGCATTGAAAATGTAGTGAACCCCTTGTCCGACCGACTTAATGTGCGCGATAGGCAGCTTGTCGGTGCAAAGCGTATCGAACGCGCGGTCGGTGACGCGGAGCTTAAATGTGGTCGGGGTGAGATAAGCTAGGCAGTAGGGATAATATCTTCCGGCACCAAACTCATAGAGCCCGTCCGGCAGCTTGCCTGACGACGTGACGTAAACCCACGCACCTTCCTGGTACAGGTGCGGACGCTCCGAAGTGCAGGTATCGGTCTCAGGATCGCACTTAATTCTCAGTGCTCTGGTGACCTTGAACGACATAACGTGGGTGTACCCGGCGAACGACATTCCGTGTGCGCCTTCGCCTGGAATATTCCGGTCGAGGTGAATAGCCGGCCCATTCGGCGTGGTCGAAAGTTTGAAACTGTTGCCTGCCCAATCGCGCACATAGTAGACCTTTGTGCGATCCGTCCTCCAATCAACGAGTCCGCCAGGCAGTTTACCCGTGGTCACGAGCTTGACCTGCGTTCCGTTGGGCAGTCCCCCGAAAAGCATGAGCGTATTCGAAGTGCAGGTGTCGGAATCGAGATTGCATCCGGTAATTGTTATGTCAGGACGGGTGACCAGCTTGGCCCCATCGTTGTAAACACCTAAGGGCTCGCGATCTGGCCACGTGTACGGCCCGACGAACACGGTCCGCGAGCCGACCCACGAGATCGGATCGCCCTGCTCGGTGAGATCGCGTCCTGGAAATATGGTTTCGGATTTTGCAGGCCAGGACGCCAGTGACAGGAGGATCAGAACGGGAACGAACCAGCGTAGCATCGAGTTCTCCAGTCGCTAGGGTCTGCGAGGATTACGGTCTGGCCAACCTGTAGCTCCCGACCGGCGAATGGACTTGACGGGCGGCCAACAGGCGCCTCATTTCGAGGACGATCCGGCTGCTCACCATTGTAGACGGCGCTCCAACGATTTCGTTTCGAATGCTAGTCCCGTCAATCCTACATGGAGAACCGAGATGACTCCTACCGAAAACTTGTATCACCAAGGGCCCGCGGCCGCGCTAGTGTATTCAAACTATGCGCTATGTGGAAGGCTCCGAAGATCTTCCCTCGGGCCATTAGGGCCGGTCGTTCAGCGTGACGCGACTTACAACTAGTAAGAATGATCCAACGGCCACGTGGCACTACTGTCGCTGGCTCTCCTTCAGCTTCTTCGACTTGGCTTCCACGCCCTTGGCCAGCTTCTCTTTGTGCGCATCGAGTTTCTTCGCGACGTCGGCATCGTGCAGCCCGATGATCTGCGCCGCCAGAATTCCGGCATTGGTCGCGCCCGGCTTGCCGATGGCGACCGTCGCGACGGGGATTCCCGCAGGCATCTGCACCATGGCGAGCAGCGAATCGAGGCCGAGCAGCGCGGTGGACGGAATCGGTACGGCGATGACCGGCAGCGTGGTCTCGGCCGCGATGACGCCCGCGAGGTGCGCAGCTCCGCCCGCTCCCGCGATGACGACCTCGACGCCGCGCGCCTTCAGTCCGCGCGAGTATTCGCTGGTGCGTGCCGGCGAACGGTGCGCCGACGTGATGTCGATTTCATACGCAATACCAAAATCGGCGAGCGCCTTGGCGGCCTCGTTCATGATGTCGAGGTCCGAGTCGCTGCCCATGACGATGGAGACGAGAGGTTTGTTGGACATAATTGCGATCTTATTTTACGTTGTTAGGGCTTCTTAGCCGCTTCCACAAATTGAACCTGCGCACAGCCGCCATTTTCCAGTACCACGTCGTCAGGATTTTCGTAGCTCAGTGTCGGCGGCCACGAAGGTCTTGCCCGGGCTCACCGCCCTCACCTGGTACTTGCCCGGCGCCACCCGCATATCGAACGTCCCTGCTGCATTCGTTTCCGCGGTGATGACGCCACCTGGCCCAGTGGCCTCGACCTGCACGCCTTCCATCGGAAAGGCGTACGATATTCCACCCACCGCTCCCTGGATTCTGGCGCGATTTGAGTTGTGGTCGATCATATCAACTTGATCCAAAGCTGACTGCGTGCTGTCCGTCGGGCCGGAATTGCCGCACCCGTCGATCACCCATGCGCCGTTGTCAGTTCTGCCGCCGCAGGAAGAGCAAGTACGAGCTTCCCGTCTTCCAGTCGAACGTCGCGCGACCGCTGTCATTCGCCACATAAACCCTGAACAGCCGTGGCGCCTCGCCGCGGAGTTTTTGCTCGACCGTCATCGAGTAGTACGTGCCCGTTACATCGTCGTAGTCATCCTTAACCGTAGTGGCCCCTGCCAGTTTCGCGATCACCACCGCCCTGCTGTGGAAAAACTCGGCGCAAATCAGCCTGGGTCGCGGCACGTTGCACAGCCCGCCGGCCCGGCTCCCCAACAACACCATCAAAAGCACTGTCCCGCAGGCTCGCATCGGCTAGGATTTCTTTCCGCGCAAGTGCTTGCAATCCCCGCGCGGCTATGTCTTTGCGGTAGTGCATTCCGTCAAAGCGGATCTTCATGACTGCGTCGTAGGCGCGCTCGACGGCCTCCGGCAAGTCGCCGCCGCGGGCGGTCACCCCCAGCACGCGTCCGCCCGAAGTGTAAAAGGCGCCGTCGCGGCGATTGGTGCCGGCGTGGAAGACCTTCACCCCATACATGCGGTCGGCTTCTTCTATGCCGCTGATGACCTTACCCGCTTCGAACGTACCGGGGTAGCCCGCTGACGACATCACCACGCACACCGCCGGCTCAGGTGTCCAGCGGAAGTCGCCTTCACTGACTCGGCCTTCGATGGAGGCCTCGATCGCTTCCAGCAGATCGCTCTCCATACGCATCATGATGGGCTGGGTCTCGGGATCGCCAAAGCGGCAGTTGAACTCCAGAACCATAGGCCCACGGGCGGTCATCATGATGCCGCAATAAAGGATGCCCCGGTATTCCGCCCCTTCCGCTTTCATGCCCGCAATGACGGGCCGCGCGATGTGGGCCACCAGCCAATCGCGCATCCCGGCGTCGATAATCTGGTCTGTGGAGTAAGCGCCCATGCCGCCGGTGTTCGGTCCTTCGTCGTGGTCATAGATGCGCTTATGGTCCTGCGAGGCCACCAGCGGCACGACGCGCTCTCCGTCTGACATCACCAGGAAGGAAAGCTCTTCTCCTTCCAGGAATTCTTCCAGCACCACCCGCGCGCCCGCCTCGCCCAGCATCTTGCCACTGAGCATCTCCTCGGCGACGTGCTGCGCTTCGTCTTTGGTCTGCGCGATGACCACGCCCTTTCCCGCCGCCAGGCCGTCGGCCTTCACCACGATGGGTGTGTGGAAGTGCGCCAGCGCTGACTTCAGTTCGTCCGGCTTCGAGCAGATCGCGTAATGCGCCGTCGGAATCCGATGCCGCTGCATGAACTCCTTGGAGAAGCTCTTGCTCGACTCCAATTGGGCCGCCGCGCGTGTGGGACCGAAAATGGGCCAGCCGCGGCGCTGAAATTCGTCCACCACACCCAGGGTAAGCGGAAGTTCCGGCCCAACCACCGTGACATCCGGGTTCAGCCGTCCCGCAAGCTGCACGATGGAGTCGAGGCTCTTCAAATCTACGGGCAGGCATTCGGCGTCGCCGCCCATTCCTCCACTGCCGGGAGCGCAATAAAGCTTGGTAACGCGCGGCGATTGGCGCAGCTTCCAGACCAGAGCGTGTTCGCGACCACCACTACCGAGGACGAGGACCTTCATAGAGGGAATTCCGCGTACTGCCACTGCTACACAATGCGAGCATCGGCTTGAAATCAAAGAGTAGGGTTGAATCGCAGGGTGTGTCAAACGTTTGCGCTTGCGACATAGAATAAGAACATCGCGCGGAGGAGCGCGCTCCAACTACATGGCGGATTCCGCACCAAAGCCGGCAGATACGGGATTCGAGGGCAGGGGCCTCGGCAGCCATCCTTCCCTCGAGGGCGTGCACGGCACGGTCCAGGTTCCCCATCATAAGGCCGGGTTCTGGCAGAACTGGAAGGCCTTCGTCGGTCCGGCGATTCTGGTGAGTGTCGGATACATGGACCCTGGCAACTGGGGCACCGATCTGCAAGCCGGCGCGCAGTTCAAGTTCAACCTGCTGTGGGTAGTCGGCCTCGCCAGCCTGATGGCGATCTTCATGCAGGTGATTTCCGCACGACTTGGCGTGGTGACCGGACGCGACCTGGCGCAGTGCTGCCGCGAGTGGTATCCGGGTTGGACGCGCTGGCCGAACTGGTTCTTCAGTGAGTTGGCGGTTGCCGCCTGCGACCTGGCCGAGGTACTGGGCGGCGCTGTGGCCCTGAACCTGTTGTTCCACATCCCGCTCTTCTGGGCGGTGGTCATCACCGGACTTGACGTCCTGCTGCTGCTCGGGCTGCAGCACTTCGGTATGCGGACAATCGAGGCAATCGTGCTGTTGCTGATCGGCACCATCGCCGTCTGCTACTTCATTGAGATCTTCGTGCTCCCGCAGACGCAGCCCAGCTTTGCCGAGATGGCGCGCGCGCTGGTTACGCCGCAACTTCGGCAGGCAGGAATGCTGTACCTCGCCATCGGCATCATCGGCGCGACGGTAATGCCCCACAACCTTTACCTGCACTCCGCGCTGGTGCAGAGCCGCAAGCTGCAGAAGGACGAGCCTTCCATGCGCAGCGCCATCCGCTTCAACACCATTGATTCGGTGGTGGCGCTGGCGGTCGCCTTCTTCGTCAACTCGGCAATTCTGGTGCTGGCGGCGACGGTGTTCTTCGGCAAGGAGAGCGTCGCTGTGCCGGGCGGCCAGGTCGTGCACTTCAGCCCCGACAGCGACTGGATCCGCGTGGCCTATCTGACGTTGGCGCCGCTATTGGGAACGACAGCGGCGAGCACGCTGTTCGCCGTAGCGCTGCTGGCCAGCGGACAGAGCAGCACCATCACCGGCACGCTCGCCGGACAAGTGGTGATGGAAGGGTTTATGAACTGGCGCATCAAGCCGTGGGTGCGGCGGCTGATCACGCGGTCTCTGGCGATTCTGCCGGCCGTTCTGGTGATTGGCCTGCGCGGCGACAGCAGCGTCACCGACCTGCTGACATTGAGCCAGGTCGTGCTGGCGCTGCAGTTACCATTCGCTATGTTTCCGTTGCTGCACTTCACCAGCTCACGCAAGCGGATGGGCAAATGGCGCAACGGATGGTTTCTGCTGGCGACAGGATGGGCGAGTGCTATCCTGATCACCGCCATGGACGTTTACGGCCTGCCGGATTCGCTGAAGACGGCGTGGCGTGTGCTCGCAGGCGGATAGCGTTACCGTGAGGATGTACCACAATGTATGACACGATTCTGGTCACGCTGGACGGCACGTCGACGGACCGGGCGATCATTGAGCACATCAAGAAACTGGCGACGGAGCAGCACAGCAAGCTGGTGCTGCTGCACGTGGCCGACGGCTGGGCGGCGCGGACGTATGGTCCCGATGCCGTGAGCCCAGAAATTTCCGCCGATCTCGACTATCTCGAAAAAGTAAAGGTCGAGTTTGAGACTGCGGGCATACCCGCCCAAGCCGAGATTGCTTATGGCGATTCGGCCACCGAGATCATCAAGTGGGTCGAACGTAAGGGCTGCGACCTGGTGGCCATGAGCACCCACGGGCACGGCTTTCTGCAGGACATCTTCCGCGGCACAACTGCGACGCGAGTGCAGCACAACATCAGCGTGCCGGTGCTGCTGCTGCGCGCGAAGTGAGGTCCCACCCTATCGCCAAAGAACGGCGATAAGGGCGGGGCACCCACGAATTCCGACGACTTCCCTTCACTGGCCCAACATACCTTTCTTCACGTCCGACGTTGGGGGCTTGGGGCCGAGCCAAACCGACAACAGCGCCTCGGCGAAGGGCTGTCCGGCGATGGTGACCTTGTCTTTGCCGTTGATGGTCAGGTTCGTGCCAGTGCCCGGGACATAGGTAAAAACCATCTCGTCGCCGGCCTTCAAGTCCTCGAGCGCGCCATTCAACTTATCGATGTCGGCCTTCATGGTCTTTACAGCATCGGGCGAGTTGTCGGCGAAACCATCGTTGAACGCGTCGGCCATCTGGCTCTTGCTGGGGTGATAGATGAAGTGCATGACGATGCGCTTGGGCGTGTCGGACTTCATGATGGCGTTGGGGTCCGACGATTTCTGCTCGAGGTAGAGGCCAGCGACATAGACCTTCACCATCATCTTGGTACGAAGTCCGAGGCCATTCAGAACGAGATTCTTGCCGGCAACCTGTTGCGAGTCGGGCAGGGTGACGCCGGCAAGCGAGGCGGCGTTGAGGGCGATGGCTGAGAGCGATACGAACATCACAAGGGCAAGCGAGATCAGGGATTTACGCATAGAGACTCCTATAGTGAAAAGTGTGACGGGCAAGGGTAGCACGGGGAGCCAGTTCCGAGTTTCCAGTTTCGAGTTTCGACGTCCGAGAGCCGAACCGGCAGTTCCATAATGGGACAATGTCCGATAACGCGTGCCACCCCCCTCCCCCCACATTCATTGCAAATTCTTCATTCCATTGGAGATAGATATCGCAATCCGCGCAAAATATTAAGCTTATGGGACTTAGAGGCAAAATCCTCATAACAAATGACTTAGGCGTAGATGTCGGGAGGCGGGCCGAGGTGTCGGCGGGGAGTTGCGTAAAACAGCGAGGTCGAATAGAACTGCTCACAGGTCGAGACACCTACTGAGGACGGGGTTAGTGTCTGACTGCCGACTCGATGGCCGACAACTCTCCCTCATCCTTCCGGCGGAAGCATAGGCCTTCGGGAGGTCGAGCAGCAAGTGAGTTAGTCACGGTTGCATGTGATGGATGGACAAACGCCGTGGTCAGCAGCCAAGTTCGAGGCACGCCGGGAGTTACAGCGGGTAAAGGAAGCGTCAGCGATTGGCAAGCCGGTCCAGGCCGGATCGCAACCCTACCTCAGCCGATTTTCCCGATGCTTGCGCAGCGAAAAACCCCATCCCGGGTGGCCCGGGATGGGGTGACGTTCTTGGTCGCTGCCAAGATGTTAGGCGCTTCAGCGGCGTCCCAATGTCATGGGAGACCGAAGAATTTGTTGGCAAGGTCCTTACCGGTGGGTACGCCCAATCCGGTAACCAAGTCGAAGTGGTAGCCGGCAGCAAATCCGTTGTTGCCGGAGGTTACGTCGTAGAAGAAGTAGTTGTAGTTGCCGGTGGCAGCCGGATACAACCCGGGCGCAAGGGAAGTCAGCTTGCTCTTGCCGAAGCCGACGCGAGCAGCATCAATGTCAGCAACCAAGCCGGAATTGACTGGGGTCGCGACACTGGTGCCGCCGACCCCGTAGTATCCGCAAGTCCAGTCAATGTTGCAGATATAAACGGCAACCGGGGTGTTGGGATCCGCAATCGCCGCGATGTCTGGTGCAGCGCGCAGCGGAGCGCAGACATTGGAGCCTACGTTCCCCTGCCAACTCGGCATGGCGAAGTTATTACTGCATCCGCCGCCGGCGCCTGACCAGCCCGTTTCCACATTGCGAGTCAAATTCGGGTTGAGGTAGAGCGCAGTGCCGCCTACGCAGGTTGAGTAAACCGAGGTGCACGGATACCCAGTGACCGAAGTATACGGCCACGCGCCCGAGTCACCGGAAGCAAAGAGCAAGGGCTTGCCGAGGTTATAGTTGGGATCGTCCACCGTGGACTCGCCCGCGTTGTAGGTCCAGCTGTTGGAAACCACATCGCCGGCAGGGGACGAAGCGATACCGTACATGGAGCAATAAGGAGATGCCGGACATCCCAAAGCGGCGATGCTTTCGGCGTAGTAGCCGGGATCACCGAACGGGTCGCCCTGCACGTAAACGATCTTGGCGTTGGGCGCCATGGCATGCGCATACTCGAGGTCGAGCATGGATTCCAAGTCCCAGCCGGTGCCGGTACCATCGACGTTGGTCAGGGCAACGCTGTGGAAGCAACCGTTTGCGGTGGTGCAAGCGGGCAACCCCATGTCGGCGTTGAATTGCGCGAGGTTAGCTTCGGCGGTCGAGTAGGCAAAGAAATCCACGATGGCGATCGTCATGCCTGCCCCGCCATTCGCACCCAGGAAGGCGGTCCCATACGCAGTCTGCACGCCCTTGGCGCAAACTGCGACCTGAGAGCCATTGTTGTAGTCGCAAAACGACGGCTCGCCGGCGACAAACTTCGACTTCACGCCAAGGCTGCGTGTCAGCCAGATGGTGGGATGCGTCGGGCCTTTGGCAAGCGAAGCGGGAAGGACCGGCGTCGGCTTGCCAGTAGCCTTAACAATTGAGAGAGCCCTGCTGGCGGCTGACGCCTGGGCAAAGCCCAACTGGCAGGCCAGCAGAACAACGAGTGAGAGCAAGCAAAGTTTACGCAGGTTCATTACAGCACCCCCTTGATGCGGCGGCGAAGCACACCGGCAAGTCCGAGAGCCGAAGATCCCAGCAGTAGCAGCGAGCTGGGCTCGGGAGTCGGGGACGAGTTGGACAAGCCAAGCGAACCGATGGCGAAGTCTTCGCTGCCGAACTGATCGGTCACGTCAAACTGCGCCGCCCAAACCGGCGAGCTGCCAAACGCACCAATGAATAAGGCCGTGCCGACATTGGTGTCCGAGGTGCCAGTGGTGGTGAAAGAACCCAGCGACTGAAAGTTGACGCCAAACAGTTGAATGGTGGCGGTGAACGGGCCGAAGTAGGTCGACTGGATGTAGGCGCCGATGCCCGACACACTCTGGTCCAGCGTTACGGCGATCCCGGTTGGGGTGTTGCCAAAGGCGACGCCGTTGTAGACGAGCCCCATGCCGGTGTTGAAGTTGCCGTTCCACTGGTTACCCTGTTGCAGGCTGTAGAAGCCCTGGAAGGTGCCGACCAGGCCGACTTCACCAGTGGCACCGCCACCCGAGACCCAGTTCTGTGGAGTGGCCAACTGAGCGCCATTGCATCCGTATTGGCACCAATCGACCCAGTCGCTGAATAACGCCGGGTTGGTGGTACCGGTGACTCCTGCCCAACTGCTCCCGACTGCGAGCACGAGGCAGAAGACTAACAAAGTGGTAAGCTTTTTCATATTCCTCCTAAAAGCTGAAATTTTCACAGTTTGGAAAGTCAAGGGGAAACACGACATCTTGATACTTAGCCCTACCATGCAATCGTCGTGCCACAGACAGTGTCTGTTAAAGCATTTTCTATCAATGATTTAGGAAGAGAGCGCGATGCTGTAGTGTGCAAAATATTGCAGTTTGGGGATAATACTGTATCGCTAGTAGTTGATAACGCAGCGAGGTGTAGTCCATAAGGCGATGAATCTCCTCGACATCGTACTGACGACGGGGCCATAAAAGGAGTCGTACACCGCGCGCGGCACGGCAACATCCAAGAGCTAATGGTGGCGCGACCAGCGGGGTGGCCGCCCGGTTTTGAAGCCTGAAGCAAGACGATGCGGTGCGTGTTTGCGACTATCCCCGAGCATCCTCCAAGCACTGTTCGGACCCAGCTACATTGTGCTGCCGGGCGAAGAAACTCTGGGGTGTGAAATTGCGCTGAGCGGTTGGCTTCGCCGAAGTGCCGCTTCCCTGTCCGATTGGGCCTATTGCGGGGCTTGGGCGGTGGCGAGGTGGGCTAGGGCTTTTTTCACCTGTGCAGCTTCGGGGCCGTCGGGCGTTTCTTTCAAGTAGGTTTCGTACTCCAGCTTGGCGGCAGCCGAATCGTGCAGGCGCTCGTAGGCCTGGCCGGCGACGAAGTGACAGAGCGCGTAGTTCTCATGGGGAGACTCGTGCGCCCTTTTGCATGCCTTGACGGCGAGGTCGGGGTTGCCGGCCTGGAAATCAGAAATGGCGGCGATCGTCCAGGCAAATGCGTTGTTGGGATCGACGGCCAGCGACTTGCGCGCGAGATCACCGGCGCCCTGATAGTCGTGATCGCGCAACAGCAGCCCGGCGAGGTTGCGGTCGGCCGAGGCATTCTTGTCGTTGAGCTTGACGGCGGTCTCGAAGGCGGCGCGCGACTTCGCGGGCTGGTCGAGGTGGGCGTACATCATGCCGAGGTCGTTGAAGGCCTCGTCGTACTGCGGATAGAGAACGGTAGCCTTCTCGAAAGCGTCGGCAGCCTGCTGGTAGTTCTTCTTGTCCCACGCGGAGAGGCCGTCGTGAAAGGCGTTGCGGGCCGCCTTGGGTACCTGCGCCTGCGCGACGGAGGTGACGGCGGACTTCGACTGCGCCTGCGGCTCGACGGTGGACTTGACGTTCAGGAACACAATCCGCGTCGAACCCTTGTCCATGTTCTGGTCGAAATGGATAACGTCGGAGGTTGTTTCTTCGATGTCTTTGCCGCTGGCGCGGACGTGGAAATCGAATGGGGAATGACTGAGGTCCACCACAAACTCGGCGATTCCCCGTTCGTCGGTGAATCGCTGATCCATGGGGATTCCGTTAGGGGTGATGAGATCGACGCGAATCTGTTGACCCGCGTTGCGCTGGTTCCCAATGCTGACGCGAACCTGGATGCCGGCGGAATAGGGAGTGGGGAGAGGACGCTGGGCGGCGAGGGTAGCGGCAGAAGAGCGAGAGTCAAGAGCGGCGACGCAGAGGTAACGGAAACTGATTCGAGATGTCATGCGAGAAGTGAGTACGACCCGATAGCTAGGCATGGAGCTTGCCGCTAGCGATGAGGTCAGCTTTCACCTTTTCGAGCGGGATGCGCTTTTCATGCTGCCGCGAGCGGGACACCAGCACATCCTGAATGTCTTCCCAGAGTGCCTTGTGCTTCTTCAGGTCAATGATCGCGGCGGTCTTACGGCCCTTGGCGTCGGTAATGAATTGAATGCCAGTCATGGGGAATCCTTTGGGCGATTTTACGCCGGAATTCCGGGTTAGCTAAAAAGAAGGGCGAACCCGGGGCACCGAGCGCTCAGCAAGCTTGAGGCACCGAACCGCCCGACGACCCGGATTGCGACAACCGATTCCGCAATTCTATTTCTGCTGAAACACGACCCACGAGCGGACCTTTTCCAAATCGAGGCGAAGATTGCATTGATCGGCGGCGACGTGCGCAAAATAAGCGGTAAAAGCCGGTTCGCTTTGGGGCAGTTCTCCGAACTGCATCGGTATCCGCGCAAGGTCCTGCGCCTCGTCATATTTTCCGCTGGTGTCAGTGGCTTTGGAAATGATGAGGGTCCAAGACTTTTGTTCCGGAAGGAGGAACATGGTGTAGGCTCCATCCGGGATGACTTTGCCGCCAATGGTGAAGGGGGTATTGGCGAAAAGAGTCAAGGGTTTGCCACCGGGGGCCCAGACCTTACCGTAGGGAACGGAGTTTCCCAGCACTTTCTTTTTGGTAGGGACTTCCACACGATGGTATTCGACAGCAAGTTGTTTATTGGCATCGAAGTTGCAGCTTGTATTCGCGTCAGCACCCGAGGTTTGAGCCGGGGAAGTGGCGGGAATCGATAACAGCGAAACAGCAAGGACCAACCACCGATACGAGCGAAACATATTGGTACCCTCCTGAGTGCGATGAGAGATCGACGAAGTGGCGTCAGCCAGCCGATTGTTAATCGGAAAGCCCTCGCTCTGGCAAGTGCGGGATTAGACATTGCACCTGGCAGTTCCGTGAAGCGGTGTACGACTAGTCGCCGCTTACGCCTACCGCTCTGGAAGCCAAAGCGAGCACGCCTTCTGTGCGCATTGCCCGGCCGCCTATCCCCCAATCGCCGCTGCGTACTTCTTCGATCACTACTTGGGTGACCTGACGCATGTTCTCTCCCTCGATCGACACCATGGCGTCGGTCAGCTTCGTGATCATCCGGCGCTTCTGCTCCGGGGTAAATACGTTCTCGATTAGTTTCACTTCAATTAACGGCATACGTCTTCTCCTTTGGTCTTCGATTTGATCCTAAGCGCCGATTGGACTTGCCGGTGCTTCGACGATCCTTGCTGTGTCCCGTTTTGGCCTCGCTTACATACTCGCGCGCGGGTTGTCTTGCCTGCGGCGTGGTAGTGCGCGATGTGCCTTCGGCGAAGTGGCGTCGGCCGGTCGACATCGGAAAGCTCTCGAGAAAATCCTTGTTCTCCTGACTTCAATGACCGCTACCGTTTGGCGAACAAGTTGTAGAGCCCGGCGAAAATGAATCCGCCAAACCCACCATCGAGCAAGGCGTACCCGGTTCCGACAAGGGCGTCGGTGAAGCTACGCGCCCCATGGAAACCGGGATAAACCGAGCTCACTCCTTCAAGGAAAGACTTTCCATACGCGGGCGCCGCCAGGTGAATCAATCCGGCAAACAGGACAGCCGCACTCCAGAGCAATGCGGAAGTAAATGCCATGGCTTTTGCCGAGAGTCGCATAACGCCTCCTCATCATCTGCAATCGAGCGGACGCTGAAACCCGCGGTCTCTATTTCTGGCAGGTGTTGCTCTCGACCGCCACGTCATAGGCCCGAAGTACCTGCTTCACGGCGCCGCCGGAACGTTCGGCCGCGGTTGAGTGAACCAGGTTGCCTGCGACCGTAACCTCATGGTCGAGGTAGTCGTTCATCAACATGTCGGACTCTCGAACGCCCCACGTGGTGCCGTCGCTTGTCCGTAGCAAGTATTCCTTCGCTGCCGGCCCCTGCTGAAGACATCCGGTGACTTCAACCGGCGAAATGCTGGACGGTTTCGAGGTGGATGCGGCAAGCGTGGTGGGCGTTCCGAAGGCGCCGGCGAGCATAAGCGCTGCGGCCCAAATACCGATGTTGGCTTTCATGGTAAATCTCCTTCTGGTCGAGGCGACGCCTTGCCGGCATCGCCGGTGAGTTGGTTTTGCAATGCGCATGTCGGTTGACACTGGTGCGACCAAACCGCGTCAATTCGCGCGGCGGGGACCTGGGGCCATAACGCGGTCGGTCGTGATGAAACGAAATCCGCTTCATGGCTGCAGAACAAAGTGCGCCCGGCGGTTCATCTGCCAGCACGCATCCGTCTCCTCGGTGCAGAAAGGCTTTTCCTTGCCGTAGCTGATGGTGCGAATGCGGTCAGGCTTGACCCCGAGACGCTCCAACTGGCTGGCCACGGAGTTAGCGCGACTATCGCCGAGCGCGAGGTTGTAATCCTCGGAGCCGCGCTCGTCGCAATGGCCGGAAATCAATAGCTTCATGTAAGGATGTGTCGCGAGGAATTTTGCGTCGTGTTCCACGGCTGACTCCTCGTTCGAGGGGACGAGGGACTTGTCGTAGGCGAAGAAGACGTCTTGGACGTTTTCAGAGAAGAGTTCCTCGTCGGTCGGGGTTGCTTTGGCCGCGATGGGCGGGGCAGGGTTGACGGTGACCCGCGCGCTGGCTTCGTTCGACCCTCCCGGCCCCGTGGCCGTCAAAACATACGTGGTCGAGGATTGCGGCCGGACGGTTGTGGCGCCTTGCGCCGAAACGGCGCCGACTCCCGAAATCGAGATCGACTGCGCGTTTTGCGTGGTCCAAGAGAGCTGAACCGGCTGGCCCGGTTGCAGGTTGTTGGGACTTGCGGCAAGAGTTGCGGTGGGTGCAGGCGCCGGGGGCGGCGGTGGCGCGGTTTTAGCGAGCGGCGGCTTCTTGGCACAGCCGGCGAGCGCAACCGTAATGACTACTGCAATCAACGTGACGACGCGATGCAACGGATCGGACATAGAGCCTCCAATGGTTGAGGTGCAACAAATTGTGGGGTTCAGCAGGCGAGGAAGGTAAAGCTAGCAGCGCAAAGGCGGGGCTGCTGTACCGGTGGAGACGGGGATAGAGACATTCTGCAGATGTTGCCAGGTGTGCGATTCAGGAGGGTCGGATTGTACAGCTACAGCGGTTGAGAGAAGCGCGAACACCAGGTCCACGTCAACCACCGCGCGCAATGCCGATGCCGGCCCATGGGTGGCGGTGAACGGCCCGGACCCCGCTGGGAACAACACGACCGCTGCAATTCCCAAAGCGATCAACAGCGCCACATTTCGCCAGCAGATCAACATGGTCAGCGCCTGAAAGGGATACAGCTACCCATCCCCAACACTGGAGAAGGGTCAAAGTTGCGGAATTTTGTGGTGCTTTGGCACTCCAGCCAGGTCGCGTCGCGGCCGTCGCGGAAAGAATCCAGCACCCAGCCCGCCGAACCCGTCCCTCTATCCGCGCGCCCACTCGACGATTTAAGATAGATAGTTTCGCGCTGGGTGATGGCGCGTCTCCAGTCATTCTGCCGTAACAGATCATCCAATCAGAAGGGATTCATTCATGAACAGCTTTGGCAGTCGGTCCACCCTCCGCGTCGGTTCCCGAGAGTTTGAAATTTACCGGCTGAGCGCCGTTGAGGCGCACGGCTGCTCCATCAAGCATTTGCCGTATTCGCTGCGCATCCTGCTGGAGAACCTGCTGCGGCGGGAAGACGGCAAGTCGGTGAAGGCCGACGACGTGCGCGCGCTGACGGCGTGGAACAGCAAGAGCGTTCCGTCGGACGAGATCGCGTTCATGCCCAGCCGCGTGCTGCTGCAGGACTTCACCGGCGTGCCCGCGGTGGTGGACCTGGCGGCGATGCGCGATGCCATGAAGGCGCTGGGGGGCGACCCGGGGCTGATCAATCCGCTGTGGCCGGCGGAGCTGGTGATTGACCACTCGGTGCAGGTGGACGAGTTCGGCACGCCGCAGGCGTTCCAGCTCAATGCCGAGCTGGAGTTCTCGCGCAACAAGGAGCGCTACGCGTTCCTGCGCTGGGGACAGACGGCGTTCAAGAATTTCGCGATCGTGCCTCCGGACACGGGCATCGTGCACCAGATCAACCTGGAGTTCCTGGCGCGGGTAGTGTTCGTCGGGGCGAAGGGCGAGAGCGGCAACGCGATGGCGTATCCAGACACGGTGGTGGGCACGGACTCGCACACCACGATGATCAACGGCGTGGGCGTGCTGGGCTGGGGCGTGGGCGGCATCGAGGCCGAGGCCGCCATGCTGGGTCAGCCGGTGTCGATGCTCATTCCGCAGGTGATTGGCGTGCGGCTGAAGAACAGCCTGGCGGAAGGCTCGACCGCAACCGACCTGGTGCTGACCGTGACCGAGATGCTGCGCAAGCGCGGCGTAGTCGGAAAGTTCGTGGAGTTCTTTGGGCCGGGGCTGAGTGGGTTGCCGCTGGCCGATCGCGCGACCATCAGCAACATGGCTCCGGAGTACGGCGCGACGTGCGGCATCTTCCCGGTGGACGAGGAGACGCTACGTTACCTGCGGCTGAGCGGCCGCAAGGAAGAAGATGTTGCGGTCGTCGAGGCGTACTACAAGGAGCAGGGACTGTTCCACACGCCGGACTCGCCGGAGGCAGAGTACACGGACGTGCTCGAGCTGGATCTGGCGACAGTGGAGCCGAGCATTGCGGGGCCGAAGCGTCCGCAGGACCGGGTAGTTCTGTCAGAGGCGGGGCGAGCATTCAATGAGGCGCTGCCGACGCTGTTGAAGCCGGGGCAGCAGGTTCCTCCCAAGCAGGAAGCCCGCTGGGTAGGCGAGGGCGGACGCGCCGCGGGGATGGATTCGCAAGAGCCTCCGGTGGAGCAGGTCGAGGAACACGTTCCGATGAACCGGGCTCTGGACCACGGCAGCGTGGTGATTGCGGCGATCACGAGCTGCACCAACACGTCGAATCCGTCGGTGATGGTGGCGGCGGGATTGGTGGCGAAAAAGGCTGTCGAGAAGGGGATGACGGTTCCTTCGTGGGTCAAGACCTCGCTGGCGCCGGGTTCGATGGTGGTGACGGAATATCTGACCCGCTCGGGGCTGATGCCATACCTGGAGAAGCTGAAGTTCCACACCGTCGGTTACGGCTGCACGACGTGTATCGGGAATTCGGGCCCGCTGCCACAGGAAGTGTCAACGGTGATCGGCGAGAAAGACCTGGTCGTGGCGTCGGTGCTGAGCGGCAATCGCAACTTCGAAGGACGCATCAATTCGGAAGTGCGGGCGAATTACCTGATGTCTCCGCCGCTGGTGGTGGCGTTTGCGCTGGCGGGCCGCATCGACCTCGATGTGCACAGGGAGCCGCTGGGCTTCGGCAACGGCAAGCCGGTGTTCCTGAAAGAAATCTGGCCGACCGCGAAGGAAGTCGCCGATGTACTGAAGGAGTACATCACGCAGGACGTGTTCACGTCAGCGTATAAAGACGTGCTGAAGGGCGATGCGCGCTGGCAAGGGCTGAAGGTTCCGGCGGGCGAGACGTTTACGTGGGATGAGAAGAGCACATATGTGAAGCATCCGCCGTACTTCGAAAACATGCCGAAGACACCGGCGGCGGTGGGCGATATTTCGGGCGCGCGCGTGTTGTGCTACCTGGGCAACAGCGTGACGACGGACCACATCTCTCCGGCGGGCTCGATTAAGCCGACCAGCGCGGCGGGAAAATACCTCATCGAGCACGGCGTTGCGGTGGGGGATTTCAACTCGTACGGCTCACGGCGCGGCAATCATGAAGTGATGATGCGCGGAACGTTCGCGAACGTGCGGCTGCGCAACAAGCTCACTCCGGAACGCGAGGGCGCCTACACGCGGCACCTGCCGGATGGCGAGGAGATGTCGATCTATGACGCGTCGGTGAAGTACCGGGCTGAGGGGACTCCGCTGATGGTGCTGGCGGGCAAAGAGTACGGCTCGGGCTCGTCGCGCGACTGGGCGGCGAAGGGGCCGCGTTTGCTGGGGGTGCGAGTGGCGCTGGCCGAGAGTTTCGAGCGCATTCACCGGTCGAACCTGGTTGGGATGGGCATTCTGCCTCTGCAGTTCCTCGACGACGAGAACGCCGAGACCAACGGCCTGACCGGCGAAGAGGTGTACGACGTTGTGGGACTGGTGGACGTGCTGAACAATTTCGCTCCGGGCAAGACCGTGAAGGTGCGGGCGAAGAAGGCCGACGGCACGGTTACGGAGTTCCACGCGACGGTGCGCATCGATACTCCGCAGGAAGTGCAGTACTACCAGCATGGCGGAATTCTTGCAGTACGTGCTGCGGGGACTGCTGGCGTAAGTGGATAGTGGTTGGTGGATAGTGGATAGAAATACTTGAGGGGCAGGATGGGAATCCTGCCCCTTTTGCCTACGACAGCAAAATGGCGATTCAGTGCAGCGAGCGTTTCCGGAAAGCCGCGACTGCTCCCGCCGCTCCCGTGGTCAATAAGAATAGGCCGCTGGGTTCGGGAACTGGCGCCGGCCCCGGCGGACCAGAGTATGGCCATACGAACAAGAACTCCTGATCGCCCGTGGGAGGCGCGTCAATCTGCACCGGAGTGGCGATGTAAACATGGGTGTAGTTCCCCTCGGAATAGTGGAGGGTGGCCAGGTCGATCCAGTTCTGCGAATTTAGGTCGATAGGTACCGTCGGATTAAAGATATGCCAGACTGCAAAATTCATGTCCGGCCATTGAGACTGGGGGGTCGAGCTGGTCTGCAGGAGTATCCACCCGGCTTCCTTATAGGAAACGAGACCGGCGGAGGCAAAGCGAACGTAGGTGAGGTTGCCTGTCCCCATGTTAGTAAGGTTGGCCACCCAAGAGTCGCCGGGAGTGCCGTCATGGTAATAGTCATCACACATGGCGATGAAGGGCGACGAACCGGCAAAGACCAAGGTATAGGGGTAAGTGGGAATGCCGTTGACGAAAGGACCGTCGAAAGAAATCAGGCGCATCAAACCCGTCGCAATCGGAGAGCAGTGACCGGTAACCGCGCTAAGAATCAGCCCGAGAAGTAGGACCCAGCATTTCACTCAGTTCTTGTATTCTGCAACTGAGCGACCAAAGCCTGAAGTGCGGCGATGATTGAAAAGCGATCGGTTGGCGGCGTTGTCCCAAAATGGGAGAGCGGTGAAATGCAAGTTCTTGCACATTTAAGCCCAAGAAACAGTGAGTGTTTACGAAATTCGTTGACCAGAGGACAGACAAACTAGCGGAGATCGCTGGCACTTTGGCAGAGATGAGCGGCACAGCCAGGTTACTTTGGTGCTCGCGCAGATTACCTAGGGAGTAGTTCTATTGGCGCACCGCGAGGGATCGAGCCAATCCTCGGTCTGCCCGACGGTAGCCAACTATCTATTGTCCAGAATAGTAACCCTGGCGCGACTGGACGGTGAGGTCCTTTTGCGTTGTGGTGAGGGTGATCGTGTGGAACTCGCCCTGCGCTTCGGCGTGCTCGGGGGTAAAGCCGAGACTGTATTGGTTGCGGAGTTCTTCGCCGATGGACTTGTAAATGTCGTCGATGGATTCGTGCTTGGAGACCTCGAAGAAACGTCCGCCGGTCTGCTGGGCGAGTTGCATCATGACCTGTTTTCCGTCGGCATGGGGGTAGTTGCCGCCGCCGCGACCACGGCCGCCGCCGCCACCGCCGCCACCACCGCCACCGGGATAGCCTCCACCCGGATAACCTCCGCCGGGGTAGCCTCCACCTTGACGACCACCGCCGGGATAACCTCCGCCGGGGTAGCCTCCACCCGGGAAACCACCGCCGTGGCGACCACCGCCGGGATTGCCGTTGGCGAAGTTGTTATAGGCGTCCTTGTCGGCAAAGAGAATGGTGTACACGAGGGTGTTGGCGCGCTGGGCGGCCTCGATGGCGCGCGCGAGGCCAACCTTGCTGCCCTGGTCGACGCCGTCAGAGAGAATGATGAGCGCCTTGCGGCCTTGTACTTTGCTGGTGACTTCGTCAGCAGGCGAGGAAGATGGCGTCGTAGAGCTTGGTGCCACCGCCGCGCGACTGGCCCGAGTTGGGGTCGGCGGTCTGCGGTCGATTGCGCTGGCGGCACTTCCAATCTTCTGCAACCGCCGCTTCCAGCTTGGGACGCGAGCTGGTGAGGTCCTGCAACAGCTCAATGTCGAAATCAAAGTGGATGACGAACGCCTTGTCCTTGCTTTCGTTCAGCAAGTCGTTGAGAAAGACGTAGCTGGCGGTGCGTTCTTTTTCGAGCAGTCGGCGCTGGCTGTAGCTGGTATCGACCAGCAGTCCGAGGGTGAGCGGCGTGTCGGTGACACGAGAAAAGTAACGAATGGTCTTGTGGTTTGCCGTCAACCTCGAGCTTGAAGTCCTCTTTGTTGAGGGTGCTGACGATCTTGCCGTCTTTGTTGCGCACGGTGGCCAGGACGTTGACCACGTTGACGTCTTTCTTGATGGTGGTAACGGACTGGTCATCCGGCCGGGCAGGCGGATTTTGCTGGGCAGGCTGATTTTGCTGGGCAAGCAGAGCTCCGGCGGAGAGCAGAAGCGATAGAAGAACAATGGTCCGGGCCAGGACACGAACGAAATGGGAACTGGGCGCGTGAAGGTCCGTCACACGAGTGGCGAAGGGCATGGGCTTTCTCGATGGAGTGAAATCTTCAATTGGCTGAGTCTTGAAGCATGTTAAACCCCTGCGAAGCGATGAAGTTGCACCGGGAGCCGGCGGGGAATGATGGGCCTCTCGCGGACTGGAATTGCATTAAACTGCGCATACATGATCAACGGCAAGGAAATCTGCGGCTACTTGTGGATGTTGTTTTTCGTGGTGTGGATGCTGGCGGCGTTGCGCACCAAGCGCACCGCGCAACGGGTGGACTGGGGACGCAGCTTGACCTACGTCATTCCAGTGGTGCTGGGCTTCAGCTTGATGTTCAACGACCGCTGGCACCTTGCGTTGCTCGATAGCCGCATATTGCCGAAGACCCAGGAGTTGGCGGTGGCCGCAATCGCACTTACGCTGGCGGGCATGGCGTTTGCCGTGTGGGCGCGGGTGCATCTGGGACGAAACTGGAGCAGCGCTCCGATGATCAAGGAGCAGCATCAACTTATCCGCAGCGGGCCGTACCGACTGGTGCGGCACCCCATCTATACGGGACTGCTGATCGCCCTGGCGGGGACATTCCTGGCAAACGGCAAAGTGCGCGGCGCACTGAGCGTGCTGGTGGTCTGGCTGGCGTTCGATATCAAGCGCCGCATCGAAGAGGAGTTCATGGTGCAGATCTTTGGTCCGCAGTATGAAGACTACCGGCGCAGCACAGGGGCGTTGTTTCCGCGGATTCTGAATTAGTCTCGCGAGCGGTCGAGCTACATTTACACCGGAGTAGCCGACACGAAGACGGGCACACTATACTGTCGCTCGGTCCAAGCGCTACTTCACTTCGTAGCGTGCCACCATTCCGGCGAGCATGTGATCGCTGATATGGCAGTGATAGAGCCAGATACCGGGAGCGTCGGGCACCATGTCGGCGGTCACCATTTGCGCCGAGGTAACCGCCAGAACGTCGGTACGCTGGCCGTTCACCAGAACGGTATTGCCGTGCCAGTGTGGCGTGTGGGCGTTAAAGAAGTCGCCGAGCGTCGCCACGTACCAGCGCACATGCTCGCCCTTCTTCATGGTCGGCATCGGCATGTTTCCAAACAGGTATCCGTTGATGGACCACTTAATGTTGGTTTCGATGAAGCCGGCACCGGCGATGGTTCCGGCCATTCCGCCGGGAGTGAAGGGATTGGTGTCGTGTTTGTTGACGCCCTTGGGATCGGTGGTGTGGTCGCGGATGTTGTCATCGAGATACCAGCTCTCATTCTCGTTAATGGCGATGAACATGGAGACGAACTCGCGGTCCACGTCCTTGGGACTGCCATCTTCGCGGGCCATGCCTTTCCTGGTGACGACGATGACTCCGAAAAGGCCTGAAGCCACGTCCTGCAGCTCGTCGGCATGCGAGTGGTAGAGCCAGAAAACGGAACTCGGATCATTGGGTCCGGGGCCGGCGCGCTCGGGGATTTGCCAAACGTAGGTATGGGTCGCGCCGGGCGGCACCGCGCCGTCAGCTTTGTCAGCGCCGCTGGTGCCATCGTTGTAGTCGGCGCCTTCGGAATCCTTCTGATACAAGACGCCGTGGGGATGCATGCTGAAGGGATGCGATCCGTTGTTCTTGAAGACAATCTTGATGGTGTCGCCGACGGCTCCACGCAGAATCGGGCCTAACAAGCCCAGATACGCTTCGTCGGGGCTGCGCTGCTTGAGCGTGGAAAAAGTCGCGTCGGTGTATTCACGATAAATCGCCTTCTTGTAAACATGGCCGATGCGATGCGGGCCGGATTCGGTAAAGGCCTTGCCAACCTCATCGAATTCCATGCCCATGGCTTCATCACGGCCGGAAGGCGTGTAGTCCCACTGCACTTCGTCGGCTGCGACGAAGTAGGTGCGGGTCTTCGCTGGAGGCGCTGACGCGGCGACGAGTAAAACCGGGTGAGCGCAGAGGACGAAGGCGACCATCCATGTGGCGACCAGGATGGCGCGTGAACTCATGGTTTGGCGCATCGTATGAGTATAACCGCAAGTGCCGAATCGTCAGGGAGTGGCGTTCGTCACGGGGCAGTTAGGGTTCGAGGCAAGTTGAGCCGCGCCGTTCTTGAGCGCCCAGGCGAGAAAGCCGTCGGGCAGGTTCCTCGCGCCGGCCAGGTTTGCCATCCGAATGCTCTTGATCTGCCGCCACTGGATGCCGGTGAGGTCGGAATTGCCGAGGTCGGCTCCGTCCAGGACGGCACCGGCCAGGTCAGCGTTCACGAAACGCGCTCCGCAGAAATCGGCGTCAGCGAGATCGGCGGAAATGAAACTCGCTTGCGAAAAGTCGCTCTGGCGGAAGTTGGCGCCTTTGAGCGAGGCGTACGAGAGATCAGCGCCGGCGAGGTTGCTGTTGCGGACGTCAGCGTTGGTGAAGTTGGCGCGCAGCAGACGGGCTTTCGGCAGTTGTACTCCCTGAAGAAACGCGGTTGAGACGTCGACGCCAACCAACGGGACGCCATCGGCGTTGAGTTCGGCGAGGGCCTCGATGCGGCCGCCGCTGCCTCCCATGTGTTGGGCGGTGTTGATGACCTGCCACGCCTGGTAATGCTTCTGCTTGAGGCGGTCGCCGGATTCGCTGAAGTAAAAAATCACCGCCACCAACACGGAAAGGCTGCCCAGATACTCCAGCACTTCCAGAAATGACCACCGGCTGAGAACGTAGGCGAGCCAGGCCAGGGGAAACTCGACGACGAGGAACGGCCGAAGCCATGCGGGCTTGCCGGCGGTGTAGGCGGTCCAGGCGCCGGGTGGGTCGTGTTTGATGCGAACGAACATGCGGAGAGTTGGCCACAGAATAAGACTCGCGCGGGGCCGCAAGGTTACAGCGCGATGAAATCGGCGGCACCGCGACTTGCAGGAGACAGCTTGCCTCTCTAGAATCGCCTTTTGCCCGGAGGAATGATGCCAACTGTACAAGTAGGAGACGAAGCCCCCGACTTTGAACTGCCGGCGGTGATCGGCAATATCAAGCAGCGCGTGAAGCTCAGCGATTACCGCGGTAAGCAGAACGTCGTGCTGGTGTTTTATCCGGCGGACTGGACGCCAGTGTGTTCGGCGGAGTTACCGGCGTTCAACGCCGAACTGGAGAAGTTCGAGGGATACCACGCGGCCGTGATCGGCATCAGCGTCGACTCGATTCCCAGCCACATCGCGTGGCAAAAGAAGGAGATCGGCGTTCTCAGCCTGCCGCTGGCCAGCGATTTTTATCCGCACGGCGCGACCGCTGCCAAGTACGGCATTCTGCGCGAAGGCGAGCCGGTCCCGGGCATCAGCGAGCGCGCGGTTTTCGTGGTGGACAAGAAAGGCAAAATCGCCTACGCGAAGTTGTATCCAATCGACCGGCAGCCGGAGACAGAAGAAGTGTTTGAGGTGCTGCGGAAGCTGTAAGCAAAGGTCTCGAGTCTCTAATCGACTCAATCTCAGCAAACTCCCTACGAGCGCCCGGAAACACCGCTCTGCTGAACCCGGCGAAAGTAAGTCTCGTCATCGGAGGAGTGGAGGTCCACCCACTCTTCGTCGGTCATGCCGCGACGCCAATCGATGAAAGGGGCGGCGTTTGGCCCGACCAGGTGCCGCAATTGCCAGGACGCACCCGCGGCAATATCCAGGATTTTGTCCGCCACCAAGGTAGGTGACGTGGGAGTATGCAGGGCGTTCGTGAACTGGCTCGCCATGCGGTCGCGCTGGGTGTAAGCCGAGTGGTGGGTCGGCTCGGAAATGCGCCGCGCCATGGCCGTGTTAATGATGCCGGGTTCGACAATGGCCACGCGGACATTGAAGGTCTTCATCTCGGCGGCCAGGGCCTCGCTGAGGGCTTCCAGCGCCCATTTGGATGCGGCGTAGGGAGCGAACGGCGGACAGGAGATGCGGCCGGCAACGGACGTAATGTTGATGATGCAGCCGCTGCGACGCTGGCGCATGTCAGGCACGACCGCTTTAATACAGCGAAGCGCGCCGAAGTAGTTCGTCTCCATCGCGGCGCGGAAGTCGTCGAACGCGAAGCTCTTCGATGGCGCCAACGCGCTCGATGCCGGCGTTGTTCACGAGAACATCAATCGATCCGTGACTGTCGTAGATGAGCGCGAAGGCAGCAGCGACAGACTCGTCGGAGTCCACATTCATGGCCGTGACCGTGAGGGGCAGGTTCTCGCGGGCGGCGGTGGCAGCGAGTTCGGGCGACTGCGCCGGATTACGCATGGTCGCGTGAACCTGATGACCGGCGCGAGCGAACGTCAACGCGGTTTCGAAGCCAATTCCCTTGCTGGTGCCTGTAATCAGGACCGATGCCATCCCGTCTCCCCAAGCCAACCTGTGATTTCGCAGTGGGGCGATTATAGCTGGCGCGGTAAGAAAAACGACCCCGCGCATGGCGGGGTCATGATTTCAGCGAAGAATGAGAATGACTAACTTGCGCGGGCCTTCAAGGCAGGAGGCTCCTGGAACGAGCCAATCAAAAGTTCGATGACCTGTTGGACGTCATCAAAGCCGTAACTGGAAGCCAGGCCGGAGCGGGAAGCGACGATCTGGTCGCGCCAGAGTCCGTCAGCCAAGCCGATGATGGCAGCACGCACGGCGTCGAGATTGAGGTCAGAGCGGATCTGGCCCTCGGTCCGCATGTCGATGAGCACGCGGTCGAGCATTTCGCGGTAGCGGCGATAGCCTCCGCTAACAGCGACATCGGTGCTGTCTTTGCGGACCCGGCGGGCCTCGAGAGCGGCGATGACCTTGAGTTGGGGGTCGTTTTCAAACTCGATGGTCGTGGCCGACAGCATGGCCACCAGACGATCCGCCGGCGTCGCCGCGTGGTTGGTCGCCTTGATGCGGTCGATGATGCTGTTCCAGCCGCGGTCGAATATCGCCAGCAGCAGACCCTGCTTGCTGCCGAAATGTTTCATCAGTTGCGACTCGCTGGTGCCGGCCTCGCGGGCTATGGCCACGGTGCTGGCGTTCTCGTAGCCGTTCTGGGCAAAAAGGTTCTTGGCGGCCCGGAGAATGCGGTCGTGCGAAGACAGTGCAGCAGTTGACGCTAAAGACATTTTCCAACTCCCCGGCGAAGCTTCATATTCCGATAGTAGCAACCCGTTCATGCTGCGGTAGTTGCGGCAGAGGCAGCGGCAGCCCCGAAGAACTCAAAAACAGCGAGATAGGGCCACAACTCCTATATTTATTTATATTCCAGCGTTTCGAGCGGAGGGTTCCAAAGAAATAGCCCGCCGGGGGGCGGGCCGCTTTGTGAAGACGAAACTGAGGGTCATTGTTTGCTGGTCTTCTTGGCAGCACTTCCCGAGGCCGGCTTCGCGGATGCGGTTGCGGGCCCGGCTTCTTTCATGACCTTGTCAATCAGTTGGTAAAGCTGAGTTCGGTCAACCACTTCGACGAACGGCGTGCCGCGGGTGGTGTCACTCACCACGTAGATGGTTGGAGTGTGCTCGATGCCGACGCGCTGTCCGATGGCGTAATCGGCCTTGACCTTGGCCGCCAGCTCGCCCGAGGGATCGACGACGAAGGGCAAGATGACCTTGTTGTCGGCGGCGAAACGCTCGGTCATTCCGCGCAGGTTCTGCGGGGTAATCTGGGGCTGGTTGGCGAACACGAAAAGGCGGTAGTCGTCGCCCAGCTTCTTCGACTTGGTATCGAAGTAGCGGGCGTTGACTGCGGCCTCGAACGACCAGTTGTGCATGGGCAGCGGAAAGTCGTACTGCACCAGCGGGATGTTGTACTTCTTGGCGGCTTCATGCAGCACCGGAGCGGCTCGGGCGCAGTCGGGACACTGGTAATCCTCGAAGACCAGCAGGGCGACCTTGGAGCCCTTGGGAGGACGCAGCACGGAGGTGTCGCCGGCAAAAGCGACGGCGGCAACGAGCAGGAAAAGAGCGAAAGCAACGGGCTGGAGCGTGGTTCGTTTCATTCCTTGGGGTCCTTGACGGCGCCGCCCGAGGCGGCGGACGAACTGGCTTTAGATTTCATAGTGTAATGGAATGGACGCGCGGGAGTCTCGCAGGGTAGCGGAGGCAATGAAAAACGCCGAAGCTCAACCCTAAGTCTGGCATAGGCGAATGCCTTCTGGACGCGCATTACGATGAGCAGTGACCGCGACTGGATAACGGCCCAGTGCTGCGGGCTCTGGAGCAGGCAACAAGTCACCACGCACCCCGCCAGATAACCGATATTTCTGAAAACTGGAACGCTTGTTGGTGATAAAGTGAATACACACAAGTCCTGCACGATGGGGTACCTCAGAGCCCGAACGTCGGATCGACGAGTGACAATGGCAATCGAGCATCTTCTTTCAGAAATAGCTAACCTCCCGATCCAAAAGCGAGCGATCACCAACCTCTCGACCCTGAACGAGGCTTATCACTATGAGCGGCCCAGTTCGTTCTCGCGCGGTATGCGCATCGACCTGAACGGCCTGGTCATTTTGCTAATTTCGGGGACGGCCAGCATCGACGAACACGGGGCAACGGTACACGTCGGAGACTTCCGCAAACAGTTACGCCGCACGTTCCAGAACATTACGGGCCTGCTGGCAGCAGAAGGCGCGACCTGGAAAGACATTGTGCGTACCACCTGTTACCTGCGCGACATTGACCGTGACTACGCGGCCTTCAACGAGGAACGCACAGCGTTCTATCGGGAGCAGGGGCTGGATCCGCTACCGGCTTCGACGGGCATCCAGGCGATCCTGTGCCGCCCTGAGTTGCTGGTGGAAATCGAGGCCATCGCCATGTTCCGGTGCGAGGCGCGGCAGGAGTAGTTCATGAGATTTCCGTCGGCAAAGGTATCGCTAAAGGCATTGCTGCCCGGAATCGTCGCCATCTGTGCAGTCGCGCTCCTGGGCGGAGCCTGGGTCGTGCGGGCCTACGGCGGAGGCAACGATGGGGGATCCAGCTCCCTGGCCAAGATTACGGTGGATTATCCGCTCGAGGGCTCAATTTTCCCTCCCGACATCACGCCGCCCACCTTCCTGTGGCGCGACGGCAGCGAAAGCGCCAAGCACTGGGTAGTGGAAGTATCGTTTGCCGGACATGGAAAGAGCATTCGGATGGAAGTTCCCGGCGAGCCCTTTAAGTGGGGCCCGGTCGATCCGGAAACCGGCCCGACCAGCGACCTGCTAAAACTGAACCCTCAGCAGGCGGCGACGAAGACGTGGGCGCCGGACGCTGCAACCTGGGCCACGATTAAGAAAGACTCGGTGAGCGCGCCCGCCACGGTCACCTTCACCGGCTTCGCGGACGATTCCCTGCAACATCCGGTCTCGGGCGGGAACGTGACCATCTCGACCTCGGCCGACCCGGTCGGCGCGCCCATTTTCTACCGGGACGTGCCGCTGATGCTGTGGCCCAAATCGCAAAAAGGCGCAATTCAGCCGCTGCCGCCGTTCGCCATTCCGCTGATCAAGTGGAAGCTGCGCGACATTTCGCAGCCGCAGAGCCGGGTGATCATGGAGAAGCTGGTCACCTGCGCCAATTGCCATTCGTTTTCGAGCGACGGCAAGACGATGGGACTGGACCTGGACGGACCCGAAGAATGACAAGGGGTTGTACGCCATCCTTCCGGTGGCGAAACAAATGACCATCAGCAACACCGACGTGGTGCGTTGGAGTTCGTTCCAGGAAGATCCCAATGCTCGGATATCTCCCTCGGTCAAGCGGTTCGGCTTCATGTCGCAAATCTCGCCGGACGGCCGTTACGTCGTCACGTCGATCGGGCCTCCGGGATTGGGCAACAAGCACAAGGACGAGCTGCCGGAGTTCGCGGCCGGCATTGCGGACCGGCTGTACAGCATGAACTTCAAGGGCCCGCCGTTCAACCAGGTCTTTTTTCCGACCCGGGGCATTCTGGCCTTTTACGACCGGCAAGGCGGCAAGCTGACGCCCCTGCCCGGAGCGGACGATCCGAAGTACGTCCACACCAGTGCCTTCTGGTCGCCGGATGGCAAGTACCTGATCTTCAGCCGGGCGCTGGCGCGCGAGTCTTACCCCGAGGGTGAGCCGAAGGCCGAGTACGCCAACGATCCCAACGAAACCCAGATCCAGTACGACCTGTACAAGATTCCGTTTAACGGAGGCCTGGGAGGCAAGGCCGAGCCGGTCCTCGGGGCTTCCAACAACGGGATGAGTAACAACTTCCCCAAGGTCTCGCCAGACGGCCGCTGGATCGTGTTCGTGCAGAACAAGAACGGACTGCTGATGCGGCCCGACAGCCACCTGTATATTGTGCCCTTCAACGGCGGCAAAGCCCGGCTGATGAACTGCAACACTTCGCTGATGAATTCGTGGCACACGTTTTCGCCGAACGGGCGCTGGCTGGCGTTTTCATCGAAGGGACGATCTCCTTTCACCCAACTCATGCTGACCCACATCGACGAAAACGGCAACGACAGTCCGGCGATCCTGGTGGACAACATGACTGCCTCCAATCGCGCGGTGAACATCCCGGAGTTCGTGAACATACCGCCGGACGGCATGCAGCATATCAACCCGGAGGCAACCGAGTTCTACCGGCTGTTTAACCTGGCGTTCGAGCAGATGGAAAAGAAGCAGACGACGGAAGCGATCGCGACGTTCCAGCAGGTCGTGCAGCACGATCCCAACGATCCCATCGCCCGCTACGCGCTCGCGACCGCGTTGACCCAGAACAACCAGGAGCAGCTTGCGGTGGAAGAATACCGCAAGGCCTGCACGTTGAATACGAACCCTCCTTCCGCGTGGTACGACCACCTGGCGGTGTCGCAGGCGAACACCGGCGACCTGCCGGGAGCGGTGGAGAGCTGGCACAAGGCGCTGGCCATCGATCCGACCGATGCTGGAGCCGAGATGGACCTGGGATCGGTGCTGTTCGAGCAGGGGCAGGCCGTGGAGGGAGAAAAACATCTCCGCAAGGCGGTCGAGTTGGCGCCGGTTTTCCCCGACGCCCACTACCGGCTGGGATTTGAGCTGGCGAAGACCGGACGCATGGACGAGGCAGTCAGCGAACTGCAACAGGCGGTGACGCTGCGTCCGGATTCCGTGGAGTATCGGGTCAATCTCGGCTATGCGCTGGGAGCCAGCGGAAATGTTGCGGGCGCCCTCGCCGAGTTCCAGAAAGCGGTGGAATTGAGCGGCGGAAAAGACTGGCGCAGCCTCGACATGCTGGCCACGGCCTACGACAAGATGGGCCGCCCTGCTGACGCGATTCAAACGGAACGCCAGGCCATCGATCTAGCGCGGCAGCAAAACGACGTGGAACTGCAAAAGCACCTCGAGGCCAATCTCGCACGATTTGAGCAGGAAGGCACCGGGACCCGGGTGCAATAGCCGATCGTCGGGATGCGGCACCACACCGACGTAATGTTCTCTCGCGGTGCGCCCGATGATTATCGGGGCCCGCTGACTCCCTGCTCGATCTGCCGACGATAGTCGGCGGCGTCGAAGTGGCCGAAGGATTCGGCAATGAGGCCGTCGTCGCCGATGCGCCATTCTTCATAGCCGCTGATATGGACATGCGCGCCAGTGCCGCCGGGACCGGTGTTGTGGCCATCAAGCGTCCAGCGGAAGATGGAGCGCTCGCCCGCGACGGAAACCTCGTCCAAAACCACTTGCAAGTCCGGGAACGCGGTCATGAACGACTGCGCTGCCTCCGTGATGGCGGCGCGGCCCGACAGACGGCGGACCACCGTTGATGGTGAGCGAGCCATCGGACGCGAAGAAGTTGGCCACGCCGGCCGCGTTCCGGCTGCACCAGGCGGCGGCGTAGCGTTCAGCAAAGTTGCGCAAGTCGAAGTTCATAGGCACAGCTACGGGTCCTGCGTGGCACTGCTGCCGTTGTTATTGCCAGCGGAGGTGAGCACGTGGTCCTGGCATTCGCGGGCAGCCTCAAGAAGCTGGTCGAAGCCCGGCGTCTGGCGGAGCTTGCGCAGCATGGGATCGAGTTGCAGGTTGGAATAGGCGCAGTAGTTCTGCTCGATGGCAGCGCTGAGCATGCGCAACGCCGCGGGCCTCAAGCCACAGTCGGCGAAGATAGCGCCCTGGTAATAGAGGATCTCGGCGTCGGGCGCGGCAGGAGTGGTGGTCTCGGCTTCCTGCGCCATCTGCTGGGCCTCGGCATACGGACGCAGACCGAGGCAGGCTTCCAGCAGATCGCGGTGATAGCGCGGTTGCGGTCGGCATCTTGGTGACGGCCTCGCGCGCCTCGTCGATTTTGCCTTCGCGCAGCAGCAACGATGGTGTGGCGTAAGCCGCCCATTCGGAGCCGGCATCGAGCTTGATGAAGTCGGCGGCGCGTTTGGTGTTGCCTCCTTCCATGAACGCCCACGCACACGAGCGGAACGTGTAATTGCCGGGATCGAGCGCGAGCGCCTTGTTACATTCCTGCATCGCCGGCTCGCAGCATGCCCGCATAGCGATACACGTAGCTCATGACGAAGTGCGCCTGGGCGTTCTCCGGCAGGCGCTGCACCAGGTCCTGGGCGGCCTGGTAGGCCTTGCCCAACTCGCCGCGCTCCACGCGATGGGTGATGATCTGGCCGGCAGCCACGACGCGATTGGGATCGAGCGCCACCGCCCGCTCAAAGGCCTGCGTCGAGCGCTGGAACATCTCTTCGCCGCCGTCGGAGTACTGCGAATCGTAATACTCGCGAAGCCCCAGCTCCTCCCAGGCGGGAGCATAGTTGGGATCGGCGGTGACGGCATGCTCCAGCACGGCGATTGCGTCTTTGTTCGGCGCCGGGATCGTGCGACAGCGCAAGGCTATGCAGGTAGAGATCGTAGGCCGCCGGGTCGTGAGGATGCGTACCGGCTTCCGACTTGCGCTCCGGTCATGCCGATCGCTGGAAGCAGGCCCTGGGTCACCTGCTTGTTCATGACCGATTGCAGCCCGATGAGATCGTTCGGCCGGGCGCGGTGACGTTGGTTTGCCACAGCACCTTATCGTTGGAGCCTTCGACCGCTTCCAGCGTGACCATGAGGCTGTCGCCCTGCTGCATGAAGTGGCCCGGTCACGATGGTCCCGACGCGAAGTTCCGTGGCCGCACTTGCGGGGATCGACATCGGCGCCGACGTACTTGCGCGACATCAAGGATGGACGCACGTCGAGGGTGCGGGTGCTGGTCAGCGCGTTGGCCACCTCGTCGGCCAGCGCGAAGCGCAGGAAGTCGACGCTCACATCGCCATTCATGTTTTGCAGCGGCAGCACGGCAACGCTGGTACGGGCGTGGAGCGTTCGCGCGCTGCTTGAAGAACCACGCTCCCATCGGAATCAGCAACGTGATCAGCAGCGCGATGACACCCAACAGGATGTAGAGCGACTTGCGGCTGGTGGTTTGAAAGGTGGAGCTCGAAATCCGGTAAGGCAGCAGCGGCCGCATGCGCGCGGTGTCGGTCATGCCCGGCTCGGTTTCGCGCTTCAGCGACTGCAGGTCGCCCTTCATGGCCAGCGCGTCGGGATAGCGCTTGCCGCGCTCCTTCTCCATGGCGCGGCCGATGATGCCTTCGAGCTCGGGCGGGAGCTTGGGATTCAGCTTGAGCGGCGAGACCGGCTTGTGGGTCATGATCGCCGCCATCGTCGCTACGGCATTGTTGCCGGTAAACGGCCGCTGGCCGGTTGCCATCTGGTAGAGCACTACGCCCAGCGAAAAGAGGTCGGTGCGCGCATCGAGTTCTTCGCCGCGTGCCTGCTCCGGCGACATGTACACCGCGGTGCCGAAAATATCGCCCGCCATGGTCAGCGGATCTTCCAGCTCGGTGTCGCCGGCGCGCATTCCGGGCGCCAGCTTGGCCACGCCGAAGTCGAGGACCTTCACCGCGCCCGTTATTGGTCAGGAAGATGTTGGCGGGCTTGATGTCGCGATGAATGATGCCCTTGGCGTGGCAGGCAGCCAGCGCATCCGACACCTGGATGCCGATGTCGAGGATGTCCTCCAGCTCCATCGGCCCGCCCATCATGCGCTCTTTCAGGCTGACGCCCTCCAGCCGCTCCATCACGATGAAGGGGTGCCCGTCGGAGTCTTCAATGTCATGGATGGTGCAGATTCCCGGATGGTTCAGCTGCGAGGCGGCGCGTGCCTCCCAGAAGAAGCGGTCGAGCGCCTTGCGGTCGTTGACCAGCTCGGGCGGGACAAACTTCAGTGCGACGTGGCGGCCCAGGCGCGTGTCTTCCGCGTCGTAGACAGCTCCCATGCCCCCGCCACCGAGTTTCGAAACAATTCGGTAATGGGAGACGGTCTGGCCAACCAAACTGGCGGCGAACGTCCATTGGCGGTAATGTTAGGCCGCGCGCGGCTGCGGGTCAACTGAATGTGCCGACAGCGGCTGCGAGGGTGGCGTTCTGCAATGATGACGGGCTAAGATGTGAGTCCTCATCTCAACCGGTGGGGAGGACGAAACATGACAAGAATGTGCGCACCATGCGTGTGCTGTGCCGCGCTTGCTGTCTGTGCCACGTGCGGCGCGGCGCTGGGTCAGGCGGGCGACAAGGTGGAACGGATTCCGATGGCCAATCCTGACTTCCCGATTGCCGCAGCAGTCGTCGTGCCGGAAGGCTATGACACCATCTACGTCAGCGGACACATCCCGAAAGTCGCCAACCCGAACGCTGCCAAGGGCAGCACGGAAATGTATGGCGACACCAAGACCCAGACCATCTCGGTACTGGCAGCAAATCGAAGACGTGCTGGCGGACCAGAACCTCTCCATGGCCGACGTGGTGATGGTGCACGTTTTCCTGGTGGGCGATCCGGCCAATGGCGGCAAGATGGACTTCGCCGGAATGATGGCGGGCTTCGTCCAGTTCTTCGGCTCGAAACAACAGCCGAACAAGCCGGCGCGCAGCACCGTGCAGGTGGCAGCGCTGGCGGCTCCGGGCGCGCTGGTGGAGATCGAGGCCATCGCGGTGCGCAAGCACTTCACGCCGTTGATGCGCAACGCGACACAAAAATAGCGCGACCGAAAGGAGATCGATTGGACAATACGCGCCGCACATTTCTAGGTCAGGCTGCTGCATCGCTGGGACTGCTGTACCTGAGCGGGCTGACGCCGGAGATCCTGGCGCAGGCCCACGAGCATGCGAAGACGGCACCTCGCAATCTCGACGGACAAGCCGTTCCGCTTCTTCACCCCGCAGCAGGCGGCGGACTACGAGGCCTTCGCCTCGCAGATCTTCCCCACCGACGACACCCCCGGCGCGAAAGAAGCCAACGTGGTGCGCTTCGTGGACTTCGCGCTGAGCGAAATCGAGCCGCAGAACAAGCAGGACTTCGCCAACGCCCTCAAGGCGCTCAACGAACAGGCGAAGAAGACGCCCCCGAGGCGCTATCGTTCGCGGTGCTTCCCGCGGAGCAGCAAGTCGAAACCATGAAGGCCTTTGAAAAGACGCGCGAATTCGGAATGCTGAAGTTCTACGCTGCGACCGGATTCTTCGGCGATCCCTCCGACGGCGGCAACAAAGACCAGATCGGCTGGAAGCTCATCGGCTTCGAAGATCACTTCTATTACGCTCCTCCCTTCGGCTACTACGACGCGCCAGCTCATGAAGGAGAAGGCATGAGCGCCGCGCCCACGCAGCGCAAGTACAACCTGACCGACCAGGTGGACTTCCTCATCATCGGCTGCGGCGCATCGGGCAGCGTGCTGGCGCGCGAGCTCTCGCGCAACGGCTTCAGCGTGGTCGCCCTGGAGCAGGGCCCGTGGCTCGATCGCAGTCAGTTCACCCACGACGAGTACCGCGTGCAGGCGCAATCGCTGCTGACCAACAACCCGCAGAAGCAGCCGATGACCTTCCGCAAGACGCCGAACGACAAGGCCGTCAAGCAGCCGGCGCTCATGTACGGACGCATGGTCGGCGGCGGCACCGTGCACTTCACCGCCAACTACTGGCGCTTCCACGAAATCGACTTCATCGAGGCCAGCAAGAAAGGCACCATCGCGGGCACCGGCTTCGCCGACTGGCCCATCACCTACGCCGACATGGAGCCGTACTACACGAAGGCCGAGTGGGACCTGGGCGTCTCGGGCCTGGCGGGCGTAAGTCCGTTCGATCCGCCTCGCTCCAAGCCCTATCCGCTGCCGCCGATGCCGGTGAAGTCGAGCGGCGTGCTCTTCGAGCAGGGTGCGCGCAAGCTCGGCTACCATCCCTTCCCCGCTCCGGTCGCCGTGATCTCGCAGGCGTACCAGGGACGCCTGCCCTGTGCCCACTGCGGCTTCTGCATGGGATTCGGCTGCGAGATGGGCGCCAAGTCGAGCCCGCTGCCGAGCATGGTTCCGCAGGCCGTCGCCACCGGCCGCTGCGAAATTCGCCCCAACAGCTACGTGCGCAAGATCGAACTCGACGCCAAGGGCCGCGCCATCGGCGCAGTCTATTTCGACCAGCACGGCAAGGAGAACCTGCAGCACGCCAAGGCGGTCATCGTCTCCAGCAACGGCGCGGAAACGCCGCGCCTGCTGCTGATGTCGAAGTCGAACCGCTTCCCTAACGGGCTGGCGAACTCCAGCGGCATCGTGGGCAAGTACCTGATGTTCAACACCGACACCATCGCCCAGGGAACGTTCGAGCATCGGCTGAACGAGTACAAGAGCATCGAGGTCACGCGCATCATGCATGACTTCTACGAAATCGATCCCAAGCTCGGCTTCTACGGTGGCGGCGGACTCGTCGGCGCGATTCCTGTGGAAGCCCATTTCCTTTGCCATGGCCGGAGTTTCGCCCGACCGCCCCCAGTGGGGCAGCGACTACAAGAAGTACGCTGCAGAAGAACTTCAACCGCACCATGATGGTCATGGGCCACGGCACGTCGCTGCCCGTCGCCGACAACAGCATCTCGCTCGACGACACGCTGAAAGACGCATGGGGACTTCCGGCCATGTGGGTTACCTACAAAGACCATCCTGACGACCTGAAGATTGCCCAGTTCCAGCTCGATCGCGGAATGGAAATCCTCGAAGCCGCCGGCGCGCAGAAGCATTGGGAATTTCCCGTGGAGGAGAACACCAAGGGCTACCACCTGCTCGGCACCTGCCGCATGGGCAACGACCCGAAGAGTTCGGTCATCAATGCCGACCATCGCACCCACGACGTCGCCAACCTGTTCCTGTGCGACGGTTCGAGCTTCGTCACCAGCGGACGCGGCCAGCCGACCGAGACCATCCAGACCCTGGCCTTTCGCGCCTCCGACCGCATTACCGCGCTGGCAAAGAAGGGCGAAATCTGAGTGTCGCCAGCCAGAAAATCGCGCAACCCTCGGCCAGATTTACCATCACACTCTTCAGAGGAGCACCTATGTGAAAACCGAGACTACAGTCCACTGAAAACGGTCCTTCGGCTCGGCGTCTGTCTTGCCGTTGCCGCCGCACTCGCGAGGGCTCGGCGGCCATCGCACAGGAAACCATCGACGCGACTGCCATGGGCACCAGCACGCAGTTGGGCAAGAACGTCAGCATCAAGATCATCATCACCAGTTGGTCCACCCAGGAAGACCAGAAGACGCTGGACGACGCCTTCAAGGGGCCAGAATCAGGGACTGGTCAAGGCCCTGCAGAAGATGAAGTCGGTGGGCCGGATTCAGATTCCCGGAACGATCGGCTACGACATGTGCCTACGCCGTATCGATCCCGACGACGACCGGCCGCACCGTCCGCTTCGTCACCAACCGAAAGATCAGCTTCGGCGAAGCCGACCGCAACACGCAGTCGCAGGCCTACAACCTTACCGGCGGCCAGATCAACATCGACGACACTGACAACAAGAAGAGCGCCGGAGTGCTGTATCCGGCGGCGCAACTGGTGATCAACAAAGACGGCGAGCTGCAGATCGAACTGCGCAAGAACCCGTGGAAGCTGGTGAACATCATCGTGCGCGGGAAGACCGAGAAAGACTAGCGCCACCGAGGGAGACCGACACTATGGCGACGAAAAAGATACCGCTGCACCATTTGCGGACACATCTACGATCCGGCGGAGGGTGACCCCGACGCCGGCATTGCTCCCGGAACTGCGTTCGAAGACATCCCCGCCGACTGGAGTTGCCCGGAATGCGGCGCGACCAAAGCCGACTTCGAGCTCATAGACTGACGATGGCCGGCCGTCATTGAGGGCCGCAATCCCCGTGTGCTAGCATCGTTAGTTTGTTAGTTTGTTCCTGCATCACCATGCGCAGGCCGGCATGGTGCCCCGCCATATTTGCCTCATCGGCAGCCTCGGGGTTTGAAGGCACGGCTCGCGCGTGCCGCCGGGGAAGAGCGCCTCTGAGACCAGGCGGAGCCCCAGCCTGTCGCGTGGCCGCGGGATGGCTCGCTCTCATCTCTCCAAGGAGTCTCAGGTGAAGAATTTCGAAGGCGCAAATATCCGTAACGTCGCCCTGGTCGGGCACTCCCATTCCGGCAAGACCTCCCTCGCTTCCGCCATGCTGTTCACCGCCGGTGCCACGCAGCGCCTCACGCGCGTGGATGAAGGCAACACCGTCACCGATTACGACGACGAAGAGATCAGCCGGTCGATGTCCATCGCCGCCGCCACCGCGGTCATGGAGTGGGGCAAGACCAAGATCAACCTGCTCGACACCCCCGGCTTCAGCATGTTCATCCACGAAGCCGAGATGGTTCTCCCCGCCGTCGACAGCGCCCTCGTTGTCGTCGATGCCGTCAGCGGCGTCGAAGTCGTGACCGAGCGCATCTGGCACTATGCCGACAAGTTCCTGCTGCCCCGCGCCATCGTCTGCACCCGCATGGACCGCGAGCGCGCCGACTTTACCCGCGTCATGGAGTCGCTCACCACCGCCTTCGGCCGCACTGTGGTTCCCATCCAATTGCCCGTCGGTTCGGAGAAGAGTTTCACCGGCGTCGTCGACCTGGTCAAGATGCACGCCTACACCTATGAAATGGGCGGCAACGGCAAGGCCACCATCGGCCCCATTCCCGCCAACATGGAAGAAGAAGCCAAGGCCGCGCACGAGCGCCTCGTCGAACTCGTCGCCGAGGGCGACGACAAGCTGATGGAAGAGTTCTTCGAGAAGGGCACCATCGACGAGGAACACATCATCGCCGGTCTGCATAACGCCATCCGCGAAGACAAAATCTTCCCCGTGCTGTTCGCCTCCGGCCTGGGCAACATGGGCACCGACGAAGTGCTCGACTTCCTCGTGGACTACATGCCCACGGCGGCCGAACGCGGCACCGTGAAGGCCGCCGCCGTCGGCGATGCCGAGCCCGCGATCCGCAAAGTCAGCGACTCCGAGCCGCTTTCGCTGTTCGTCTTCAAGACCATCAGCGATCCCTTCTCCGGACGCATCTCGTTCTTCAAGGTTTTCTCTGGCGTGCTCAAGAATGACGCCGTAGTGCAGAATTTCAGCCGCAGCAGCAGCGAGAAGTTCGCGCACCTGTCCGTCATGCAAGGCAAGACGGCGGCGCCGGTCAATGAACTGCACGCTGGAGACATCGGCGCAGTTGCCAAGCTGAAGGACACGCTCACCGGCGACACTTTAGGCGACAAGGCGAGTCCCATTCAGTACCCGCAGGTGACCTTTGCCGAGCCCGCCATCACCTTCGCCATCGAGCCCAAGACCCGCGCCGACGAAGACAAGCTCAGCAACGGCATCCACAAGCTGATGGAAGAAGACGCCATGCTGCGCTTCTTCCGCGATCCGCAGACCAAGGAATTCCTCATCGCCGGGACCGGCCAGCAGCACATCGAGGTCGTGGTCTCGAAGCTGAAGAACCGGTACCACACCGAGGTCATCCTGAAAGCGCCCAAGGTGCCCTACCGCGAGACCATCCGCGGCCGCGCCGACGTCCAGGGCCGCCACAAGAAGCAGTCCGGCGGACACGGCCAGTTCGGCGATTGCAAGATCAAGATGGAGCCGCTGCCCCACGGCGGGAACTTTGAGTTCGTCAACGAGATCTTCGGCGGGTCGATCCCCAAGAACTACATTCCTGCGGTCGAGAAGGGCATCGTCGAAGCCGCGGCCCGCGGTTTCCTGGCGGGCTTCCCGGTCGTCGATTTCAAGGTCATCCTCTATGACGGCTCCTACCACGATGTGGACTCCAACGAACTCTCGTTCAAGACCGCCGGCCGCATCGCCTTCCGCAAGGCGATGGAGCAGGCCAAGCCCACGCTGCTTGAGCCCATCATGAACGTCGAGATCACCATTCCCGACGAGTTCGCGGGCTCCATCATGGGCGACCTCAACAGCCGACGCGGCCGCATCCAGGGCATGGACAACAAGGCGGGCAAGACCGTCGTGAAAGCCGTGGTGCCCATGGCCGAAATGTTGACCTACGGCACCGACCTCACTTCAATGACCCAGGGCCGCGGCAGCTTCTCCATGGAAATGGACCACTACGACTTCGTCCCCGCCTTGCAGCAGGAAAAGATCATCGCCGCCGCCAAAGCCGAGCGCGGCGAAGTGGTGGAAGAAGAAGAGTAGAAACAATTGCTTGTCGGTGCCCCATCCTTTCGCGTTCTTTGCGAAAGGGTGGGTCGAACACTCCGCCTGTCCTTGTCCGCGTTCTTTGCGGACAGGGGTAGGAAGCCCCTACCCCCAGGTCCTTAACCCAATCAATCCCCAATACCCGAGATACGCGGTCGCCACCACCAACGCCATCGCAACCAGTGCGCTGTACCGTCGCACCGACTTGCGTGACTCCTGGGCGCGCCACACCGACACCGCGCTCGCCACAGACGCCACCGCAAACATCAGCGTCAGCACAAACACCCCGCCCGACCACGCCGTGAGTTCTCCCATTTGCGTGATAATGTCCGGGCCCGACACCGCAACCAACGCCGCCACGCCCACCAGGCTCAGCACCGCGATCAGCGGCCACCACCGCATGGCCCGCTCCTGCGGACGCCGTCTCTTCTTGCTGATCCCGCCCAGCATCCAGAACGGCGCATACAACACCACCGACACCATCGCCACCACCACCAACATCGTGAGCCCGATCTCTGCAATTGCCAGTCCCGTGGGAACGCGCTTCAGGGTCCTGGTCCCTATATTGGTCTGAATGAACCGTCCTTCCACATCCGGAGTCAACAGCATCACTGTCGCCACAGGGTTCGCCGGATCTTTCTCGAACACCTTGCGGAACTGCCTCCCCGACACCGGCAGAAACGTCTCCTCCGTCGTCGTAATAACGGGCCGTATCAGCATCTTTCCGTCCGCAAAACGCACTCGCACCATCCCCAGCAGGCGCTCGACGAAGTAGAACAACTGCACCCTCGGCGAATCCGGCTCGTACCATCCGGTGTACGAATCGGCGTCCGCTGGCAACACTCCCACGGCCGGCACCGTCGGCTTCGTCAGCTCCCGTGTCACATACGCCCGAATCGCCTTCCCGATCTTGTCAAACGCATCTCCATTCCCCGCATTAATGCTGTAGAAGTACCCGACTCCGTATTCCGGCATGTACGCCATCTCGGTCAGGCCGCCGTTCACGCCCCCATCGTGCCCGTGGTACACGAACCCATCGTTCACCGACCAGTAATTGCTCAGCCCGTACCCCGGCTTCAGACCTTCCTGCGCCGCCCACGTTCGCGTCGGGTTTTCCATGCGGTCAATCGACGCCGCCGGCATGACTTCCACGCCGTTGACGGCTCCACGGTTCAGGTAGAACGTCACGTATGCCGCCATGTCTTTCGCCGACGCATTGATCGACCCCGCCGGGCGATACATGATGTTCCAGTATGGAAACGGTGTCTTGCCGTCATCGTGGTAAAGCGTGGTCGACGGCGCCGGCGTCTGGAAGTAGCTCGCCGACTTCATCCCAATCGGATCGAAGAAGTTTTCCTGCACGTAATCTTCGAACCGTTTGCCCGTAATCTTCTCCACAATGTACGCCGCCACCGCGGGCCCCGAGTTGCAGTACGCCGTGCGTGTGCCCGGAGGCCACCGCGACACCCGCGACGTGTGGTCGTAATCAAACGCCTCTTTCAGCCCCATCGATGCCGGCGCGTCATTCGCGTACTCGCGCAGATGCATGTCGTCCCATCCCGTGGTGTGTTCCAGCAGGTCCACCACCAGCACCGGGTTGGTTGCCTCCCATCGGTTTTCGAACCACACCTCCGGCGCCAGCTTGTGTACCGGGTCGGTGAGCGACAGCTTGCCCTCGTTCACCAGCTTCAGGATCGACAGTGACGCAAACGCCTTCGAAGTCGACCCGATGCGAAACCTCGTATCCGCTGTCGCTGGAGTCTTACTGGCAACGTCCGCGAGTCCGATGCCGGCGACCCACTCCGGCGCATCGCGCTTCACGATTGCCACCGATACTCCCGGCACGTGGTTGTCTTTAAGGATTTTCTCGAGTTGCTGCTGCAATTCTGGAATGGATTGCGCCGGCTTCGGCGGCTGTTCTTTGTCCGCCGCCAGACATACACCCGCCAGCAGTCCAATGAGTAGAACCGAAACAATGGCTTTCATGATAGGCAGTGCTCCGTTACTGCAGAAGATGGCGGTAGCAACTGGCTGGCCGGCCGCGCTCGCTTCCCGCTCTGGCTCGGCGCGACCCGGAATTGCGCTTCGAACCGCAGGAACCGTCGGCGCAACGTCCCGCTGAATCCTCCAGCCGAGAATTCGATCTATTTGGCCCTCCAATAATACGAGGCTGCCCCGTTCGATGTTCCCTGCGGGTAGCTGTGGTTTCTCAGGACGATGTTCCGTGTGGGTCTTGTGCCGTCCGTCGCGGAAACACCCGCCTGCCTGGGTCCTGTCGGTTCCGCCCCGAACCCTATGGCTTCGGCACCACCGACTCTTTCCGCGGATGACTCTCCACCAGCGCCCCTAGCACCAGCGCGGCAGTCGGCAGTTGCGCCTTCTCAGGATGATCGGTGATGTACTTCGCCAACAGCTTCGAGACCTCACCCACCGTAATGTTGGGCGCATCGAACAGCGGCAGCGTTCGCGCGTTGGAGTTGTAGGCCTGCAGGCCGTCCACCACGCCGGTCAACCAGATGTTGCACGCCGCCAGGTAGTTCTTCGCCTGGTTGTCGGGCGTAGGCGTGCAGACGCGCAGGTAGTCCGTGCCGGAATTCCGCAACTCCGAACCGTTACTGGCTTGCGCCAGCGCCATGATCGGCAGACATAGAAGAAGAACGAGAAGTGCTGTTTTCATGCAGAGAAGTGTAGCCGACAGTCAGCGCCAACTCCAAGAATCGCGGCTACTCGCTGCGGTAGCCCGTGCGGATGCGTCCGGTGCCACTGCCATGCGCTGTGCACAATGCTCTCGACGTTCGAGTGCTGCGGCTTCCATCCCAGCAGCGCGCTGCGCCTTCTCTGAGCTGGCGATCAGCACCGCCGGGTCTCCCGCTCTCCGCGGCATCTCGCGCATCGGAATCCCGTGCCCCGTGACTTTGCGCGCAACTTCGATGATCTCGCGCACCGTGAAACCGCTGCCGCTGCCCAGGTTGCAGATCAGCGTCTCGTGCGTCTCCAGACCCTGCAACGCCAGCAGGTGCGCCGCGGCGAGATCGTCAATGTGGATGTAGTCGCGCACGCAGGTTCCGTCTTTCGTGGGATAGTCGCTGCCGAAGATCGAGACGAACTCGCGCTGCCCCAGCGGCACTTGTAAGACCAGCGGGATCAGGTGGCTCTCCGAGCGATGGGCCTCGCCCCGCTCCCGCGTGGCGCCTGCGGCGTTGAAGTAGCGCAGGCTCGCGTAGCGCAGCCCGTGGGCGTTGTGCAGCCATCGCAGCATCTGCTCCACCAGCAGCTTCGATTCGCCGTATGGGTTGGTCGGCGCCAGCGCGTGGTCTTCCGGAATAGGTATGGTTTCCGGCTCGCCGTACACCGCCGCGGTTGACGAAAACACGAAACGCGTGACGTTGTGTTTCAGCATCGCGCGCAACAACGTGAGCGTGCGCAGCGAGTTGTTCTCGAAATATTTGTCGGGGAACTTCACCGACTCGCCCGCTTCGATGAGCGCCGCAAAATGCATAACGGCATCGAACGAGTGGCCAGCGAAGAGCGCATCCAGCGCCGCCTCGTCCCCGGTGTCTCCGTGAACGAACTCTGCCCCGCACGGCACCGCCTCGCGCCATCCCATGCTGAGGTTGTCGAGCACAGTGACCGTGTGCCCCGCACGCAGAAGTTGCTCGGCCACAACACTACCGATGTAGCCCGCTCCGCCAGTGACCAGTACGCGCATGGAGTGCCCGGAGAACGATAGCTACTTCGTGATCACCCCGCAGGCGATGCGGTCACCGGCGTTGCCCGCCGGATCGGTCTTCATGTCGTCGGCCTTGGCGTGGATCATCAGCGCCGTGCCACCGTTGGCAAAAAGCGAGTTGGCCTCGCTCCCCGTCCCCAGCACCACGTCGGCATCCTTAATCGTTACCTTGGCCGTGCCGTTGGCCTTCACCGTGAAGTTGGCCATATCGCCGTTGTGATGCCCTTCCGGGTTCAGGAAGCCGTGCTGCTTCTTGTCAGGATTGAAATGCCCACCGGCAGATTTGAAGTCGGGCGGTTCGCACTTGGCATTCTGGTGGAAGTGCAGCGCGTGCTCACCCGGCGGCAGGTCCTTCAAATCAAGCTTGACCTCGACGCCCTTTCCCGACGACTGGATGGTGGCCGAGCCGACGCTGTTGCCCTTGGCGTCTTTCAAAGCGACGGCGGTCTTCTTCACCGGCTTGGTGGAGTTGGCATCCTTCGCCAGCGCCGGAAGGACCATTGCAATCGAAGTTATAACCAGCAGGACGGTGCGAGCGATTCGGGGAGTCATAGTAGCAAAAGTTTTATCACAAATCGCCAGCGAAGTTTCAGGCGGGCGGATTCCCGAAGCCGCCCCGGTTCCAAAACGGCGTCCGTTGTCCAGATTCTGGATACCGGCCGTCCCGATTCCAGAAAATGGACGCCTCACAATCCTCTCGACCATTAGATCGAATGTATCTAACACCCACCCAATCAACACCTTATGTCAACACCATCAGTTTGGTAGTAGTCTTGCAACGCCACTTCCGGCACTTAACGGTCATTCGTTGCAGCAACAAAGTGCCCTAAGACAGACAATTTCAGGCCCGGCGCCACACGACATGCGTCCGGGGAAAGAAAATGTGACTCACAATGGCGGAGCTATGCCCAACAGCGGATTCTTGCGGCAGCGAACATCGCTTGGGCGATGATCGCCACTGGCTGGCGGCCTACACTCGCGCGCAACACGAGACCGCGGTCGCCCGTCAGTTGCAAGCCAAGGCGGTCTCATTCCTGCTCCCTACCCATATCACGACATCGCGGTGGAGTGACCGCGTCAGGCGAACGGCTGCCCCGCTGTTCCCGTGCTACGTTTTCGTCCACGTGAGCCCGGAAGAGCGGGTGCAGGTGTTGCAGACCTCCGGCGTGGTGAACATCGTTTCCGTGGGCGGACGGCCTGCCCCGCTGCGCGAGGAAGAAGTTGCATTACTGCGTGAATGCGCCGCCCGGCCACAGGCATTCCAGCCCCATGCCTTCCTGCAGGTCGGCCAGCGGGTTCGGGTGAAGCACGGGCCCTTTGCCGGATGGGAGGGCGTTCTGACCGGCCGCAAGAACTCTGCCCGGCTGGTGGTGAGCCTGGAGCAAATTATGCAATCGGTGGCCGTCGACCTTGCCGGAGCCGACGTCGAAGCGGTGAATTGAAACTCAGAGTGTTTCGCGATAGTCCCACAATGTAAGACTGCAAACCGCAACCAACCCAACCACTGCAAGCAACCCGGCCGTCCGGCGGCAAGTGTCTCCGGGCGGCCGGCCTCCTGAATTCCCCATGAGTTCTACCTCCTATACGGGTGCAGCTCCGCTGGGCAGGGTCATTCCCTTCCCCGCATACGGCGAAGCGCGCAGCGCCTCGCAAACCGACGGCGTCCGTCGGTTTGAACTGGCTGCTTCTGCGCTGGAGCGTGCCCTCGACTTCTGCGCAGTGGCCGTCGCGGTCCTGCTTGCTAAAACGATCGGCGGCTGGTGGCGTGGCGCGCCGAGCTACTCAGCCGAAGCGACAACGATCGCGGCCTCGGGATTCGGCGTCTTAATGGTCCTGCTGTTGGAGAAGCGCGGCGATTACCGCCCCTGCCTCAGCCTGCTGGCAGTTCGTGAGACGGAGCGGTTGCTGCGAACGACGCTCACCGGATTCCTTCTAGGACTGCCGCTGCTCGTTGCGGTGACCAAGACCGTACCGCGCACCACAGTGGGCCTCGCCGTCGTGCTGGTTCCCCTGGCGCTGGCAGTGGAAAAGAGTCTTACCCATCGCATCCTTTGCGCCCTGCGCGCCCCTGCGGGCGTGATGCGGAAGGCGGTCATCGTAGGCACGGGCACGCTGGGCCGAAGGATCTTCTCGGCGCTGGTGCGCTCGCCCAAGCTCGGCATGGATCCGGTGGCTTTCGTGGAGGTCACGGGCCCCGCAGCCGAGGCAGTTATATTTGAATCGTCATACCAGCGCAAGCGTCAGGCCCGCGTCCTCACCGAACCGGTGACGGCGAAACTGCTGCGCCGCCTCGGGGCGAGCATCGTGATCCTCGCCGAACCCGCGCTGGCGGCCGACGAAGCCGCGGCCATTCGCGCCGAGTCAGACGCCGCGGGCGCCACCGTGTGTGTCATTCCCGAGCCCTTCCAGCAGGAAAGCTGCACCACCGAGTACGTCGAGTTGGACGGTGTGATGCTGGCCTACGCTGCCAAACGAAGCGAACGGCTTCCCTACGAGGCGGCCAAGCGCTCGCTTGATATTGGAGTTTCGCTGGTCTCGCTGTTGCTGGCGGCCCCAGTTTTGGCGGCGGCTGCTTTGGCGGTGAAGCTGACGTCGCCCGGGCCGGCGCTCTTCCGGCAGAAGCGGGTGGGTCGCCTTGGCCGCGAGTTCGAGATGTTGAAATTCCGCTCCATGCGTGTGGATTGCCCGCAGTACGCCGTGTCACCAATCAGCGGCGCCGATGACCGAATCACTTTCGTGGGACGCTTCCTGCGCCACACCTGCATCGACGAGTTGCCACAACTGGTGAACGTGCTGCGCGGCGAGATGTCCCTGGTGGGCCCGCGGCCGGAGATGCCATTCATCGTTGCGCAGTACGAAACCGTGCACCTGCAGCGGCTGGCGGTGAAGCCGGGCATTACCGGATTGTGGCAGTTGAGCGCCGACCGCATGTCGCCCATTCACGAAAACATTTCCTACGATTTGTATTATGTGCAGCATCGCAGCCTTTGGATGGACGTGGCCATCCTGCTGCACACCATGGTGTTTGCGTTCCGCGGGGTGTGAAGACGCCTCGGCTCCCGGTCCCGCAGCGCACACCGCTCACCCGCACTGGTCGCCACGCGAAACCCATAGAAATCTCATGCACATCACGGTCATAGGTTCGGGATATGTAGGCCTGGTCACGGCGGCTTGCCTGGCGGAAATTGGGCACCAGGTGATCGCCGTCGATTCTGACGCGGCGAAAATCGACGCTCTGGAGCGCGGCGAGACCCCAATCTTTGAGACGCTGCTGCCCGAATTGCTGCAGCGCCACCACGGACGCCGCCTGCGCTTCTCCGCCCATCCCCGAGCAGCGGTCACGGCGTCGGACGTCGTCTTCCTGGCGGTCGGCACGCCGCAGAGCGACAGCGGCGAGGCTGACCTGTCGCAAGTGGAAGCGGTCGCGCGGGAAATCGCGCCCGTACTCCACCGCTCGACGCTGATTGTGGAGAAGAGCACCGTACCGGTGTGCACCTGCGAGCGCTTGCGGCAGATCTTGCTCGACGCCGGTGCCGCCCCGGGATGGTTTTCGGTGGCGTCGAACCCCGAGTTCCTGCGCGAGGGCAGCGCGGTAACGGACTTCCTCTATCCCGACCGCATCGTCGTGGGCGCAGACGATGAGTTCGCCGAATTCCTCCTGCGCGAGATATACCGGCCGCTGGCCAGTGGAGCCTACTACCGCCTGGAGGAGGCGGTCCCCTGTCCCTCGTGGACGAAAGGCCGCGCCAAGCTTCTGGTCACCAGCGCGAAAAGTGCGGAGTTGATCAAGCACGCGTCCAATGCGTTCCTCGCAACCAAGATTTCCTACATCAACACCGTAGCCCGCTTGGCCGAGGCCGTGGGAGCCGACATCGACGAAGTTTGCGCCGGTATGGGCGCGGATCGCCGCATCGGCAGCGACTTCCTGCGCGCCGGCGTCGGCTACGGTGGATCGTGCTTTCCTAAGGACGTGGCCGCCTTCCAAGCCGTGGCGCGGCACTGCGGAGTTGAGTTCCCCCTTCTGGAGGACGTGGCTCGCGTGAACCACGAGCAGCGGCAGCTCTTTGTACAGCGGGTCCGGCGGGAGATCGGACCGCTGGCGGGCAAGCGCCTCGGCGTGCTCGGCCTGGCTTTCAAAGAAGATACCGATGACGTCCGCGAGTCTCCCGCCATCGCGATTGTGTGCGAGCTGGCGGAACAGGGCGCGGCTGTATGTGCCCACGATCCGGCAGCAATGGCGCGGGCCCGCGAAGCCCTGCTGCCGGCGCAAATCAACTTCGCCCATGACCCCTACGACGCCGCCTGCGGCGCCGACGCCCTACTAATTCTCACCGCCTGGCGTCAGTTTCGCGAGCTCGATCTCCGCAGACTTCATTCCGTCATGAAAACACCGGTGGTCTTCGATGGCCGGAATCTCTTTGCGCCGGAAGAGATGCAGGCGGCGGCCTTTGTATACCACAGTGTGGGACGCCCGTCGCGAACTCCCACGCCATCAGCCACACCCGACAACCGGCCCGGCAAGTCGCTGCCTGCCGTGCCGGTTCCGAATCTCGATTCTCCTTCTCTTCATCTTCAGGAAACTCGTAACAGGTAACGAGCTGCATCTGGATTCCCGATTCTGCGTACCACCCCGCAATGCCAACTCTCCCCCATCTCCCCGGCGAGCAGCAGTTGACCGAGGCGCGACCCTGGCCGCACGCGGCCCTGGCTGCGCCCCGCCGTTTCGACGAGTCGCTGGTGGCCGAACTTCGCGGAATGTTTCGTCGCCACCTTCGGCTCATCGTCATTTGCACGTTGGCGTGCCTTCTGCTCGCCGGGGCCTACCTGTTGGTAAAGGCGCCGCAGTTCGAGGCGGTAGCGCAGATCGAAGTGCGCCCGGCAGGCTCGAATTCGCTCGGCCTCGACGAGATGGCGGCCAAGCTGTTCAGTCCTGCCGAGGCGAACACTGAGTTGCAAAGCGCGGTCCAGGTGCTGCAAAGCAACACGATTGCGCTGGAGGTAATGCAGCAACTGCATCTGCCACAGCGCAGCGATTTTGCCGGAAGCTGGCGCCTGAACGGAGACACTCCGGTCGAGTCACTGCCTCCCGAAGTGCGCGACCGCCTGCTCGCGCGCTTCCGCAAGGGCCTGAGTGTAAGCGTCGTCCCTAAGACCGACATTGTGACCGTGCGCTTCAAGTCGCGCCGCCCCGATCTGTCGGCAGCGGTCGTGAACTCCATCATCGCTACCTACACCGAGCGCAAGATCCGCACCAGTTACGATTCGACCATGCAGGTCTCCAACTGGCTTTCCGCCCAGATGGACGACCTGAAACGCAAAGCCAGCGAATCCCAGGAAAAGCTCGCGGAACTGCAGCGGACCACCGGCCTCATCGGCGCCGACGAAACCAGCAACATCGTCACCGACAAGCTCAAGCAACTCGATGAGCAATTGACGGCAGCGCAGGCGGACCGGGTGGTGAAAGAAGCGCGGTACCGCATCGCGACGTCGGGCAACCCGGAGCTGCTGGTCTCTTCGGCTCCGGACCCGACGTTGCAGTTGTTGCGCACGCAAGAGGCGGAACTGCGCCTGCAGTACACCCAACTCAGCACGAAGTTTGGCAACGGCTATCCCAAACTGGCCGAGGTCACCGCGCAGGTAGCAAAGGTCGACCAGGCCATCGACGTCGAGCTCAGCAAGCTCAGCGATCGCTACAAGAACGACTACCTCGCGGCGTTCAATGCGGAAAAGTCGCTGCGCGCCGCCTTCGATGAGCAAAAGCAAAAGGCCTACGACCTGAATTACGGCGCGTCCCAATACGCGCTATTGAAACACGAGGTCGAAACCACCCGCGACCTTTATGACACGCTGCAGCGCAAGCTGAAGGAGGCCGGAATCTCGGCCGGACTGGCTTCCGCCAATATCGCTCTGGTTGACGCTGCGCAGGTGCCCTCCGAGCCGGTAGAACCCCGCGTCCCGGTCGTGCTCGGCCTCGGGCTGGGCGCCGGACTCATGCTCGGCACACTGGGCGCCGTGGTGCTCGAGGCGACTGACACCACCATCCGCTCGGGCGAAGAGGCCGAGGCGCTCTGCGAAGTGCCGTCGCTCGCCACTATTCCGCGCATCGGCGAAGCTAACGGGTTGGGACTGCACTGGCCACACGTCGTTCAGAGCGACCACGAGTGGACGGTGATCGCACAGCACGAGCCGTACTCCATGGCGGCGGAGTCCTATCGCACCCTGCGCAGCTCGCTTCTGTTGGGCGCGGCCGCCGATGCCCGCGTGCTCGTCATTACCAGCGCGCTTCCCGGCGAGGGCAAGACGCTCACCGCCGTGAATTGCGCGACCGTTCTGGCGCAACAGGGCTCTCGGGTTTTGTTGGTTGACGCCGATCTACGCCGCTCGTCGCTGCACCGGACCTTGCAGGTCCCGCGAGAGCCGGGTCTGGGCGACGTGCTTGGCGGGCACTGCACTGCCCTGAACGCGCCCGTCGAGGTCGACGCAATTCCCCGCCTGTCGGTGGTGAGCGGAGGGCGCACTCTCGAGTATCCCGCCGAAGCCCTTGCCTCGCAGGAAATGACTGCGGCACTCCGCTGCTGGCGCGAAAACTACGACCGCGTGGTGATCGATACCCCACCGGTGGCCATGGTCACCGATGCAGTGGTGCTGGCGTCGCAGGCCGATGCGGTCCTTCTGGTGGCCATGGCCTCGGGCACCACCCGCCAGGCACTGGTGCGGACCCGGGACCTGTTGCTGCGCGCCCATGCCCGCATTGTCGGCGTTGTCGTGAACGGCGTCGATTCCACCTACCAGAACAGCTATTACCACGGTTCTCGGCGCGGCGAGGATGAGAGCGGGCATGACCCGAACCTTACGACATAGTCTTCTTTTCTGGATGGCACTGGCGCTTGCCCTCGCGCTTCTCCGCCTGTGGCCGTCAGCGGTGGCTCAGAACCCAATACCGGCACCCACGGCAGCTCCTGCGGTGAAGCTCGACGCGGGCGACCTGCTCGAGGTCACCACCTTCGACACTCCCGAGCTCTCCGGGCAAGTTTCGCGTCGACAGCCGCGGCTATGTGACCCTGCCGGTGGGCGGCGCGCTGCCGGTACTGGGTCTGACCGCAGAGCAGGCAGCCACTGCCATCGAACGCTTCTTGCGCAATCGCGACATTCTCAAGAATCCGCACGTGACCGTCCTTGTCCTGGAGTACGCCACTCAAGGCGTGAGCGTGCTGGGCGAAGTCAAGCAGCCGGGCATTTATCCTCTGGCGGGAAAACATGGAGTGCTCGACTTCATTTCGATGGCCGGTGGCCTGACGCCCACAGCGTCACGCGTGGTGAGCATCACCCACCGGGCTCCGCCCTGGGACACGACCACCGTGAACCTGGCCGGAGCGCACAACAACTCGCTGGAAAACGATGTTGAGGTGCAGCCCGGCGACCGCGTCGTGGCCTTGCGCGCGGGTGTGGTGTACGTCATTGGCGATGTGGGCAAGCCGGGCGGCTTCGTGCTTGACGGCAACGGTGTCACCGTCGTGCAAGCCCTGGCGCTGGCGCAGGGCATGAACCGCACTGCAAAGTCGAACGGCATGTTGATCCACAACGCTTCTGGCACGAGCACGCAAATCGAGCTGGCGCTGACCAAAATCCTGGCGAACAAGGCGCCGGACCCGAAGCTGGAAGACGGAGACATCGTGTACGTCCCGCTCAGCGCGGCGAAAGACTGGACCAACAAGGGCGTGACGGCGGCAATGCAGATGGCCGTCGGCATGGTGATCTATGGCCACTACTGACAAGCTGGCCCCCACCTTCCAGTTTCCCGCAGCAAGTAAAGGGCCGGCCAGCCGCAGAGAAAGAGAAACAGTTTCCCGCCTGGCCGCTCTCTTCTCTCGCAAGCAAAAGAAACCCTCCGCGCAGCGCGGACTCTGGGTAGTCCTCCTGGGCCCCGACGGCTCGGGTAAGTCGTCGGTCATCGCAGGAATCGGCGACGGCGTGGCCGCCGGGTTCACCGGCTGTGAATCCTTCCACCTGCGTCCGTCGCTGTTCACGAAGGCACGAGCGGCGCAGCCGAATTGCAATCCCCACGCGCGCTCCGCCCGCGGACCGCTGGTGACCCTCGGCAAGCTTGCGTATCTGCTCGCGGCGAATTGGATGGGTTACCTGGCGAAGGTCAGGCCGCGGCTCGAGCGCGGAGCCCTGGTCGTCTTCGACCGCTATTTCTCCGACGGCTTGGTCGATCCTAAACGATACCGCTTGCCCCAGTCGTGCGCTTGGTTGGTGACGCTGGTCGAGCGCGCGCTGCCCAAGCCTGACCTCTATGTCGTGCTCGAAGCCTCCGCGCAAGTGCTCGGCCAGCGTAAGCACGAGGTGACCCCCGCCGAAGTCGAACGGCAATGCCGCGATTACCACAAACTGGCAGCGAACCTCCCGAACGCAGTGCTAGTGAACGCAGCTCGCCCGCTGCCGACCGTTGTGGACGAGGTGATCGAACGCAGCATCGAGCGGCATCTTGCGCGTCACTGGTGACCCCTCGAGACCGCTCGATGACTGCATCCGACATCGCAGAAAACGTCTTCCGCAAGCTCGCCGACGCCGCCGCGCCGGGCGACGCCCTACGCCTCGTCGCCGTGCCGCGTGGTGCGCAAACCCGGTGGCTGCTGCCTGCCGGCGTGCGCGAGATCGGCGCCGTACTGGCCAGTTGGACTCCGTACCGCACCTGGCCCCGAATGGCGTGGAGCGTGGTGCGTGCGGCCAGTGGACTCGGCGGCACGGCTGCTCTGCCCGGCGTCGCCGAAGTGCAGGTCGAAGGCGTCGCTGCGGCCCAGTGGCAATCCCTCGGCTGGCGATGGACCGGCACCCCGGTTCCAGTGATCTACGTAGGCACTCCGGGGCCGAAACGAAAAGCCGTGATGCATCTTGTCGAGCGCGCCACCGCCGAGTGTCGTGCGGTGGTGAAAATTCCGCTGAGGGACGCGGCGAAGACCGCGATCCTGCACGAGGCCGGCATTCTGCAAACCCTGCAGCTCGAGCGCTACCCGCACGCGCCGCGTCTGCTATACGTCGACACGGCGCGCGGCATCTCGACGCAATCGTTTGTTGCCGGACGCCCGGGAGCGCGCAGACTGGCTCCCGAATATCTCCGTCTGCTCCGAACGCTCCTCCTGCTGGATAAAACCACATCCCTGGCAGCCCACTCCGAACGATGGACTTTCGGCGACAACCCGCCCTGGGCCATCCATGAACTGTACGACGACACCCGACTACCTGCCTGCTGGGAGCACGGCGACTTCACGCCGTGGAACATCCGGCGGCTTGCTGACGGCGCATGCGCTCTGCTGGACTGGGAGAGCGCCCGTCCCCACGGCCTGCCGCTGCTCGATGCCTTCCACTTCCTCCACATGCAGGACTTCCTGTTTGGAGAAAAACCTCGGCTCCACGCGGCTTGGCTGCGAGACGAAGCGCAAGCCCTGGCCATCACGCCGCACCAGCTCCGCAAGCTCGAGATCGCCTATCTGCTCGTCGCCGCGTCTGAGTGTGCCCGCTCAGGAAATGACGAGCGCATGCACTTTCTAAAACACACCCTCGAACTCATGCGGGAGCAAACTCCATGAGCGCCACTCTAGCTCCCTCCCCCAGTTCAACCAACGACGTATCCGAGGCCCGCGCAGAGATGTTCTCCGCGCTCGTGGATGAGCTGAACCATTCGGGAGCGCCCTACTGCCTCCTGAGCGGCTATGAGAGTTTTCCCGACGCCGGAGACTCGGACATCGACTTCATGGTCCAGCCCGGTCACGCGGCGCGTGTAGTGCCGGTGTTGCAGTCCGTCGCCCGGCGTTGCGGTGCCCTGCTGGTGCAGGCCCTTCAGCACGAGACCGCAGCGTGCTACTTCGTGCTGGCCAAGCCGATTGCCGATGGGGTCGCTTACCTCCATCCCGATTGCACCATCGACTACCGCCGCGACGGACGCCTCTGGCTGCGGGCAGAGGAAGTCCTGCGCCGCCGCCGACGCTTCCTCAACTTTTACGTGCCCGCGCCCGCCCAGGAATTCCTCTATTACCTCATCAAGAAGGTGCTGAAACAGGATTTCACCGCCCGGCACTTTCAGCGCCTGCGCGACACGTACGCGAGCTCTCCTCAAGAATGTACCGCGCGCATGAGTCGCTTCTGGCCGGAGAATAGAGTGCGCGCTGTGGTGTCTGCTCTGCTGCAGAACGACCTGCGGCGGTTGCGCTGGAATTTGCCCTCCCTGTCGGCCGAATTGCTGGCATCACCTCCCATCGAGCCACCGTCCGCGCGCACCGCGCACTGGGCGAGGGAATGCGGCCGACGGATGTCGCGTTTGGCCCATCCCACCGGCCTGACCATCGTCATCCGCGGCGGCAGTTCCTCGCAGCGCTCCGAACTGGCAACGGCGCTCGCAACCAACCTGCGCCCCGCCTTCCGCCGCACCGCCGTCATCGGCGAAGACTCTGCCACCTCCGCCCTGCAGCGCTGGCACGCCATGGTGTGCTCCACCCTGGTGATTCGCCACCTGGCGTCTTCACCACTCAGCATCTTCGCCCCGAATCAAATTTCTTTCGACCTGACCGACGCGCCGCCCACTGCTCGCTTCGCCACTGACGCCGCCCTGCGCTGGCTGGCCCGTCGCCTGCAGAGTCGCATCGGCGGCTGACCACCAACCCAACCTAATGTCGCGAATCTTACTTTCGGCCTATGCCTGCGAACCCGGCAAAGGCTCCGAACCCGAAGTCGGCTGGATGTGGGCCACCGAGCTGGCCGCCGCCGGACACGAGGTTTGGGTCATCACCCGCGCCGTCAACCGCGCCGCCATCGAATCCAGCGCGCAGGCAAACCGCAACCCGGCTCTGCATTTCGTCTATTTCGACCTGCCTGATTGGCTGCGCCGATTCAAGCGCGGCAACCGCGGCGTCCACTGGTATTACGCACTGTGGCAATGGGGCGCTTACCGCGTGGCACGCCGTCTGACCAGGTGCATCAAGTTTGACCGCGTCCACCACGTCACCTTCGTCGGCCTGCGCGCCCCCAGCTTCATGGGACTGCTGGGCGTGCCCTTTGTCCTGGGGCCGGTGTCGGGGGGCGAGTCCGTGCCTCGGCTGCTGCGCAGCGGAATGTCGCGAGCGGCGCGTCTCCGCGAATGCCTCCGCGACCTCGCCAACCTCGCCACCCGCATCGATCCGCTCATGCGCCACAACTTCCGCACCGCCGAGCGCATCCTGCTGGCCACGCCCGCGTCGCGAGCGCTCGTCCCGCAAGTCTTCCACTCCAAGTGTGAGGTTCAACTCGGCGTCGGCCTAAGTCGCGACTACCTCGGCTGGACCGGCCCTCGCTGCCAATCTGGCGGACCCGCCCTGCGCTTGCTCTACGCCGGGCGCCTGCTGGAATGGAAGGGCGTGGACCTCGCTCTTCGGGCTGTCCGCGCCGTGCTCGATGGCGGCGTTGCGGTTCGCTTCACCATCGTCGGCCGCGGTCCCGCGGAACCGGCACTGCGCCAGCTAGCCGCCGACCTTGCTTTGCACGACGCCGTCCGCTGGCTCCAGTGGCTACCGCAGTCCGAACTGCAAGAACAATATTCCCAACACGATGCTCTGCTCTTCCCCAGCCTTCGCGACTCCGGAGGCATGGTCGTGCTGGAGGCGCTGGCCCACGGCCTCCCGGTGGTCTGCACCGACTGCGGCGGCCCGGGAACCATCGTGACCGAACGTTGTGGCCGTGTTGTGGCGACCGCCGCGCGGCACAAGGACGAAGTGGTCGTGGCCCTGGCCGAAGCGCTCAGCGAGTTAGCTGGCGACCGCGCCCTCCTCAAGAAATTGGGCCGCGCCGCTCGCACGCGCGCCTGGGACTTCGATTTTCACCACGTCGTAACCAGAGTGCATCCGGCCTGCATCGCCGAACCCGGCCCGCGCGACATCGTAACGTCCTGCATCCAGCCATCCCATTTAAGCCAATGTCAGACAACATCACAACTTGATTGGCGAGCACCATTGCCGCTCCCAGCGACCATCGGCGCCAACCACCGCCGTTGGGCCCGACGAACCTGCCAAGCCGTCGCCCTGCTCCCCCTGTTCTGCCTGCTTCTGCTGCCGGAATATGTTCAGGGCCTCGCCGATCCCGACACCAAGTCCATTCTCTACCGCGTCACCATCGGGCCGCTGCGCCTCGTCGATGTCCTGCTGCTCGCCATCATCTTCGTGCATGCTGTCTTCTGGGCCGGCTCGCGGCGGCTGCGCATCCGAATTCCCAAGCCGCTGGCTCTGCCTGCGACCGGTTTCGTCGCAGCAATTGCTATGGCCATGTTGTACGGCGCGCTGCACGGCGGAACCAACCTCTACTTCGACTGGCGTGCCCTCGCCTTGGGCATCGGCATGTACACCGTATTCGCGGTGTGGCTCCCGACCCCGCAATCCGCCGACTTTGCCGTGCACCTCTTCGCCACATTCATGGCGCTCCGCATCGCATGGATTCTCGCCGATTTCTTCACCGGCGGCGGCGACCTGCTGGTTGGCGTCCGCATCCCCGTGTTTGATGGGCCAACCCTCTCGGCGGTGGTGTTCACGGCGTTGTTGTCGGCCTGCCTGGCCGATGTCGCACCCGGCTGGCCCGCCCTGTTCTGGATGTCGCTCAGCACGGCAGCCTACCTCCTGGTCTTGCTCTCCTTCCGCCGGACCTTCTGGACGGAACTCGGTCTCGGCACTTTAATCCTCCTGCTGTCCCAGCGCGAACGACGAGGCCGAAAACTCTTGCTGGCAATCGCTTCTCTGCTCGCCGTAGCCGCGCTGCTCGGCCCGGCATTTTACCACCGCGTGCAGAGCATGGACTTCACCCGCGATGAGACCGAGTTCAGCCAGGGCAATCCCGACCACGTCGGCGAAGTGCTCGACGCCTGGGAGCAGGTGCAGCGTAATCCCGTCATGGGCATCGGCCTCGGTCGCTCCTTCCAGACCCTCCGCATCCAGGACTGGAAGGAGGAGTCCGTCATGGTCCACAACGCTCCCCTGCACGTCTGGCTGAAGTACGGCCTCCTCGGACTGGTCTGTTACTCGTGGTTTCACCTCGCCCTGTTTCGTTGGCTGTGGCGGCAGAATCAGATTTCGCCCGCGACCCCAGCCTACGACCTCGCTTCCCAAACCCGCCCCGCCTTTCTGCGGGCCGCGCTCGCCTTCCTTGCCGCGCAGTTCGTGGTCTCACTCGGCTTCACGCCCTGGCCGTATTCGTCGTTGCAATCCACCATCTTGATCGCCTTCCTGCTGGCCGTTGCGAAAACAGGAGACATCCCATGCACCTACCAACCTTATCCGTCGTCACTCCCTCGCTGAACAGCGGCGCGTTTCTCGAGGACGCCATCCTGAGCGTCGCTCAACAGCAGGGCGTGCAGGCCGAGCACCTCGTGCAAGACTCGCTCTCGCGCGACAACACCCTCGAAATCCTCCGCCGTTATCCTCACCTGCACTGGCAGTGGGAGAGCGACTGCGGCCAGTCCGACGCCATCAATCGCGGCTTCCTCCGCTCCACCGGAGACCTCGTCGGCTGGCTCAACGCCGATGACTACTACCTCCCCGGCGGTCTGCAAGCCATCGCTCGCGCGGCTGCCGAGCATCCCGAGGCCGACGTCTTTCACGGCGACTGCGTCTTCGTCGATGGCCGCGGCAGCATCACCCGCTCCAAGGTCGAACACGAATTCGACCGCGACATCCTCTTCTACTTCGGCTGCTACATTCCTTCCACCGCCACCTTCTTTCGCCGCCGCGTGATCGAGCAGGGCTATCTGCTCGACTGCGATTTCCGCGTCTGCATGGACTTTGAGTACTTCGTGCGCCTCGCCGCCGCCGGCTTTCGCTTCCACTATGTGCCGCAGTTCATTGCGGCTTTTCGCTGGCACCGCGACAACATTAGCCTGCAGCATGTCGAGCGCCGTGCCTTCGAACGCCACGAGGTGCAGCGCCGCTACGGCGCGTCGGCCGCCAGCTCGCAGCTAACAATGGAACTCCTCCGCCAAGGTTTCCGCGCCAAGCGCGTGCTGCGAAAAATTGCCAGCGGCAATGCCTGGCGCGAATGGAAAATCCGGCAGCAGCAAGGCGAGCCCACACTCTGGATGCGGGACACGGAGGTACAGCTCAAATGCGCAAGCCTGGCGTGCTTGTAATCCACAATCGCTACCAATTCGCGGGCGGAGAAGACGCCGTGGTCCACGCCGAAGTTACTCTCCTTCGCCGCCACGGCCATCGCGTCATCGAATTCGTTCGCGACAACTCCGCCATCGACCGCCTTGGCCCGTTGCGCCAGGCTGCGCTCTTAGCCACCACCATCTGGAACCACACCGTGTACCGCGAATTGCGCCAACTCATTCAACGCGAGCGCCCGCAAGTCGTGCACTCTCACAACCTGGTGCCGCTCATCAGTCCCGCCGCCTATTACGCCTGCCGCGAAGAGGGCGTTCCTGTGGTGCAGACCTTGCACAATTTTCGCCTGCGCTGCCCCGCCGGTACCATGTTTCACCACGGCGCAGCCTGCGGCAACTGCTCCGGCGACTTACAGAAAGCAGTGGCGCTGGGTTGCTACCGCGGCTCGCCGGTGCAGACCGCGGCCGTGGCTCTCATGCTCGCCGCCCACCGGTCCCTCAAGACGTATCGTCAAATGGTCGACGCTTATTCCGCGCCCAGCGCGTTCTGTGCGGCGCAGGTGGCGTGTTCCGGCATTCCCCGCCAAAAAATTGTAGTGCGACCAAACTTCCTGCTCAACGACCCCGGCCCCCGCACCGCCGGCCACGACTTCGCCCTGTTTGTGGGCCGCCTGTGCGAAGAAAAAGGTGTTCGCCAACTCTTGCAGGCTTGGGCCCGGCTACCCCACGTCCCGCTCGCAATCGTCGGCGACGGCCCCCTGCGCGCCGAAGTGCAACGCGCCGCCACTCCCAACATCACGCTCACCGGCGCTCTCGCCCCGGCCGACACGCTGGCCAGAATCAAAGCCGCGCGCTTCCTGGTTTTTCCCAGCATCGGCTACGAAACCTTCGGCATGGCCGTGCTCGAAGCCGCAGCCTGCGGCGTGGCCACCATCGGCTCTCGGCTGGGCGCACTTCCCGAGCTGGTCCACGACGGTCGCACGGGTCTGCTCTTCGATCCCTCGAACGGCGACGAACTCGTGGACAAAGTGCAGTGGGCCTGGTCGCATCCCGTCACCATGAACCAGATGGGAGCCGCTGCCCGCCGCCGTTATCTGCAGCACTTCACGGCGGAGCGTGCCTACGAGCAATTAATGGCCTTGTATCGCGAGTTGCCGGCGGAATGGCGAGAGGGCTTACCGACTGGCGCGGTGGCATGAACAGCGAGAATCGCTTATGCAGCCCGGGGAACCGGCCAAGCGACACAACCGGCAAGGAAGAAGCCCCAGGGCCCCGCGATCGGGACCCTGGGATCTATTCGTGAAATTGACTCAGAACTTACGAAAGGAGTTGCATGGGGTTCTTGCCCTGAGTACCCATGACGTACCAGGCGGTGGCTCCGATATGCAGATAGGGGAAATAGTTGAAGCCAAAGCCGGTGTTCAGGATGCTGGTCGAGGCGGTGAGGCCCTGTCCAACCACCAGCGCTTGACCATTGACGGTCTGTCCCGCGCCCAGGCTGTTCTGTGCCACCTGACAACTCTCCACCAGAGAGGTGGCCAGGTTCACATCCCCGTGAAAGCTGGGGATATCCTGAGCCGGCGGCAGCTTGCGCAGCGCAAGTGCGCCGATCAAATGCCCGGTGCCCTCCAGCCAAACGGCGTCCGCATCGACGGTATTGTCTCCCAGCACCGTGCCGAGTTTACTCAGGCTGGCGAAAGTCATTCCCGTTACGCGCAATTTCAAAGCGGTGTTGTTGGCCCATCCGTTGTTGTACGCGAAGGTTGTATCAGTGGTGAGGAGGTTGGTCTTCACCCAATCGATCGTGACCGCGTAGTTCGGGTCCTGCATGGCCAAGTACGACCAGGTCTGACAATCTTCCGGACTGTTGTTGTAGAAGATGTTCACCGCATCGGAGGTCCCAGTCCAGAAGTGGCCGGAAGGAGCGTCGAACATCGCCTGGACGAACTGCTTGGCATGCTGGGCGCCATTGAGATAGAAAGCGGCATTGCCAGTAAGTCGAGCCAACATGGTGTACAGGGCGTAGACGTCGATGTTGTGCTCGGTGGACTTGTTGGTCTGGCCATTGCCATAGTAGTAGCCGCCCGGAGGTACGTTGACATCGTCACGGGTGGTGGTTTCGATGAAGTTGGCAGCCCAAACTGCTCCGGTGAGGTACTTCTGCAGCCCGGTTCGGCGGTATAGCTGAGCGAGAGCGATTCCCGGCCATGCCACATCGCCTACGGCGCTTCCCTGGAAATACGAAAGTCCTGTGGTGACGTAGACGCCATTGCTGTCGGGAACGCCGGCAAAGTAGGCCTGACGGAAGCGGCCGTCATTGGCGGGGTCATGGCTCTGGGCATACAGAAGAGCATCGCCGATGATCATGGCACGAGCCAGGTCGCCCGCCTGTCCGCGAGCGAGATAGGCCAGCACCAACAGCGCGTTGTCGTAGACGAATGCAGTGCTGTAGAAGGTGCCGCCCGCGATCTGATCGCAGTAACTCTGGCATAAGCGTGTGGTGGAGCCCTGCACATAGGCGTCCATCATCTGGTTGAGAAAGAGGTAAGCGTTGTCGATCGAGTTTTGAATTGACGCCGCCTCGCCGGAGTTCGGCACGGGGAAACCCACGGTGGTGGCGTGCGCCACGCTAACTCCGACAGTGGAAACCAAACCGGCCGTGGCAGCGGCTCCAAGCCCCAGTTGCATTACTTCTCGTCGCGAAAGCCCTTTATCTCTCATGTTAGTTCTCCTTCGCAGCATGATCCTGAATTTGCTGGTCTAGATGAAGTCAGGCCTATGGCCAAGGGCTACCTTACCGCTCAGGCTGAGGTCGACATCATCGGAACCTCCAGCTTGTTGTAATTGCCGACAATTGTCGGCTCCGGCGCGGCGGAAGACAAGCATTTCCAGCAGAATTTCATTGCAAAGCCACTGATGACCACGGAAGCGCCACCGTCACGGGAGCTTCCCTTCCTCATTTTGTCTACCTTCACCGTTTCTCATTCCCACTTCTTATCGGAGGCTATCCATGAAAACCAAAACTCGCATTCTCGTAACCGGCGCCGGTGGCTTCATCGGCCACCACCTCGTCAAGCGACTCAAAGCCGAAGGCAATTGGGTCCGCGGAGTAGACATAAAGCAGCCCGAGTACGAACCGTCCACAGCCGACGAATTCGAACTCCTCGATCTCCGCCACTGGCACAATGCCCTGCTCGCCACCCGCCAGGTCGATCAGGTCTACAACCTCGCCGCCGACATGGGCGGCATCGGCTACATCACCGCCAAACTCGCCGACATCGCCCGCAACAACATCCTCATCAATGCCCACATGCTCGAGGCCAGCCGCGTCAATGGCGTCGCCCGCTTCCTGTTCTCCTCCTCCGCCTGCGTCTACGCCGGATACAAGCAAGACAGCCCCGACGTTGCACCTCTCCGCGAAGAAGACGCCCATCCCGCCGACCCTGAGCCCGGCTACGGCTGGGAGAAACTCTTCACCGAGCAACTCTGCCGCTACTTCCGCCATGACTACGGCTTCGAGACTCGCATTGTCCGCTTCCACAATGTTTACGGGCCTCTGGGCACCTACGAAGGTGGCAAGGAGAAGGCACCGGCCGCCATTTCCCGCAAGGTCGCGCTCACCCCCGATGGCGGCGACATCGAAGTCTGGGGTGACGGTCAGCAAACCCGCTCCTTCATGTGGATCGAAGACTGCCTCGAAGGCCTCATGCGCCTCATGGCCAGCCACTATCACGCCCCGCTGAACCTCGGCACCGAAGAACTCGTGACCATCGACCAGCTCGTTGACATGACCTGCAAAATCGCCGGCAAGCGTCTCCACAAAGTGCATGCCCTCGAGAAACCGCAGGGCGTCCGCGGCCGCAACAGCGACAACTCGCGCCTCCGCGTCGTCCTCGGATGGGAACCGCAGACCCCTCTCGCCCACGGTCTCGACATCACCTACCGCTGGATCGAGCAGGAATTGGAGCGGGCAGGCCGGCTGACTCCCGAGCTGGCCTATGCCTGATCGCCTTCGCAACGATCTGCCCCGCGCCAATGTGCTGGGCGTGCGCATCCATGCCGTCGACATGGACACGGCTATTCAGGAATCCGATCGCCTACTCGCCGGCAGCCACAAAGGCTACGTCTGTCTCACCGGCGTCCACGGCGTCATGGAAGCGCAGTCCGACCTCGCGTTGGCCAACATCCTCAACGACGCATTCCTCTGCCTGCCCGACGGCATGCCCGCCGTCTGGGTCGGCCATTCCCAGGGCCATCGCCAGATGAGTCGCGTCTATGGCCCCGACTACATGCTCGAAATGTGCCGCCGGTCGCGCTTGTTCGGCTATCGCCACTTCCTTTACGGCGGCGCTCCCGGCGTGGTCGAGCAGCTCAAGGCCCGCCTGCAAACCCAGATGCCGTGGCTGCAAATCGTGGGCGCCTGCACTCCGCCCTACGGCCCGCTCACCGCGCTGCAGGAGAGCGATCTGATCAGTGTGGTCGCGCGATCCAAGCCTGACATCTTCTGGGTCGGGCTCAGCACCCCCAAACAGGAGCGCTTCATGGCCCGCTTCGTCCCGCGGCTCGACGTCAAACTCATGGCAGGAGTCGGCGCGGCCTTCGACCTCCACGCCGGCCTGCGCCCCGACGCCCCCCTCTGGATGAAACACTCCGGCCTGCAATGGCTGCATCGTCTGGCCCACGAGCCCGTCCGCCTCGGGCCGCGCTACTTGCGCCACAACCCCCGATTCGTCTGGCAAATCCTCCGCCAAACCGCCGGTCGGAGGGCCGAAGCGCCATGACGTAACGACCCACATCAAGACGACTCGCCCGAGCGAGTTTCGTTCACGAGGACCCCATCCGACCACGGGTCCTCTTTTTCTTGCTCGCGAACATCACACCTGTGACCACCGTCACTGAACCGCCCACGGCGAACCCCGATAATCGCGCTACAACCGTTCAGCCCGCAACTGGCCGCGCAGTGCCGGAAGTTTCGGCCCAAGGGACCTGCCGAGGCCACGATGTGGAAGGCAAGACGTACTCCCGGACTTACGGCTGAACGAACAGCGCCGCTTGACCCTCCTTTTTGTGCGTCGCACAGATACACCCCAATCTGTCCCCGGATTGGTGCAGTCGGAGTCCCCGCGCTGGCGTGGCGCACTCGCCGTCGCCAAACTCGCGTCGACTCTCAGCTTTCTTGTGCGAGGCAAACGTGGCGCGAAACAGGGTCCTTCTGGTCGACGATGATTCCGTAATCCGCTCCTGCATTCGTGATTACCTCGAGCTGCGCGGCATTTACGTCACCGAAGCCGACAGCGTGCAGGTGGCGCGCGACCGTTTCGCCGCCGCCACCCTCGACGCCGCTGTTATCGATTTCTCCCTGCCCGATGGCGACGGCCTCGAACTCCTCCACCACTTCAAGAGCACCGCTCCCGGCCTCCCCGTCATCGTCCTCACCGGCCAGGCCACCATCGAGCTCGCGGTTCGCGCCATCAAGGAAGGCGCCGACCAGTTCCTCACCAAGCCCGTCGAACTACTGGCTCTCCACACGATTCTCCTCCGCGCCATGGAGAACCAGCGCCTCCGCCAGCAGTCGCTGGTCAACCAATCCAGGGCCCGCCGCGAGCGCCTCAATCCCTTTCTCGGAACAAGCCCCGCCATTCGCCGCCTCGAAGAACTCTCCCGCCGCGTCGTCAGCAGCGAGAGTCCCATCCTCATTCAAGGCGAAACCGGCGCCGGCAAAGGCGTGCTCGCCAAGTGGATCCACACCAACAGCCCGCGCTCCGACGAAGTCTTCATGGACCTCAACTGTGCCGGCCTCGAGCGTGAGTTCCTCGAGACCGAGCTCTTCGGACACGAGCGCGGCGCCTTCACCGGCGCGGTCCACGCCAAGCCCGGCCTGCTCGAAATCGCCGACCGCGGCACCGTCTTCCTCGACGAAATTGGCGACATCGACCTCGCCGTCCAGCCCAAGCTCCTCAAAGTCCTCGAGGCCCACCAGTTCCGCCGCCTCGGCGACGTCCATGACCGCTCCGTCGATATCCGCCTCATTTCCGCCACGCATCGCGACCTGAAAGAGCTGGTCCGCCAGCAGCGCTTCCGCGAAGACCTCTTCTTCCGCATCACCATCATCCCCATTCGCATCCCGCCTCTGCGCGAGCGTCCCCAAGACATCCCCCCGCTCGCCGAAGAAATCCTCTCCCGCCTCTCCGCCGAGCGCGGCTGCGAACCCCTTCAACTCGACGCCACCGCCATGTCCGTCCTGCAGCAGTACTCGTGGCCCGGCAACATCCGCGAGATGCGCAACGTCCTCGAACGCGCCGCCCAGATCGCGCAGCACAGCCCGCTCACCGTACATGATTTGGAACTTCAGTATCCGGCACAAGTGGCCGCCGCAGGCAATGGCAACGGACACGCCGTCGCCGCCAATCGCCAGACCCTGCGCGAGGTTGAGGCCAGCTACATCGAGTCAGTGTTGCAGGAAGAAGACGGTTCCATCGACCGTGCCGCGCGCCGCCTCGGCATCTCCCGCAGCTCGCTCTACAGCAAGGTCAAAAGCAAAGCGATCGACCGTCGGAGTGCCGCGCAAGCTGAACCTGGGCTCTTTAACTAGCAGGTGCCCCAGGGTCCGCGCCCGTCCTTTGGGCGCTAACCTGGGAGCTTGGTTGGGATTTTCTGGGTGGCCCACATTTCCCTGCTTCTGGGAAATGTGGGATTCGCAGGCAGGTGCCCCAGGTTCGCGCCCGTTCTTTGGGCGCTAACCTGGGAGCCCCACCCGCCTCACTTCCCCTGATACTCCACAAACAGCTCCGGAAACTCCTGCTTCAGCGCCTTGATCTTCGGCAGGTCGCACACCTGGATGTACGGATTGTCTTCATGATGCAGCGCGTAGTCCTGGTGATAGTCTTCGGCGCGATAAAACCCCTTCAGCGGAGTGACCTCCGTAACGATCGGCTTGGGAAACACCTTCGCCGCATCGAGCTGCGCGATGTACGCCGTGGCAATTCGCTTCTGCTCGTCATCGGTATAGAAGATGGCCGAGCGGTACGACGTGCCGACATCGGGTCCCTGCCGGTTGAGCTGCGTCGGATCGTGCACCACCGAAAAGAAGATGCGCAGCAGTTGCCCGTAGGTAATCTTCGACGGATCGTAAACCACCTCCACCGACTCGGCGTGCCCGGTGGTTTCGGTCGTGACCTGGTCGTAGGTGGCGGTCTTCGCCGCGCCGCCGGAGTATCCCGCCGTAGTTTTCACCACGCCCTTCACCCGCTCAAACACCGACTGCGTGCCCCAGAAGCATCCTCCCGCGAACACGGCAGTCTGCTTGCCCGGCGCCGCTGCCAGCGGAACGTCAACCTTGGCGGCCGGAATCGGCGCACTCGGCCCCGCAGCCTGCGTGGTAGTACAACCCACCAGCGAGAGGATGATGGCGAAAGCCAAAACGAAAAGAAATAGACGACTGAGTTTCTGCATACAAGAAGTACGAACCCTCTCCCCACATCGGATGCGCGCCCGCGCCGAAGGATACAGGCTGGCGGTTTTCGTTCATGGGTGGCCCACATATCCCTGATTTTGGGATATGTGGGTTCCCTCCATCTGCTCTCCGTGCCCATTCAAGGCCCTCTTTGGGTCTTGACTAGGGACTTTCATTCGCCGGTGGCACCACAATGCCTGCCCTTGGCAATTGTGGGAGCGAGGCGTCGCCGTCCCTCACAGTTTTCAACCCTGAGGCACCGATCTACGCCTCCGGAAGTGTGTCTTCGAGTCTTTGCGCCAGGGTGTCAACTGAGGTCTTCTGGCTGAACTCTTTCACCTCTTTGTCTTCTGCGATGTGCTTAAGACCCATGCTCTGGCAAATCGCCTGTACCATCTGCAAGAGTTTGGTGATCTCTTTTTCGGCTATCAAATCGACTTGTAGATTCAAGTGGTCGCGCCGCTCTCCCCGTTTTGCCATTCGATTCTGACGCATGAGGATAAAACTGGAAAGCACCACCGCCTCTACCGCCACGATCATTCCCAGCAGCGAGAACGGATAAGGATCGAATCGCGGAATCCAGAAAACTCGGTTCGCGTTCAGCACGATCCAGGTAAGCACACCCAGGACGTGGGCCAGAACAAAGAGCATGCTGCGGCAAAGCCCGCTATGCGATCGCCTGCGCGTTCCGAGAAACTCCTCTGCTCCAGGAACTCATGTTCTTGCCTCGCGATGGAATCGATATGCGATTGCGTGTGCGTCGAGTTGTCCTTCATCGTCCCTTCCTCTCGTCTGCCATCGCACGCTTTTCCCGCGACGCAAGCGCATTGCTCCTCTCACACTAATCTACGAAACCGTTCACTCCGGGTGTGTCCTCTTTTGACCAGACCGCCGAAGTGTGCACGTGTCACACTCTTTTTCGGAGGATTTCAATATGAGCATCGAAACGATTTTGGTTGTTGTTTTGCTTGTGTTCTTGCTGGGTGGCGGCGGTTGGTACTGGGGCCGCGGCCGCGCATAGCGGCACCTGTTCGGGATTCTGAAGATCGGCCCTATCCAAATGCGGAGTCTCGCCCGCGCAGGCGGGCGGGAATTCCCGATGCCGCCGTCAATCGTGGCTTCAATCGAGGAGGACTCTATGAGTCTTTTCGACAGGGTGTTCGGCTGTTGGCATAAGAGGTATAGCTTCCCCATAACTTTGCGCGGCAAGCTGCGTCGTAATACTGCAGCAGCCTCCCTGACCGGAACTTACGTCGTCTGCCTCGATTGCGGCCGGGAGTTCCCCTACGACTGGGCACAGATGAAGACACTCTCGTCCAGGGCCCGCACCGGTTGGGTCGCAGAGCCCGCCACTGTCGTTCCTGGTCTCAAGGTCGCTTGAGGCCTGTGCTGGACCATTCGCACTCCCCCAGCCTTTGCCACCGGTCCGGCGAATAGTTTGCTGTTTCCTGGGCGGGAAACAGAACTCCCGCTCGTTTAATCATTAGTCAATTCTCAACGATAAGGAGCATACCGATGACTACCAGCACAGAAAATGAAATCAAAGGCACTTTTCATGAAGTCAAAGGCGAAATCAAGAAGAAGGTAGGACAGGTCACGAACAATCCCGACCTTGAGGCGGAAGGCAAGGCCGAGCATCAGGCCGGCAAGGTCGAGAAGAAGGTCGGACAGATCAAGAAAGTGTTCGAGAAGTAATTGAGGCGGCCTCAGCCACGAGCGTGGTCCTTCGGTCGCATCAATTGACTCACCGCCGTTCCCAACTCAGCACGATAGAGAAGCGGCGCAGTAGATTCACATTGTTGAAACGGAAGGATCAGGACGGCCCTATTTGCAAAGGGCCGCCCTGATTGACGTTTAGGAGACGAAGGCAGGTGGCGCAAGAATGCCCCACCCTACCTTCGCGCCTTTAGTTCCAGTACGGTTTGGCTCCGTAATAGGTGTAGACCTTGGCGCCCCAGGCGCGGTCGGCCATATCCGGCCAGTGCTCCTTGTCGAAACCCGGAGCGGCTTTCAGCAATTCCTTGTCGACATTCAGAATGAACCGATGTTCCACCGTGTCGACCTTCAGGGAACTCCATGGAATGGCAAATAACTTATCGCCCATGCCCAGGAACCCGCCGAACGAAAGTACCGCGTAAGCGACCCGGCCTGACTCCAGGTCGATCATCAAATGCTCGATCTTTCCGAGGTCTTCTTTTTGAAAATTTACGACCTTATCGCCGGTTAGCGTATCGGCCGCGATGACTGTGGGTGTTCTTTCCATTGTTGCTGTCATGATGTGCCCTCTATATCTCCGTATCCACTATTCACTCTGGTGAATTCCGGGTATTACTCATCTAGATATATGCCGCCGAGAGTCCAAAGTCCGGTCAAGATTGAACACGTCCCCGGGGCTTTCATTCAGAATCTCCGTCTTGCCGTTCTCGCGATTGCAGGAGACATCTTCAGCCGCACCCGTTGGACGCCTCGCGAGGTGGCGAAGCGCCGATCTTCTGACACTGTTCGTCTTCGATGGTCCTTGCGTCCGTTCGCCTGAACGAAACGCCGTACTGCACGTTGTACGATGCTATGTTTCGCACCGCAGTACGAACTGAGCAAATCTGCTCGGCACGAAAACAATTCCAAAACTGTCAGCTCTGTTCTCAATTGACCTTTAACCGTCTTGGACTCGTGGCATCGTGCAAGTATGCATAAGAACCAGCCAAGTCAAGAATCCAATCAGGCGCTTCTCGCGCGGATCAAAAAGGAAATGGATGAGCCGCGCATGGCCGAATCCACGCGAGAAGACTATGACGTCAACCACACCACCATGCAGGAGCTGGAAAAGCTGCCGTAATCCGTTGTAACGAGCGCCGGGGCCGCCCCGGCGCAGGAAGATACTCCAAGGAAGGAAGACAATGGCAAAGCTGACCAGGGCAGCTCGTGACGGAATATCCGCAACCAGGTTCGCTTTCCCCAGGCTACGCAAGGAACCTCTGGAGAACGCTTCTCCCGTACGCAACGCGGTCGCGCGCTTCCATCAGGTGAAAGACGTTACGGAAGTGGAACGTAGGGCGGCGTGGAAGCGGATACAGTCCGCCGCAAAACGATATGGAGTGGAACTTGAAGCGTCCGACGAGCGCGAACGCGCCACCTACTGACAATTTACGAGATAGGGACTACCGGAGTTGAATTCGATCGCCGTGTTTCACGCGCGGACAAAATCAATGTAACCATGCCGGCATTAGTCCGCGTCGATTTCGCGCGCAACTTATCTCTGGCCTGACCGGGCTTTTTTCCCCGTCTTTCGCGCCGCTGGTGGCTTTCTCCGAGCTGTTCCAGCAGGTCTTGTCGTCTTGGCTGCAACGCGTTTTTTCGCTTTCGCTGCTGCAGGCTTTCTCACTTTTGCCGTAGGCGGCTTTCGCACTTTCACCACGGCGGGCTTGATCGCTTTGGCCGCAGGTGGCTTCCTCGCTTTGACCGCGACCGGCTTTCGCGCTTTCACCACGGCGGCCTTTGTCGCTTTGACCGCGCCTTGAACCGGAGCCGCCAATTCCAGCTCGGGCTGCTTCCGAGTGCGATGGTGGCCAGGATGCCGCAACTCGATGCGGTTGGCTTCTTCGTCCGTACGCAGTTGAGTGTCTTCACTGCTTCGGCGTTCGTCCTCGAGGTATTCCGGAATCGTTTTCGTTGCCATGGCCGCAGTGTGGCAGAACCGTCCTCTTCTCGGCTGTCCAATTGTGACCAGTCGGTAACAATTTGAGCGCGCAACGAAAACAGGACGCCCGGCGCACCAGGGTCGTCTTCCTTTGGCGTTCGCAATTGTGGGTTCCCTGACAACCGCCAATCGACCACTCCTTTCCCAAAACGGGAAGGTCTGGTTACCTTCGTAACATGCACCCCCACGGAATCCCTTGCTTCTCCCTTCCTCACTCACCATCCTATTTACTGAAGATCTAAGTCCGGGCGTCCGCCAACTTCTGGTTTGGCGTTCACTCGAAACTGGAAACTTGAAACTCGAAACTGTTTTGCTGACCACTAGCAACTGACCACTGCTTTTGAGGAGCGCCATGGAATTCCGCTACTTGCACCTACATCCGCGACGACGGCAACCTCTGCAACTCCGCCGCCGTCACCGACCGTAACCTTTGTCTCTACCACCTCGACCACCGCGCCCGGCTCATGCGCATGGCCCAGTACCGCGCCCGCGGCCAGCGCTTCGACCTGCAACTCCCGCCGCTCGAATCCATGCACGCCGTGCAATCGGCGCTCACCCAACTCTCCGAGGCCCTCGCCGCCGACATGATCGAGCTCAAGCGCGCCGACCGCCTCATTCGCGTGCTCAACCTCGCTTCCCGCAACTTGCTCAAGGCCGACAAGTGGCCCGCCAGCCCCTACCACTCCGACCAGCCCGCCCCCGCCGTCGATCTCACCGCCACCTACGGCCTCCCCAACGACCTCGATCTCATGGGCGCCCCAACCATGGGTGGCCCACAATTGCCCGACGTTGGCAATTATGGGGAGGGTTCACACGCGGGTACCCGGTCCGCGGGTGCCCCACCCTTGTCGCCGTTCTTTGGCGACAGGGTGGGAGCCTCTGGCGACTGGCGACCGGCGACTGGCAACTTTGACGCCCCCATGCCGACTGCCGGCTACTGTAGCGAGCACGGCTACGACTGCCCCGACCTGGTCATTCGCGCTGACCATCCCGTCACCCCCGAACACGTCGAGCTCGTCGAGATTTCTCAAACTCAGGGCGTCGATGCTGCCGCCCGCCGCAGCGGTCAACTGGAACGCAACCGCCGGCTCCGCCAACTCCGCCACGACCGCAAGCGCTACGCCGCCGTCGCCCTGGAAAAGAACATGCGCCTCGCCGCCGAAAAACTGGCCGAACAGAAACTCGCCGCCCAGCGCGCAACCGAGACCGCTCCTGCCGCCGGGTGCCCCGTTCAAGGACGCGAAGCGGCCTTGGGCGGGAGTTCCCCTGACCCCAGCGCCGCCACTAAAAAGCCCGTCGCTTCCACCACTGGCGACGCTGCCGCGGAAAAGGAGGCCACCACCGCCTGACCTGACACCGGCACGGACGCCGTTGTCGGTACAAGAATTCGAATTGAGAGTGATGCGAACTGAATCTCAGATCGCCAGGGGAAAAGTGTGCTTCCAAACGCCTCGACCGGCACGAACCGGCCACCCATCACGACGAACCCGAGCCGCCCGCGGCGGAATTTGTGTCAGCCGCGCGCGTAAGCGCGCGGACACGGCCATTCTTGGAATCCCCGAGCCCGCGCAGCGTGCGGAACCGTCCCACGGAGCAACGCTAACTCCAACGGGCTGAGATGGATACGAATAACTGGTTGTGAAATCAATGAGTTACAAACAATTTCCCCCTAACCCACTGATTTTAAACAGTCGCAGATGAATATTTTGCAGACCCTAGAACCGAAACACAGCTCCCCCGCTGATCACCACGTTATTAATGTTCCCATGGAATACAGAAAGTACATCGAACGTCGGAGCGCTGCTGTAGTAGTCGCGGACCTCGGCCCGCAGGCTCAGAATTGGAAGGATGGTAAAGTCCGCGCCGCCTCCAATGTCCCCCGCGAACTTGTTGGAGGTTGCACTGGTGTTCGTCGAGCGAAACCCGCCCCAGCCCATTCCCCCCGCAAGGTACGGCGAGATGAACGACGTCGGCAGGATCTTCAGCTTCAACCCGGGCGTCAGGTACATGGTGTTGTAGTTCTCGTGCAGCAGGTTACCCTGAGTGATCGAGCGGCTCCCGCCCCATCCCGCTTCAAACGGAATTTCCAGGTAGAGCGCCGCCAGCTTGATGTCCACCAGACGATGTGCGTAATTGAGTTGCAGTCCTTCGCCGCCATGCACGTTGAAGCTGGCCGAGGTCTGAAAGCTCGACGCCAGCGCCGCAAACTCGTTCTTCTGCGCGCTGGCCGCGCAGGCCGCAAGGCAAACCAGCAGTACGGGCATCCACTTCAGCATGGCAGACGTATCTCGACTTTCCTGCTTTCGATACTAGGGGATTGCGTGGTGCTTGCTCAGTGGCGGAAATGGTTCGGCGCGAAATCGCTATTCCGCTCGATAGATGGCGAACTGCGTGGTGCGGTATACCGCCCGCAACCACGTGCATTGTGTGAGCACCCGCTCGTGAATCAGGTTGTGGTAGATCACGAAAACTGGATGAGCCTCCGCAGACAGCGATCGGCGCAGGTTGTCCAGCACCGTCTGAAGTACGTGCTCCGGAAACGGATTAAACAGGTACGCCACCATCGGCGCCGCGGGAAACACGAACTCGCGTGCATCCCCGGCGTGCGACTCAATTGCAAAGCACTTCTGCCGCTCGCCGTGATAGCGCGCGATGTTCTGTTTCGCAATGACGTCCAGCTCCGTCAGCAACTCGACCCCAATGATCCGATGAAACGCAAAATCGGACGCCATCAGCAACGTCCGCCCTTTGCCCGAACCCAGGTCGATGAACGTGAACCCATCGGGCTGTACCGGCAGCGCCCGCAGTATCTGTCGAAACAGCTCCGGCTCCGACGGCTGATACTGTCCGCCCGACAAGAGCTCGCGGAACCGTGTTCGCAAAGTGACCGTCGCCCACGTCGTATCGACTCCGTACTCAAAGTCGTAATCGACGTCACCGAAGCGCGAACGCCGCCGCCCCGGCGTCAAGTCGCGCAGCAGCTCGAAGGCCCCGAGGGCGTAGTACCGCAGAGCACCCAGGGCCCCGCGAACGCGCACCGTTTCGCGCAGCCACGCTCCAGCGCCTGCACCCTTCTGTCCGCCGTTTTTCTTCGCGGCTTTCACAGTCCGATGGTAAACGAGCGCCGCCTCGCGACCTTTTCGACCGTGTACAATCGCAGCAGGGTCGTTCGCCAACATCGACCGGCCCCGATACTGCCATCATCGCGCGTCGCGCGCTTCCCGAACCCTTCCCGCACGGAACCGCTGACGGGCGTCGGTCGCACCGATGCCAAGGAGAATCCACGTTGAAGAAGATTTTCGCCATTGCTGCCCTGCTTATGCTTTTTACCGCCCTGGCTCCCGCCCAGGAAAAGACCTACGAAGTGCCGGGCCAGTTTTCCTTCCAGTACTCTGACAGCTGGAGCAAAGGTGCCCGCAAAGGCGGCGCTCCTGGCGAACTGGAATGGCTCGTCAGTACCGTCGATCCCACTTGCAGCTTCCATGCCGTGCTGGCTCACGCCGATTTCTCCTACGACGACTGGGTCCGCCGCACCATCCATCAGGCAACCCCCGAGCGCGCCCTCGCCTCCAAGAAGGAATTCGTCACCGCTGCTGGCGACAAGGGCTACAAGCTCGTTTGGAACATCAAGACGCCCAACGGGCAGTCCCTCACTTCCTACAACTATATGTTCAAGGGCAAGGGCGACTCGCAGTTGCAGCTCAGCGGCATGGTCGATACCCCGAATGCCGCCAAGTTCGAGCCGGAGTTCGACACCTTCGCGAAATCGCTGGTCATCCCCAAGGGCAAATAGTCTCGCGCAGTGAAAAGCGGGAGGCCGCCTGGCCTCCCGCTTTCATTTTGCAGTTCGAATCAGGCCAGGTCGAACAGCAGAAACTCCGCCGCGCCGTTGCCGCTCACGCTGGCTAGCGTAAGCTTGCTTTCCTCGCTGATCGCTGCGCCGTCGCCCTTCTTCAGCTTTGTCCCGTTCACGTCGAGTTCGCCACTCACCAGTTGCACCCACGCATACCGTCCTGGCTGCAGCGCCAGCTCAACCGATTTGCCGCTCGAGAGCAGGGAAGCGTACACGCTCGCGTCCTGGTTGATGCGCGTCGACCCCTCGCGCCCGTCATGCGAGGCGATCAATCGCAGGCGGTCCTGTTTCTCCAAGCGCGTGAACGTGCGGTCCTCGTAGCTTGGCTTCAGACCGTCTGCCTCGGGCAATATCCGGATCTGCAACAGATGCACGGGTGCATCCGAATTGTTGTACTCGCTGTGCACCACGCCCGTGCCTGCCGACATGCGTTGCACGTCGTCCTGTTTGATCGCCGCTTCGCGTCCAGTGCTGTCGCGGTGGCTCAATTCCCCGTCAATGATGTAAGTAATGATCTCCATGTCGCGGTGCGGGTGCGCGCCAAAGCCCTGGTGCGCGCTGACCCAGTCTTCGTTGACGACCCGCAGGTCACGGAATCCCATGTGCTTCGGGTCGTAGTAATTGGCGAACGAAAAAGAGAAGTGGGTGTCGAGCCAACCGTGATTGGCGTGTCCCCGTTCTGCCGATGGCCGGATGGTAATCATGTCGTCCTCCTGTCTGCATACCATAAGATGATTTAACATTAAAGGAAGATTCATCGGCGCTCTCGGGATGAAAAGACCCCCTCTACGTCGGGCAGGAGGCCTTTTTACAGAATCGGCGGATCGTCGCCCGTAGCCCGTCCGTCCCGTCCCAGCTTCCGGCACAAATCGCCCAATTTCACCAATTCCGCCGCCGGCAGCGCAGCCATAAACCCCGCAATTGCCGCCGCATGTTCCGGGAAGATACGTCGCAACAGCGCCTTTCCTTTGGTGGTCAGCGCGACGATTTGCACCCGGCCATCCTCAGGAGACTTCTGCCGCCTCACGAGGCCGTCGCGTTCCAGGTTTCCAGCTACCATCGTGAGATTGCCGCCGGTCGTAAGCACCTTGCTCGCGATATCCGAGAGTGACATCGGCCCGAGGTGGTAGAGCGCCTCCAGCACGGCGAATTGGGTGAGGGTAAGGCCGCTGTTTCCGAGATGGTGTGAGGCGTGATTGCGCGCCGCGTTGGCGGCGCGCACCAGACGAACGTAGGTGGCTAGCGAGAGTCGCTGCGAGGCACGGGACATGTTGTTTCTCCCGCGCCAATATTACAACATTAAAGCAATGTTGATGCGCGCAAGCCGTTCAGTACTTCCGTAACACGCCGATAACGCGTCCTTGGATCTGCACATCCGCCGCCGGGACCCTGATCGGTTGCATGGCGGCATTAGAAGGCTGCAGGCGGATTTTGTCGCCTTCGGTGTAAATGCGCTTCAGCGTTGCATCCGACCCGCCTACCAGCGCCACGACAATTTCCCCGTCGCGCGCAATGCTGGTTTTCTCGACCAGCACGTAGTCACCATTCACGATGTGCTCGTCCTGCATACTCTCGCCCGTGACCTGTAGAACATACACATCTTTCGAGCGGGTGAAGTCGGCCAGCGAAATCGACTCGGGATTCTCCAGCGCCTCCACCGGACGCCCCGCAGCGATGCGTCCCATCAACGGCAGAGTGAGGCCAGCGTTGCCCGTATGCCCCAGCGCCTGCCGCATGCGTCCACGCGGCTTCACCAGGTCAATCGACCGGCTGCGGTTGTAATCGCGCTTGAGCAGGCCTTTCTCTTCGAGGTTGCTCACGTGCTTGTGTACCGTGGCCAGCGAGCTCAGCCCCAGTCCTTCGCCGATCTCTTCGAACGAGGGCGAATAGCCGTGTTCTTCCACGAATCCTGCGAGAAAGTCGTATACCTGTTTTTGCCGACGCGTCAGGGCCATGGTTACGCTGAGCCTCCGCCGCTATTGTGAGCGAACAAAAGGCGAAGTGTCAATAAGAGAGGGATACGACTGGTAAACCTTGTTCCCTATGCGGGAGTCCGGAACCTACGCGCCGCCCAGAATAGCGTCCGCCGCTTCAATCGCTCGCACGAGTTCCTCATCACTGTTGTAGAAGTGCGGCGAGAACCGCACCCCGGCCTTGGGACGGTAATCCACAAGCACATCTCGCTTCAGCAACTCCGCGCAGACCCGCTCCGCGTCGGGCATATCGATCGACACCGTGCCGCCGCGCCGCTCGGCCTCGCGAGGCGTATTCACTCGCCATCCGCGGCGGTCTGCCATCTCGATGAGCTTGGCCGTTTGTCGTTTCGATTTCTCGCGAATGTTGGCGATGCCCGCCTCCGCGATGATCTTCAGCCCCGGACGAGCTGCGTGTAGCGCTGCGATGTTCGGCGTTCCCTGCGTGAAGCGATAAATCGTGTCGGTGTACTGGTTCGGCCCAATCTCGAAGCCAAACGGATTGCGATGTCCCATCCACCCCGTAAAGCTCGGCTCCAGCTTCTTCGCGAGATCAGGCCGCACGTAAAGGTATCCGGTTCCCGGCCCGCCGCACAGCCACTTCAGCACCCCGCCGGTGCAGAAATCGACATTGAGCTGCTGCACATCAAACGGCACGGTTCCCAGCGCCTGGAACGAATCCAGCAGCACGTACGCACCGACACGATGCGCCTTCTCGACGATGGCAGCGACATCCTGAATGAATGCACTGCGGAAGATCACATGCGAGATGGGAACGATGAGAGTCTCCTCGTCGATGGCCTCCAGCAGTCGCTCGGTATTGACGTGTATGGTGTCGTCATTGGGCACCATCACCACCCGCGCGCCCCGCGCCCTCTGCGCCTCCCAGAAATACATAATCGAGGGAAAATTGAGGTCGCTGTAAACCACTTTATTGCGCCGTCCGCTGAAGTCGAGGCACGATGCCACGGTCGCCTCGCAGGAGGTCACATTCTGCAGGCACGCCACGTAACCGTTCGGCGCGTTCATCAGGGCGCCAATCTCGTCGCCCACTCCGGCCGCGAGCATCCACCATTCTTCTTCCCACGCGCGCACGCCACGGGCGTTCCAAGTCTCAGCGTAGTGCTGTAGCGACGCCTCCACGCCGCGCGGCATTGCGCCCAGCGAATTGCTTATCATGTACGTCGTGCGCTCTAGAATCGGAAACTCAGGCCGGAACCGCAACAAATCGTCAGTCATCTCCGGTATTGTAATCCGGCAATTTGCCCGTAATGAAACGAAGCGTTCGCTGGCCCGAATTCATCTAAAATGTCAGCAAGCACGGGTGAGGAGTGTTCCATGCGCAAAGCTACGATTCTGTCCGTTGCCTTCGCGTTGTCGTTGGCTGTTTCGGCTCAGGCCCAGCAAATCCGCGGAGACTATATTGAGTCCCGCTCCACTGACGTTTACGTCGCCCAGTGCTTTGCCAACGGCGAAGTCGGCCTGACCGGCAACTTTGCCCTGATGGCCTGGCACGTCGACGAGGGCTCATGGAACGGCGTCAAACTCGACGGCCTCACCGTGGCCGCCGCCGTTCGCGCCCGCGCCACGTTAGGCGACCCTTATGGCGACCCGTATCCCGTACAGTCCGTGCTGATGGTCGACAGCGCAGCCAACCCAGTCCAGCGCGCGGCCTTGATCGCCTTGGCTCATCACCAGGCCGGACGCCTGCTTGAGAATGTCGTCCGTGTGGACTACGTCCCCGTAATGCTCGATGTTCCCTCCGACCTGCATAGCGGTCACGCAGTTCTGCGCGCGGGGCATCTCGCTGCTGTCATCACCCGGCCCCTGAACCACCACGACCACATCTGTGGCAATGAAACCAACTTCTATCCCCCGCTGACCAACGTTGATCACGCCATGTCTGCCGTGGCTCTTACCGACGAGTTTCAGGGCGACGGCCTCGACTCCCGATGGAGCACACACGATCGCCGCAGCGCCTACATCGGAACGTTCAGCGTAGCTTGGACCAACACCTCAGCCGCCGAGGCCCGTTCGTCCGGGGAGTGACCCCGGCAACCTCACTTGCAGGTATGGCTCTCGGCGCGTTATGTTCGGCTTGACCATGGAAAACCTCGAGCCACTTCGCCGTCCGTCGGCCGCCGTTACGCCGTCCAAAATTGCATTATTACTGACATTATTATGTTTGACAGCGGCAGCACTTTCCGCCGCCGACCGGACCGGCCCAATGGCCGCCGCCGGCGCCTCCGATGACCTCAAGCAAGCCGTCGAAGACAAGGGCTACCTCGTCACTCTCGACGACGGCTGGTCGGCCAGCTTTTGGTTCGCCCGTGCCTTGGCCAATGGCGGCGATGGGCCCGCCGGGGCTCTATATCCAGGTTTGGCCAATGGAGAGTTTGTCGGCGTGGTCACCTTCTCCAAAGGAGCTTCTGACTTCCGGGGTCAAGCCGTTGCGGCAGGTACATATACCCTGCGTTATCAATGCATTCCGCAGGATGCCAACCACATGGGCGTCTCCCCCAATCCTGACTTCCTCCTCGCCATCCCTGTGGCAAGCGATACGTTCCCTGCGGACAATCTGCCCCTGAAACGACTGGTTGCCCTCAGCGCCAAGTCCACTCGGACGCCGCACCCAGCGGTGTTCGCAATGGCTCCGGCTGGTACGCCCCTCACCGTCGCCAAAGACGATCAGTCCCTGACCGTTTTCACGGTTGAGGTTCCAACTGCTGATGGGAAGTCAGAAAAAATTGGGATTATCGTCAAGGGGCAAGTCATGTAATGCCTCAGCGCTGTTGTATTACGCATCAGTGCGTTGCGAATCGCAACTGTTTCCGTTTCTCGTCATCATTGTTCGTAACCCATTAAATCCACTACAGTAAACCCTCCTAAACGTGTCCTTCTTCCCGCCAATTCCCCACCTCCCGTTTGCACATCGCATCAAATTGCAACGCTGTAAATCACCACTCCCACGCTGTTGGATTTCGCAACGCGCGTCGCTAAGTCCTTAAATCTAAGCACGCTTGCCTCGACCACTGCGCTTGCTGCAAGTCTCCTCGACGTTTGGCACACCGCGTGCCTTTAGCTTAGGTGCAAAGCGTCGAACGCTAGGCGCTAAACAACAGGAGGCCCGCCATGACAGTCCTACTCGTACTTTTTACCTTCGCAATGTTTCTGACGATCGACTTCTTCTATTCCAAGGCCAAGCACCCCGTGGTGCGTGTTGCTCCGGCGATGAGCAAAGCTACGGTTGCCACGGCTACTCAAGCCAAGCCGAGCATGGTGGGTGGTTTCTCCGTTCCCGGAAAT
>CAVVTL010000035.1:0-17135 GCA_963751155.1 uncultured Acidobacteriaceae bacterium | reverse complement strand
GCGTATTCACTCGCCAGCCTCGCTGCTCCGCCATCTCAGCGAGCAGCGCCGTTTGCCGCAGTACCGCGCGGATGTTCTCCACCCCGGCCTCCATGATGATCTGCAGCCCCGGCCGCGCCGCGTGTAGCGCCGCGATGTTCGGCGTTCCCTGCGTGAAGCGATAAATCGTGTCGGTGTACTGGTTCGGCCCAATCTCGAAGCCAAACGGATTGCGATGTCCCATCCACCCCGTAAAGCTCGGCTCCAGCTTCTTCGCGAGATCAGGCCGCACGTAAAGGTATCCGGTTCCCGGCCCGCCGCACAGCCACTTCAGCACCCCGCCGGTGCAGAAATCGACATTGAGCTGCTGCACATCAAACGGCACGGTTCCCAGCGCCTGGAACGAATCCAGCAGCACGTACGCACCGACCCATGCGCTCTTCCTCCCATGCAGCCACATCCTGAATGAATGCACTGCGGAAGATCACATGCGAGATGGGAACGATGAGAGTCTCCTCGTCGATGGCCTCCAGCAGTCGCTCGGTATTGACGTGTATGGTGTCGTCATTGGGCACCATCACCACCCGCGCGCCCCGCGCCCTCTGCGCCTCCCAGAAATACATAATCGAGGGAAAATTGAGGTCGCTGTAAACCACTTTATTGCGCCGTCCGCTGAAGTCGAGGCACGATGCCACGGTCGCCTCGCAGGAGGTCACATTCTGCAGGCACGCCACGTAACCGTTCGGCGCGTTCATCAGGGCGCCAATCTCGTCGCCCACTCCGGCCGCGAGCATCCACCATTCTTCTTCCCACGCGCGCACGCCACGGGCGTTCCAAGTTGAGCGTAGTGCTGTAGCGACGCCTCCACGCCGCGCGGCATTGCGCCCAGCGAATTGCTTATCATGTACGTCGTGCGCTCTAGAATCGGAAACTCAGGCCGGAACCGCAACAAATCGTCAGTCATCTCCGGTATTGTAGTCCGGCAATTTGCCCGTAATGAAACGAAGCGTTCGCTGGCCCGAATTCATCTAAAATGTCAGCAAGCACGGGTGAGGAGTGTTCCATGCGCAAAGCTACGATTCTGTCCGTTGCCTTCGCGTTGTCGTTGGCTGTTTCGGCTCAGGCCCAGCAAATCCGCGGAGACTATATTGAGTCCCGCTCCACTGACGTTTACGTCGCCCAGTGCTTTGCCAACGGCGAAGTCGGCCTGACCGGCAACTTTGCCCTGATGGCCTGGCACGTCGACGAGGGCTCATGGAACGGCGTCAAACTCGACGGCCTCACCGTGGCCGCCGCCGTTCGCGCCCGCGCCACGTTAGGCGACCCTTATGGCGACCCGTATCCCGTACAGTCCGTGCTGATGGTCGACAGCGCAGCCAACCCAGTCCAGCGCGCGGCCTTGATCGCCTTGGCTCATCACCAGGCCGGACGCCTGCTTGAGAATGTCGTCCGTGTGGACTACGTCCCCGTAATGCTCGATGTTCCCTCCGACCTGCATAGCGGTCACGCAGTTCTGCGCGCGGGGCATCTCGCTGCTGTCATCACCCGGCCCCTGAACCACCACGACCACATCTGTGGCAATGAAACCAACTTCTATCCCCCGCTGACCAACGTTGATCACGCCATGTCTGCCGTGGCTCTTACCGACGAGTTTCAGGGCGACGGCCTCGACTCCCGATGGAGCACACACGATCGCCGCAGCGCCTACATCGGAACGTTCAGCGTAGCTTGGACCAACACCTCAGCCGCCGAGGCCCGTTCGTCCGGGGAGTGACCCCGGCAACCTCACTTGCAGGTATGGCTCTCGGCGCGTTATGTTCGGCTTGACCATGGAAAACCTCGAGCCACTTCGCCGTCCGTCGGCCGCCGTTACGCCGTCTAGAATTGCATTATTACTAACATTATTATGTTTGACGGCGGCTGCACTTCCCGCTGCCGACCGGATCGGCCCATTGACCGCCGCTGGTGCTTCCGACGACCTCAAAAAAGCCGTCGAAGACAAGGGCTACCTCGTCACTCTCGACGACGGCTGGTCGGCCAGCTTTTGGTTCGCCCGTGCCTTGGCCAATGGCGGCGATGGGCCCGCCGGGGCTCTATATCCAGGTTTGGCCAATGGAGAGTTTGTCGGCGTGGTCACCTTCTCCAAAGGAGCTTCTGACTTCCGGGGTCAAGCCGTTGCGGCAGGTACATATACCCTGCGTTATCAATGCATTCCGCAGGATGCCAACCACATGGGCGTCTCCCCCAATCCTGACTTCCTACTCGCCATCCCTGTGGCAAGCGATACGTTCCCTGCGGACAATCTGCCCCTGAAACGACTGGTTGCCCTCAGCGCCAAGTCCACTCGGACGCCGCACCCAGCGGTGTTCGCAATGGCTCCGGCTGGTACGCCCCTCACCGTCGCCAAAGACGATCAGTCCCTGACCGTTTTCACGGTTGAGGTTCCAACTGCTGATGGGAAGTCAGAAAAAATTGGAATTATCGTCAAGGGGCAAGTCATGTAATGCCTCAGCGCCGTTGTATTACGCATCAGTGCGTTGCGAATCGCAACTGTTTCCGTTTCTCGTCATCATTGTTCGTAACCCATTAAATCCACTACAGTAAACCCTCCTAAACGTGTCCTTCTTCCCGCCAATTCCCCACCTCCCGTTGCACATCGCATCAAATTGCAACGCTGTAAATCACCACTCCCACGCTGTTGGATTTCGCAACGCGCGTCGCTAAGTCCTTAAATCTAAGCACGCTTGCCTCGACCACTGCGCTTGCTGCAAGTCTCCTCGACGTTTGGCACACCGCGTGCCTTTAGCTTAGGTGCAAAGCGTCGAACGCTAGGCGCTAAACAACAGGAGGCCCGCCATGACAGTCCTACTCGTACTTTTTACCTTCGCAATGTTTCTGACGATCGACTTCTTCTATTCCAAGGCCAAGCACCCCGTGGTGCGTGTTGCTCCGGCGATGAGCAAAGCTACGGTTGCCACGGCTACTCAAGCCAAGCCGAGCATGGTGGGTGGTTTCTCCGTTCCCGGAAATCTTCGCTATCATCCCGGCCACACCTGGGCGCTGAGCGAGAGTCCCAACCTTGTCCGCGTGGGTATGGACGACTTCGCCACCAAGCTCACTGGAAAGATTGAGCAAATCAACCTGCCGCAGCGCGGCCAGTGGATCCGTCAGGGACAAAAGGTATGGAGCATCATTCGCGACGGCGTCAAGGTCGACATGGTTTCGCCCATCGAAGGCAGCGTGGCTGACATCAACGAAGCGGCCGTGAAAGACCCGTCGCTCATCTCGAAGGATCCTTACGGTGAAGGCTGGATGGTCACCGTACAGTCCCCCGACTCGAAGACCAACTTCCGCAACCTGCTCGGTGGCGCGATGGCCCGCTGGTGGACTGAAGAGTCCTCGATGCGCCTGCAGCGCATGATGCCCAGCGCCCTCGGCGCCCTGGCGCAGGACGGTGGAGTCGCCCTCGACGACATCGCCAGCACGCTGCCCGACGAGCAATGGGTGAAAGTTACCCGCGAGTTCTTCCTGACCTAATACGCTCGCCCCGCGCCCCGCGGCGCGGCGGCCTCCTGCTGATCGGGCTGAGCATCGGCCGCGGATTTCGGAATACCGGCGAACCTGCCGAAACCCCGAACTCCGCGGCCAAATCTCTTTGTGCTCTCCTGGCGACAGACGCAACGAACGAACTTGCGAGAACCGAGGCGATAGTGAACCTGACATTCAGGTTTAATCCGACGGGCGCATTACTGCAATCCGAAAACCCGCTCTGCATCCCCCGTTGTTTCTCGCCGGGGAACCACGGGCTACACCATTGTGGTAGCCTCATTCCACTTTTCTTGTATGTTTTACCGCTTACCAACCAATATGATACGAACTTGACGTAAGGAATCATTATTCGTCCATGAACGCTGGCATTTATGCCGGGGGGCTCCATGAAAAAGGTTGTGTTGATTGGGTTGCTGCTGAGCGTTTCTGTATTCGTAGGATGCGGCGGCAGTTCTTCGGGTGGTGGCACTACTCCCACGAAAACCCTGGTCTCCATTCAAGTCACCCCGGCTGCGTCGAGTATCTCCAACGGGGCCACGCAGCAATTCACGGCCACCGGTACATACAGCGACGGCACCACTAGCATCCTGACCGCCAACTGGCTTTCATCGAACCTCTCGGTAGCAACCGTGAACACCGCCGGACTGGCGACGGGCGTGGGTGGGGGAACCACTACTATTTCGGCCACGTCGGGCACTGTCACGGGTACCACAACACTGACGGTAGTCGCGCTGCAATCGATCACCGTGACACCTGCAGCGGCAACGGTCGCTCCCAATGGAACCCAGCAGTATGCTGCGACCGGAAACTACAGCGACGGCAGCACCAGGAGCCTGACCTCGACGGTTACGTGGAGCGCCTCCACTGGTGCAACTATCACTGCGGGCGGACTGGCGACGGGTGTGAAGCCCGGCGTAGTTGCCACTATCTCCGCCACCTCGGGATCGATCACCGGCACAGCATCCCTGACCGTCACCAATCCGCTGATGTCCATCGCAGTGAGCCCCGCGACTGTCTCTCTGGCTCCGAACGCCACCCAGCAATACACCGCAACTGGTACCTATGCTGACAGCAGCACGCAGAACATCACCGGCAGCGTCACCTGGAGCGCGTCTCTCGGTGCGACGATCTCGCAGAGCGGTTTTGCCACGGCTGTCACCCCGAACACGACGGTAACGATTATGGCAGCACAGGGCAACATCTCGGGCACGGCCATCCTGACCATCACGAACCCATTGGTCTCCATTGCGGTATCGTCCCCGACGCAATCCATCGCACCCGGAACGCACACCCAGTTCACCGCCACCGGGACGTATGCCGACAACAGCACTCAGGTGATCACCAACACCGTAACGTGGGCCTCGTCAAATACTGCGGTGGCCACCATCAGCAATTCACCAGGAACTCAGGGATCGGCAACGGGCGTAACGCCAGGCACCGTCACCATCACCGCCACCTCTGGCTCCATCATGGGTAGCTCGACACTGATCGTTACAAATGCAACGTTGTCGTCGATTGCTCTCACACCCACCAACGCCCAGATACCGCAGTTCGGTCAGCAGGCTTTTGTGGCAACGGGAACGTACAGCGACAGCTCGACCCAAATCATCACCGACTCGGTGGTCTGGGCCTCCTCGGATACCACCAAGATAAGCATCACCACGAGCGGTGTGGCGACAGGGTTGGCCATCACCAACTCCCAAGTTACGATTTCCGCCACTCAAGGAAGCATCGTCGGCAACACCACCGCCGCTGTTGTTCCAGCCGCCGTGGTTTCCATCACAATTACCCCCAACCTCACCACCCTGGCCAAGAATACGGCCGCCCTGTACACCGCCACGGGCACTCTGAGTAACGGAAGCACACAGAACATCACAAGTCAGGTTACGTGGACGTCTTCGAATCCGGCGGCTGCGACGGTGGGCAAGAACTCCGGGTATGTTCAGGCGCAGTCAGTGACTGCCGACACCCCGGTGACCATCACTGCGTCCTACAACAACGGTGCAGTGACCCAGTCGATCAACCTCACCATCACCACAGCAACTGCTGCGGCGATCACTCTCACGCCGGTTGCCCCCGTAATCCCTGCCGGTGTCACCCAGTCATTCAGGGCGACTGCAACTTTTTCGGACAGCTCTCAGCAGGATGTCACCGTCACCTCCACTTGGGCCTCTGACAATAAGACGGTCGCAACCGTCAACTCCGTGGGGACGGCAGTTGGCCTCGTCCAGGGCATCGCCAACATCTCTGCTACCTTTGAGGGCGTTACTGCTTCCGCGCCCCTGACCGTGGGCACCGCGACACTGTCCACCATCGTGGTCGCGACCTCGCAAGGTAGCGGCAGCATCCTTCTGGCACCGGCCTCCACTGGTGCCTTTGTGGCCACCGGGCATTACAGCGACGGCAGCACCCAGATCCTCACCTACAATCCGTACACAACATGGTTAAGTGACACCCCATCGGTTGCCCAGATTCTGTCAGCGGGTCTCGTCCTGGGGAACGGGCCGGGTTCTGCCAACATTTCCGTCACCTATTCGTTCAGTAGCGCAACCGTAACCCCGGCAAGTGTCGTGGTCAGCAGCAGCCCTCTGTTGTCGATCGCGGTGACTCCAGACGGTTCCTCGATGCCGGTAGGCGTGTCGAATGGGTTCACTGCGACTGGCACGTTTGCCGACACCAGCATACAAGTCCTGACCACCAGCGTCACTTGGGCCTCCAATGACCCAGCCGTCGCCACGATCAGCAACGTATTGCCAACCCAGGGCGTGGTCATCGGAGTGGCCCCCGGGAGCGCCAACATCTCCGCAGTGTTCGCAGGCATTACCGGCAGTGCCAAAGTCACGGTGAATACTGATACCATCACTTTGCTCACGATTACTCCGAATGCGACAACTGTTCCGGTGGGGCAATCTCAGCAGTTGACGGCCACCGGTACCTTCAGCACCGGTTCCAGCACTTATCCGCTGAACCTGACGACTGGAGTTACGTGGACTTCCTCGGATGCGACGGTGGCCACCGTCACTTCGTACGGCAGTGTAAACGCCGTGAAGTCGGGTACCGCCACCATCACCGCTACCTTCGTGCAGGATGGAATCTCCGTGTCCGGCAGCGCAGTTCTGACCGTGCCGTAGGTTCCCTTTGGATGTCCTGTTCTATGCTTCGCCCCGGCGAAGTGTAGAACGGGGATTCGAAAACCCAAACTGATGTCCTGGGCCCCGCTGCGGCACTCCACAGCTGTGGGTGCCTCATGCATTCTCGCCTGTCGGAAGCGATTCGAGCGAAGGGCAGGCTGGGGCCATGGATCCAGAGTTTTCCTCAGCCACAGACCTCAACTCCTTTGGGGGAAAATTGGTTCGCCGCCCTCATCCCCCCGCGATGGCCCCAATCACCAAAAAAGGCTCTTTTCCTGATGTCACTGCTTCCGGTAATGGTGCATCCGGCGATTCGTGCGAGAGGTCTTCTTCGCAGGCGAAGAAGCGCAAGAAGGGCCGTCTTTGTCGGGTAACGTGGTCGCGAATTGTGCCCTTTAGCGTGGGATATCGCGCTTCCAGCGCGTCCAGCACCGAGCGCTGCGTCACTGCGCCCGCGACTTCCAGTTCCACCTCGCCGCTGACTTTGGCCAGCGTCCGCAGGTGATATGGCAATTGCACCCGGATCATGCCAGCGTCTGCACTTCCACCGACAGCACTGCGGGCAAATCGTGGGTGATTGCCATCCAGTTCTCACCGCTGTCGTTGGAGCAATACACTTGTCCGCCGCTCGTGCCGAAGTACACACCGCACTTGTCGAGCGTGTCCACGGCCATAGCGTCGCGCAGTACGTTCACGTAGCAGTTGCTCTGCGGCAGGCCCTTGGTTAGCGCCTCCCACTCGTTGCCGCCGCTCTTGCTGCGGTAGACGCGCAGCTTGCCTTCGTGGACATAGTGCAGCGAGTCGCTCTGGATGGGAACAACATAAACTGTCTCGGGCTCGTTGGAGTTGACGTCGATGGCGAAGCCGAAGTCCGTTGGCAGGTTGCCGCTCACTTCGTGCCAGTTGTCGCCAGCGTCGTCGCTGCGCATCACGTCCCAGTGCTTCTGCATGAACATCACGCCCGGCCGCGACGGGTGCATGGCGACATGGTGCACGCAGTGGCCGATCTCGGCGTTGGGATCGGGAACGTACTGCGAGCGCAGCCCCTTGTTGATCGGCTTCCAACTCGCGCCGCCGTCGTCGGTGCGAAACGCGCCCGCGCCCGAGATGGCGATCCACACCCTTTTGGGGTCGCTGGGGTCAAGGATGATGGTGTGCAGGCACATGTCCGCCGGCGCCCGGTCCCCATTGGGACCCAGTGCCATGTCCGCGCAGGCCGGCAAGCTCGTGCCAACTGGTGCCGCCGTCGGTCGAGCGGAAGATGGCAGCATCTTCCACGCCGGCATACACAGTGTCGGGATCGGTGAGCGACGGTTCCAGGTGCCACACCCGCTTGAACTCCCAGGGATGCTGGGTGCCGTCGTACCACTGGTGCGTGGTGAGTGGCTTGCCGGTGGCGCCCGAAGTGTCGTAAACGAACTTGTTGGGCGCCGGATTCATGAAGTCTTCCGGACCGGGGACCTTTCCGCCGTCAGGTACTTCCCAGGTCTTGCCGCCGTCGTTCGAGCGCTGAATGACTTGTCCGAACCAGCCGCTGGTCTGCGACGCATAAATGCGGTTCGGGATCAACCGGCGAACCCTTCAGGTGATACATCTCCCATCCGGCAAAGTACGGACCACTGATGTCCCACTTCTCGCGCTTGCCGTCTGCCGTAAGAATAAATGCACCCTTACGGGTGCCTACCAGAACTCGAACTCCGCTCATGCTCCACCCCTTGGTGCAGCATTGTTTCTGATTTGCTGGGATTTTGCAACGGCAAGCCATGTCTCGAATCGACCGGGCCGGCCGGTTGCGAAACTGGGCTAAAATGAAAACACACCGTGCGAAAGTGGCGGAATTGGCAGACGCACCAGACTTAGGATCTGGCGGGTAAAACCGTGGGGGTTCGAGTCCCCCCTTTCGCACCAATTCGACTTTTGCGGTCGCCCTATCTCCGCTCGCATCGCTTCCTCCTTGTCACGCGATGGCTGAGGCCGTAAGATTGCGGACTTCCCGCTCAGGAGGTAGCTATGCTCGATCGTAGGCAGTTTCTTTCCCGTACAGCAGCAGGCCTTGGCGTCGCCCTGGCGGCCGGTCATCCGCTGCTGGCGCAACTGGCGAACATGCCCGCGAAGCTGCCCGATCCGGCGACAATTCTCCGGCGATCAGGACGCCTACTGGGCCGAGATCCGCAAGCAGTTTCTCATTCCCGAAGACGAGGTTTACCTCAACAACGGCACAGTCGGCTCGAGCCCGGCTCCGGTGCTGCGGGCGGTGTTTGACGGCTACACCAAGACCGAGCAGATGGCGCAGGAGGATCCGGAGAACTATCCCATCTGGGGGTATGAGCCGTACAACGCCTACCGCGATCCGCTGGCGGCATTTATCGGATGCACGCGCGACGAGCTGGCGCTGGTGCGCAATGCGACCGAGGCCAACAGCTACATCGCCAATGGCATCGACATGAAGCCGGGCGACGAAGTGCTGATGACCGACCAGGAGCATCCCAGCGGCGAGCAGCCGTGGCGGCTCAAGGCCAAGCGCTACGGCGTCGTCGTGAAGATCGTGACGCTGCCCAAGCCGGTCACAAGTCCGGCACAGGTGCTGAACCTGTTTAACGACGCGATTACGCCGCGCACGCGCGTGATGTTCTTCAGCCACATCTCCACCGCGACCGGCGCGGTGCTGCCGGCGAAAGAACTCTCCGCACTGGCGCGGTCGAAGGGAATTCTTTCTGCGGTGGACGGCGCGCACGTGCCCGGCATGATGCCGCTCAACGTGCACGACATCGGCTGCGACATGTACTCGGCCAGTCCGCACAAGTGGCTGCAGGCGCCGAAGGGCTCGGGCTTTCTGTACGTGCGCGACGAAGTGATTGACCAAGTCTGGAGCACGGTGACAACCGCCGGATGGGACGACCAGAAGATTCGCGCCGAGCGATTCCAGCGTATCGGCTCGTCGAATGTGCCGTCGCTGATGGGCTTGCGCGCGTCGATCCAGATGGCGAACGAGATCGGCATGGACAAGATCGAGAAGCGGCACCGCGAACTGGCCAATTACATGCTGGCGCAGATGGTGCAGCGCGGCGCCGAGTCGTGGACCTCGCCCGATCCCGCGATGCGTTGCGCGATTGTGACGGTCAACGTGCCGCCCGTCCAGCGCATGACGCTGGAAGACTGGATGTGGAAGACGCAGAAGATCCGCATTCGCGGCGGCGAGCCGTCGAAGCTGCGGCTGTCCACGCCGTACTACCTGCAGAAGAAGGACATCGACCGCTTTCTGGCGGCGTTCGACCAGTACAAGAAGACGCAGGCGTAACCGCGATCGCGCTGCATCGGCTGGTCGCGGCCTCGGTCGCGCGTGTAGAATCGAGGCATGGCGCTTCAAGGGCGCCGGCAATCAATTCCAACGCACACAAAACGACGAAGACTCCTCCACCGGACGACACCCGCCAGGAGGCAGCCTACCTCAAGGCTCTGGGCGAAAAGCAGACGCCGGTCAGCATCAAGCTGATGGACGGGCGAAGTGCTGCGCGGCTGGATTGAGTATTACGACCGTCGCATGGTGCGCCTGACTCGCGACGGGGAACCCAATCTCTTCATCTTCAAGCACGAGATTGCCTATATCGCCGAAGATCTCGTCCAGCAAGCCGCGGACGGAGAAGATTGTCAGTCGCGAAGCTCCCATTCGCCGAAAATGAGCCACTACCTCGAGACCTGGAGCCGATCGCGCGCGAAGCTGGCGCGCTGCTGCTGACCTACTTCAACCCGCAGATCAAGATCGAGTACAAGGGCGACGTGGACCTGGTCACAGCCGCCGACCGTGCCTCGGAGAAGCTCATCGTCGAGCGGCTGAAGGCGAAGTGGCCGCAGCACGGCATCGTGGGCGAGGAAGGCACGCGCAGCGACATCGGCGCCGAATACCGCTGGCTTGTCGATCCGTTGGATGGCACGACGAACTTTGCGCACGGCTACCCGGTGTTTTGCGTATCGATTGCCCTGGTGCGGCAGGACGACCAACTGGAAGTCGGAGTTCTGTACGACCCCACCCGCGATGAGTTGTTTGCCGCCGAACGCGGCGGCGGAGCAACGCTTGAACGGCAAGCCCATACACGTGTCAAAGACGACGCGGCTGGCCGAGTCGATCCTGGGCACGGGTTTCCCCAGCCATAAGCGGCACAAGAACCCGAACATTCACTTTTACCAGCAGATTACGCTGCGCTCGCACGGAGTGCGGCGGGCGGGCTCGGCCGCGCTCGACCTGGCCAACGTTGCGTCCGGCCGTTACGACGGCTTCTGGGAGTTCAACCTCAATCCGTGGGACACAGCGGCAGGCGTGCTTATCGTGCAGGAGGCGGGCGGTACAGTGACGCGCTTCGACGGCACACCGTTCCGTCTCGACAGCCGCGAAGTGCTGGCGTCGAACGGCCTGATTCACGAAGAGGTGATCAACAATTTCCGCGAAATATTCGCGGGACGCGGCCTGGAGCCTCTACCTTCGCCGGTGGAATACGCCAAAACCCGCATGAACGACGAGGATTCCGGGAGAAAATAAAGTCTGCGCCGTGACACGATTCTCACTGCGGCCTGCGCTGCCGATGCACTACAATTTCTCTCGAGTTCCAGAAGGAGGCAGGGAATGCGCAAACTCGCACTCTTGCTTCTGTTCGTTTTAGGCGTGTCGGTCGTCTTCGCTGTGGCCCAGTCGGGAGCCAAGACCCAGGTATGCGTCGCCAAGCTTGACGCCAACGGCTCCGCCGTTTCGCCTGCCGTAGTCAGGGATGACCTGATCAAGTTTCTCGACAAAACGAAGAACGCGCAGGCCGAAGGAGTGCCGCTCGACGTCTCAGTTCCGAGCGAGGCTGTCACCGCGGCCAAGACGAAGAACTGTGAATACGTGGTCACGACCAACGTTACCGAAGAGCATTCGGACACCGGCTACACCGGGGGCCTGGCGGGAGTCAACATGCAGACGTTCTACGTCACCGTCGAGTACCATTTGCTGAAGGCGAGCGACGGCACAGAGGTCACGAAAGGATCGGCGAAGGCGTCGGACCGCGGCTCACCGCAAAACGCCATTATCGCGACCACCAAGAAGATCGCGGAAAAGGTCAACGAGTCGATCAAGAAATAGGGGCGGGAGCGGATTCCGCAGAATGTCGGCTCAAGTCGTCTCCATCTTGCGTGTTCTGCGGTAAAATCTCACCGTGATTAACTCGCTTTTGAGCCGTACCATTACCAAGCGTCCCGACCAGGTCAAGCTGCAGGGGCGCATTCTTTTCCTTACCGAAGACCCGGAACTCATCCGGCGCCAACTGGCCGGCGAAGACCTGCCGTGGGACACGCAACATCCCGAGCGCAATCCCAAGCTGCGCGACGACATTTCGACCGACGAGATCACCCCGGCGCACATCTGTTTCTTCTTCGACGAGACGCTGGGCGAGTTTCCCTACACCGGGCTGAAGTGCGGCAACGAGACGCCGATCAAGCGCGGCGACGTGAAGCGCGGCGGCTTCGTGGCGTGCGTCAGCGGCAAACGCCGCGGCAAGGGATCGAGCCGCGAGCAGTCGCCCTACGCCGAGATGTCTGCCGGCATTCAGTCTGGTGATCGCGGAGAACATCGAGCGCATCTACAAGCAGAACTGCCAGAACCTCGGCGTGCTGACCTCGACCGATTTCGGCCTGATCGACAGAATTCGACGCGGCGAAGACATCGAGCTGCGCGAGTTCACCGCCGGCGAAGACGAAATCACCCGCCAGGTCATCGAGTATGGCGGACTGTTCCCGTTCAACGTGGCGCGCCTGCAGAGCAAGGTCTTTCTGCCGCCCATCGAAACCAAGCCGCGGCCCATGACCATCGCGGAAAAGATCTTTGCCCGCCACATGCTGCACGGCAGTGGAGAAGTCGGCGTCGAAGCGGTCAAGCCGGGTGACACCGGATTTGCCCGCACCGACCTGCGCTTCAGCCACGAATACGTCACGCCGATGGCGGCGATCTTCTACGAGCACTACCTGGGCAAGGACGAGCCGGTGAACGATGCCGGCAGCATCCTGTTCTTCCGCGACCACCTGACGTTTCTCGACGAAGTGCTCTCGGAAGAGAAGCGCAAGATGGGCCTGCTGGACCTGGCGACGCAGTTGAAGCTCAAGCAGCAGGACTTCGCCAAGTCGCGTGGCATACGGCTGCACGGCGAGTTGACCGATCGCAAAGGATCCGAAGGCATCTGCCACTCCATCATCACGGAGACTTACGCGCTGCCCGGGCAGTTGAATGTGGGCTCCGACTCGCACACGCCGCACGTCGGCGCGATGGGCTGCCTGGCCTTCGGCATCGGCACCACCGACGTCTTCAATTCGTGGTTCACGAAGGACGTGCGGGTGAAAGTGCCGGAGTCGGTGAAGGTCATCGTTCGCGGCCAGCGGCGCGAAAACGTCACCGCGAAGGACTTCATTCTCAAGCTGCTGTCGCTGGAGTACATCCGCCACGGCAAGGCGCTGGCGAAAGTCATCGAGTACTCCGGCGAGGCAATCGAGGCGCTGGGCGTGGACGAGCGCGCCACCATGACCAACATGGCGGCCGAAATCGGCGGCTTTACGGGAATCGTGGCTCCCGATCAGAAGGTGGTCGAATTCCTGGTCGAGCGGCGCGGCATGAATCGCACCGAAGCGGAAACGCTGATCGAGGGCCTGGAGAGCGATCCCGATGCGCACTACGCCCACGTCATCGAACTCGATGCGGCGGAGATTTATCCGATGGTTGCGACGCCGGGTGACCCGGGCAACGGCAAGTTTGTGCGCGAGCTGAACACGCCGGTGCCGGTCGAGATCGCCTACGGCGGAACCTGCACAGCCGGCAAGAACGAAGACATGGACATGTACGCGCAGGTGCTGGGCGAGGCGCTGAAGCAGGGAAGGCGAGTGGCCGAGTCCTGCGAGTTCTATATCCAGTTCGGATCGCAGGAGACGCGCGAATACTGCCTGCGCAAGGGCTACCTGGAGATTTTCGAGAAGGCCGGCGCGCATGTCATCGAGCCGAGCTGCGGAGCCTGCATCAACGCTGGCCCGGGAGTCTCCACGCGGCCCGACCAGGTGGTCATCAGCGCGCAAAACCGCAATTTCCCGGGCCGCAGCGGGCCGGGCCTGATGTACCTGGCGAGCCCGCTTACCGTCGCCGCCAGCGCGGTTGCGGGCTACATCGTGGAGTACGAGCCGGCGGGACAGCGTGAGGCGGCCGTCTGCGCGGTCCTGATCTGCGACGCGGCAGAGTTAAAGAATCTCGCATTTTCCGCTTGACCCTGACGCAACGTCAGGCCCGACTCTGTGTGTGGAGGCGGACGTGAACTCGGGAACAACCAAGCTCTACCGGGCACAGGAATTCGCTGAACTGGCCGGCGTAACGGTGCGAACACTGCACCACTACGACCGGTTGGGACTGCTGAAGCCAAGCTATCGCAGTGAGGCTGGCTATCGGCTCTACAGTCAGCGCGACCTCGCTCGGCTGGAGCAGATTGTTGTTCTCAAGTTTCTCGGACTGCCTCTGAAGTCCATCGGAAAGCTGCTGAAGTCAGAGCCTGGCAGCCTTCCCGAGGTGCTGCAACGCCAGCAACTCGTGCTGACGGAGAAACGCCTCGAACTCGATCGCACGATCGAGGCCATCTCGGCGGCGCGGTCTGCGCTGCACGCCTCGACCGAGCCCGATTGGACGCTCATCACACACATCATTCGGAGGATTGGCATGCAAAACGAAACCAGACTGGACAAGCAAGTATTTCAGCGAAGAAGCGAAGGGACAGGTCGAAGAACGGAAGAGCCTATGGTCGCCGGAATTGCAGGAACGCGTGACGCGGGAATGGAACGAACTGTTCCGTGACGTCGAGGCGGCTCTCGGTGAAGACCCGTCAGGGCCGGTAGCACAGGGGCTGGCGGCACGCTGGCGCAAGCTGGTGAGCGAGTTTACAGGCGGTAATCCGGAAATCCAGAAAGGGCTGAACAAGATGTACGCCGACAGTCCCAACTGGCCGGCGCAGCAAAAACAGCACCAGATCAAGCCTGAGATCCAGGCGTTCATCCAGAAAGCGATGCAGGCGTCCCCAAACGCCTGACAGACCGTTCCGATTTAACCGGCTGCGCGCCCCATTCGCGGGCGTGTAGCCTCCGTTCGAGCCTTGCCACTTCAACCGGACTGCTGCGTTTGGTACTATCAAAGTACACCGACCAGATAGCGTCGAGCCGAGACAACTGACGGAGACTCCCTTTATGGCTTATGTGATTGCAGAACCGTGTATCAACACCAAAGACACCGCATGCGTGGATGCCTGTCCGGTGGATTGCATCCACCCCAAGAAGGACAGCGAGAAGTTCGGGTCGAGGAGATGCTTTATATCGATCCGGTTGAATGCATCGACTGCGGGGCCTGCGTTCCGGTCTGCCCGGTATCTGCGATTTTCGCGCTCGATGATCTGCCGGAGAAGTGGGCAGAGTACACCGAGCGTAACGCCAAGTATTTCGGCCGGTAAGATTCGAAGGATCGCTGAAAAGGGCACACCGGTGTGCCCTTTCTTTTGTACGGCTCGTTCGAAGCTACACCAGGTTCTGGATCTTGTCGATCAGCACGTCGGGCGGATCGCCCTTGGTGAGGAAGGCGTCAGCGACTTTCAACGCTTCCGGCGGAAGTGAGAAGTAAGCCGACAGAAAAACAATGGGCACTCCCGGGCGTCGGCGGCGCATTTCGGCAGCGACTTCTCCGCCATTCAGTTCGGGCATGAAGTAATCAAGAACCACGATGTCGACGGGGTTCTCATCGAAGACCTTCAATCCTTCGGCGCCATCGCTGGCGGTAAGCACCCGAAAGCCGCGGCTTTCCAGCATGATCTTGCGGACACGAAGACCGATCTTCTCGTCATCGACACACAACACAGTCTTTGGTGCGCCGATTTCATCTTCCTCACCGGATCAATTTCGGATCGCACCTGTAAAAAAGCTCTGACATGATGTTGCCGCCTCGATCCCCATGAAGGCCGGGAAGCGCCAAAATACCAGCAGACTGCTTTGTACTTTAGTTTGATTGTTTGACCATAACTAAAATGTGGTAGGCTCTCGCTCAGATCCTAAAACGGTTTTGGAGCCGCGTTGACCATATGAAAATGCGCGTGTTACCGTACTTAGTTACGCCATCCAGCATGCGCTCACCGTGCGCTGAAGGGACGTATTTTGGCTCCCGAAACACTCCCCCCGACCATTCGTAAGACGGCCCTGAACGCCACCCATCGCCAGCTTGGCGCCAAAATGGTCGATTTCAGCGGCTGGGACATGCCCGTCGAGTACCCCAAGCACGGCGGACTGATGAAGGAGCATCTCGCCGTTCGCACCGGCGTAGGCGTCTTTGATGTCAGCCACATGGGCGACATTCGCATCCATGGCCCCCAGGCGCTGGCGGCCGTGCAGCACATCACCATGAATGACGCCTCGCAAGCTGGCCGTCGGACAGTGCCAGTACTCGGCCATGCTGTATCCCCAGGGCACGTTCGTCGATGACGTCATCGTTCACAAGATGGGCGAGGATGACTATCTGCTGGTCATCAACGCCGGAACGCGCGAAAAAGACGTGAACTGGGTGGCCGAGAACACCAAGGGGTTCGATTGCGCGGTCGAGCACCTGAGCGACGCCTACACGCAGATCGCCATCCAGGGCCCCAAGGGGCGGCGCACCCTGCAAAAGCTCACCGACGCCGATCTATCCAAGGTGAAGTTCTATTGGTTCACCTACGGCACCGTCTGCGGACTGCCGAACACGCTGATCGCCCGCACCGGCTACACCGCCGAGGACGGCTTTGAGATTTATGTTCCCAGCGACGAAGCCACCAGCGCGCGCGTCTGGAACGAAGTGATGCAGGCCGGCGAGGAATTCGGCATCGTTCCCTGCGGCCTGGGCTCGCGCAACACCCTGCGGCTGGAAGGCGCGCTGTCGCTCTACGGCCACGAAATCTCCGAGTCGATCAACGTCTGGGAGGCGCACCTGGACCGCTTCCTCAAGATGGACAAGGGCGAGTTCGTCGGTCGCGAGGCGCTGGAGAAGGCGAAAGCCGCCGGCATCACGCGGACGCTGGTGGCCCTGGAGTCGATTGAGCGCGGCATTCCGCGCGATGGCTACAAGGTGTTGGACCTGTCGGCAAGGAAATTGGCTCGTCACCAGCGGGTCCTACGCGCCGTTTCTCAAGAAGAACATTGCGCTGGCGTATGTGCCCATCGAGTTCGCGCCTCTCGATACGGAAGTGGCGGTTGAGATTCGAAACCAGCCGGTGAAGTGCAAGGTTGTGCCAATACCGTTTTACAAGCGTCCGAAGAAGCAGTCGTAGTTCATAATTGAAGAGTTGTCATATTTCCGCGAACCTCGCCGCGGCATGTCGCCGGGTTTGGGAAGGACACGAAATGGCTTATCCCGCAGATTTCAAGTACACCAAGGAACACGAGTGGCTGAAGGTTGACGGCACGACCGGC
>CAVVTL010000034.1:0-25888 GCA_963751155.1 uncultured Acidobacteriaceae bacterium | reverse complement strand
ATCCGCATTCGAGGAGGAGAGCCGTCGAAGCTGCGGCTTTCCACGCCGTACTACCTGCACAAGAAGGACATCGACCGCTTCTTGGCCGCGTTCGACCAATACAAGAAGTCGCAGGCGTAATTCAAACTGGGCCCGTATTAGCTTTGGTCGCGCACCAGTGAGGGTTTCTGCAGCGTGTAGAATCGTGGCATGGGCTTCAAGGGTGCCAGCAACAATTCCAATGCACACAAGACCAAAACTCCTCCGCCCGACGACACGCGCCAGGAGGCGGCCTACCTCAAAGCGCTGGGCGAGAAACAGGCGCCGGTCGCCATCAAGTTGATGGATGGCGAAGTGGTGCGCGGCTGGATTGAGTATTACGACCGTCGCATGGTGCGGCTGACTCGCGACGGTGCACCCAATCTGTTCATCTTCAAGCACGAGATTGCCTACATCGCCGAAGACGCGGTCAGCAAGCCGCGAACGGAGAAGCATTGTCAGCCGCAACGTTCCCATTCGCCGAAAATGAGTCAATACCTCAAGGATCTTGAACCGATTGCCCGCGAAGCCGGCGCGCTGCTGATGACCTACTTCGACCGGCAGATCAAGATCGAGTACAAGGGCGACGTGGACCTGGTGACGGCCGCCGACCGCGCCTCGGAGAAACTCATCGTCGAGCGGCTGCAGGCCCGCTGGCCGCAGCATGGCATCGTGGGCGAGGAAGGCACGCGCAGCGATGTCGGCGCGGAATACCGCTGGCTCGTCGATCCGCTGGACGGCACGACGAACTTTGCGCACGGCTACCCGGTGTTTTGCGTATCGATTGCCTGGTGCGCCAGGACGACCAACTCGAAGTCGGAGTGCTGTACGACCCCACCCGCAATGAGTTGTTTGCCGCCGAGCGTGGCGGCGGCGCAACGCTTGAACGGCAACCCGCATGCATGTGTCGAAGACGCGCGGCTGGCCGAGTCGATCCTGGGCACGGGGTTCCCCAGCCATAAGCGGCACAAGAACCCGAACATTCACTTCTACCAGCAGATCACGCTGCGCTCGCATGGAGTGCGGCGGGCGGGCTCGGCCGCACTTGACCTGGCCAACGTTGCGTCCGGCCGTTACGACGGCTTCTGGGAGTTCAACCTCAATCCGTGGGACACAGCGGCAGGCGTGCTCATCGTGCAGGAGGCGGGCGGTACAGTGACACGCTTCGATGGCACACCTTTCCGTTTGGACAGCCGCGAACTTCTGGCGTCGAACGGCCAGATCCACGAAGAGCTGCTCAATAATTTCAGCGAGATATTCGCGGGACGCGGCCTGGAGCCTCTACCGTCGCCGGTGGCATACGCCAAAACCCGCATGAACGACGAGGATACCGGGAGAAAATAAAGTCTGCGCCGTGACACGATTCTCACTGCGGCCTGCGCTGCCGATGCACTACAATTTCTTTCGAGTTCCAGAAGGAGGCAGGGAATGCGCAAACTCGCACTCTTGTTTCTGTTTGTTTTAAGCGTGTCGGTTGTCTTCGCTGTGGCCCAGTCGGGAGCAAAGACCCAGGTATGCGTCGCCAAGCTTGACGCCAACGGCTCCGCCGTTTCGCCTGCTGTAGTCAGGGATGACCTGATTAAGTTCCTCGACAAAACGAAGAACGCGCAGGCCGAAGGAGTGCCGCTCGACGTCACAGTTTCGGGCGAGGCTGTCACCGCGGCCAAGACGAAGAACTGTGAATACGTGGTCACGACCAACGTTACGGAAGAGCATTCGGACACCGGCTACACCGGGGGCCTGGCGGGAGTCAACATGCAGACGTTCTACGTCACCGTCGAGTACCATTTGCTGAAGGCGAGCGACGGCACAGAGGTCACGAAAGGATCGGCGAAGGCGTCGGACCGCGGCTCACCGCAAAACGCCATTATCGCGACCACCAAGAAGATCGCGGAAAAGGTCAACGAGTCGATCAAGAAATAGGGGCGGGACCGGATTTCGCAGAATGTCGGCTCAAGTCGTCTCCATCTTGCGTGTTCTGCGGTAAACTCTCACGGTGATGAACTCGTTGTTGAGCCGTGAAATTTCCAAGCGTCCCGACCAGGTGAAACTGGAGGGGCGCATTCTTTTCCTTACCGAAGACCCGGACCTGATCAAGCGCCAACTGGCCGGCGAAGACCTGCCGTGGGACACAGCCCACCCGGAACGCAACCCCAAACTGCGCGATGACATCTCGACCGACGAGATCACTCCGGCGCACATCTGTTTCTTTTTCGATGAGACGCTGGGCGAGTTTCCCTATACCGGACTGAAATGCGGCAACGAGACGCCGATCAAGCGCGGTGACGTGAAACGCGGCGGATTCGTGGCGTGCGTCAGCGGCAAACGCCGCGGCAAGGGATCGAGCCGTGAGCAGTCGCCCTACGCCGAAATGTCTGCCGGCATTCGTCTGGTGATTGCCGAGAACATCGAGCGCATCTACAAGCAGAACTGCCAGAACCTCGGGGTGCTGACCTCGACCGATTTCGGAATGATTGACCGAATTCGACGCGGAGAAGAGATCGAGCTGGGCGAGTTCACCGCCGGCGAAGACGACATCACGCGCCAGGTTATCGAATATGGCGGGCTGTTCCCGTTTAACGTGGCGCGCATGCAGAACAAGGTCTCCCTGCCGCCCATCGAGACGGCGCCGCGGCCCATGACTATCGCGGAGAAGATTTGTGCCAGCCACATGCTCTCGGGAAGTGGAGAAGTCGGCGTTACCGCAGTGAAGCCGGGCGATACCGGATTTGCCCGCACCGACCTGCGCTTCAGCCACGAATACGTCACGCCGATGGCGGCGATCTTTTACGAGCACTACCTCGGCAAGGACGAGCCGGTGAACGACCCCGGCAGCATCCTGTTCTTCCGCGACCACCTGACGTTTCTGGACGAGGTGCTCTCGGAAGAGAAGCGCAAGATGGGGCTGCTCGACCTGGCGACGCAGCTAAAGCTCAAGCAGGAGAGCTTCGCGAAGTCGCGCGGCATCCGGTTGCACGGCGAGTTGGCCGATCGCAAAGGCTCCGAAGGCATCTGCCACTCCATCATCACCGAGACTTACGCCCTGCCCGGCCAGTTGAATGTGGGCTCCGATTCGCATACGCCTCATGTCGGCGCTATGGGATGTCTGGCGTTCGGCATCGGTACCACCGACGTCTTCAACTCGTGGTTTACCCGCGACGTCCGGGTCAAAGTTCCCGAGTCGGTGAAGGTCATCATCCGAGGCAAGAGACACGCCAACGTCACGGCGAAGGACTTCATCCTGAAGCTGCTGTCGCTCGAGTACATCCGCAGCGGTAAGGCGCTGGCCAAGGTCATCGAGTACTCCGGGGAGGCAATCGCGGCCCTGGGCGTGGACGAGCGCGCCACCATGACCAACATGGCGGCTGAAATTGGTGGCTTTACCGGCATTGTGGCGCCGGACGAAAAGGTTGTCGAGTTCCTGATGGAGCGCCGGGGTATGAGCCACGCGGAAGCACAGACGCTGATCGAGGGCTTGTACAGCGATTCGGACGCACAGTATGCCCACATCATTGAATTGGACGCGGCAGAGATATATCCCATGGTGGCGACTCCCGGCGATCCCGGCAACGGCAAGTTCGTCCGCGAGTTGAATACGCCTGTTCCAGTAGAAATCGCGTACGGCGGAACCTGCACCGCGGGGAAGAACGAAGACATGGACATGTACGCCGTGGTGTTGAAGGAGGCATTGCAACAGGGCAGGCGCGTGGCCGGATCTTGCAAGTTCTACATTCAGTTCGGCTCACAGGAGACCCGCGAGTATTGCGTGCGCAAGGGCTACCTCGAGATCTTCGAGAAAGCCGGCGCCCACGTCATCGAACCTAGTTGCGGAGCGTGCATCAATGCCGGACCGGGCGTGTCCACACGTTCCGACCAGGTAGTAATCAGCGCCCAGAACCGCAACTTCCCCGGACGCAGCGGGCCCGGACTCATGTATCTGGCCAGCCCTCTGACCGTCGCGGCCAGCGCAGTGGCAGGCTACATCGTGGAGTACGAACCGGCGGGACAGCGCGAGACGGCCGGCTCACGATCATGATTGCGACGCGGCAGGGTTAAAGAATCTCGAATTTTTCTCTTGACCCTGACGCAACGTCAGGCCCGACTCTGTTGGTGGAGGCGGACGTGAAACCGGGGACACACAAACTGTACCGGGCGCAGGAGTTCGCGGAACTGGCTGGCGTAACAGTACGCACGCTGCATCATTACGACCGGCTGGGCCTGCTGCAGCCCAGCTATCGCAGCGAAGCGGGCTACAGGCTTTACAGCCAGCGCGACCTCGCACAACTGGAACAGATTGTCGTTCTCAAGTTTCTCGGACTGCCTCTGAAGTCCATCGGGAAGCTGCTCAAAATTGAGCCTGCCCGTCTGCCCGAGGTGCTGGAACGCCAGCATCGCGTGCTGACCGATAAGCACCGCGAACTCGACCGCACGCTCGAGGCCATCGCGGCGGCGCGGGCGGCGCTCAAGACAGACCATGAGCCCGATTGGATGCTCATCACACAGATCATTCGGAGGATAGGAATGCAAAACGATTCGCAGTGGACAAGCAAGTATTTCAGCGACGAAGCCCAGGGCGCGGTGGATGAGCGCAAGGGCCTGTGGTCACCGGAGTTGCAGGAGCGGGTTACCCGCGAGTGGAACGAGCTGTTTCGCGACGTGGAAGCGGCACTAAACGGAGACCCGGCAGGACCGGTAGCTCAAGGTCTGGTGTCCCGTTGGAAGAAGCTGGTTGGAGAATTTACCGGCGGCAACCCGGAAATCCAGAAGGGCCTGAACCAGATGTATTCCGACAGCGCCAACTGGCCGGCCCAGCAACAACAGCACCAGGTCAAGCCGGAGATCATGGCCTTCATCATGTCTGCTATGAAGGCGTCTCCAAAAAGCTGAATCGGCTTTTCAACTTAACCGGCTACGCGCCCCATTCGCAGGCGCGTAGCCCCCTTTCGGGCCTTGCCCCTTCAACCGCAATGCGGTGTTTGGTACTATCAACGTACACCGACCGGAAAGCGTCGAACCATGACAGTTGAGGGAGAACTTGCTTTATGGCCTACGTAATCGCAGAACCCTGTATCAACACCAAGGACACCGCCTGCGTGGATGCGTGTCCGGTCGATTGCATCCACCCCAAGAAGGACAGCGATAAATTCGGGACGGAAGAGATGCTCTACATCGATCCCGTGGAATGCATTGACTGTGGGGCGTGTGTGCCGGTGTGCCCGGTTTCCGCCATCTTCGCGCTTGGACGACCTGCCGGAGCAGTGGAAGGAATACACCGAGCGCAACGCCAAGTATTTCGGCCGTTAAGATTCAGCCAGATGTGAATAAGGGGCACACCGGGTGTGCCCCTTAGCTTTTGTCGGCTCTTCTACGGTCACATCAGATTCTGGATCTTCTCGATTAGCGCATCTGGCGGGTCGCCCTTGGTGAGAAAGGCATCGGCTACTTTCAGCGCTTCGGGAGGCAGGGAAAAGTAAGCTGACAGAAAGACGATGGGCACGCCGGGACGACGGCGCCGTATCTCCGAAGCAACCTGTCCGCCGTTGACATCGGGCATGTAGTAATCCAGCACCACAACATCCACGTGGTTTTCATCGAACAGCTTGAGTCCTTCGGGTCCATTACTGGCGGTAAGCACGGTAAATCCGCGGCTTTCGAGCATGATCTTACGTACACGCAAACCGATCTTCTCGTCGTCCACACACAACACCGTTTTTGGCCGCGTCGAATTCACCTGCGTCACCAGCTCGGTTTCCGTTTCCAACTGCAAAAAAGGCGGTGCTGACATGAAATATTGCCGCCCCGAATCCCCAAAATATGAAAGGCCGGGAAAGTCTGCCAAAATAGCAAGGCAGGCTAGCTTTGTACTTCACTTTGATGGTGTTTGACCATACGTAAAATGTCGTAGGCCTCTACTATCAGATCCGTAGAACGCCGTTCCGGGCTCGTTGACCTCATGAAAATGCGCGTGTTACCGTACTTTGTTAGGCCATCCTGCATCGCGCCGACCGTGCGCCGAAGGGACGTAATTTGTCTGCTCCAAACGACTCCGCCCCGGCCATCCGCAAAACAGCCTTAAACGTCGCCCACCGCCAGCTGGGGGCGAAAATGGTCGATTTCAGCGGATGGGACATGCCCGTCGAATACCCAAAGCACGGTGGACTGATGAAAGAGCACCTTGCTGTCCGCTCGGGAGTAGGGGTCTTTGACGTCAGCCACATGGGCGACATTCGCGTGCACGGCCCGCAGGCCCTGGCGGCCGTCCAGCACATCACCATGAACGATGCCTCCAAACTGGCGGTTGGGCAGTGCCAGTACTCGGCCATGCTGTATCCCGAGGGCACGTTTGTGGATGACGTCATCGTCCACAAGATGGCTGACGACGACTATCTGCTGGTCATCAACGCCGGAACGCGCGAGAAAGATGTCAACTGGGTCACAGAGAACACTAAGGCGTTCGATTGCACAGTAGAGCACCTGAGCGACGCCTACACCCAGATCGCGATTCAAGGCCCCAAAGGGGCGGCGACCCTGCAAAAGCTGACCGACGTCGATCTTTCGCAGGTGAAGTTCTATTGGTTTACCTACGGAATGGTTTGCGGCTTGCCCCACACGCTGATTGCCCGCACCGGCTACACCGCCGAAGATGGCTTCGAGATTTACGTGCCCAGCGACGAGGCCACCAGCACGCGCGTGTGGAACGAAGTGCTGCAGGCGGGCGAGGAATTCGGCATCGTCCCTTGTGGGCTTGGTTCGCGCAATACGCTGCGGTTGGAAGGCGCGCTGTCGCTCTACGGACACGAGATTTCCGAATCCATCAATGTTTGGGAGGCGCATTTGGACCGCTTCCTGAAGATGGACAAGGGCGATTTCATCGGACGCGCGGCGCTGGAAAAGGCGAAAGCCGATGGAATCAAGCGCACGCTGGTGGCGCTGGAGTCGATCGAACGCGGCATTCCCCGTGACGGTTACAAGGTGCTGGACTTGTCTGGAAGGGACATCGGGGTTGTGACCAGCGGGTCCTACGCGCCCTTCCTGAAGAAGAACATTGCCCTGGCATATGTGCCGGTGGAGTTGTCTGCACTGGACACGGAAGTAGCAGTCGAAATTCGCAACCAGCCGGTGAAGTGCAAGGTCGTTCCGATTCCGTTTTACAAACGTCCGAAGAAGCAGTCGTAGTTGATAATAGATTCTGAACTTATTTGAACCTCGCCTCGGCCACAAGGCCGGGCTGGGGAGGACATTCAATGGCTTATCCTGCAGATTTCAAGTACACCAAGGAACACGAATGGCTGAAGGTGGACGGCTCGACCGGCACCATTGGCATTACGGACCATGCGCAGAATTCTCTAGGTGACATCGTTTACGTCGATTTGCCCAAGGTGGGCGCCGAGATCACAGCCGGACAGACCTTCGGTTCTGTGGAGTCGGTAAAGGCGGTGTCAGATCTGTACGCTCCCGTCTCGGGCACGGTGACGGAAGTTAACGAAGCTCTGAACACGACCCCCGAAGACGTCAACAAAGACGCCCACGCTGCGTGGATGATCAAGGTCACGCTGAAGGACCCGGCCGAAGCGAACAGTTTGCTCTCAGCCGCCGATTACGAAAAATTCGCCAGCGAAGAAGCAGGCCACTAAAGCAAGAGGCACCTGCGTCCGGTGGGTCTGTGAGACCATCAGTTGAGGAAGGACTGTATGCAATTCGCCAACTTCGACGAGTTTTGGGCGGCGCTGGGTCGGCTGTACGACGAGACCTTGGAGATCAAGGGGTCTATCGAGGCGTCTCGTCAAGCGGCTGAACGAAGGTTCGAAGAGGATCGGGAGCTGATTCAGGCGCAGGGAGAATCTATTAAGGACCTGGCCGACGCTACGGCCCGTCTGCTCAGTGCGGTGGAGAAGCACCAGCAGGTTGTAGAGTCGCACGAACGCCGCCTCGACCGCTCCGAGGTCACCGTCGAAGCCATTCTGGAAGACCTGCGCCGCCACCGCGAGCAGCGCCCGTCTCAATAACTTCATTTCGTACTACCAGGAAAATCAAGACCATTCATGCGCTATCTTCCGAAATCCCAATCAGACCGCGAGGCCATGCTGGGCGACATCGGTGTCAAGTCGGTGGACGATCTGTTTGCCGCCATTCCCGCCGAGTATCGCCTCACGCGCGACCTTAACATTCCACGCTCGTATGCCGAGAGCGAGATCGTGGAGTTCTTCCGCGACCGCGCTGCCGAAAACGGACAGGGCTACGCCACGTTTCCTCGGCGCGGGCGCGTACTCGCACTACCGCCCGGTGGTGATCGATTCGCTGGTATCACGCGGCGAGTTCTTCACCGCCTACACGCCGTACCAACCGGAAATCGCACAGGGCACACTTCAGGCGATCTTCGAGTTCCAGTCGATGATCTGCGAGCTGACCGGCATGGACGTGGCCAACGCCTCCATGTACGACGGTTCCACCGGCGCCGCCGAAGGCCTTATGATGGCCGTTCGCGTCACCGGTCGCCACAAGTCGGTGATCGCGACCAGCGTGCATCCCGAGTATCGCGAGGTCATCACGACTTACGCGCGCCACCAGGGGATGCCGCTTTCGACGGTGGGCTACGGCACGAATGGCCGCGTCGATCTCGAAGCGCTCGACAAAGCAGTGGATAACGAAACCGCGGGTGTATTGATTCAGTCTCCCAACTTCTTCGGCGTGATCGAAGACATCGCCGCCATCGCCGACATCGTCCACAAGAAGGGCGCTCTTCTCGTGGTCTCGATTGCGGAGGCCGTTTCGCTGGGCATCGTGAAGCCTCCGGTCGAGGCCGACATCGTAAGCCTCGAAGCGCAATCGTTCGGCGTGCCACTGGGCTTCGGAGGCCCGTACTGCGGGGTGATGGCGACCCGCGAGAAGTTCATCCGCCAGATCCCCGGGCGCCTCGCCGGCGAAACCGTGGATCGCAACGGCAAGCGCGGCTTCGTGCTTACGCTCTCGACACGGGAACAACACATCCGCCGGGAGAAGGCCAACTCGAACATCTGCACCAACCAGGCGCTGGTGGCGCTGATGTGCAACATCTTCATGACCATCTATGGCAAGCAGGGCATGAAGGAACTGGCGCAGCAGAACCTCGCCAAGGCGCACTATGCGGCCGAGCAGTTCAAGAAGAACGGCGCAAAACTCCCGTTCGAGGGCGCGCCATTCTTTAACGAGTTCGTCATCCAGACCAAAACATACCCGCGGGCCATCAACGACAGGCTGCTGGAGCAGAAGATCATCGGGGGTTTTCCGCTGAAGAGGTTCTATCCCGAACTTGAAAACGCTTCTGTGTGGTGTTGCACTGAGACCACCACCAAAGCCTCGATTGATGCGGCGGCGAAGGAGGTGGCGCGATGAACGGCGATTTTAAGAAAGCTGCGACACACCTCAGCCAAAACGAGGGCTTGATCTTCGAGAAGTCCTCGCCCGGCAAGAAGGCCTACAAGCTGCCTCCGCTCGACGTGCCCGACGTGGACGCCAAGCAGTTGCTGGGCGAAGCGTTGCGCGAGGACTTGGGGCACATGCCCGAAGTGAGCGAGATCGAGATCATCCGCCACTTCACCCGCATCTCGACTTGGAACTACGCGGTCGATCACGGCATGTATCCGCTGGGCTCCTGCACCATGAAGTACAACGCCCGGGTAAACGAATCGGTTGCGCGGCTGGGCGGATTGGCCGAGGCGCATCCCTACCAACCGACGCGCATTTCGCAGGGCGCACTGCGCATCATGAAGATGCTCAGCGACCAGCTCATCGAAATCACCGGCATGGACGCCATCACGCTGCAGCCCGCGGCGGGCGCGCACGGCGAGCTGACCGGCATCCTCTGGTGCGGGCCTACCTGGAATCGCAGGGCAATCCCCGCAAGAAGATTCTTGTGCCCGACTCCGCCCACGGCACCAACCCCGCGACCGCCGCCATGTGCGGCTATGCGGTTGAAAATCTGAAATCCAACGCGGCAGGTATGGTTGACATCTCCTCTCTGGAAGCGCAGGTGAACGGAGACGTTGCCGCGCTCATGCTGACCAATCCCAATACGTTGGGTGTCTTCGAACAGGAGATCCACAAGATCGCCGACCTGCTCCATGCCAAGGGCGCGCTGCTCTACATGGACGGCGCCAACATGAACGCGCTGGTGGGCAAGGTGCGTCCCGGCGATTTCGGCGCCGACGTCATGCACCTCAACCTGCACAAAACGTTCTCCACGCCCCACGGCGGAGGCGGTCCCGGCTCCGGCCCAGTGGCCTGCAAGAAGATCTTGGAGCCCTTCCTTCCGACGCCGGTACTGGTCACGAAGCCCGACGGCACGCTTGGGCTGGACTATGATCGTCCGCAGTCCATCGGCCGCGTCCGCATGTTCTACGGCAACTTCGGAATGTTTGTCCGCGCGCTGGCGTACATCATGGCCAACGGCCCCGAAGGCCTGCGCCAGACCACGGAAGACGCGGTGCTGAACGCCAACTACATTCGTAAGCATCTGCAGGGGCACTACGAACTGCCGTTCGACACGCCAACCATGCACGAGGTCGTCTTCAGCGACAAGCTCCAGCAGAAGAAGGGCATCAAGACCGGCGACATCGCCAAGCGGCTCATCGATTACGGTTTCCACCCCTACACGGTCAGCTTCCCGCTGGTGGTGCCAGGTGCCCTGATGATCGAGCCCACTGAGAGCGAATCAAAGGAAGAGCTCGACCAGTTCATTGATGCCATGAAGCAGGTGGCTGCCGAGGCGGAGAACTCGCCCGAGATAATCGCCCAAGCTCCACACCGGACCCGCATCTCACGGCTGGACGAGACGGCTGCCGCACGCAAGCCGATACTGCGCTGGAAGCCGTAGAGCGCGCCCCAATTAAGACGACAGAGGAGGAGGAGCCAAGCTCCTCCTTTTCTTCGTGCGGCAAGCTCAATGGGCCAATTCCGATGGAACCGGCAAAGGCATCGTCTCGTATCTCATTTTGCAAGCAAGCAAATCAGCGGTGCGCGCGCAGCGTGCCGGAAGGAGCACCACAATGGACGGGAACATCATAGGACTGGTCGCAGTAACGATGGCGCTCGGTATTCCGATTGCCGCGCTGTACACGTTTTACCGGGTTCGCAAGCTGCGTACCGACGAACGCATTGCCGCCATGGCGCGTGGCGTGGCCGTTCCCATGGAGCCGGAGCTTTCGCAGGTGGCCCGTTCCCGCCGGGCAGGAATCCTCCTGACCGCCGGAGCCGTCGGCTACATGATTACCTTCGCACTGATCGGTCGGGTCGAGCCTGACGCCCGGACTGCGATGTCATTCGGCGCCATTCCGCTGGCCTTGGGGGTCGGCTACTTCCTCGACGCGTTCCTTGTCCGGCGGGACCTGCACACTTCCTGAGCCGAACCTGGAGAGATTCTGCCAAAAACGGCTAAGGCGGACCAGAAGGTCCGCCTTAAATTTCTGAATACAAAAGGGTTACTTTGCTGCGATCGCCTTTACGCGCTTATTCAGACGCGCCTTGTAGCGGCTGGCGGTGTTCTTGTGGAGCACGCCCTTTTGGACGCCCTTGTCCACGGCTGAAGCTGCGGCGCTGAACGCCGTCTTGGCGGCATCTTTGTCGCCGTTTTCAATCGCCTCGCGCATGGAGCGCAACGCACTGCGCAGGCGGGACTTGTTGGCGCGGTTAGCCGCCGTCTTGGTTTCGGTTTGACGGGCGCGCTTCAGCGCCGAAAAATGGTTTGCCATACTGTGCTCTATTCCTTCAGGTAGAAATCTCGACGTATGCCGAATAACTGATTCTACTGGAAAAGCACCTCTTCGGGCAAACCGGGCGCCATCTTTCCCCCGCCTCCGGTCATCTAAATCAACAGGGAAGTTGGAATTTTGGGGAGCACGGAAGAGTATCCGGGATGCCACGGTTGTGTTCAGCAGCGCGATTGACTCCCGCTGAATTCGGCTGTAGGCTAACCAGCAATGTGCGGTATTTTCGCTACGGCGAACATCCCGGTCGCACGTCCTCTTCCGATCCCGAGAACTTCTTGCGCAGCGAATTTTCCGTCCGCCTGCGGACGGTACGGCCAGCCACGCACTATCGCACCCGGCTTCTGGAGGCAACTCACCGACCCTAGATGAAGACCCAAATCGAAATCACTCCCAACATCGAGACACTGTTTGGAACCCGCGACGAGAACCTGCAGTTACTGGAGCAGGGCCTCAACGTGGCCATCGTTATGCGCCCGGACTCGATCGAAATCGACGGAGCGCCCAACGACGTCGCCCGCACCCAGCAGGTTTTCTCCGACTATCAGCACCTGCTGCGCAACGGATCACACGTTCGTCAACGGTGACCTCGGCACCATGCTGAAGGTGCTCACTTCCGACAGCACGGCCACCCTGCGCAGCCTCGCCGAGGCAGGCAAGCAGCGCTCCTTCGGCAAGCGCACGGTGCAGCCCAAGAGCATCAACCAGCGGCGCTACCTCGAGGCCATCGAGAAGAACGACATGGTCTACGGCATCGGCCCGGCGGGAACCGGCAAGACCTATCTCGCGGTGGCGATGGCGATTTCCGCGCTGATGACCAAGCGGGTCGCCCGCATCATCCTTGCGCGTCCGGCGGTGGAAGCCGGCGAGCGCCTGGGCTTTCTGCCGGGCACGCTGCAGGAAAAGGTCGATCCCTACCTGCGCCCGCTCTACGACGCGCTGTATGACATGCTCGATCCCGATAAAGTGGATCGTTACCTCGAGAAGAACGTCATCGAGATCGCGCCGATCGCCTTCATGCGCGGACGCACACTCAACGACGCGTTCGTCATTCTCGACGAGGCTCAGAACACCACGTCAGAGCAGATGAAGATGTTCGTCACCCGCCTGGGTTTCAACTCCAAAGCGGTGATCACCGGAGACATTACACAGATTGATTTGCCCATTCCCGCCCGCAGTGGGCTGGTGGAGGCCGCCGAGGTCCTCAGGGACGTCGAAGGCATCCGCTTCTGCCACTTTGACGAGGGTGACGTGGTGCGCCATCACCTGGTGCAGCGCATCGTCCGCGCCTACGAGGATTACAAGGGGCGCAACGAGCAACTCTCGTTTGACTTGAAGGGAAGTGTGGCCGTGCCGCCCCCGCGCGCTGTCAATGGCCCAACGGTTCCGCCAGTTGACCGGGTCAATTCTCTGGCGGAGGTTCCGCTGCCGGCGGATATAGCTGCGGACAATCGCGTTTCCGAGTAGGAACTTGCTACCATAGTGTGGGAGGGCCGCGTGCCCTCCCATTTGTTCCTTTGGCGAAGTGAAACGAAAAGACACAGCTTCGAGTCCCTCCAGCGCGCAATCCTTAAGCCGCTTTGCCTCCCGAGTGCAACAGGAACTCGGCTTCGAAGGAGAAGTTGATGTCTGCGTCACCTCCAGCCGCGAAATGCAGGCGCTCAACCGCCGCTTCCGCAAGAAGAACAAGCCAACTGACGTGCTTACGTTTCCGTCGGCCAGCCCCAGCCTCGGGGGCGATATCGCGATCTCGCTCGAGATTGCTGCTGCCAATGCGGAGGAACTGGGGCATTCCCTCGCCAATGAGGTCAAGATTCTGATCCTGCACGGCATGTTGCACCTGGCCGGATTTGACCACGAAATTGATGACGGCGAGATGCATTTGCGCGAGGTTGAACTGCGCAAGAAGTTCAGGTTGCCGGTCAGTCTGATCGAACGCGCCTACCCTTCCGAAAGAAAGATGGCCAAGCGCGGGGCCCGCCGCGTATGAACCTCCCGTTATCCATCCTGCTGCTGTTCCTTCTCGCGCTGTTGACGCTGGTGTCTTACGTTGACCGCCTGTATCACGAGATGGGCAAGTTCCTGTCGCGTGAATTCGAGGAGAACATCGAGGCCTACGAGCAATTGGTAGAGCCGCGACTGGGCTTCACCTCCGCTCGCGCCTCGCTCTCGATGGCCATGCTCACGCAGATTTGCGTGGCGGCCATCGGAGTGCTGGTCGGCTACATGATCTTCCGCGACTCGCGCTGGGTCGCTCTTGACCTGTTCCAGGTCTCGGTCAGCCTCATCTTCATCATCGTGATCTTCAACCGCCTGCTGCCCCACATCTTTTTCGTTCGCACCAGGGGCGAGTGGCTGGCGAAGTTTGTACCCGTACTACGGATACTGGTCTACCTGGCCATGCCGGCGACGATGATCCTGGGGTTCGCGCTCTCGGTGGCTTCGCTGTCGAAAGATCACGCCGAAACGGAGCCCGAACACCCCTCGGAAGCGGTCGATGCGCTGATCGAAGCCGGCCAGGAAGAGGGCATTCTCGAAGAGAGCGACCGCGACCTCATCCAATCGGTAGTGGAATTCGGCGATAAGACAGTTCGCGAGGTGATGACACCCCGGCCCGAAATCGTTGCTGTCCCAGTTACGATGACAATTGCTGCGTTTACCGAGATGCTGAACCAGTCCCCGTATTCGCGCATCCCGGTTTACCGCGACAACATCGACCACATCGCGGGCATCATGTACTCAAAAGACCTGCTGCAGGTGGCCGACACCGATGCCGCTACCACGACGGTTGCGGACCTGATGAAACCCGACGTTCACTTCGTCCCTGAAACCAAGCTGGGCAGCGAACTTCTGCGGGAGATGCAGCAGGAAAACATCCGCCTGTCGATCGTAGTCGACGAGTACGGCAGCGTCGCCGGACTGGTCACTATCGAGGACCTGGTGGAAGAGATTGTCGGTGAAATCCGCGACGAGCACGAGAAGTCCGACGTGCTGAAGGAGAGCGATACGTCATACATCTTTAACGGCAATACCGACCTGGACCTGCTGGAGAAATATCTCGGCTCCCGGCCCGACGAAAAAGAGGCCACCACGATCGCCGGTCTGGTCAGCGAAGTGGCCGGCCACATTCCCAAGGCAGGGCGAAGTGTTCGAGGAAGACGGGCTGCGCTTCGAAGTCCTGGAGTCCACCGAGCGCCGCGTCGAACGCGTTCGCGTGAGCTTGCACAAGGTCGGCGACCCGAACCAGGTGAAGGCCTAATATGCCATTTCGCTCGGGGTTCGTTTCCATCATCGGCCGGCCCAATGCCGGAAAGTCCACGCTACTGAATGCGCTGGTCGGCGAGAAACTCGCGATCGTCACCCGCAAGCCGCAAACCACGCGCAATCGAATTCAGGGCATCGTCAACGTCGCGAAGAAGGGCAAGAAGCCCGCAGGCCAGATTGTGCTGATTGATACCCCCGGCGTGCATAAGCCGGTCAATTCGCTCAACCGGCGCATGATGAAAGAAGTCTACGACGCAGTGGAAGGTTGCGACCTGCTGCTCCTGATTGTGGATGCCGGGGACAAGTTCGGCGCCGGCGATCAGTTTGTGCTCGACATCGCCAAGCGCACTCAGTTGCCCTGCTTTCTTCTACTCAACAAGGTCGACGCCCTGCACAAAGACAGACTGCTTCCGCTGATTGCGCACTATCAGGAACTGCACCAGTTTGCCGAGGTCATCCCCATCTCGGCATTGAAGCACAACGGGCTCGATACATTGCTCGACGCCATCGTCAAAGTGCTACCGGAAGGCCCGCACTATTTTCCGGCAGACCAGATTACCGACCAGCCCGAGCGCTTCCTCGTGGCCGAGCTGATTCGCGAGCAGGTCCTGCAATTCACCTCGCAGGAAGTCCCGCACGCGACCACGGTGTTGATTGACAGCTTCGAAGAAGGCGCGAAGCTCACCAAAATCGCGGCCACTGTGTACTGCGAGCGGGAAGGCCAGAAAGCCATCCTCATCGGCAAGCAGGGAGCCAACCTGAAGAAGATCGGCACTCACGCTCGCCAGCAAATCGAAGCGCCTGCTAGGCACAAAAGTGTTTCTGGAGATGTTCGTTAAGGTCCAGGCCGGCTGGCGGGAATCGCACACATTTGTCGAGGAGTTGGACTGGCGCCGCCAGTTGGAGCACCTGTCCGGCGTGCCGCGGGCAGACAAGAAAGAATGAAGGTTTGCCGCCAAAGCCTTGCAGCCAACAGCTCGCCGCTAATTGCCATTTGCTAATTGCTCTCCTTCACCGCAATTCCCAGCGCCTTCATCTTGCGGTACAGGTGGCTGCGCTCGAGGCCCAATACTTCGGCCGTCCGGGCGACGTTGCCCGAGTTCTCATCTAGCTTCTTCAGAATATAGTCGCGCTCATACGAAGCGCGGGCTTCGTGCAGGCTGGAAAACTCGCCCAGATTGCGGCGTCCGCCGTCGCGATAGATCAGGCTTGGCAGGTGTTTGCGTTCCAGCCGCGGCACTCCCGGATTCATGATCACGATGCGCTCGATCAGGTTGCGCAGTTCGCGGACGTTGCCCGGCCACGTGTAACGCACCAGCGCGTCAATCGCGTCTTCGGCCATCTCCTTGGGACGGCGGTTGTATGTCTGCGAAAACTCGCGCAGGAAATGCCGGGCCAGCAACGGGATGTCCTCTTTTCGCTCGCGCAGCGGCGGTACGTAAAACGGGATGACATTCAGCCGGTAGAACAGGTCTTCGCGGAAATTGCCCTTCGAAATCTCGTCTTCGAGGTCCTTATTAGTGGCGGCGATCACCCGGGCATCGGCGGTGACCGGTTCCTCTTCTCCGACAGGAGCGAATCGCCCTTCGTCGAGCGTGCGCAGCACCTTCGACTGCGTCTTCAGGCTCATGTCGCCCACTTCGTCGAGGAACAGCGTTCCACCGTCGGCCTTCTGAAACTTGCCTTCCTTGTCCGACACAGCGCCCGGAAACGACCCCGCGCGATGTCCGAACAGCTCGCTCTCGATCAGGTCTTCCGGAATGGCGGCGCAATTCACTTCAACAAACATCTCGTCTTTGCGCAGGCTTTGCGCATGGATGGCGCGTGCCACCAGCTCCTTGCCCGTGCCGGACTCTCCGTAGATGAGCACGCGTCCGTTCGTCGGAGCCATGAGCCCGATCTGCTGCCGCAGCGCTTTCATGGGGATGCTGTCACCCACGATCACGCTGCGCGCCTGGAACTGCTTCTTGATATTCGAGGTTTTCGCTGCGCAGCCGCTTGGCGTCAATCGCATTCTTCAACACGATCAGCGTGCGATCGATGGAGAGCGGCTTTTCCAGAAAGTCGAACGCTCCCAGCTTGGTGGCGCGTACCGCGGTCTCGATGTTGCCGTGGCCTGAGATCATGATGACCTCGGGCGGGTCCTCCGTGGCGACGATCCGCTCCAGCGCCTCCAGGCCGTCCATCGCCAGGCAGCCAGATATCGAGCAGCACGACGTCCACGGGCTTGCGAGCGAGGGTGGCGAGGCATTCTTCGGCGCTATCCGCCAGCAGCGCCTTGAACCCTTCATCCTCCAGAACGCCTTGCAGCGAGCTGCGGATATCCGACTCGTCATCCACGATCAGGATGGTGTGCATTTTGTACGGTGGCTGCCTCGTTCACCGCCGCAGCTACTGGTAACTCTACGATAAACCGCGTCCCGATGGGAGCGTTCTCCTCCACGCGGATGGAGCCGTGGTGATCTTCGATAATGCGGCTCACGATGGCCAGCCCCAGGCCCGTGCCCCGCTTCTTGGTCGAGAAGTAAGGAAGGAACAGTTTTTCTTTGACCGCCGGGGTCACGCCGTGGCCGGTATCCGATACCGTGATCTCCACCATGTCGCGTGGCGCGGCCAGTGAGGTGGTGATGCCGATTTCCTTCACCATCGACTGCTGCAACGCCTCGGCGGCATTGTCGACAAGGTTTGCAATGGCCCGCTTGATGGCGTCGGGGTCGGCTTGCACCGCGGGCAGCCCGGCCGTCAGCCGCTTATTCACGCGAATCCCGCTCAACCGCCCGTCGAACATCAGCAGTGCGCTGTCCACGATCTGGTTGATGTCAGACGGCGCAGGGCGCGAGGTAGGAAAGCGCGCCAGCGTCGAAAACTCGTCCACCAGCATTCGTACCGTTTGCACCGAGGAGCCGATGGTGTCGGCGCAATTGCGGATGATCTTCAGCGAAGCCTCGTCGGGCGGCGTGCCTCGCTCCAGGTGCCGGCGGATGCGCTCGGCCGACAGCGCAATCGGCGTCAGCGGGTTCTTGATCTCGTGCGCCACCCGGCGTGCTACTTCGCTCCACGCCGTCTGCTTCTGGGCGCGCAGCAGGTCGGTGATGTCTTCCAGCACCACGACGTAGCCCATGGGCTGCGCCGCCGGGTCATTTGCTTGCGCCGGGGAATCCAGCGATGCCACTGTCACTGCCACGTTCAGGCTGACGCGTGGCGTGACGATCTCCATTTGGCTGCCTGTCATCCCCATCCGGTCGGCTTTGCGTAGCAAGTGCTCGAGGTCGGCGGTCACGTCTTCGGGGAACAGTTCGCTCAGTTTTTGCGAACGCGGTGAACTCTCCGAATCGAAATGCAGCAGCCGTCGTACAGCGCTATTCATGTGCACCACGTGGCGGCTCGCATCCAGCGAGAGCACGCCGGTAGGAATGCTCTCGAGAATGGTCTCAATGTGCCGGTTGCGCTGCTCCAACTGCACGTTGATGTCGGCCAGGTCGGCCCGCGAAGCCTCGATGTTGGCCCGAGTGCTCTCGAGATCGGCAGCCATGCGGTTGAACGAGTCCACCAGTTGCCCGATTTCGCTGCCCGCCTGCACGTCGACTCGTGTATCGAGTCGGCCCCGGGAAATTTCCTCCGTCGCTTCCGCCAGCGCCAAGAGCGGGCGCGTCACCATCTTCGACAGGTACAGTGCCAGCCAGGTGGAGGCGAACAGCACTCCCACGGTCAGCAGCAGCAGATAGCCGAGATAGGTTCGACGCAACCTCCGCCGCTGCTTTCGGAGGTCTTCGTACTGTTGCTGGGCCTGTTCGATGTCGCGCAGGGCGGCGGAGTAATTCGCCGGCAGCGGCATCGCCACCAGAATCTGGCCGTTGAGTCCGACGGTGGCCCGTCCCAGCACATACGTCTGGCCGAGAATGTCGAAGGTCTTCGCCTTCTCCTCGGCCGTCTCATTCAACGGCAGGTGGTCGTGGAGCAGCGGCCACGCTTCCGGAGAGTGATAGCTGGCCTCCGCCCTGCCGTCCTCCACCGCGAACGCGAAGCCTCCCTGCAGGCTGACTTCGCTCCTTCGAAACTCTTCCAGCACCCACGAGAAATTCCCCGTGGCAAACGACTTCTTCGCCTCCGGCGACGAAGCGATGCGCGTTGCCTCCGCCCGTGCATTGGCCGTGGCGTAATCGGAGAGCAGCGACGCGACGATGCCGGTGTGATATTGCACTTCCTCTACCGGACGTGAGAACCACTTCTCGATCGAGCGGTTAATCAATCCGTACGAGAACAAGAAGAGAAAGATCACCGGTCCCAGCGACAGTAACAGTGCTCCCAGCACCATACGGCTGCGCAGGCGCGAGCCCATCAGCCCGCTTCGACGTTCGACATAAAGCCGCAGCAGCGTCCGCAATAGCACGAACGTCAGTGCGACAAACAGCAGGAAGATGAACGCCGAAAGCGCCGCGAAGATCAATGTTTCTTCGCTGGTATCGGGCTGCAGGAACGACAGCTTGAAGGTCGCCTGCGCGAAGATCACGCCAAACAACAGAAATATCGCGATCGAAAGCGCAACAATCGCGGGAGTACGGCTGCGTTTCTTCTCCGGGCGAGTTGGGGGTGCAGCGGATGGCATCGAGTACCGGCTCACCGCGGGCCGCGAAGCCTCAGTATCTCGCGCGGCGGGCGTTATCGGCAGTTCCCAGGCTGGGCTTCATTATACCCGCGGTTTCGCAGCGGCTTTGGATGCCTGCCACCCTGCACGCGATGCCACAGGTTCAGACGGAGCAGAAGAAGTGTCCCTTACCGGATGGGTCAGCATGTCGCCCAGCGGGCACAACTCGCATTCTGGAGCGCGCTTGGCGCAATAGTGCTTGCCCAGCTGCACAAAGAAGCCATGCATCTCGTTGTAGACCTGTGCTCGCGCTGGTCGCGACGCCCCGCTCATCGCCGACGGCGGGTGCACCTGCGGACGCTCGGAAAGCAGCCCCTTCGTTACTTTGTTCGGCGCCAGCGGCTCGCGCTCCAGTGCGGCTTGCACCAACTCGCGTACTTCGTCGTAGGTGGCAGAAGCGGAGATCGCGTCATGCCGCTCCAGCACCCGCCGCGTGAAAGCATCGACCACAAATACGGGATGCTGTCCGGCGTACAGCAAGATCGAGTCAGCCGTCTCCGGTCCGATGCCTTTTTGTGCCAGCAGAACTTCCCTGAGTTGCGTCGTGGGAGTTGCCAGCATCGCGCCTACCGAACCTGAGTATTGGTCGTCCACAAACGCGACGAAGTCCTTCAGCCGGGCCGCCTTCTGGCGGAAGTAGCCTGAAGGCCGGATCAGTTGCTCAAGCTCGACGGATGCCAGTCCGCGAACTCCTGCCATGCTCAGCACACCCGCCGCTCGCAGGTTCGCAATCGCCTTTTCGACGTTCGTCCACGACGTGTTCTGCGTCAGAATCGCGCCGACGATGACCTCGAACGGTGACTCGCCCGGCCACCAGTGTTGCGGCCCCCACGCGCGCGACAACCTCCGGTAGATGCGGCGCACCGTCTGCGCTGGGGTTGCGTTGCGGCGTACAGAATTCACAGTGCCTGTTGTTTGCCCTGCTTGAGTTGTTGCTTCCAGCCCAGCACCCGCGCTTTGGCTGCCTCGGCTTCAGCCTCTGGAACCATACCCTTGCGCTGGTAAAGGATCGACAAGCTGGTGTGGGCGAGCACGTCATCGGGATCGAGCTCCGTGATGCGCGTGGCCACGGCGATGGCCTGATCGTAGGCTTCGCTGTCCTGGTAAGCCCGCGCGAGCCCGTGCATCGCGTCCAGAAACGTTGGGTCGCTGCCGATGGCGGCCTCGTAATCCGCGATGGCCTCGTCCAGCCGTCCTTCGGCATAGTGGTCGAGTGCCGCGTAGTAGTGGTCTTCGGCCGTCTGTCGCGCTGCTTGCTGTTCGCTGGACATTCGAGGCGAGTTTAGCATGCGGCGCAGGCCTGCCTGAGCATCAGCTCCGATCAAAAAGAGAGGAACTGGTGCTCGAGTCCCGGTCGAGGATGCGGGGGAATGCGTGCGTTCGTGATCTTCCTGCTCACGGACTCGTCGCCGAGTCCTAAATGACTTTCCCAGTATGGGACAGAAGAGTGCATTTACCGCAGAATCCTGTGCGGCGTTCAACCGTCCGACTGATACTGACCTTGGATCGAGCGGCTGCGATGGGTCACTATTTGGTTCGTTAGGCTGTAAGCGGCAATCGCTCGAGAGGAGGGTTCTCATGCGAACTCGTATCAGTACTTTCATGGGCATCCTAACGGTTGCCGTCGCGATTACCACCGCGTCTGCCACAGTTAACATCAGCATGACTTCCGTCACTACCTCGACCTTCCGTATCGTGTGGAACTCGGGCGCCGATGTCGAAGCGATCAATGAGTTCTACTGGATGGGAGGCCCGAATCTGACCTTGGCCTCCGCGATCGGATCCTGTAATAACGGCGACGTGGAATACTTTGGCAACGCCTGGGCGCCGCCAGACCCAAACTCTGGTGGAGCAGTCTTGGTAGGCGGAGGAACCACCGGAGGAAGGCGGATGTGGACGTATGGGCAGGGGAATAACTCTGGGTCGGTGCTGATTGCATCGACCTCGACTGCCTGTCCGCCATCGTCGGCCGGGGTGGCGGTCACAACGACTTACTCGTTTGACGATACGGTAGCCAACAAGAACCAGTTCGTGATGCAGCGGCAGTTTAGCTTTGGGAAAAAGCCGTTCAACCACTCTTTTCGCCCCTACATTCCACGCTTCTCACTGGGTCTGGGGTTTACCGACGTCTTGTATCCCGCAATTGGCGGTGTGCTTGCTGGCATGGACTCGCGTAACTGTCCCACTGGCTGCACCGGGCCATTCCCTGCGCCAGGAGCGGCGCCTCTGGATGCCCAATGGGATTCCAGCCAGCAGTGGTACGCCATTCACAATCCGGCAACGGGGCAGGGTGTGGTGGTGATGCGGCAGCGAGCGGTGGGAGCCGACGGCTCCTTGGTTCCATCGCAGCTTTGGATAGACTTCGATGGCGGGTCGAACACCAACTCATCATCGTTTTTGTTGATGAGTCCCGTTGGCGGATTCTTGGGCGACGTCACCGAGAAAGAGACATTCTGCTTCTACGACCAAAATAGCTGGACGCCCTCTTTGACGCCTCCGGCGGGATGCCAGCCGCGAGACAACAGTGATTGGCCGCAATGGGGACACGACGCGGGCCACACGGGCTATAACCCGGGTGAAAAGGTGCTGGGTCCCTCGAATGTTGGCAAGTTAACGGGCAAATGGGCCTTGTTTAACTACAATCCCATGCCGGGTCTTCCTTTCGCGATCGCGAACGGGATGCTGTATTCCTGGGGCGATTTCGGTCTTGGGCCGGGCTTATATGCATTCAATGCAATAACTGGCAATCCACAACCCATCTGGGTCGTTAGACTCGACCAACTCGCTTTTGAACGTGGCACCTGCTTGGATCCGAGAACTTCACTTGCTGTGGGCAGTGGCATCGTCTACCTGGCTTGTCCGATGAGCCCATATGGCTGGGTATTCGCAATCAACGCAACCACCGGTGTGATCGAGCGACCGGGAATGCAGGGCGACTTCGTCTTTACTCCTGCTGACGGAGTACTGTACCTGACGGGCTGGCAGTATGTAGCCGCACGGAACTTCTATCAGCCCGTGGACTGGCTTTTCGAACTCGGGTATCTCGATCATTGTTTGGATTACTTCTTCTGCGCTCCCAACGGTTTCGCGGCGGTGGACAAGGGAGTCGCCGGATGGAATTACGACATGTTACTTCCGCCGAACTGGGAATACTATGGCTCGGGATTTTTGGCCATGAACGCGGAAGACGGTTCTGTCCGCTGGAACCGAAACCCCGGCGGCGATAATGTCCCCATTGCGGCGGGTGGGGCATTCTACCTCGTTCAGTCCGGGAATCTGGTTGCCCTCAACGAACAAGACGGAACGCAACTGTGGAGCCTGCCCGGTACCGGTGCGCCAGTCATATCGGGCGCAATGGGGTACGCGGGTTGCGGAGCAGACCTCTGCGCCTTCACGACCGCCAATGGCAAGGTGCAATGGAGGACGAAGGGCGGCGGCTCTCCAGCAGCCGTAGCCAATGGCGTAGTCTACGCAAACAGTGCCTACGACGCGAAGACGGGCAAACTGCTCGGAGGGGCGCCCGGCGGAATCGTGGCCAACGGAATGGTTTACTGGAGCGACGGCTACGGCGTGATATTTGCTTCTGGACTGCCAAAGTGAGAGCGTATGGTCGACAAATTGTGATGCTTAGTTGATTGCGGCGCCGGCCTCATCGAAGTACACAGTGACCTGCAGGTGTGCTCGCCGCTTCGCCGTTATACTTGTGATGCGGCGAGCCCGACCTCTCGTACTCAGCCGCTGGGTATCACGCTGAAGCACATCGGCTACATCCTTCGTTTCATCTGGAATGCCACCCGCGGCCACCATCTCACGCCGTGGCGCAGCCCCTATCTGTGCTGGCGAATCGAAACCTACACCGGCATCAAGATGCAGAGCATCGGCTTTCTCGAGTTCTTCGCTTTTAGCTGGCGGGAGCGCCGCGAACTGCTGCGCTTCCTGAAATGGACAGGCGAGATGGAACGGTATGCGCGGGTGCGGCCCAAGAATCCGTAGCACCTACGTTTCTCCCAGGATCACGCTGACCGGTTCGCCCACGCCAACGCATAGCTTCTCCGCGGCTGATGCCTGCCGCGCAGCGATCTCGAGGTACCCCGAGCTGCCGATAATAGCGAAGAACTCCTCGTCGCCGCCTTCCGCATACGAGCGGCACACCCGCGTGACCAGCCGTCCGGCTACCAGCAGCTTCACTTCTGGCGCCGCGGCCGAAAAGAGTTCCGGCAGATCGACTTCGGCCAGGTTGGTGATCAGGTTGCCGAACTTATCCACTTTCAGCACCGATGCGCACAAGCGGTTAAGCTCGACCCGCTGTACCGGCGCCAGCGGCAATCGCACGTAGTCCGTGATTTCCGGGCCGAAGTCCTCCGGCGCAACGCCTTTGCTGAGCCAGCCCGCCACCGGCGAGAAGATATCGCGCCCATGAAACGTCTGGCTCACCGGCTGCAGAAAATAGCGTTCGGCGGTGATGTGCCGCAGCCGTAAAGCGCGGCTCGCGCTTCTCCACCAGTGACAGGACTCCGTTGTCAGGCGCCACGAAAATGTAGTCGTCGGTCTCCGCCAAAATCGGCCGCCGCTGGCTGCCCACGCCCGGGTCAACCACCACCACATGCACGCTGCGCGGCGGAAAATAACGGTACGACTGCGCTATGCTCCATGCGCCGTCCAGCACATTGAACGACGGCACCTCGTGACAGATGTCCACGATCCGGGTCTCCGCATGGATGTTCAGTACCACCCCGTGCATGATCCCCACGAACGGGTCCCTGCAACCCGAAATCGGTCGTAAAAGTGACGATGCGCGGCTCTGCCATTCCCTGCAACCTATTCGCTATGGCAGCCTGAGTCAAGCGGAAGAATCCCAGCTCGCCGGCTCGCATCTCATCCTCACACGCACCACGAAAGGAAGTCGAGATGCACGTTGCTGAGCTCTGGCGTTATCCGGTGAAGAGCCTGCGTGGGGAAATGCTTCCCGCAGTCGAAGTGCTGGAAACCGGCATTCGCGGCGATCGTGAAATCGTAGTGCTGTCCGCTGCGCGCAACCGGGTCGTCACCTCGCGCACCCATCCATCGATTGCTGGGACTGCAGGGCGGAATCGAGCCAGCCTCGGGTATGGCGACCATCAACGGTCTCCCATGGGACGCTCCCGCCGCTCGTGTACTCGTAGAACAAGCCGCCGGCGAACCGGTCGAGCTGATTCCGCTCGCGACCGCCGACCGCTTCGATGTATTGCCCCTCCTCGTCGCCACCGATGGCGCCATCCAGGCCAGTGGATTCGACCGCCGCCGCTTTCGCCCCAACATCCTCATCGGTGGGGTCGAAGGTCTCGCCGAGCGCCAGTGGGAAGGGAAGCGCCTTCGCCTCGGGAACGTCGAAATACACGCCGCCAATCTGCGCGCCCGCTGCGTCATGACCACCTACGATCCCGACACACTGCAGCAAGACAAGTGTCGCCCTGTTCCGCATCGTCTCCGAATTCGACGGAACCATGGCGCTCGACTGCTCGGTCGTCTAAGCCGGGAACAAACTCGTGGGCGACCCCGTGACACTGCTTGATTGAGCCCCAATAAAACAGCCGCCCCGCAGGACGGCTGTTTTCATTTCTGTCAGCGCCTACCGAATATCGATATCCCCTGAGCCGGTGGAGACTTCCACTTCCGGGCCTCCGCCGCGTACCGAACCCTTCAGCTCATGTTTGCCCATCGTGCCTTGTACTGTGATCGGAAGGTCGGAATGAATGGTTCCCGATCCGGTGTGGAGGTTCATGTTGAAGCCGCCACTGGAACCGAGAGCAAGCCTCACATTGCCAGAGCCGCTGTGTGCCTGCCATGCGCCCCACCGCGCCGTCTGCTCCAATGTGGCCGCTGCCGGTTCGGGCCCGCAAGCCGCCATTAATGCCCCTGAGATCGATGTCGCCAGATCCCGTATGGACGTCCACGTCGCCGCTGCCGGTGAGATCGGCTTGGATTGACCCGCTGCCCGTGCTGGCGAACATCGAGCGCGCGGCAACCGCCTCGGCGTGGAATGTCGCCGCTGCCCGTCTCCATCCGTGAATCACGGCCCAGGTCACGCGCCCGTATGCTGCCCGACCCGGTGTGAAGCTTTCGCCGTGCCGCGCACGCCTTCCACCGAAACGTCGCCCGAGCCGGTGTTGACCGCCAGCGTCGTGTCGGGCGGCAGAGTGATCTCATACGAGATGGCGACGTGATGCTTGGCGTCTTCTGG
>CAVVTL010000033.1:0-24374 GCA_963751155.1 uncultured Acidobacteriaceae bacterium | reverse complement strand
CGATGTCGAAGCAATCACTGAGCTGCTACTGGAAGGGCGGTCAGAATCTGACCGATTTCTTCGCGGTTGGTACTTGCAACAACGGCGACGTGGAATACTTCGGCAATGCGTGGGCGCCGCCTGATCCAACCGCTGGTGGAGCCGTCCTGGTGGGCGGCGGATCCCGAAGGGAGGGGTTTGGCTCTGGTCGCACGGGAATAAGGCAAGTCGGGGACTGTGCTAATGCAGTCGACCTCGAAAGGATGTGCGCCTTCGTCGGCCGGGGTGGCGGTGACGACCACGTACTCTTTCGATGACACGTCGGCCAACAAAGACCAATTTGTAGTCCAGCGCCAATTCAGCTTCGGACAGAAGCCCTTCGACCACGACTTCCGACCCTACATACCGCGTTTCTCACTTGCGCTGGGGTTTACCGACGTGTTGTATCCCGCAATCGGCGGGGAACTGGCGAGCATGGACGCGCGTAACTGTCCCTATGGCTGCACCGGGCCGTTTCCCGCGCAAGGAGCAGCGCCGCTTGATGCGCAGTGGGATTCCAGCCAGCAGTGGTACGCCATTCACAACCCGGCAACGGGGCAGGGCGTGGTGGTAATGCGGCAGCGAGCGTTGGGAGCCGACGGCGCGCTTGATTCCATCGCAGCTTTGGATAGACTTCGACGGCGGCTCGAACACCAACTCATCATCGTTTCTGCTGATGAGTCCCGTTGGCGGATTCAGCGGCAACACGATCGAGAACGAGACATTCTGCTTCTACGACCAAAATAGCTGGACGCCCTCGATGACGCCTCCGGCGGGACTGCCAGCCGCAAGACAATAGCGACTGGCCGCAATGGGGACACGACGCGGGGCACACGGGCTATAACTCGGGCGAAAAGGTACTGGGTCCGTCGAACGTCGGCAAATTGACGTGTAAGTGGGCCCTGTTTAACTACAATCCCATGCCGGGTCTTCCCTTCGCGATCGCGAACGGGATGCTGTATTCCTGGGGCGATTTCGGTCTTGGGCCGGGCTTATACGCATTCAATGCAATAACTGGCAATCCACAACCCATCTGGGTCGTTAGACTCGACCAACTCGCTTTTGAACGTGGCACCTGCTTGGATCCGAGAACTTCACTTGCTGTGGGCAGTGGCATCGTCTACCTGGCTTGTCCGATGAGCCGCATATGGCTGGGTATTCGCAATCAACGCAACCACCGGTGTGATCGAGCGACCGGGAATGCAGGGCGACTTCGTCTTTACTCCTGCTGACGGAGTACTGTACCTGACGGGCTGGCAGTATGTAGCCGCACGGAACTTCTATCAGCCCGTGGACTGGCTTTTCGAACTCGGGTATCTCGATCATTGTTTGGATTACTTCTTCTGCGCTCCCAACGGTTTCGCGGCGGTGGACAAGGGAGTCGCCGGATGGAATTACGACATGTTACTTCCGCCGAACTGGGAATACTATGGCTCGGGATTTTTGGCCATGAACGCGGAAGACGGTTCTGTCCGCTGGAACCGAAACCCCGGCGGCGATAATGTCCCCATTGCGGCGGGTGGGGCATTCTACCTCGTTCAGTCCGGGAATCTGGTTGCCCTCAACGAACAAGACGGAACGCAACTGTGGAGCCTGCCCGGTACCGGTGCGCCAGTCATATCGGGCGCAATGGGGTACGCGGGTTGCGGAGCAGACCTCTGCGCCTTCACGACCGCCAATGGCAAGGTGCAATGGAGGACGAAGGGCGGCGGCTCTCCAGCAGCCGTAGCCAATGGCGTAGTCTACGCAAACAGTGCCTACGACGCGAAGACGGGCAAACTGCTCGGAGGGGCGCCCGGCGGAATCGTGGCCAACGGAATGGTTTACTGGAGCGACGGCTACGGCGTGATATTTGCTTCTGGACTGCCAAAGTGAGAGCGTATGGTCGACAAATTGTGATGCTTAGTTGATTGCGGCGCCGGCCTCATCGAAGTACACAGTGACCTGCAGGTGTGCTCGCCGCTTCGCCGTTATACTTGTGATGCGGCGAGCCCGACCTCTCGTACTCAGCCGCTGGGTATCACGCTGAAGCACATCGGCTACATCCTTCGTTTCATCTGGAACGCCACCCGCGGCCACCATCTGACGCCGTGGCGCAGCCCCTATCTGTGCTGGCGAATCGAAACCTACACCGGCATCAAGATGCAGAGCATCGGCTTCCTCGAGTTCTTCGGTTTTACCTGGCGGGAGCGGCGCGAACTGCTGCGCTTCCTGAATGGACGGGCGAGATGGAACGCTACGCGCGGGTGCGGCCCAAGAATCCGTAGACCTACGTTTCTCCCAGGATCACGCTGACCGGTTCGCCCACGCCAACGCATAGCTTCTCCGCCGCCGATGCCTGCCGCGCCGCGATCTCCAGGTACCCCGAGCTGCCGATAATCGCGAAGAACTCCTCGTCGCCGCCTTCCGCGTACGAGCGGCACACGCGCGTGACCACCCGTCCGGCGACCAGCAGCTTCACTTGCTGGCGCCGCGGCCGAAAAGAGTTCCGGCAGATCGACTTCGGCCAGGTTGGTGATCAGGTTGCCGAACTTGTCCACTTTCAGCACCGATGCGCACAAGCGGTTGAGCTCGACCCGCTGTACCGGCGCCAGCGGCAATCGCACGTAGTCCGTGATTTCCGGGCCGAAGTCCTCCGGCGCAATGCCTTTGCTGAGCCAGCCCGCCACCGGCGAGAAGATATCGCGCCCATGAAACGTCTGGCTCACCGGCTGCAGAAAATAGCGTTCGGCGGTGATGTGCCGGACCGTAAAGCGCGGCTCGCGCTTCTCCACCAGTGACAGGACGCCGTTGTCAGGCGCCACGAAAATGTAGTCGTCGGTCTCCGCCAAAATCGGCCGCCGCTGGCTGCCCACGCCCGGGTCAACCACCACCACATGCACGCTGCGCGGCGGAAAATACCGATACGACTGCGCTATGCTCCACGCGCCGTCCAGCACATTAAACGACGGCACCTCGTGGCAGATGTCCACGATCCGGGTCTCCGCATGGATGTTCAGCACCACCCCGTGCATGATCCCCACGAACGGGTCCTGCAACCCGAAATCGGTCGTAAAAGTGACGATGCGCGGCTCTGCCATTCCCTGCAACCTATTCGCTATGGCAGCCTGAGTCAAGCGGAAGAATCCCAGCTCGCCTGCTCGCATCTCATGCTCACACGCACCACGAAAGGAAGTCGAGATGCACGTTGCTGAGCTCTGGCGTTATCCGGTGAAGAGCCTGCGTGGAGAAATGCTTCCCGCAGTCGAAGTGCTGGAAACCGGCATTCGCGGCGATCGCGAAATCGTAGTGCTGTCGGCGGCGCGCAACCGGGTCATCACCTCGCGCACCCATCATCGATTGCTGGGACTGCAGGGCGGAATCGAGCCAGCCTCGGGTATGGCCACCATCAACGGCCTCCCATGGGACGCTCCCGCCGCTCGTGTACTCGTAGAACAAGCCGCCGGCGAACCGGTCGAGCTGATTCATCTCGCGACCGCCGACCGCTTCGATGTATTGCCCCTCCTCGTCGCCACCGATGGCGCCATCCAGGCCATTGGATTCGACCGCCGCCGCTTTCGCCCCAACATCCTCATCGGCGGAGTCGAAGGACTGGCCGAGCGCCAGTGGGAAGGGAAGCGCCTTCGCCTCGGCGAACGTCGAAATACACGCCGCCCAATTGCGCGCCCGCTGCGTCATGACCACCTACGATCCCGACACACTGCAGCAAGACAAGTCGGTCCTGTTCCGCATCGTCTCCGATTTCGACGGGACCATGGCGCTCGACTGCTCGGTCGTCAAGCCGGGAACAATTCGCGTGGGCGACCCCGTGACACTGCTTGATTGAGCCCCAATAAAACAGCCGCCCCGCAGGACGGCTGTTTTCATTTCTGTCAGCGCCTACCGAATATCGATATCCCCTGAGCCGGTGGAGACTTCCACTTCCGGGCCTCCGCCGCGTACCGAACCCTTCAGCTCATGTTTGCCCATCGTGCCTTGTACTGTGATCGGAAGGTCGGAATGAATGGTTCCCGATCCGGTGTGGAGGTTCATGTTGAAGCCGCCACTGGAACCGAGAGCAAGCCTCACATTGCCAGAGCCGCTGTGTGCCTGCCATGCGCCCTTCACCGCGCCGTCTGCTCCAATGTGGCCGCTGCCGGTTCGTGCCCGCAAGCCGCCATTAATGCCGCGGAGATCGATGTCGCCCGATCCCGTATGGACGTCCACATCGCCGCTGCCGGTGAGATCGGCTTGGATTGACCCGCTGCCCGTGCTGGCGAACATCGGCGCGGCAACCGCCTCGGCGTGAATGTCGCCGCTGCCCGTCTCCATCCGTGAATCACGGCCCAGGTCACGCGCCCGTATGCTGCCCGACCCGGTGTGCAAGCTTCGCCGTGCCGCGCACGCCTTCCACCGAAATCTCGCCCGAGCCGGTGTTGACCGCCAGCGTCGTGTCGGGCGGCAGAGTGATCTCATACGAGATGGCAACGTGATGCTTGGCGTCTTCTGGCAGGTTATAGCCAATGCGAATCGAGTTGCCGTTCTGCTCGATGGGCGGGTTCGATTCGACGCTCTTCACCGCGCCCTCAGAACTTCCGCCGAACCAGTCGCTGCTGGTCACGCGGCCACGGATCCCCACTTGGTTCGCTCCGCCCGTCTTGATTGTGACGTCACCCGAGCCGGTCGTGAGGTCGAGGTTCACCGCGCCGTTCACTGTCAGCGTGCGCTCGAAGTGCCCCTCGCTGCGGGCGAACGCCGACACAGTCGCAAGCAGGAACATACAAACTACGAATGAAATCCGAAGTTTCATGATTCGCCCCGTTTTCAAAGCAATGTGTGGAACAAAAATCTGGGCCGCCAATCGTGGCAGCCCAGGGAGGAAGAATGAACCCTACTGCTGTAACACCACCTGATCGCCTTCTTTGAGTCCGGACAGTACTTCCGTCTTCGCGCCATTCGAAATTCCGATGGTCAGTGCCACCTTGCGCATGCCGTCTTTGGCCTTGGGATCCGGCACTTCGGTAGACGCCTTCTTGTCCTTGTCGTACAGGATCGCGCCTTCCGGGATCATCAGCACGTTCTTGTGCTCGTCGAGGATGATCTCCGCATTGGCGGTCATCTCGGCCTTCAACTCGCCGCCCGGATTCGTTAATCGACACCCGAACTTCAAACGTCGTGACGTTGTCCTTTTCCGTGCCCATCGGCGAAATCTTGGTCACCTTGCCCGTTAAAGGTCTTGTCCTTGAACGTCTCCACTCGGATGCGCGCCGGCTGTCCCAGATACACCTTGCCGATATCGCTCTCGTCCACCTTGCCCTTGACGTACACCTCGCTGGTATCGCCGATCGTCATCACCAGCGTCGCCGCCGAGCCCATCACCAGGATCGAGCTGACCGCATCGCCCATCTCCACGTCGCGCGAGAGGATGATGCCGTCAATCGGCGCGACGATCGTGGTATAGCTCAACTGCTCTTCCAACTGATTCAGCGTGGCGTTGCTCTTCTGTACATCGGCCTGCGCCTGGGCCACCTTGGCCCGGCTCACCACCAACTGCGCCTTGGCCACGTCGCGCTTGTTGACCGCGAGAATGTAGGCGCGCTGCGCGTCGTCCAGTGCCGACGTCGAAACCACGCCGCCTTCGCCATCTCCTGCGCGCGCTCATAGGCCCGCTGCAGCGTCGGAATGTCCACTCCCTGCGCGTCCACCTCGGCGCGTTTCATGTCGGCTTCCGCGCCCTTCTGGTTGGCCTCGGCCGACTGCAACTGTGCCTTCGTGCCGAGTTCACCGCGGCTTCGAATCTCAATGCGGTCCAGCTCGGCCAGTACTTGGCCCTGCTTCACCGTGTCGCCCGCATCCACATACAAGTTTCGTTACGATGCCGCTGGCCTTCGACTTGATCTCGACTTTGGTGATGGGCGTGACCTTTCCCGTTGCCACCACGCTCTTGGCGAGGTCGCCCTTCTCCACCTTGGCGAGCTTGGTGGGATCGATCTTAGTGCCGCCGCGCGTGGCCGCTACCGCCACAACCACCAGCGCCACGATCGCCACCGCCACAACCGAAATGATGATTAGGCGCTTCTTTTTCTTTTTGCCGTTTCCGTTGGCCACTGCTGCCTCCCGACTCTAGGTAGCTTCTCGTTCTGCTGGTTATGTACGTTTTCGTTCGGAAAGAAGTTCCGTATCCCTGCGAGGAAAAATCCGACGAGAATAATCCATTCTCCTACTAGTTAGACCCCACTGCCGCCGGAAACGGTAGCAGGGACACAGCTTATCTGTAACGCAATGAAAATGAGTTGTTTACCCTGTTAACGACTCGCGGTGGCCCGCCTCCAATGCTTGCTCTGAGCGAAGCTGAAGACTGCCCCCAACAAGTCACTGCGCCCGACATCCTGCTCCCCGGTGCACAGCATCTGGGACGCCGGTTTCCGGTGATAAGATTTCACCCTCATGGTTACTTTCGTTGTGCTGCGGATCGCGGCAGTCGTCTTGCTCGTCGCGCGAACGCCTTCTTTGTGGCCGCCGAGTTCGCCCTGGTCAGCGTCCGCGAAACCCGCATGCAGCAGTTGCATCGCCGCCCACCGCATCGGTGCCCGCACCGTCCAGAAGCTCCATCAGAAGCTCGACGAGTTCATCGCCGCCGTGCAGTTCGGCGTCACTCTCTCCAGCCTGGCCCTGGGCTGGATCGGCGAAGCGGCCATGGCCCACCTCTTGGAGCCGCTCTTCGCCGCCTGCCGTACTCCCACGTTCTACGCCCACGCCATCAGCATCATCATAGCCTTCCTGCTGATCACCTACATGCACGTGATCCTGGGCGAGATCGTGCCCAAGTCCGTCGCCCTGCAGCGCACCGAGGCCGTCGCCCTCGCCGTCGCCGGCCCCATGGACGTCTTCATGACCCTGGCGGCGCCTTTGCTGGCCGTGATGACCACGTCCTCACGTCTGGTGCTCAAGGCCTTTGGTGCGCAGCCAGGTCCGCGAGGGCGGCGTCCACTCCTCCGAGGAGCTGAAACTCATCGTCTCCGCCAGCCATCGCACCGGAGTCCTCGAAGGCTCCGCAGGAGCAGGTCATCCAGCGCGCCCTCGATCTCGAGAACGTCTTCGTCCGCGAAGTCATGGTGCCCGCGGCCTGACATCTTTTCCCTGCTCCGGCGACATGCCCCTCGAAGAAGCCTTTCAGCGCGTCGCCGACGAGAAGCACTCCCGCGTGCCGGTGTACGACCCGCAGCGCGGCCCCGAGCACATCATCGGTGTGCTCTACGCCAAGGACCTCATGCGCTGGATGCAGTAGCGTGGCTCGGTCAGGCTGACTTCCGCCACTGCACAACTGGCTCCAGCGACTCAAGGTGCGTCACCTGATGCGCGAGGTGCTGGTGGTCCCCGAGACCAAGCCCCTCCCCGAGCTGCTGACGGAGTTCAAGCAGCGCAAGCGCCACCTCGCTGTTGTCGTCGACGAATTCGGCTCGACCGCCGGCGTCGTCACCGTCGAAGACATCCTCGAGCCAGCTGGTCGGCGAAATTGAAGACGAGTACGACGTGACCGAGCCGGTCTTCGCCCCGGGAGACTCCTCCATGGTGCTCGAAGGTGCAACGAACATCCGTGACCTCGAATCCGACTATCACATCCGCGTGCCGCGCGACGAAGGCTTCGAGACGCTCGCCGGATTCGTGCTCTCCAAGCTGCAGCGCATCCCCGCCGATGGCGACAACTTCGAGTTCGAAGGCCGCCGCTACACCGTCGTCGACTGGACGGCCTGCGCGTCGGTCGCGGTGAAAATCGAAGAGACTGCAATCCCAGCCCACGCCCGTTCGAGTGCCACCACATCCGGCATCGGTGGCGTTCTCTAGTGCTCCGCTACCTCGGTAAACTGTCCGTCCTGTACCTCTCCACCCGTCTCGCCTACATGCTGCCCGTCATCTGGCTGGTGGTTTCGGTCGTCTTTCTGCTGATCCACCTTGTCCCCGGCGATCCCATTCAGCAGATGCTGGGCGAAGGTGCTCCCGCCGCCGATCTCGCCGCCGCCCGCCACGCCTACGGCCTCGATGTTCCACTGGGCACGCAGTACGTCAACTACTGGCGCGGCCTGTTCCACGGCGACATGGGCAAATCGCTGCGCTACAACAAGAACGTCGGCCAGATTATCGGCCAGGCCTACCCGTGGACGCTGCAACTGACGCTGGCGGCGCTCACCGTGGCGCTGCTGCTGGCCATTCCCGCCGGCGTGCGCTCGGCCCTGCACCGCAATCGCTGGGACGACCGCACTCTCAGCTTCCTTTCACTGCTCGGCCTGTCGTTCCCCAACTTCGCCCTGGGGCCGATCCTCATCTTGCTGTTCGCGATTCAACTGGGATGGCTGCCCGTGTCCGGTTCCGGCTCGTGGCAGAACCTCGTGCTCCCCGCCATCACCATGGGCGGCGCGCTCGCCGCCATCCTCACCCGCATGGTGCGCACGTCGATGCTGGAAGAATTAGGCCAGGACTACATCCGCACCGCCCGCGCCAAGGGACTGTCGGAGCGCACCGTCGTCTATCGCCACGCCCTGCGCAACGCCATGATTCCGGTGCTGACCGTTGTGGGATTGCAGTTCGGAGCCATGCTCGCGGGCGCCATCGTGACCGAAACCATCTTCTCCTGGCCCGGCATCGGACGCCTCACCGTGCAGGCCATCTCCAACCGCGACTACTACCTGGTGCAGGGCTGCATCCTGGTCATCGGCCTGACCTATGTGCTGGTGAACCTGCTGACCGACCTGGCCTACTCGGCGCTGAACCCGCGCATCCGCCAGTAAATACGGGAGCTCGAAGGGCGATATTCGTTTGAGCCGTGGGCGTAAGCCCTCGGACATCGTCAAGGTTTGAAGCACCGGAGTCGTTAACCGACGGCATGAATTGCGAAGGCGTAAGGCCGAGCTACCGCCGCCACGCTCTGTCCCGCCACCACCGCCGCCGGATTGTGCGTTACCAGCGTCTCGGCCATATCTGCTCCCGCCAACTCACAATCCGCCGTCGCGCCTCTGACAGTATCGGCGGTCGCAACTCCAGGTCGTGCGCGTCGGTCGCCACAATGTGAATCGCCTTCTTCTGCAGCAGCTTCTCCGCGGCCTTCTTCGACTTCGGCCCCCAGAATCCTGTGAACGCATTGGCCGTCACCTGCGACAGGCAGCCCATCTCGATGAACTTCTGCACCACGTCGAGGTTCTTCATCAGGAATGCGTTGCGCTCCGGATGCGTAATGATCGGCACCATTCCCCGGCTCAGAATCGTCCGCAACAACTCGCCTGCGTTCGATGGAATTCCGTGGTGGTCGAACTCCACCATGATGTACTGCGTGTCACCGATGCGCGAACGGCCGCGGATCATCCATAGCGGCCTCGACATTTCGCGGCGGACAGGTGGAAATCGCAGCCGATAGCTGAAGGTCAGCCGGCCGCTCCGAGACTTCGCTCAGAGTTGCCAGCATGTCGGTGAAGTGCGCGCGATCATATTCGTAGTGGCCATCGCAGTGCGGCGTGGCCACGATGTGCGTGATCCCGTCGCGCGCCGCCATGCGGCACATCTGCGCGGTCGTCTCCCACGTATCGGACCCATCGTCAATGCCGGGAAGTATGTGGCAGTGAATATCGACCATCTTGCTTCGCCCAGACAAGAATCAAAAGCAAATCAACCACAGATTACACGGATCTCCACGGATTTGCTGTTTTAGATTCTAAGAACTCATTCCGATCCGTGATAATCCGTGTAAATCCGTGGTGAATGGTTCTTACTTGTACCGCTCCCGCATGAAGTCGCTGATCTTCTCATACGCCGCTTGCAGCACATCCTCCTGCGGCAGAAACACGATCCGCATATGTCGCGTCCCCGGCTTCTGCCCGAAGCCCGAGCCGTGCACCACCAGCACGTGCTTCTGCTTCAGCAGATCGGTCACGAACGTCAGGTCGTCCTCGGGAATGTCGAGCGACGGATGCGCATAGAACGCTCCCTTAGGCTTCACCAGGCTCACGCGCGGCGTGCGCTTCGCCCAGTCCTCGGTGATGTGCGCGCGGCGGCGCAGCTTCTCCAGCATCGCCGGAATGTGGTCCTGCGGCCCTTCCAGCGCCGGCTTGATGGCGTGCTGAAACGGATGCGGCGCCGACAAGCGCGCCCGCAACAGCCGGTGCACGCTCTCCAGATAATGATGCAGCGCCTCGCGCGGGCCGTGGCAATCGCCCATCCAATGCGCCATCCGGGAACGAGGTACGCCTTCGACAGTCCGTTGAAGGTGATGATCGGAACGTCCTGCGCCAGCGTCGCAATCGAAATGTGTTTCGCGCCCGGCTCGTAGATCAGCTTGTCGTAAATCTCGTCGGCCAGGATGAGCAGGTTGTGCTCGCGCGCCAGCTCCAGCACCTTCTCCAGCGTTTGCCGCGACATCACCGCGCCCGTCGGATTGCTCGGATTGATCAGCAGAATCGCCCGCGTCTGCGGATTGATCTTGCGCTCCATGTCGGCGATATCCGGTTCCCAGCCATTCGCCTCGTCGAGGTCGTAGGCGTTGGGCACCGCGCCCAGCTTGGCCAGCACCGCGCCGTACAGCGGATACTCCGGGCTCGGCGTCAGCACGTTGTCGCCCGGGTTCACCAGCGCCGTGAGGCAACTGTCGATGACCTCTCCGCTGCCGTAGCCGACGAAGATGCTCTGAATGTCCTTGAACCCGTTCGCCTCGGCCTCATGGCGAATGGCTCCACCGCCGGCTTGATGCCCAGCGACTCGCCATAGCTGTTGTGGCCGTCGAGCATCGCCTTGTGCACCGCCTCGATCATGTGCGGCGGCGTGGGAAAGTCGAACTTACAAGGGTCGCCGATGTTCAGGTAAAGGATCTTGTGTCCGTCGCGCGCGACTTCGTCGGCGACGACAGCAAGATCACGAATGGCATAGCGCACGTTGGCCATGCGCTTGGCGGCGACAACCTCTGTTGCAGTTCTGGTAGGCATAATTGCGTCCTCAAAAAGGGCGGTACTTACTAACCGCCCATTATCTATGGTCGTGCGCCGCTTTGAAAGGGCACCGCTTTCCCCGCGTCGGACTGCGAATCGCTAACTGCTGGTTGCTGGGTGCTCGGGCTCATTACAATCCCGTGACCCTGCGCTCCTTCTCCCTTATCACCGCCATAACGTTTTTGAATTTCCCTTCCGCCCGCAATCACGCTACTCTCTCCTCAGTGAATGCTCCTCGACGCGCATTCGCTTCCAATCCAAGCTGATCTGTATCCCCGAGTCAGGTATTTGCACGTCGCCTGGCTTACACGGCTTCGGCAATCTTTGCGGTTTCGCCATCGCTCTCCTCGCTGAGCAGCAGTCCGGCGACAAAGGTTCCGGCCCCACCCACGAGAATCCCGGATCGCTCTGCGCACCGGTGTGCCTTGCCGGCGGCCGAACGGGTACTCGCACTTTCGATTGGAGACGAAACATGAAATTCGCGAAGAAGTTGAGCCTCGCACTTTCTTTGGCCGCTGCCATCACCGGCTCGGCCCAGGCACAGGATGCAAAAGTGAAAGTCATGCTGCCGCACGATGTGCAAATCGGTGAAGCTCTATTGCCGGCGGGCCAGTACACCATCGCGCTGACCATGAACGGAGTCGCCACCGCTACCATCGCTCCCGCCGATCACAAGGGCGCGGCCGTTTTCGCTCTGCCCATCAGCACCGACGAGTACGCCACCTGCAAGCAATCGTCGGTCAGCATGCAGCGCGAAGGGGCCGACTGGAGCGTCCGTTCCATCTGCTTTGCCGAGCCGCAAATCGCGCTTAACTTCGCGGCTCCGGCGGCAAAGGTTGCAGTCGCCACCGCCGCGCCCGCGCCAACCGTGATGGCCGGGACGTTAACTCGAGTTTTCACTAGGGGACGGTCGCATCCCACCCACCGTCGGCCGTCCCCGTTTTTGCGATTCCGGACTGCGAGTTTCGATTCATGAAAAATTGCGATTCGCGCCATAGCAACTATCAATGCGAAGTGCGCGCATTCGTCGGTAGCATTGAATGATGGAAACGACTGAACCAATTCCTACTCTCGAATTTCTCCATAGCGTAAGCAGCCGCATTGCGGCCGCCGATCCCTTGCATGAAGTGCTCGACGAAATCGTCGAGTTTGTCACTGAATTCGTTAGCTGCGATTCCTGCTTCATCTACGTCCTGGAAGGCGACACGCTGGTTCTCCGCGCCTCCAAGAATCCTCATCCCGAAGTTGTGGACAACCTGCGCGTGCCGCTCGGCGAAGGCATTACAGGTTGGGTTGCCAAACATCGCGAACTCGTCGTGATCGAGCGCGATGCCGCCCACGACCCGCGTTTCCGCAGCTTCGCCGAACTGCCCGAAGATTCGTATCACTCGTTTCTGTCGATTCCTGTGGTTTCTCGCGGGCGCGTGGTGAGCGTCATCAACGTGCAGCATCGTGAGCCGTATCAATTCACGCCCCGCGAGATCAAGTCGATCTCGACCATCGGACACCTGGTTGGAGCCGCGATCGAACTCGCGCGTCTGGAAAACGAGATCGCCGAACTCTCCGACAAGCTGGCGATGCGCAAGATCATCGAGCGCGCCAAGGGAATCGTGCAGGCGGAATTCGGCGTCAGCGAAGAAGAGGCTTACAGCATCATCAAGAAGCAAGCTCGCAGCCGCCGCAAGACGATGAAGGAAATCGGCGAAGCAATTCTGCTCGCAGAAGAACTAAAGCGCGAGCAGAAAACGAATGCCAGCGCCCGCAGCGTGAAGCAAAACGCTGGCACGATTCGATCGCACCAGCGTCCAACTAATTGCTAATTGCTAGTTACGCTTCCTTACTCCGGCCGATCGATCTGCGCCTTCTGCAGCTTGTCCGAGTAATCGATGTACACCGACTTCCACTCGGTGTAGAAATCGATCGCGCCGATGCCGCCTTCGCGATGCCCGTTGCCCGTGGCCTTCGTTCCGCCGAAGGGCAAGTGCACTTCCGCGCCAATCGTCGGAGCGTTGATGTACGTAATGCCCGCGTACAGATCGCGCATCGCCGTGAACGCCTTGTTCACATCTTTCGTGTAGATCGACGACGACAGCCCGTACTCAATGTCGTTCGCAATCTCGATGGCGTTCTCCAGCCCGTCGCACGGAATGATCGACACCACCGGCCCAAAGATTTCTTCCTGCGCAATCCGCATCTTCGGATTCGACATCCGCAAACACCGTCGGCGCCACGAACCAGCCATGCTCCCACGCGCCGCCTTCCAGCCGATGCCCGCCGCACATCATCTTCGCGCCTTCGCCCTTGCCGATCTCGATGTACTTCAAGTCGGTATTCATCTGCGACTCATTCACCGCCGGACCCATATCCACCGACTCATCCAGCCCGTTGCCGACCTTCAGCTTCTGCGCGCGCGCCACCAGCTCATCCACAAACTTCCGGTACACGCCCTTCTGCACGATGATGCGGCTCGTCGCCGTGCAGCGCTGCCCGGTCGTCCCAAACGATCCCCACAGTGCGCCTTCGAGCGCCAGCTCCAGGTTCGCGTCGTCGAGCACGATCATCGGATTCTTCCCGCCCAACTCCAGCGAGCAATGCTTGAACGTCTTCGCCGCTTCCTGTCCCACGATGCGTCCCACGGCCGTCGAGCCCGTCAGCGACACCGCGCGCACCGCCGCATGCTGCGTCATCGGCGTGCCGACTTCGCGTGCCAAACCCGCTCACGATGTTCACCACGCCCGCCGGAATGCCGCCATCCGTCAGCGCCTGCACAAAGTTAAACGTCGACAGCGGAGTGTCCTGCGCCGGCTTGATCACCGCCGTGTTGCCCGCCACCAGGGCAGGGAACAGCTTCCACGACGGAATCGCCATCGGGAAGTTCCACGGCGTAATCATCGCGCACACGCCCAGCGGCTGGCGCACGGCCATGGCGAACTTGTTGGGCAGCTCCGACGGCACCGTCGGCCCAAACAGCCTGCGCCCTTCGCCCGCCGTGTAGTAGCCGCAGTCAATGGCTTCCTGCACGTCGCCGCGCGTCTCTTTGATGACCTTGCCCATCTCGCGCGTCATCAACTGCGCGTACTCTTCCTTGCGCCCAATCAGGATCTCCGACGCCTTGTACAGCATCTCGGCGCGCCGCGGAGCCGGCACCAGCCGCCACTTCTTATAGGCTTCGCTGGCGGCATCGATGGCGCGGTTCACGTCTTCCGCGTCCGAGCGCTGAAACACGCCGACCACATCGCGCGTGTCGGCGGGGTTCAGGTTCTCAAACGTGCGTCCAGTGTGGCTCTCCACCCACTCGCCGTTGATGAAGTTCTTGTACACGGTAGCCTTGCTCGCCGCCGTTTTGCGTCACTTCTGTTCCATGGTTGCCATAAAACATGCCTCCAAAACTTTAAGTGCAAACTCTCTATGGTATCGGGCGGCGGGGAATGGTTCAACCGGGCGGATGGCATCGTTTGGGCGCGAGAGTACCCCCCTCCCCCCACCCTGCAAATTCCTTGTTTTCAGTGAATATGCACGGATTTCGCGCTAAATTCTCTGCGCCAAAGGACTTAGGAGTCAAAATCTTGCAGAATAAGGAGTTAGGAGGTTGCTTTGGGAGGGCAGAGACGACGCTTGGAAGGGGAATCGGCAAGAAAGCGGCAACGATCAGGACCTGTCACAGGTCAAAGCTCACAGTTCCAGGTGGACGAGGGACGTGTCAGGTTGTCAACTCGTTGGAAGACAACTCTCCCTTGTCCTAACCGCAGCGAGTCTAGGGTAGATCGAACGTCCGGAGATAGGACGCAGGTCACGGTTGCGTGTGACAAGTCAAAAGCCCCACATCTGCCAACCGACGGCAGATATGGTCCGCGGGATATGTGGGCCACCTGCGAGGACAAGAATAAAGAACACGAGCGATGCGGATTCGGTGTATAGTGTTGCCGTTTAGCGTTCAATTTTGGGAATTCGGGCTTCGAACATTCTGTTAAACGAATGAGGAGGGGTCTCAAGATGAGAAACTATTGGGCATGGAGTGCGATGTTGCTTCTCGCGCTTTCGGTTAGCGCTTACGCTGGTCCTACCAACATTAACTTCGGGACCTTTGTCTCGAGTTCCAGCATCTTTGCGGCCGAAGGAAACAATGCAACGATCGCGTTTAACTTTGCCGGAAACAAGTTTGTCGGATCGGTGTATTTTGGCAACAACAACAACCAACTCTATTCGACCGATCTCACGGGCGGCAGTGTTACGAAATTCGGCCAACCCATTCCTGGAGCGTCTGGTGAGATTGTAGTTGGCGCTGCGTTGAGCCAGAACCAGGGCTCATGGACCGCTGGTGACATCTATGCAGGCTCGCAAGCCAACGGTCAGATCTACCACTTTGCCAATAGCGGCGGTGCCCCAACCTTGTTCGCGACCGTCCCCAGTGGGGTGGTGCGTCAAGTTTTCTTTGATCCGGGCTCCAGCTTCGGCGGCAACATGCTGGTCACCACCAATACGGGGAACGTGTATCAGATTACTCATAACGGCACTGTGATCCCGCTGGCAAGCGTCGGTGAGGATACGGAGGGCATGGACATCGCCACCAGCGCCTGGGGACCTTATGCTGGCGACTTGCTGGTCGGTTCCGAGGGCAGCGGCTCGATTCGGCTTATCAGCCCGTCTGGCCATATCACGGTGGTCGGATCTCTAGGGTTATTTCCGGGCGCGGAGACGATCAGCTTTGTGCCGTTGAATCTCGATGTACACGACCCCTTACAGGGCTTTTATGTAGCCAACTACCCATTCGATATCCAGTTCGCTGGTGCGAGCAACTTCGCGGGCCTGTTGGGAGATGCCGTGGTTACTGACGAAACCGGCGGCAGCACTGCTTGGGATGTGCACTACGACATCAACACCGGCACCTTCGTGAAGACCGCGTTCACTTTTACCGGGAATCCGATCAACCAGTTCGAAGACGGCATCTTTGTGACTCGTCAGCGTGAAGTTGTTCCTGAACCGTCGAGCCTGCTCCTGCTGGGTACCGGCCTGCTCGCGCTGGGACGAACCGTGAGACGCAAGTTTCTCTCGTAGGATTTAGAACCGCGGCGGGTGGCCGGACAACCGCGCGTGGCCCACATATCCCGTCTTTTGGGATATGTGGGGCTTTTCAAACGAACAAGGCCGCCTCATCAGGCGGCCTCGGTCATCAAACGCGACTTGCGTTTACGCGATGGCAGAGAGCCCCTTCTTCTTCACCAGCGCAAGCAGCTTCAGCGCCGACCCACTCGGACGCTTCTCGCCCCGTTCCCATTGACTCACCAGACGTCCGTCCAGATTACGCGCTGCTTTTCTGATCCCGGCTTCCCGAGAAGAAGCGGCTAAGACGCTCGTGATTTTAGTCGTTTCCGTAAGACCAACGCGTCCCTACAGGAGGACCCAGCCTTATAGCGTATGCATCTCCGTTTTTCAGCTTCCACTTCCCGAACGCGTTGACGAGCTGCCCGTGACATCGCCGAACGGCTATGCGCGTGGCTTCGGCAGTTGGGCTCGTTGTTCGCCATCCTGCTTCCGCCGACTGGGCTGAGCCGATGTCCGCTGCCCGAGACATCGGCGGACTAGCCGCCAGTCGACGAAGCTTCGCCATTCAGAGTCGCCGCACGCGCCTGCGCCGTCACGTCGGCCTACGTCAATGAGCATCGTTCGTGGCAGCCTCCGATGAGCTATTCGAGCAGTTTCTCGCAATCTCGCGCGTTGGCGGTGCAGCAATCGCGCGGGTTGACGCAAGTTCGGTTCCACACAAGCTGATCTAGTTGGACGCGCCGGTCGATCGATGTGAGCGCCAGCGTTTCCTGGATTGGTCGCGATCTCGCCGGACCAAAGGCCGCGGTCAAGTCTCGCGTCTACCGCTGGATCACGCCACGCCTTCCTGCCCTGCTTCATCCGACCATCACCGCAGGCGCGTACCTAGCGCCCCGAGACTATCATGGGTGGCTCCGCACGCTGCACTATGAGCTTGGAAGCCTGCTGGCCATTGATCGTGGCGTCGCCGCATGTCACAGCTGGATTGTCGACCTGACGCCGGCTTTAGGCCTGTACTTGGTGACTCGCCTATTAAGGACAAGCTACTCACTTATGCTATCGCGGTGAGCTAGTAGACGCGACGTTGCCTGTACACCCCAAGATGGCTCTCGCTGCGCGACCAGGTGACCTCGATTACCAAAGCTATGCACGGGACGGAGAGGAACTGCTAATTTCCGCCGCATCAGTCTCTACCCGACCGAACAGCAAGGATCCGGCCTGGTTGTTCGTGAGCAGCAACCTCTTCACCTTGGCCTGCCGCGCACCGTAGCAGAGTCTACAAGCAGCGATGCGCAGATCGAGCCGTTCTTCGCGACCTTAACCCAACAACCCTTCGTTTGTTCGACCTTCGCCGGAGACTTCTGCCAACGTGACGATGCGAAAAGTCTGTACATGTGGGACGCGGCAGCTAAGGAATGGGCGCTGTCGTGGTGGCAGATGAGACAGTTGCGGGAGGAGGCCAAGCAGTTTTCCGTAACGGCCAGGCACCCAGCACAATCCTGATTTGGGATATGTTGGGCTTTTCCAAACGAACAAGGCCGCCTCATTAGGCGGTCTTGTTCATCAATCTCGACTTGTGTTTACGCAATGCCAGAGAGCCCCTTCTTCTTTACCAGCGCAAGCAGCTTCAGCGCCGATCCACTAGGACGCTTCTCGCCCCGTTCCCATTGACTCACCAGACTTACCGGCGCGCGCCGGACGTTGGATTGAATTCACCAGCGCCCCGAACGCCCATCCAGTTTTTATTGGCTTCGTGTCCCTGTCACTGTGGGTTTCCCGGGCTGCGCGTAGAATCCAAGCAACAAAGTCAGTCTCGGAGCGCAACGGATGGACACCCCATTGTTCGGCGTCGTATGGATCGTCGGTTCCATGGTGTTGTCGGTGGCGGGATTTCTTGTGGTTCGGCGCTACGCTGACGTAAGCCGGCTCAGGCGCCAACACGACGTAGCGAACTCGTACTTCTCCATCATCGGAACGCTCTATGCGGTGCTGATCGCGTTCGCCGTTTACGTTGTCTGGAGCGGCTTCAAGGAAGCCTCAGCGAATCTGCAACACGAGGCCACCGAGATCGCTGACCTTTCGCGCCTCTCCACGGCCATGCCTGACGCGGACCGCAGGAACATCACCCTGGCATTGATGGAGTATCTCAACGCGGTGGTGCAGGACGAGTTTCCCGCCATGGTGGAAGGCCGAAGCAGCGATCGCACCTGGGCGGCGGCGCAACGGCTCTGGGATGCGTACGGTTCGTTTCAGCCGCAGACTCCCCAGATGCAGGCTTATCTTGCCGAGTCACTGACGCATCTCACGCGCCTCTCGGACTATCGCAGGACCCGGCTGTTCACCAGTTCGGGGTCGGTTCCGTTGAGCCTCTGGTGCTTCCTGATCCCCGGTGGCATTTTGCTGACCGCATTTACCTGGTTCTTCGGCCACGAAGACTCGCTGTCACAAGCCGCCATGACGGCCGCCCTCACGGGAATCCTGACATTCAGTCTCTTCCTTATCCTGTCTCTGGACACCCCTTACTCGGGAGTGGCGCGGGTGACGCCGCAGGCGTTTGCGCTGGAACTGAACCACGTGGCCGAGAGGATGCCGAAATAAATCGCGCGGGTCGACGAGGTAACCCGCGTTCATCAGCGAAGTAGTCTCGACGGTGCCCCATTCAAGCGGCCCGCCTTTGGCCGCTTGAGTGGGGATTTTCGTGAACGCCGCGCCAAACCCCAACGCAGCCGAAGCCGCAGAGCCTGCCGTGAGCCTGTCGAACGGTTCTTTTAGCTGTGGCCGAAATTGGTGGTTACGAAAGTTTCCGCCCCTTGGGTACTTTCGTAAGTTGACCAGCCTCCGCACTCGTGCCACTATCCATTCGACGACACTGTACGAGTTGCTTACTCGTTGTTTTGGCTGGCCACCGACAACTGGTAACTGATAACTGTTCTTGGAGGCCTTATGTCCGTTCCCACCTGTATCTACCTCAAGCCCGACGGCGCCGTCTGCAACTCCCCGGCCTTGCGCGGCAAGCGCTTCTGCTACTTCCACCTCGATCCCGATTCCCGCCGCCTCAAACTGGCCTGGGCCCGGGCCATCGTAACCTTGCGCGTCGCCAAAGCCCGCGAAAGGGTTTTCGCAGGACGTTTTTAGGCGGGTGTAACTCCAATGAATGCAAGATCTTACCCGTAACTCCTTTGGATGGAATATTTTACGCGCAATCGCGCGCGTATCTCCCATGTTTTCAGTAATTTGCATTTGCAGAGGGGGGAGGGGGGTAGGCCAAAATCGCAGAGGCCTCAACCTTCCGCCACAGAGTCGATTGGGTTGGCTACAATCAACTTCGAATTGCCCCGGCGATGAACACTAAGCCACCCAAATCGCATGTCCGTCCGCAGCCCCTGATCGCCGTTCGCGATGTGCGGGCCAGCAGCCGCTGGTACAGCCAATTGCTCGGGGCCGACTCACTTCCCGACCACCCTCATCGCGACACCTACGACCGAATACTCTGCTCAGGCGAGCTGGTCCTTCAACTCCATGCCTGGGACGAGGAAGATCATCCCAACCTTGTGAACGCCGATGCAGCGCCCGTCGGGCACGGAGTGTTGCTCTGGTTCGAGGTGGATGATTTCGATGCGGCCGTGCAACGCGTCCTCGAATTGCGTGCGCAGGTCGTGCTGGAGCCTCACGTGAACCCGAGCCCGAATCATCGCGAAATGTGGCTTCGCGATCCCGACGGCTACGTCGTCGTGATCTCCAGCCCGGACGGCGAGATCACCTCGTAAGCCGCGTTTCCATCCTTCTAATTTCCTGCCGAAACCTGCGCCTCGTGTGGGGCGAAGGCGTCGGTGAGCGAGATGACCTTCAGGTTCTTTTTCAACTCATCCAGCGAAGCCGCGCTGGCGATGTTGAGGTCGACCGCCTGTCCGGGAAGAAGATCGAAGTAGTTATCCGACAGTTTGGTATCGACGTTGCCGAAGCTGACGTAAACGCTCCTAGCCAACATCGGCGCGGAGAGGTGAAGAGAGTAGGTTCCACTTGGACCGGCGGCGAGCGAGCTGTCAATCTTGGCCTGCGGGAGTTGCATTTCCTTCTTGGGCACGAAGAAGAGTTCGTTACTGGAGATGACTTTGTTGTCCACCAGCAGATCTGTGACGGCGAAGACCTTGCCGAGATCGCAGTTGGGGAGGTTCGTGATGTCGAGCATCGGAATAGTGAGGTAAACCTTGCTTGACAGAGGTGCAATGGTGACGGGCTGCGACTTGTCGCTGAGCGATTTGCCGTCGAAGGTGAGGATGCGGACCCGCAACGTCGCGACCGTGGGCGACGTCTTGTCGGAGACGATGTAAACCGCGACGTTGCCGCCTTCCTGATGGGGCGAGACGAGAATCGGTGCATAGAAGCGGCGAGCGTAGTAATGCAGGGCCTTCCAGCGCCCGTAGTAGTCGAGGCTGGACCACGAGGCGACGGGCCAGCAGTCGTTGAGCTGCCAATAGATGGAGCCCATGGTGCGCGGGCGGTTGCGGCGCAGATGTTCGGCGCCGATCTTGATGCCCTCGGCCTGCAGGACCTGGCTGGCATAGAGAAACGATGCGAAGTCCTTGGGCTCAGGATAGTCGCGCAGCATGTAGTCCTTAATGATGGAGTTACCGGCCTTGTTCTTCTGGTGAGCGAGCATGACGGGCGTGAAGATATTGAGGCGGTCTTCGGGGACGGTGAAGGTTTCGACTGTGCGCATCTCAGGGAAGGACTGGAAGCCGTACTCGGTCATGAAGCGCGGATTGTGCTTCTCGTAGTCGGTGAAGGGAACGCGCCCGTGCCAGACGGACCAGTCGTGCATGTCGCCGGACTGGTATTTGTCGGAGAGATCTTCGTAGTCGGAGCTGGGGGAGCTGGGCCAGTAAGGGGTTTCAGGCGCGAGGCGATTCACGGCGGAAGCGAGGATGCCGCTGAAGGTGGAGACGTAATCCTGCCACATCTGGAAGCGCACGTCGGCGGGAAGCTTGTCGCGATCGTTCCAGGCGAAGGCGACCTCGGTTTCGTTGTTGCCGCACCAGATGACGATGCTGGGATGGTTGCGCAGGCGGCGCAGCTGGTCCGCGGCTTCGGCGGCGGCGTTGAGCTTCCAGTTGTAAGCGCCGGGCTGCCAGTCGTTGCCGAACATGAAGTCCTGCCAGATCATGATGCCGAGTTCATCGCAGATGTCATAGAACTCGTCGGTTTCGTAGTAACCGCCGCCCCAGTGGCGAATCATGTTCATGTTGGCATCGACGGCGGATTGCAGCACCTGGCGGTACTGTTGCGTGGTGACGCGGGTGGGGAAGCTGTCGAAGGGGATGACGTCGGCGCCCTTGCCGAAGACGGGGATGCCGTTAACGAGGAACTCGAAGGAGCGTCCCCACTGGTCGAGCTCGCGGCGAAGGACGATGGAGCGGAGGCCGGTTTTGGCGGTGGTTTCGTCCTGAAGTTGCTTGCCCATCTTCAGTTGCGCGTTGAATTTGTAAATCGGCTGAGCGCCGTATCCGGCGGGAAACCACAACGAGGGGTTCGCGATGTCGATGGGCAGGACGACGCGGTTGACGCCGGATTGGAGTTGCACGACGCGGGAGACTTCGGAGCGCTTGCCGGAGCCGACGCCGTAGTCCACGGCGACGGTTGCGTTGCCCGTGGTGGACGCGGTGACTTCGACTTCAGCCAGCAGATGAGCGACGTTGCTGCTGATGTCGAGCTGGCGGATGTTCACGTTGGAGATGCGTGCATCATCCCAGGCTTCGAGTCGAGCGGGACGCCAGACGCCGCTGGTGACGAAGCGCGGACCCCAGTCCCATCCGTATTCGTACGCAGCCTTGCGGATGTAGGTTTTGGGCTCGACGCGGGTCTTCGGCTGCCAGGGATCGGTGGCGGCGATTTCAGCCGGCGATCTTGATGGGCGAGGGGAAGACGATACGCAGGGAGTTGGCACCGGGCTTGAGGTCGGCCTTCACGTTGACGCGCCACTCGCGGAACATGTTGTCGGCGGTGAGGATGAGCTTGTCGTTGAGGTAAACCTTGGCGTAGGCGTCGAGGCCTTCGAAGACGAGGTCAACGTTCTTCTGCGCGAGCAGCGCGGGCGCAGACCGTGACGGTGGTGCGATATTCCCAGTCGGCGTTCTCGATCCATTGCAGCTTGGATTCGTTGTCGCGATAGAAGGGATCGGGGATGAGCTTGTTGCGCAGCAGGTCGAGATGCACGCAGCCGGGTACGACGGCGGGATGCCATTGCGAGGCGTCTTGGATGACGGAGTTCGCGGATTCGACGGTAGGGCCGTTGACGAGCTGGTGGAACTCCCAGTCGGCGTTGAGCGGCATCACTTGTTTCTGCATGGTGGCGGCGGATAATACTCCCAGGGCCGCGACGGCGACAAAAAGAATGCTGAGGAAAAGGCGCGATGACATCTGGAGGTTGGGCAAGGCTGCGCTCCCGAATCGGTTTTGTTAAGCGACTGAGAATAGTAACAAGTGGTGAGGCCGGGAAACAGTGATAACCGCAATTCGGAGTTCCGGGTTGCCGAGCGAGCGGGTGTTGCCTTCAAAGTCGCAGCCGAGCGGCTATTTCAAACACTTCGCTTCCGGTGTTACTCTATATGCCATACGGTGTGACCAATTTCGTCCTGTTCCTGCAGTGGACTGGCCTGCCGGCGTCCTCGGAACCGCAAGACCCTGAAAGACTTAGACCTTCAATTTTGATAACAGGGATGGGTAAGAGGCAGGCATGTGCACGTCTGGCAGGGACGGGAGAATTCTGACCACCAAGGCCTCATAGAGAAAGAAGCAGTCGTAATGTCATCCAACGGATTTCATAATCGTCCCTCGCGCTTCGGCAACCTGCGCTCGCTGTTCAGCATGTTCTCCAGCGACCTTGCCATCGATCTGGGTACCGCCAACACATTGGTCTATGCGCGGCGAAGGGCATCGTAGTCAACGAGCCGTCCATCGTCGCCATCAACAAGAACACCGGTGAAGTCGAAGCCGTCGGCAAAGAAGCCAAGGAAATGCTGGGCCGAACCCCGGGCAACATCGTGGCCATTAAGCCGATGAAAGACGGCGTCATCGCCGACTTCAAAGTGACCGAGAAGATGTTGAACTACTTCATCCAGAAGGCGCATAACCGCAAGATGCTGGTGCATCCCCGCATCGTGATTGGCGTGCCTTCGGAGATCACGCAGGTCGAAAAGCGCGCCGTCATGGACTCGGCCTATCGCGCGAAGGCCAGTGAGGTGCACCTGGTGGAACAGGCGATGGTGGCGGCGATCGGCGCGGGACTGCCCATCACTGAGCCCAGCGGCAACATGGTGGTTGATATCGGCGGCGGGACGACCGACATCGCGGTCATTTCGCTGAGCGGCATCGTGTATTCGCGGTCGGTGCGCATGGCCGGCAACCAGATGGACGAAGCCATCATGAATTTCATGAAGCGCAAGTACAACCTGCTGATCGGCGAACGCACGGCGGAACAGATCAAGGTGGAAATTGGCTCGGCGTATCCGCTGGAGAAGCCGATGACGATGGAGATCAAGGGCCGCAACCTGATCGAAGGCGTGCCCAAGACGATCACCATCGACGACAGCGAAGTGCGCGAGGCGGTAGCGGAGTGCGTATCAACGATCATGAATGCGATTCGCGTGGCGCTGGAGCGCACGCCGCCGGAGCTGTCGGCCGACATCAGCGACCGCGGCATCGTGCTGACCGGCGGCGGAGCGATGCTGAAGAACCTGGACAAGCGCATTCGTGAAGAAACCGGACTGCCGGTGTCGATTGCCGACGATCCGCTGGCCAGCGTGGTGCTGGGCACGGGCAAGATGCTCAGCGACTTCAAGCTGCTGCGCAAGATTTCGATCGACTAACTGCAGTTCAGTCGCCGGTCGTCAGTACTGCGGTTGCCTTTCGGCTGCATGCGTGGTAAGTTACATGTAACCCGCCGCAGGCAGGAGCAATGGCTCCCCGCCCTCCATCGAAGACACAGACCTCACGCGACAAGGTGCGCGAACACCGCAACCGGCTGCGCGAACAAGGGCTCCGACCCCTCCAAATTTGGGTGCCAGATGTCACCTCGCCCGAATTTGTGAAGGAAGCGCGGAGGCAGTCGCGGATTGTAGCCCGTAGTGCCGGTGAGAGGACAATCTCGCTTTTGTCGACTCGCTCTGCGATTGGGACAAGCTCCCCGATTGGGATGGCCGGTGAAACGCGGTGAAATTTGGACTGTAGCTGCCGGTAACGAATATGCCGGCAAGCCGCGACCCGCGGCAATCATTCAGGACGACCGCTTCGGCGACATAGAATCCGTCACCGTCTGTCTATTTACCTCTGAGCCCACGGCAACTCCCCTGTTCCGACTGGTCGTCG
>CAVVTL010000032.1:0-118338 GCA_963751155.1 uncultured Acidobacteriaceae bacterium | reverse complement strand
CTGATCGCCGGATCGACCGCCTCTGCATTACGTGCTGTTCGCCCTCATGCGCCGCAGCAAACAGCGCCCGAAGCGGCGACGGCCCTTAATTCATATCTGCCGAATATCGCCCGGTCAAAGAACCGCGTACCATATAACCGAAATAGTAGATGCCGATGACGTTGTTGAGCGCGTCGTGCATCGGCTCATAGCCCGTGAGATAGGGTTTGCCGAGGATCGTCGCCTCGCCATAGAACGCTTCATTCATGTTGATGAACTCGATTACCTTGGCCTTGGGATCGAGAATGGTGCCTATGGCGCGCGAGCCATCATCCTTCTTTACATTGGTCGCGACGCGGACATAGTCGGCCCCGCTCTTGGCGAAGATCGTGGCGGTGCCACCGACTTCCTTCACAATCTCGTCAACCAAGGTGAAGTTGTTATTCATCTTCGTCGTGCCAAAAAATACCGCCGGGACAGCCTTACCGCCCACCGGATCAGTGCCTTCGATTTTCGCGGGTCCTAGTTTTTCAGATTTAGATTTCAACAGCGCCATGGCCGCCTTCACCTTCTGCATATCTTGCGGACCGATTGTGCTCGCAGGTTTAATTCCCGATACTGGTTTTGATGATGTTGCTGGATCAGCTACTGTTTTCACTTCATTGAAAATTGCGGGTCATTATCTGCATATGTGTGAGAATCATTATTCGTCATATAGCTAAAATGTAGACCCACTAAACGTTTGGCACCTAAACCGGCTGTACGCCAGAACTTTGGATTATAGATTTCAATAGCTTTGGTTACATTTTCGCCAATTGCAGCGCTTTGTCCCCATAAGGATGCTTGAATAGCAATGGCGGATTTAAGTAGCCAACGCATAATTGAGTGATGCGATGATGGGGTAACCTCTTGAGATTGCAAGAGGTTGCCGATGAGCAAGTACCGGCGAATAAAGTATGAGGATCGCTGCCAGATTTATGCACTGAGCAAGCGTGGGTCGAGCCAAGAAAGCATCGCCGAAGTTTTGGGCGTCAGTCAAAGCGCGGTGAGCCGGGAGATTCACCGCAATCGTGGTGAGCGCGGCTATCGGTTCAAGCAAGCGGAAGCCAAGGCTCAAGCACGGCAGGCGATACGAAGTAAGCCCCGCAAGCTCACGGTGCCGACGCGCAGTAAGATCGAGGCGAAGTTGCGCCAGATGCGCTGGTCGCCGGAGCAGATCAGCGGCTGGCTGAGCGAACAGGGCATCAAGCTGAGCCATGAACGCATCTACCAGATGATCTGGGATGACAAACGCGACGGCGGCAACTTGTGGCGCAGTCTTCGGCGGCGCGGAAAACGTTATAACAAGCGTGCCGGCAAGAACGCCGGACGCGGCCTGATCCCTAATAGAATTGACATTTCCGAGCGTCCGGCCATTGTTGCGCGCAAAACCCGTCTGGGAGACTGGGAGGGCGACACTGTCGTCAGCGCCGGACACAAAGGCGGCTTGCTCACCCTGGTCGAGCGCAAAACCCAACTAGCCAAAATCACCAAGTTGCCGCGTGCGACCGCCCGCGCGACACAAAAGGCTGCCGTGCGTCGCCTCCAGCCTATCGGCGACTTCGTGCACACCATCACCTTCGACAACGGAAAGGAATTCGCCGCGCATCAGGACATCGCCCATGCACTGAAAACCAAAATCTTCTTCGCCACGCCGTATCACGCATCGGAGCGCGGTTTAAATGAAAACACCAATGGCCTTATCCGTGGCTTCTTCCCAAAGGGAACAGACTTCTCTACGATCTCAAGCGCCGAGGTTGCCAAGGTCGAACCGCAACGTAACCCCGTGCCGCTTCCACGGCCTGATGTGCGTTGCGTCCGGGACGAAAGCCGTAACTCGACAGGGAAAACTCCGGATCGAATAGCGGTTGCAGTACCTGATTGAGCGCCTGTTGAATCAGACGATCCAACACCGTCGGGATGCCCAACGCGCGTACCCCGCCTTGCGGCTTCGGTATCTCCACCTTGCGCACCGCCGTCGGCATGTAATCGCCTGCCAACAGCGCCTCTCTTACGCTCGGCCAGTGCGTCTGGAGCCAGGGCTTGAACTCGGCCACCGTCAGTCCATCGACCCCCGGCGCGCCTTCCTTCTTCACCACTCGCTCGTAAGCGCACAGCATGTTACTGCGTTCCACCGCGGCTTCCATCAGCCGCAGCGCCTCCGGTTTCGTTCGCCCATTAGCCGCCGTGCCAGCCTCTGCACCAGAACCGGCCCCGGACAGATTCCGCCTGCCCTCCTCCGCCCTGGCCATACTCGCGTATGCTTCTGCTTCTTCGGCTCGCATCGAGGTCTGCTGTCCTACTCCCGTGTTTCATGTTCGGCCCTTCGCCCCGTGCTGGCGGCTACTATGGCCTCGGCTGACTTCTGGCGATTCATCCCCGCGCCTCTCAGCGCCGGTAGCCCAAGAGCAAACCGCCAGACCTCCCCGGGTATTGCGCACTCACCTTCACGCTTATGCCTGTCGGATCTACGTCACGGCGCTCCGTGCAAGTACTGGGCTTTGCGTCTATGCGCCCGCTCACCCCGCCGTGCCGCCTCTATCCGCTTCCTGTTCGTCAGGCCAGCGCTTTGCCTCCGGCTTCCTCCAGATTCCGCCTCGCGACGGACACCCTTGCCGTTCAGCTAACACTTCCCCTTGCCGGGTGTGTAGAGGACTTTCACCTCCAAGTAAGTGCGCCCTGCCGGGCGCACGCATGAAAAACCCTCCCATTCGCGGGAGGGTTTCTTGTATGTAACTGTTGTATCTAAAAAGGTTAGGCTTTAACGATCTTGCCGCTGCGGAGGCACGACGTGCACACCCGCATGCGCTTGTTGCCGTGCGCCGTCTTGGCATGCACCGGGCGCAGATTGACGTTCCAGCGCCGCTTGGTGACGTTGTGGGCGTGGCTGATGTTGTTTCCCGAACGCGGCCCTTTGCCGCATACTTCGCATACTTGTGCCATAGCTAACTCCAGAAGATTCCCGAGGTGCGGGGCGAAACTTCAATTATAGCCTGCGAACGCCCTTCCGGCAACCGCCAAGCCCCGTCAAATCGCCACCACCGCGATCCAAACAACAAAAAATCTCTCGCGTTTCACCTTGCAATTTCCCATTTTGGGCTTAGAATCCCCTCACTGCTTTGCTGGGGCGAGGAACTTCAAGCGCACTTCCGAGAGAGAGGACCATCTCTCCCTGTCGGTTCACCGCAGGGATAGATCTCTCCTTCCCATTCCCGCCCAAACCCCAGCCAAGTTCGGCCGAGCAATGGGGGTAGTACATGTTCACGCTGGATTCCGGGCTTCTCCGCAAGTTCCGTTCCTCGCTGTTGGCTGCCGCCTGTCTGCTGATGACGCCCGCTCTCTGGGCGCAGAACCCCGCGCTCGACTCCCCGCACATCACGCCCCATGCCAGCGCCGAAGATCTCCTCGTTCGTTCCGGCCGGAGCCACGCTGCCCTCGCTCAACTCGCGTCCCATGCGCGTGGACGTCAACCTCGTCCTCGTCCCCGTCACCGTCGTCGACGCCTACAACCAGCCCGTCACCAACCTTCCGCAGCAGAACTTCACGCTGCTCGAAGGTGGAACGCCGCAGCAGATCCGTTACTTCACCCGCGAAGACGGCCCCATATCGGTGGCGCTCATCCTCGACTTCAGCGGCAGCATGAACAACAAGCACGAGTTCGTGCTCCAGGCCGTCGAGGAGTTCTTCCAGAACGCCAACCCTGAAGACGACTACTACGTCATCGCGGTTTCCGACCGGCCCATGCTGGTGGCCGACGCCTCGCAGTCCGAGAACACCATCCTGGCGCACCTCGCCGCCATCGAGCCTCACGGCATGACCGCGCTCTACGACTCCATCTATCTCGGCGTCAACAAGCTGCGCTCGGCGCGCTACAAGCGCCGCGCCATGGTCATCGTCTCCGACGGCGGCGACAACCGCAGCCGCTACACCCTCAAGGAGATCAAGTCGGTGCTCGCCGAGTCCGACGTGCTGACCTACTCCATCGGCCTGTTCGACGACGTCCCCACTCCCGCTGTTCAAGTCCATCGAAGAGCGCTGGGGCCGCAAGTGGCTCGACGAAGTCACCCGCATCAGCGGCGGACGCAACATCCCCGCCGACGACCGCCGCCAGATTCCCCAGATCTCCGCCCTCATCAGCCGCGAGATGCGCTCGCAGTACGTCATCGGATACCACCCCTCCGACCTCAACAACGACGGCAAGTGGCGCAAAATCTCGGTCAAGCTCGCCGCCAACCCCGCCCAGATGCACGTGCATTTCAAGGAAGGCTACGTCGCGCCGGGGCCGTGAGGCTTTCGAAGGGGCGCGGCTTCAGCCGCGCCTTAACCCACCCCCTCTTGACCGGTCTACTGCCGCTGCGGAAGACGATCTGCTCTTCACAGCGCCTCAGGCGCGGAATAAGAAAGCCCACCGCTTCAGCGGTGGGAAAGCGTTCTTTGAAATCCGGAGTCCCCCGGGGACGACACATGCCCCTGTGCCAGCCGTCACCATCGCGAGGTCGTCCGCCGCGGCGGAAGACGAACTTGCTCTTCACAGCGCCTCAGGCGCGGAATAGGAAAGCCCACCGCTTCAGCGGTGGGAAAGCGCCTGTAAAATCCGGAGTCCCCCGGGGACGACACATGCCCTTGTGCCTGGCGTCACGGAACCCCAGATTCGAAACCGATAAATTACCGTCATGCCACACGCCCTGACGTCGAACCTCGTCCATTGCATCTTCAGCACCAAAGACCGCCGCGACTCCATCCCCGACCCGGCCGAACTGGGGCGCTACCTCGGCGGCGTAGCGCGCGAGAAACACATTCCGCTCATCATCGCCGGAGGCACCACCAACCACGTGCATCTCTTGATCGCCCTACCCGCGTCCATGGCGCTAGCCAAAGCGATTCAGGACTTGAAAGGCAACAGCTCGAGGTGGCTGAACCGGAACGACACCGGTTTTTCCTGGCAGGAAGGATACTCGGGTTTCAGCGTCAGCCCGACACACAAGCGGGCCGTGGTTTCGTACATTCAGAACCAGGAGCGCCACCACGCGAAGCGCAGCTTTGAGGACGAACTACTGGAAATTCTGAAGAAATCGGGCATCGACTACGACGACCGATACATCTTCGGATGAGTCGCGTATGCCGTGCCCGAGGCACTCGGATTCTTAACCCATACCTTCCCAGTGCTGAAGCACTGGGCTTTCTTATTCCGCGCCCGAGGCGCGGGGCATCAACGCGCCACCGGCTCTCACATCCACTGCGAGGTTTGCCACGTCCGGCAAAGCTGTCGCACGATCGCGAGTTCCAGTCCCGGTATTCGGGACGATATAAGCGGGACTGGGGCCCGTCGTAGCTTCAGATTCGTCATTGCAAACCCACACACAGCGCCCATATCGCGTCAGAAGAAAGCCCGGGGTTCAACCCCGGGAAAGCTTGAACAACGTGCCGAGCGCCTCGGGCGCGCCAGAAGAAAGCCCACCGTTTCAACGGTGGGGACGCTGGCAAAAAAGCCCCGAGCCCCTTCAGGGGCGGCACAACCGCAGCGCGGCGCGGCTTCAGCCGGCGGCACTCCCCGCCGCCTTCAACCCCTTCACCAGCCCCTCCAACGCCGCCTGATACGAATCATGTTCCTTCCACCGGCTGAAGTCCGGAATGAAGTACTCCCGTATCTCGCGCGCCGAATCTTTCCCCCGGTCCGCGTCAAACAGCTTCCACTTCTTCACGTCCTCAAACGGAGCGATCGTGATCGGAAACAGCAGCTGTTTCTTCTCCCGCGCCTCCCGCTCGCGCGCATTGGCAATCTCCGTCCCCACCCAATCGCTCGCCATGCTGTGCTCCGACAGGATCAGCAGCAGCTTGTCATGCAGCCGTATCGCTTCGTCCAACTGCTCGTGGATCTTCCGCCCGCCCACAATGTCATGCGGCGCAAACCAGCAGCGCACGCCCTTGGCCTGCAGGTCGGCATACAGCCGGTCGGCAAACTCCTGGTCTTTGGTCGAGTAGCTGATGAAGCACGAGTAGTACTGAATGGCACCCACGATCGACTTGATGTACCCGATCATGTCGTCCGGCACGCCGCACCCGCGCAGGAAGACCTCCGGAATCTTGCCGTTCGATTTGTAGATGGTGTCGATGCCGACGGTGGAGGGCCCACAGTGGCAACGGTTTCCAGACCTTTGGTAGCGCTCAGGTCGTTGTATCCGAAGTTCGTCATTCCCAGCACGAGCCTCTACTGAAGTCTGCCTCTGTTAAGTACCGCGTCTTGTGAGATTCACTCCTAAGAATCTCGCTCCGCGAATGTCGCGTCTGTGAGGTTCGCGCCACTGAGGTCCGCTCCGTCGAAGCTTACTCCGCGGAGCTTCGCGCCGATCAGGTCTGCCTATGCTGAAGTTCGCGCCGGTACAGCCTCAGGTTCGGCCGGAGGTTCGACCACGAGGTTCGCGCCAAGAGTGCCCTTCCGCCCTCCATCTAGTTCCATTGCTCGACCGCCTTGGTTGAGATGCGCGTCGCAAAGGATTCGCCATGCTGAGCGTCGACCTCGCTTGCGTCCGCGATGCTACAGTACGCTCAATTTCCAGAGACCGTGTCATCCTGAGCGAGGTCGGCGGACACATCGCGCTCCGCTCCACGAATTCCACTCCTCAATCCCATGCTCGAGAACCGAGATGTTCAGGATTCGCCATGGCCGCGTGACCTCGCTTGCTTCCGCGATGCTACGGATGATTTCGGATGTTCTCAGAAGGCCACACTCTACCCGCCTGCCACCTCCTCCTTCAATGCATATACGGCCGCCACTCACAACTTAACAAGGGGCGAAAGGGAGATGCGGAGCGTTATATGGCAAAGGCATAAGCCTGTAGATCAGCATTGATCGTCGACCCTTTGTAGTAGTTAACATAATCGAAAGCTGAACGAGACTTATAGCTGCCATTCGTTGGCTGCTTCCCCGCCCATTCCTCGAATTTTGTCCATTGCGACAATATCGCTTCGACAGCTTGCAACTCCGTCTTGTTTGCAGAGAGGCCCCCGTTTGCACAAACGGCTACGACGGCATATTGTCCGTATCTCAGCGCTTGCCCAAATTTCTTCGTGTGATACCGGTCGCCCTTTGTGGCCGGTGTAGACTTCCTTTTCTTGTCCAACAACTCGAGCACCTCGTACCCGTAGGCGTACTTTCCCGCGTCTTTCTACCTTCATCAGAGCTGAAAACGCACCTTCTTTGAAGAACTTGGCAACGCTAGAGCGCGCTTGATCTACGCGGTAGTCGCAGGCAAGGCTAACGCGAACGAGTCTTTCACGATTGACGACCAGGTCGCGCGGAAGATACCCATAGTGAATCCCATCACTCAACTCGCCCCGCTTACGCTCGTAATACAGGCCGTAATCCTCAAATAGCTGCCTTTGAAGCTTCATCTGGATGGGATCATTTGATCGACGATCAGATTCCTCAACCTTTGTTTGAAGGTTGCTCGCCCTCGAGATGTCTCCCACAAGATTTAGCCGAACCTCTTCACCTGCTCGCCTACCTGGGCCCACAAAAGTGATCACTTTTAGTAGAACTTCTTTTCCCTTAAACACACTGAAGTCATTATCGGCGGAGCACTCCTCGTATATACGCCCAAGCGTGTATGCCGTCTGAGCACCATTCACCAGCTGCGGGTTTCGGAGGACGACCTGCGCAGTGCCCTGTTTCGCCGTATCCGAACTGATTGAGGTTCCATCTGCGACGATGGTGATTCCATTGTTAAATAGCGCGAACTCGTTGTTGGCGATGTTCCTTATAGAGGCCTCGATTTGCTTATTAACAGGGTTCTTCTTGAGTTCAAGGAAACTGCGGGGGTTGAACTTCAGAATCGAGTTCTTATACGTATACATGATCCTGCCGATCTCGCGCGTGGGGACGAACAGCAGCTTCACATTCGGTCGGAGCGGCGTCACTTTGACGTCATAGTCGAGGTGCGTGTCGCCTTTTAGATTCGCAAGATTAATCTCGATCGTCAGGTTAGGATCTGTGAAGTAGGTGCCGTTGATTACGGGGAACAATAGTTCCCGGTAAACACGGTCATGCGGATACTGATCTACTGAATAACCCTCAACCAGCTTTCCCAGTTGTGATTTCGAAAAGGATCGTGTATTTCCAAGAAGAACCACCTGCGTAGTGTAATTACCGGCATCAGTCAGTTTTTGGACTGCCTTTTGAAGCCCTTTGACGATCCGTTCGTTGTAGCGATTGCCGTTTTCATCTTTCTTCTCTCCTTTCATAATGCGTCCCACTTCCATCTTCAGCAGATCTTGAGCCGTCATGTTCTTGGAGACGAAATTGCCAGCCGAAGCCCGAAACTTCGATTGCAACACGTAGGTTTGCTTGTTTCGTTGGTCGATATAGTACGCATCAATTCCACCATCGAAGGGCCCGTCGGTAATGAGCCTTTCGCGGTCTGCAAACCGCACTAATCCGAATCTTGCTTTCAGGAACAGGTGGAGCAGTGCACGAGATCGCGCTTGAATCACCGCTTCTGAGTTACCGGATGGCGGATTGTAAGTGGCATCACCAGAGGGCGCTTCAGTCCTAAGCGCGTCGAGCACCCTGCAAAGTGTTTTGTAGAGCCTTTCGCTGCCAACCTGCGTGCTCATTAGCTACACCTACCTGACTGTTTGTCGCGGAACAAGGAATTATAAGCCGGTGCCCTGGGTTCGGCGGGCAGGTGGCCCGCAAATGCCGTGGCCCATATCTGTCCCGCGCAGCGGGACAGATGTGGGGCTTTTCGTTCGGGGTTCGCCAAATTCGCCAAATCTGTTCTCCCGCTCCCACCCCAGCCCGCAGGGCGGCACAACCGAAGCCCGGCGGTGAGAGCCGGGAAAGCATGCGAGAATTTCCGCGAGTCCCGCCGGGGACGGCACAATCCTCTCCCACACAATCCGGCCTGATTTTGGCCGGGTGGGTCTTCTGACTTTCACTGACAAATGACCACCGCCAACTGACAACTGCCTCCCCAGGCGCGGAGCGCCGACGAGCTTTTAGACGTGGCCGTCAGGCCGCGTTCCGCGCCACCGCCACTTGCCAGCCGCGGAGCGGCGTCGTTCGCCGGATGGCCTACCAAATTGCCGATTACCAAAGTTCCTAAAACCAGTTACGAAGGTTTGGCCACCCACCCACTTTTCCCTTGACCCGCCAAAACCCGTGCCCTACGCTGAATCTGGTGGGAGAGCTATTCGTGTCGGCGCCTGCCGACGCACCCCACTGCGGCCCCTCCGGGCGCTAGCCCGGCCAGCCGCCGACCCGGTCTTTGACAACCCGCCGCTGGTCTCCATCCCCAGCCGCCCCGAATCGTTATCGGACGCAAACCCCCCTTCTGCAAGGCGATTTCCCACCCGTAAGTCCTTACGGCAGACGACTTTGCCTGTAATTCCTTTGGATTGAATATTTTACGGACATTGCTATCCGTAACTCCAATTAATTCCAGGAATTTACAAAATGGGAGGGGGAGGGGGGGTACCATCCCCACTTCTCAAAATGGGAACGAATCGGAGCGATACGAAAACCTGCTAAAAGGGCTAAGTCGTCGCTGCTTCCGCTCACGCGTTTTAGCCCTTGCGTGCCCACCTTGCGTTTCGATTCCGAAAAAGAGGATAATCCGCGACACTCGGAGGTTCCCACCATGCCCTCTCCCAACAATAAGAAGATTCCGGGAAGCGAACGACAGCCGCTGCCCGGCGCAACCAAGGCAGGTTCAGCCGATCCCAATGCGGTGATGCACGTCACCCTGACGCTGCGTCCGCGCAGCGCGGGACGAGAAGCAGCCCACGATCGATGCCTCATCGCAAGCGGCCAACGCCTTACGCGCGAGGAATACGCCGCGCGCTACGGAGCCGATCCGGCCGACGTGAAGAAAGTGGCGCTTCGCCACCGCCCACGACCTGGCGATCGCGCAGGTCGATCTTGCGTGCGAGAAGCGTTGTACTCACCGGCCGGACCGCCGACTTCGCCAAGGCGTTTCAGGTTCAGCTGGCGTGTTATGAACATGCCGGCGGCACGTATCGCGGTCGCACCGGATCGATCAGCGTGCCGACTGAGCTGAGCAAGATCGTAGTGAGCGTGCATGGACTGGACGACCGGCCGCAGGCGCAGCCGCACTTTCGGGCTAAGCCGCCCAACGCGAACCCGTCGGCGGCCAGTGGTACGTACACCCCGTATCAGATCGCCAGGCCTACAACTTCCCTACGACGGCCGAACGGCCAAGGGCGAGACCATCGGCATCATCGAGCTCGGCGGCGGCTTTACGCAGTCGGACCTGAGCACGTACTTCAGCGGGCTGGGTATTTCGCCGGCGCCGACGTGTCGTAGCGGTCTCGGTGGACGGCGCGCAGAACCAGCCGACCGGCAGCACCAGCGGTCCCGACACCGAGGTGATGCTCGACATCGAAGTGGCGGGCGCAATCGCGCCCGGTGCGAACATCGTGGTGTACTTCGCGCCCAACACCGACGCGGGTTTCCTGGACGCGATCAATCAGGCGGCGACAGACACGGTGCAATAAGCCGTCGGTGATCTCGATCAGTTGGGGCGGGCCGGAATCGACGTGGACGGCGCAGTCGCTGCAGTCGTACAACAGCGCGCTGCAGGCGGCGGCCGCCGTGGGCGTCACGGTGTGCGTGGCCTGTGGCGACAACGGTTCGACGGACGGCGTCAGCGACGGAAGCGATCACGTGGACTTTCCGGCGTCGAGTCCGTACTCGCTGGCCTGCGGCGGAACCACGCTGGCGATCTCGGGCGGCAGCATCACCAGCGAAGTGGTGTGGAACGACCTCTCGACCGGTGAAGGCGCCACCGGCGGCGGCGTGAGCGGCACCTTTGCCTTCCCGACCTGGCAGGCGAATGTGACCGTCCCCTCCACCGGTGGACTTCAGCGGCCGCGGGCTGCCCGATGTTGCCGGCGATGCCGATCCCAACCGGCTTCAAGGTGCAGGTGGACGGATCGAGCCTGGCGGTGGGCGGAACGAGCGCGGTCGCACCCTTGTGGGCGGGCCTGGTCGCCCTCCTCAACCAGTCGCTGGGCAAGCCGGTGGGCTACCTCAATCCCAACCTCTACCAGACCATCGCACTGCAAACCGGGACTTTCCGCGACATCACCTCGGGTAACAACGGCGACTACTCCGCCGGCCCCGGGTGGGACGCGTGCAGCGGCTGGGGCAGCCCGAATGGGGCGGGGATCCTGAAAGCACTCACGGCAGGATCACCACCGCCACCGCCACCGCCACCGCCTCCGCCTCCACCACCTCCTCCACCGCCACCACCGCCACCACCGCCGCCGAAGCGACATAAGCCGCCCAAACACGGCCATCGTAATAACCCCGCGCCCGGCCGGAAGAAAAAGCAGAAGACCGTGCCAAAAGGAAAAGGCAACGGGGCGAAAGCGCGCGGCCGTTCCAAATCGAAGCGGGGACGGCGAGCGTAAGGTCCTGCACCGCGCAGTTGAGTTGCGGAGGAGGACGGCCGAACGAGCTAAGGAGTCGACGCGTCCGCTCGCGCGTGATAGCCCTTGCGAGCGTGGACTTGAAGGTGTTTGCCGTCCTTTTCCGCAGAGATCGCGATGGTGCGGTACTTGCCGTTGGCCTCGAAGTCGGCTGGACGATAGGCGATAAGGTAACGACTGCGAATTTCGTCGCGCAGCGGTCGAACGAGCTTGCTCAGCGTCGGCATGTCGCCGGGGAAAAATGCCTCGCCGCCGCTGCGCTCGGCCAGGTCTTCAACACCTTGTCGGCCTCGGTCGTAACGACTGCCCTTCTTTCGTGCTGATGGTGTAAACGGTCACGCCAGTGGCTTCCACGTCGCGAATGGTCTGGCGGAGACTGGAGTGGCTGGCGTTGTCCTCTCCGTCGCTGAGTACGACCAGCACGCGGGCGACGCGCTCGTGCTCGGGATAAGCCGCGAGCATCCAGCAGGAACCGAGACGGCGTCGAAGAGTGCGGTGCCGCCGCCGTTGGTGAGCTGCTCGGCGGCCTGCCAAGATGATCTCGATCGCCAGTAAACTCCTGCGTGACGTTCGAGCGAGTCGGCAAAGCCGACGACAAAGCCGAGATCGGCGCGTTGCTGAGCATCTGCTGAAGAAACTTGGCCGCCGCCTGCTTCTCGAACGCGAAACGAGGCTGCACCGAACCGCTGGTGTCGATGAGCAGGCCGATACGCAACGGAAGCTTGGATTGCGGGCGTGAACTGCAGCACCTTCTCCGGCGGCCGGTTGTCGTCGCGAACCTGAATGTCGCTGAGCTCAAGGTCGTTGACGATGTGTCCGCCGCTGGTGACGCCGAAGAAAACCGCGACTTCGTCGACGACCTTGTGGATCGTCCATTGATCACCAGCATCGGCTCCGGGGTTAAACCCGGGGATAGAGTCCGCTTCGGGCTAGCTTCTGCAACGGTCGCAGTGACGGCACACCCGGCGCAGCGGTCGTCGGCGGTTTCCTTTGATGCCGAAGCAAGTTCGGCCCGGAGGCGGTCGGAGTTGGCAGGATTCTCTTGCGGCGGCAGAGCAGCGGGTTTCGCGGCGGCCAGTGATGGGCGCCGGAGCGTGCAGCTTCTGGTTCAGAATATCGAGATTGCGCTGCGCACCTGGAGCCAGCGGATTGGATGGGTCTTCCTGCAGGAAGAGAGCGAGCTCGGCTTGCGCGGTGGGGTAATCGTTCAGCGCAATGGCAGCGACGGCGGCGACATAATGAGCGTTGCCCATTCCCGGATGATCGAGGGCGTGAACGCGCGCCGACCGTCGCAATTGCCTCACGATACTGGTGGTTGCCGTTCTGGGCATACGCCAGCACAGTAAGGATGGCGGGGTCCGATGGGCGCAAGGCAGCCGCCTTTTCCAGGTTGCGCTTGTGCGGCGACAAAGTCACTCTGCGACAAGCAGAGCCGTCCCAGATTCACGAAGGAGCGGGCAAACTTGGCGTCGAGATCGGCCGCAGTCTGGAACTCGCTGCGGGCCTGGGTGGGATTGTCGGCGTCCTGGTAAGCCAAGCCGAGATAGTTGTGCGCGGAAACGAACTTGGGATAGAGGATGATGGCTTTTTGCAGATGGTCGACAGCGTCCTGCGAATGCTGGCCGCGGAGCAGGGCGCTGGCCTGGTTAAATTCGTTGACGGCCTTGTCGGGCGCTGCCAAATCGAGTTCCGACAACCCGCCGGACTGCACCAGCTCCCTCTGCCGCGCCATTTCCTTGCCGTTCGGGCCGCGGTTCTGCTGGTCAAGAATCATCTCGGCAAAGTCAAGGGTGGCAAACTGGGCAGCCTGTGCATTGGCGCCGATATTAATCGTCGGAATGGCTGCGGGGCTTGGCCCATAGGTAGGACTGTTCTGCCATTGTGCCGAGACAATCGAAGCTGTAGCACCTAAGAGAATGACGAACAGGAACGCCAGCACCCATCGATGGAAGGGTACGGTGGTACTCCGGCGGGATGGAGACAACGTCGAGCGCACGAGACTCAGTTCCTAGTGCGCACTCCACTTCTTGCGGGCAGTGTCGCGACAGCTGGATTTCTACCATTATGCACGGTTTGGAAGCGACGCTGGGAAAATGCGGCAGTCACACCCCGGCGTGACTTGGCTCACGGCAGAGACGGCCGGTTTGCGTTCCCATTGAGACGCACCAGAATGGCGTCGAATTCGACGCCAGGCCCGCGGATTCTTCGCTACCATAGACTCGTTCGCCAATGGAGCCGGGTAGTGCGAGCACGGGCCCGCTGCGCATCCAAGCCGTTGTAGCAGGAGACATCTATGAGTGCATTCGAAGACAGAGTGCGCGAGGTGAGCGAGTATTTCGCCAGCCCGCGCTTTCAGGGAATTATCCGTCTTTATACGCCGCGGCAAGTAGTGGAACAGCGCGGCACGCTCGGCACCGACTATCCCATCGCTCGCAAGGCCGCGGAAGGCTTTTACACGCGGCTGCGCGAGCTGTTTGCCGTCGGCAAGTCGATCACGACCTTTGGGCCGTACTCGCCGGGACAGGCGGTCAACATCAAGCGTCTCGGCATAGAAGGCATCTATCTTGGCGGCTGGGCGACTTCGGCCAAGGGCAGCATCACGGAGGACCCGGGGCTGATCTGGCGAGCTATCCGCTGAGCCAGGTGCCGGAGGAGGCGTCGGCCATCGTGCGGGCGTTGGTCACGGCCGACAGGAACCAGCACTTCTTCCGGTCGCGCATGACGCCGGAACAGCGCGCGGCGGCGCCGGAGCATGACTTCCGTCCGTTCATCATCGCTGATGCGGATACCGGGCATGGCGGCGACGCGCATGTGCGGAACCTGATTCGGCGCTTCGTCGAAGTGGGCGTGCCGGGCTACCACATTGAAGACCAGAAGCCGGGCGTGAAGAAGTGCGGACACCAGGGCGGCAAGGTGCTGGTGTCGGAGAATGAACAGATCCAGCGGCTGAACGCGGCGCGGTTCCAGCTCGACGTGATGGGGGTGCCGGGCATCATCGTGGCACGCACGGACGCCGAGGCCGCGAACCTGCTGGACGGCTGCGCGGACGAGCGCGACCAGCCGTTCATTCTGGGTGTGACGCATATGGATACGCCGAGCTATAAGTCGGTTGTGCTGGCGATCCATCGCAAGTTCTACGAGGCAGGCGTGGAGGACGTGCGCGGACACCTGATGTTCGAGCTGTCAGGAGTGGAGTATGCCGCCGCCAACGTGTGGCTGGAACAGAAGGGCCTGGTGCCGGTGATTCTCGATGCCGCAGCGTCGTTCCGGAAGAACGGCTCGGCGAATATCGAACCGATACTCGACAAGGTGATGGGCCGGTGCCTCGACGTTTGGCAGGAGGCAGCCGACCTGAAGCCCTATCGGCAGCAGGTCGCCGAGGAGATTGCCTTCCGCATCAGCCAGGGCGAGAGCATGGAGCTGGACGTGGAGGATTGGCTGGCGTTCTCCGAGCACGCGTCGTGGTATGAGGCGCGCGAGCGGGCCCGGTCGATGGAAATCGAAGTGGGCTGGAACGCTGAGCTGGCGAAGACTCCCGAGGGCTACTACCAGGTGCAGGGCGGCCTGGAGTACGCCATCGCGAAGTCGCTGGCAGCCGCGCCGTTTGCCGACATTCTATGGATGGAGACGGCGACGGCGAATTTGCATGAGGCGAAGGAATTTGCCGAGGCAATTCACGCGGTGTATCCGGACAAGATGCTGGCGTACAACCTGTCGCCGTCGTTCAACTGGGACACCACCGGGATGACAGACGAGCAGATGAGACAGTTCCCGGCGGAGCTGGGCAAGATGGGCTTCGTGTTCAACTTCATCACCTATGGCGGACACCAGATTGACGGACTGGCGTCGGAGGAGTTCGCGACGTCGCTGATACAGGAAGGGATGCTGTCGCTGGCGAAGCTGCAACGCAAGCTGCGGCTGATTGAGTCGCCATACCGCACGCCGCAGACGCTGGTGGGCGGGCCGAGACTGGATGCCGCGCTGATGGCGGCCTCGGGACGCACCGCCACGACGAAGGCCATGGGCAAGGGCTCGACGCAGCACCAACATCTGGTGCAGACGGAAGTTCCGCCGAAGGTGCTGGAAGACTGGTTGCAGATCTGGGCGGAGCACAATGGACTGCCGCCGAAGTACCGCGCGCAGTTGCGTCCGGTGGCGGCGAACTCGGACTTCCTGGAGCTGAGCATCTGGAACGACGGCAAGGAGAAGGCTGCGAACATCATCTTTGCCGACGTACACGACCGGCACGGGCACAAGCTGCTGTCGATCCGCGACATGAACACGTTCGATTCGTCGCTGCGTAAGCGGCGGCTGATGACGCTGGCGCACTTATTCCTGATTCATCGGTACAAGACAGGAATTGTGCACTACCTCAGCCCGACGGAAGACAACCAGCACCAGGCACAGAAGATGAAGCGCCTGGGGATCTTCGGGAAGGTGGATACAGAAGCCCAGTTGATCATCGTCGCAGAAGTGATCGCACCGCGCATTGCGGAGTTGCTGGCGCAAGACCGTGAAGCGTTGACACGGCTGATCATGAAGCAGGACGTGGCGCAGCCGGTAGCTTAGTTGTCGTGTTCGCAAGTGAGAGCCCCAGCGTCAGAGATGGCGCTGGGGCATCTTTATTGGGAGTCCCGCTCCCCGCTGAGGATGGCGAAGGCGTAGGTTGCGGACTCGTCGACACTCACCAGTTGTCTAGTTCCGATTCTGGTGGGAAGATGTTCGGACAAGTATTCTCAAGGATCGAGTTGGGGTAGACGTTTCATGGCTGAAACCGGCTCTCTTGACCGGCGGCGCTTTGCCGCGATGCTCGCGGCTCTGGGCGGCTATGCCGCAGTGGGCCCCCTGCTGGGTGGCCGCAACATCCTCTCCGTTCTCACGTCAGCGGCGTGGGCCGAGGAAGTGGCCAGCGCGAGAGAACTTGCGCGCTACCCGCAGAAGACCGACCTGATCCTGCTCACCGACCGCCCTCCGCAACTGGAAACGCCGCTGCGCTACTTCGAGACCGACCTTACGCCGAACGACGCGTTCTTCGTGCGCTGGCACCTGTCGGGAATTCCCACTGAGGTGGACACGCGCAGTTTCCGGCTGGAAGTCGGCGGCAACGTCAAGAAGCCGCTGCGGCTTTCGCTGCGGGACTTGCAGACAAGATTTGAAGCAGTGTCAACAGTCGCGCTGTGCCAGTGTGCGGGCAACTCTCGCAGCCTGTTCGAGCCGCGCGTTCCGGGCGGGCAGTGGGGCAACGGTGCAATGAGCAATGCACGGTGGAAAGGCGTGCGGCTGAAGGATGTGCTCGAAGCCGCGGGGATTCAGGCGGGAACGGTGCAGGTTGGGTTCCATGGACTCGATACGGCACCGCTGCCGCAGATGCCGCGGTTTGAAAAGTCGCTGTCGATCGAACGCGCCCGCGACAACGACGTTCTGATTGCCTACGAGATGAATGGCGCGCCGCTGCCGATGCTAAACGGGTTTCCCCTTCGCCTGGTGGTGCCCGGCTGGTACGCGACCTACTGGGTGAAATCACTGTCGTCGATCATGGCGCTCGACCAGCCGCTGAAGACATTTTGGATGGACACGGCGTACCGCATTCCCGACAACTCGGGGGCAGAGGAGACGCCGCAGCAACTCGCCAAGGTCACGGTGCCTATTACGCGGATGTCGGTGCACTCGATTTTCGTGAAGCCCGCGCCCGACGAGAAGCTCGCTGTCGAACGAAGTTTCACCCTAACGGGCGTGGCCAACGACGGCGGTTCGGGCATCCGCAAGGTCGAAGTCTCGATGGATGATGGCAAGACCTGGAACGACGCGACCCTGGGCGCGGATCTGGGCAAGTACTCGTGGCGCAGGTGGCAGGCGAAATGGACGCCCGCAGCGAAAGGCAGCTATCGACTGCGTGTGCGCGCCATGAGCAACGACGGAGAACAACAGGTCACGTCGCAATGGAACCGGAGCGGCTACCAGCGCGACGTGATTGAGCATGTGGACGTGGTGGTGCAATGAAGACGACCTTGGGCACTACGATGGCGCTGGTGGCGGCGCTCGGCATGGGGTTGTGGATAGGGGCATCCGCGCAGCAGAGAAGCGGCGCACCGGCAAAGGGCACGAAGAACCCCGTGCAGGAAATTACGCTGCCGCAGTATCCGCTGGAAATGCCAGCTGGACCGAACCTCGCAGCGTTTCAACAGCACTGCCTGCTGTGCCACAGTGCCCGTTACGTCACCATGCAGCCGCGCTTCTCCCGCGCGGTGTGGGAGAAGGAAGTGAAAAAGATGGTTGACGCGTACGGCGCTCCCATCACGCCGGCGGACCAACAGCAGATCGTAGAGTACCTCGTCGCCATTAAAGGACCGGCGGAAGCCAAGTAGCCGTGCTCCACAATCCGCTAGCGTCTACTCTCCCAGCCCATTCCCCACCGTCAATAACGGCACTCCGTTCTTGCGCATGAGGTCGTTGAAGGCGGGGAGGTTGGCAGTCTGGATTTGCTGCCACTTGGCCAACTGCGCTGTTAGGAGGGTGTGTAGTTCGTCGTACACCTCAAGTTGCTGCGCAGTCGGAGCCTGGTCGAAGCTCTGAATGAGGTCGTTGAAGCTGGCGTACTGCTCGTTGAGCATGTTGGGATAGCGCAGGTTGCCCTCCGAACTCTTCATCTTGACCTGCATGAGCATCGCTTCCACCGGTGTCATCTGGGCGTCGAGAGCGTTAGCGGCAGCGACGACTTCGCTGTTCGGCGTGCTTGCTGGCTTGTCTAGTTTTTGCAAGCCGGCGCGCACGCTGCGGATCTGGTTGACGGCGCGGTGCAGGTTATCAATGTCAGTCTGCACTTTGGCTTGCAGTTCGCCCTGCTTCTGCAAGTCGGCTTCGCTGACGATGTTCTTGAGGCGCGGGTCGTTGATGATCTCGAGGGACGCAGTCTGCGTTTTGCCTTTGATCGTGAGCATCAACTGGTACTTGCCGGGCAGCACGAGCGGGCCGCGCGGCGGTTCGCCGACATAGAAGGCGCCGGGAACCTGTACCGGTCCATCGGTACGAAAGTCCCAGGCAAAGCGGTTCAAGCCCGCCTCGGCAGGTAGCAGGTTGGAGGGGCGCTCCTGGTCAGGCCACTCGGGCGGCTGCTCGTTCTTGGTTTCCTGCAGGCTCGAGAGATGGCGGACGTGCTTGCCATGGGCATCGAACACATCGAGCGTGATCTCCTCCTTCGCTACCGGCTTCGACTTGAGGTAGTAGTAGACGATCGCGCCCTTGGGCGGATTGTCGCCCACAGGACGCTTACGATCGACTTGGTCTGGGAAATGCAGGCGCGTAGCCGTGGCGGGTGAGTAGAGATGGAAGTCGTCGGCGGCGAGTGAATTGCTCGCCTGGCGCAGCGGGCTAACATCGTCGAGGATCCAGAACGAGCGGCCGTGGGTGGCAGCGATGAGGTCGCTGTCTTTCACCGCGAGGTCGTGCACCGGCGTGGTGGGCAGGTTGAGTTGAAGCGGCTGCCAGTGCGCTCCGTCGTCGATGGAGAAGTAGACGCCCGTCTCGGTGCCAGCGTAGAGCAGGCCCTTCACCTTGGGATCTTCGCGGACAGAGCGCGTGTAAGCGCCAAGGGGAATGCCGTTGGTGATGCGGGTCCAAGTCTTGCCGTAGTCGTGCGTCTTGTAGATGAGTGGAGTGAGATTGTCGAGTTTGTGCAAATCGACGGCAGCGTACGCGGTTGCAAGGTCGTGGTGGGAGGCTTCGATGATGCTAACCAGTGCCCACTCCGGCATGTCGGCGGGAGTAACTTTTTCCCACGTCTTGCCGTCGTCGCGGGTGAGGTGGATGAGGCCATCATCGGTGCCGGCCCAGAGCATGCCCTTTTGCAGCGGCGACTCGGCGAGGGAGAAGACGGTGTCGTAATACTCGACGCTGGTGATGTCGAGGGTGATGTCGCCGCCGGAGGGCTTCTGCTTGCCCTTGTCGTTGCGGGTAAGGTCGGGGCTGATGGCCTTCCAGCTGTAGCCGCGGTCGTCGGTCTTCAGCACATACTGCGACGCGCTGTAGATGACGTCCGAGTCGAACTGCGAGACGTACACGGGTTCGGTCCACTGGAAGCGGTATTTCTGGACGTCGGCGCCGTTGCCGGAAGTATCGATGGGATAAGGCGAAACGTCCTGCAACTGGTCGGTGCGATGGTCGAGACGAGTAATGATAGCGGCATCCGAGCCGGCATAAATCGTGTCAGGATCGCGCGGGTCAGGCGAGATGTAGCCGCTCTCGCCGCCGCCGACTTCGAACCAGTCCTGGCGCGCGATGACGCCGTCATCGCTGTAACTGGAGATGCCGACGGTGGAGTTGTCCTGCTGCGCGCCGTAAACGCGGTAGGGCCAGTGGTTGTCGGTGGCGACGTGATAGAACTGCGCGGTCGGCTGGTTGTTCTGCTGCGTCCAGGTCTTGCCGCCGTCGACGGAGATGGTCACGCCGCCGTCGTTGCTGTTCATGATGCGGTTGGAGTTGGTGGGATCGATCCAGAGGCCGTGGTGATCACCATGAGGGGCGGGGAGAAGCTCGAACTTCTTGCCGCCGTCGGTCGAGCGAAACGCGCCAGTGTTGAGCACGTACACGGTGTCGACATTTTTAGGATCGGCGAAGACATGAGTGAAGTACCATGCCCGCTGGCGGTAGCGCTCGTCGTCATTAACGCGCGACCAGGTCTTGCCGGCATCGTCAGAGCGGTAGAGTCCACCGTCTTTTGCTTCGATCATGGCGTACACGCGGTTGGAATCGGCGCCAGAAACGGATATCCCGATGCGTCCCAGGATGCCGCCGGGCAGGCCGTTGCCGGTCAGTTGCGTCCAGGTGAGGCCACCGTCGGTGGACTTGTAGAGTCCGCTGCCGGGGCCGCCGCTGGTGAAGGTCCAGGGCTGACGGCGCACCTGGTAGAGCGCGGCGTAAACGATGCTGGAGTTTTTTGGATCAAACACGACGTCGATAGCGCCGGTGTTCTCGTCCTTATATAGGACCTTCTGCCAAGTCTTGCCACCGTCAGCGGTGCGGAAGACGCCGCGCTCGGCGTTCGGGCCCCAGGCGTGTCCCAGCGCCGCAACGAGCACGATGTCGGGATTGCGCGGGTCGATGATGACCGCGCCAATATGACGGGAGTCTTTGAGGCCGACGTTGGTCCAGGTCTTTCCAGCGTCGATGGACTTGTACACACCGTCGCCGTAGGAAATGTTGCCGCGTAAACACGCTTCGCCGCTACCTGCGTATAGGACGTTGTGGTCGGAGTCGGCAAGGGCAATCGCGCCGATCGAGGAAATGCTCTGGTGATCGAAGGTGGGAGTCCACGTCATGCCACCGTTGGTGCTCTTAAAGATGCCGCCCGCGACTGCGCCGAAGTAATAAGTGGTGGGATCGCCGGGCACGCCGGTGACGGCCAGCACGCGCCCGCCCCGGAAGGGCCCGATCTGGCGCCATTTCATGCCGCTTACCAGGGCCGGATCGACTTGAGCAAAAAGTGCAATCGAGAGAGAGACGCACAGGCATAAGCCAAGCGCGAGTGAACGACGCATCGGGAATTCCTCAGTTGTGGTGGAGTTACGCAGAGTCTGACTATCGTAATAGTTAAAGCCCAGGCACGCAACTTGCTGTAAGTGACTTCGGGTTCAGAGGGCGAGAGCTCGGATCAGGGGGCTGGGTTGACGGCAAGCAACGAGGCTTCGTGGCTCCCCCTCGAGGCGAGCTCAATGCGCTCAATACGATAGCGGTACTATCGCATAGGAAATACCGCAGTTCGGCTATAAGACGAATAAATAGAAATACCACTTTCGTGGTCTTGTATTGGCCTTGGCCAAGGAATAGTGTCCCATGACATTAGGTTGTCGGGCGAAGTGCTGCGTCGGGGGCGGGGCAGCGGTAGTCGGGGCAAGATTCGAAGTGTACCTACCCTTATGTCGCAGTCTTTGCGTATCAACACGTAGTTTGCAGTCGGGTTGCCGTGCGGAAGATCGCACGCTGAAGTCACATTCACTACGTTCGATTTAGGGGGAAATGATGAGGCGTATCCAACTCCCGGGGTCCATCCCGTCTATGGTTGTTATGGCGGCGCTACTTCTGGCCGCAAGCGCCCTACCGCTTTGGGGGCAGACAGGTTCACTTGGCACCGTGACCGGCGTAGTCACGGATCCGACGGGTGCGGTTGTTCCTGCGGCGACCGTGGCACTAAAGGAAAAATCCACCAACACAGTACAGACTTCGACCACCAACAGCGCCGGGCGCTACACGTTCCTGAATGTGCGGCCGGGCGACTATGAACTCACAGTGACGAAGTCGGGTTTCTCGAAGGTCACGATTCCCAGCGACATCATCGAGGTCGGCATGACGTCGACCAACAATGTGACGTTGAAGGTTGGCAGCGAATCGCAGACGGTGGAAGTGGCAGCCAGCAACATCGAGTTGCAGACACTGAACGCGACGGTGGGCAACACGGTGAACGGACTTTCGCTGGAATCGCTACCCAGCATCCAGCGCGACACCAGCACATTCCTAACGCTGCAGGCGGGCATCAGCCCGGACGGCAGCGTGGCCGGAGCCGTGGTGGACCAGACCTCGTTCCAGCTCGACGGCGGCGAGAACACCAACGACATGGATGGCAGCATGAGCGTGTACACCAGCAGCTATGCCGGCGACCCAACGGGTGGCGCTGCGTCGCAGCTCGGCAACGGCACGGGAGCACCAGGAGCCACGGGCGTGATGCCGACCCCGGCCGATAGCGTCGAGGAATTCAAGGTCAACATCGCCGGCCAAGGCGCGGACTTCAACAGCTCGGCCGGTGCGCAGGTAATTATCCAGACCAAGAGCGGCACCGACCAGTGGCACGGCACCGCATACTGGTATTACCTGGACAACAACCTGAACGCCAACACCTGGCAGAACAACAACCAAGGTATACCGAATCCGAGTTTCCACTACAATCGCTTCGGCGGCGCCATTGGCGGCCCGATCATTTCGAAAAAAATCCTGGGCGGCAAGACTTACTTCTTCGCCAATTACGAAGGTTTCCGGTTCCCCAACTCCAGTACGTATGAGCGCGCCGTGCCTTCGGACGCGATGAGGCTGGGCCTGCTGACCTTCGGCGGGACCACATACAACATGAATCCGATGCCGGTGACGTATAACGGCGTCACGTATGCACCAGCGCAGTGTCCGAGCGGGCCGTGCGACCCGCGTGGTCTGGGCATCGACCCGATGGTCCAGCAGATGTGGAACAAGTACATGCCACTTTCGAACGAGAGTGGTTGCGGACTCAGCCGCTGCGACGGAGTGAACGTTTTGGGCTATTTGGCCAACCTGTCTCTGCCGCAAACATCCAATTTTGGCGTGGCCAAGGTTGACCACAACTTCGGCGAGAAGTGGAAGTTCTTCAGCAGTTACCGCTACTTCAACCTCCAGACCGCCACAAGTTCGCAGGTTGACATTGGAGGTCTGGCACCCGGAGACACACTCGGGGCCGCGAAATCACTCTCCAATAACCCGCAGCAACCCTGGTTCCTGGTGGCCGGACTCGACGCCAATCTATCGAACACTTGGACGAACTCCATCCGCTACAGCTTCCTGCGCAACTGGTGGCAGTGGGGCCGTTACGGTGGCGTCACACAGTTCCCCGGACTGGGTGGAGCGTTGGAGCCCTTTGGCGAGTCGGCCACGCAAGCGCTTACCCCTTATAACGTGAACACTCAGCAGACTCGTACTCGCTTCTGGGACGGCGAGGACAACATGATCCGTGATGACGCCACGTGGATCCATGGCAAGCACATGATCCAGTTTGGCGGCATGTACCAGCACAACTTCAACTGGCACAGCCGTACAGACAACGGTGGTGGCATCAACTACTACCCCACGTATCAACTGGGAACGACCGGTGGCGCGGGAATTAATATGTCCGGGTACATACCGGCCAACTTCTCGGGCTCCACGACCTCGTACGGTCGCGACTATGCCGCCATGATGGGCATCGTCTCGATCTCGCAGATTGCCTACACCCGCACCGGCAACAACCTAACCCTCAACCCTCCTCTGACTCCGGCCTACGACAAGGTCACCATTCCGTATTACAACTTCTACGGCGGTGACACCTGGCGAGTGTCGCCTCGGTTCACCTTGACTTACGGCTTGGGCTGGACGCTGGAAATGCCACCCAAAGAGGCGACTGGAAAACAGGTTGCTTTCGTGGGACCAGACGGCACAGCAATCAGCACGGAGCAATACCTAAACACCCGAGCCCAGGACGCCCTGCAGGGGCAGGTGTACAACCCGACCGTGGGTTTTGCTCTGCTTGGCAACGTATCCAACCATCCTTCGTACATCTACAACCCGTACTACGGCGAGTGGAGTCCGCGCCTGGCCGGCGCGTGGGATGTCTTTGGGGATGGTCGGACTGTCATCCGCGGCGGCTACGGCCTCACCTACGGTCGTCTGAACGGCGTGGACTTAGTGCTGGTTCCCCTGCTGGGCACCGGCTTGATTCAGGCGGTACAGTGCACCAGCGTGCTGGCCAACGGAACCTGCGCGCCCGGCGCCAACCCCGCGACCGCGTTCCGAGTCCAAACCGACGGCCTGGTTGCACCGTTGCCGCAAGCAACCCAAACCTTGCCCCAGCCGTTGTATCCCGGCGTGAACGGCGTTGCCGCAGGCGCGGGCGAAGGGCTGGATCCGAACTTCCGGCCCAACCACATTCACTCGTTTACCCTAACTTTCGCACGCCAGATCAACAACAACGTCAGCTTTGAGATGGGCTACATTGGCCGCATCATCAAGAACGAGTACCTGCCTATCAACCTGAACGCTGTGCCGTACATGATGACGCTGGGTGGCCAGAGCTTTGCGAAAGCTTATGCCAACACGGTGATCGGATACTGCGGCAATGGGAACCCGGCCAACATGGGCGGCGGGAACTGCGCGGGCAATGCCAACGCGGTAGCACCCCAGCCCTTCTTTGAAACCGCCTTAGCGGGAACCGGCTACTGCAACGGTTACGCCAATTGCACCCAAGCTGTTATCGCCCAAGAAGGCAACAACGGCACGGGCAATCTCTCCATCCAGAACGTGTGGAGCCTATGGAGCGATCTGGATAACGGCGGATTCAACTTCCCGCGCAGCATGATGAACACTCCACTGGCCGGCCCGTACGGAGCCAACGGACAGCTCAGCAGCGGCGTGGGCATGAACGCAAGCGTTGGCTACGGCAACTACAACGCGTTGTTTGTCACGATTAAAACGCAAAACTGGCACGGGTTCACAACACAGTCAAACTTCACTTGGAGCAAGGCGCTCGGCACCGGTGCCGAAGTGCAGGCCACCAGCGCGGCAACGGCGCCGGATCCGTTTAACCTCCGCACGGGTTACGGATACCAGGATTTTGACCGCCGGTTCGTCTATAACCTGTTCTTCGTCTATCAACCCAACTACTACAAGTCGCAGTCAGGCTTCATGGGCCATGTACTGGGAGGCTGGACCATCGCTCCGGTATTCACCGCCGGCAGTGCCTTGCCTCTCACGTTGGGCACCATCAATGGCGGCGGCCAGGCATTCGGCGAAGGAGATTCGAGCAACTTCTTTGGCTACGGCACTTCGGAGAACGCGATCCCGATCACGCCCTCGATGTGCGCCGGGAACGCTTCGGCACACTACAATGTCGCCGGAACGGGCGGGGTCGGCACTTCGGGCTACGGGCTGAATATGTTCTCGAATCCGGGAGCCGCACTAAACAACATCCGCCAACCCATCCTGGGCTATGACACGCATGATGGCGGCGTCGGCGTTTGCCGCGGCTTGCCCTACTGGAACGTGGACTTGAGCATCAAGAAACAGTTCAAGGTCACCGAGCGATTAAACGTCCAATTCCAAACTGTGTTCACCAACGTATTCAACCACAATCAGTTGGGCGATCCGTCCGGCGAGTACCTCGACACCAGCAATCCCGCTGGATGGGGAACGTTGCCCGGCTCGGTATCGTATGGCAACAGCACCTTCATGCGCCAGATTCAGTTTGGTCTGCGCGTGAGCTTCTAAAGCCCGAAGCGGTTCAGCGGCCGGGAGCCTCGCTCCCGGCCTTTTTTCTTGCCGATCACATTGGCGCGGGCCGCCGTGAGAGGCCTTACAATAGGGACAGAAGGTGCACTCGACTCGCCCCTGCGGAGGGATGTGTGAGCGGTTGAAACAGGCGGTCTTGAAAACCGCTGTACCTGAAAGGGTACCGGGGGTTCGAATCCCTCTCCCTCCGCCATTACAAAGAGCCCACGATCGATCTCTTCCTGATCGTTACAGCGCGCGCCGCCTCATACTGTCCAGAAGTTGCTGGATGCGCGATTGCTCGTGCCTCTGAAAGACGTCGACACCTGGCTCCGGCGCCGCTTTCCAGATTTCTTCTTCAATACGAGGATTCGACAGATCGAGGGTACGGCCGTCGTCATAATTGGCGATACATTGCCAGTCGCAGCGCCAGTCGCCTTTCTCCTGTGTCAGGCGGCGAATAGCATCGCCGCGAATGCGGGCGCGGCCTGTGGCGGGCGGAGAGGTGACGGCCTCCGCCGCGTCGCCCACGCCGTGAATGTGGTGATGCAGCAGCCCCGCCGCATCCAGCGAGTGGAATATCCCCTGCGGACCTAGCTGGCCGAAACGCATGTCAATTTCAAAGAGGCGATGGCGGTCGCGGAGAATCCTCTGCAGTTCTTCCCAGTTCATGCCTTTCGACTCCAGGAAACGAGTGAGCCGGTCGGCTTCTTCCGGGATGGGGCTTTCCGGTCCGGTGATGAGGTTCAGCGGCAAATCTCCGACCGGGCAGTGGGCCTGCTTCAGCGCATTCTTCAGCCGGTTTGCGATCTCATTCCAGAACGTCAGCCGCTCCCAGGGAATACCTATCTTTGCGGCCTGGTCGGCGTAGAGCGAAAGCTTCAAGCTCCAGTCGAGCAGGCGACTGGTGGAGCGCGGGTCGGCAGTGAGGCGGTCGAGGACATCGCGCCACACCCGGCATACATCCACCGCCCACGCCGGCAGAGAGGTCGCACCAAGGTGCGATTCGGCCGCTTCGAGGTAACGCCGCTGGATGTCGATCGCCGTCATCCGCTGCCAATTCTTCATGCGCACGGTTTTCCGGCACGATGGGTCGGCAGCGAAGGTACGCAGCGCTTCGAGCGGGGCCTCGAACTGCATTTCGGCGCCGGGAGATAGACCGTTCTCGGCCATTGCCACGATCAGCGCGGTAACGCCGAACTTCAGGAAAAGCGCGGTCTCGGAGCACAGGCTCTCGCCGCAGATGATATGCAGCCGGTGGCAGCCGCCGTGCGAAAGTGATTCGTCCTTGGTGTGGAAGATGGCGCGATCGGAGGTGCTGTCAGACCCGACGACGCGGCGAAAGTGTGCCGCCCGCGGAGAGAGCGAGAACTCGAGTCCGGGCGCGAGCGGATTGAATCCACCGGCGCCGGTGTAAATGATTCGCGACACCAGGTGGGGAATCATGTGGGCCTGCATCTCGACGGGATCGGATTGATGGAGGTACGACTCATGTGCGCCCCAGGTATTAAGCGAGTCGCTGCAGTAGTCCACGTTGCAGCGAAAGCACAACACCTCGGTGCCCGGCGGACGGACGGCTTGAGCAGCGGCGGCCAGGTCCCCGAGAATGCGGTGTCCGGCGAGGACATAGCGCACTAAATCGCGCGGGTCCGAGCACTCGGGCGAGGCAAATTCGTAATGCTCTCCACAATCCACGTATAGGCGGCCGCCGTTGGACAGGAACATTCCGCCCGAACAGAGGTCTGGCAGATGCACCAGTTGCCGGCGCGCGGCCTGCATCATGGCCTGCAAGACGGTCATGCGCTCGACGGCCACGCCGTCTTGCAGCACGGCGAGCGCGTATTCCGTCTCTGCTCCGAAGATTCGTTCCCGGTTGTTCACCGTCACTCGCCGCCCTGCTGACGAGCCTGCCGCAGGAAGGTCTCACTGTTGCCGTTACCCAGTGTGCGCTGGATGTGCGCATCCGCCGCCGACAGGAGATCTTCGCCCTCGGCGCGAATGGAGTTGAGCCCACTGTCGGAGCCGTCGCCACCGCCGCCAAGTGCCTGGCGATCGTCTTGCCTCAGTAAGAACCGCATGGTGTTGCCTCCTTGTGCTGGTGGATTAGTGGACGGACTCCTGTGGCTTGTCCGCGGAGTTTTCGGTGAACGCGTTGTTCTCGCCTACGGCCGAGTCGATGACATCAAGCAGGCCGCTGAGCGATTCGGCCTCACGAAACAGTGGCTCGGCTGCCGCACGAGTAAGCCTCAGCGGATCGCCAAGACCGACCTTGCGATAGGTGGGCCAATAGTTTTTGCCGCGCAGCTTGAATCCCACCGAATCCCAATCGACGCTGTCGATTTCGGCGTCGCCGGAGCAACGCAGCAGCATCGCCCGCGTCCACGCGCGGGTGTCGTCGGGCGGAGTCGTGGTGAGTTCTTCGACGCGATCCTCGTCCAGCAGGCACTCGGCGAAACCGCTCTTCTCGTAGGCCCAATAAAGGCCATCGTCGTCGAGGCTGGAGTAGAGGTGGTCGAGCAGCTTGATCTCGGGCGATCCCCAGTCGAGTTCGGGGCGCTGGTCGAGTGCGCGCTCCAGCGTCGCCAGCTTCATAATCCAGTCCAAGCGAGGCGCCAGCTTTTGCAGACCGCCCGACTGGAGCTTGGTCAGGGTGTCTTCCCATAAGTCGAGAATTTCGGCGGATCGTGGAACAATGCCGTCGAATCCCTCCTGCGCGGCGAATCGCCGGGCGCCTGCGAGAAAGCGTAGCTGCAACTCGACAGCAGTCAGGAGCTGGCCTGAGGCGAGTTCGACGCACGCCTGAAGCGTCGGGTCATGGCTGACCCGGACCACCGCCTCGACGGGATCGTCGAGGATGAGCGCGGGATCGCAGTGCTCCGCCTCCAACATCGCCAGTACAATCTGCATCACGCCGACCTTCAGCAGGCACGAGCCATGCGCCAGTGAGTTATCGAAGAAGATGGAGTGCAGGCGCGCTGGAGCGTCCGGTCGCGACGAGTTTCCGAGCTTGCCTGAGAGGGCTTCATCGCGTTCATTCACGATCCCGCGTTGAAACGTGGTGGGATAACTCGAAAGGCGTTCGAAGAAATCGGCGCGTTGCGAAAGCTGGAATGGTGTGTACGGTGCGCCGTTCTCTGCTCCCACTTTGCCCTGTCCGGTGTACACCAGGCTCGACACCTGGAACGACGCCAGGTACGGCAGGTAGTGCGATTTGCGCCGAAAGATGTTTTCAAACGCCCGTCGCGTGATGAGGAAATTCAGGTGCGAGCCATAGGAATTCCCCTGGCCGTCGCTGTTGTTGACCAGCACCTGGATTTTGTGGCCGTCAGGTTGCTCGTCATTCGCACGACGTAGCGCTGCGCGCGCGATGCGCAGCATGGCGTGCGTGGCCGAGGCATGATCCCATGCGTTCGTCACCTCGGGCAGACAAAGCTCACAATGGTCGAGGTCAATATAAGCCGCACCTCCGTTTTCAGCCAGGAACTTCCGGCCCCAGTCCTGCGGATGGTAGCCGTCCTCGCCCGAGCAGCGAACGTGTTGAACGCCGGCGCCCGGACGGCCGCCGTAGACCACAGACTGCCAGTTGGCCGGAGGCGCGGTGTAGCGGGTTGCGTCCCGGCGGGGCAGCCCTTCGATGGCCGCCAGCAGCGCACGCGATGCCTCGCGGCCGCTGCCGGCGGAATCGTTCACGCCGAGGATGAAATTGCCCAGCTCGAAGTCGGCACCGCAGACTTTCAGCAAGCGGGGCGGAGAAGAATCGCGAATCAGGTCACGCATCACTTAAGCCACCTCATGGAAATACTGCAGACGGTTATGCGCCTTGCGTTGCACCGGCTCGACCCGCACCACATCGACGTCCTGCGGCAGGTCTTCGAGGTAGTGGCGGCAGTTCGCCGGAGTGAGAACGCGCGTGCTCTTCTCCAGGAACGTGCCCACACCCGCAAGAACGTCCTGCAGTTCGACGCCGCCTTCGCCCTGGCGGGTCTCCCGCGCACAGGCGCGCTCAATGGCAGACTGCGCGATGGCCGCAATCTCTGCGCCGTTGATCATCTCGCCGGCCCGCACCGGACGGCGCTTGCCATCGCGAAAGGTCACATGCGCCAGCTCGCTGTCTTCGTTGGCAGCGAAGATCAGCGATACCGCCGAGTCGATGATGGCCTGCCGAGCCGCCAGCGGGTCTTCACCGTTGCACGCGTAAGGAATAGTCTCAGGCATGTGGCGATGAAAGATGGCGCGCGCCGCCTTGCGGTTGGGGCGCGGGATCTTCAGGACCAGGTCTCCGAGGCGCCCGCCGCGAACCATCGCGGAATCCAGATGCGACAGCAGGTTGGTGGCGGCCACCAACACGACATTGCCCCGGTCCTCAAGGCCACTCAGTTCTGCCATGAACGCATTGAGCACGTGGTCGTCGATGCGATGAACGGATTCCCCACGCATCGAACCCAGCGAATCGATCTCGTCCACGAAGAGGACCGTCGGAATTTCCGGGTCCTCCGCGGACGCTTCGCGGGCTACGCGAAAAACTTCGCGGATCTTCTGCTCGGTCTGCCCGTACCACATCGACTTCAGCGCGCCCGGCGCGATACTGCCAAAGCGCGCACGTTTCCGCTTCGACGACTCCGCCAGCCAGTTGGCCAGCGCGCGAGCGAGCAAGGTCTTGCCCGTGCCGCTCGGCCCGTACAGCAGCAACGAGCGCTTGCGTTTGAGCTGGTACTTGCTCACCACGTCGCCGTGGAAGCAGTGCAGCGCAAACATTTGCTTGATCTGCTCGATCTCCCGGTCGAGGCCGCCGATTTGTGCGAACGACTCCTGTGGCGTCTCCTGCAGGAAGAACTCGTCGCCGCGCGAGCGTTCCACTTTCTCGAAGGCAATGCCGAGGCTGCGGTCACACCGAAGCTCGTCGCCGGCTTTCAGCCCTGCAGCCCGCAACGACGATGTGAGAATTACCACAAACTCCTCCTCACGCGACTTCACAACGGCGCGGCCGCCATCTTCTAAAAAACGGGAAAACGTCGTCAGTTCGCCGCAATCAAAGCAGCCGCCTTGCGCTTTGCGGACGATGAAATTGCGCTCGCTCGACAGCAAAACTTCGTCACCCGGAACAAGATCGCCGCTGTTGACCTCGTCCCCGAATCCGACTACGCGAGTCTCTTGACCGAAGCGGACCATCGCCGCGGGAGCGCTCCCGCTGATCACCGTGTTGTGGTAGATGGCGGGAAAGAACGGCGGCGCGGTAAGCTTCTCCAATAGCTCGCGCAACTCGCCCTGCTTGAGCTGCGCGCCCTCAAGCCCTTGATACAGTTGGCCCACGCGCTCGATGAGGTATCGGTCGATGTCCTCGGCTGCCGGCGCGGCGCCAGCGCGCATAGCCGCCACATGCCGCATCTTGTCCTCGAGCGGCAAGCCAGATTCGAGCAAGGCCGCAAGCCGGCCCAGGACCAGCTCCATGGGAATTTCGGATTGAACTGATCTACGTTGCATTGTGGTCCCCCAAAAGGTAGTAGCCGCGAGGCTGAATGCAACCTTCCCGCCAGCCAAACCAGCTGAAAGTCAGGTCTTGGAACGCGGTGTCGTTGGCCACCAAGGCGACGCTGTGGCCACGCGGAAACACGGCGCGCATCACCGCCTCGTCGTCAGCGCTGAAGAAGTCCTTGGCGAGCTTGCAGTTAGTTTGCTTCTCGAGTGAGCACTCGCGCGATTTGCACCACTCAGATACCGGATGACTGTGGAAATACCCGCCGTAGATCTCATTAGCTCCCCGCAGTTTGATGGCGTTGTTCACAGCCACCCAGGTATCGGCGGTGAAAGTGAGTTTCACGGCGTCGCCTTCGGTGTACTCGGCCGGAATCATCGCGGTAATCTCGGCAAAGATCTCTGGGACCGCAATATCCCGGTGAAGCCTGCCGATAAGGATTCCACCGGTCTCGCGCCCGCGCTCAGCCAGCGTTTGCTCCGCCACCTGGTCCAACACATACTGCGGAACGAAAATCGGAAAGTCGTCGGGATCGATGTGGCCGATGGGCGTCGAGCGCCGTTGCCAATCAGCTAGCGACGATTCCTGCACGGGTAGGGTCACTACCCGCTCCTGCACCTGCATGCCGCTCGGCGGAACAGCTTCGGTCTTCTCGCTCCCGGCCAGCGCAACCACCACGTAACGAAAGGTCTCGCCTTGCTGGAGCTCGCCCTTCTCGACGAAGACGGCAGCCGCCTTCGCCGCCAGGCGGCGAACGTAGTTGACGGGAAAATCGGACGTGCAGGCCGGCCGGCCTTCGCGCGCAAACGAGACGCGAAACCCGCGACAGTAGGGCTCGTGGGCTTCGCGGTCCCAGAGCGGGAGAATGGAGACGGCCCCGTTGCCATCGCGGAACGAAAGTTCGCCCCGACGCTGGAACCAGAAGCGAGCCCATTGCACAGCTGGCTCCCAGTCTGGCTCCACCGCGGCGCTCCCCAATGGCGCGCCTTCACTGTCGAACATCACGAGCGCGAATTTGTATCCAGTCTTAAGCACGGGACCGCCTCCCTGCGGCGCCGGCCTACACACGCAGGCCGGCGTCGATGTTGGGCAACAGCGAGATGTGATCTTCCATCTGCAGTACTTCGCCCAAGCGTTCAGACGCGTGCAGATGGCGGCCCTCACGTTCGAGTCGCGCGTGGTAGTTCAGCGGACGGCCGCCGGTGTCAGACTGAGGCAGCGACATCTTGCCGAGCATGTCCTGGATCAATTCACCGACGGTCCCCTCCGCCGGGGCGTTGGCCACGACGAAGATCTTTTGTCCCGTCACGTCGCTGACGGTCAGTGACAGGCCGGTGGTGGTTTCGGGTTTACCCATGGTGGGACTCCTCTTTGGCGAACGTTGGTGGAAGGTTACGGAGAGCCAGATAACTTTCGGCCGCCGCGTGGTCGAGGAGGCAAAGCGCCTCTTCCTTGCACGTCCATGCAGCAACGGCAAGGGCCTCGAGTCCGTGTTCAAGTTCGGCGGCGGTGGTTTCGCCGTCGAACCGGACCTCAAATCCGCAGGCAAGCTCGTCGCCCGCATGCGCAGCAAAGGGACGCGCCAGGCGCAACGCGCCGCCGGCGGAGAGCAACAGCACGGCGACCGCAAGGGGACACTGTCCGTCAGGCGAAGGAATACTCACAAAATCAGTCGAAGCGCGCAGCCCCGCGGAACTCTCTTCAAGCAGCACACGGCTGCTGCCGCCGCGTCCCGGCAGATCGACCGACGCAATCTGCGCCGACCGCTCGGTGAAGTTGCGGCCTAACTCGCGCAGCAGGGAGAAAACCCGCGGCGAAGACGCAGAGGGACGCGCGGAAGAATCGCGCGACGGCTGCGCGGCCTCGACACCAGCGTCGTCTTGCGACAGCAGACGGCAGGCGGCCTGCAGTCCCAGCAAAGACACGCTCACGCGCGCCCCCAAGTCCGCGTCGTCGTCCAGCGCAAGCTCGGCACGAAGCCGCACGCGCCACGGGTTTGCCGCCAAAACAATCTTCGCGTTGCCGGAAAGCGACGAGTTCCAGCGCAACCACCGGAGGGCGTGCGCCAACTCAAGGGCCGCGGGCGCCGAAACGTCAAACAGCAAGAAGGAATCCGCCAACCGTGCCGTGACTGGCGATGGAGCGAGGCCCGGCAACACCAAATCCCACTGGCCTTCAGCTAATTCGCGAATGAACGGCGAGGACCGCCGCAACGCAGCCGCAACACCCGAGCACACCGGCGAAGAGAGAAGCAGAGTCATAATGTCGACACCTCCAAGTTCAGCGGGCGGCGTTTTAACGGCCTGCGGTCCACGGGGAAACGGGCCGCGTTCTCCCGCGCCCAGCCGCAACATTCTTTGTTGAGACAGTCGTTCTCCAGCGGCGTGTACTTCGTGTAGGTGATAATTTCGAAAATTTGGTACAGGATGTCCACCAGCGGCATGCCTGGCGCGATCCGTCCGACACAAATCAGAGGCAATGTGTTGCTGATGTTCGGGTGCCAGACATTCGGAGGGCCGAACCAGCGAAGCAACTCGAAAGGGTCAGCCCGGCGAAGGTAGTCCGGGGGCATCCAGATCCCGGCCTGGAAATAGTCCGCCTCTTCGACAGCCCCAGCGAGCGTGCGCACCAGGCCTTTGCAGCGAAAGGTCGCCAGGAATGACGGCGGAGGGAAAGGATGTTCCTCCAGTTCGAGCAGATCGCTGGCCGCCGCCAGGGCCGCGCCTTCTTCACGCTGCTTCTGCATGAAGTTGCCATAGATGGGGTCCCGAATTTCGTCAGTCTGAATCACAGGTCCTCCGCAACAAGCTCGAATTTCTTTTCCGCCCCGACCAGCACATCGCCGCCCAGCAGGCCAACCTGCGCGAGGCTGAGACCGAGATGCTCCGGCGACAACGACGGCGTCAACCCATCGAGCAGCGAGCCGAAGTCGGGCGCGGTCATGCGAACGCCGCATTCAGGACACACCGAGCGAGGCCGGTCGAGGCGCAATCCAGTGAGGCGATGGCCACATCGCGGACAAGCCGAACACAGCGTGAAACGATGCCCCGGCACGCGGAACGCGCCAACTGTGGCCAACGCGTCGGCCACAGTGAAAGCCCGCAGCGAGCGACGCAGCGGAGCGATCTGCCACACAGCATGGTCGAACCGGCAAGTGTTCGCGCGGGAGAACGACGTTGTGGTGAGGCGAATCGTGCCCGCGTCGAGCGTCACCTGATAGCCCGCGGCCGGGCGCGAGCCGCCATCCGCCATCAACTTCTCGCACTCGTTGGCCAGCAAACCCGCCGCCAGAGCCGCCAGGACCGTGCCCGTGTCCGACGGGGCAGCGGACGCCTCCGGCGCGCCGCAAGGGTATTCGGTTTCGAGCAGCGCGTAGGCTGCGGTATCCCAACTGCACTCGCCACACGGAGCGCCGGGTCCCGGGAAGAACACGCTCGCTCGCGCGAGATGTTGTGCGCCAAGGACACCCGAATCGAGAAACGGAACACCCAAACGAAAAGCCAATTCCGACAAAAACTGGCGCGAGACTTTGGTGTCGGTACAGCCGACGATCAGGTCGCCGCGCAGCCGGCCCATGGGCACGTTCTCGACACGCTCGGGAATGGCGCATACCTCTAGCCGGGGATTCGCCGCCCGCATTCTTCGCGCCTGTGCCGCAGCCTTCAGCTCGCCCACGTCACAGCCATAGATAAGCTGGCTGCGCAGGTTGGCGGCGGTGTAGCGGTCAAAATCGACCAGCGTGACCCGCGCCACCCGCGGGAGGCGCGCCAGCAACGCCAAGAAGAACGACCCGACCGCACCCAACCCGACCACCACAACGTGCAAACCGACTACGTCAGACATACGTCACTCCTCAGGCGCCCACAGAAGACCGGCATCCAGCGCCGTGGGATGTCCACAGAGAGGGCAGTCCGGGGTGTAGTTGAAGCAGAGAGAGCTCTCTATCATGTGGAAAATCACTCCGCACCCCGGGCACGCAACGCTCTCGTGGCCGGCCTTGACCTCGTTCCGACAGCGGCCGCAGAACACCGCACGGTTGCCGCCCGGGAACGGGCGCACCTCCGCCAGCTTTTCAGCCGAAAAGAAGACAGAACCCAGCGCCGACAGCGAGATTTCATCCTTGTGTTCGAGGACGCGGACGCCCGGCGCACCGACCGGCCAGCCGTTGATACGCACCAAAGCGTCGTGGCCGGCCACCACCGCCCAGCGCTCGGCGGCGCCGGCGCGGAAGGAGAGAAGGCGAGGGGCGCAGCCAGGATCGACCGCCTCCGAGTTGTGGGTAGCGTCAGCCGGCAAGAACAGGGCCAGCAGATCAGAACCAGAAAGCGGCAGCGGGAAAGGCCTCCAGTGCAAAGTGAGATCGCGACCAAACAAGCGGGCCATCGGAGCCTCCAGAAACCAATTCTGGTCGCATAGGCACGCGACCGCGGGCAACTGGCGCATTGGCGGCGCTAAGCGCAGCGCCGCCAACAAAATCCGGTCATCGTCAGTTACTGCCACCCAGCACGCGGCGTAGCAACCCCGACTCGGGATTGCGCAAAGCGAAGCGCACCCCGAGTTTCGGATGCGTGTGCACCACATGCTTCTTGACCCCCGCGGCGCGCAAGTGCTTGCGCAAGGTGTGAACGCGATGGTTCACCAACCTGGCTGGCACCTCGCGTTCAATCCGCTCCTCCAGCCAGGAGCGAACCGCATAGCGCGAACGCCATTCCGGCAGACCATCTTGCGCGGCTGGAGCGGAGGCCAGGAAGATGAGAAAATCCACCGCGCCGCATGGCAGACGGAAGGGAACGCCGTCGTCGATGCGCACCTGTGCCGCACCATCGGCCAGTCCGAACACCTCGACGCAACGAACCTCGTAGGCCGAAGACGACACCGGCGGGGATTGACCGCGGGTATATGCTGAATTGTGCCCTTGGTCGGGACCCGGGATGTCGGGGGACATTTCGAGCAGGTCGCTGAAGCTATCGACCTGCAGATTGAGGCGCTCCAGCATTGCCAGCACACGTTTGTATTCAGAACGAAGCGCGGCAAGCTCGGCGCGCAACTGCGCGACTTTCCGGCGAAGCGAATCATTTCGATCGCTCACGGTATGCTCCTTAGCCTGCTCCACCTGCAGGCCGGGAAGGCAACCAAGCCGGGGGCGGAGAGCGGGAGTTCGCACTCACGAGGCCCGACAAACCTGAGAGAGAGGCCCCGGCAATTGAGGAGACCCTACACCAGAGGTGGCTGTTTTAAAATGCGAGAGACCGAGCCCGCAAAGAAATTCCTTTCCTGCCGTAAGGGTTAATTATTTTCACGATGGAGCCTCGAATGCCACGCAAGCGATCCGCGGAAAAGGACATTGAAGTAATCGCCACTGCGTACCTCGCGGCACAAGGCAAACGTAACAACCGGATCTCCGAGGAGCTCGATATAAGTGAGGTCGCAGTCGCCAGAAACCTGATTGAGGCCAGGCAGAAATATCTGCGCACTGAACTTACCTTCCTGCGAAAACGAGTGGGGCCGGCGATGATGCGCAAGGTGCAACAGCGGCTGACCCACAAACCATTGCTCGACAAACTCAACAAGCTCGCGGAGCGCCACGAGCACGCCGGCAAGCTGACACTCCGCGTGTTTTGCTGCGGTCATTGTAAAGACGACCGCGCACGTATGGAGAAACTGGGTGAGATTGCCGCACCGCTCGTGAGGACACTGCTGCGACGGGCAGGCAGCTGCGGACTTACCTGGGGAGGCATGCTGGAGGCCGTGGTCGCGGCACTAAGCGCTTTGCCGTATCCCAAACCTTGGACCAAGGAGCCGATTGAATTCATCCCCCTCAGCGGCGAACCCCTGGGGCGCGAGCGGCGCAGATACTCGTCGTCGAGCCTCGCTCGCGAGTTGGGCGCCGCCGTGAATGGGCCAACCTACGAAGCGCCTTCCCTCGCCATGGTCCCAGCGTTCATACCCGACGAATTTGCCGAAGCGGAACGAGAGGGCGTATGGAAGCTGATTGAACTGGTCAAAGACTATCTCGATGTCTTCGGCCACAACCCCGGCGCGAATCGTTCGTCCCGCCGCTCGCGGCGGGCGATCCCCAAGGCCGAGGAACTCGACATGATTCTCACCTCGGTCGGCTCCTGTGACCGGCCTCTCGGCTTTGGCCGCGGCGTGCTCTTCGAGAAGATGAGCGTGCACTATCACGACCTGAGCGCCATGCTAGCGGCTGAAGTCGGCGGAGTCTGCATTCCCCGCGAAAATCTGACCCGCGCTCAGGACGAACAATTGGACATCGTGCGGGAGAGTTGGACCGGACTGCGGATTGAACACCTGCAAAAATGCGCGCAACGGGGCGTGGACCCGCTTACCGGCCCGCCGGGGGTGGTAGTGGTGAGCGGCGGAACAAAGCGGGCTACCGCCATCCGCGAGCTCGTCAGACAGGGCCTGATCAACTATCTCGTCATCGACGAGGTTCTCGCCGCGGAACTCGAGGCGACCCTCCCCTAGCTCGGGAAGAATTTCACCCTTTGCCGCGAAACAGGAAGACCAGATCGATGATCAGTATGACCACCACCATCACTTCCAGTACAAATCCGCTGCTCTGGTGAAATTCATCGATGAAGAAGCGGTAGACGCCTTCGGTCATCTTGAGCTTCTCATTGACCAGGTTCTGGTATTCGGGCACGCCGACCTTGCTGACTGCCAGCCGGTACAGCCGCGCCGCAAACATGTCGCTGACGAACTTGATCGCCGTGTCGCAACGCTCCACCAGGTCGGTCACTTCGAGCGCCACCGTATTCAAGCGCGTCGCTTCACGCCGCATCTGCCAGCGGCGCCAGAAGCTGGCACGCGACTTCAGCGACTTGTACACGCCATCCAGTTCGCGTGTCAGCAGCTCGTCGTAGTGGCGGAACTCGAGCAACTGCGAGTTCACATACTCCAGGATCTCCACCGACGTCACGGCCCCGGCGTGCGTGTCGTAAATCAGCGCCGCGTTCCAGCCGATGACGACAAGGTCGCGCGGATAATACGATAGGCTGGCCTGCAGCACGTCGTCCCGCTCGGTCCGTGACAGTTCGGTAGCTTCACCGCAGACAATTTGCGCAATCTGCGGGCCACGCTGCCCCAGCAATTCGACGCCCTCCGGCGAGCCCTCGACTTCGTTCAGATGGAAGATGTAATAGTCCTCCGACAGCCAGTGCTCGTATGGACGCACCAGAGCCGGCTCGATTTTGAGCAGTCGCCGCCGAACAATGTCCTCGGCCAGCCGCTCCAACTCCGCATTCGGCACCCAACGCGCGGACAGGCTGATCAGCGATTGCCAGTCACCCTCAAACGGCAGCTCGATCAGCACGCTCACCACGCCGTAGTCGTAATACTTGACCTGGGGCTGCACCCCCGCACCGCTGCTCAATTCAATTGGGTCCAGTGTCTCGACCACCGGAGGGTTCTCGAATCGCACATAATCTGGCGTGGCGTGTTTGAAGACCGGCGCCGTGCGCTTGGCGTCGAGAATCCGGCGAAGCTCTTCCAATCGGATCTCTTCGCATACATCGTGCAGTACGATGCCCAGCACAGAGCCCTTCAGAGGTGACACCGATGGGTCGTTCACATTGATCCCCCTTGTTCCATTGTCCACCAGTTGACGCAGTTTGTTCTAACCTCCCAGACAATACTGGCGCCTGGAAATTGATCCGGTCGTGGGGTGGCTGGCCCGGCTTGTGACTTCCGCCGCAGGAAATCCGTGAAATTCCCTGTATGATGTTGCTCTGAATTCCGCTGCCGCCGGCAGTGGTACCATTGCGATTCGAGGAGACAGAATGGCGACGAAATACAGGGTGATTCAGGTAAAAGGCGCGAAGCCGGAATTATTCATTGTGATAGGCATCGATTTCGGGGAGCATATGATTAAGTCGGCTTCGGCGGCAATGCCCGAGGATGAGCTGCGCGAGCACCTGCGCCAGACTGGCGCCACGCCGGGCGAAATCAGCACCTGGATCGAGCAAGGCCGAACCTACCCTGGCTAGAAATTAGTCTTGTGTCTCGGGCCGTGGGCGAAGGAGAACGATTGCGATGGCAGACAACGACGTACTACTGGCATCCATCCGAGGTGCCGATCACCGCGAAGTCGGCGGCGTGCAGCTCGACATCGTCACTGTAGGCAGTTCACGCGTGAAACGCGTGGTCTATCCCGTCGGGTTTCGCTGGTCGAAACATATGAAGCCCGAGGTAGGCACGGATTACTGCATGCATGCGCATGTTGGCTTCCTAGCACGCGGCACAATTCACATGGAGTTTCCCGACGGCTGTATCCTCGACTTCCGCGCACCCGCGGTGCTGAGCATCGAGCCGGGTCATGACGGATTTGTCGTCGGTGACGAACCCGCCGTGGTCATCGAATTCGATTTCGGCAACGACACAGCGAAGAACTTCGGCATGCCCGAAAAGCACACACACGGCTAATTGGAAAGCGTTGGCCGCGCTCACGGTACCGGCACGCCGTTCAGCACCAGCACCTCAAATGGCTTCAACGCGAATGAGTGCGGCTCGCCGGCCTTCACGCGTACGCTCGGCAGCAGGCGGTCTTCCTTCCACGGACTCCGCAGTTCGTACGAAGCCGCTGCCTTCGTTGGCAGCTCGAACGCCCGAGCGATATCGACGCTGATCTCCTGTGGCTTGTCCGAGGGATTGCGTAACACAAGCACCGCCTTCTTCGGACTCCACGACGCCCATCCGTACACCTCGAGCAGCGACGGATCGCCACCGATCCAATGTGTGTCCACCAGCACATCGGCGTTGGCGCGCGACCATGCTACCGCCTCCGCCAGCGTGTCCCAATTGGCCTGCGAGAGCAGCGACGGAGTAACGTACATTTCCTGCAACTGGGTACCGTTGCCAAAATAGTCGTGCACCTCATTCGTAAAGTCGTTCTGAGGATCGGTATCGAGGTTCTTGGCGTATCGCGCATAGATGATGCCGTGCAGCATCAGCGAACTCACTGGGAATAGCGGTCCGGCCAGCACCACATGCTCGTAGGTATCGGCATCACGATAGGTGATCCACTGCTCGCGCTTTGGACCCACGCCCAGGAAGTCATGATCCTCGCCGCCGCGCCAGATCGAATCGGCGTAGCGCAGCCAGAACGGTGAGGGATACGTGCCGGTCGTTAAGTTGATGTAGAGGTCCGGCTTCAGCGCTCGCAATTCGCCGATAAGGTGTACCGCGGCCGCAAAATCGCTGTCAAATCTGCTGCCAGGAACTACGCGATCGGCGTTTCCTGTGCCGTCGAACTTGAACTGATTCACCCCGTATTCGCGCACGAAGCGCAGACAGGCATCGCGAAACGCCTCGTAATACTTGGGACCGGAGAGCGCAAACCCCTTGTCCACAATTTCGTATCCCGCGCTTTGCCCTGCCGCCACGCGCTGCTGCTTGGGCTTGCCATAGCCTCCCCAGGGCGACAGCCACACCCCCGGCGCAGTGCCGTACGAAGCCGCAGTGTCCTTCAATCGAGCGAATCCATTCGGAAAGCCAGAATTGAACTGCCAAAGCGTCGCCGGATCGTCCCAGCCATCATCAAAAAGAAACGATGCAATGGGTACACCGCGTTTCTTCGTGAGTTCGGTTCCGAATGCATTGATGACGTTCAACGCGCCTGCCTCGTCGTACCTGCTGAAGTAGCCAAGGTCGTACCACGAGTTGTAATTCAGGAACGTGCGATACGGGTGCGCCCGCTCCCGCTCGACGTAGTGAAGAAAGCCGCGCCGCAACTGACCGCCCGCGGTGACGCCGACCACGGAGCTGTAGGTGACAGCCTGGCCGGCCTTAAGCGGCAGCTCGCGCTCAATCCAGCAACGCACCCGCTCACCCGCCACCGCGCACGACGACAGCGGATCCTCCATGCCGGCAAACAGCAGGCCCGCTATCACCGGCGAACCTTTTACCATCCCAAGTACCTGAGCGTAGGGAGCGTGAAAGTCGACCATTCTCACTTCGCGAACCGGAACGTCCACCGACTTCGCTGTCACTGTCACTTCCTGCCGCACGTAGTTCGAGCCGTTACGCAGAATCACCCGCCAGATTACGTGCAAACGTCCTGACTCGTCCTCCAGGTCGGTAACGACGGCTTTACCCGGAATCCGCTCCGCCAGCCGCGATGCTTGCGCGTTCGGCGTGAGGGCAATCGCCCTGGGCGACAACACAATCTTCATTCGCGTAGCGGGGAGAACCGTGCCATCTCCGAGCAGCAGCGCGAACGGAAGCATTGGGACCTGCTGGATCCCACCGACCATGCGGTTTAGAAATGTCGGTGCCTGAACGTGTCCGCCCGAAACTCGCCCGCTCAGCGAGACCGCTGCGTTGTGAAGCAAGAATCCGTCGGGCCGAACCTCCACGTTTGCCGCGCCCGGGTCAGGTGAGAAATAGACGGGCGTGTCCTCCGCCTGCGAACACAACGACAGGAGCAACGCCGCAACTATCACAGCTAACACTCGAGGAACAATACGCATGACGAAATCCTATGAGACTGCCACCGATTGCTTACGCCCAGTCACCAGCGACCCCACGATCATCCCGATCCCTGCCAGCGCGAACGCACCCGCGCCGGCATAGCTCGCGGGCGTCCTGAAGAAGAAAAATCCAATCGTTGCGACCGCACCGCCTGCCATCGCCAAGTATCCGCCCAGCGTGGAAGCCCGGCTCCAGAACAGCCCAGCGACAACCGCCACCAGCGTTCCCGACAGGTAAATCGAGGCGGTCATGTTCAGGTAGAAGTACGTCGGACCCGGCAACGTGTACCAAAGGCCATAGACCATTACGAACAGGCTCACGAACAGGTTGGCGCCGCGATTCAGCATTACCTGCTGCAATGAAGAGAGGGGCTTCTTGCGCAGCGGCCCGATGATGTCCTGCGCAATGATCGCGCTCCACCCCAGCAAATACGAGCTGTTCACCGACATGGTCGCCGCCAGCATGCCCGCCACCACTAAACCGAGTACACCCGAAGGCAGGATCGTCGCCAGCATGCGCGGCATGGCTTCAAGCGAATTCTGATTAGGGCCGAGCATGGAAAGCGCCGCGATGCCCCACATCATCGGCATCATGCCGCGTCCGAGAAAGATGAAGCCAGCCCACGAAAACACGCGCTTGCTTATCTCCGGGCTGCGGGTTGAAAAGTTCCGCATCGCCGTAGTCTGCCAGCAGGTATGCACCGCCAGCCAGATCAGCACCTGAAATGCGATGTAGGCTGCGCCGTATTCGTTGTTCGTGAACGGATTGAACCCGCCCGACCCCATCGTTTGCCGCACTGCGTTGTACATGTTGGAAACACCCGCGGCATGCACCGACCAGATTGTCACCAGGATCGTTCCAATGCTGAGCGCCACGAACTGGATGAAGTCAGTAATAACGATTGACACCATGCCGCCAAGCACCGTGTACACCAGCTCCAGCAGCAGGATTGCGCTCATCACGGCCTTGATGTGGCTCAGCGAAATACCGGAGATGATGGCGAGAAACGTACCCTCGATCCGCAGGAAAACTCCCATATTCAGGATGCCGCCCACAGCGACGAGCACGCCGACAAATACCCGCAGATTACGACTGAACTTCACCTGGAAGAACTCGGGCACCGTCATTAACTTCATCGCGCGCAGCTTCTCTACGATGAAACCGGTGCGCCCCAGGAAGATCATGACCAAACCTGCGATTAGGCCGTTCACGAATGATGCGTAGCCGGTCTTGTAGCCGAGCTCAGCGTAATACATGAAGGTAATGGTGCCGATCTCAGTGGCCGCGAGCGTCGCGACCGCGAGGAACGTTCCCAGTTCGCGGCCCGCGACCAGGAAGTCCGAAATGCCGCCGACGAACTTGCGACCGTAAAGCCCGGTCGCCATGGTGGCGGCCAAATATCCGATGACGATGACCCAGTCGAGTGCCGAGAAGTGAGTGCCGATCATCGCGGTCGATGCGCCTCAGCGCGCAGACCCGCAAACATCTCGCGCAGGTCACGCAGTCCGCGCACCAGCACGATGAGCGTGATGACGGCAAACGCCGAGCCCGCCAGCACGAAGTTGGCCATCCAGAATAAATACCAGCCGTTCATAGTCGCCGTGATTGTAATTCATCGCCTTTTGCCAAGCTGGGAAATTCGCCGCTGGCATTAGACTGGGTTGCGAACCATGAGTTCGGAACCATCCATCACGAAGGCGGTGATTCTAGCCCGCGGCCTCGGCAAGCGCATGCGTCAGCTTGATGCCGGCGCCGACCTCGATGCGGCGCAAGCGGAAGCTGCCGATTCGGGTGTGAAGGCGATGGTTCCTGTCGGTCGCCCGTTCCTCGACTACGTCCTCAGCGCGCTCGCCGATGCCAAATTCACCCGTGCTTGCCTGGTCATTGGCCCCGAGCACGGCTCCGTCCGTGACTATTACATGCGCGAACAGCGCCTCTCGCGGATTAAAGTCAGCTTTGCGACGCAACTCGAACCGCTGGGCACCGCCAACGCCGTGCTCGCGGCAGAGGGTTTCGCCGGCCCCGACGAGTTCCTCGTTCTCAACGGCGACAACTACTACCCGACCGACGTGCTGCAAGCTGTTCAGCGCCTCGGTCAGCCCGGGACAGTGCTCTTCGAAGCCCGAGCGCTGGTTCAGCACAGCAATATCCCGGAAGAGCGCATCCGCGCCTTTGCGTACTGCGTTGTCAATGCCGCCGGACTCCTCGCCGATATCATCGAGAAACCCGCCGTGGAGCACTTCGACACTGCAAAACTCGTCAGCATGAACTGCTGGCGTTTCGGGCCCGACATCTTTGCAGCCTGCCACGCCGTCCCGCTCTCGCCGCGCGGAGAATATGAGCTTCCTCTTGCCGTGAAACTTGCCCTCCAGCGCGGCATGAAGCTGAAGACGGCGCCCAGCCACAGCGGCGTGCTCGATCTCTCCCGTCGCTCCGACATCGCCGTTGTCACCGAACGTCTTAGGCAAGTGCCGGTGGACTTATGAATGTCGCCGACCGCCTGATCGCCGCCGGCATGAGCGAGGCCGAGGCCATAGCCAAAGCCACATCGTTCGCGGCGCTGGAGAACCATCTGCCCCCGCACGCCGGCGATCCACTCCGCTGGTTCGTTCCCGGACGTATCGAAGTCCTCGGCAAACACACCGACTACGCCGGCGGACGCAGTCTGCTTTGCACCGCCGAGCGCGGCTTTTGCATGGCTGCCGTCCCCCGAGGCGACTCGCTCGTTCGCATCAACGACATCGTGCGCCACAAGACTGCCGAACTCGCGCTATCTCCCGGTCTTCACATCCCTGCTTTCGGCTGGACGGTATATCCCTCGGTTGTGGTCCGCCGGCTGGCGCGCAACTTTCCCGGAGCGAATACCGGTGCCGACATCGTTCTCGCCAGCGATCTGCCTTCTGCGGCAGGTATGAGCAGTTCCAGTGCGCTGGTCGTTGCGATCTTCGCGGTGCTGAGCGTCGTCAACCACCTCACCGAGCGGCCTGAGTACGCCGCTTCGATTCAGTCCGTCGAAGATCTCGCCGGGTACCTCGGCTGCAACGAGAACGGCCAGTCTTACAAGGCGCTCTCCGGTGATGCTGGTGTCGGCACCTTCGGAGGTAGTCAGGACCATACCGCTATCCTAACGAGCCAGCCCGGTCATCTTAAGCAATACAGTTTCTGTCCCGTGCGCTTTGAGCGGAGGGTGAAATTGCCTGAGGAATGGGTATTTGTGATCGGTGTCAGCGGTGTGGTCGCCGACAAGACCGGATCCGCCAGGGCCAGCTACAATCGCGCGTCGCTTGGGGTTCGCTCGATCCTCGACATCTGGCGCGCCGCCTCAGGATCGCACGCCGCCACGCTCACTGCAGCTGCCACCAGTTCGCCCGACGCGCCGGAACGAGTCCGCGCGGCTCTGCGCCAGGCAAATTCCGTTGACGGCGCGTGGCTGCTGGATCGCTTCGATCAGTTCCTGCTGGAATCGGAAACCATCATCTCGCAGGCGGGCGACGCTCTCGCACGTGGTGATCTTCTGACGTTCGGCAAGCTCGTCGATCAATCGCAGAATGCAACCGAACACCTACTCGGCAACCAGGTTCCTGAGACGATCTGGCTGGCCGCGGAAGCCCGCGCGCTGGGGGCCCACGCTGCATCAGCTTTTGGCGCGGGATTCGGAGGGAGCGTCTGGGCGCTGGTGTCGCGAAGCAAGGCAGAACATTTTTCGGACCGCTGGCGGCAGGCCTACCAGCACAGCGGACACCGGGCGGCGCGGCATAGCCAATTCTTTCTCACCCATGCGGGTCCGCCGATGATCCAGCTCTAGCCACTTCTCAGAACATTACGCCGGCTTCGACCACACGCTCTTATGCCCGCTCGAGCAACGCCAATGTGGATTGCAGCTTTCCCACGGAGGCTCACTCCGGCTCCTGCGTGATCGCTTCCTTAGTTCACGAAAGAAAATCGCGAGGTAAGCCGGGCCAGCTTCAGCACCTTGTACACATCGACGTTGACCCCGCGGAGGGAGACTTTGACGGCCTTTTCCTTGGCCGCGTTGGCGAAGTCCTCCACCGCAAATAAACCATGCGGATCGATGCGGCACACTCCCGAAAAGTCGAGGAGCACTTCGCCCTCGCCGCCGCTGAGCTTCACTTGGGCCTCGCGCAAGTCCTGCGCCACATGTTCTCCATCCACGCTGTACCAATCCACGATTGTCGTCATACCGCCACCATTTTTTCTTTTTCTTTCTTGTTTGTTCCGCTGCGCACCGCCTTCGGCCCGCGGCCGTTATATGCGGCCCAGAACAGCTCGACGATCTCGCTCACCAACGGCATGCGCGGGTTTGAACGCCACGACGGGTCGTCAAATGCAATCTTCGCCAGGTCGGGGATCGCCTTCTCGAAGTCTTCCTTCGAAATCCCCATCTCGGCGATCGATCGCGGTACGCCCAACTGGTCGAGCAGTTGCTCGGTGGCAGTGATCAGGTTCTGCACCTTTTCTTCAACCGTATGGCCGCCCAAGCCGAGCAGGTCGGCCATCATCGCATACTTCTTGTGCGCCACATACGCCCGCTGGTTGGGCGATGGCATGAACTTCGTCGGCACCGCTGCGTTGTAGGCCATCACGTGCGGCAGCATCAAGGCATTGGCCCGCCCGTGCGGCACCCCGAAACGCGCTCCAAAGGCGTGCGCCAGCGCATGGTTCACGCCGACTGACGCATTCGAGAACGCAATCGCAGCGATGCACGCTGCGTTGTGCATCATGGTGCGCGCCTCTTCGTCCTTGGGATTCTCCACCGCAATAGGCAGGTACTTGAACGTCATCCGTACCGCCTGCATGGCATTCGAGTCTGTGTACGGCGACGCGAAAATCGAAACGCCTGCCTCCAGCGCGTGTGTCAGGCAGTCTACGCCGGTGTCCACCGTCAGGCCTCGGGGCATCGACATCACGTACTGCGGATCGACAATCGCCACGTCCGGCGTCAGCGAGTAGTCGGCCAGTGTAACCTTGAAGCCGCGCTCCTTGTCAGTCATCACGGCGAACGGCGTGACCTCGCTGCCCGTGCCGCTGGTAGTCGAAATGGCTATCAGGCGCGCGTGGTTGGTCTTCTCCGTTGGGTACTGCACCACGCGCTTGCGCAGGTCGAGGAACGGCGCAGCCAGTTCTTTCAGGTCAGCTTCCGGAAACTCGTACTGCAGCTTCATGATCTTCGCCGCGTCAATCACCGACCCGCCGCCCAATGCGATGATCTGGTCGGCCTTATAGAAGTTCAGCGCTTCCACGCCCTGCTGGATGATCTTGATGTCTGGCTCGGTGTCGGGAATGATGGTCACCCGCACCTGTGTCTCGGGCGGGATGCAACGCTTCACCGCCTCCACGTGGCCAAGCTGTTCCAGCGGGGCGTTGGTGATGATGAGGGTTGACCGCGACTGGAACTTACGCAAGTTCTCCGTCGCATTCATGTTGAAGTAAATCTGGTTGGGTACGCGGAACCACATATGCGCCTGTGTCCTTCGCGCTACGCGCTTTATGTTGAGGTAATGGAAAACGTTGACATTGTCGGTCGTGCTGTTGCCGCCGCCCGTGCCGCAACCGAACGAGAAGGTCGGTACCATGTCGTTGTACACGCCGCCCAGCGCTCCGATTGATCCCGGGGAATTCACGATGATGCGGCCTGCGTTGATCACGTCGCCGAACTTCTGGATCACATCTTCGTTGTTGCTGAAGACCACCGCCGTGTGACCGAGTCCGCCATTGTGGTTCACGTCGATGCAGACCTTGAGGGCTTCATCCACTGAGTGCGCGCGATAGACGGCCAGCACTGGGAAGAGCTTCTCGGCTGAGAGGGGGAAGTCCGGTCCGACGCCTGCGATCGGGGCGATCAGCAGCTTCGTCTTCGGCTTTACCGTGATCCCCACGAACTTGGCGATGTTGGTTGCCTTCTGTCCGACCGCCATCGGCTGCATGTGGCCAGTGTTGGGGTCGATCACCGTGCGCGACAGAATCTCGGTCTCTTTCTCGCTGCAGATGTGCGAACCCAAGGCCTCGAACTCATCCAGCACGCGGTCGTAGATCTCGTCGTCAATGACGACGGTCTGCTCGGAGGCGCAGATCGTGCCGTTATCGAACGTCTTGGAGGTGATGATGTCGACTACAGCCATATCGATGTCGGCGGACTTCTCCAGGTAGACAGGCGTGTTGCCCGCGCCAACGCCGAGTGCAGGCTTGCCCGAGCTGTAGGCGGCCTTGACTGCGCCGGGTCCGCCAGTGGCATCGATGAGGCCAATGTCCTTGTGGCGCATTAAGTAGCGGTTGTCGTCGAGGGTGTGGTTCTGCAGGCAGGTGAAGACGCCTTCGGGCGCGCCGTACTTCACCGCCGTCTCGTACATGATGCGCACCGCCTCGAAGCAGCACTTGGCCGCGCTGGGATGCGGGCTGAAGAGCACCGCATTGCGCGTCTTGATGGCCATGATGCACTTGAACAGCACCGTCGAGGTTGGGTTGGTGATGGGCGTCAGGGAGAAGATCACGCCGATGGGTTCGGCCACTTCGACCAGGCCGCGCTCGGGATATTCGGCGATCACGCCGACCGTCTTCTTGTCCTTGACGTAGTTGTAGACGAACTCGGTGGCGACCATGTTCTTGATGGCCTTGTCTTCCATCAGACCGATCTTGGTCTCTTCCACCGCGAGGCGCGCGAGATACTGCGCCTGCTCGAGTCCGGCGAGCACCATCGGCTTGACGATGTGGTCGACGTCTTCCTGGGTGAACTGGCTGAACACGGCGGCGGCGGCGCGCGCCTGCCGCACAAGATCTTCGAGGTAAGCGATGCGTTCTTCGGAGAGGATTACAGGTTTGTCGCTCATACATCCATCCTTCGAGCGAACGGCCGGGAAGCGCTCGTGCGAGCGCCAGAGGCTCGGCAAGTCCGCCGAAACAACCTTTTAGTATGGCTGCGACTTGACCTAAATGACTGTGAGTGGCGTCACGCGCGTCTGTGAGGACGAGACGAAGTCGTACGCAAAAATCAGGATGAGGCGGAGAAAATTACTGCGGCTTGAGCGGCTCGCCGCGCGCGATGCGACGGCAAATATCCTGCGCGTCCTGGTCGATGTGGTGCCAGAATTTCTGCAGGCCGCTGCACAGATAATTCAATCCCATCTGGCCTTCGGGAGTGCGAATCAGGCGGTTCTTGGGGCACTCGCCGTTGCAGGCGAACAAGTACTTGCACTCGCGGCAGCGCGTGGGCAGCGTATTGAACTTGGCGTAAGCCAAATTCCTTCTGCTGGTCGCTGAACACCATGCGCGAGCTCGACGTCTCCAGGATATTGCCCAGCTTGTATTCGGGATAGACGTAGTGGTCGCAGGAATACAGGCTGCCGTCGTGCTCCATGGCGACGCCCTTGCCGCAGAACTCGTGATAGATGCAGAGCTGCGATTCCTTGCCCATCCACTGCGCCACGGCCGTCTCGAACAGGTTGATGAAGACCTTGCCGATGTCGCGGCGATACCAGTCGTCCCAGATCTTTGTGAGGAAGTAGCCCCAGTCGTCGGGATCGATGGACCAGTCGGTGACGACGGAATCGGGATTGCCGGGATGCGCGGCGGAGGAGTCGAACAGCGGCAGCGATTCGCGGGTCCCACATCTGCGGCGCGACGTTGTGAAAGACCTTGGGCTCGACGCACGGGATGAACTGCATCTGCCGCGGGCGGACTTCGTTCTTCAGGAAGCGGTACACGTCGAGCGGCTTTTTCGCGTTGACGCGGTTGATGACGCTCAACGTGTTGAACGGCACGCCGTGACGGTGCAGCATCTGCGACGCGGCGAACACTTTGTGGAAGGTCGGCTTGCCTTCCTTGGTCACGCGGTAGTGGTCGTGCAGTTCTTTCGGCCCGTCGATGCTGAGGCCGACGAGGAAGCCGTGCTGCTTGAGGAACGCGCCCCACTCGTCGTTGAGCAGCGTGCCGTTGGTCTGCAGGTCGTTCTCGATGCGCTGGCCGGGCTTCTTGTACTTCTGCTCCAGCTCGACGACTTTGCTGGAAGAACTCGAGGCCGAGCAGCGTCGGCTCGCCGCCCTGCCAGGAGAAGACGACTTCGTCGCGGTCCTGGCCTTCGATGTATTGCCTGATGTGGGTTTCGAGGATCTCGTCGGTGATCTGGAACTTGCTCTTGCTGCCCAGCAGCTCTTCTTTGTGCAGGTAATAACAATAGGTGCAGTCGATGTTGCAGATGGCGCCGACCGGCTTGACCATCGCGTGATAGGCGCGCGTCGCGCCCGGCAGTCGTGGGTGCGGCGTGAGGTCGGCGATTTGGACGAGGTCGCTCATGATGGCTGTAGACTAGTTAGCATACGGACCATTCCCGTTTTGGGTCTGTGACGCGTGACACACCCCCTCCCCCCTATCTGCAAATTCCTCGTTTTCATGGAGATACACGGAATTCCGCGCAAATTCGTCCAGCCAAAGGAGTTATACGTAAAATCTTGTGCCGTAAGGAGTTGCGGGCGGCGGTTTTCGGGGTGGAGAGGCGGTTGGGAGGGGAACGAAGCGGGCGGGGCAGGACATAAGAACCTCCAGATTCAGCTTTCGGCCATCAGCCGTTAGCCATCAGTTGATCGAGCCAGGCTGCCGGTGGATTGGCAGCGAAGTACAGCAGCGTCCTTGCGGGCGGAGTACGCCCACGGTGTCAGAGTGGCATGGGTCGGGAAGGGCTGTCAACTTACGAAAGTACCCATGTACTTTAGTAACCGGCGAAACCCGTCCCGGCAGGACGGATACAAATTCCGCGTTTCGACGCTGAAGATGACCCTAAAGAATGGCGCCGGACCCGCCAACGGCCGACTAAACGGCTCGATCGTGACGCCTCGCGCAGCAATTGTCGCGACGTCCTTCGCCGCTACGCGCTGCGGGAGTTTGGGGGTTTGCACAATTTCCCACACCAGTGCTATGCCTGACGGTCGCATAGCCGTGAATGAGACGGTCCTCCGGAAGGAAATTACGTGTTGCTCGTCGGTCGCGCCGCCCGCAACAGCGGGAAGAACCTGACGGCCTGACTCAGGGCCTCGCCGATGATCTCGAACGTTGCGCTCTACGGCAGCCCGCAGCATCGCGTATGACTTTTGTCACAGCCGAATAGCCAGGCGCGGCGTAAGTATGGCGGGCGTCGGGGAGGCGACAGTCTCCCTGCGATGCTTGCCCACGGGAGGCGCTCATGCGAACGCAATTTCTCTCGCTCTTCTTCTGCTGCTGTTCGATGCGCGAACGCGCAAACCAACGTTCAACCCAAGGTTGCGCCCGCCAAAACATCTCCAGCCAAAGATGCGGCGCCAAAGCCGCGCCGGCCAAGGTGTCTGCCGAAGGCGCAGGCCTGCCTCGACTGCCACACCAACACCACTCCCGGCATCGTCACGCAGTGGAAGGAGAGCACGCACGCCCAACAGAACGTGGATTGCTACTCGTGCCACAAGGCGAACGAGAACGATCCGGCGACGTTCGACCACTACGGAAAGAAGATCGCGGTCATCGTTACGCCCAATTACTGCGGGCGCTGCCACGCCAAGGAGCAGCAGCAGTTCGAGAAGAGCCACCATGCGGCTGCGGCGCAGTTCATCGGGTCGCTGGACAACATGCTGGGCGAGATCGTCGAAGGCGGGCCAGCGGCCAACAATGGCTGCCGCCAGTGCCATGGCAGCGAGGTGAAGTATCTCGGGCGACGGAAAGTTCGATTACAACACCTGGCCGAATAGCGGCATCGGGCGCTCAATCCTGACGGCAGCAAGGGCTCGTGCGCGGCCTGCCACGGACGGCACTCGTTCAGTGTCGAAGGTGGCGCGCGAGCCGGAGAACTGCGGCAAGTGCCACCTGGGGCCGGACCATCCGCAGATCGAGATTTACAACGAGTCGAAGCACGGGATCCAGTTCCGCGCCAACATCGACAAGATGAACCTGGACGCGAAGACGTGGGTGGTGGGCAAGGACTACTCGGCGGCACCGACCTGTGCGACTTGCCACATGAGCGCGACCTCGACGCAGCCGGTGACGCACGACGTGGGCGACCGCATCAGCTACACGCTGCGCCCGGCCATCAGCATCCATCAGAAAGACTGGGAGAAGAAACGCGCCGCGATGCAGGACGTGTGCTCGAACTGCCACGCCTCGGGATGGGTGGAGAACTTTTACAAGCAGTACGACGGCACCATCGATCTCTACAACGACAAGTTCGCCAAGCCGGCGAAGTCGATCATGGACAAGCTGTATGCGGCGAACAAGATCACCAAGACGCCGTTCGACGACAAAATCGAGTGGACCTACTACGAGATGTGGCACCACCAGGGACGGCGCGCCCGCATGGGCACCGCCATGATGGGGCCCGACTACACCCAGTGGCACGGCTTCTACGAGGTGGCCAAGACGTTCTACAACGAGTTCATCCCCGAAGCCGAGGCGCTGATGCCGGGCGTGACCACCGAGGTCATGAACAGCCCGTACCACGCCTGGACGAAGGGACTGACGAAAGAACAGATCCAGCAGCAGATCGAGTTCTACAAGCAGAAGTACAACCAGTAGGATTGGCGCGGATGTGAACCCAGAATTGCCTAAGGCGGGCAATTCTGGGGCACGCGCGGAAACCCTTCCCCAGACGTCAGAGATGAGCGAAGCTGGCCACGCCGCTCGGGGACTGGAATAGTTGCAGACCGCGGGCGCGAGGCTGGGGATCCCGCTTGAGGATTATTGAGAACAAGCAAAAGCGGGGCGGGCGACTAGCCGTCTTATGGTTTGACCTCAGGATTGGCGGCGACGAAGTCGTCCCACAGCTTTTGCATTGCTGCTACCCCTTCTTTCGGATGCTTCAGCTTGTCCGCAACATCCTTAGGCAACTCGGGCGGAGGAAGAATCATGTTTCTTGGAACCACCAAGCGGCCGTCTTCCGCTTCGCGAGCTGCTAAATGGGTCTGCAGCAAATAAGCAAAAATCTTTACATACGGCCATGGCATAGTAATCGCCGTATGTTGAGCGACTACGTTGTCTCCGGCGGAAATATCGACCTGCCCGAAAGTGATCTTCAAATCCCAGGAAGTTGATTCGAAGTAGGCATTATTTGCATACAAACTTGTAAAGTCTTCCTCCCGCCTGAAGTCGATTTTGGGCGGTGAAGTCGGCTGGTCTGTGGGCGATTTGGACTTTTCCATGTTTCCTCTCATTGACGACTGTTTGCCAAAGCGGGAGGCAGATTGTTCGCAATATACCCGTAAAATCCGGGCGGAGCGCTGACATATGTCGGCTCTTTCGCGCGATGAACCGTTCCTAGATTGATCTGGCTGACGATAGCCGTTCCTACGCCAAGGCTACTTGTAGCTAGGGCCACGGATGCCCCAACCGCAGTCGACACCGGAGGGACCAGTGGGGCCTGGTTATAGGTAAAACTGAGCTGCAGTGGGCTGGTTCTCGCTATGCTTCTGCGTCGGCGACGTCTGCGGCTGCTTGTCGTCTTAGCAGATTTTGGAGCTAGTGTCGCAGCAGACGACGCTCCACGAGGACGAAATCCAGAAATCTCTACGTCTAGAGCGCCTAGTACCGCCTTGAATGTGTCCAGCGTTGGGTTCCCAGTCCCGGAAAATGTACGATAAATACTCTCCCGAGCAACGCCCGCTTGTTTCGCGACTCGTGTAACCTTACGAGCTTGGATTACATCCTTGACCGCATCAAGAAATAACTCAGGCGCATCTTCCCACACGGCATTTAGATAATTTGCCGCATTGATCGGGTCTTCCAGTTTTTCTAAATGCCACGACTCGAAATCACCGGTTCGCTTAGGCATTGTAGTCCTTCCAGTATTTCTTGGCAGTCTTGATATTTTCCTCTTGCGACCCCTTGGTTCCACCGCACAAGAGAATAACGAGATCGCCGTCCTGACCTAAATAGATTCTGTAGCCGGGGCCAAAGTCGACTCTCAATTCGACCACCCCCTCACCCACGGAACGATGATCGCCAAAATTCCCGTTCTCAACTCGCTTCAGTCTGGTTTGCAGCTTCGCGAGAATAGGGGTCCTCTGCAATCCATCCAACCAGTCCCTACAGGGGAAGTCGCCCCGTTCGGTCTGGTAAAAACTGAGCGTCCTGGGTCGAGCTTCCAATCATTTAATCGGCCACCAATGCTGTGATGTTTAAATCACGGTAAAGGTTACCCCGCCTCCGGAAATTTTTCAAGAGCGAATAACCATGCCTGATTCGCGACGTAAAATCAATAGCAGAAGCGCAGGAGACCGTACCCTCAGACCCAATTCATGGATCGTGGTTTGTTAAGTCCAAAAGGAGCCCGGCGACCAGCGCATCCTCGTTGTGATATATAAATCACAATACCACGTACTACCTCCCAGAGCAAACAAATTGCGAGACTTACGTCTGACTTGGCTGGTGGTTCGGAATTCCTTACCGGTGCCAACTCTGGGGATTCCGCCAGCTGACCTCCCGGCGTTTTCCGCTTGGCGCGGTTGTGGCCGCGCATTATGCTGGCGAGACCCTTCCCAACATTACTTGAGGAGACGCAGAGCCGCGATGGCGGAGATTGCCAAGACGAATACAGGGATCGACTCGCCGCGGGCGTGGCTGGTGGCGGTGGCGGGGTTCTTCGCCACGACCGTCGTGTTTGGCGTGACGTACGCTTTCGGCGTGTTCGTGAAGCCTATGGAAGCGACGTTCGGAGTGACTCACGCCGCGCTGGCAACGCTGTTTTCGACGGTGACGGTGCTGTCATATTTCCTGGGGCCGATGACGGGACGGCTGGCGGACCGGATTGGTCCGCGGCCAGTGGTGGCGGCGGGGGCGGTGCTGATGGGGGCCGGGCAGCTGTTGGCGGCGCGGGTGGAGTGGTTTCCGCTGTTGTATGTGACATACGGAATCTGCGTGGGGGCGGCGGTGGCGTGCACCTATGTTCCGTCGGTGGCAGCGGTGGGGGAGTGGTTCAAGGTTGAGCGCGACATGGCGCTGGGGATCGCGCTGACCGGCACCGGTCTGGGCACGCTGATTGGAGCTCCGGCGGCGGCGCGGCTGATCGCGCGGTTCGAATGGCGGGGGGCGTTCGAGGCGTTCGGATGGGTGAGCCTGGTGGCCCTGCTGATCTGCGCGGCGATGATGCTGCGGCCTCCCGTTTTGCGCAAGAAAGAAGACGTGGACGTATGGAGCATGATGCGGACGCGGACGTTTGGGCTGCTTTACACGGGTCTGGGTTTCCGCGGAGTGGCACTGTATATCACGATCGTGTTTCTGCCGGCGTTTGCGGTTGACCTGGGCTCGAGCCGTGCGGCGGCGGCAGCATTGATTGGCTATCTCGGAGTGGCGAGCATCGTGGGACGGATCGGGCTGAATGCGATGGCGCCGCGCTTCGGTCTAATGAACGTCTACCTTTTGAGTTGCGCGTTCGTGCTGCTGGCGTGTGCGATATGGGCGATGAGCCACGGCTATGTGTCGCTCATCGCATTCTCGGTGGCGATGGGAGTGGGCTACGGGGCGAACGCGGCGATGACTCCGGCGGTGGTGGCGTCGAAATTCGGCATCGAGGGGCTGGGACGGCTGCTGGGGTGGTTGTACACGTCGTTCGGAGCGGCGTGTATTGTGGGGCCTCCGCTGGCGGGCGCGCTGGCCGACCGCACACATGACTATCGGTTTCCGGTGATGATGGCGCTGATAGCGTCGGTGGTCTCAGTGGCGGCAATTGTGCCGTTGAGAGAATCGATGCCGCACATCGAGGCGAAGGCCGAGGCGAGCACCGAATAGGCCAGAAGCCGCTATTGCTTTGGCCGAAGTCAACGCGCGTGCGCGAATAGCCAATAAGCGAGCGCGGCCAAGACAACCAGCGCGGGGATCAGAATCCACAGCAGCCGCGAACCACTCAAAGTCGATGGCGGCGCAGGTTGGGCGGCTGCCTCGGCCGGCGGAGCGACCGCAGCGGCCGGATCAGGAGCGGACTTCGTGGGGACCGCGAGCGGGATTGCTCCTGCGATGCGGGAGCGCACTTCTCCAGCGACGTTGGCAATGAGGCCGGAGCTGGCTTCCTTTACTTGCGGAGGCGGAGCTGGAACAATCTTCGTTCGAACGGGCGCGAGGAAGCGATAGCCGTGCCGGGGAAGAGTTTCGATGTAAAGCGGATTGTCGGCATTATCGCCGAGGACAGTCCTGATCTGCTTGATGCATTTGTTCACGCCTTGTTCGAAGTCGATGAAGGTGTCGCTCCCCCAGAGCTGCTGCTGAATCTCATCGCGGGTAACGACCTGGCCGGAGCGGCTCGCCAGCATGGCCAGCAATTTGAAGGGCTGGGGCGGAAGGCGCAGCAGGGAGCCGTTCTTGCGAACCTCCTCGAGATCGAGATTGAGCTCGAAGACGCCGAAGCGAAGTAGATGATACATGGCGCTCAAGTCGGTGCCCCCATAAATGCCCCGTTTGTTGTGCGAATTATACCCCCCACACGAGAGACTACAGCCGGAATTGTTTGGTCAGGCGGCGGGCTAAGCCCTGCTCTGACAAGGACAAGCACGGTCACCTCGAAGGCAGCCGCGAGTCAGTAGGTTTCCATCCTGAAGTCACGCTGCATCCATTGAAAACTGAAGGCTAGCGGCGGTAGTGTGCGCTCTCAGAGCGGGACAACCGGTGCAACAAACCAACCGCTCGATCAGGGGAGGAGCCACCGGAGGCGAAGCTGGCCGTCGCCTCCGGGTCTCCGGACCCGAGGGGAGCTGAGGGCGCACGGGACATCTGGCCGGCGCCCTCAGCAGCAAGGAAAGGGAGGACGAGATGCAGCTGTCGATCCAAGCGTACCAACACGACCGACTCTATGGCATGTCGTTTACCGAGGTGTTCCGGGACTTCGTGGAGCTGGCGCACCAGCACTGGGAGCGGCGGCAGATGGAGTACCACATTGTGGGACGCGCACTTCGATGCCGAGGGATGCGTCTAGCGCAACCAGAGTATGCGGCGGTCTTCCGGAGCGAAGGGAGAGAAGACGGCGACCGCGATACGGCATGGTGAAAGTGGCGGGGCAGTTTGGCGGCGAGACTGCCCCGAGCGCCACTTCCTAACGCCGCCATAACCGTGAATAAGGAGAGAATCCGATGAGACTCAACATGCGAGAACTGGCCGAGCAGAACACGATGCCCCCCGGGGCAAAGCAGCTGGCGGTCCGCTCAGGCATGGTGTACGCAACCATGCTGGTGGTGCTGGCTTCATTGGTGCTGGTGGAGCCGATCCCGGCACACGCAGCGAAGGTGACGATTTCCGCGTTGTTTGGATGGAATGCGCGAGTAAGAGCTTCGGTGTGGTGCAATCCGAACGCGCCTCCGGCACTTCCCAACGCAACAGGAACAGCGTTGGACTTCTTCAACATACCGGGAGCCGCTCCCAATGGGGCCCCGTTGCCGCCAGGCTGCACCGCGGGAACGTTTGCCAACGGGGCTGGCGGGGCGTTCTGGACGGACGCGTCCGCGACGGCGGCGGTGGCAGGCGATTCGGCCGACGGCGCACCGGACCTGCTGTCGCTGCTGACGCCGGTGAACTATAAGTCCACGTCGAACCTGACTGTGTCGGGCACGGTGCTGAATCCATTCAGCGCGATGTTTCACGTCACATACTCGAGCTCCGATATTGGTTCGGGCAGCCTGGAAATATGGACCGACTACGTGACGGGAAACGTGCTGTCGGGTGCGGACATCCAGATCGGCCAGTCGGGGAGCTTTGACGTCACCGTTACTGACAGCTCGGGATGGCAGTACATCGTGCTGGATACGGAGGTGGCGTCGAGAAGCGTCCCTGCACCGGAGCCCAGCGCGCTGCTGTATCTGGGGTCAGGGCTGGTCGGCATCAGCAGTTGGCTGCGGAGAAGGAGCATCCGGCAAGGGTAGAGAAAAGCACTTAGAACGCCGGACGAGGCAATCGGCGAGCGGCCCGCGTTCCAACACAAAGTTGGAGGCGGGCCGCTTGGCGTGACTGAGCAAGCCTGGTTACTGCGCGGGCTTGGCTTCGGGTTTGGCTGCGGGCTTGGGGGCTGGCGCGGGCTTCCAGAAGGAAGGATCGGCCTTGACCCAGGCGGCATCAACGTAGCTCATCTTCGGGTTGAAGCCGAACAGGTTCTCCTGCACGTCTTCAATGCATGCCGCCGACAGCTCTGATATTTTCTTCATGCCATCAGCGCCCATCTGGTCGGCAAACTTCTTGTCGTTGGCCATGCCGCTATCCACTTCGGCCAGCGACTTCATGGCAGAAAAGATTACGTAGACGCCGCCGTTGTCGGCGCCGTACACGGACTGGTACATCGCCCAGTGGGCATCGGGGTTGGCCTTGCCGAGGCCATCGATATACATCTTCGTCAGATCCTCGAACTCCTTTTCGTGCCCGGGGCGGGCCTTGAAGCGCATTACGTCGAAGTAGCGCGATTGGGCGACGTTGACGGCAGTCGGACGCAAGCTGAGGTCTTCGCGATAGGCAAACACGCCGGCATCGTAGCCGGTAAGGAGTTGTCCGTCGGCTTGCAGGGCGCGGTCGAGCGCGGCCGAGAGGGTGGCGTTCTTCTGCGTCGCCAAGTTGTCTTTTTCCCAGGCCGCAAACGAGTCGTAACCGACCAGGAAAAGAGCACGCGACCGGCCTGACATGGAGTCCATACCGAGGTAGTGGGTAGGCCACTTGGCGGCGGTCATGGCCTGTACAAAGGCGCTTTCGGTCTTCATGTGGGGAGCGCCAGAAATGCCGGGCTTGAGGAATTCGCGCTGGACGAGCAGCACCTTGGGCGGCGCCATGGAGTAATCCTGGGCGACCACGGTGGCTGCGCAGAGGGTGAGAAGCGACAATAGCAGGCAAAGTCCGATGTTTCTTTTCATAGAGCTAAAAGCCTCCTGAGAGAGATCACGATCGATTGCGATGCTTGTGATGCCGGGCCAAACAATGAAAGTTTTCACCACAAAGTTGCCGCCATGGTGATCTTGCGCTGCATACGCGCGAATAGCCGGACTCTGCCGCCTTCCGTGCCGCAATTTCCGGGACTTGGAACACCTGACCGCTGGAAGAATCGAGAAATCAGTGATGGGTAGTCTGTTGTACCTATGAAGTATGCGGATAGTGTGGTTCAGTTCGGCGTCTGGGTCAAGCAAATAGATGAAGTCCGGCACCATTGAGCAGTTGTGTGGCATGTTACGGCCCTGCCGCAGCGGCATTTCCATGCCAACTAGCGGCAACGATATGTGCGCCTGCGCCTGTCTGTGGAGAAAGGGTCGGTGCTGCTACTATCTCTCTTTGCTTCTACGACGGGGCTTGGCATGATGCGCCGGATAGGAATGTCGATAGCGGTGGCAGCCGTTCTAGTGCCGTCGACGGTATGGGGGCAGGCGAAGGAGCACGGGCAGAGTCATCCTCCGGCCGAATCGGCGCCCAATGGAGAGGTGAGCCCGGAGCTGGAGACGTTTGGACGTGCGGTGGCGATGCAGGCGCGTCCCGACCAGGTGGGATATTTCCGGGAAGTACTGACGGGCACGGACAAGGCGCTGCAGTTGTCGCGCGAGCTGCAGAGCATGGGAGCCGCCGCGGGAAACATTGCGATGGTGAACGGCCTGTCATTGCAACTGCGCGACGATCTGGATGACGTGGACCACTACAATCGGCGACTGCAGGCCTCGTTCAGCAAGGCGCAGGAGACCGGGCTGAAGAGCTTGAGCAAACAGTTGCACAAGTCGTACACCATCGTGGTGCGGAACGGGCGGACGGTACAGCAGTTGATGGAGCCAGGGAAGGTCGTGCCGGAGCAACTCGCGACTGGAGCGGCCAACCTGGAGAAGGCGCTTTCGGACTTCCGGACGGACCAGATCCGGCTGGGACGGGACATGGGAATACCGTCAAAGTGACGGTGATATTGTGATGCGGGAAAATGGATTAGTCATGAAACGAATTTTCTGCTGGGTAAGCATGCTGTTGGTCATGATGACGGTTGCCATCGCCGCGAACGCGCAGGGCTCAGTCGGCCCAGTCACTTTTCAGGTGGGTGCAGACATGCAAAAGCGGGTGCTGTCGCCAGGGCCGGGACCGGGAGCCACGAATCAGTCCAAGAAGGCAGTCATCGGCCGAGGCAGAGCCATCATGAACACGGGCGATGCCAAGGACCCGTTCTGGACCGAGACCATTGATATTTCGGGCGCGGGACAGGTGACCAACACCGACATGCTGTGGGACAGCTCGTCGAAAATACTTTACGCGTTTGCGCAAACTACGCTGCGCTGCACGCACGGGAAGTCCATCGAAGGCAGCGTTCTGATCGGAATTTACGGGAAGAAGAACTTCCTGGATAAGCCGGTAAGTTCGGGATGGTGGGTGGTGGAGTTGGAGAAGGACCAGTGTGAAGCTCCGCAGGCAGGGCTCTACGGCTGCAAGTTCAGTCCATCGGGGCAGACGCTGGCGTGTGGCCGCGCGGAAGTGGATCCCCGCATCAATGACATGGCGATCGTAGAGGCGATGCGGTTCTAGGGCCGGTCAATCGCCAGCCGATTTGCCGAACCTCGGCGCGATCACATAGTTCAACTGCACCAGGACGATGAAGGCGATGCTGAGGTAGGTGCTGAAAAAGCACAACAGCGCGCCGAATGCGTAGAGCGATTGAGCGATGACGATGCGGCGCTTGATGGCGTCGGAGATGGGCGCCGGAATCTCGGCCTTCACGAGATGGCCGCCCAGAGCGCAAACCCAACTCCAGTAGAGGGTCGCACCCAAAACGAAAATGTTGAGCCAATAGACCGCCAGCGCCAGGCGGTAGTGGGTGTACTCAGCGAGCAGGGCGGTCGAGAACGGGACCGTGGTGACGACGAACAGGAAGGCGATGTGAATCCAAGTGAGGCTGCGGCTGGAGCGCTCAAGGTGGTTGAGCTGGGTTTGCTGGCCGACCCAGAAGATTCCCAGTGTCATAAAACTCATCATGTACATCAGCAGGCGAGGAGAAAGAGCGAGCAGGGCGCGCCCCAGGTCGTGTTCGCTGTGGATGACCTCGGCGACGGGCGCGCGCAGATCGAGGGCGAGCAGCGTCATGGCCACGGCGAAGACGCCATCGCTGAGGGCGGCAAGACGTTCGGCGCTCTGGCCGGCGATCTGGTTGTAGGCAGTGGTCATTTCCCCCAGGTTTTGGATGCCCATCCGGCTAGCACACCGAACAGCAATCCAGTGCCGAGTACGCCGATGTAGGAGTGGAGCGCGAAGGCATCGGGCAGGCTGATCAAGAGTCCGGTGAGCGCTCCGGCCCAAATCTGGTCAATGCCGAGTGAAACGTTCGCACCCAAAACGCCGATGGCGAGACGACTGAAGAATGCCTGCAGCAACATGCCTCGGGTCACATCGGGATGGTTGGCGAATACCGTCAATAGAACATCCGCGATCCCGAACGCCACGCCGCAGAGCACGCCGAGTAATCGCCGATTCATAGGCTAACGTTGTACAGGAACCGCGGTCGGCCACGCAAGACAACGTGCTCTTTGCGATGTAAAGGAGTATGCTCGGGGCACTCAGGTGAGCTGCGCTCAGAGCTGCCGGGTATGCGCCAGAGGCGCTGGAAAGGCAATCTGATGTCACTCCGTAATGGTCACCGCTCACGCGAAAACGTATTGCGCCGCGCCCGCATCCTGCGGCGCTTGAAGACCGCTGAGCTTCGCGAGTCATTAGCGGCCAAAGCCGCAGAAGGCAAGACAACGGCTCCCGCCAAGCAGGCAAAGTAAGCAGCTCGAGAGCATCAAGGCCGAGTGGAGGGCTGCGCCGGACTGAGCACGATGGCAGGGGCGTCTTCGAAGGTCACACTCGTAGTGGGAAGGCCGGCGAGCTCGGCGGCGGAAGAACCCGTCCAGGTCCATACCAGCAGTAGCTTGCGATGGCGGGTCACCGCCATGGACTCTACACGGCGGCGACCCAGTGAATCCTTGCCGTCATGCTCGCCGACGACGCCTGTGTACGCGGCGAAGAGATGGCCGCTACGCGTCTCAAGATTCGTGGAACGCACTTCGCCAAACGCTCCCAACATCTGAAGGTAGGCGCCCAGCGACTCTGCGCCGAGATGATCGCTCGCAGAAACGGGGGCGGGCAGCCCGAGGCAGGTCTGGTCCACGGCGCGGAGGGTGATGGAAGGCGCATCGGCTACGGATGTGCCTGGCCCTTGGGGCATAAGTCGGAGCAGCAACAGCGAGCAGGCGTCGAGGACGTCGCGAGTGCGCTGCGCGATCTCGTCTTGTGCCGGCGGAGCCGGGTCGTCGTGACTCGGACTCCCACGTTGTGGGATAGGTGTACACCAGCCCAAGTATCTTCATTGCGGTAATTCCCCTTGGTGGTCCTCGCCGCGAGCGATGAACTCGAGCGCCGGCTTGTCAGCCAGCGCCGCGTCCACCACCGCAGTCGGTATGGTCGGTCCCTGATAACCTTCGCCGGGAGTGGGCACAATCTTGCCTTGTTCGTTAATGAGAGTGCCGTCGTCTTGAGCGCAGTAGAACTTGATGCTTGCGACTGCCTGCTTTGCGTCGCGGAGAAAGGCGGCATCGTTGGACGACACCTTCACGCGGATGAGGTAGTTCTTGACAAACGTCCAATATTGCACCGTGGTGACGTCGCCGGTGTGCTTGGCAATGTGATAGAAGCGGCCGGAGCGGGTCATCCAGTCGGGGGGATTGATTTGTTGACTGGGTTGTCCCTTGGCCCAGGCGAGAGACTCAGCCCGGCGATCGGCTTCGGTCATCTCATGCAGCGGGTTGGGGGGCTCCGATGCTGTGATGAGCAGCGTTCCAGAGCGGCGGCCGTCCTGGAAGCCGATGGCCAGCAAGGCATGCTGACCCGGCGGCATCAACGGCAGCATGAGGCGATGGCCCTCGAGCGCGATCGGCAAATCGATGACGAACCCGAAGTAGGTGCTGGCGTAGGACGTGCTGGAAAGGTAGCCAGACTCGGGCAAGCGGGGTTCGCCGGTTCGGGTCGACGAGTTCACGGTAGGCAGCGGCGGCGGCAGGTTGTCGTCGGGGTCGACGACGGGGCACTGGGCGGCAGCTAGTCCGGCAAACAGACCAGCCCAAAGTGCAGCCAGCAGGGCCATTCTGGTCCCTAAGGCTCGTGCGCCGGCCATGCGACATGGACTCACAGGTGGTGGAACCCTCCACTCCAGGAAAGAGTTGCGCCATCATGGCACCGGCGATGTCAGAGCCGCAAGTCGCCTTTGTGGCGCACTCGGTTTGTTGATAGCATGCGTAGCTACCATGGCAAAGATATTTCCGGGCCGCTATACGGCGCGCATCGAGGGACCCTTCGCGGTCTTCCTGATTGGCATGCGCATCAACCAGCTTTGGGCGGTGAATAAGTGGATGCCTATCGCCTCCGCCATGCCAAAGATGCTGGCGATGCTAAAGAAACATCCCGCCAAGGGATTGTTGGGCGTCGAACAATGGTTACGCTGGCGCGAAGTCATGACCGTGCAGTACTGGCGCTCGTTCGACGATTTGGAGAAGTATGCCCGCGATCCCGGCGACCTTCACCTCCCGGTCTGGAAGGCTTTCAACCAGAGTGTCGGATCCGGTGGCAGTGTCGGTATCTGGCATGAGACCTACGTGGTAAATGAAGGGCAATTTGAGTGCGTGTACGGCAATATGCCGCTGTTTGGACTGGCGGCAGCAACCGATCATGTGGTGGCAGTGGGAAACCGCGAGACCGCGCGGTTGCGAATGGGCGGACATAGCGAACCAGCCGTGCCGTCGCCGCCGACCCCTCCGCAGGGCGGCTCGAACCCGTAGAAAATTAGCGGCTGGATGGGAAGTCGTGGGGTAGAATTTGCGTTTATCCGCCATTCGTCATGTTGGGCAGCGACCAGGGTTTAGGCAAAGCGAGATTCGGCGTGGCCAAGGCAAAGCAGAAAAAAGAGAAGAAGGGCAAGCGCAGGAAGCGGCCGGCGGCGGCGCTTCCGATATTGCCCTTGACGGGCGACCCAACCTACGCCGACGGCAAGCCCCTCGACAACATCAACTACCTCGAAGCCAAGCTGATTCTGAAGCCGGAGCCGTTCACATCGGTGGAGGCGTTCCGCGATTTCGGCAAGGTGGTGCAGAAGATCGCGAGGAAGATGGGAGTCGGATTTATCGCCGACCCGGAGACACAGCGACGTCCGCAGATCCGCGAAATCACCTTCGGCGATACGCAGGACTTTCGGTTGTACAACAATGCGTTCATTTTACGCAGGCGGATTTGCTACGTGGATGGGTTCCCGGTCGGCGATCCGGAGATCGTGTTCAAGTTCCGGCATCCCGACGAGAAGGCGGCGGCCGAGTTCGACGTAAGGCCAAAAGTCGCGGGCAAGTACCGCATCAAGTTCAAGGCTGAAACGCTGCCGCTGAAAGACCGGGTGGGCGGGTACCGTATTCTGTACTCGCACAATTGCCAGTTCGGACTGAGCCAGATGCACGAGGCCGATAGGACCTCGATGGCGACACTGGTGAGGGTGTTTCCGGGGCTGAAGGTGATCGAGAAGTCTCCCAATGAACAGATAACGCTGGTCAATGAGGGGATCGTAGAGGAAGTGCTGCTGCCGCTGGGCCAACTGGACTTCGGCAAGGGGATGGTGGGCAAGTGCGACATCAGCCTGTGGCGCACTCGCGGAGAACATAAGCAACTGGTGGGCGAGCTCGCCTTTCAAGTGCAGTTCGCGCGGCGCGAGGACGTGGCCCAGAAGCCAAAGCTGCTGGCCACGGAGTACTACCTCGCTCTGCAGGATGCTGTGAAAGAATGGCTCGCACTCGGAGTTACGAAAACTGCGATGGTGTACCGTCTGAAAGGAAACGCACCGCAAAGTCATGAGTGAAACGAACACACCTCTTCTGGACGAGAAAGCTCTGGTGGCGGAAGCCCGTGCCAAGGTCTCCGTCTTTGACATCTTCCTGCAGTTCCTCATCATCGGCGCCACCAGCTTCGGCGGGGTGGTGCCGTACTTGCGTGAAAACCTGATCACCAAGAACCACTGGGTAGACGACAAGGAGTTTGTCGAACTGCTCGCCATCAGCCAGAGCCTGCCCGGCCTGAATGCGACTAACATGGCGGTGCTGCTGGGCGACCGACTCAAGGGCTGGATGGGCGCCGCGGCCGGCCTAATGGCTATTTGCCTGCCCGGCGGAGTCCTGATGCTGGTCGTGGGAATCTTCTATCGTCTCCACGGGGATCACGATTTCATCACCTACGCGCTCAAGGGCGTGGCTGCTGCCGCCGCCGGATTGTTGCTAGCGACCTGCATCCAGCTCGGCAAGAAGTCGCTGTCGCACCAGTTTGACCTGGTTTTCGTCCTGGTGACGGTACTCGCCGTGAACCGATTGCACCTCGGGGTGCCGAAGACACTGATTTTCGTCGGGCTGGCAGCGATCCTATTCCACTATCCCCGCAAGTCAGCGGAAGGAGGCACGCAGTGAATCAGATGTCAGCTTTGATTCGCGTCTTCGCTTATCTCTCGCTGCTCACCGTGGGCGGCGGTATGGCGGCCTTTCCAGAAATGCAGAAACTGACCGTGGATGTGCATCACTGGATGACCTTCCACCAACTGATCCACCTCTATAGCGTGGGGCAAATGGCACCCGGGCCCAACATGATGATGATCGTCTCCATCGGCAGTTGGGCTGTGCTCGACGTTTCTCCGGGTAATTGGGCGGGGTGCATCGTGGGAGGAATAGTGGTGCTGACTGCGTTTTTCGGCCCGACGGCACTGCTGGCACTGCTGGTAGGACGCGCCTGGACAAAGCTGGAGCGCTGGCCATGGCGGCTGTCCATTCAGCAAGGGCTGGCGCCGGTTTCCATCGGCCTGCTGCTGGCCGGATCGCTGAGCATGGCCAAGGGCGCGGTCACCGGGTGGACCACCGGCGCTATCGCCTTGGGCGTACTGCTCACCATGATGTGGCGCAAGATCAATCCTGCGCTGCTGGTGTTTGGCGGCGCCATCGTCGGCCTCGTCGTCTTCTTGCCCAAATAACGGAGTAGGCTGCGGTGTGTGCAACCCCACAGCCCATTGCGCGTGTCGCATTTCGTCTGTCGCATCACACATGTCCGTCGGCGCTTTAATGCCGCGGCTCTTCTCCGACTTCGTTCCGCTGAAGGTGCTGCTCTTCGGCGGATTGATGCTGGTCATCATCGTGCTCATGAACGGCGCAGGACGACATTGCTACCCTCTACGAGTGAAAAGCGAACATGCGCCGGCCAATGCCCCACGAGACGAACCGTGTTTAACGCACCCATGGTGAAGGGAATGTCGAGATGAAGTCTCGCGTCAATCCCAGGACTGTCATCTTCGCGCTAGTGATTCTCGCGCTTCTGGCCGCGGTGCCGTCGTCCCTGCGCTACGCCTATCATCATGGCGGGTTTTATCTGTTCTCGGACGCGTTCCTGCGAGACCTGCCCAAACGCTTGAAGGGGCCGGGACGGTTACGGTTCGTGTTTCAGCCTCTGGTCGCCATCTTTCTAGGAATTCGTGCAGGCGTGGCCGACGCGCGAGCGGGACGGCGGCCGTATATTCTCGGCCTCTTCATCGATCACAACCAGCGCCTGACCATGCTGAAGGAAGCATTTGAGCACGTCGCCACTCTGGCTGCGGTGGCTATTCTGCTCGACTGTGCCTCGCAGTTCCTGATCCTGCATGAAGTCTTTCCCGGCCCGGCGCTGATCATCGGCCCTGTCCTCATCGCCCTGCCCTACTCGCTCAGCCGCGCCCTGGCCAACCGGAGCACGCGGCCGGACAGGGCAAACGCTAACCGCACCAACTCGCAACTGCTGTAAGATACCTTTCACCGAGGCCGTCCATGCGCACACACAAGTACTTGCCGCCGTTTTCCCGCCGCTCGTTCCTGCAAGCTTCTTCGGCCGCCGTCGCGTTCCAGATGTTGAGCGAGCCGCTGCTGGCGCAGGTGTCGCAGATGCGGCGGTCGTTCCCGCCGGGAGCGGTGCGGATCAACGCCAACGAAAATCCGCTGGGCCCGTGCGCGGCCGCACGCGAAGCGGTCATCGCAATCACGCCGGAAGGCGGCCGCTACCACTTCAACCTCACCGAGGAACTGGTTAAGACTTTTGCCGAGCAGCAGGGCCTGAGGCCGGAGAACATCATGGCTTTCCCCGGGTCGACGCCAGCGCTGTATTACACGGTGGCGGCGTTCACGTCGCCCAAGGTGAGCTTCGTGATTGCCGAGCCGGGTTACGAAGCGGGCGCCGGAGCCGCCAAAGCGGTGGGCGCACGAGTAGTCAATGTGCCGCTGACCAAGGCCTGGTCGCACGATGTTAAGGGAATGCTGGCCGCGGGTCCCGACGCCGGACTGTTCTACGTCTGCACACCGAACAATCCGACAGGTACGCTCACCAGCTACGAGGACATCGAGTACCTGGTAGAGCATAAGCCGAAAGGCTCCATCGTCATGGTGGACGAGGCCTACATCCACTTCAGCGATGCGACGTCGTGTATTGACCTGGTCAAGGCAGGCAAGGATGTGGTTGTCCTGCGCACGTTTTCCAAGTTATACGGCATGGCAGGATTGCGCTGCGGTTTCGCCATCGCGCGCCCCGACCTACTGAAAAAGATTGACGCTTACGGTGGCATGGATCCCATGCCTGTCACTGCTAATGCGGCGGCTACCGCGAGTCTGAAAGAAGTCGGCCTGGTGGCGGAGCGCAAGGCCGCCAATGCAAGAGTTCGCGAGGCAACGTTTGCATGGCTCGACAAGAACGGCTATACGTACTCGCCGTCGGTATCGAATTGCTTCATGCTGAAGACCGGAAGGCCGGCAAAAGACGTTATCGGCGCGATGGCAAAGCAAAACGTTTTCATTGGGCGGCCGTGGCCCTCGATGCCCGACTGGGTGCGGATCACCGTAGGGACACAAGCCGAGATGGACCAATTCCAAGCGGCATTCCAGAAAGTGATGAAGGGCGAGGTGGTGGGGCGTGTCTCATGATCCGCTGCTGGAGCGGAACCTGGACGGGGTGGTTAGGCTGGGGTAGGTTACGTTCGAGTTTTCGATTGCCGGGAAACCTTCTGCTGACCGGCGGTGTCTCTACCTGCAGGGGGAGCTACCCGTGAGGAGCAATCTCGTGGTAGGTTTGGCAGTCGCGTCCGTCGTCCTGATCCCAACTTTATTTGGTCAAGACACTCCCGGACTACCGCAACCGACTCCGGTACTACCGCTACCAAATGTGCCAGAGAGTGTAGCAAAGACTCACCTCATCCACTATCTGGCCCCGACTTATCCTGTGAGTGCGATGCGCGAATGTGTCGAAGGCGAGGTCGTGCTGGGATTGATTGTGAGCGATACAGGTGCGGTATCTCACGTGATGGTGCTCAGCGGGCCGACTGTGCTTGCCGACTCTGCAACCGCCGCGGCGAAGAAGTGGATGTACGAACCGTACATTTTGGACGGGAAAGCGGTTCGCTACAAAACACAAGCTACGGAAAAATTCCGGGCGCCCCGCGGCCAATGTCCTCACCGCAGCACGAACTAGGCGCCCCCTACCGGCTGTACTGGTTCTGCTGCTTCTCGCCATGGCGCTCCAGCCCAAACTGGATGAGCCGGTCGATCAACTCGGGATACTTCAGCCCGCTGGCCTCCCACAGCTTGGGATACATGCTGATAGAGGTGAACCCAGGCATGGTGTTGATCTCGTTGACGAACATCTTGCCCGAGCGTGGATCCATGAGGAAATCGACGCGCGCCAGGCCTGAGCAATCGACCGCCTGAAACGCCGCGACCGCCAGTTTCTGTACCTCTTTCAGTTTGCCCTTGGGCAACTGGGCGGGAATGACGGGCCGCGAGCCCTCGACCAGATACTTGGCGTCGTAATCGTAGAACTCCTTGATTGGGACGATCTCGCCCGGCACAGAAGCGATGGGGTTGTCATTGCCCAGCACGGAGCACTCGATCTCGCGTGCCTTGGCTTTGTCGCCACCCACGCCCTGCTCGATGACCAGCTTACGGTCGAATTGTGCCGCCTCGTCCATGGCGGCTGACAGTTCCGACGGACCGTGCACCTTGCTGATGCCGACTGACGAGCCCAGATTCGCAGGCTTCACGAACACCGGGTACTTCAACGATCCTTCGATAAGCTTGCGGGCCTTCTTCGGCTGTTCGCGCCAGGCGCTGCGCAGCACGGTCACGTGCTTCACGATCGGCAGTCCGGCGTCGCGGAACAGCCGCTTCATGATGTCCTTGTCCATGCCGGCAGCCGAGCCCAGTACGCCCGCGCCCACGTAGGGAATGTCGGCCAGCTCCAGCAGGCCCTGGATGGTTCCGTCCTCGCCGAAGGTGCCGTGCAGCACGGGAAAGATGACGTCAACGTTGACCGCGTTCGCCGCCGCATGGGTCAGCGGAGCATCGCTCTCAAACGGCACCAGCGACGAGTGATCGTGTCCCGGCATCGGCGGAACCACCACGCCTTCACCCTTTGCGAGCACGGCTGCCGCAGAAGTCGCCTGCGGATCGCCCGCACGCAGCTTTGGCGCATCGGTGTCCGCCGCTTTCTCGCCCTTGAGCAGGCGCTCGGCACGCGCGGCGGTTACCCAGCGGCCTTCCCTGGTAATGCCGATAGGGACCACCTCATATTTCTTCTTGTCGATGGCATTCAACACCGAGGCCGCCGACAGCAGCGACACCTCGTGCTCGCCGCTGCGCCCGCCAAACAACACCCCTACGCGGAGTTTCTTCATGCTAGCAGTGTAAATCGACAGCCTGTGGATAGAGTTGGCTGGAGGGATGCGGTGCCGTTATTGTCGCGAAAAAGGGCTATACTGCGGCATGTTCATCCGCCTCGGCTACGAGATCGACTTTGATGTCCCCGCGCCGGTGGCGATGGTCGCAATGTTGAGCGTGCATCCCTCGCGCGTGCCGGATTTGCGCGCACCCGATGAACTCGCGGTCGAGCCGGAGGTTGCGCTCACCAGCTACACCGACCACTTTGGCAATCGCTGCACGCGGTTCGTTGCGCCTGCGGGGGTGCTCCGCTTGCGCAATGCCACGCTGATTGAGGACCCCGGAACTCCAGACCCAGTTGCACCGCACGCGCAGGAGCATCCGGTGGGAGAGTTGCCCAACGATACCCTCATCTACCTGCTAAACAGCCGCTACTGCGAGGTGGATCGCCTTTCGAATATCGCCACCGAGCTGTTCGGCGGCTGTACTCCCGGGTGGGGACGCGTGCAGGCCATCTGCGATTGGGTGAACACCAGGGTGATGTTCGGCTACCACCTCGCCAGCCCGACCCGCACCGCGCTCAATGTGTTCACTGACCGGGTAGGCGTATGCCGCGATTATCAGCACCTGGCGATCGCCTTCTGCCGCGCCTTGAATATTCCGGCGCGGTACGCCACGGGATACCTGGGCGACATCGGCGTGCCGCTTGTCCCGCCCATGGATTTCAGCGCGTGGTTCGAGGTCTACCTCGACAATCAATGGTGGGTTTTCGACGCGCGGAATAATACGCCGCGGATTGGCCGGGTGTTGATCGCGACCGGCCGCGATGCGTCGGATGTCGCGATCACGACTTCGTTTGGAGCGGCCACGCTGACGCGCTTCGCCGTGCTGGCGGAAGAAAGCAAGAGGTAATCTCTAGGCGGCACTCTCGTGCGGTTGAATCTTCTGGAGGCGACGGCCGAGCGCCGCTTTCACTTTCGCCAATTCGTACGCCGTCTGTAGATTCATCCAGAATTCCGGCGTCGTGCGAAAAAAACGGCCGAGCCGCACCGCCATGTCCGCACTGATACCGCGCTTCTTGAGCACAATGTCATTCACCGATTGGGGCTTCACACCCAGCGCCTTCGCCAGCGCATAGCCGCTCAAACCCATGGGACGCAAGAATTCCTCCTTCAGAATCTCGCCCGGGTGAACTGCCCGGGCCGCCGCTGTGCGTCGAATGAGTGGGGTATCCTTCATCACAAGTGAATTATCTCAGAGCTCTGCACGAACGCCACTTCGCAGCTCTCTCTCGGCCAGCTCCAGCCTCTCCACGGTCCCTACGTCCCGCCAGTACGCGCCATCCGCGCGAAACGCGCCGATCTTCTCCCCTGCACCCGCCAACCGCAGGTAACTCTCAACGATCGAGAAGGCACCGTCTTCCGTCATCTTCTCGCAGCATTCGCGGAGAAATCACGTGAATGCCGCAAAACGCCAGAGGACGCAACGGTTCGGCCGCCCGCGCCAGCTCCGTGCGGCCTTCCTTCTCGAACCGGCGTCCGCACAGCAATCCCTGATCATCGAATAGAAGTTGCCGCGAACTGCGACGTTCTTGCACCGCCAGCGTGGCCAAGGCCTGCTGCGAGCGGTGGAATTGCACCATCTGGGCGAGGTCTATGTCGCTCACCACGTCCACGTTGTGAAGCAGGAACGGCTCGTCGCTGGCATCTTGCAGGAAAAACCACGCCGCTTTCTTCACTCCGCCGCCGGTGTCGAGAAGTAGATCATCCTCTCGCGAGATCTCGATGCGCATCCCGAAGTTCTGCTTCGCGGCAAGATAGTCAACCACCATGTCGGCGAAGTGATGCAAGTTGACGATGACATCCGTCACGCCAAAATCGCGCAGACGGGCGAGCGTGATTTCCAGCAGGGTCCTGCCATTGATCTCCACCAGCGCCTTGGGGCGGTCATCCGTCAGCGGACGCAACCGGGTACCCAGCCCCGCCGCCAGCACCATGGCTTTCATCGGCCAGCGCTTTCCAACTCGCGATGATGCAGCACCACCGGCACACCGCGCTCACGCAGGCGTTTCGCCATCTGCTCAGCCAGGTACACCGAGCGGTGCTGGCCTCCGGTGCAGCCGAATGACACGGCGAGGTTCTTGAATCCGCGCGACTGGTAGCTGTCAACGCTGGCATCCACCAGAGAGAGCACGTGCGCAAAATACTGGCGCACGCTCTCTTGCTGGTTCAGGTAATCCGCCACCGGCGCATCTTTTCCGGTCAGCGGCTTGTACTGATCCTCACGCCCGGGATTCGGCAGGCTGCGCGCGTCGAACACGAAGCCTCCGCCATGCCCAGTCTCGTCCTTCGGTAGTCCCGCGATGGAATGAGAAGCTGGTAATCCGGACCGTGAGATTGTCGGGTTCGGGCGCGAAGCCCTGCAGCTTCTCCGACCCCAGCATGGCGGTGAAGACCTCCATAAGCGCCGGCAATTCCACCGGCAGTCGCGCATTGTGCAGCAGCCAGCGGATGTTCTTCAGCGCATACGGAACGCTCTGCAGGAACACCGGCCGGCGCTCGAAAAACCCGCGAAAGCCGTACGCTCCCAGCGCCTGCATCACCCGCACATAGACGTAGGCGAAGTAGTAATGCAGAAATCGTTCGCGGTCGAGGGGAATATACGTCGCCAGTGTATCCAGATAGTGCTCGAGCAATTGCTGTCGCAGCGCTGGCGGTAGGTCGGCCTTAGCGTCGAACAGTAGCGAGGCAATGTCATACTGCAACGCGCCCTTGCGCCCGCCCTGGTAATCGAGGAAATACGGACTCCCCCCTACCAGCATTACATTGCGCGACTGGAAATCGCGGTACAGAAAGTAATCGCGATCGGCCTCCAGAAGAAACTTTGTGAGGCGCGTGAAGTCTGTTTCCAGAGCCTGCTCGCTGAACGAAACGCCCGCCAGCCGCAAAAAGTGGTACTTGAAATAGTTCAGGTCCCAGGCAATCGACTGGCGGTCGAAGCTGGCGCGTGGATAGCACACCTTGTAGTTGAGCTTATCGCGCATCTCCACCTGGAAGCGCGGCAGCACCGTGACGACCTTGCGGTAGGCTTCGACGACTTCAGGCGCGATGTCTTCGCCGCTGCGGTTCTGCGACAGGAACTGGAAAAGCGTCAGGTCACCTAGGTCTTCTTCGAGATACGCGCCGTTCTCAAGAGCTTCAGCGTAGATCTGCGGCACGGGCAGCCCTCCCCGCCGGAAGGCCCGCGAAAACTCGACGAACGCAAGATTCTCCTCGCGTACGCCGTACAAGATTCCAATGGCGGAGTGGGTTTCGTTCGCCAGCCGGATGATATTGCGCCCCGAACCGCCGAGTTGCCCGTGCAGCGGCTCGACGCGCGTCGGCGGCGCATGGAAGTACTGCTCGAACAGATTTTCGAGAACGGTCATGAGTGTCGGAACAGTGCCAAGAGGCGCTATTCAATCGAGAATACAGCCTTTCGGGTAGCAGTCGTATGACCGGCGGAATCGGTGGCCAGTAATTCGACCTCGTAGTTTCCCGGCTGCAGCCCGGCCAACGGCAGTGGTACGCCCATCGGAATCACCGGGTTGCCCGGAATGATCGAGGAAGAAGTGTCCGGAATATTCGCTTCAAGTGCGGACTTCCCCGTTTTTTCGTCCACGATCCGCATCTTCAGTCCCACTTTCGGCTGAGCTGCTTCAGCAATCACGGGCTCATAGACTTCGAGATAAATGGCAACCCGATCTGAGTTCTTGAAGCGGTTCGATGCCGAGGGTACGATTTGCAGTCCCTGCGTCACCAGCGGAGTACGGTCTTGCAGCAGCTGCGCATCCAGGGCAGACGACATGTCTGACACCTTGTAGAACTGCTTGCTGATCGCCAGCGCGCTCATGCTGAAATCTTTGGGATCGTAGTGGTCTACCACCAGCGGCATCTCGAACTTACCGAATTTCTCGCCCGAGCTTACCGCCAACTTCAGCGTGTACTGTCCGCCGGCGATATAGAACTCGTTCTCGTAGTGGTAGGGCCGGCTGGCGAAGTTCTCCAAGTCGCCCTTGTCCAGGTTCAATTCGGCGGTATCGCTGAACCGGGCCGCCACCGTTCCATCGGCCTTTACGGCCATACCAAGTACGTTGACAACGGCGTGGTACTTGCCTTTGACCTTCTCAAACTCGATCGATTTGCCTGGGATATCCAAGGCGAGGTTGACGCGCGCCGTCTCCGGCGAAGTATAGAAGAAAGGCGTCGCAACCGACCCGGAAATCTCGCCTGCCTGGTTTCCCATCGCGCGCCCTTCAAGCTGCTGCGCGATCGGCTTTCCCGCCAGAAAGTCGACAGGTTTCGTGGCGCAATATCCGCTGCGCGCCCTTACCTGCACGCCCGGACGATCCACTTTGACGCGCAGCGTATGACACGCCCCTTCCCCCTTATCGGGGGGCACATAGCCGAGCACGTAATACTGTGACTGGTCCTTGGCAATCCTTTCCAGCGCCGCGAGCAGGTCGTTGTTGTTCCCGATGACGAATCCGCCGGTTCCAACCGACACGGCATAGAGCACCTGCTGGTTGATGCCGGCCGAAGGCTGGAGTGGCGGAACGATCGTCCGGCTCTGGTTCCAACCGGGATTCATGGCAATCGGCGTCGGTACATAGGTTGTGGGTCGCGTCCCGGTGGTGCCTGTGCCTCCGGTTGGTTTGGTACCTCCGCCGGCGGTGCCGCCTCCGCCCGGCTTGGCCTGCGCGACATAGATCAAGCGGGCCTTACCCGCGTCGCTGGCGTCTCCGAATTCGGTGTATGACACGGGCTGCCATTCGGGCTCGACATCCTCGGGAGCTCCCCACAGGCGTCCGCTGGTTCGCACGGCTCCGGCCAGGCCGCGCACATCCACCGCATAGACAGCCACGTTGGCTTTGTTGCAGGTGTTGATCAGCGCCGTCATGTCGGCTTCCAGGCCGGGATTGAGCGGGGAAACCGGCGGTCAGCCAAATCAGGCTCTTTCGCCCCGGGATGGACGACAGGCTGCGGGCCACACTGCGCAGCGCCAGCAGAGAATTGCGGTTGGAATACGAATCGAAGCTGGCGAAGGCCGGCGTCCCGAGCGAGGCGATCTCCGGCAGGGCCGTCGAAATCAGGCTGGCGCTTACCGCCTTCTTCAGCCGCTCGTTGTCATCGGTGAAATTCTGCGTCACCCGCATGGTCCCCGCGTAATCGATGACGGCCATGTACGCTCCCGGCCGTGAGTGCGCTTCCACAAACTTGGCTGCTGCCGCACGCGCCCGGCCCTGCTCGGCAGGCTGCATCGAGTCGTCGTCGAAGAACAGCACCATGTGCTGCTTCTGCGCATCGCCCGCTGAACCCGCCTGCTCCGACGAGAAGCTGGTGACCTTCTGCTCCTGGTCGTCCTCCCACACCCGGAAATCTTTCTGCGTCAGGCCCTGAACGTAATTCCCCTGCTTGTCGGTCACCACCACGTCCACCAGCACCAGGCGCGATTCCGCGCGGATGGTGGTCGTGGCGCCGCCGGAGGCTTCTCCCGGCTGTTGTGCGTGGACACGCCCGTAAGATCGACCGACACGTCCGCTTAAGACGCAGACCAATACCAACGCCAAAGTTGCAATCGATACAAGACGCCGGTAATTCACAGCCACCTCCAGCCGCTATGGAATGTCGACGACACCATTCTGTGCCGCCAGCTTGCCCTGTCCGTCGCGGGCCACCACTCGAACCACGTAGGTCCCGGGAGTCACGTCGAAGTTGCTTCTCAGCGTGATCCCCGAATTCAGCTTCGTGGACAGGGTTTCGTCCTTAATATGCATCTGCACGGTCTGGCTCTTCGCGGAAATGAAGTTCGCGTTGCGGTCGAACAATGCCGCCACCACCGTCAGGTCGTTCAGGTTCCGGCCCTCGGACTTGCGGAAGGCCATGTGTTTCACGTCCACATGAATCACGAACATTGATGTGCGCCTTGTCGTCACCCGACCGGTAAAACTGCGCCTGCACTCGCAGTGGCAGTTCATGCATCTCGTTCTGCGCGAAAACTTCTTCCTCAACCTCACGTTGCGCATCCTGCTTGGGATCGCCCGGCCTGGGCGCGACATATCCGTCGCGCGCATGCACCGTGAGCCCGGCTCCCTGCTTGAGCTGCACCCGCAACTTGTGAAACTTCCCGTCGCTCTTCAGGTCTTGCGGCTTGAACGCCAGCAGATACGAGTACTCGGGAACCGCCGTGAGCTTCTCCACCCCCGCGGCGAGATCATTGCGATTGTGGAAGAACGTGCCTCCAGTCGCGTTGGCGATCTGCATCATCGAGTCTGTTTGCGCCTGGTCCGCAGCCGCGCGGTAGCTGTTCATTTCTGCCGGATATACAGTGGACCCCGCCGCCCTCAGACTGATATCAACTCCATTTGCTGGTGGAACGTACAGGCCTTTTATGTCGAGCGTGTTGATGACAACTCCCGCCCGTATCGCCCGATTCAGGTAGTCCGTGAGTGCGGCTTGCTGATCCCCCACGTAGATTCCTGCCGACAGAAAGACTATCGTCCGCTGACCGAGAGCCGTAGAAATACGGAGGACGGCATCGTTGATGCCCTGCAGGGTGAGAAGCATGCGCGCCCCACCCGCCTGCATCATCTGGCTGACGGCGGCATAGGTTGCAGCTTGAAGACCAGCCGATGATGTCGCTTTGCCATCAAACTGGCAGGCATTGACCTCCTGCATCACCATCCGGAATGCCCGGTCATTGTGATACTGATCGATCTGCGCGGCAGTGTAGTAATCAATGGGAGGACAGTCTCCGACGCCGGGCCCGCCCACCGGCCTCGGCTTGAGCTGGCTGAGCGCCGCTCGCAGCTTTTGCGGGTCGCTGGTGAAATCCTGGTTGCCCTGCCCGGAAAGGGTGATGATGGCAACGGTCTCTCCGGGCTTAATTGAATTCACTCGCGGCTCGACCGCATTGCGCGCGCCGACCAGTTCATTGGCCGTCGCATTGATGTCGTCAAAGAGGAACAACATGCGATGTTCGGGCGGAACTGCCGGCAACACATGGCCTGAGTTGACGGCATCGGGAGTCTGCGCCGCAGTTACAGCCGTGCCGACCACATCGCGCTTCTCCACTGAAAACTTCGTAATCGTTTGCGGCTTGTTGTCGTCGAACAGCAGGAAGTCGTCCTGCTTCAAGTTCCCCACCGCGTTTCCGCTGGCGTCGCGCACCACAGCGCGCACCTCGACCAGGTTCACCTTTACCTGGAAGGTCTGAATTTCTTCGTGGGTTGTCAGCTCCGGTAGATTGGCCGCGGTCGCCGCTGGAGGCTCGGCAGGGGGCTTGCCCGGATCGTTCGATGCGGACTGTGCCCCAGCCCCACCAGCCGCAAACAATGACACCATGGCAAGGAAACATCCGATGCGCCAGACGAAGCTGTTAAGCGCCCGTTTCCGGCAGTTCACGACGCTCTCATGCTGTGGATTCATTGGAACTTCGTCAGGGTGGCCGGCGTGTCCACCGGCAATCGCGCAAAAGGCCTGCCTCGGGCGTTACCCCTAGGCGCCCGCTTCTGGCTCAATCGTACAACCGAATGGAAAAGCCAGCTAGAGCGCCCGGACGACGAGAGGCTACAAGATTTTCTTCCCAAACGCCGAAAGCGCCAGTTCCACCGCCAGCTCCGCCGTCTGGTTGCGCTCATCGAGCACCGGATTCACTTCCACGATCTCGAAGCTCAGCATGCGTCCGTGGTCGGCGATGATCTCCATCGCCAGGTGCCCTTCGCGGTAGGTCGCTCCACCCCACACGGGAGTCCCCACGCCCGGCGCGTCCTCGGGATCGATCCAGTCCATGTCGAGCGAGACGTGATAACCGACCGTGCCGCGCCCGGCCAGCCGCAGCGCCTCTTCCATCACCGTTCGCATGCCGCGCTCGTCGATATCGCGCATGGTGAAAGCGTGCACCCCGGACCGCTTGATGTTGTCACGCTCGTTAGCGTCCACATCGCGAATGCCCACCAGCACGCAATTGTCAGGCCGCACTTTGGGACTGAAGTTGTAGAGGTTGGCCAGCGGCGAGTCCCACAGTCCCATGATCGCGCCGAGCGGCATGCCATGCACGTTCCCGCTGGGAGAACTGTCGGGCGTGTTGATGTCGCTGTGAGCGTCGATCCAGATGAGCCCGATCTTCTGGTGCTGCCGCCGGTAATACTCGGCCACGCCTGACACGGTGCCCGCGGCAATCGAGTGGTCGCCGCCGAGCACCACCGGGATATGCCCACTCTCCAGCGTCTTCAGCACCATGTCGGCTTCTTTGCTGCAGGTCTCGGTGATCTCGGTAAGATACTTGGCGCGCGGGTCGCCTTCCGGCCGCGTCTCCAGCACGGCGACAGCGACGTTGCCGCCGTCCTTCACGTTGTAGCCAAGCTCTTCGAGCTTGCTCTCGAGTCCGGCAACGCGCACCGCCGACGGCCCCATATCGACCCCGCGGCGCGACTGCCCCAGGTCAAGCGGCACCCCGATAATGCGAATCTGCTTCGGTTCCTCAATATGTTGCAGCGGTTTTGTAGCTGGACTGGTTGCCATGATCTTCTTCTCTTGTTTTCACGAACTCGATCCACGCGGCGTGTTTTCCGGGTGGAGCACCGCTTCAGCGGTGCAATTCAGCATTGCCCAACGGACGCAGCTTTAGCCGCTGCGGTAATTCAACTCTACGGATACAGCCTGGTCAGCGTCCGCGCGAACGGAATCGTCTCCCGCACGTGGTCCAGCCCGCAGATCCAGGCCACGGCCCGCTCGATGCCCATGCCAAACCCCGAGTGCGGCACCCCGCCGAACTTGCGCAGGTCAAGATACCACTGGAAGGCCTCTTCCGGCAGCTCATGCTGGCGAATTCGCTGCAGCAGCTTCTCATACGACCCCATACGCTGCGAACCGCCGATGATCTCGCCGTACCCCTCCGGCGCCAGCACGTCTACGCACAGCGCGAGGTCGGGCCGCTCCGGATCGGGCTCCATGTAGAACGCCTTCACCGCCGCCGGATAGCGATGCACCATCACCGGACGGTCGAACTGCGACGAGATGTACGTCTCGTCGGGCGAGCCAAAGTCGCCGCCGTACTCGAACTTGTTCTCGACCAGCCCCTTGGCGTGCGCGTCTTGAAGCATCTGCACCGCTTCGTCATAGGTGATGCGCGGAAACGGCGTCGCGATCTTTTCCAGCTTGCTGAGGTCGCGCCCAATTGTCTCCAACTCCGGCCGGCGCTTCTCCAGGCACTTCTGCACGATCGACGTGATGAAATCTTCCGCCAGCACCATCAGGTCATCGAGCGTTCCGTAAGCGAGCTCGGGCTCCACCATCCAGAATTCGGTGAGGTGCCGCCGCGTCTTCGACTTCTCAGCGCGAAACGTTGGCCCGAAGCTGTACACCTTGCCCAGCGCCATCGCCGTCGCTTCGATATAGAGCTGGCCCGACTGCGTCAGGTACGCCTGCTCCTCGAAGTAGTCCACCGGAAAGAGCGTCGTCGTGCCTTCGCACGCCGCAGGCGTAAGAATCGGCGGATCGGTCAGCGTAAAGCCGCGCTCATCGAAGAAGTCGCGCGCCGCCTTGATGATCTCCGCACGCGCGCGCAATATCGCGGCCTGCCGCGGCGAACGCATCCACAGGTGCCGATGCTCCATCAGGAAATCAACGCCGTGCTCCTTCGGCGTGATGGGATAGGGTTCGTCGGGATTCACCCGCTGCACCACCTGCGCGTCGGTGACGTCGATCTCGTAGCCGCCGGGCGCGCGCTTGTCGGCGCGCACATTGCCGGTCACGATCACGCTCGACTCCTGCGTAAGCGTCTTGATCGACTCAAACAGCTCCGGCGAAACCTGGCTCTTCACCACCACGCCCTGGATAATGCCGCTGCCATCGCGGAACTGCGGAAACAGCAGCTTGCCGCTCTCCCTCAAGTTGTACAGCCAGCCGCGAATGATGACCGACTGCCCTTCGTGCTTCCCTACTTCCCGAATCGTCGTAACTGTCGCCGTTGATGTGTCCATGAGTCCTGTCTTCCAGTGTCCGTTCGCAATGAGATCCTACGTTTCCAACATCCCGTACGCTTCCGCCATTCTCGCGGAGACGTTCTCGCCTTCCACGCCCTCGATCTCCAATACCAGCGCTGGAACATGCGGCGCTGTGCGCAACAACTCCATCGTCTGCTTCCAGTCAATCGTGCCGGAACCCGGCCACAAATGCGCGTCGCGCTGCCCGTCGTTGTCGTGGACGTGCGTGGTGCGAATCAATTCTTTCAGCGTCTCGAACGTCTGCGGAATTCCCGGCGACATGTGCGCATGTCCCACGTCGAAGCACACGCCGATATCGGTAAAGCGGCCGGCGTGCAGCAACTCCACCAGACCTTCGGGCGTTGAAAGCTCGTTGGGAATATTCTCCACTACGACCTGCACTCCCAGCGGCTTACTGAAGGCGCGCAGGTGTTCCAGCGAGGTCATGGCCGCTTCCAGCTTCTGGCCACTCGCGCTCTCTCCGCCCACTCCTACGTGCTGCACCAGGAACCGGAAAGGCGCGTGCTCTGCCACTTCAAGGGCGCGCTTGATCTCGTCCATGGCCGCGATGCGGTCGCGCTTCTCCACCCCGGCAATGTTCAGCGGCGGAGCGCCCGTCCGACCAAACTCGTCGTCCCCGTGCATGGGCGCATGCAACGAATGAAACGCGATGCCCGTGCTGCGGAACCAGTTGGCGATCTCGCGCACGTGCTGCCGGTCGGAATAGTTGAAGTGCCCGCGCGCGCCGAAGATTTCAATCGCCTCGGCGCCGCCGCGAACCATCTCGTCCAGCAGGCCGGGATGCAGCCGCTCCCGCCGCGCATACACCAGCGTTGACATCGCTCGCCGCATCAGAAGCCCGCCGCTTTCCCGTTGTTGCGTCCGTCGCTGGCGCCCAGCCGTTCGCCCGTCTTCGGGTCGATGGCAATGCACTCGGCGTCGCCCCAGGACTCGCGGTCCGTCTTCAGTTGGTGGCCCATGCCTTCCAGGATGCCCAGCGTGTCCGGCGAAATACCATACTTCTCCAGCATGATTTTGTCGGGTAGCCACTGATTATGGAACCTCGGCGCGTTCACCGACTGCTGGATGTTCAGCCCGTAATCCACAACGCCCATCAACACGTTGGCCACCGTAGTAATAATGGTGGGCCCGCCGGGCGAACCCAGCACCAGGAACAGCTTTCCGTCCTTCAGCACAATCGTCGGCGTCATTGCTGACAGCGGACGCTTGTTCGCGCCCACCGCGTTCGCCGGCCCCTGAATGAGCCCGTACATATTCGGTACGCCCTGCTTCACCGCGAAGTCGTCCATCTCGTTGTTCAGCAGGAAGCCCAGCCCTTCGGCGGTCACGTGCGAGCCGAAGCTGTCGTTCAGCGTCGTGGTAACCGACACGGCATTCCCTTCAGGATCGACCACCGAGTAATGCGTCGTGTGTTCCGGCTCCTGCACATACTTCGGCTGCGGATTCGTCGCCGCGTACTGATCGAGCTTGGTAAAGATAGCCGGGCGCTTCAGCCCGTCCGCCGGAGTCGCCCGCCGCAGCGGAATCGTTTCCCGCCACGCCTCGGCATAGCGCTTGTCAATGAGTTGTGCCACTGGAATCTTGGCGAAATCCGGATCGCCCATGAACTCCGCGCGATCGAAGAACGCCCGCTGAAACGCCTCCGCCGTCAGGTGAATGCTCTCCGCCGAGCGGTTCCCCTGCTTGGCCAGATCGTAGCCCTCGAGAATGTTGAGGATCTCCACCAGCGCCACGCCGCCCGACGACGGTGGAGGCGCGCTGATCACGTCGTAGCCGCGATACGTCCCGCGGATCGCCTGCCGCTCCTTCACCTCGTAGGCGGCAAGGTCTTCGGCGGAAACCAACCCTCCGCCCTTCTTCATGACCGCGGCCAACTCGCGGGCCATGTCGCCGTGGTAGAAGTCGTCAGGATTCTTCGCAATCCGCTCCAGCGTCTTCGCCAGTTCCGGCTGCTTGAACACATCGCCCGGCTGATAGAAGTTGCCGTCGCGCTGAAAGATGCGCCGCGATTCCGCGAACTTCGTCAGGTCTTCATCGTGCAGGTCCATCGCTGTCCCGTAATCGAGCACGAAGCCGTCGCGCGCCAGCCGGATCGCAGGTTCCATCACCTGATGCAGCGTGAGCTTTCCCCAGTGCTTCTGTGCATACGTCAGCCCGGCCACCGATGACGGCACCGCAATCGCCTTGTACCCCAGCGTGCTCATGTCCTTGATCACGTTGCCGTCTTTGTCGAGGTACATATTGGCAGTCGCTTTCGCCGGAGCCTTCTCGCGATAGTCGACGAAGTGCACCTCGCCATCCGCTCGCCGGAACAGCATGAACCCGCCGCCTCCGAGGTTCCCAGCCTCCGGATGCGTCACCGCCAACGCAAACCCTACTGCCACCGCCGCATCCACGGCGTTGCCGCCCGCCTTCATAATCTCGACCCCAGCGTCGGAGGCGTCCGGCTGCACGGTCGCGACCATCGCCTTGGGGGCATGCGTCGGGTGCACCATGTTCCCGGCCAGCGCGCTCGCGCACAGGGCGACCGCCATGAATCCGAGCAGTATGGGGTGTTTCCGCCTCATAGCAACAACCGCTGAATGCATTCGCGTCACAAAACATTGAGGCTAGTCGACGCCACTGGCAGAGTCAAATTGATTGCCTCCGCAGGCGCATCTCGGACAGATGGAAGATTACCTTCGAGAAATACTCAAAGAGTATGAGAACCAACGATCAAAGTATCAGCCTGAAGTCGGGATTGATTTTGGGACTCTTGGTCGGCTGACGGAGTTCTGCGCCGGCGGGGACCAATTCGAAACCAAGTTCTCCCAGCGCTACGAAGAGTCAATTCGATTGATCAGTTCGCATCTGTTTGAGGCAATTGGACCCGAAGAGTAGGGCCACCAACGTAAACCTCGCTCGGTGCCTCACCCTTGTCGCCCTTCCCTTGGACGAGAGTGTGGGATCTAGGTGTCCCGGCTTCGCCGGGCGGCCCACAATACGCCGCCTGTGGCATTTGTGGGGGATGCACCAAATACTTCGGGTACCCCAGCTTCGCGTCGCGTTTTTCGGCGCTAACCCAGGTATCCGACCAGGCTGCAAACTCTAGATTTGATGTCCTGCGCGCCTCGCCTACCTGATGTATCATCTCCGAATTCCGTCGTTCTGAACCGTATGTCCCCTCTTCGCGGCTTCACTTGACGTTAGCTCCTGCCTGAAGGACCGGTCCGGTCGTTTCCCAGAATCCTTCTGCAACCAAGTTAAGGAGCCGCCACCATGCGCAAGCTTTTTCCGTTCGCCTTCGCCCTGCTGCTGTCGCTGTCCGCGTTCGCGCAGCCAACCCGCCATTTCACTTTCCACTACGCCTTCGCCGTGCGCAACATTCAACCTGGACAAAAGCTCGAAATCTGGTTCCCCGAAGCCCACTCCGACCAATTTCAGGACGTGAAAATTGTCTCTGTCACCGCCGACTTGCCGCTCAAGACGACCCGCGATCCCAGGTACGGCAACACCATCTACCACGCAGTCGCACCGAAGGCATCCAAATCCGAGTACGCCTTCGACGTGCAATATGACGTCGTGCGCCGCGAGCGCATCGGACTGCCACGCAACGGCCAGCAGCCGCAACTCGTCAAGGCTTCGGCGAAAGAGGCCAACCCATACCTCGCGCCCGACAAACTGGTACCCACCAGCGGTAAGCTGGCCGACATCGCCGCCCAGCAAGTGCAGGGAAAAACCGGCACCATGGACCAGGCCCGTGCCCTCTACGACTACGTTTTCGCCACCATGAAGTACGACAAGACCGGCACCGGCTGGGGCCGCGGCGACGCCGAATGGGCCTGCGACTCCAAGCGCGGCAACTGCACCGACTTTCACTCGGTGTTCATCTCCATGGCCCGCTCGCAAGGCATTCCGGCGCGCTTCGAGATCGGCTTTCCCATCTCCCGCCAACAAGAACTCCGGCGACATCCCCGGCTACCACTGCTGGGCCGAGTTCTATGACCCGCAGTACGGATGGGTGCCCGTGGACATCTCCGAAGCCTGGAAGGACCAAAGCAAGAAGGACTACTTCTTCGGCGCGCACGACGTGAACCGCGTGCAGTTCTCGGTGGGACGCGATCTCGTCCTGAGTCCACCCCAGGCGGGCGAGCCGCTCAACTACTTCGTCTACCCCTATGTCGAAGTGGACGGCAAGAAGTGGGAAAACGTCGCAAACCACTTCTCGTTCGCTGACATCGCGGCCGTCAGCGCGCCCGCGTCCGGCCGGGAGTAGTTCACCGGGAATTCAACATGGGCGTGCCCCAGTTTCGCGCCGTACTTTTCGGCGCTAACCTGGGTCTCTCGCGCTTCACTCCGGGTGCCCACCCATTTGCGGCTCTTGCGAACGAATGGGTTGGTCGTTTTACAATCTGCGGATGCTGAAGAACCGATCCGTCCCGGCGGATATCCTGCTGCCGCACCTCGTTTACCAGGACGTCGCCGCTGCGATTGACTGGCTCGCGACCGCTTTCGGTTTCGTCGAAAATTTCCGTTACGGCGATCCCGCCCAAGGTGCGCAAATGCGCCTCGGCAATGCCTGGATTATGCTGTCAAGCCCACGCCCCGGACGCGCCACCCCGGCGCAAGCTGGCTGCTGGACGCAAAGCCTCACCATTTTCGTGGACGACGTTGACGCGCACTGTCGCCGCGCGAAAGCTGCCGGCGCCAAGATCGTCGAAGACCTGCACGAAACCGAATACGGCGAGCTTCAGTACGCTGTCGAAGACCTCGACGGCCACCTGTGGATTTTCTCTCGCCACGCGCGAGATGTCAGCCCTGACGAATGGGGAGCGAAGATCGCCGACCGCTGAGTCCCCGGCATTCGGCTACGCAGATTTCTTCCAGCTCCACGCCGTATTGTTTTGCCGCCGCCTGTATCCGCTTCCACGCCGCGCGGCGTTCGGCCTCCGTAACGCCCTTCACCTGGTTGAAACGCGCCGCCGCGTTACGCACGTGCGAGGCGTTTTCCAGCGGCTCCTTGCGTTGCTTGGGAAATGCGAACTTGGTCGCCGGTATTTTGTCGCGGGTCGCAGTCTTAAGCTTAGCCATCTTCCTTCTCCTTGCCCGTTCTTGCACGCGCAGGCTGACGCGGTTCTCACTCATTGTGCTTTTGATGCACGCCGCTGTCTCTAGGTTGGGTGCTGACTTTTATCCGTTTAATACCTGAGGCCGGTCTGCCGCCGCTCAAAGAAATGTGGGGCCCATGCGACCGGGGACGACAGCCTGCGGGGATGTCCCCCGGTCAGCATTCTTGAAAGGGTGGCACCAATCGGCGAAGCGCGCGCATCTCATACTTTGAAATCGGCCCCGCGCTGCGTCGTTGGGTTGGACTATCGAAGATGAACAGTGTCAGAGGATCGACGGCGGGTATGAGGCTGCGAAGTTCGGATTTTTACTGTTTCTCCGAACGGAGCCGACATGGTACTTACGCCGATCCACGGTCCGACCGCATGAGACTCCATCCTTGTCGTCCTGCCTTTTGACGACAGGGTCGGACAAGGGTATCTCTTCCCACGCGATATAATGTGAAATTGCGTTCGAGCCCTGATTTCTAACAGTATTTCTGCGGAAGGAAACCATGCCTACAGATATTGTCATGCCCCAGATGGGCGAATCGATCTTCGAAGGAACCATCACCAAGTGGCTCAAGCAGCCCGGCGACAAGGTTCAGCGCGACGAACCCCTGTTCGAAATCTCCACCGACAAAGTTGACGCCGAAATCCCGGCCCCCGCCTCCGGCACGCTTGCAGGAAATCAAGGTTCAGGCCGGTAATACCGTGCAGGTCAACACCGTCGTCGGCGTCATTGGAGACGGCGACGGAGCCGCTGCTCCCGCCCCGGCAAAAGCCGCGCCCGCCCCTGAAGCCAAGAAAGAAGCCGCGCCTCCACCACGCCGCCGCCCGCTCCCGCCGCCGAGCAGCCCGAGCCTGAGGCCGAATCCGGCGAGCAAGGCCGCGTCCGCTCCAGCCCGCTGGTTCGCAAGATCGCCAAGGAGAACAACGTCGACCTCGCCAAGGTTCCCGGCACCGGGCTCGGCGGCCGCATCACCAAGGAAGACATCGAGGCCTTCATCGCCAAGCACGCCGCCGGAGCACCTGCGCCCGCCGCTGCCAGCCTCCGCCGCGCCAGCCGCGCCCGCGCCGAGCTACGAAGCTCCCGCGGCTCCGCCAGTCACCGCGCCGCTGCAGCCCGTCGGAGGCGTCACCCCCGGCGAGCTCGTGCCCATGTCCACCATGCGCAAGAAGATCGCCGAGCGCATGATCGAGTCCAAGCGCACCAGCGCGCACGTGCACGGCGTCTTCGAGATCGACATGACCCGCGTCGTCCGCCTGCGCGAGAAGATGAAGTCCAAGTTCGAGGCCGCTACCGGCAACAAGCTCACCTTCACGCCGTTCTTCTGCCGCGCCGCCGTCCACGGACTGCGCAAGTTCCCCATCGTCAACTCCTCGGTCGAAGGCGACAACATCCGCTACCACTCGGCCGTCAACCTCGGCATCGCCGTCGCCCTCGACTGGGGACTCATCGTCCCTGTCATCAAGAACGCCGAAGAGCGCAGCTTCGTCGGCCTGCAGCGCGCCGTCACCGACCTCGGCGAGCGTGCCCGCGCCAAGAAGCTCAAGCCCGACGAAGTCCAGGGCGGCACCTTCACCATCACCAACCCGGGCATCTTCGGAGCCAAGTTCGGCATGCCCATCATCAGCCAGCCGCAGGTGGCCATCATGGGCATTGGCGGCATCGTCAAGAAGCCCGTCGTCCTCACCGACAAAGACGGCAACGACACCATTGCCATCCGCTCCATGATGCACATGAGCATCGGCTACGACCATCGCATCATCGACGGCGCCGTCGCCGACCAGTTCATGGTCGAGGTCAAGAAGTTCCTCGAGAACTGGAACGAAGAGCTGCTGTAGGACGGTTCAACAGAATGAAGGACGACGGCAGGGCGCAGTCCCTGCCGTTCTGGTTTTTGGCCAAGGGCGTAGGAGCGCCGCGATACAATCCGCACAGATGGATTTCACTCCCTCAACACCGCCGCCGGGACCTGTCACAAGCTCCTTCGCCGAAGCGCCCGAACTCAATAGCGAGCGGCAACCGGCTGGCCCAGTGTTGGTGGTGCCGGCGCCGAAACCGCCGAAGCTTAAGCATCTTTGGGTCTTGCGCTTGATGCTGGTCGTCAAAGTGCTCTTCTGCCTCGAAATCGGCATCGTCCTGATGGTCGTTCCTTGGACCGCGCTGTGGACCAACAATCCACTGCTGGCAGGCTTCCCCGCCCTCAAAGAATTCCTGAACCAGAACTTCGTCCGCGGACTGGTCAGCGGCCTGGGCCTCATCGACATCTGGATAGGCGTCGCCGAAGCCGTCACCTACCGCGAACGCTCCTAACTGGCCACTTACACTCCCCTTGGCCTGATATACCTATTCCTTATGAAAGACGAAGCGAAATCGCATCCCAATCAGCGCGCTCCGCTGGCATACGAAAACAAGAGTTTTCTCGATGGCCCGGACGGCCGGATCCTGCGCATCCTCTCCGAGTACCAGGAACCGCTGTCCAAATTCCGCCGGGAACGCATTCAGGACACCATCGTGTTCTTCGGCTCAGCGCGGATCCACAGCCGCGAGTCCACCGAGGCCGCACTGCAGAAGCTGCAATCGAGCGGCGACCGTTCGCCTGAGGCCGAGGAGCGCATCCGGCGGACCGAGTCGGATCTGGCCATGTCGCGCTACTACGAAGATGCGCGGCACTTGGCATTCCTCATCAGCAAATGGACCCAGACCATCGCCCAGCCGCGGCACCGCTTCGTGGTGTGCACCGGCGGAGGGCCCGGCATCATGGAGGCCGCCAACCGCGGCGCCTCGGAGGCCGGCAGCAAGACCATCGGGCTGAACATCCACCTGCCGTTCGAGCAGGTGCCCAATCCCTACATCACGCCGGAACTGAATTTCGAGTTTCACTACTTCTTCATGCGCAAGCTCTGGTTCGCCTATCTCGCCAAGGCGTTGGTAGTGTTTCCGGGAGGCTTTGGGACGTTTGACGAGATGTTCGAGTTGCTGACCTTGACGCAAACCCGCAAGCTGAACAAGCACATCTCGGTGTTGGTCTACGGGCGGGAGTACTGGCAAAAGATCATCAACTTCCAGGCCCTTGTTGATGCAGGCACCATCTCGGCGGAGGACGTGGAGCTGATTCACTGGGCAGACGATCCGGACGAGGCGTATGAGTTTCTGCGGGCGGACCTGGAGCGCCACCACATCGAGCACGGGGCAGCGCTGGACAAGGGGCCGGACCTGGTCCGGACGCGGTTCTGAGCCGTAGTTAAGGGCGAATTAATTGCACAGCGGAGTGCCTGCCGGCCCACGCCAAGACCTGTTTTTGGTCTAAAAGTGCTATCCCCCCACTTTTGTAAGTCGCACGAAATCTTTATCCATCGTAAACTGATGCCCGCATGCATTTGGGACTCGAGGTGGTGGGCCGGAGCGAGGTGGGCCGCGTTCGGCTGTCGAATGAGGACAGCTACGGCTTCGACCTGCGCCATGCGGTCTTCGTGGTTTGTGACGGCATGGGAGGCCACGCTGCCGGCGAAGTCGCGAGCAAAATCGCGGTGGAGACCGTGCTCTCCGTACTTCCGCGACAAAGAACCGCTGGCCGCCGACGCCGCGCTATTTGACGCTCCGCTGGGCGCTCAGATGCTGTCAGACGCAGTGAACAAGGCCAACGAGAACATCCTGGACTATGCGCAAGGCAACGCCAGTGCCAGCGGCATGGGCACCACTCTGGTGGCGGCCAGGTTCGACGACGGCAAGTTCACCATCGCCCACGTCGGCGACAGCCGCATCTATTTGCTGCGCAACGACGCCCTCCTGCAACTTACCGAAGACCACTCGCTGGTGATGGAGCAGGTGCGCCGCGGCATCATGACGCTGGAAGAGGCGCGCCACTCGACTGCGCAACACATCATCACGCGAGCGCTGGGCACCGAAGACAACAGTCCGCCTGATTTGGCTGAGTTCCCCGCCGAGCCGGGTGACGTCCTGGTGCTCACCACCGACGGGGTACTGCGGCACCTGGAAGACCCGCAGATCCACGAGGTCCTGCGCGATGCGCCGTCGTTGCAGGCGGCATGCGACAAGCTCATCGATCTCGCGATCGATGCTGGCGGCGAAGACAACGCCACCTGCGTCCTCATACGGGTGCGGCAGGAAAACGGCGAATCGCTTCTGGCCAGCGCGAACTAATTCTTCCTCTCTCCCCTCTGGTACACTCGTGTGTTTTGTTATGCCGCTAAGCGGCACCCGAGGTACTCATGGAAATTAAAACAGTAGGAGTGATTGGAGCGGGCACCATGGGCAACGGCATCGCCCATGTCTTCGCAAAGTGCGGTTATGCGGTGGTACTCGTCGATGTGGAGCAACGCTTTCTCGACCGGGGCGTGGAGACCATCCGGAAAAACCTCGAGCGCGAGGTAGCGAAAGAGAAGATCACCGCTGCGACGCGCGATGCGGCGATCGCTCACATCACGGCCACGGTGGAACGATCGCGGCTGGCGGAGTGCGACTTCGTGGTGGAGGCGGCCAGCGAGCGCTTCGAGATCAAGTCCGAGCTATTCCGCGACCTGGACAAACTGTGCCGGCCGGAAGTGATCCTGTCGTCGAATACGTCGTCAATTTCGATCACCAAGCTCGCTGCGGTGACCAAGCGGCCTGAAAAGGTCATCGGAATGCACTTCTTCAATCCAGTGCCAATGATGAAGCTGGTCGAAGTCATTCGCGGGCTGGCAACCTCGGATGAAACTTACTCGACCGTGAAAGCGCTGGCGGAATCGCTGGAAAAGACGCCGGTGGAGGTCAATGATGCTCCGGGTTTCGTGTCGAACCGCGTGCTGATGCCGCTGCTCAACGAGGCGATGTACGCCGTGATGGAAGGCGTGGCCACACCCCAGGCGGTCGACGAAGTCTTCAAGCTGGGTATGGCCCATCCCATGGGTCCGCTGACGCTGGCGGACTTCATCGGACTCGACGTCTGCCTCGACATCATGCGCGTGATGCTCGCGGGACTAGGCGATCCGAAATACCGGCCCTGTCCGCTGCTGATCAAGATGGTGGACGCCGGATGGTTGGGACGCAAGTCGGGTAGAGGGTTCTACCAGTACTAGGGACACATGGCCGATACGCAAAGCCGCACTAACCCTCTGATTTATCTTTTCGCCATCGTATGCGGTGTGTTCTCCGGCTGGGTCAACCAAAAGGTGGACGACGCGCTGCTCACGGCGCTGTGCATGGTAGGCTTTGCCATGCTCATGGGAGCGTGGAAGCCAGAGCGGCCGTGGCGCTGGGTGCTACTCGTCTGGATCGGCGTCCCGCTGGTGATGGCCTACTACGCTTTCATCGTGAAATGGCCGCATGATCGCGGGCAAATTTACGGAGCGTTCCTACAGATACTGGCGGCGAGCGCCGGCGGCTTTGGCGGTCACTACATGCGAGTGATGATCCAGAACGTGTTTCTGAAGAAAGACACCTGAGACGCCTGTTGCGCTCAGTTCCTCACCCGCCAGCGATTTCGGGCATTCGTCCGCCCACCAATCGGCCCTTGAGTTCACCTCCCTCGATGCGTGCCAAGTTGGGGATTATTGCTACAATCGCAGAGCATTTCTGTTCCGGGAGGCTTCATGAAGATAAGTAAGAAGATTCCATGGCTGGTTGGTTTATGGCTAATGGCCGCCGCACTGCCGCTTACAGCACAACAGAAGAAGCCGAACATCCTGGTGATCTTTGGGGATGACGTGGGTTACTTCAACATCAGCGCTTACAACCTGGGTGCGATGGGGTACAAGACCCCCAACATCGACCGCATCGCCCACGAAGGAGCGCTGTTCACCGACTACTACGCGCAGCAGAGCTGCACCGCGGGCCGCGCGGCGTTCATCACCGGACAAAGCCCCATCCGCACCGGTTTGTTAAAGGTTGGTCTCCCGGGTTCGAAGCTCGGACTGCAAAAAGAAGACCCGACGATTGCCGAACTGCTCAAGCCGCAGGGCTACATGACTTTCCAGAATGGCAAGAACCATCTGGGCGATCGCAATGAGTTTCTGCCCACGGTACACGGCTTCGATGAGTTCTTCGGCAACTTCTACCACCTGAACGCCGAAGAAGAGCCGGAAAACGTGGACTATCCGCGGAACCCCAGTTTCACGAAGGAGTTCGGTCCGCGTGGCGTGTTCAAATGCAAGGCCACCGCGACTGACAATCCCGCGCCTTCCGACCCTCGCTTCGGTCCCTGGGGCAAGCAGGTTTGCGAAGATACCGGCCCGCTGACCAAGAAGCGCATGGAGACCGCCGACGACGAGTTTCTGGCGATGACGCTGGAAGACATGGACCGCGCGGTGAAGGCGGGCAAGCCGTTCTTCATCTGGCACAACACCACGCGCATGCATATCTGGACGCACCTGCCTCCGAAGTATGCGGCCATGGAAAACGAAAAGGGCCTCTACGGCGCCGGCATGACGCAGCTCGATGACAACATCGGCGTCCTGCTCAAGAAGCTCGACGACCTCGGCATCGCCGACAACACCATCGTCATCTTCACCAGCGACAACGGAGCGGAAGTGATGAGCTGGCCTGATGGCGGCACCACTCCCTTCCGCGGTGAGAAAAATACCAGTTGGGAAGGCGGATACCGCGTTCCCTTCGTGATTCGCTGGCCGGGGACGGTGAAGCCCGGGACTGTCGTGAACGATATCGCGGCGCATGAGGACTGGGCCGCTACGCTGGTGGCAGCCGCGGGCGTGCCCGACGTCAAGGAGAAGCTGTTAACCGGCTACCAGGCTGGCAGCATGACGTATAAGGTACACCTCGACGGCTACAACCTGATGCCGGCGCTGAAAGGCGAGACGCAAACCTGGCCTCGTCGCGAGTTCCTCTACTGGACCGACGACGGCGAGCTCGCGGCCCTGCGTTACGACCGTTGGAAGGCCTTGTTCCTGGAGCAGCCGGCGCACGGGTTTTCGGTGTGGGAGACGCCGTTCGTTCAACTGCGCGTTCCCAAGCTGTTTGACCTGCACGCCGATCCGTTCGAGCGGGCCGAAATGGAAGGCATCGACTACACCCATTGGCGGCTGGATCGCGTCTTCCTGCTAACGCCGGCCCAGGCTTTCGTCGGACAGTGGCTGACCAGCTTCAAGCAATTCCCGCCACGGCAGAAGCCGGCCAGCTTCAACCTCGATCAGGTCATGAAGCAGATGTCGGAAGGCAATGACTAATGCCAGTACCGCGTGACTGAGTCGCCAAGTCACCTCATCACTCACCCGGGGGCAGCTGCGCCATGCGTGCCTGCCCCGTTTTCTGTGTTCAGCTATTCCGTTAAGCAATAGCAAAAGGCGCGATTCCTCGCGCCTTTTCTAATTGCTAGTTGCTAATTACTAATTTTAGTCGTGCACGCCGTCCATGAACGCGCGCAGCTTGCGCGAGCGCGACGGGTGACGCAGCTTGCGCAGCGCCTTGGCCTCGATCTGGCGGATGCGCTCGCGAGTGACCGCGAACGACTGGCCAACTTCTTCGAGCGTATGCTCGGAGCCGTCTTCCAGCCCGAAGCGCATCTTGATCACCTTCTCCTCGCGGGCGGTCAGCGAACGAAGCACGTTCGATGTCTGCTCCTTGAGGTTGACGTTGATCACCGCCTCGGCCGGTGAAACCACGGCGCGATCTTCGATGAAGTCGCCGAGGTGGGAATCTTCTTCCTCGCCGATGGGCGTCTCCAGCGAAATCGGCTCCTGCGCGATCTTGAGCACCTTGCGCACCTTGGCCACCGGGATGTCCATGCGCTTGGCGATCTCTTCGGAGGTAGGCTCGCGACCGAGCTCCTGCACCAGCTGACGCGAGGTGCGGATGAGCTTGTTGATGGTCTCGATCATGTGCACCGGAATACGGATGGTGCGCGCCTGGTCGGCGATGGCGCGGGTGATGGCCTGCCGGATCCACCACGTCGCGTAGGTCGAGAACTTGTAGCCGCGGCGGTATTCGAACTTGTCCACGGCCTTCATCAGGCCGATGTTGCCTTCCTGGATGAGGTCGAGGAACTGCAGTCCGCGGTTGGTGTACTTCTTCGCGATCGAAACCACGAGGCGCAGGTTGGCCTCGATGAGTTCGCGCTTGGCGTACTCGGCATCGACGTCGCCCTGCACGATCTCGCGCTGCGTGCGCTTGAGTTCGGCGAAGGTGGCGCCGGCGTCGCCTTCCATGCGCTCCAGGTCGGCGCGGATGCCGCGCACCTGCTTGCGCAGCTCCTTACGCTGCTCGTCGGAGCGGGTGGCCTCGGCGCGCTTCTCGAAGTTGACGGCCTGCTTGTCGAGTCCGCGCATGCTGTCGACCGTCTTGTTGACGCGGTCGATCAGGCGCTTGCGCTCGTTGTTGGTGAAGCCCAGCTTGCGAATGACGCGGGAGATGCCGACCTGCTCGCGGCCCAGCAGCCAGCGCGTCTTGCGGTGCAGCCGCGCGTTCTTCTTGGGCAGGATGCCGCCGAGCTTCTCCACCAGTTGCTCAGACTTCTTGTAGTGCTTGTTGAGCTCGTCGACTTTGCCGGTGATGTCTTTCAGGCGATTGAGCAGCACCTCTTCGGTGATCTCGTCTTCGTCGAAGAGCACCACTTCCTTGACGGAGCGCACGCCGCGCTTGAGGTCCTCGCCCATGGCGATGATCTCGCGGATGACAATAGGCGAACGCGACAGCGCCTTGAGCACGCGCAACTGGCCGCGCTCGATGCGCTTGGCGATTTCCACTTCGCCTTCGCGAGTGAGCAGCGGAACCGTGCCCATCTCGCGCAGGTACATGCGGACGGGGTCGTTGGTCTTCTCGAGAGCGCCCGGGGTGAGGTCGAGCTCAACGTCTTCGCCGGCTTCGATGTCGCCCTTGTCGAACTTGTCGAGAGCGCTGGGAGACTTCGGCCCTTCCAGAACATCGATGCCCTGGCTGCCGATGGTGGTCATCAGATCATCGAGATCGTCGGGAGAGTGGACGTCGTGCGGGATCAGGTCGTTCACCTCATCGTAGGTGAGGTAGCCCTTTTCTTTTCCCACGTCGATCAATTTCTTGATGTCGTCAAACTTGTCTTCTAGAGCCAAAGCGGATTTCCTCGGCGCCTTTCGCGAGGCGCTCTTGTTCAGTGCACACTACGGCGGGAGTGGTACGGGAGTACCATCGTATGCGGAAACTTATAGATTTTAGCACAGTTAGGGTCCGCCTACCTAGTGCTTTTAGCGCCTGCGGCAGTTGCCGATGTGGTTCACCAGTGACCACACAAACGCGCGATATCATGTTGGATGATCCGGAAGTACTATTCGTTGCAAGGACTTATAGCCGGGAACCGCGAGTTCGACGGCAGATTGACACCGGAGCTACCGTAAGGCATTGCAAATATCGTGGCTTACGAGGAGCTGTCGCCGACCGCCGTCATGGCCCGCCGCAGCCTGACCCGCTCCTGCAGCAGCCGGGCCGAGGCGGCAGCATCGTTGCGGCGCTCGGCATCCTTGAGTTGGTGCTGCAGGTCGTCGAGCTGGCGCAGGATGGCCCGCTTGCGCAGCGAGCGCACGGCGTTCTCGAGCAGCTCGGGCGTCAGCTCTTCGTGGTCGTCCATCAGCACGGAGGCAATCAGACGGCGGTCGTTCATCGTCGAGCGGCAGCGACATCGGATCGAGCCCCTGCTCGTGTGCGGTGAGCAGTGCATCGATCAGCGCCTGGGCGCCGAAGCCTTCATGCAGCCGCTCCTGGGTGAGGAAGAAGTGCGCCTGGCGCGCCGGCTCGAAGTCGGGGTCCTGGCCTTCGCGCGACGTCTGGGCGGCGTGCGCGAGATCGCGGCTGGCCAGCGCGCGAACCAGCACGCGCTCGGCGTCGGTGAGTTGCGCCGCCGGTGGAGCGCTGACGCGTGCGGCCGAACGAGCCGTGGCGGCGTGGCGCAATTCCTGACGCAGCACCGACGACTCGATGCCGAGACGGTGCGAGATTTCGTTGGCCAGCTCGTCGCGCACGATGCGGCTGGGCACGCGCTGGATGTGCGGCAGCAGATAGTTCAGCGCCTTCACCTTGCCCTCGGGAGTGCGCACCGGGTGCAGCGTTCGCGCACGCTCGATCAGGTAGTCGAAATACTTCTGGGACTGCGCCGAGCGCCTCGGTGTAGGCGGTGACGCCCTTCCGGCGGATGTAGAGGTCGGGATCGAAGCCGGCCTCGAGCGTGAGCACCTTGATCTCGAAGTCTTCGCTCACCAGCAGCGCCAGCGAGCGCTCGGCGGCGGCGGCTCCGGCGGTGTCGGGATCGAAGTTCACCACAATCTTCTTGCTGAAGCGGCCGAGCAGCCGTGCCTGTGCCTCGGTGAAAGCCGTACCCGAGCTGGCGATGACATTGCGAAGACCGGCGGCGAATACGGTGATGCAGTCCATCTGGCCTTCGACGAGGATGGCGTAGTCGAGCTTGCGGATGGCCTCTTTCGCCTTGTCGAGATTGAACAGCACGCGCGACTTGGAGTAGATCGGCGTCTCGGGCGAGTTGAGGTATTTCGGTCCGGACTTTTCGTCGGTGGCGAGCGTGCGCCCGGTGAAGGCGATGACCTTGCCCTGCTCGGTGCAGATGGGGAACATCACGCGATTGCGGAACTTGGAGTAAAGAGCAGTTGTCAGTTGCCGGTTGTCAGTTGCCTGCCGCCTGTGCTACCTGGTTTTCTGACAACTGACCACTGACAACTGACAACTGTTCTTTGTCCTTCCACGAGAACAGGCCCGACTCGCGCATGATCTCTTCGTCGAACTGTCCGCGCACGGCATCGCGCAACAGGAAGCCCGACTCCGGCGCGAAGCCAATGCGGAACTCGGCGATACGTCTCGGCGGTCAGCCCGCGCGTGTTCAGGTATTCGCGGGCATGGGCCGCCTCGGGACGCTTGAGCTGCTCCTGAAAGAACGTGCAGGCGCGCTCGTGGATGTCGAGCAGGCCGCCGCGATGTTTGGCCGCGCGTGCTTCTTCCGGCGACGAGTAGGTGACCTTCGGCATGGGGATGCCGAGCTTTTCGGCCACCACGCGCACGGCTTCGGGGAAGGTGATGTTCTCGATCTTCTGGACGAAGGTGAAGACATCGCCTCCGGCATTGCAGCCGAAGCAGTGGAAGAACTGGTTGCCGGCGTGGACGGAGAACGACGCGGTCTTTTCCTGGTGGAAGGGGCACAGCCCGGAGTAATTTTGCGCGCCGGCTTTGCGCAGCTTGACGTACTCGCCCACAATGCGGACGATGTCGGCCTGCTGCTTGACGGTGCTGGCGAAGTCGCCGGGTTGGGCCATGACAATAGTGTGCCGGAAACATCGTCATGGCGCACGCGGATTCGCCGTGGAATTCGAGGGAGGAGCTCGCTAGGGAAGCACAGCCAGTCCCACTTCAACGGATAGGGCGTTGTAGGGCAACTTGCCAGAGGCATAGCCGATCCGACCGGGTGGAAGAGTGACTCGGCCTGTTCACGTCAACGCACAATGAAGACCCACCGGGCGGAGATTTGTTTCTGGCCTGTGAAATCCGGTTGCCCTTTTCGCCAATTAATTGGAGGCCGTGCACACTCCGAACTCGCGCAATTCGGGTCGAGTGCGAACTGCGGCTTACAGCTCGCGAATCGCAGTCACGGGGTTCCGGCGCATCGCTCGATGTGCGGGAAGGTAGCATGCTAGCAATGACATTGCTCCCAGGAGCATGACGACGGAAACGACGGTGACGGGATCGTTGGCTCCGATTCCGTACAAGAGCCGGGCAATGAAACGTGTCAGTCCCAACGCAAACGCCAGTCCCAGCGCCAGCCCGATGCCTGTGAGCCACAATCCCTGCAACAGCACGAGTCTCAGCACGTCGACGCGCGAGGCGCCCAGAGCCATTCGTACTCCGATCTCGTGGGTCCGCATTTGAGTCCGATAGGCCACAACTCCGTAGATTCCGGTCACCGCAAGAACCAGCCCGATCAGCGCGAACATGCCCGCCAGGGCGCTCTGTACGACAGCGAAACTGCTCGCCATCTGGGTACTCTCTCGCATGGGACGCACATCGAAAACTGGCAGCCGTGTATCGATTTCGTGGATGGCGTTTTCCACCGCTGGCGCAAGGTCGACCGGATTTCCCTCGGTCTTCACCTGCACGATAGTCTCATACCCCACCTGGAAAAAGCTCATATACACGATGGGCTCCGGTGACTCATTCACGAATATATGTGTCGAATTTCTCGCGACGCCGACAACCGTGAAAAGGCCGCCCCATATCCTGAGTTTCTTTCCCAGCGGATCCTGTCCCGGCCAGTATCGCCTCGCCGCGGTCTGATCCACGATGAGTACCCGCGGGGCCTTTTCATCGTCATCCGGTGTAAACTCGCGTCCTTCCAGAATGGGTATATGAAGGGATTCGAAATACCGCGGGGCCACTTCGGCGTGGTAAACCTGCAAAGATTCATGGGGGTGTGGCACATACCCTTCCGGATACGCATCGTCCCCCTTGTGGCCCAAGGTCATCGGAATCCAGTCGGTAAGAGACGCAACCTTCACGCCAGGCAATGCCGACACGCGATCAAGAATCTTGTGACGGATCACCTGTTCCTCGTCGTGGCTGTAGCCGGCAATATTCAGCCCCACGGACGCAGTGAGAATGTGGTCCTGTTCAAATCCGGGATTCGCGCCGGCGAGATTCCGCAGTGTTCGCAGAAATAGCCCGGAGCAGACCAGCAGAGGAAGTGAAAGCGCGATTTGCGACACTACCAGTCCGCTGAGCAATTTCCGGTTGCGTGTGCCGCCGGAGATACTTGCAGACTCTGCCTTGAGTACCTCAACTGCCGGCGCGTGGGACGAACGCCAGGCGGGAAGAGCGCCGCACAGCATGCCGACCAACAGGGACGACACCGCAATCCCGATTACCACCTTATGGTCCATGCTCCCGTTGAGTATGAGGGGATTCGAGTTCGCCGGAAAGAACCATGCGAATGTCTTCGAAGTCCACGATGTCAACACAAGGGCCACGGCTCCTGCGACGATGGAAAGTACCACGCCCTCCATCACCATCTGCCGCACCAGTTGAATACGATTCGCCCCGAGCGACTGCCGGATCGCAAATTCACGCCGCCGGGATACAAACCGCACCAGCGTGAGCGTAGCCACGTTCGCGCAGGTCAGCAACAGCACCACAGCGGCGAAGGCCAGCAGAATGGGCAGCGTCGCCGCCATGTATCCGTTGGCGCCGAATGGCGAGCGCCACATGGGATCGAGCGTGATCCGGTTATCGCCCAGATGATCGTCAGGGAACGCCGCGACAATATTGTGCATCACGGTGTCGAGATCCTGGGCTGCCTGGCCACGGCTCACGCCGGGCCGCAATCTTCCTATTACGTTCAGCCAGTCCGCATCGCGATGCGTCATCCGCCACACATCTGTCCCGAGGGGATCGAGCGTTACCCACAGATCTTCACGGATCCCGGGCATTGCTCCAACAACCCCCTCCGGCGCCACACCGATCACCGTCACAGGATGCCGGGCGATCTCGATCGACTTGCCCACAATTGCCGGGTCTGCGGCATAACGGGTCTTCCAAAGCGAGTAACCCAGGACCACGTTGGGAACTGGACGTGACTCCTCTTCAGGCAGAAAGAAACGCCCCAGCACCGGCTTGATTCCGAGCACATCGAAATAGTTTGCCGACACGTTCGCGATATAGGCACGCTCCGGCTGTGCGCCGCCGGTCAGCGTGATCCAATCGTGATGATAGGCGAGTATTCCGGCGAAGGTGTGGTTCTGCTCGCGCAGATCGCGATAGTCGAGATACGAGAAGGGCGGAGTCGGAGAGAAGTTCCGTTCCCCCCGCTGCAGGCTAACAAGATCGCCCGTGTCCCGCGCGCCAGGAATCGGACGCAACATTGTGCCGTCGATCCAACTGAATACGGTGCTGTTGGCGCAGATAGCTACTGCCAGCATCGCCGTCGCGGTGATCGAAAAGCCGGGGCTCTTGCGCAGTTGCCGTAACGCGTAACGGACATCCCGGCCTAGTTGTTCAAGCCACGCTTGGCCCCACATGTCGCGCGTCACATCTTGCACCAGAGGAATATTTCCAAATTCCCGCACCGCCGCTTGTCGCGCCGTCTCTGCCGTCTCGCCTCGCGCCACTCGATCTGCAATCGCCATCTGCAGGTGCGCATCAATCTCTTCCTGCAATTCGCGCTTGCGCCGCTGAAAATCGAAGCTCGGGAACCACTTCATGACCCACTCTCCTCCGGCTTGACGTACATCACCGACCCAATCGCTTCGACAATCCGCTCCCATCGGCCCAGATCAGAGGCCAACTGCTCTTTGCCCTTGGCCGTGATTCGGTAATATCGGGCTCTTTGCTTGCTCTCTGACTGCTTCCACTCAGACTGCACCCAGCTCTGACGCTCCAATCGATGGAGAGCCGGATACAGTGATCCGGTCTCCACCTGAAGCACATCTCCGGATCGCAAACGTAAAGCCTGGACAATGCCGTATCCGTGCTGCGGTCCCCATTGCAGGGTCTGAAGAATAAGCATGTCGAGTGTTCCCTGCAGCAGCTCGATTCGGTTCTTATATTGGCTTCTCTCGTTCATAGATGTAGACACTCTACTCCCAATGGAAGTAGATTGTCTACATCATTTTGTATAGCCGGGTGCCCAGGTTCGCGCCCTGCTTTTGGGCGCTAACCTGGGAACGACAAGCTTCGACCACGCCAGCCCGCAGGGCGACATTTGTTTGAGCCGTGCGCGTAAGCGCGCGGTACTCGGCCTCTCAAAATCCCCGAGCCCGCTTCAGCGGGCGCCACTCTAAACGGCTGTTTCCATGGTTACCAAAGATCGCTACGTTGGTTACTTTCGTTTCGTAGCCTGCCTGATTTCCCTTGCTTTCCATTCGTGCTGGCTCATATAACCGGGATCGTGAGGTCAGAGCTGTTGTGTCTCTGGCCGGGTCGTGCCCAGGCGCGAAGCAGTCTGGTTCTTTGAAAAATCCGTGATCGAAGGCATCGCCCTAGGCTTTTCGTGGGCGCGCAAGCGGCCATCAGCGAGCATATTTGTATGACTTGTATGACTAATTTTGGTATGAAAAGTATGACTTGTATGACATATATTTGTATTGAAAGTATGGAATGTATGACAACTTTTGAGGCCAAAATGCCGATTTTTCGCCGCTAAGTCCAACGCGCTCAAATGGATACGAATAACTACCATAAGAATCAACGGTTTGCGAACAAATTGTCCGCTAAACCATTGATTCTAAACATGCGCGATTAAATTTTCTGCTATTGTGATTTACCTGGCTATATCACCACGGATCGGAGAGGCGGCTTTTCAGGCTGTCTAAATTCCCGAGCCGACGATGAGGATCGGCGAAGTGGGCTTGCTGGAGCCGGCCTCGTCCTCCAGCGTAACCGCAAACGCCTTGGCCACCACACCCTCCGACATCGCGTGGTCGGTCATCATCGCGTTGCCGTTTGCGTCGGGCTTGAACATGCCGGCGGGCATGGGAGCGCCTTCCATCGGGATGAGCCACAACTCGTAGGCTTTCCCGGCAGGCGCGGGGGCAAGGCCGCTGGCCATCAGCATGAGTCGCTTCTGCGACGGGCTGTAGATGGCGGTGGCGTGCGGCTTGCGCGGCTCCGACTGCGGGCTGAGTGACACCTGCACGATGTCGGGCGCCGTCAACAGCCGGAGGTGCTCCTCGGTCTGCTGCAGCTGCGCACTGGTGCTCTTGTACAGGACCGCAAGGCTGGCAAGGTTATGCTGCAGAGCATCGTTCTTCTGCCACAGCGTCCCCGCCCAAACCAGCAGCCCGAGCGCCAACAGCGACGGCACTAGCGCCCAGCTCAATCCGCGACGACGGACCTGCAGCGGCGACGGGGCCGACACGCCGCGAGGCTCAGCCGCTACGGCACGCATCAGGCTTTCCTTGCTGCGCGCCGGCGGACGCGCCCCGGCCCCGCTCAGTCCCAGCAATCCGAGGTCGCCACGCAGCGCCTGCACCTCGCGGCGGCAGGCGGCACAGGTCTCCAGGTGCTGCTCGAGCTCCTGTCGCTCGCTGCCCGAGAGTTCTTCCAGGGCGTAGAGCGGAAGGTCGTCGGCGAATTGTTCGTGCGTCTTCATACCGTCTTCAACTTGCGAACCGCGTCCGCAACATCTGCAGGCCGCTGCGGATACGGGTCTTGATCGTGCCCAGAGGCTGGCCCGTTTTCTCCGCGATTTCCGTATGCGTCAGCCCCTCGAAAAAAGCCATCTCCATCGCGGTGCGCTGGTCCGGACTCATCTCGTTCATCACCACCCGCACCTTCTCAATCACCAGCGAACGCTCAGTTTCGTCGCGCAAATCCGTAGCACTGGCGATCACACAGTCTTCAATGTCACTCTCCGGACGCCTTCTCCGCAAGCGATCAATCGAACGGTGGCGGGCAATCACCGCCAGCCATGCCCCCAGGCTGCCGCGGCTGCTGTCGAAGGCCTCGGGCTTGCGCCACAGCTGCAGAAAAATGTCCTGCAGCAGATCTTCGGCGGCGCCCGTGTCCTGCAGAATGCGCAAGGCCACGCCATAGACAACGCTGGAGTAACGATCATAGAGCTCCGATAGCGCCTGCTGGTCGCCAGCACGAACGCGGGCCACCAGGCGCATGTCGTCACCGCCGTCGGTTCGGGTTCCGGGGCTCTTGTCCATCGGCTCCATATATTAATACGAAGCGAAGCTGCCTGACAGATTGTCGCCCAAATGAGGCCCGCCCTTCTACGGTCCCTGCCGTCGGCGCGACTGCACTTCGGCGAGCATGGCGGCGCGAATGCCTTCTGGTAAATTCGGGCGAATCGCCGGAAAGAGGACTTCCTCTTCCAGCTTGAGATGGGCGGCGAAGATTTCTTCCAGCGCCTTGGTGATGGCGCACATCTCGCCGCCAGCTTGCTCGATCGCGGCGGGATTGCGCTCCACCAGCAACAACAAGGGCAGCAGGCGTTCGATGAGCTCATCAATCGCCAGGTGCTGGTCGTGCATCGTGGCCAGGGCGTGATGAATCCGCCCGTCGGCGAGAGCATCGAGGCGGGGACGCACCGTGTCTTCCTCGTCAGCCTCATGCAGTGGCAGCGACACCGAGTAATAGCGATAAACGCCGGCGGCAGCCATGCGAATTTCGTCGTCAGTTGCGCCCTGGGCATGCGCGAGCTTGGCCGCCGCAGCGGTGAAATGACGAATGCGCTGATGGCACCCCAGCAGCAGGTCAAGGACGTCTTCAGGCGGTGTGTTAGGCAACCGCGGCGGTGTGATCTGGTTGAGCATCGACCTCTATTATCGCGGAACCGCCGCGCTACTCCCAGCGCAGGCTCTCGACCGGATCCAGCCGGGCAGCTCGGGCCGCCGGCATCGTCCCGAAAATCACGCCGATCAGCGACGATACCAGCAGCGCGATCACCACCGACACCCCGGAGATGGGTATGCGGTAGCTCGTCAGCACGCGCACCGAGATGGGCAACGCCATGCCGATGACGATCCCCACAACTCCCCCGATGAGCGAGATCAGCACCGCCTCGGTGAGGAACTGGGTACGAATTTCAGCATTGGTAGCGCCTACGGCCTTGCGCACCCCGATCTCCTTGATGCGCGAGTTTACGGTGGCCAGCATGATGTTCATGATGCCCACGCCGCTGACCAAAAGGGTCAGCACGGCAATCAGCAGGAGAATGGTGGTGAGCGCGTTTGCGATTCGCCCGGCGACCGCCAGTAACTCGGTGAGGTTGTCGACCTTGTACACCGACTCAGACCGGTGACGCGATTGCAGAATCCTGCCGATCTTGTCGGATGCTGCCGGAATATCGGAGGGATCAGCCACCGAAAAGTAGAGCTGCTTCACCGCGTCGGTCGCGGTGAAAAACCGAGCCACGGTATACGGAATGAGGATGCTGTCCTCGGTGATCTCCGACTGTCCGAAGGTATCGACCCGCTCGCGGAACGTTCCCACCACGACAAACGGAAGGCCACTGAGCTTGATCACCTGGCCTAGCGCGGCATCCGTCGAGCCGTACATCGTGTTGGCCAGCGCCTGCGTGATGACCGCAACCTTGCCGCGGGTCTGCGTGTCGCTGTCCTCGAGGAACCGGCCCGTCAGGGTTTCGAGGTTGCGGACCCAGTAGTATTCCGCCGAGACCCCCATGACCAGCACGTCGCGCTCCTTGCCGCCGGGTACCGTGATGCGCTGGTGCAACTCGATGATGGGTGAGGACGCGGAGATGTTCGGCACCTGCTGGCGGATGGCGTTCAGGTCCTCGATGGTCATGTAGTCGTTCGCCGACTCGGCGCTGTAGATCGAACCGCCTTCGTACGACACGAAGATCATGTTGGCGCCGATGGACTGGATCTGCTGCAACACGTACTGCTTGCCAGTCAAGCCGATAGTGACGACGAGAATCAGCGAGGCAGTGCCGATGACCATGCCCAATGCCGTCAGGGTGAAGCGTACTTTGTTGCTGCGGAAAGTCTCGAGGGCGACATGAATGGTCTCACCCAGCACCAGCTTGCGGGTACCGCCGTTCGCGTTTGCCGTTGTTCGCCATGCTTACGCTGGTTAGACTAATCCCTGCCGCGGGTCGCTTCAACGAAGCGCTTGCTCCAGGCGCAGGTCATCCCGACACCTGCACTGAGATATCATCAGGTTGCGCGGCACCCTGGATGCCACAGCCGGTTTCCATGTCATCATCTCTCGCCTTCTCTCGATTTTCGCGGTTTGCCGCGGGCATGGCCCTTCTTGTCGCTGGGGGCAACCCCGCCAACGCGCAGCAAAACGTGGGCGAGTTGTTCTCGTCCGACGCCAGCGTCAAAGGTGCGGTCGTACTGGCCGACTCCGGAACCAAGGTGATGAGCGGGTCGTCGATCTCGGCGGGCGCGCAGACGGCGACGCTCAAGCTGGAACGCGGCGGCAGCATGCAGATTTGTCCCAACACGAGCCTCGCGGTGACGACTTCGCAGAACGGCCGCCAGATGATGTTCAGCATGGACATTGGCACCCTCGAGATGGACTACCCTATCGGCGCAGCTTCCGACAACCTTCTCACACCCGATTTCCGCCTGCTGATGCCTGGGCCAGGTCGCCTGCACCTGGCGGTGCGGGTAAATGCCAAGGGCGATACCTGCGTGCAGTCACTGGCGGGAAACTCGTCGGCGATCGTGGTCTCGGAGGGCATGGGCGACGCTTCGTATCAGGTGAAACCCAACGAGGCGGTCATCTTCAACGGCGGTCGCATCAGCGGCGCCCTCCCGACGCACGAGAACTGCGGTTGCACAGCGCCGCCACCCACTCAGGTAGCCAAGGTAACACCTCCGCCTCCACAGCCAAAGGCCGAAGAGGCCGCAGCTACTCCGCCCGAGCCACAAACCCACATGGTGGTGGACGCGCCGTTCATTTATCGGGCCAGCGACCCGGTCGACATCACCCAGAACGTCGCGCACCTGAAGATGGAGAGCAAGCCCATGGATTTAGGTCCGATGGTGGTGCTGCCTCCCCCTGCAACGGCGAAGAACACCAAGTCTGCCAAGACGGAAGTTGCGGCGAGTAGCCAGAAACCATCCCAGGAGAAGCACGGCTTCTTCGCCAAACTCGGAGCGTTCTTCTCCGGTCTGTTTCACTGAGTCAAGCAACTTCGGTGGTAAACTAACCCTCTCGCATGCAAGAACAACCGCGTTCACGATTCTTTCTCTGGGTGCTGCTGGGCGGCGGTGCGTTTTTCCTGTTCCTGTTAGCAATCTTCGCGCTCGTCTACTTCACCGCGCGCACGCAGCAGAAAGACTCCTTCGCGGGATTCGGCGACAAAATCGCCGTGGTGGACCTTGAGGGCGTCATTCTCTCCCCGAAAGACATGGTGGAACAGTTGCGCAAGTATGGTGATGACAGTTCCATCAAGGCGATTGTCATCCACGTGAACTCCCCTGGCGGGGGCGCGGCAGCGTCGGAGGAGATTTATCGCGAAGTCCTGCGCATCCGCGACGTGAAGAAGAAGCGCATTGTCGCCTCGATTGAAACCGTGGGTGCTAGCGGCGCCTATTACGTTTCGTCGGCCACCAATAAGATCTTTGCCGATAACGCGTCCATCGTTGGCTCCATCGGCGTCATCGCCGAGTGGTACAACTACGAAGAACTGCTCAAGTGGGCCAAGCTGCAGGCCATCGTCCTGAAAGCCGGCGAATTCAAGGACACTGGTTCCCCGGTTCGTCCGATGACCCCCGCCGAGCGCGAATACATGCAAGGCCTGATTGATAACATGCATGACCAGTTCATCCAGTCGGTCGCCACTGGACGGCGAATGAAGGTGGAAGAGATAAAACCTCTGGCCGACGGCAAGGTGTGGACCGGCGAACAGGCCATGCCTCTCAAGCTGATCGACCAAATCGGGGATTTTCGCGCAGCCGTTGAAGATACGGCTAAGTCTGTGGGAATTAAGGGCGAACCGACAATCGTACGGCCGGAAAAAGACCGCAAGAGCGTGCTCGACCTGCTGTTTGGCGACGTTTCCGAGTACCTGCCCGACCCGTCCAAGTTGATGCAAACCAACGCCGGATTTTATTACTTGTGGAAATAACCGCCTGTTGCCAGCCAGTTGTGCGGAAGTGCAACAATAATTTGGACTTGCCAACAATATAGGAAATTTGAGAGTATCCCAAATGTGCCGGTTGTAAGTACTGCACGGGGGCGAAGCCAATGACCAAGGCCGATTTGATCGATGAAGTGTCCCGCCTGGCGGAATTGACCCGCAAGGACAGCGAAGTCATTGTGGAGACAATATTTGAGAGCGTGGTGCGCTCCCTTCGTGCCGGCGACAAGATCGAGATTCGCGGCTTCGGCAGCTTCCGCACGCGGCAGCGCAAGTCCCGCGTGGGTCGCAATCCCAAGACCGGTGATCGCGTCGAAGTTCCCGCCAAGAAGATCCCCTTCTTCAAGCCCAGCAAGGAGTTGAAGGACTTGGTGAACAGCTTCGTGGAGACTCCCGCTCCGGCGCCCGAAGGCGGCGAGCACAACGCGTAGCAATTGAATCCGATTTGAGTGAGTTGGCAAACCCAGCCCGAGCAGCTGGGTTTCTTGCTTAGGCTTACCCGGCGCGCACGCCAATCACCGCCATCATCCGCCCTGTCTTGCCAAATTCCGCCCGGTGCGAGAAAAAGCGCTTGGTATCGCATGCAGTGCAACCATCGATGACGGAGATGTGCTCTGTGCTCACGCCCGCGTCTTCTAGTTGACGCTGATTGGCCGCCACGAGGTCGAGATGAATCTCCGGCCCGAGGTCACCGTGTCCCGGCGCGCGCTGATTCAGAAACAGCATCGGATACTTGATGTGAATAGCATTCGAATCGAACACCTCTTCGAACAATTCGCTCGCGTATGTGAACTGCGACTCGAACTCTGCCAGTACCTCGTCGCCCACCGAATAGCAGCACTTGCGGATGCACGGCCCGATAGCCGCACGCAAGTCTCGAGGCTGGCATCCAAATTGGCGGCGCATCTCGCCCACCCCTTTCTCGACTACGCGCGCCGCCGTGCCGCGCCAGCCTGCATGAAACGCACCCACCACACGCCGCTGTACGTCAACGACCAGCACCGGAACGCAGTCTGCGGTCTTGATGGCCAGTAAAACACCGGGAGATTTCGTAATCATTCCGTCGCCCGCAGGCGCTTGTGCGGATTCCGCGTTGATGCGGTGAATAATTGCCGAGTGAATCTGCCGTACCTGCACAAGAGGCCACGGGTTGCCGTCAGCATCCACGGCTTCCACCGCCTGCGCGAACAGCTGTCGGTTGCGCTCGACGATGGCTTGCATGTCGTGTGAGGTCAGGCCAAGGTTCAGGGACTTGCCGCCGTAGCAGGTCGAGACTCCGCCTGGCCGCGTGCTGAAGCCGTGCACCAGCCAGGGTACGTCAGCAAAGGAGCCGGCATGGAGCACTTCAATAGTCTTAGCGGTGGTGTCGCTCTTCTTGCGACTTTGTTTAGCAGAAGCCGGCACTCACCAATTCTAGCTACAATCGAGTCGCGATGCTGCTCTACTACATCACCGACCGCAAAGGCTTCGCCGGCAGCGACGCTCGACCAGCGGGTGGCGCTGTTGCGGCGCATCGACGAGGCAGCGCGCGCCGGAGTGGACTACATTCAGTTGCGCGAAAAAGATTTGGGCCCCGCCGATCTGGAACTAATCGCCCGTGAGGCATTACACCGGATTCGTGCGACCTCAGCCAACACCAAGCTGCTGATTAACGGGCGGGTTGACGTCGCCCTGGAGGTGGGCGCCGATGGCGTCCATTTGCCAGCAAACTCGCCGCCAGTCTCGATGGTTCGCCGGGAATGGTCGCAGCAGCAAAGCCGCGATCAAATCATTAGCGTCTCAGCCCACACAATCGGCGATGTGCAACGAGCGGGGAACGACGGCGCCACCTTCGCCGTACTCGCCCCAATCTTCGAAAAAGTAGCCACGGGATCGAAAGGGATTGGTCTGGATGCGCTGCGGCAAGCCTGCAAGTCATCGCCCATCCCCGTGCTCGCCTTGGGAGGAGTCAGCCTCGGCAACGCGCGGGCCTGCCTTACAGCGGGGGCGGCTGGAATTGCGGGAATTCGCGTCTTTCAGGAGACTTCGCTCGCGCCCACCGTGGAAGCGCTGCGTTGGCTGTCCCGGCGCTTAGAATCCGCGGTCGGCTAAGATCGAGCCTCGTCTGACTCGCCTACCCGGTTGCGGTCTAGTTGGTTACCTCGCCGGCCACTTTGCGCAGCACCATGTTCACCAGCGACAAAACGATCGCGCCCAGAAACGCCGCGAAGAATCCGCTGACCATGAACTCCGGAGCCAGGAACCTCGACGCCAGCATCAGCATGAAGGCGTTGACCACCCACCAGAACACTCCCAGCGTGAGCAGCGTCAGGGGCAGGGTGACTACCTTCAGAAGCAGGCCGAGGGTCGCGTTAATCAGGCCAATCACCACGGCGGCGATCAGGGCTGCCTTGAATCCTTCCAGGTGGAACCCGGGCACGAGGTAGGAGACGATCAGAAGGGCGATCGCGCTCAGCAACCAGTTCAGTAGAAGACGCATGGATTTCCTCTCCGCCGATAAACGGCTTCACTGCGCCGTTCGATAATACCTGATCCGCCGCCTCGGTTTGCCGGCCGCGAGCCAGTTGAACATTCACTTGGTTTCGACGTATAAACCTATGGCTACCCATGAAAATCCACATCTCTGTTCTATCGCTGGTTCTTCTTGCTATTCTCTCCACCGCCGCGGCCGCCCAGCAGGGCCAATCGCCCCTGCCGGCGCTTCCCGCCGACATACCGAGGGACGCCACCATCTGGATGCTGCTGGCCGACCAGACTCCGGCTGGACAGGATGCGGTTTGGACTACGCCCGATGGCGTTGTGCACGAGTTCTTTCAGTTCAACGATCGTGGGCGCGGCCCCAAGACGTACTCGACGTACCGCCTCGACAGCAAGGGCATCGTCGCAGTCGAAGAGACCACCGGCGTCGACTACATGAAGAACCTGGTGAGCGAAACCTTCAGCGTCACCTCTGGTGAGGCGAAGTGGAAGAACTCCTCCGAGGACGGCCGCCGCGCAAATGCTTCCGACCGCTTCTACGTTGGACTCAGTGGAGGTCCGGCAAGCTCTTACTTGCTCGCGCAAGCTCTGTTGAAGAACGGTGGCAAGCTGCCTCTCCTCCCCGGCGGCGAAGCCACAATGCGCGAACTGAAGACCCTGGCGGTCGAAGGCGGCGGCAAAAAGGTGAACGTCACGCTGTACCAGATCGACGGTCTCGACTTCAGTCCGACCTACTTGTGGCTGGATGAACAACAAAATGCCTTTGCGGCCGTGCAGGGATCGTCGGGCCTGATTCGCGCCGGTTACGAGAGCACGTTTGGAGCCTTATACAAGACGCAGGAGCAGGTCGAATCGGCCCGCGCGGCCAGCTTGGCCCGACAGTTCATACATCATCCGGCCGGCGACCTCATTATCAAAAACGTTTCCGTCTTTGACTCGACGACCGCCAAAACCGTGCCCGCCCAGCGCGTCACCGCGCGTGGCGAGCGCATCGTCAGCGTGGAAGCCGAACGCGACCAGCCCGCTCCGGCCGGTGCGCAGGTCATCGACGGCAGCGGCAAGTTCCTCATGCCCGGCCTCTGGGACATGCACCAGCACCTCTTCCCCGACAACGCGTTTCTCGACGTCGCCGCCGGCATCACCACCATCCGCGATCTCGGCAACGTGATTGACGAACTCGGCAACCTTAAGAAACACATCGAGCACGGCGAGCAAATCGGCCCGCGCATCATTCTCGCGGGACTGATTGACGGCCCCGGCCCCTTTCAGGGTCCCATCAAAGTCCTCGCCGCAACCCCGGATGAGGCTCGGCAGTGGGTCGATCGATATGCCGATCTCGGCTATGTACAAATCAAGATTTACAGCTCGGTGAATCCGGAGCTCGTCCCCGTCATCATTGCCGAGGCCCACAAGCGCCGCCTGCGCGTCAGCGGACACGTGCCCGCCGGAATGACAGCCTCAGAGTTCGTGCGTGACGGCGCCGACGAAATCCAGCACATGAATTTCGTTTTCCTCAACTTCTGGCCCGAGGTGAAAGAGACTCGCACGCCCGCACGCTTCATCGAGCCAGGCAAACGCGCTGCGGGCCTCGACCTCAACTCACCGCAGGTCAACCAGTTCATCGCCTTGCTAAAGCAGCACCACACGGTCATCGATCCCACCATGACCGTCTGGGAGGCGACCTACGTGGACCGACCCGGCAACGTCTCGGAGGAAGACGCCTACATGTTCGACCGGTTGCCGTTGCAGGTGCAGCGCGGCGCCAAGACCGCAAGTGAGGCGCTGCCCACGCCTGACGCTGCCACCGACCAGCTTTATCGCGCCTCCTACGCCAACTTCGTGCACATGGTGAAAAAGCTTTACGACAATGGCATCACCATCGTGGCCGGAACCGATCTCGGCAAGGGGTACTCACTCCATCGCGAGCTGGAAATCTACAATCAGGCGGGAATACCCGCGCCCGAAGTGCTCCAGATGGCCACGTTGACTGCAGCAAAGGTGATGAAGCGCGACGGCGAACTCGGCTCCATCGCGCCCGGCAAGCTGGCCGACATGATCCTGGTCAACGGCGAACCTGCGAAAAACATTAGCGACATCCGCAAAATCGACACCGTCATTAAGGGAGGCGCCGTGATGTATCCGGCGGAACTGTATCCGGCGATGGGCGTCAGCGCGAAGTAGGTCGGTCTGGGATAATGTTGGCGGGGGCCTTCCTCATGTCCGACGCGATCAGCCAGTTCGCCAAAACCAAGTACTTCAGCCTCGAGACCTTCCGCAAGACGGGCGTCGGCGTTCGCACGCCCGTGTGGTTCGCTGCAGATCCGGCGTCGCCTTTACCCAACGACGTCAACACGTTCTACGTGTACACCCTTCCCGACTCAGGCAAAGCTAAGCGGATTCGCAATAATCCGAAGGTGCGCATCAACCCCTGCACCATGCGCGGCGACCTGCGCGGGGCATGGGTCGACGCGCGCGCCCGCATCTGCGAAGGTGCTGAGGCCGCCAAGGGGCAGGCATTGCTCAACGAAAAGTATGGCCTCATGAAGCGCATGGGCGACTTCTTCAGCCGCCTGCGCGGCCGCGTGCAGTGCGTCCTGGCCATCGAGATCATCTGACCACTTCTGCCAAAAAGTGAAAGGCCACCGGCGACCTGCCGATGGCCAATTCACAATACTCGAACGAACGATTACGCCGACAACTTCCGCCGCAGCACTCCCGCCAGCCCGACGATTCCGGTCCCGAGCATAAGGAACGTCGACGGCTCCGGCACCGCATTTGCGAACTCACCCGCCAGAATCTGGTCGGCTGCCGTCGTGGGATGGAATCCATCCCAGAACAGGTACGCATTAGGGTCTGAGCAAACGCTGATGCCATTGAAGCAGGGGTCGGTCACGTCGGTGAAGCCGTACGCCCCCGGATTGGCCACCACTTCATGCATGAAATTGAATGTGTCGAAGTACACCACGCCGTTCGGCAGCAACGTCGTGAGTTCGTGGTTGAAGTACAGGCTGAGGGCCGTGGCTCCCGCATTGCCATAATAGTCAGGCGTTAACCCCAGATCGGGTAGACCCGGCACCAGGATGTGCCGTGCTCCCGCACCCTGCAGCGCACCAACGATCGACAACAGGTCGGCTACGGCCGTGTCAGCCGTCGCAGTCGAGAAGCCATTAGTCAGAAAATCGTTGGCCCCGCCCCACACAAAGAAGAGCGACGTGGGCACGATCGCCCCCAGGCTGGGCAGGGTGGCCGCGACCTGCGGCAACATCCCCGGAAAGCCGAACGAGCCGAATGAGGTCTGCGTGCCGCCATCGGCGTAGTTACCCACGCCGGTTGTGGCGCCGATCCAGGCGTAGTCGAGCAGCGGAGATTGCAGAGAGTTGGCTAGGTACTCCACGGCGACGGGGCCATTGGACATACGACCCTGCCAATACGGAGGGGGCGGATATGTATAGCCGGAGGCGGCCCAAAGGTTGCCATTATCGGAAAGGCTGTCGCCGTAGGCGACTACGGCGGTGAAGGCGCCTGCGCTGGCGAAGGATGTCATCGCCAGCAGCGCGCCAACGAGCAAAGCTACGAATAATGCGGCTTTACGTGATTGCATCATAGTCTCCTGGAGTGGGCCGCCATCGAGCCTGCGGCCCTTAATTACCGACGCGCGCAGTCCTTGCGTCGCGCGCTCAGGTTCGGGTTGTAAGCTCGGTTGTTTGCGTCGTGTCGTTAGTGTTGGCGGAGTGGCGGCAATCTTCCGGAGCCGAGCGAAACTTCCGGCTTCCGGGTGACGCATCACAGTATAGCAGTGCCGGGCTATCGAACGCTGCGCCGTTGACTCGACTATGGTTCCCGGCGCTGGCGGCTCACCCCGAGAAAGATGAGCGCCTGTGCCAGATAATACGCAATCCAGACGAGCGGCTCGTGTCCCGCGAACGGCCCGTGAAACTTGGCGATCGCCAGCATCGCGTCCGAGGCGACAAACAGAAGCCCACCGATGGCCGCTAGCGGATTCCCGATTTCCGCCAGAAGCGCGCTGACAGCCATCGCAGCCAGCACCAGCGCATAGACGATCACGGGCACCAGCAGCGGGCCCAGCGAGTGCTGCAAGCTTGCGAGTACGAGCCAGAGGGTCAGCAGCGCGGCTATTATTCCCAGTTCACGTGAGGGGCTGTGCCGCGCCCAATTGCGCGGCAGGAACCGGCGGAACATCGCAATGTAAACCAGGTGCCCAACCAGAAACGCTCCCAGCCCGAAGAGGAATAGCTTCTCGGCATCGAGGCTGCCGAGGCGATGAATGCCCAGCAGGAAGTCTCCCAGCGCGCCGAAGCTGAGCGCTATTCCCAGCAAACGGTTGACGCGGAAGCCGAGCATAGCCAGCAGCGCGATGCTGCCGACTTTGAGGATGACGGTCCAGTCAGCGGAGGTAAAGGAGCTCGCCAGCAGGAAGGCCAGAGAAGCAGCGGCGGAGAGAGCGAGCAAGGGCCGTGAGGGTTTCATCCCACAAAGAGTGTAATCTTCCGTCGAAACCCTACAATATTCGCACCCTCTCATTCGTCTACACGCAGTAGATGAACGACGCAGCGAGCCTGGAGCGTATGAGCCTCGAGCAGGACCGGCGGATCACCGAAGCGGTCAAGCAGGAGCAGTCGCGGCTGCGCAACTTCATCCGGCGGCGAGTGCCTGACCCGCGCGATGCGGAAGACATTCTGCAGGACGTGTTCTACGCGCTGATCGAGGCCAATCGACTGCTGATGCCGATCGATCACGTGACGGGCTGGCTGTTTCGCGTGGCGCGCAATCGCATCACGGACCTGTTCCGCAAGAAGCGGCCGGAGAGCCTGAACGACGCGGTCGGAGACGGCGAAGACGAGTCGCTGACGCTTGAAGATTTGTTGCCTTCGCCCGATGCAGGACCGGAAGCGCTTTACGTCCGCGGCGTGCTGCTGGAAGAACTGGAAGACGCGCTCGATGAGTTGCCCGAAGAGCAGCGAGAAGTGTTCGTCGGGCACGAGATCGAAGGCCGCAGCTTCAAGGAGATGTCGGCTGAAACCGGCGTGAGCGTGAACACGCTGCTGTCGCGCAAACGCTACGCGGTGCTGCATCTAAGAGAAAGATTACAAAGCATTTACGACGAACTGACGAAAGCATGAGGATAAGAAAATGACACGCAGAGGGAAAATGTTTTTGATTGCTCCGTTCGCCATCGTGGGGATAGCGCTGTTCATCTTCCTCGGCGGCTGGATCGTGATGCACCTGTGGAACTGGCTGCTGCCCGCGCTCTTCGGATGGCGCATCATCACCTTCTGGCAGGCTCTGGGGATGCTGATCCTGTGCCGCATCCTGTTTGGCAGCCATGGCTGGCGCGGCGGCCATCGTTCGGGCATGCGGGAGCGCATGCGCGAACGCATGGGGACTCGCTGGCCCGAGATGACGCCCGAACAGCGCGAGCGCATGCGGCATCGCTGGGCCGCCGCCTGCGGCTTCGAGCCGCCAGCCGAAGAGTCCCCCAAGGCGTAAGACGCCTCCCCCGAATCCGAGACCCACCCAGGTCCGCCCGTGGCGGCTTGGGTGGGCAACCCCGCCTGAGTGGAGCACACGGAAGCTCGGGTTTGATCTTGCCCCGCGAACGAAGTACCCCCCTCCCCCCTCTTTATTGCAAAATCCTCATTCTGAAGGGCTTGCGGAGTCGATTCCGGATAAAATATTGAATGCGCGGGACTTAGAGGCAAAATCGTCTTAACAAAGGACTTAGGCGTTGGTTTTTGAGGCTGGACGGCGGCCTGGGTGGGGAGATGGGCGGAAAACCGAGATCGAACAGGACCTGTCACAGGTCGAAACACCTTCCGAGGAAGAGGTGATTGTCTGGCTGAGGTCTTCGTGGACGACAGCTCTCCCTCATCCTTCCATGCGCAGAATAGGGTAAGTGGAGGAATGCGTGATAGGACGCAGATCACGGTCGTGCGTGATAAGCCGAATTTGATCATCCAGGGTTGCGGAATCCCAGGTTAGCCCAAAAGATGGGCGAAGCTGGGGCGCCCAGCAATCAAAAACCCAATGCAGAAAAGGAAGCTCGGGCCTTGACTGTACTCGCCAGCCGGGTATCTCATTCTTCCGATGAAGAGAATCAGGAGACCGCCCACGCGGTTGCAAAAACTATCGAAACGCGGATTTCAAGGGTATCCCATCGCCACCATAGCCCTGTACGGCCCCACGGCGGAACGGGCGAGCAAGGCTGCCGTGTCGGTTTTTCTCCGCGAAGCTGAGGAACCGGATCATCTGCAGCGCTTCTTTTCAGAAGATGGCGATGTGCGCTACGACCCCGACATAGACGCTCAGGTCATCGAGTTCATAAAGCAGCACGGCGTGCGCTCCGCGATCATCACCGACCGCATCATCGGCTGCCCGCATGAAGAGGGAATTGACTACCCTGAGGGAAAGAATGTCCGCAGTGTCCGTATTGGTCCAGTCGCGATCGCTTCACGCATGAGCGAATTCAGTGAGGAATCCAGCCGCGGCAGACGAGAGAGTCGTCGATGTGTCGTTCGATCAGGACGCGCTGAGCGTACGCCTGAAGGACGGCCGGACAATCTCCGTGCCGCTGACCTGGTATCCGCGGCTGTTCCAAGCCACCGCGCAACAGCGCCTGAATTGGAAGGTCGCTGGAGGTGGATACGGCATCCACTGGCCAGACATCGACGAAGACCTTAGCACAGAGAGCCTGCTTCGAGGAGCGCCTGCTCCTCAACAAGAGCCATCAGCGTGATTCCGCTGCTATGATGCTCGGGTGACGCACATCGGCATTTCGTTCCATGAAATGGCGTTGTATGGGGCTCCTGTCCGATACCGCGATGGGTGCGGTGGAACAGTCCCTCATTCACAGTGCGCGGAGGATCCATCATGAGCGATCGTGAAACCAACGGAGCATTGATTGCCATTCTCGAAATCCTGAAACAAGAAGCTGTGTACCTGCAGCGGCAGCATGGATGGCTGATTGCGGTAGCAGAAACGATCGAGAAGAATCCGGAATTCGCCTCGCTCCTGAAGCAGCACCCCTTTTACGATTCCTCACCTCGCCCCGCCCTACAAAAAGTGGCAGGGCTGACGGAGAAGATCGACGCGCTCATTCAGCAGTTGAAGCCGGAGTAGGCTCCGCTGTCACCCCACATTTGCCAACATCAGGCAAATGTGAGCCCACCCGCCGTAAACTCGTGGTTGTGTGTGAGCCGTGACGACGTCGGTCATTACTTGACGAGGGAGAAACCTCGCCGCATCCGTCGACAATGGCCAAATATGGGCCGCCTGCAGAGTGCGTAGTGTCGGCCAACGCCCAGCTTGTGGTCGGGTGATTGCCTCGTTGGTTCCTTTCCAACATTCTTGCTTTTTTTCTTGCGGGCTGAGATTTTGGGCTTAAAATGGCGAATATCTAACTGCGGCACTTCTTGGAGCATCACTTATGAGCGTCATGTATGCGTCACGACCAATTGACGATAAGGCACTTTTTCGTCTCCTCGATAATCGAGGTGGGGAGTGTTCCTTCGAAGATGCCGTCGGTGCTTTTCGCTCGCAAGGCATCACTGACGACGACGCTCGGGACGAAATCTGGAGACTGCTTTCATACGGTCGGTTGGTTTTCACACCGGATCGTCACCTTACTAAGCCCGGGAGCTCTGCATTAGGTAACTCGCAGAGTACGGCACTATAGCGCGGACCACCAAATCGCCGCTTCGTACTGACCGATTTCACAGCGGTTCAGCTGAGGATAATCGGAGCTCGTTCGAGCGCGATCGTGATCGGATTCTTTACACTACAAGTTTTCGCCGCTTAGCCCGAGTCACTCAAGTGGTCTCGGCTGACGAGGGTCACGTCTTCCACAATCGGCTCACTCATTCACTTCAGGTAGCTCAAGTGGGCAGACGTATCGCGGAGAAGCTCACCCGCTCGCCGGGGCCGACTCCATGGTCCACCGAGATCAATCCAGACGTCGTAGAAACCGCTTGCCTTGCACATGATCTCGGACATCCTCCATTTGGACACATCGCGGAAGAAGCGCTCAATGAATTAGCTACGCAGCATGGATTAAAAGACGGCTTCGAAGGCAATGCCCAGTCCTTTCGGATAGTGACTCGACTGGCGATGGGGTCTGCGAATCATGGCCTCAACCTAACCAGGGCCTCGCTGAATGCGATCCTCAAGTACCCATGGCTTCGGGGCCAAAATTCGGCGAAGCCTGATAAATGGGGTGCCTACCAATCCGAAAGCGCTGAATTCTCTTGGGCGCGCAAGCTGGACCAACTGGACAAGCCCAATCGCTTGAGGCGTGGCTCATGGACTGGGCGGATGATGTCACGTACTCAGTCCATGATCTGGACGACTTCTTTAGAGCTGGCGTCATTCCGTTAGATAGGCTTGTAGTGGATGCAGATGAAAGGAATAGATTCTATGTCGAAGTATTCGCGAGGCGCAGGAATCGCCTTCCTGCTGACTTGGAGGAAGCTTACCTGAGAGGCGCATTTGATGAACTCGTGACGAAGCTGCCTATCAAGAAGCCCTATCAGGCTACTGAAGATGAGAGAATTCGATTGCGGTCGGTGAACTCGACACTAATCGGTGACTACGTAAGAGCCGTTGGGATTGAGCGGACAGGAAGCAGATGGGAACTCAGAATCGAAAAGAAACGGCGCGCGGAAATCTTCATGCTCAAACAGCTGACGTGGCACTACGTTATTGCGAATCCTGCTCTAGCTACACAGCAGGAAGGCCAAAGGACGATCATCAGGAACCTGTTTCGAGTATTCTTCGAAGCAGCATTCTCAGTCAAACGATCGAGTCGTAACCTCTTCCCTGTCGGAGTACAAGAGCTTCTGCCAACTTCGACATCCCGCAAGGAGGACAGAAAATCCGCGGTTAGGATAATCATCGACTTCATTGCTGGCCTGACGGAAGAACAAGCGGTATCCACCTGTCATCGGTTGACCGGAGTCGCTCTCGGATCATCGCTCATTCATAGAGTGCGCTAAGACCCGGATCATGGTTCGCGAGCTTTTCAATCCGCGGATGATTCTGGGCGAAAAGAGGTGGCCTCATGTCTTTAAATGAGGCTGTTGTTCTTGTCGGCTACGACTTACTCTCCCTCGCGCTTTTGTGCGTTGGTTAGGCGCGGCAGATGGACGAGAGTCTTGTCCATTTGAGAGATTTCCGCCGTCGGTTCCTTCATGCGCCAGGCTGCTAAGGTCATCTCGGCGACGGCGCGCAGGCGTTCGTGCGCCGGGAGGGCCTGCCATTCGCGCAGTTCCGCGGCCTTCATCTCGTCAAAACTGTTGTAGGTCACGATGGCCTTATTCATCGTCTCGTTTGTAGCACCGAGGATGAGCGTTTGCAACCTGGGGCGGGTCAACAGCAGGCTCCCTTCGACTCCGCGCCCCCGCCAGGCGGGGTCGCTGCGCTCAGGATGACAACCAAGAACGGCGGCTAGGTTTTCGCCATGCGATCAGGATCGCGCGGTAGCGCCGAGGCGAGGGCGAGGGCTGCTCCGGCGTAGAGCCAGGTGTCGGCGACGTAGTTTAGTGCTTCACTGATCGCGGGCGCGCCGCGGGCGAGGAGCAGGATCACCAGGTACGGGACGACGGTGAGGATGGTGATTAATGCGCCGATCGAGGCTGCGGCCATGCGAGGTTTCTGGTTCAGGGCGAGGGCGAGGCCGGAGGCCAGCAGGACCGCTCCGGCGAGGTATCCCCAGAGGCTGGGGAGTGGGACCCCAGGAGGGCATCGTCAGTTCCAACGGAACGCCGGGCGCAAACGCGGGATGAAGAAAATGTTGCACGCCGAAAAAAATGGCAGACACGGCCACGACGATGCGCCCGAACAAAATCATCCATTGCGATAGTTGCGGCGACGAGGCGCGACTGTGCAGCCCGGCGAGGGCCCATGCGCCTCCGGCAAACGACAGATCTCTGAGCACGACGGCCCACGCGAACCGGCTGGCGGGATGCTTGAGGACCGACGGGATGTGAATCATGCAGACGAAGAGAAAGAACATCAGCCCGAGCAGGGTGGACGACAGGCGAACGTACCTTCTGAAGGTAAGACTGGTGGCGGCGGCAAGCAGCGCGCATCCGACGAAGTAGGGCCAGAACCAGCGGGCCGGCATCCAGGAGGGGACGACATTCTGGACGATTCGGGGCCGCGGAAATGTTCGGGCGCGAAAATCGCCAGTGGCACGGCGATGAAGAGAGGGCCCAGAAGGATGAGCTTGTCGCAGCCGCGCGCCGCGCCAAGATCTTTGCGAAGCACGAAGACTCCGGCGGCAAGATAGACAAGCCCGGCAAGAGCCATCCAAAAATTAGTTGAGGAAAGCACGATACCCCTTTTCGCGACAGCGCTGTGGCAGGGATTATATCGCGGGCGGCGAGCTTTGTTCTTAGGCCTTCGCAGAGCGGTGTCGCGGGTATGGGATAATCTTGGCTCGCAGAAAACACCGCGGTTCAAGCAGCAACGGGTCAGGTGTGAGGAACGATGCACCGGCAGAATATTCCAAAGACAGGCAAGAGCAAGCTGACGGTCACGGGCAGGATCGTGCTGCTCGCGCTGACGGCGTGGGCGCTGGCGATGATCACGCCCGACCTGCAGCGGGTGATTGATTCGATGGGCTCGTTCGGCGTGTCGGTGGACAACAACGGGACAGTCACGGACGTGGTTGCGCCGTTTGCGAAGGCCGCGGATTCTCCGGCGGCCGAGGCCGGCCTGGCTGTGGGCGACCGGATCGATCTGAAGGCGATGCGCTGCGTTCCTCCGGGAACCGCGGAATGCAAGGGCCTGGTGGCGGTGCTGGGCGGGTTCGGCGGCATGCAGTCGGCGATGCTGGAGCGGGAGATCACGCTGACGGTCGATTCGGCGGGCGGCGGGCCGCCGAGGAAGGTGACACTGGAGTCGGTGCCGGCTCCGCTGACGTTTGCGGACCGGGTGGTGCTGCTGGCGGACACGCTGGTGGGCGTGGTGGTGATCGTCATCGCGTTCTGGCTGGTGTGGACGCGCCCGGGGTGGATGACCTGGGGGCTGTTCGTGTACGTGATGT
>CAVVTL010000031.1:0-169411 GCA_963751155.1 uncultured Acidobacteriaceae bacterium | reverse complement strand
ATCGGGTAGGAGGCAGGGTCACCCCTGCCGTCCTCCCACACCACCGGACGTGCGGTTCCGCATCCGGCGGTTCATGAAACAGGCGAGAAGCGCTGCTGCATTTCCAGCAACGAAACCAGCCCCATTTGGTCGAACCGAGACTTCGGATAGGCTGCGTTCATGTGCGAGGCGCCGCCGTTCCACCAAGGGCCATGCCCGTTGGTGGCCGATTGCCACGCACGCACTTTCCCCAAACCCACCCGCATCAGGTTCCTTGCCCGTGTGTAGACCTGCTTCCATTGCCGCCATAGTAGGACACGTAGTTTACGCCTGATCCAACCATCAAGGTCTTCCAACACACCCTTGACTTCGGTGAGCCGGAAGTACGCAACCCAACCCCGAAGTATGGGATTGAGCCGCTCGATTGTTTGTTTCAGGCTTCCACCACGCGCCTCCCGCAACGTCTTGCGGATTTTCTCCGCCAGCCGCTCGCGGCTCGGTTGCGCGATCTTCAGCTTCGGCTTCTTGTGCCACGTCATGCTGTAGCCCAGGAACTTCCGCTCCCACGGCCGCGCCACCGCGCTCTTGGAGGCATTGACTTTCAACTTCAACTTCTGCTCCAGAAACGCCGTGATCGCCTGCCTCGTCCGCTCTCCTGCCCGCTTGCTGCCGACGTAGATGTTGCAGTCGTCCGCATAGCGGCAGAAGCTAAACCCGCGCCGTTCCAGTTCACGATCCAGATCGTCCAGCAGGATATTCGACAGCAGCGGCGACAGCGGCCCGCCTTGCGGCGTTCCTTCCGTTCGCGCACTCACCACCCCGCCTTCCATCAGTCCCGCTTCCAGATAGCGCCGGATCAGTTTCAGCACCCGTTCGTCCTTCACCTTGCGCACCACCCGCGCCATCAGCACGTCGTGATTCACCCGGTCGAAGAACTTTTCCAGGTCAAGGTCAACGACCCATCGCTTGCCTTCCGCAACGTAACCCCGTGCCGCTTCCACGGCCTGATGTGCGTTGCGTCCGGGACGAAAGCCGTAACTCGACAGGGAAAACTCCGGATCGAATAGCGGTTGCAGTACCTGATTGAGCGCCTGTTGAATCAGACGATCCAACACCGTTGGGATGCCCAACGCGCGTACCCCGCCTTGCGGCTTCGGTATCTCCACCTTGCGCACCGCCGCCGGCATGTAATCGCCTGCCAACAGCGCCTCTCTTACGCTCGGCCAGTGCGTCTGGAGCCAGGGCTTGAACTCGGCCACCGTCAGTCCATCGACCCCCGGCGCGCCTTCGTTCTTCACCACTCGCTCGTAAGCGCACAGCATGTTACTGCGTTCCACCGCGGCTTCCATCAGCCGCAGCGCCTCCGGTTTCGTTCGCCCATTAGCCGCCGTGCCAGCCTCTGCACCAGAACCGGCCCCGGACAGATTCCGCCTGCCCTCCTCCGCCCTGGCCATACTCGCGTATGCTTCTGCTTCTTCGGCTCGCATCGAGGTCTGCTGTCCTACTCCCGTGTTTCATGTTCGGCCCTTCGCCCCGTGCTGGCGGCTACTATGGCCTCGGCTGACTTCTGGCGATTCATCCCCGCGCCTCTCAGCGCCGGTAGCCCAAGAGCAAACCGCCAGACCTCCCCGGGTATTGCGCACTCACCTTCACGCTTATGCCTGTCGGATCTACGTCACGGCGCTCCGTGCAAGTACTGGGCTTTGCGTCTATGCGCCCGCTCACCCCGCCGTGCCGCCTCTATCCGCTTCCTGTTCGTCAGGCCAGCGCTTTGCCTCCGGCTTCCTCCAGATTCCGCCTCGCGACGGACACCCTTGCCGTTCAGCTAACACTTCCCCTTGCCGGGTGTGTAGAGGACTTTCACCTCCAAGTAAGTGCGCCCTGCCGGGCGCACGCAACAAAAATGGCGGGCTCTTAAGAACCCGCCACCGGAGGAAGCATTTACATCGAATCGATTACAGGAAGCGACGCCGCACCACACCAGCGATTCCGAGGATGCCGCTGCCCAGAAGCACTAGCGACGACGGCTCGGGAGTTGCTTCGTCGGGCGAGTTGCCTTGATAGATGTTGCCGACGTTATAGGACCAGTTCCCGGCAGCGTCCTCGAAAGCGATAGTAACGCCGCCGCTCTGCGCGAATCCGTCGGACTGAAACAGCAGGTGCACATTGCCGTCAGCGTTCAAGTACCAGAGTAGCGAGTCACTCAGGGTGCCATTTGGATCGAGGATCGCGCCAAGCCCAGTGACGACGTTGGGCGTCCCGAGATTGAAGTCTTGCTGTTCGCCGTTGTCAGGCTCTTCGAAGATGTTGCAAACGCCCCCGCTGTTTCCGAAGTCACCCGTACAGCTCGATAGCTGCGGCGCCAGGGCGACATTTCCGCCAAGACCCATTCCCGGCATCAGGGTGCCGGCCATTGCCAGGCTGGCGCCGAGCAAAACGACTCCACCTAGCAGAAGCATAAATCTGATTTTCATACGTTTCTCCTCCACCCGCCCCATCTTTCCGGCGGGACGAAGCGTGGCACCGGTGATATTGCAAGTCGGTGCAAACAACCAAAAGAACCTCCGCGCTTTTGATCACCCGGTAGGCTGAAGGCCAGCGAGCTGGCTTAGTGAGGATGGCGAAGGCAATCAACCAATCCCTTTGTCATTCGCCATAACATGTTGAGGTGACTTCCCCGCAGAACAGCAGGTATTGCACAAGTTGTGCTACCCGCCTGCTTTTCCGGGAATCCCTCTCCCAGGCGCTTGTTGCGACTTCAGAACACATCGCCATCCCCAATTGTCCAGGGATGTTAGCCCAGCAACAACGTTTGGTCAAGAACAAAAGGTGCTACCGCGAAAAAGAGAGTGCCCGCTGGCTCCACCTTCGCGTCGCGCTACCCGGCACTAACCGGGGCTGTCCAGGCGGGTGACCTAGTCCAGCGAGTCTCTAGCGATACTGAATCAGGAGCAACTCGACCGCCAGATCGGTCCGTTCTGCACGCAGGCGCTCGAGCCGAGGCCCATCAGCCGGGTCCAACTCTCCCGATCTTGCCGATAGAAGGAAGAGGTCGTCTTCGATGAGGCGCATCTGCTCGCCAATTTCCATACTTCGCTTTGCGTACTGGGGTGTTGGCACAAGACCCTCCTCGCCCTCGGCCGGCAAGGCAGGCGCTAACAATTGTGGTCCGCCCTCAAAAAGGTCGGGCAATCCTCACCCCGCGGGATGGACAAGCCTGATTTCGCCAGAGCCCGGTCCACGATTTCTTCCGCGCCTTCGTGGTACTCGGTGTGTAAAGTACTGCGCCAGCCGGCGAAACTGCCGCGCAGGAACTCAGACTCATTGCCCCTGGGGTCGTTGTAGTGCTTGGCATGAAACGCCTGCAAAAGTACGACTCCTTGTACAACCAGACGGTCAATAGTTTCTTCGTTGGCTATAAGATGCATGGCGACCTTCGTTATGAAATTTTGCGCGCGTAGATATTCAACCCCGAAAGGGTTGCGTCGCATTTATATAAGCTGAGGCTAACTTCAGATGGGCTGACTTATATTCAGGGAACCTGAATGAGGGGAGGTGGACACTACCTCTGTCTTTAAAGCTACAGAATGGTTTCAGAAATGTCAAATCGACTAATAACGATTGCATGCTAGCAGTTTGGCGCATGTTCCAATCTTTAACGCTCGTAGGCGACCAACATTCGCCCTGCTGTGGTAGATTTCGCCTAACAGCCAGACATCCTGCTCACTCCAAACCACTTCGACACGACGAATGATCCAGCGATTCACCCGGGAAAGCGAGCTATTGTGCTCAGACCAGGCGGCACGCTTCCCCCTACCATTGAGCCTGGCCAAAGAACTTTAAGGAGAAACGAATGAAACTAAAGAATCTACTTGCTGTCGTCCTGGGATCGCTTGTCGTGTTTGCCCTGTCACTGCCCGTGATGGCTCAGAGCACCACGGAATCCACCACCTCGACGACCACACAGGCTCCGCCAGCGACGCAGAGCACCACCACAACTTCGCAGGATTCGGCAGTTGCGCCGGCCCCGACCACGCAGACCACCGAAACCAATACCAAGTACAACAGGCATCAGAAGGTGAAGCAGACCAACACAACCACCTCTACCACCACGCCTGCGGCGGAGCCGACCAAGCAGACCGATACCACAACCACCACGACCACACCTGCGCCCAAGACAACGAAGGAAACCACCACCACGACTACTAACCCGCAGAACTAATGGCGGAGAATCGGTTTTGGCGTTCCTCGGAGGGTGCGCGATTTGACCTTCTGAAGGCGCACCACTCAGGCCCAGTGCTTGGGTGGCATTTTTTCGTCAGACTGAGGCTTCGGACAAGTCCGCCAATCAGAGTATGATTGGGGTTGAGAGAGTTTCCCGACTCCTCATTCAGACCCCCTGAACTAGGTCAGCCGTTCTGGAGTTCCCTCCTCTTAGTTGTTGATCGCAGGAGTTGAAGTGTCCAATCCCAAAGTCCAAGTTAGTCCAAAGATTTCCACTCCGAAACAGGCAGAGCCGTCGAAGCAGGCCCCATCGGGTACGTTCTCTGATGAACAGATCCGGGTCCGCGCTTATCAGATCTACGAGTCCAGCAACAGAACGAACAAACATGCTGAAGCGGACTGGTTCCAAGCCCAGACTGAACTGATGGAAATGGTGGGCGGCAATTAGCCCTTCCCCCGCGTTGCCCACATTTGCCTTCGTCTGGCAAATGCGGAGCCTTCGCCAATCTCCGCTGCAGCGGCGGCCCACTCGCGGTCGCTCTACTCCTTCAGTTTTTGTCGCCGGGTTCCCACAATTCCGAGCAGGCCGGATCCGAACAGCAGGATACTTCCGGGCTCAGGAACCGGATTATTGAGATGGCCGACAATGTCGGGATCCTCGGACGGAATCGATATGGGATTCCACCAGTCAGTGTAGGCAAGGGCCGGGCAAGGCAGCACCTGAATTATTCCATCCCGTGCAGCCCGTGCCGCCGTTCTCGTCCCAGAGCATGCGCTCGTAGCCGGTTGTCACCCCGTCATCCAGCGTTAGCCAGTAGGTTCCGATCCCCAGCGACACACTCGGGGCAACAGTGACGGTGACCTCATACACGTCGCAGCCTGCGCTCGCAGGGAGACAGAGCGTGCTGGCGTTGCTCCAGAGATAACTGAAGCTCAACGGATACATCGCTCCGAGGCCGACATCGTAATCGAACGGGGTCGTGCCAATGGAATAGGCCACATAACTGGGCGTGTCGCCGATAGGCACCCAAGCGGCGAACGAGAACGCCGTGATCGTGGACGGCACCCCTATGTAAAAGCTATTGGTCACAAAGTTGCCGCTGTGTATCGGACCTATCGCCCAAGCATTTGTGTCGTTTGTGGAGGCAGGACCGTTACTGTAGAGAGTAATGTTCCCCGCGGCGGCGGGAAGAATCGCCACTGCGAGGCAAAGTACTGCAAGCAATGACGCTGAAACCAGACGAAGCTGCACTTTCATCACGACCTCCGTGGAACCGTTGGATCATTGGGCCGGATTGATCTGAACTGGAACTTTCATTTCGGACCTCGACAATGGGCCGATCACCCGCCCTCTGTCGTCTTCGGGAAATCCCTACGAGGGTGCCTCATTCCTCCTCTCTTGTCCAGTCCAAAGACAGACCTTAAGGAGTCAGCGCCCCACGATCGAGTCGTGGTTCTGGGCGTTATCTTGGGGTCTCAATTTACCCCGAAAAGGATGCGGCCCGCTCAAGCATCAGCTGAGCGGGCCACACGGGATCCGTACCGTCCTATTAGGTTCGGCTGACTTTCGTCTTCCACCGTGGAACTCCCACTATTCCCAGCAATCCCGCACCCAGCAACATCAGGCTGCCCGGCTCCGGAACCGTGCTCACCGAATAATTGTCCATGTAGCCGATATCGTTGCCCCCGCCGAAGGAGTCGAACAGGCCATCGCCATAGGCCCCGATATAGCCTCCGGCGCACGCGCCGTTGGAGCCGCAGAAGGTCGCATTCGTTCCCAGTTGCGCCCCATCGAAGTAGAAGTTGTACGTCTGGGTGGTGAAGTTAAATACGAAATCCACGCTATGCCAGGTGTCTCGGGTAAACGTTCCTACCACTGGGAAGCCGGCCGTGATCAGAGACATGGCATTCGTTGTGGGATCGGTATTGATTCCACCGATGAATGGCGTCAGCCCCGCGCCCAGTCCGGCAAACTGCCACGAAGTCTGGCTCGAACTGCTGGCAAGGTACAACCACGCCGACAGCTCAACCACCGGGCCTGCGGTAGGATCGTAATGGTACGGCCCGGATTGGCCGTTGAACGAACCGTCCACCGATACCGCCTGCTGGCCGGCGTAGACAACCGAATTCTCCACTTGCACGCTGGTTGACTGGAACTCCTGCCAGCCATCCTGGCCAACCAAGTTACCGAGGGTGAATGGTGGATTCTCGAATCCCGTGGAATACAGCGTTCCCGCCTGCGAGGCCGGAACGGCTACTGACAACGCCAAGCCGATTACCAAAGCAACGGCCACCGTACCGCAGCGAACCATCATGTGCGCCTTCATAACACTTCCCTCTCACTCTATGCAGGACACGCGGTCCTGGTTGAAGTCGTTGTGGGTCGTGACGAGGGGCGCGACTACTATTTGCCGAAGATTACCACGATTTTTGTGTCTAAACAACGGCCGATTCATGCGGGCCAGCGAGTCGCTACTTCTCCCCCGTGACTTGTTCCCGGGTCATCTCGCCAACGAAGGCCTGTGCCTCCTGCAGGTAGGCTTCAGGGCCAAGGCGCGCGAACAAATCGAGGGTGCGCGCAATCAGGCCTGTCCAACCCGTTTGGTGACTGGCGCCCAGCCCGGCGCCATTGTCGCCGTGGAAGTACTCGTAGAACAGGATGTAATCGCGCCAGTGCGGGTCGTCCTGGAATTTCTTCGTGCCTCCGTAAACGGGACGATTGCCGTTGGCGTCGCGCAGAAAGATGCTGGCATTGCGACGGCTGATCTCTTTCGCCACCTCAAACAGGGTCATGAGTTTCCCCGAGCCGGTCGGGCATTCGACTTTGAAGTCGTCCCCATAAAAGGGGTACATCAACAGCAACCCGCGGACGAGGAGCGCATTGACCGGCATCCAGATGGGCCCACGCCAGTTGGAATTGCCGCCAAACATGCCTGTATTCGACTCGGCCGGCAGATACTGCACTTTGTATTCCTGACCCGTCGAGGTGCAACACGAAGGGATGCTCCAGGTGATATTTCGAGAGCGAGCGAATGCCGTAGGGACTGAGGAACTCGTTCTCGTCGAGCATGTAGGCCAGAATGCGCCGTAATTTTTCCTTGTTGCAGACTGAGGCCAGCCTACGGTCTCCGATACCCGGTGAAACTTCCATCGACTACGCCAATGTGCTGGATGACGTCTGGATGACGCTTCCGGAACAACTCAATCAGTTCGATAATCCGGGGATGGCGGGCCAGCGTGCCCGGATCGAACACGGTAGCTGCACACAGCGGCAGCAGCCCCACCATCGAGCGGATCTTCATTCGCATGGCATCGCCGTTGGGCAAATGCAACAGATCATAGAAGAAGCCATCCGCCGGGTCCCACATTTCGTCTTTGTTGCTCGCCGATACGGTCCATGGCGTAAGTAATCCAGGCAAAATGCTCCAGGAAGCGATAGGCGATCTCCTCGTACATCGGAGTCGTATTCGGTCAGAATCAGCGCAATCTCCAGCATGCACAGGCAGTAGAACGCCATCCATGCAGTTCCGTCGGCCTGGTCCAGATGCCCGCCGGTAGGCAAAGGCGCGCTGCGGTCGAAGACGCCGATGTTGTCGAGGCCAAGAAAGCCTCCGGCGAAGACGTTGCGGCCTTGCGGGTCTTTGCGGTTTACCCACCAATTGAAGTTCAGCAACAAGCCCTGGAACGACCGCTCCAAGAAGCGCAGGTCGGCGCGCCCGAGTTCCGTCTCGACCCGGTAAAGGAACAAGGTCGCCCAAGCGTGCACCGGCGGATTCACGTCGCTGAAGTTCCACTCGTAGGCGGGAATCTGTCCGTTGGGATGGGCGTACAGAGTTCCGCAGCATCAGCAGGAGCTGCTCTTTGGCGAAATCGAAATCGACGAGAGAAAGAGAAATGGTGTGAAATGCCAGGTCCCACGCCGCGTACCAGGGATACTCCCACTTGTCGGGCATGGAGATGATGTCACTGTTGAGCATGTGGAACCATTCCGGATTGCGCGCATTTCCCTTGCCGGAACCGGTGAGGGGATGCGAATTGTGCTCGATGAGCCAGCGGTCGAGATCGAAGAAGTAATACTGCTTCGACCACAACATGCCCGCCAGCGCCTGGCGGTGTACGCGCTTCTCGTCTTCGGTCAAATTGGCGGGCGTGATGCGGTGATAGAACTCGTCGGCGTCGCTGAGGCGGTCAGCGAATGTCTGGTCAAAGCTGGCGAAAGCATCACCCGAAGGCTTCTTGCTCAAGCGGAGACGTACCACCTTGCTTCCGCCCGCAGGCACATCGAGAACGTAGTGCGCGGCTGCTTTGGTCCCCGACTTTGCGGGATTTACCGCGTCACGCTTTCCGGCAATAACGTACTCATGAAAAGCGTCTTTCACATACGGCGCCGGATTGGGCTGGCCCCACAAACGCTGCGCGTTTGATTCGTTCTCGGTAAACAGCAGTTCGCGCGCGCCTTCGCAATCGCAGAGTGTAGTCGCCCAGTTGCGGATGGGAAGCCTGAATGGTCTGGTCATCCGTCTGGCGCAAGTTCCCTTTCGGCTGCGGGTCTCCCCACGACCAGACATTGCGGTACCACAATGTAGGAAGCAAGTGAATCTGCGCCGCTTCGGGACCGCGGTTATGCACGGAAATCTTGACCAGCACGTCCTCTGGATCGCCCTTGGCATACTCCACGAAGACGTCGAAGTAGCGGTCGTCGTCGAAAATGCCGGTGTCGAGGAGTTCATACTCCATGTCCTCGCGGGAGCGGCGGCGGTTGGTCTCCAGCAAGTCGCGGTAGGGATACTCGCGCTGAGGATACTTGTAAAGGTACTTCATGTACGAGTGCGTCGGCGTGCTGTCGATGTAGAAGTAATATTCCTTGACGTCTTCGCCGTGATTGCCCTCGTTGTTGGTGAGGCCGAACAGACGTTCCTTCAGAATTGGATCTTTGCCGTTCCACAACGCCACAGCGAAACAAAGCTGCTGTTTGTCGTCGGAGATGCCCAGCCAGCCCGTCTTCGCCCCAGTGGTAGGCGCGGGAGCGCGACTGGTCATGCGAAAAGTAGGCCCAGGCGTTGCCGTCTTCGCTGTAGTCTTCGCGCACCGTGCCCCACTGGCGCTCGCTGAGATACGGGCCCCACTTTTTCCAGGGGATCCCTTTTTCGCGAGCCTCGTTCAGGCGCTTCTGTTCGGTGACTTCCACGTAGTTCAACGGTGTGCTTGGCTGGGTTGCAGATTTCATGATGGCGTTCCCTCCCAGGCTGACGCAGCCCCTTGAAAGCCTTAATGATAAATGGAGCGGGCGAGCAGTCGTGCTCCGGATGCTAAGTCAGAGTAAGTCGTCCGGACGATTCGCAGCTCAACCGTCGCTTTTGCTCGCGATTGTCTACGGAATGAAATACTGTATTCCGCATATAACCGCGCTCGGTGGTGACGCCGCTTGAGACGCCGGTTTGTCGGGCAAGATGAGAGGCATACACCAAATCATAGGGGCGGCTACGCTGGTGTTGTCAGCAGCGTTGGCCGCGCTGCCTGCCGCAGGACAACTTCCGCCTACCGCCACCGACCCCTCCACGCAAGTGGTGTCGCCAGAGACCGGACAGCCGATGACTGCCGTTGCTCCGGCGACGCCGCCCGCGCTGAACTTCGATGTCGACGGAACAAAGTTCAGCATCAACAGTCTGATGCACGTACTGAAGGACGGCGAACACGAAGGCTGGGTGCTGGCGGCATATCCCGACCCGAAGACCAGCCGTCCGCTGATTGGCGCGGGATTCAGCCTGGACGTCGAGGCGCGCGAGCATGTGCAGAGCGACCCGCTGAATCCGCACCAGTTCCTCGAGCCTTCTTCGGCGCAGCTCTGGCAGGCGGCAGGGCTGGATGCAGCGCAGTTGCAGGCAATTCTGGAGCAGTTCGACCGAAATCTGGCCAAGTGGAGCAAGAAGAGCTACCGCAAGAAGGTCAAAACTCACCAACTGAAGCCCCAATTGACGGATGAAGAAGCTACCCGACTACTGCGCGTGTCGGCGCTACAGTCCATTCACAATGCCAAGGCCTATTGCCGCAGCTATCGACCAGCTCACCGCCTCGCAACAGATGGCGTTGAGCCAGTTGGTGTTCCAGATGGGCGTCAATCTGGAGGAGTTCCTGCAGTTTCTCGCCGTGCTGAATGACGACCCGCTGCTGCAAGACGTTGTGCTGAGCGAGGGCGACACCAGCATGCAGGACGATAAATGGAAGGCGGTGCAGCAGACGCTGATCGACAGCCAGTGGGCCCGGCGATACACCACCCGCGCCGTGACCGTGATCGCCATGTTCGATCCGAGCCTACGAGCAAGACCCCAAGGGAGCCGAGCGCCGGATTCAAGCGGTGTTGCGACCGCCCGCAAAACATCGCCACAAGAAGCCGCACGGGGCATCCGCGCACACGGCGAACAGCGGTACAGGCGGGGCGAAGTCATCGGCGGCGTCGGCCCTACGGTGACCGCGCTTTGCTATACTAAGGAGGCCTCTACGACCTGCTTGGAAGACGGAATTTCCGTCCTGATTGTGCGCGGAAGTGGTGAAATTGGCAGACACACCATCTTGAGGGGGTGGCGCCGAAAGGCATGGGGGTTCAAGTCCCCCCTTCCGCACCATCGTTCACCCCAGCTCCGGGCAGCGTAAAGAGAGAGTGAAATTTGATCGCGGGATGGGCTGCGTTTGGGTGCCTGCCCGCTGACAGCGAGAGTTGAAACAGCCATTATGATTTATCTGATTACCACCATCCACGTTCTGGTTTGCGCTTTCCTGATCATCGTCGTGCTGTTGCAGCACGGCCAGAGCGCGGACATCGCCGCCGCCTTTGGCGGCGCCGGCAGCCAGACCGCCTTCGGCGCCCGCACTGCCGGCACGATGCTGAGCCGGGCAACCACGTATGCCGCCATCGCTTTCATGGTGACGTCGATCACCCTGTCGGTAATGGCAACCCGCCGCGGCGCCAGTAGCGGCTCGGTGCTCAACAACACGAAGTCGGCCCCGACGCAGAAAGCGCCAGCGGCACCGGCAACTCCGGCGCGCTAATCGGCTGACAGTTCCTACGAAATCGGCCTCCGCGTTTGGCGGAGGCCTTCGTATTGCAGCTTGGAGTTTGATCGAGAGCCTATTCGTCGCCTACTAGAAACTCCATCGCCTCTTCGCGCGTCGCAAACGTGGGGATTTCGCGTCCCGAGAACGTGCGTATCGAGTCATACAGTGTCTTGGGAAGGTTTTCCGTGAGGACCCAGGCGGACTTCTTCAGATGCGGGCGATCGAACACGGCGGCAAGTTTGAGGTGCTCCACCGTTTCCTTGTTGAACACCGCTCGGCTGAAGTCGCCCAACGCAAGCACGGAGCCGAGCGGCTCCCTGGTGACGTGCTTGGGCACTTCGTCGATGACCGTCGCCATCTCCTCTGGCGAGCAGTCGCTGCAGTCGACCAGCAACACGCGCTGGTTGCGGTGCGTCACGTACGAAATGCGATCCATGGGCTGCTCCTGCCGGTCGTTCCCAGAACGAAGCCCGAATCAATGACGGGTTGGCGCAGTTTACCGCACCCTTATAGCCAAGAACAAGCTGCATGGTCAGGCTTTTCGCCCTGCACGGCTCCTCGTGTTAGCTTGAATTCATGATCCACGAGATTTTTCCGGTCGGCCCGCTGCAATGCAACTGCTCCGTCGTGGGCGACGAGCAGACGCGCGAGGCCATGGTCATCGACCCCGGCGACGACATCGAGAACGTGCTGGCCATCCTGCAGCGGCACGGCCTGACGCGTGAAACAGATCGTCATCACCCACGCGCACATCGACCACATCGGCGGTGCAGCCAAGCTGAAGCGCCTGACGGGCGCGCCGGTGCTGCTGAACGCCAACGACCAGATGCTGCTGAAGATGCTCGACGTGCAGGCGAGCTGGATAGGCATGCGCCCGCCGGAGGAAACTACCATTGACGCCAGCATCACCACCGGCGACAAGCTGCAACGCCGGCAGCGTAGTGGCTGAAGTGCTGCACACGCCGGGGCACACCGAAGGCAGCATCTGCCTCTATTTTGCCGCCGAGCAGAAACTCATTGCGGGCGACACTCTGTTTGCCGGATCGATTGGCCGCACCGACCTGCCGGGAGGCTCCTACAAGAAAATCATGGAATCGCTGCACGGGCCGGTGCTGGCGCTGCCCGATGAAACCATCGTGGTGCCGGGACACGGCCCGCTAACCACCATTGGCGAGGAGCGCGACAGTAATCCCTTCCTGGCGGGATAGGACTTCATGCCCAGCCCGCTTAGAATAGAACAATAGACTCGCGCCGCCCTCCAATGCCTTTCACCCTATCTCATGCCGCCGCGTCGCTGCCCTTTCGCCGCTTCAAGCCGGTGTGGCCGGCGCTGGTCATCGGAACCTTTGCGCCGGACCTGCAGTACTTCGTCCTGATCTCGGACGAAGACCGCAGCGGACACCACTATCCCCAGGTCTTGCTTTACACCATCCCCTTCGCGCTGTTGGTGCTGTGGATATTCGAGCGGGTGGTAAAAGGCCCGGCAATTGAGTTGTTGCCAAGCGCGCTGCAGCGCCGGCTGAAGGATAAGCTGGAACCCTTGTCGTTCCGGGGTTGACGGCAGTTTGGGTTGATCGTAGTATGGGTCGTCGTGGGCGTCGCCACGCACCTGGCATGGGACCAGTTCACGCATGCACACTCCTGGACTACCAGCCAATGGACTCTACTGCGGACGATGGTGCACCCACCGCTGTTCCACTCCATTAGTGTGGCGCGCCTGCTGCAGCACCTCAGCACGATCGGCGGATTGGTCGTTCTGGCTGTGTGGTTGGCGGACTGGTACCGCCGGACTCCGCCGGCAGCCAGCAGGCTCACTGCAGAAGCATTCTCACCGATGCTGAAGGCCACGGTGGTATTAACCATGGTGCGCGATCGCGTTACTCTGCGGGCTATCCGCTGGCCATGTTGAGGCTGGCTGACCACCCGGCACCGGTCAGGACGCTCGACATCGTGGTAACGACGTTTGTCGCCAGACCCAATGATTCTGTGCATCGAGATGCTGATCTACGGACTGGCGATGACTCTGAGTAACGCGGCTACACCATCGCGGATCAGCAAATCAACGGACCAGCCTGGCGCCTAAATCATGATAATCATGTCGTTCAGCCGCGTAGGATAGCGGTTGATGACGTCCCCTTGCGTCTTGCCCACAATCACCGTGTCGGAGTGGCGGAAGCCGCCCCAGCCGGGATCGTAAACGCCGGGCTCGCAACTGAACGTCATGCCCACCTGCAGCACGGTCTTGTCGCCCTCGGCGATCCACGGCGCTTCGTGGCCTTCGAGGCCGATGCCGTGTCCGGTGCGGTGCTTGAGGAACTGCGCGTAACCGGCCTTGCGAATCTGGTCGAGGCTGAGTTTGTCCACCTCTTCGGCCACCATGCCGTCTTTCAGGTTGGCCACTCCTGTGTCGTGCGCCGCCAGCATGGCGTCGAACAGCTTCTTGGCCTGGTCGCTGGGTGGGCCGACGCAGAACGAGCGCTCGCATTCGACGTAATAGCCGCCCACCTCTGCGCCGAAGCTCAGGATCAGCGCGTCGCCCTTCTTTAGCTTGTCGCTGCTCGGAACCGCGTGGGGAAACGCCGAGCGCTTGCCGAACGGCACCAGTCCCCCAAACGGCGGATCGATGCCGACACCCACCACGCTGGTGAGTTCTTTGGCCATCTTGTCGGCGACGGCGTCGGCGCTGGCTTTGAGGATCTGGTTCTCAGTGACGCTGCCGTTGGCCTCGATGTAGGCGCGGCCGGCGGCAACGGTGTAGTCGGCAAAGTAGGTAGCGCGGCGCATCACGCCGATTTCTTCGGGTTCCTTGACCCAGCGCATCTGCTCGACCAAGTCGCCGGCCACCATCAGTTTTGCCTTGGGCACACCCTTCTGGATGTGCTCAAGGCGCGAGGGCGTGCACTCCTCGATGCCAATGGCGCCTCCGCCCAGTCCGCGGGCATTGATGCGTTCGAAGATCCACTGCACCCGGTTCACCGGGCCGGGATAGTCGAAGTAAACTTCGACGTCCTTGATCCACCACAGCTTGACCTGATCGGATTCCAGCGCGGGAACGAACAACACCGGCTCGCCCTTGGCGGGAATCAAGACCGCCAGCGGACGCTCGGTCGGCAGGTGAAAGTAGCCGGTGGTGTACACCACGTTGTGCGCATTGAGCAGCACCAGGGCATCCAGATTGCGCTCGGCCATCTTGGCCTGCACCTGCTTGATCTTGCGCTGGTACCACTCCGGCGGCAGGCGGTCGGGTCCGGGAGGCGCGGGATAGTTGGCCGCGATCTCCAGAAGGCGGGTGTTGCCAAAGGAACTGGCGGATGCGGTAATGCCGAGGGCGGTTGCTCCGGCAGCGCTCTGCAGAAAGCGACGGCGCGATGAGGTCATGGGGTCTCCTAAAAGGGAGACATCATAGCATGGGGGCGGAGGCTCTCCTGTAATGACTGGCGGCTGGTGCTGCCGCTGGCTATTCAGCCATAGACTGTCGGTCTGCTCGCCGCAACACGCTGCCGCACCAGCAGGCTCTGCGGCACCACCAGCACCAGCAGGTAGGACACGATCGTCCCTGCGATTACACCCACGGCACCGACGCGCTGGACCAGCACGATTGACAGCGCAAGGTTCAGCCCTGCGGCAATCACTGACAGCAACACCCTGCTCGCGCGTGCGGTTGACGGCCGCCAGCAGGCACGACTCCACGGTCATGGCGCCGCTGAGGACGGCCCACAGCGACATAAGGGCCAGTAAGGCGAACGAAGGCACCGCCGCAGTCCCGGCCCACCAGCGGACCAGCGATTGCCCGAAGCTCAACAAAACGGCGGCTACGGCAAGGTTTAGGGTAAGCGTGGCGCGCAGGGTCAGGCGGAAGGTGCGGCGCATCCAAGCAAGGTCGCCCCGCGCGTAGGACTCGGCGTAGGCGGGCCACAACGCCGGAAAGAGCAGGCCCTGCATCGCCGCCGTCAGGCCGACGAGACGCCAAGTGACGTTGTAGGGCGTTACCTGTGCCGGGCCGAGGAAATGACTCAGTACCACATTGTCAGAGCTAAAGACGACTGCGCCGGCGATTTGTATCAGGAGAAAACCCGACCCCGAACTGAGCAGCTCGCGGGCCGCTGCCCAGGTCAGAAGCGAGCGCCGCGGACGCAGCCAGGGCTTGCGCCACAACAACACAACGGCCAGCAACGCCAGGTTACCGAACGTGATCCATCCCGTCGCCAGCACGAAAAGCACGGGCATCGAAGCGCGCAGAGCAATGCCGGCCAGCAACCCAGCGAGGTTCGCGGCCGTGCCCAGAGCTACAGCGAGGTTGCTGAAGTGAACTTCCTGAAACCCCGCAAGAATCCTGTTGCTGAGCGAACCAGGCAGGCCAAGCAGCACCAGCGCCACCGCAGCCGCCACCGTGCGGCTCACCTCTCCCGGCGAAACCGCGACGGAGACGTTAAACAACTTCGCCCAGTTGAGATAAGGCCACCACACCACCAGGATCAAGCCCACACCGAGGGCCACCGCCGTCGTCAACGCCAAAGCATTAGTCACGTAACGGGCGGCGTGCTGGCGGTCTCCCACAGCGTAAGAGTGGGCCACGTGATTGGTGAGCGTGCTGGCAATGCCAAGATCGAGAAGGTTGAGGAAAACGACCGTACTGGCGATGGTGGCCCAAACGCCGAAGCGCTCAGCGCCGAGATAGCGTACGGCCAGCGGCAACGACACCAGCATGGTGAGCGACGAAAGCCCGCGCGCGGCGGCCCCGGAGGAGACCGCCGCGGCGATGCGTCCGCCTCGGGAGCGACGCCAGTGCGAACATCACGCCAGCACCGCAACCTCGGCGAGGCTGCACTCGAACTGCACCTGCGATTGGGCCGCTACGAAAGGCGCGTGCGCCCTCAGTGCCGGGCCAGGCGGAGGGAGAAGCTCCAGCGCCGCCTCCACCACCCGTTCGACCGTAACCTGCAGAATGCAGTGCGGCTGGGGTGATCGGCAAGAGCTCGTGCAATCGCCAAGCCCCGTCGCGGGCTGCAGCACACGATGAGACGAGAATCGCGGCGCAAACCGCACCGGGCTGTTGGCATGGCCGGGGTCGCCGTCGGCGGGATGGCGCGACACAACGACGGTGCGGCAATTCATAGCTGCCGCCAAGTGGGCGGGCCCGCTATCGTTGCCCAGAAATAAGTCGCAGCGGTCGAGCACGGCGCAAACCGCGCGTAGCGGTAGGCCGCTGACGATGTAGGGTGGAACCGGCAACTGTACGGAGAGCGCTGAGGCAGCTGCGTCCTCTTCGCTCGAGCAGACGATGACCGGCTGCACCGGGCGCAGTTGGTTAAGTTGCGCAACGGCTCCGGGCATAGCGCTCCAACGGCCACTTGCGGCCAGGGGCGCCGCCGCCAATGCCGACCGCGACCAGCAATCGTCCGCCATCATGGTGCTGCAATAGCTCGGCGGCGAACTTGCGGTCGCATTCGCTCAGGCAGATCTCCAACCGCCGGCTGGCCGCGTGGCCGCCCAGCGCTTCGACCACGGCGAGGTTGCGCTCCACTTCGTGCTGCAGCGGCCCGGGCGGCAGTAACACGTCGAAGGCCGCATCGAAACCGCGATTGAACTTACGTTTTGCCGCAGTGACCCCCGAGCTGTATCCCACGCGGCAAGACGCATTCGCCAACACGCACAGCAGGGTGGCGAGGTCCTCGTCGACGTCCCAACGCGGCGAAATGGCAACGTCGAAGTGCCGGTGGCGCAACCGAGCCCAGTAGAACCAAACCGCGGCGGCCAGACGGCGCGCGCCTAACGGCAACCATTTCGCCTGCAAGCTGTCCAGCGTCAGGATCTCGTCGACATTTCGATTGGTAGTGAGGATGGACCTATGTTGCGGCCGCACCACCACGGTGCAGTGTGAACCCGGATACAAACGCTTGAGTTCGCGAAACAGCGGCGTGGTCAGTACCAGGTCGCCGAGCTGGTCTAAACGTACGACTAGGATGCTGCGCACCATACCGCGGTGATGGGGCGCGGGCGTGCGGCTCGCCACAAACTTTCTCCACAAAACCGCCAACCAAGTGGGTAGGCTCACAAAGGCAAGCAGCGAGATCATAGCTGCGCCCCCATCGCCGCCGGTTCGGCGGAGCGCTCCAGGAGCGTCGTCGTACTGCATCCGGCAACCATCGGCACCAGTTCCAGGCGCCCGCCCCAGCCGCGCACCTCGGCGGCGCCGACCACATCGTTTTCGGTATAGTCGCCGCCCTTCACCAGTACATCGGGACGCAGCGCCTCGATGAGGCGAAGCGGCGTGGCTTCGCCAAACACCACCACGGCATCCACCGCAGTCAGCGCTGCCAGCACCTGGGCGCGATCCTGCTCGCGCACCACGGGACGCCGCCGCCCCTTGAGCCGTCGCACCGAATGGTCGCTGTTGACGGCGACAATCAGGCGGTCTCCCATCCGCCGCGCCTGCTCGAGCAGAGTGACGTGCCCGACATGCAGCAGGTCGAAGCAGCCATTTGTGAACACCACGCTCAGACCGCGTGAATGCCAGCCCGCCACGCGCACGCGCAGCAGATCGAGCGGCATCACCTTGCACTCGGGGTCGTCTTCGATCTGTTTGGAGAGCGCGCCCAGCAGCTCTTCGCGCTGGATGGGGACGGTACCGACCTGGCCGATGACAATTCCGGCGGCGACGTTCGCCATCTCCACGGCCATCTCAACGGGCAGGCGGGCAGCCGCAGCGGCCGCGACTACGGCCGCGACCGTATCCCCGGCGCCGGAAACGTCGAACACCTGGCGCGCCGCCGCGGGGACATGGATTTGCGAATCCTGCCGCAATATCGCGATGCCCCTTTCACCCAGCGTCACCAGCATGTGTTGCAGGTTGAGCGCGGCGACCATTTTCTGACCGGCAGGGAGCAGCCACTTCAGCTCACTGGCAGATTCACCGGTCACGGCGGCCAGCTCCTTGGCGTTAGGACAGATCGTGGTCGCCCCGCGGTAACGAGTGAAATCGTGGCCCTTGGGATCGACCACTACCGGAATCTGTAGTCGGCGGGCCTCACCGATGAGTGCGCGACACACCCGCTCGCTCAGTACGCCCTTGGCGTAGTCCGAGAGCACCAACGCCGAGGCGTGGCACAGCTCGGCCATCGCGCGTTGCAACAGCACGTCAGCGGAGCCGTTAAAGTCGGCGCGACGAGGCTCGTTGTCGAGGCGTAGCAGTTGCTGGTGACCGGCAAGCACACGAAGCTTTGAGGTAGTGGGCACGCCCGGACAGGCAACGATGGAGACGTTCACGCCCGCTGCCGTGAGCCGTGTTTCCAGCGCGCGCTGGTCGTCGTCGCCGCCGCCGAAGCCCAGCAGCGTCACGCGCGCACCGAGACCGGCTAGGTTCATGGCGACGTTGGCGGCTCCGCCCGGCTGCTGGCTCTGGCGGGCGGCGCGCAGTACGGGCACCGGGGCTTCGGGCGAGATGCGCTCCACCTCTCCCCAGATGTACTTGTCGAGCATCACGTCGCCGACCACCAGCACGTGCGGCCGGCCAAAGCCGTTCTCGACCGCGCGAATCGATTGCAAAGCAACGTTAGTCATCCTGCGTTCCTCTGCGCTTCCGTAGCATGAGTGATGCACACCGCCAGCTCCACCCAATCGCAAATCATGTGGCCGCACAGCATGTAGGCCTCTTGAATGCGCGGGGTTTCGCGCGAAGGTACACGCAGCCAGACGTCGGCGGCGCTGCCCAGCTTGCCGCCGTGCTCGCCGGTGATGGCCACGACGGAGGCACCTATCTCTCGCGCGCGCAAGGCTGCGACCGCTACGTTGCGGCTGTTGCCCGAAGTGGAGATGCCGACGAAGACATCGCCGGGCTGGCACAGCGCTTCCACCTGGCGGACAAACACTTCGTGAAACCCGTAATCGTTGGCGATGCCGATCACTGCGGCAGCATTATCGGTGAGGGCAAGCGACGCCAGTCCGGGACGGTCGCGGCGGAAGCGGCCCACCAGTTCTGCAGAAAGGTGCTGGGCGTCGGCGGCGCTACCGCCGTTGCCGCACCACAGGATTTTATTGCCTTCGAGCAGCGCCCGCGTCATGCGGTTGGCGATTTCTTCCATCCGCTGACGTTGCCGCTGGAGTTGATGGACCACGCCAAGATGTTCGGCCATGGCGTCAGAAAATAGGCTTTCGAGATTCAGAGTTGACAGCATGCAGTCCTCGGCGCAAATGAATTGCGAGGGATGCTGCCACAGAAGGAGGGTACGGCTAACTCCGATTATAGGTTCGAGACTGCGCACTGCCATCGGAAAAAAATTCCGAAAGTTGCTTTAGTTTCCTCTTAATTCCCAAAACGGGAAAATCAAAACGCCGCTCCACATACGAGAATCGACGCCTAGTCCGCTAACAACCCAGTCAGCAGGGTAGATGTGCCGCGGTCAGTATGCCCGGCGCAGGAGTGACGCAGCACGGATCAGAGCCGGCGCGGGAGGTGACCCGCTCAGTTCTTCGCCGGAACTACTATTGCCGCATCTACTTTGGCGGTGACTTCCGGCTTTCTTTCTTGCGCCACCATTCTCTCGCGCAAGCTGGTGTAAATGGGCGGAGACTTCAGCAGCAAGGCCACCAGCATGGCTCCCAAAGCGGCCCCCAGCATCGCCAAAGTGAGGTCGCCGCGTCCCGTCATTTCGACAGCAAGCACGATGCCGGTCAAGGGAGCCCGCACACTGGCGGCAAACATCGCCACCATGCCGACAATCGCGAATTCGAGATTCGTTGCCGTCAGGTTAGGAACAAAGTGATGGATGACTCCACCAAACAAGGCCCCGAACGCCGTGCCCAGGAGCAATAGTGGGGCGAACATTCCACCGGGGGTCTCGGCAGCGTACGACCAGGGACCCAGCACGAAGCGCAGCAAGAACACGAACCCAAGCGCGCGCAGCGGAACTCTTCCAGACAGAATTGACTGTGTCAGAGTGTCGCCGCTGCCCACGATCGCGGGCGCGAAAAACGCAACCAACCCAACCACGGCTCCTACCAGTCCCGCGCGCAGGACAGCCGGGTATTTCGACATCGTTTCCGCCAGATCGAGAAACCGCAGAGAGACAAAGTTGTAGGCCGCTCCCGCCGCGCCCAGCAACCCACCTAGTAAAAGGAACCACCAATCGATCGAACCTCCGACCAGGTTTCCGGGAAGGACAAAGAAAACATACTGGTTGCCAATCATCCAACGCATGACAGCGACGGCAAACGAAGCCGCACTTAGGGTGGCGACCAGCAGCCAAGGAGTAAAGCTCGATGTCAGTTCCTCGAAGACGAAGACGGAGCCCCCAATTGGGGCATTGAAGGCAACCGCCAGGCCGGCCCCCGCCCCGGCGGCCAGCACCACCTTCTCATCATCTTTCTCGCGAACAATAAGCGACGCAACCAGCCGTGCGATGGTCGAGCCCATCTGTACCGTCGGACCTTCCCGACCCAAGGCCATTCCCGACCCGATGGACAGCAGCCCGCCGACGAATTTCACCGGCAGCACCATGTTCTTCTCCGGTTCGACCTCACCTGCCATGACCGCTTCGACCCGGTGGATACCGCTGCCTGCAGCTTCCGGAGCGAGTTTGATCACCAGCAACCGGGCGACGGCCACCGCCACCAGCGCCGCTGCGGCCGGCACAATCCATCCAATGTAAGGGTTGCCATGCGACCAAATAACCAGCACATCGCGAAGATGCTCAGCGTGCTCGAGACACCAGCGAAAGGCGCCGCCGACCACCCCGATCACGACGCCAGCAATGACGCTGGCAGTGGTCATGCGGATCAGGCGTGCGTCCCAGATTCTCATGTTGATCCGAGCCTTATGGCAAGAAACTAAATGGGCGTTCCACCCTTGCTCGATGCTGCCCAGGTGGCAGCTTATCAAATGCCACCGGCATGATCCGACCGGTTACGCGCCCGCCGCCTTGAAGGTCCGCGAGATGAGATCCTGCGCCTCCGTTTGCAGCCGCTCGAGATGCTCCTGACCAGCGAAGCTCTCGGCGTAAATCTTGTACACGTTTTCTGTGCCGGAAGGCCGCGCCGCAAACCATCCGCGCCTGGTCACCACCTTCAGACCGCCGATCGGCTCGTCGTTGCCGGGAGCCTTGGTGAGCATGGCCTCGATCTTGTCGCCCGCCAAGGTGGTCGCCTTCACGTCGCTAGGCGACAGCTTCGCCAATACGGCTTTCTGTGCGGGATCGGCCGGCGCGTCGATGCGCTCGTACACTGGCTCGCCAAACTGTGCCGTCAATTCGGAGTAAAGTTGGCCAGGGTCCTTGCCAGTGCGCGACAGCATCTCCGCCGCCAGCAGTCCCATGATTAGGCCGTCCTTGTCGGTGGTCCACACGGTGCCGTTCCGCCGCAGAAACGACGCGCCAGCGCTCTCTTCGCCGCCAAAACCGAGCGAGCCGTCGATTAGCCCGTCCACAAACCACTTGAAGCCGACAGGCACTTCCACCAGCTTACGGCCCAAGCTCTTCGCCACGAAGTCGATCATGCTGCTGCTGACCAGCGTCTTGCCGACACCGGCGTTGGCGCTCCATCCAGGGCGGTTGCGAAATAGATAGTTGATCGCCACTGCGAGGTAGTGATTCGGATTCAGTAGCCCCACGCTCGCCACAATGCCGTGACGGTCGGCGTCGGTATCGTTGGCAAATGCGACCTGATACTTCTTGCGCAACGAAATCAGCCCTGCCATCGCGTAAGGCGAAGAGCAGTCCATGCGGATCTTGCCGTCCCAATCGACATGCATGAAGCGGAATGTCGGATCGACCGTGGTGTCCACCACGTCCATATTCAGGCTGTATTTCTCGGCGATTCGCGGCCAGTAGGCGACCGACGCTCCTCCCAGCGGGTCAGCACCAATTTTCGGCTGCGCCGCGCGAATAGGCTCAAAATCAATGATCGCGTCCAGATCGTTGACGTAGCTGGAAACGAAATCGTGGCGATGCGCCGAGGCCAACGCCTTGTCATACGTTGTGCGCCGCACTTCTTTCATCCCGTCAGCAAGGATTGCGTTGGCCCGATCCTGAATCCACTTAGTCGCCGTCGTATCCGCCGGGCCGCCGTTGGTCGGGTTGTACTTGAACCCGCCATCCTCCGGAGGATTGTGCGAAGGAGTAATCACGATGCCGTCGGCCAGAGCGCCGCTGCGTGCCTTGTTGTAGGTCAGGATGGCGTGCGACAGCGCCGGTGTCGGGGTGTAACCCAGATCTGCGTCTACCATCACCTCGACACCGTTCGCCCCAAGCACCTCGAGCGCACTCCGAAACGCCGGCTCGCTCAGCGCGTGCGTATCTTTGGCCAGAAACAGCGGGCCGCTGGTGCCTTCGGCCTTGCGGTACTCGCAGATGGCCTGCGTGGTGGCCAGGATATGGTTCTCGTTAAACGTCGTGTCGAACGACGATCCACGGTGCCCCGAGGTGCCGAAGGCCACTCTCTGCGTCGCCACCGTGACGTCGGGTTTTTGGTCGTAGTAAGCAGCAATCAGGCGGGAAACATCCACCAGCATGTCGGGCGTAGTGGGCTTTCCGGCGCGAGGGTCGATAGACATAGCGACCCATTTTCGCACACAAGCATTGCAAGGGCTTGATAAAGCAGCGCGGCAAGCGGGCTGATTTGTTTATTCCGAATTCTTGCTAAACCCGCTCGCTCACTACGTGAAACGACACCACCGACCCGGTCACCCGGCTGCGGCCATAGAAGAGAAACAGCGACACCCAGAGCACCTGTAGCAACACGATAACTCCCGCCGAGGCCAGCTTTGCCAGTCCGGCCGCCAGGTTTGGCATAGGGCCACCGCCAGAAAGTACGGTGATCATCGACGCCAAGTAAGCCATTGCCACCACCGCCATGAGCTGGTACACCGAGATGCGCGAGCTCCCGCGATGGTCGGCTCGCAACGATTCCGACAGCGCCCGCCAGCCCCATGTCGCCAACGCCGGCACGATGGCTGCCAGACGATAGTGACCAGCGAGAAAAAGTCCCAACCCAATCAGTCCCGCCACCGTGAAGACAACCGCCGTAACGGTCTGCACCGGAATCAGCGGCTCCTCGGCCAGCCCGGAGGCGTACGCCACCTTCTTCGTGCTGCCGTGAAACACCAGCGGAAATTTGCGCAAACACTCGTGCGGCCAGCGGACTGGCTTCGCGCAGCGGTTTGCCGTAGCAGCATCCGAAGCTCAGGCACGCCATGCGGCCAATGGCCTCGGACAGCGCATAGGCAATCGCGGCCGCCGCCAGAATCGGCATTACCTCGATCCGCATGCCGGACCTTCGCCACAGAAAACGCTGCGCCAACAGTAGTCCGGGCGGCATGATCACCGACGCCAGGAACGCCGCGCCAGCAATCGTAAACGTATTGCGCTTGCCCTCAATCACCCACGCCATCACCTTCGATGCCGGCACGCAGATCGCGCAGCATGACCCGATCACCGCAGCCGCCGCCAGCAGCGGCGTGCCCACCGACGACAGCAGTACGATCGCCAGAGCCACGCCGAACGTGCTCGCCGTCGCGCTGAAGAATCCGTAGAACGTCAGGTTCAGTCCGTGCCACTCTCCGTTGCCGTTCTTGGCCAGTGGAACCGAGGCGATCATCTGCCAGCGCTCCGAGGGCAGCGTCCTGACTCCCCATGCCAGCACGCCAAAACAGCGCGGTCGCCAATGCCGGCTACGAATATCACGTCGATCATGGCTGCACCTCCAGCGCGTGCGCCAGCAACGAGCGCACCTTCACGTCGGTTTCGACCACCGGCTGTCCGAAGCCTGCCGAGTAGCGGCTGCGCACGCCGGCCTTGTTGTTGATTGCGCACCAGGTCGTGGGCAAATCGCACCCGGCCCGGTTGGAACAGCAGCACAACCGTGCTGCTTCCCGGACGGAACAACGCTTTCGGCGCGCCCCTCCGCAGAAACATTCCCTTTTCCAGCGCCTGCGGATTGTCGTAACGCCCCTCGCTGTAGCGCTGCTCGATCTGTCCCACCATCAGCGCTACCACCTCGATCATTGCAATGTAGCCCACACCGTCCCCGCCTTCGCAGTCAGTGTCGATCACTGTCACCACCCGCCGGTTCTTCGAGTACGGCGTCAGCAGCTGCACCGCCGCGTGAGGATTGCACGAGTGATAGCGACCGTTCACGCCGTAGAAATCCGCCACCGCGCCCGCCGCGGGAACATGCGTGTAGTGGTACTTCTCCGGCGTCAGGCGGAAAACCGCAAAGTCGCCGCTCGTGCGAATCGCCGCGTCCAACGCGAGCCCTTGCCGCCCAGCAACTCGGGAAACTCGAAAAACTTCCCCTTGATGAACAGCCCCGAAGTGTCGCGCAGTGAACCCATCATCACCCGCGAGTCCGCCGGGCACACCACGCACCTCTCCGCACGCGGCAGCGGACGATACTGCCAGTACTTGATCTTGCGCTCGAACACCTTGCGCGGCGTGTCGAGGGTGTCGGCGTCATCCACCAGCTCGTCTGCAGTCGATGCCGCAACTGCGCAGGAAGCGCCGCATACCCGACATCCGCGACGACAGCGCGTTGTCATAGTTGAGATAGCCCAGCACCTCCGACATCTTGCGGCTCGACGCCAGCTTCGGCCAACAGAGGCGCGTTCTCCAACTTGGGCGAGTAGAGCGTGCGGATGACACGGTTGGCCATCAGCCGTTCGTCTGCCACCGCACCGGTGTCGCGCTCGATGTATTGGTGTTTAACGCTCTCTTATGCTCGGCATTGTGCGTTTCGTTCTTCCTCCAGTGTGATCAGCAGCAGCAACAGGTTCAGCACCGTAGCCACTTCCTGTGCTGACAATTCCTCACTCAACAGGCGCTCACCAACGCTGTCGAGAAATCGCACGGGGTCCTGCACGCGTACGCCGTAGCGCACCATGGCGCCCAGTTCCGCGTATTCGGACCTCGCCAGAGCTTGCGCATCCTCGCGTAACTGCTCGAATGCCTCGCGCAGGTTCGCCCGCCGCAGCGTCTCGCGGTAATGCTGCTCGGCCATGCGATTGAACTCGCGCGCCCGCAGCCGCATCGGATCACGATCACCGACTCTCGGCCAGAACGCCGTCCACCATGCGCTGGTGTGCCTGCTGACGCTTGTCGGCGAGCCGGAACCGCAACTCGACGAGGTTCAGCTCCGCCTGGGCCATCGCGATGGTTTCGCGCGCATTCTCCTCCAGCCACGTCAGCAGCGCCTCGTGGTAATCGCGTATCGGCACGCGCAGGTAGTCGGGATGCCGCCGGCTCGAACGAATCCTCTTACAATGTGGGAGCACCTGTTTCAGTAGTCGGTTGCCGCGACTGCTTGTGCACATAAAAGGCGGGCAGTCCCGCCGCCGCGAAGAAAAACGGCTGCCGTCGCTCGCTCTCCGACGTCGGATCGTCGGGAATGTCTTCGGCCCTCACCGTGCCAGTCCAACGCCATTCTGGTATGCCACCATCAGCAGCAGTTGCTGCAGGTCGGCGGCCTGTGCCATGTCACGCTGAAACGTCGGAAACAGACTGTAGTAGCGGGCTTCGAATCCCGCGAAACCCATGCTGCTGAACTCCCGCAGCCGCAGCGGCATGTAGAACGACAGCCTGCGATCCACGATCCCCATCTCGTCCAGCTCCGCCACCAGTCGGGATACGTTACCGGGCGTGCCATCCAGCGCCGACGACTGCTCCGTCGCCAGCCACGCCACCGGATAGTTCAGCAGCCGGTAGTCCGGAACCAGGTCGCCGCGCAGTCCGAACACGCGCGGCGCGAAGATCATCCACGCGCTGCGGCCCGTATGGCGTCACTACGCGCCCCAACACGCGCATTTTGGCCTTCTCCCTCCACTCGCGCCACATCAGCCGAAGGTGCGTGAAGTCCAGCTCGTGCGGCAAAAACGAGAGTAGCTTCTCCGGATGAAACTCCGCAAAGTCGATGCGGTACGGCGCTGCCGAATACGTCCCCACAAATAGCGGCAGGAAGTGCTCGTAGATTTTGATGGCGAGGTCGCCGAGCCGTTTCTCTTCGCGCCGCGACTCGCGTTTCGTCAGCTCCGTGCGCAATCGCGCGCGTCAGCGCCCGGCTGCCCATTGTGATGTGGATGCCGTTGTTCGCGAGGCTCACATTCGACAGGCTGGGAAGCACGATCAGGTTGTTCGAGATGATGCCCGCCTCGCGTAGCTTGGCCACCGAGTTCAACTGGCTGCGGCTCAGCACCTGGTGGCACAGGTGCATATAGTCGGACTTGGCCTCGCCGTCGTCCCAGCCCGAGAGACACGGGCTCATGAACAGTTCGCGGTAAAACGAGTCTGAGATGCACGACGACAGCTCCGTCTGGCGTACAGGCGGATGCGGCGCGTGGTACGCCAGTGCTCGCTGACCGGTCTCAAGCAATCCGAAGCGCAGGTTCGCCCACGACATTAGCAGCGAGGTGAACAGAAACCGCCGCGCCGACTCCCGCGCCACAGCTTCGCCGATCAGCACCTGCTCTGTCGACTTCACCACATGGAACGAGGTCGTCTCCGGCGAAGTGTTGTCATTCGAGAAGCACCGAAGCAGGCGTTTTGCCTCCGCCTGCATTTTCTCGGGCAGGTGCGGCTGCGTGCCTGCCACGTCGGCCAGCGCCAACTTCAATGCATAGCTAATGGGGATGCGCAGCCAGGTCTCGCCCGCCTGCTCGAAGGTGAACTTCACCGAGTCGGCGCGGTGCCTCTTGAGCTGCCCCCGCTCGCCAATCTTCAGGTCGGCCAGGAAGGTGTTGAGCGCGTGCGGGCTCAGCCGCCGCTCGGGAAATCGCACCCAACTGTTTTCCCAGACCTGCTCGTGGTCGTTGAGGAACGATTGCAGCTCGACGTAGGCGCTGCGCGGAGCTTCCCCGCTGGAGCTGCGCCGCGCGATGTTTTTCAGGAAGCGGGAATCGCGGATGGTGATGGGGAGGTCACAGGCGGCGGCGTTGCCCACCACCACGGCTTGCAGTTCGTCTTCGCTGCCGGCGGTTACGTCGCCCGGAGCGAATGGCAAGGCGTCAAACTGCAGCTCGCTTATACATCGATTTCCCGGCGGGCCCGCCAGGACGGTTTCGCGAATCGCCATGCGCTCTGACCCATTGCCGCAAACGAATTTTCGTCCCCTGCACCATAGGATGTGCTTTTCACTTCAAGCCCTGATAAAGCACTGGTGAATTCTCCGTGAATCCACACGCAGGCATCACTTCAATTAACTCCCACATTGTGGGCGCTGAGCCCCACCCTTTTCGCCGTCTTTTGACGATAGGGTGGGTCCGTCACATTACGAGATGGCGGCCTCCGCATATACCTTGCGCTCCTCGCGCACGAAGCCTTCGATCTTCACCAGCTTCGCTGGTCCGGCCTTCACGCAGAAGCCGCTACACTGGCAAACCGTGAACTTCACCGGACGCATCGCACCCGCGAAGTTACACGCGACCATGACCTTGCCGCGCTGGCCGCGAGTTACCACTGCATTCACGCAGATGAGACACAACGACTCCTCCGGGTCACGCGGCTTCCAGCGCGCACGCAGCATGGCTGCGGCCAGCACGACCATCCAGAACACCGCACAGATCACGGATTCCATGTCTCATCTCCTTTCGCACGCTCGCGGCATGCCGTTTTCGAAATCAAAATTGCGCCGGTGAACCTCGGCAGCTGGTGGTTCAGACGCGGCTTTCGCCGCCCCTGGCGGGGATTCCGGCCCCTGCACTCTTCCGGACGAGAATAACCATTGCTTCGTGCAGCACCGGCGCTTATCGACTCTCCACAACCTACTTCGCGAGAGTCTATGGCCATGAATCCAGCAGGGACGATTTGCTGGTCTCTAGCTTCGCCCGGACGAAGCTTTCGCGAAATAATCGTCGATTTCGCACTGGCCAAACTTGGCTGGGAGGACCCGCGACTACGGAAGTTCGGTCCCCGGTTGAGGCGGCCGCAGCCTTCTGCTACCCAGCGAATCTAGTTGTTTGCAAATTGCGTAGGTGGTATCGCCTGGAGGTTAGCGACTGCTTCCAACAATAGCCCGGAGGTCGCCGCAGACCAGTACTGGTCCGGCATCAACCATTGGATCGATTTGTGGTTTCGATATGTCATGGGCGTTTCTCCTACGCAGAGATACTTTGCTCAAGTTTCCATAAGAATTGCAAGTGGAAAATCTCCTTTTTGCAATACTTTTTTCAACTACTTCCTTCCCTACCACCACATTACCCTTTTACTATCCTCTACCTTCGTGCAACCTATCTGCCTGTGGTGCCTGTCACTTCGGAGACACGCTCCCGCCGGCTTGTTCTATCGTGTCATCCGTGTCCATCCGCGGCTACAATTGTCTTTTCGCCGTATCGCCGCAGAATCGAGGCCTCATGCAATACCGCAAATTCGGCAAGACTGGACTCACGGTCAGCGACATCGGCTACGGTGCCTGGGGCATCGGCAAAGCCATGTGGGTTGGCGCTGACGACAACGAGTCCCTGCAATCGCTACACGCCGCCCGCGACGCCGGCGTCAACTTCTTCGACACCGCACTCGTTTACGGCGACGGTCACAGCGAGCAACTCATCGCCCGTGCCTTCGGCAATTCGCCCGACGTCATCATTGCCAGCAAGGTTCCGCCGCGCGACTACGTTTGGGAGATTCAGCCCGGCGCTCCTCTCCGCCGCACCTTCCCGCGCGAACACGTCTTCACTTCGCTGGAACAGACCCTGCGCAACCTCGGCCGCGAGCAGATCGACATCTACCAGTTCCACACCTGGCACGACGACTGGGCCGCACGAAGCCGAATGGCTCGAGACCGTCCGCCAGCTCAAGGCCTCCGGCAAAGTCCGCTTCGTTGGCATCTCCATCCAGAACCACCAGCCCGCCAATGTGCTCAAGGCGCTCGCAACCGGACTCATCGACAGCGTCCAGGTCATCTACAACATCTTCGATCAGTCGCCTGAAGATGAACTCTTCCCCTACTGCGAGCAGCACGGGATCGGCGTCATCGTGCGCGTGCCCTTCGACGAAGGCGCCCTCACCGGCAAGCTCACGCCTGACACCGTGCTTCCCCGAAGGCGACTTTCGCCACAACTACTTCAAGGGCAACCGCAAGCAGGAAGTCTGGGACGCCGTGCAGGCCATCGTGCGCGACACCGGCATTAACATCGATGACTTACCGGCGATGGCGCTGCGCTTCTGCCTGACGCCCAAGGCCGTCTCAACCGTAATTCCCGGCATGCGCAACCTCCGCCATGTGGCCGCAAATGTTGCGGCCTCCGACGCTGGGCCGCTGCCGCCCGATGTGCTGGCGAAGTTGCGCCCACACCGTTGGGTGCGTAACTTCTGGCACTGAGCATGATAGGGCCTTTGGAACATGCCTCTGGCAACAGGCTGCCACGGAGGTTTACTATTCTCTTACCATGAGACTTGCTATCCCGATTATTTTGTTGCTGTTGGCCTGCGTGTCATTCGCGCAGCAGCCGCTGCCGGCCGTGGTTTCGCCTGATGTGCAACCCGACGGCAAGGTGACCTTTCGTTTTCTTGATCCCGGCGCGAAATACGTGAAGCTCATGTTCGAGGGCGAGCCCAAGCCGCTGCCCATGACCCGCGACGATGCCGGGCGTTTGGAGCATTACGCACGGCCCGCTGACGCCGGAGATCTACGGCTATATCTTTCTGGCTGATGGAGTTGCGCTGATGGATCCGAACAATCCGGTCATCAAGCCCAACCTGATTCAGCCGCAGAATATGGTCGAAATTCCCGGCGCGACGCCGCAGCTGTGGGACGTCGCGGATGTGCCGCACGGAGTGGTCCACCATCACTTTTACAAGTCGACGGTCGTGGGTGACGAGCGCGATTACTACGTGTACACGCCGCCCGGCTTCGATCCCAAGGGCAAAACTAAGTATCCTGTTTTGTATCTTTTACACGGATACAGCGACGGCGCCGACGGATGGACCGCGGTGGGCAAAGCCAACGTCATTCTCGACAACCTCATTGCGCAGAACAAGATAAAGCCGATGATCGTGGTCATGCCGCTGGGCTACGGCACGCCGGAGATGATCAAGCTGAAGTGGAATGCCTGGCAGCATCCGGAGGTGCGGCAGGAAAACTTCGACAACTTCCGTAAGGCATTGATAACAGAGGTGATGCCGCAGGTCGAGAGCGCGTATCCGATCTCTGCCAAGCGCGAGGACCGCGCCATCGCCGGGACTGTCGATGGGCGGATCGGAGTCTTTGCTCACTGGACTCAACAACCTAGACAAGTTCGCCTACGTCGGCGCGTTCAGCTCAGGGGGACTGGGAGACGACTACGTCAAGAACTTCCCCGCACTCGACGCCAAGTCGGCCAAGCAGTTGAAAACACTGTGGATCGCGTGCGGCACCAGCGACGACCTCATCGAGCCGACAATCGCAACCTCAAGGCCTGGCTGAAGTCGAAGAACATCCCGTTTACCGACATAGAGACTCCCGGCGCGCATACCTGGATGGTCTGGCGGGCCAATTTGATCGCCTTCACGCCGCTGCTGTTCGGAGGGAAATAGCCGGATCGAGGCGCGAGGAAAACGGGCGGTTATAACGATCGTTATAATGCTATTTTTGCGCTCTTGAAGGGCGGAGTTCGGGTCCGTTTCGAAGGGCGAAACCAGGCGACATGATGCCCCCGAGATTCGCCCGAAAATGTCGAAACCGGGGTGGCCAGACGCCGGCCGATTCACCGGCCGATGCAGGTCAAGGGAGCGCAATAAGAAAATATGGCGAACGCTTTAGCTATACATTCCGTCGGCAACTCGTTGGTGACTTACCTGAAGAAGGCTTATGCCGCGCAGCGGGAGATCAGACAGCCGTTTGATTTTCACCTGATCTCGTCGGGCGAACTCGCCGGTTCGGCAGAGCCGGCACGGAACACGCTCACTCTGTTTCTGTATCGCCTCACGCAGGCCACAGAACCGCGCAGCCCAACGACTCCCGGCGGCCACGGCGCAGCTCCAGCTCCGCTCGGGCTTGAGCTGCACTACCTACTGACGGCGTGGGCCGACGACGCGTTGATGGAACAGAGCGTCCTCACTTGGGCGATGCGGGAAATTCAGATGCGTCCAGTATTGGACAGTTCAACTCTATCGGCGGATGCGGGATGGGGGGCGTCGGAGGTGGTGCAGGTCGTCGCGGCCGAGTTGAGCCTTGAGGACATGTCGCGCATCTGGGATTCGCTGTCGCCCAAGTACCGGTTGAGCGTGGCATATGTCGCGCGGGTTGTACACGTTGATACGCTGCGTTGAAGCGAGTTTCTTAGGGTTCCTGCGGTCTCAGGCTAGCGCCAAAAAAAGGGCGCGCCCCCTTCGGCAAGCCCAGGGCAGGCTTTGGGGCACGCGGCTTAAATACGAATCTCTGAAGTCACACAACTGTCCCGAACAGCCACCCAACACCTGCGGTAGTCGCCATGGCGAACGCACCCCAGAAGGTGACCCGCATCGCGCCGGTCAGCATTCCTGCCCCACCACTGCGTGCGGCCAACGCGCCCAAGCCTGCGAGAAATAGCAGTGAACTCCCAGCTACCAGGGGGATCAGTGATGCCTGGGGAACCAGCGCCGCCACGAGGAGCGGCAGAACTGCTCCGACGGCGAAGCTCCCGGCGGAAGCCAGTGCCGCCTGAGTAGGGCGCGCGCGGTGAACGTCGGTGATGCCAAGCTCGTCGCGAGCATGGGCGCCGAGCGCATCATGGGCCATCAACTGTTCAGCAACCTGCTTCGCGAGCGAAGGTTCGAGCCCACGCTCGACATAAATTGCTTGCAGTTCTTTGTGCTCGCCCCGGTCGTCTGCCTTGAGTTCGGCGCGTTCGAGTTTGAGGTCAGCCGTCTCGGTGTCGGCCTGCGAGTGGACAGAGACGAATTCACCGGCCGCCATTGACATGGATCCGGCGACCAGGCCAGCGATTCCGGTGACGAGTACACTGCGGTGATTCGCATGTGCGGCGGCCACGCCGAGCAGCAGGCTCGAGGTGGAAAGAATGCCGTCGTCGGCTCCCAGCACGGCGGCACGCAGCCAGCCGATGCGTTGCGAGCGGTGCTGCTCGAAGTTCGGTGCGAACATGGTTGAGGCCTTCTTGATCCGTGAAGCGTTGGAAAGCCCGAGCTGCGACGAGCATGGATCTTCTGGCGGTGACCAGCATAAGAGAGGCACCGCCCATCGCCCAACGTTCCTATACAAGAAAGTGAACTGAAATCAATGAGACCAGGGGAGAGCCCGGTGCGCCGGGCCCTTCTCTCGAGCCCAATTTGGTTATGACAGTTACCTGCGCTTCGTCATCCAGCCAATCACAATTCCCGCGAAGACGCCGATGGCGAAGGTCGCCGCGACGGTCTCAATGGGATGGCGCTGCAGGCGTTTCGTCGTGTCGTCGACAAACTCCTCAGCCGCATCGCCACCACGTTTTGCGGCGCGCCTGGCGACTTCCACACCATCCTCGAATGCGTCTGCAACGGCAGACGTGGCACGAGAAGCCTTGCGTGCCGTGTCTGCGATTTGTTCACCGGTCCGGTCCAACACTGATTGCGTCATTCTGAATTACCCTCTCTCGTTTCCGAGCTCGATTTTGCTACGTTCATTCGCCGACAAGGTTTTCAACCTTGCCTGCCCAGTTTTGAGCTTTGCCGGCGTTCTTTTCCGCGTTGCCGTCAGCTTCCAGATCGGGGTTGGCAACAACTTTTCCAATGGTTTCCTTGATTGTCCCTTTCACTTCGTGGAGCTTGCCTGTGGTTTCGTCTTCCGTGCTCGGTTTCATGAAGTGTTTCTCCTCTATTCGGTAGAACGGGTGAATGGACGACGGTCGCAAAAGTGTCATGGGTTCACCGATTACGCCACCCGCTTGTCGGCGGGCGTTTGTACCTGGACCAGCTCATCGAAGAGCGAGCGATAGTGAATCATGGCGGTCCGGAGCTCTTCGGTGCTGTCTTCGCCCTTGCCGACCCGTACTGCGATGGCATGCGCGGAGCGGAAGTTCTCAACTACGCGGGGATGGTCGACGGAGATATCGGCCGCGCGTTGATCGAAATCAGCAACTGGATAGCCACGCGTCTGCATCAGCGAACTCACCAGCTCGTCGGCTTCGGTCACCGCGCCTTTGGGAAAGTCGACAAAACGGGACTGCACGATCTGCCACTGCGCCAGATAGCGTTCACGCTCGGTTGCGTCGAGGTCGCGGATTTTCAACAGGTCGACCCGGGTTTCGCGGTCCGCCAGTTTGGCTTCGGCTTTGCGTTCCGATCCATGTTGTTTGACGGCACGATCGTACTCCGGTCCGAAACGGTCGCGCAGTCCGGCAGAAGTCTTCTTGCGCTTCCGTGCGTACAAGACAGCGACGACAACGATCACCAAGATCACGACGGCAATTGCGACAATCAGTCTTGGATCCATCAGGTTGATGTTCATTGGTACTCCTTACGTCATTGCGATCAGCGGACGGTTAAGGTTGGGTTAGAGGGTTTCGTTACCTGAATCTGAGTATCCAACAAGGGAGACGCCGAAGGCTGGTCAGTATTGACCGTCCAGCCCCTTAAAGAAACGGAATCGGCAGTGTCGTCGCCGGAGGAGGGAAGGTCACCGGATATCACGGCGGTTCCCTTCCATTCCTTAGAGCATGATGTGCCACCATCTTCAGGACGCTCGTCCAGTGGCGTTGATAAATGCAGCGGATCGTGTCGATCGGAACTCCTACTGCGGCGGAGGTTTGTGTTCCTTCTTCTTCTGCTCCTCAAGGGCCGCCTTCTCGGCCGGCGTCAGGGGCGGGTTCGGCTGCGCCTGGGGTCTTTGGGCCGATTGCGCGTTTGGCTGCGGCGTAGGTTGTGCACTCGGTGGACGGTCGGGCCGCTGCTGTGCTGCCTGCTGTTCACGAGCCTTTTCCGCCTGCAGTTGCGCGGCCTGCTGCTTTGCTGCCTGTTGTTGGGCAGCTTGCTGTCCGCGAGCCTTCTCCGCCTGTTGCTGGGCTGCCTGTTGTTGAGCAGCCTGCTGTTCACGAGCCTTGTCGGCCTGCTGCTGTACCGCCTGCTGGCCGCGGGCCTTCTCCGCCTGTTGCTGGGCGGCCTGTTGTTGAGCGGCCTGCTGTTCACGAGCCTTGTCGGCCTGCTGCTGTACCGCCTGCTGGCCGCGAACCTTCTCCGCCTGTTGTTGGACTGCCTGTTGTTGAGCTGCTTGTTGTTCGCGAGCCTTATCGGCTTGCTGCTGTGCCGCCTGCTGGCCGCGAGCCTTCTCCGCCTGTTGTTGGACTGCCTGTTGTTGAGCTGCTTGCTGTTCGCGAGCCTTATCGGCTTGCTGCTGTACCGCCTGCTGGCCGCGAGCCTTCTCCGCCTGTTGCTGGGCTGCTTGTTGTTGAGCAGCCTGTTGTTCGCGAGCCCTGTCGGCCTGCTGCTGTTGTGCCGAAGGAGGGCGGTCGCTGTGAATCGGTTGATTCTTGTCGGCTGGCGCGTTGGCCACCGGTGCAGTAGTCGGCCTGTTCGCCGGTGTATTCTCCAGCGGCGCGTTACCCGGCTTGTTCACAGGACCAGTCGGCGGCTGCGCGTTCGCTGGCTGCCTGGCATCTCCGCCAGCGGGATGATTGACCGGGCGGTTTGTATTCATCGTCGCGGGTTTGCCCGGCGGAGCCTGCTTGACCAGGGGGTGTGCTGCCGCGACGTTTGCCGGACGCAGAACCTGTACTTCGTGTACAGCCAGCGGCTGGCCGGGGTGCTTTGCCAACTCTTGTTGTTGCTTGGCAAACGGCACCGGAGGCGGAGGGGGAGTCGTTTTGGCCACCACCGGACGATTGAGAACTGTTTCCGGCGGACGAGCAACTCGATTGGCAGTAGAAGCCGAAGTTCCGAGAACACTGTCTCGGCTTGGAGCCACCACAGCTCTCGTCACGACCGGCGCCGCGGCAATCTGTTTTTCGTTCACCGGCACGGCCGCCCTTGCCACCGATGCAGAACTCCTAAAAGCGTTTTGCGGAACGGCGGTCACGGCGCCGGGAACGGCCCTGTTTACATAGGTAACGTTGTTGATGTTGTTGTTCGTGACCTGGTTGTTGTAAACATTTGTGATCGTCGTATTACTTACGTTGGTATTGCTGGTGTTGACGCGGTCCACGTACCCGCGGCTGGTGTTATATCCGGGCACATAAACTTCCCTTGGGCCCAGCGGGAACCAGCCGACATCGCCGCCGCCGTACCCGCCTCCGCCCACCGAAATTGCTACGCCGAAATTTGCTCCGCCGATGAAGGCCACCAGCGCGGGCGCATATACAGGTTGGTCGTTCATCGGTCCCGGCACCCAGCCCCAGTTACCCTGCTGTGAAACCCACCGGCCATAGTGGAACGGTGCATAGCCCCAAGGTGCGTCATCAACCCAAGTCCAACCCCAGGGAGCAATCCAGACCCAATGGCCGTTGTGATAAGGGGCCCATCCGGATTGAACCGACGTGGGGGTCCAGACGTTGCCATAGGTCGGGTCTGAACGCCATGTGCCGTTGTTGTCCAGGTCTTCGTAACCAACTACGTCGTGTGATACGTAATGCGCCGATTGCGATCCGTCATACTGGCGGTCGCGGGATTGTCCCCAGTTGTCGAAGTCATCCGGGTCGCCAGCAGCGGAGACGTAGCCGTCTAACGAATCAGTGCCATTAAATGTGCCGCTCTGTCCGGAACGAACGTCGTAGGTCCGGCCGCCACCGGTCACTTCTCCTTGGCCCTGGCGGACGATCACCATCGATGAGTTCCCGTCTGCCCCGGCCTCAACGCGGTACTGCCCTGGCTGCGTGACGGAAAATGCCTGATTCGGTGTATCGACTTCGAAGACTTCGTCGCGTCCCAGCCTCTGCACCCGGAGATTGAGTGTTCCTTCTGTGAGCTGGATCTGCACCGTGCGGTCGTCCAGGTTGAGGAAGGAGAATCCCGTGTTGGCATCCACGCGAATCATCGCAGAGCCAATCTGTACTTCCGCGCGAGAGCCTGCGTCGGCCCACAGCTGGTCACCAGTTGTCATGGGCCGGTTGGTCACGGCCGAGACCCAATCTGACTCACCGGCCGGCTGGAAAGAAACCGAACCCTGCAGATACCGGATCCGCGCTACACGACCCGGCGGATCGTTACTGTCCGCAGATGCCGCCATCGGGAAGGTTAGCGTCATGAGCGCGGCAGCGAGCAGCGCACTCACCCAACTCAGTTTCTTCTTACATCTTGTGTTCATGGTATTTCACATCTCTCTTACCGCTACAACCTGGCTTTCGCCGGCGGCGGTTTAGCAGCGCAAAGCGTTTTTCACGGCTGGGGAATGTCTCTATTCCGTCGGGTCTCTCTGACGTGTGGCCTTGACGCCTGACAAAATTCCCACGCCCAACAGGACGACAGCGCCGACCACGATCCAGCGTGTTGGCATGTGCATCAAGTGCGCACCGTATGCCAGTCCGGCGATCACAATCGCGAACCCGGCTGAGTAAAGTCCAAATGACATTGCGTCTCCGATTCGGTTTACCGATGACAATCTTTGCCGGTGAAATTGGGTTGGCCGCCGGCCTTACTGCGATGAACTGGCTTTCTGGTCCTTAACTTGCAAATCGTTCACGACCTGCTTCACATTGGGCACTGCGGCTGCGACTGTCTCAGCCTGCTCACGCTTCAACTGCGAGTTCACGTCTCCCGTCAGAGTGACGACGTTGTTCTTGACTGCGAACTTCACATTGTCGTGCATGGTGTTCTGAATCAGGGCAGCGTCAAGGTTCTTCTCGATGCCATCATCCAAATCCGAGTTCACGGTTTTGGCATCCTTTTCTAAGCCGACCGGAATGACGGCGATCTGGTCTGCGACAACCTGGCCGACGGCCAAAGACTTAGCCACGGATTCCGCCTGTGCCTTGTCGTTCTCGCTGGTGACTTTTCCGCCGAGGGTCACGACGCCCTTATCGCGATCTTGGCTTACCGAGACGCCTTTGAAGCCTGCCTGGTCGAGCGATTTGCGAATGTTGTCCGACACTTCAGGTGATTTCGTAGAGGTTCTCGAACAACCGGCGACGACTCCGAGGGCGAGCAGCGCCATTACGACAATCGACAATCTAAGCTTATTCATAGTTCTCCTTTGCACAGTCTGCGTTCGAATCTTGAACAACAGTGAGGAAATAGCCCAGCCAAGCGGCCTCGCCCGCCTGTAACTCTGAGGTCAGCGCACATCGCTTCGTTGCTTCCGGCCACGAGCCTGCTTTCAAGTCGGATCGTAATCGTCACCGAACACCATTTCTGTGCAGAAAGAACCACATCGCGAAATTGGTGAGCGTGATCCATTCGCGACGACCGGCGAACGGCTCAAGAAAATGCCGATTCAAAATGTGGAGAATCGTTGGTTGTGACTGACGGAGATATCGGGGGCGGGCGTTCTGCGATTGCCGTCTTCGAGCAGATGTGAACCACCCATCCACCCACCCTATTGATTTTTCATCTGCAAAAGCGCCCGCATCCGCTACCATTACGTCATGGCTGACCTGCCGATTGTTGATTCCGATACACCTCGCCCCGGCCGGCATGAAGAGCTGGCGATGGCGGGGTTCCGCCTCGACCCGACGCACGTAGGCCCGCAGTTTTACACGCTGCTCGCGGTGGGCGGGGAGAACGAGCGCCCGCTGGTGGCCGATGGGCGTATCGTCTTTTTTGTCCGCACCACGCTGGCACACAAGGCGCTCGCTATGGACAAGACGATGGCGGTGCTGGGCAATCCACCGCGTGACATGGAGACGATGTGCGACGTGGCCGAGACGCTGTACCTGGTCAACTCGCAGGACGCGGACCCGGATGGCGTCGTGCTGGATTGCCTGCTGATCTTCGATGACCTGGTGCGGGCCTCGCAGCTCAGCATGCCAGAGCGCTACCAGGGAATGTTGACCGAGTTGGCCGCGCGGCTGACGGAAGGTGACTCGTTGAAGAAGGTCTTCACCAGCGAAGCCCTGCGCGGACACGTGGAAGATGCGCTGCTGTGGTGCGTGGGCGCGGTGACGATGAAGTCGAAGATGCTAACGAGTTAGGAATTCGCCACTGAGGCACAGAGGACACAGAGGTTTTTGATCTTTCTGACTGAGCCGCTCGCGGAGTCGCGGAGAGAGTCGAAATGCAGGTGCCTCGACTCCGGCCGAGATGACAAACTAGAGCATTTCCAAGCTTGATGTATCACGTAGCCGAGCCGGACTTCCGCCGGGTTAAAACCCGGCTCACTTCAAAAAAACACGCTGGACGCGACGCTGAAGCGCCGCTCTACCTTAACCGCCCCAGGCTACAACAACTCCGAAACCGCCTAGAGAGGGTTGCACCCGTCCAAATCATCGCGGCACGCACGTTCGCCCGACAGGCGCAGAGTCCTGCCCTGATGCGAAATCCAGTCTTCGGCGCTACTTAATCGCCTGCGCACCGGGTTGCAAGAACGAGACGATGAAGTCGGTCATGGACGGGAACAGGGTCGACAGCAAACCGAGCAGCGGACCAGCCCCGAGAGCGATCATTTTGACCCAGAAATCCCAGCCGAGCTCGCCCGGAGTGGTATTGGCGATGCGGCTGAGGGTGGCGTTGCGGCTCATCTCGGCATAGGCGAACACCACGGCCACTCCCACCAGCGCGAACAGGATGAGGAACACCGCACCGATCACCGGCAGCGGGTCGAAGGGATAGCTCGAAACCGCGATGGTGACGGCGAAAAACATGACGACGATGCTGATACCGATGGTACGAACGCGCCCTAGCGTGTTCTGGATGAATCCCATGTAGGGCAGCAGGAAGAACTCTTCAGCGGCGCGCACATGCGGCGGCAGCGCATCGACCAGCTTTTCGAATTCGGCATCCTTGTCGTTGGAGCCGGCGCCGCGAATGAGCGACTGGCTGTCGGTTTGCCACTCCGGCATCACTACCTGCTGCAGGACGCAGCCGGCAGTGGTGGCCAGCATCTCCTGAAACTTGGAGAGAGTGGAGATGTCGTATTCCTTCGCGGGCCGTTTTTCGTCGTCATTCAGGAGATCGACGTACCAGGTGGCGAAGTCGCGTCCGCTCTGCTCGCACTTGGTCATCTGGTCGACGGCGAGTTGCTTGCGCTTCGCCTCGGCGTCATCTGCGGTGGTCCATGCGGCCAAAGCGTTCTGCAGATTGCGCATGCTCTCGAACTGTCGCGAGATGAGGCGATAGCGTTCTTCGAGGACGTTGCCGCTGAGCTTCCAGACGGAACCGCCGTAGAGGCCGCGAAGCGTGCTCAGGGTGCGGCGCAGGCGGAGCCGGTCCATGTAGATCAGGAGCTGGCGCAACTGGCTCCAGGTGTTCACCAATTGCAGGGTGTCGGCGAGGATGAGGGCAATGTAGATGCCGACCACAAGGAAGATGGCGGTTCCAAAGCGGCGATCGCCCAGGGTACTGAAACTGGGCTCGCCGAGCGCCACCCATAACACAGCCACGGCAGTAGGCAGTAGCACCATCAGCGACTTCAAGTAGCGACGCCCCAAGGGCAGCGCATTGCGCTCGATGTTGTCTGCCGAGCCCTCGCGGCTGAACATGCGGAACATCTGCACCACGCGTGAGGCTTTCTGGTGTTCCCCTTCGCCGTAGTCAGCCGAAGTCGCGTAGCTGGGCAGTTCACTCGCCCAGGGCAAGACGGGGCGGTCGTCGCCAAACAGAGCGAGGCCGTGCAGGCTGAACCAGAACCAGGCGTAGAAGCCGAGAATCAACAGAACCTGGGGCAGCAGGGGCGACACGCCGCTACGCAGGAAGACACTGCGCCAGTAGGTGGGAAAGCGATTGGCCGCCGTCAGGTGAGCGGTGAGGAACAAATAGTGCGCCAGGGCGAAGGCCAGCACCGCCGGGAGCCATGCTACGGCGAAAACCCTGCGCCAGCGTCGCAGGCGCGCCAGAACGGACCGCTCATGGATACGATCTCCCGCGACGACCTTCAGGCGGAAGTTCTGCAGGCATCCGGCAAAGGCTAGGGCGACGATGGCGACCACAACCGAGAGCATTCCCGTTGCATAGGGCCACGACAGGACGGTAACACTGAACCCCGCCACGTAGACCAGCGTGACACCCAGGCATCCAAGCAGCAGGCTGCCGAGGAAGATCAACGTGGGCTGTTGCCAGTAAGGGACAGGCGCGAAGTAGGCGCGCAAGCGGGGCGGACGGAAGATCGATCCTTTTGAGCAGCAATACCAGTGCCAAAGCGCAAGCAAACTGCAGAACGCAAGCAGCGCGATCATCTCTCCGGGCAAGCCATACTGCAACTTCGGGACGTCACCGTGCTGGGCTTCGGGTTCGAGCAGCGACTTGTCTTTCGGGCCAAATGGATTGCGGCCCGGGTGTTCGGTCTCTGTGTTCTCGTTGAGCACGGCGAGGGGCCAGAACTGGCGGTGGCCCACGACCGTCACCCACGTGGCGGGACGGTGGTCGGCGTCATTTTCGGGACCAGTGACGGAGCCGAGTTTCGGGGCAGCATAATCGGCAACCGAAGCACCGCTACCCGCGCCGGGCAAACTCTTGAACAGCTCGCGGGCGGCGATGTAGATGCCTTCGGAGGCGTCCTGGGGGAAGACCCGGTAGCTGTGACTGCGCTGCCCCTCCAGTGGGGGCACAAGGTCGTGCGTCCAGCTCAGCAGAGGATAGGGCGAGAGCAGAATAACGCCGCGCAGGGAGGCCCCCTGCATACCACGACGAAACATCAAGTCTGCGCCGTCAATGACTACCCGTCCGCCGGGATAGGAGCGGCGCAGGAATTCGCTGAGGAAGAGCTGATCGAGCGAATTGCTGCTGCGCACGATGACGTATTCAATCTTCTTGCTGTCGAGAACGTTGGTGATGCCGAACAACTCCGCTTCCTGGGCCAGCGGCGTGAGCTGCCCGCCGTAGCTGCGGACCGTATCGTGTTCGTTGCCGGCCGACTCGCTCAGGTCGCCTTGCAGCGAAGTGGAGGGGCCACTCGATTGTGCCTTTCCGGCAGCGAAAATCGACTGCTTCTCGTAGGCGGAACGCATGACGGCGATGTCGCGGGGATAGTACAGGTATAACGGCGTGCCTTCGCGCTGGCCGGCGCGCCTGTCCTGGCAGAGGAAATCCGACGTGGCCTGGCTATTCTGCGCTGGAGGCGATTCCGCCTTGCCAAACGCGGTCTCGTCTTCCGACAGGATCGCCACCCGGTTGAGGGGATAGCCCTCATGCTGCAAGTAGCAGAGGAAGCGGTCGGTCATGAGCGAGTCACCTTCGAAGAAGGTGCGGAACTTGAGCGAGCCCTTCCATCCATCCTGTTGCAATTCTCCCTGGAGCTTCGCCAGATAGAGCTGAAACCACTGCACGCTGGACTCGGAACTTGCGGTGCCGCTGTAAATCTGGACACCGGCGACGTAGGGCTTCACGGTTGCGGAGTTGAGCTGGCGGGCCAGCGAAGGCAGGGTGCCGGAAAACGTCGGGCCGAGGATGAGCAGCGGCTGCTCCACGTGGCCGGGATGGATGCTGCGCATCCACTCCAGAGCGTGCTCGAATTGGGCGTCGCTGATGCCCCCCGTGGGCTGCTCGGCTACGACGAACACGACCAGTTGGCGGTCGAAATGGTTTTCAAATTCGCCGCGGTCGAGGTAAACGCAGTTGGGATCAATTTGTCCGCCGCTCGCGGTGTTGGTGCACTGGGCGAGGGTTTCGGCGATCTTTTCCGGATTCATGCCGCGGCGGAAAACCATAATGCCGGGCTGCTGCTGCAACTCGGCTTCGAGTTGTGCCGACTGCTCTTCGTCGGACAGCGTGTCGTAGTCTTTTTCCGATTGGTTCCAGGGAAACCAGCTTTCGTCGTAGGAGTAGCCGCTGTCTTCCACCGCCTGCTGAATGGCCTCGATGGAGCGGTCGAACATCAGGGGCAGATGGGTCTGCACCGGGTTGGGGACGATAGCCACCGCGAAGTACAAATCGCTCGGGGCCGCAGCCGGCTTTCCCGCGGGCGTTGCACCCGAGGGATAGCAGGAGTCGGGCATCGGCACTGGCGCTCCCGCGGGATAAATCCTCCAGAAGCGCTTGGCAATCTGGTCGCAAGAGGCAATAGGCGCCTCTTTCCTTTGAGGAGGGGTCTTGGTTCCGGCGTGAGTGCCCCCGGCACCGGAGCTTTGGGACTCGGCGGAATTCAGGCTGTCGGCGGCCTTACGGGGCATGTATGACACCCCGAGTATGGTCGCGATGACCAGCGCAATAGTCGTTGCGAGTCCGCCTCGCTCCTTCATGGGAGTCCTCTACCCTCGATTGACGGAAGCTGAATCAGCGATCCATGGCTTGGTGCGGAGCAACTCCGGGCGGCATCCGGCACGAAAGCGCAATGTGTGGCTGGAATGTTAGTGCAGATGGGCAGGCGGCACAACTAAGAAATAGGCGGCAGAAAGCCCAAGGCCCGGAATGATCCGGGCCTTGGCGGAGACGGTGCGCTGGCGAAAGCTATTCAGGGTCGAAATAGTTGGCTGCGACCGGATTCTCGAACAGCGAGTAATCGCGGGTGACTACGGTGATGCCGCTGTCGGTGACGTGATACTTCTGGCGGTCGGCTTCGGTGTCGTAGCCGATGACGGTTCCCTCGGGCACGTGCACGTCGCGGTCGATGATGGCACGGCGGATCTTGCAGTGACGACCGATGTCGACGTGCGAGAACAGGATGCTGTTTTCGACCTGGGAATAGGAATTGACGCGGACATCCGGCGAGAGCACGCAGTTGGTCACCGAACCGCCGGAGAGGACGCAACCCATGGAAACGATGGAGTCGTGGGCCTGACCGGTGCGCTCCGGGTCATTGAAGACGAACTTGGCCGGCGGATACTGCCGCATGTGAGTACGGATGGGCCAGGCTTTGTCGTAGAGGTTGAAGACCGGCGCGACGGAGACGAGGTCCATGTTGGCCTCGTAGTAGGCGTCGAGCGTGCCCACATCGCGCCAGTAAAAGGCTTCTTTGCGGTTCTCGTCCACGAAGTTGAACGAGTAGACCTTGGAGCCGTCGACCATCTTGGGCAGGATGTCGTGTCCGAAGTCGTGGCGCGAGGATGGGTCTTCGGCATCCTTGAGCAGCGCCGGGAGGAGAACATCGGCGTTGAAGATGTAGATGCCCATGGAGGCCGACACCATGCTCGGGTTGTAGGGCGAGCGCAGGTCGGTCTGCTCGGGCTTTTCCAGGAAGCCGACGACGCGGCCGGTGCGGTCGATTTCAACCACGCCGAAATGGCGCACCTCAACGGGATCCACCAGGATGGTGGCGAGAGTAACGTCGGCGCCGGAGTCCTTGTGCTGCTTGAGCATGAGCTCGTAGTTCATCTTGTAGATGTGGTCACCGGAGAGGATGAGGACGAACTTGGGCTCTTCGGAACCGATGGAGTAGATGTTCTGGTAAACGGCGTCGGCGGTGCCCATGTACCAACTGTCGCTGACGCGCTTCATGGGCGGCAGGACCTCGATGAACTCGCCCAGCTCGCGGCCGACAACGTTGCCCCAGCCTTCGCGGACGTGGCGATTGAGCGAGAGCGCCTTGTACTGAGTGAGGATGTAAACGTGGCGCAGGTCGGAGTTGATGCAATTGGAAAGCGTGATATCGATGATGCGATAGATGCCGCCGAAGGTGACGGCGGGCTTGGCGCGGTCGCGGGTCAACGGGTAGAGGCGCTCGCCCGCTCCGCCCGCCAGTAGAACTCCCAGGGTCTCTCTCATGATGGCGTTATCCCGAGTACTGCGTTTCCCCTCGCGGGGTGAACATTAGGTTGTACTACAGGTGGCTTCCGCGAAGCCATACCCGCCTGACTGCAGAGCGTCGAAATCTTAACACACGACCGCAGCGCGGCAGGTTGCACGGCGTTCACTTCTCTTCGTTCACGGCAATCCGCAGCGAGCGCAGGAACTGCAGGTCCTGCGAGGTGATCTCCAATTCGCCGGTAGAACTGGTTTGCTTGCGGGGTGTTTGCGAGGCAGATTCTTCGCGCTGGGTGAAGCCGATGGTCGCCTCCAGCGCCAAAAAGACGTCGTGGCCGCTGGCCTTGATGCGGCCCATGACTTCGGCAATGCGGTCGGAGTCGGCCACCGCCTGATTGATGGCCTCGCCCAGCTCTTTCACCAGTTTCTTCAGTTGATCGTCCACATTGCCACCTGAAACTGCGACTGGGTGTCCACGGTTGGGAGCGACAGCCGCCAGTCCTATGGCTGCTAGAATACGCCTTTGACGCACATGTCTGCATCCGGCGAACACAAGTCCGCGGCCTCGGAAAATTTCCAGCGACAGGGACGTGCCGCGCTGCGCGTGGCTGGACGCAAGGCTGGCGAGAACCGCTGGGCGCGAGCGTTCTATCGCGGAGGCAGCAGCTTCTGCGGCAGCGTCGGCCACGTGCTCCACGCGCTGTGGCTGGAAGTAACGGGCTTCCTGTTTCTGGTGCTGGCCGTCATCGGCGCCGGGGCCACCGTTCCGCGAATATCACCGCTACCTGGCAGGCACAGCGACGCGCAACCGCGTCGTGCTCGCGGCCATCTTTACGCTGTCTGTTTGTCTATTTCGGGATTGAGTCGTTCTGGCGGGCGCGGCGGAAAAGCAAACGCGGCTAGAAGCTACTCCGCCCGACGCAAGACACCGCGCTGCTCCCAAGCCTGGAGGCTAGACTCCGCAGGGCGGAAGTGTTCGATGCGGAAATCGCGCTCCGTCGTTCCCAAGCTCTGTTCGGCGAATACCAGTATCTGGCGGGGTTGGGTTGATTCGGCGGACGAGTCTGGCAGCGACTCCAGCAGCGGGAACTCGCATCGGTAGTTGGTACGGAAGATGGGACTTAGAAATGCAGGCCAGCTCCCCGCGCTGGATGTGTCTCCCTGGCTTTGCGACGGCATGGTCGGCTGGTGGTTTTGCAACAGGCGCACCTGAAAGCGCGCGATATTCCCCGGCTCAAGTTCGGCGCAGTTAAAGACCAGGGCAACGTTGCGGTCTCGCAGGTAGGATTCGACCGTGCACCGCTCGCCAGCGATGGTGAAGTCGTGCGGCTGCCCCGGGGACGGCAGGGGCAGGCTGACCACATCCGATCGGTAACTTTGGAGATACAACTTGCCCGACATCGTGCCGTCGGCGTCTTTCACGCGCTCAAAGTCGCCAGGATTAAACAGTGCGAACGGAACCAATTGTCCAGGCCCCCATGGATCAGCGAACTGCGGGGTACCGGCTGCCGGGTTCTGAAAGCGAACCTCCGAACCCACAAAAGCCGAAGCCGGTTTTTGTCCGGGAGACGCGAACTCCGCGGACAGGCCAAGGCTGACTCCTACATTGTCAGATAGACCCTCGGCCCGAAAAGGATAGTAGACGGTCCGCGCTTGACTGGCGGCGTTTTGCGAAGGGAGGGGACGGGCAAGGGCGGTGAGGTCCGCGTCGGGGCGAACCTGGAGAGATTGCAGAAGTGGTGAAGTGTCGCGGTTCGTCCAGCGGGCGGTCAGCGATGTTGGCCAGTACCGCAAGAGCAAGGCGCAGGCCAGAATGGTTGCCACTCCAATGACTGCGGCGATTGCGGTAATGCGAAAACGATACTGAAACGCGACCACGGCAACGGCGCCCACGGAGGCAATCGCGAGAAGCACCAGCAGCGCGAAGTTCGCTGCTGTTCCGGTCAAGAGCAAACCGCCGGTGTTCTGCATGGCTGCATAGAACGTCAACAAGGCGACAACGACGGCGCCAATGCCGAGCACAGCGGCACGAGCCAGGCTGGCACTCAGCACAGCAAGCGCGGCGGCGAACAGCAGGAAGAACCCGAATTGCGCCATCTTCCAAAGCAACAGGCCGAACGCAGAGGACAAGGAAAAGCCAAAATAGCGAACCAATACGACATCGTGCACGAGCATGGGCAAGACGACCCATGCGAAGACGAACAGGAACTTCTCGAAGAAAAGGCTGCGACGGCTGTAAGGACGAGTGAGCCAGAACTCGTCGCTTCCGACCAGACTCTCATCCTGAATGACGGAGACGACCAGTAGAAATTGCATGATGGGCAGGAGGATTCCGCTGAGACCGGCCAACACGAAGAGCAGCGCATGCGGGGAGAAGCCAATGACAACGTTGCGGCCTATGCCGGGAGTGATGACTTCTCCGTAACCGTGGAGGCAGGTGAGTACGAGCACGGCAGCAATGCGGTGCCAGAGGCGGCGGCAGTCTTTGCGGAAGATGTGAACGACCTGGTTCATAGGGCCTCCGGACATTGGGCTCAACGGCGCTCTTTCGCCATGCTGATAAAGATGGAACGCAGAGACATAGGTCGAACGGACAGATCGCGGCAGGCTGGGAACATCGACCGTACCTGCTGCGGGGTCTTGTCTTCGGCGTAGTCGGTGACGACGAAACGAACCACGGCGCTGGAGGTTTCCGGCCTTCAGCCATGCCTCCGGCCATGAGGCTGGCGCTTGCGCCGGACCGTCGCACGTGACCTCGACTTCGCGGAAGCGATCTTGCAGCGAAGCCAGTTCCTCGCTGAACTGCAGGCGGCCGCGGTCAAGGTAGGCGACATGCGTCACCAGATTCTCGATCTCGGCGAGGTCGTGGGAGCTGACGAAGACTGTCCAGCCGTGTTCAGTAGAGATTCCCAAGATGCCCTCGACCAGTTCGTCGCGCACGAGCGGGTCGAGCCCGGTAAAAGGCTCGTCGAGTATCAGCAGTTGCGGGCGATAGGCAATGGCGGAAACCAGCGCCGCTTTCATCCTCATGCCGCGCGAGAGTTGCTTGAGGCTTTGGCGGCGGGGAAGGTCGAACTGCTTGACCAGCGCGTCGCAGAGTGCGGTGTCCCAGTTGGGATAAAACGCCCGGCAGTAGTCGAGATAGTAGTCAACGGACATCCATCCGGGCAGTTCCTGGTTTTCCGAGACATAACCGATCTGCTGCAGACGCGCAGGGCTGAGGCGGCGCGAGTCGAGGCCCAGCACGGTGGCGTATCCGGACGACGGCACAAAGATGTTCATGAGGGTCTTGATGGTGGTCGTCTTGCCGGCGCCGTTGGGCCCAAGGTAACCGAAGATGGAGGCCTCGGGGACTTCGAGGTTGAGGTCGAGGACCGCTTCCTGCGACAGATATTTCTTGCTGAGATGTACGGTGGAAATGACCGAGCTCATGACTTCTCTCCCTTGCGCTCGCCCGATGAGCGAGAGTCATAACCGAGGCGTTCCCAGTGCTCCGAGAGCGCGGCTTGCACGTCGCCGAGATCCATCTGCAGACGCATGGCTTCGACCACCAGCGCTTCGAGCTGCCCCTTCAGCAATTGGGCGCGCTCGCGTGCGGTGGATGCGGGCAGCTCGACGACCAGCGTGCCGCGTCCCGGGTGCACCTCAAGCAGCCCGTCGGAGATCAGTTGGGTCACCACCTTATGAGCGGTGTTGGGATTGATCTTCAATTCCTGGCTGAGGGTGCGAACGGAAGGAAAGCGGTCGCCGGGCCGCATCTGGCCCGCGATGATCGCCTTCTTGGCCGCGTACACGACCTGCTGATAGACAGGCGAGCCGGGCTGAAGCGTCAACCGGAAGGCAATCATGTGTGTACTATATCGCACAGTACACTCCACTGCAATAACAAAGCAGGGCGAATGGAGGCTGACGGTTGGTCAATCCTGGAGGGTGCGTGGCACGACCCGACAGAGCGCTTCCCTTCCCGTCTCGTCTCGGCTACGATTCTTGCGGAACACCGGGAGGAGAGCGACATGAGCGACAGCAATCCAGGAAAGACCATTCTCGGAGCCTTGATTGGGTTCGGGCTGGGGATCTTTGTGGGAGAACATCGAGCGGCCGAGGTCGCGCAGGAAGCTGGAGAGGTCGTTCCCACCGGGCTGAATCCGATTCCGTACATGCATTCGCCGCGCTTCTGGATTCCGCTGATCATTTGCACGCTGGTGTTCGCGTTCATGGTTGGCCGCGTCGGGCGGCCTACCAGCCAGTCGGACATGTGACCCGCCTCACTGCGCTCGGTTGGCCCGTGACCCAATAATCAAAGGGAGCCGCCGTTTGCGCGGCAAACTCTCATCGAGGCCCTCATCCCCATGGCCGAAACCAAGACCAAACCCATCGTCTCCGGCAAGCTGGCGGAGAAGCAGGAAACTTCCTCACACGTCGTCGTCAAGCCGCTGTACTCGCCCGCCGATCTTGAGGGCTGGAGCTACGACGAGCAGCTCAGCTACTCCGGGGCAGTTTCCGTACACGCGGGGCGTGCAGGCCTCGATGTATCGCGGACGCCTGTGGACCATGCGGCAATACGCCGGCATGGGCGACGCCGACGAGTCGAACCGCCGCTACAAGTATCTGCTGAGCCAGGGCACTACCGGGTTGAGCATCGCGTTCGATTTGCCGACGCAGATCGGGCTGGACTCTGACAATCCGCTGGCGATGGGCGAAGTCGGCAAGGTGGGCGTGGCGATCGACTCCATCGAAGACATGATGCGGCTGTTCGACGGCATCAACCTGGAACAAATTTCCACCTCGATGACCATCAATGCGACGGCGTCGATTCTGCTGGCGCTGTACATCGGCGTGGCGCGGCGCACCGGGCGCGACGTGAAGAAGATTTCAGGCACCATCCAGAACGATGTGCTGAAGGAGTACATCGCGCGCGGGACGTACATCTATCCGCCGGCGCAGGCGATGCGCATCATCACCGACATTTTCTCTTACGCCAACCAGAACGTGCCCGAGTGGAACACGATTTCCATCTCGGGCTACCACATGCGCGAGGCAGGATGCACGGCGACGCAGGAGGTCGCGTTCACGCTGGCGAACGGCATGACCTACGTGCAGGCGGCCATCGACGCCGGGCTCGACGTGGACAAGTTCGCGCCGCGCCTGTCGTTCTTCTTCAACGCGCACAGCAATTTCCTGGAGGAGGTAGCGAAGTTCCGCGCTGCACGCCGCATGTGGGCGCGCATCATGCGCGACCACTTCAAGGCGAAGAACCCGAAGTCGCAGATGCTGCGCTTCCACACCCAGACGGCGGGCTCGACGCTGACGGCGCAGCAGCCGGAGAACAACATCGTCCGCACCGCGCTGCAGGCGCTGGCGGCGGTGCTGGGCGGCACGCAGTCGCTGCACACCAACTCCTACGACGAGGCGCTGGCGCTGCCCACCGAGCAGTCGGCGCGCATCGCGCTGCGCACGCAGCAGGTCATCGCCTACGAGTCAGGGGCACCGCAGACCATCGATCCGCTGGCGGGTTCGTACTACATCGAGTCGCTCACCGACCAGATCGAAGCTGGCGCGCGCGCCTATCTCGACAAGATCGACGCCATGGGCGGCACGCTGAAGGCCATCGAGCGCGGCTACGTGCAGGCGGAAATTCAGAACGCCGCGTACGAGTATCAGAAGGCGGTGGATCACCTGGAAGCGGTTGTGGTCGGGGTGAACGCGTTCGGCATCGACGAGGAGAAGGAGATTCCGCTGCAGCGCATCGACCCCTCGCTCGAAGCCAAACAGGTGGAGCGGCTGAAAGCCCTGCGCGCGAAGCGCGACCAGGCGTAAGTGGAAGTCAGCCATCCAGCACGTCGAAGATACCGCGCGCGGCGGCGCCAACCTGATGCCCGTAATCGTCGAAGCGGTGGACGCGAACGCGACGGTAGGCGAAATCTCCGACGCCATGCGGCGAGTGTATGGGGAGTATCGGGAGACGGTGGTGATCTGAGGGGGTGGGACACGCGTATCGAAGGCGCCTGCTCGCTCCGATTGAGCGTCCGGCGCCAATCAAAAGATGGCAAGTGTCGGCCAAGACCGTCTAACGAGAGCGCTTCCACCACAGGCCCACGATTCCGCTGGCGAACATCAGCAGAGTCGCCGGTTCCGGGGTCGGTGCCTGAAAGTCCTGCGGCGTTGCGGCATAGATAGGGTCTGAAGCCCCAATCAGGAGAGTTTGATCGTCCACAAAGTACAGCCCACGTGGATCGAAGTTGGCTAGCAAGGTGCCAACTTTCAGTACCGCGATCTCCTGTCCGCTTGCATCCAGCACCACAACTGCTCCGTAGATTCCTCCTCCCTGAACGCTACCGGTTACCGAGACAAACAGGTCTCCACCGTAGCTGCCGAAACCGGCCGGAGCAAACGCCATCTGGCGTAACCCGTACTGGTTTGGGCCCAGGGGAAAGGTGGCAAACACGCTCGAGTTTCCATTGGCATCGACGGCGAAGACTTTGCCGGACCCAGACTCGCTCACCAGCAAATCGCCCCCAACGAATCCGAAGCCATTAGGTGCAAATACAGCGCCAAACGGATCACCCGCCACGGTGGCAAAGGTGGAGGTATTACCGTTTTGATCGAGGGCGATGATCGGGCCACCAGCTAATGTCAAGAGCACCTGTCCAGCAACCGAGCCAAAGCCGGCGGGCGCAAGAACGGCCCCCGAGTATTCGCCCCCTGGAACCGTCGCCATCGGCATCTGCGTTACCGTGCCGTTAGCGGCCACGGTGAGAGCGAATGCCCCGCCCGCATCGTAGCCGACCGCAAGGTACTGGCCGCCGAACGCGCCATAATTGCTGGGAAGGAACAGTCCCCCAATCGGGCTCGACGGGCCTCCAGGAATCGTCACAAAAACAGTGGCCGTGCCGCCGCTTGCCGGCAGGTAATCGATATTGCCCAGCCCGATGCCGTGAGTCCCTGGATCGTTCACAAAGTAGCCGGGGCCAAAGCTGCCGAAACCTGTAGGAACTTGAGAAATGTCTTCCGGGAGTTGCATTCCGGAACCGAAGATGGTTAGACCAGCGAATGCGATCGTGGCGGAACTCAGCACAAAAACGATCGTAACGAACCGAAGCACGCTGCGAATTCTCATGGTTTTTGCCCCCGCTTGTAATCCCGTTGTCGATTCCCGAAACCGCCGGATTCTAAAACGCCCCCGGATAGCATGTCTGTGATGGGAGTCACGCCTGACTGGGTGGTCCAGATCGGTCTCGATTCGCAAGTGTGGATGCTGCTGCAGGATCCGCGAGCGCTGCGGTCGAAGCCACCGCGACCGTAGGCGAAGTCTCCCACGCCATGAGAACGGTGCATGGCGAGTATCGGGAGACGGCGGTTGTCTAACGGTGAGCACCCTGCATTAGCCAACTGAAGGCAAATATGGCCCGGCACAACAGCACACATGCAGGTCGTCGCCGCGCGGCCGCGGTTCGTGACGGGCCCAGTCCCGCTGAGCGGGACGAAGAGCTTAGCCCATCGTTCACCCCCGCGGCTGGGCGACGTAGAAGAGCACGGCGAAGTAGTGGCAGGTGCTTCCGGCGAGCACAAAGAGATGCCAGAAGGCATGGAAGTACGACAGCCGGTCGAGGGCGTAGAAGGCGATGCCTGCGGTATAGAAGAACCCGCCGAGCCCAATCCAAAGAATGCCGTGCCACGTGAGCGCGTGCAGCAAGGGACGCATGGCAAATACGATTAGCCAGCCCATTCCCAGATACACCACGACCGACGCGATTTCGAAACGGTCAACGGCGACACTTTTGAATGTGATTCCGAGGACCGCAAGGCCCCAGACGATGGCGAAGAGAATCCATCCCATGCGCCCGTGCAGCGGCACCAGGACGAATGGGGTATAGGTCCCGGCGATCAGGAGGTAGATTGCGGAATGATCGATGATCCGCATCACGTGACGCGCGCGGGTGCGGACCAGCGAGTGATACAGAGTAGAGCAGACATACACCAGCACCAGCGTGGCGCCGAATACCGAGCAACTCACAACCTGCCACACGCTTCCGCCTGCCGCGGTGACCACCAGCACAACCGCCCCGGCGACCGCGAGCACAGCTCCGACGCCGTGCGTCACGGAGTTCGCGATGATGTCGCCCAACCGGTGTTCTGTGGCCATGGGGAAATGATAAACACGTACGTCGTCGGCTGTCGGTGAGGCGGCGCGGCAGGGGGACCGTCCCGCACCTCTGAGTTTCCAAAGAATCTTGGTGCGGGTGCCCGGTCCAGATTGCAAAAGCAGATGTCCGACGTTCTGCTGGGTGCGCCGCCTCAGCTATGTCGCAGACACCTACGTGACTCCGAGCGTTCAGACGCCTACCGACGTTTTGTGACCGGCCACCATGGATAAATTGGCATCTCGCGCCTGACGTGCAGCATCCCATAAACGTCTGGGAATGCGAGTGAAATCCGGTGGACTTGGGTTCACCGGTATTGCCGGTTCCCGCCACGCCGTCTGCGCCACTCAAACCAATATTCGAGGTGACGACGTGATGCGTTTTCGAATTCTGCTCATTATCGCAGTCACATGTTTCTCGTTCGGTATGGTGTCTTGCGGAGGTTCCTCGGGCATGCCGCCCAGCATCACCGCGCAGCCGCAGGATGCCAGTGTGCCGGCGGGAAATCCTGCCACATTTTCCGTGACGGCCACAGGTTCCTCACCGCTCAGTTATCAGTGGACCCAGAATGGCGTGAGCATCCCCGGGGCAACATCATCTTCTTACACCATTCAATCGACGACTCTGCAGATGGATGGTCTCCAGTTCCGCGTAGATGTGACCAATAACTCCGGCAGCGTGATGAGCAGTGTGGCCACCCTGCATGTGCTGGCCGTGCCATGACCGGGTGGCGTGACGACTGGCGGGAAAGCGCGCTCTGGCGGGCCCTCCTACTGTGCCGCAGCGCCGATCGCAACCTCGCGGACATACGGAGCGGGCGGCTGGGGCGACGAGGTCAGGAAGTTCGCCACCTCGGGCTTGATCTGGTTCCAACATTCGTAGATGGCGAGATGGCCGGAGTCGGCGCAGACCAGGAGAGACGAGTTGGGAAGTTGCTGCTTCATCTGCTCGCCGACGGAAAGCGGGATCAGATTTTCTTCTTTTCCCCAGATCACCAGCACCGGGGCCTTGATGTCCTGCAGTTCGCCGTCGAGTACGTCCTGATAGGTGAGGAACGAGTCGAAAATGCGGCGGACGATCCATCCATTTTGCGCAACCTGGTGAAAGAAATCGCGCTGTACTGGATAAGGCACGTAGTAGTAGTGCGGCGTGAGCATGGCCATAAACGCCGCAAACTCTTCCGGCGTCGTGGGGAGAAATGACTTGGCGGTAATGCTGGTTTGAAACTTCAGCCCGGCGGCATCGGCGACGACCAGGCGGTTGACCGCTTCAGGATGGTCATGCGCGAGCTTGAGCGTGACCCATCCGCCCATGGAGATGCCAACCACGTCGGCTGGCAAGGCCTTACGGTCCACGAGAAACTGGTGCACCATCTCCGACTGCTGCTCGATGGAATAGGCGATGTCGGGCCGCTCGGTCTGGCCGTGTCCCAGCAGGTCGATGGCGTACACGTGGAACGGGTGGCGGAATGTCAGCATGGCCGGCACCCAATTGAGCGACTCGGCGCCGAGGCCGTGGACAAAGACCAGCGGCGGGCCTTCGCCTCCCTCGTAGTAATGCACGCGATAGGGGCCAACCTGGGCGTAGTGGCTGTGAATGCCGGCCGTCCATAACGTGAAGTGGCCAGCCGCGCGCAACACCGACAACGGCCGCAACGTCGCGTACACGGTGAACGCGATCAGCAGCAGCAGCAAAACCAAGCTGAGCTTTTTCCAGGATCGCAGGCGAGGCGGGTCAGTTTGAAATTGGCGGGGCGTTTCCACGGAAGTAGCCATGACGAACTCTCTTCGAGAGAAAATCAGATTCAGCGTGTCATGTTACAGGATTGTGAACCGCCCTGCAGGGGGCCAGCGGATGCCGCGCGTCTGACATTGTGGTACACAGCTACCTTGCATTGGCCCGAGGGGGGAACCTTCGGAGGGAATAGTCAGTGCGTTCCCGCACCACTATCATTTGAATCACGCCACCAGATTCTCTCCCCGGAGGAAAGTTTCCGTTGAAGCACGTTATGGTGGTCATGATGCTCCTTACGGCCAGCGCGTTTGCAGGAGCGAGCGGTTCCGCGTCGCATGCTACCGCGCCGAAAACCGTGAAAGGATCGGGTTGCGTGGAGAAGGCGGCGGAGAACTCGTGCCGCGTGGTCATCGATTCGCAGACGGGCCAACTCTACAACCTGCTCTTCCCGGCCAAGACACCCAAGTCGGGCACCGCCATTCAGTTCCAAGGTGTCGCGCACCACGGCGCGAATTCGTGCATGCAGGGCAAACCGGTCAAAGTCAGCAAATGGAAGAAAGAGAAGGGCATCAAGTGCCCGCCTCCAGCCGTGATGGCGAGTAGCCGCTAACGCGGCTCACCGTCGCAGATCAGCGGCGCGCCGCAGCTTCGGCGCGGGCTTCCTGCAGCATGTTCTGCGGAACTTCACGCACGCGCAGGCCGGCTTCGAAGCTGGGCGTTGCGGGCCCACGTCCCCAGCGGTTGACCTCCCAGTGGGCGCGCAGGAACTTCGCTCCATTGGCCTGCGAGAGATCGACTAGCAGCGGATACTCGCCCGCGTAGAACTTCTGCGGCAGCGAGGCCAGGGGTTTGGCCTCCCACGTCGTGCCGTCAACGGAAGTGAAGAGCGTGATCTCGATGGACTCCTGCTCCACATACTTGGTGATGGTGAGCGTGGCGAGAAACGCGGAGCTCTCGGCGGCGCTGACGTCGAGCGCTTCGCTGTCGCCCTTGGCGGTAATGAGTGTGTTGGCAGGGATGAGCTGAGCATCGATCATGACGCCATCATTCTACTGAAAAGCCCTTTCCGAAATGCGTGACCGGGGTCACAAACAGCGGCACTATCGGCGTGGCTCACTCGGCCAACGAAAGCGGGGGTTGAGCCGCCAGCGTGCAATTTTGGGAAAATTCTCCCGATTTGGAACGTTCTGGTTACGAAAGTACAGGGTGGAAGAACTACCACCTGTACTTTCGTAACCCCTTAACACATAGGGTTGGTGTCGCCCGTCACAGAGATTAGTCAGCGGCGTGGGCAAGCATGGCAGCGAAGGAAGGAGCTTTCCCATGCCGCGTCCACATACCGCAAGCTGCCGCCGCTCGGTCATCTGCCTGGCGCTGTCGCTGGCGGCGCTGGTGTTGGTGCTGATGCTTCCGGCGCGTTCGCAGGATGGCAGCACCGCGCTGGAAGGGCTGGTGGAAGACCTGAGTGGCGCGCGGATCGCAGGCGCTGCTGTCTCAGTGCTGAATCCCGACAACGGTTTTCGGAGCACAGCCACTACCGACGGCGAAGGGCGCTTTCGGTTCGCCATGCTGCCGCCGGGACGCTACACGGTGACTGCGTCGGCGGCGGGCATGGAGGAGACATCGCAGTCGGGCCTGCAACTGCACGTCGGCGGCTCAATGCAACTACAACTGCGCCTGCGGCCGGAGGGTAGGGCCGAAAACATTACCGTGGTGGCAGCACCACCTGTCACAGACGCGGAGAGCGGTGAAGTCTCGCAGATCATCGACCAGCAAGCCATCGCCGACCTGCCGCTCAACGGACGGCGCTACACCGACCTCGCATTGTTGTTGCCTGGGGTGACGCAGGACCCGCGGGGGTTGACGTCGGGCTCGAACGGTGACCTGTCGTACGGCGGGACGCGCGGCTACCAGAACAGCTACCTGGTGGACGGGGCCGACGACAACAATAGCTTCTACGCGCAGGCCCGCGGACGCTACCGCGCTCCCTACCAGTTCAGCGACGAGGTGATCAAGGAATTCCGCGTGTCGTCGAACGGCTACAGCGCGGAGCTGGGACGGGCAGGCGGCGCGGTGTTTAACGTGGTGACCAATTCGGGCGGAAACCGCTGGCACGGCACGGGGTTCCTGTATGCGCGCGACCGCACCTTTGATGCGCAATCGGCGTACGTGAGCAGCCAGCCCGACGAACATCAACGGCAGTTCGGCGGGACCTTTAGCGGACCGCTGGTGAAGAACCGGGTGTTCCTGTACCTGGGTTACGACCAGCACCAGTTGACGGTGCCGGCGATCATGCAGTTCGGCAACGGCGCCAGCACGGTGGTGCCTCAGCCCACAGATTACGACCGGCTTGACCAGGACAAGGTCTTCGCCGCTGCGGCGCAATTGAATTCGCTGGCGGGGGAATATCCGACTTATATGGGCGGGAACGCCGGGTTCGCCAAGCTCGACTTCAACGTGTCATCGAAGCAGTTGCTGTTCTTGAGGTTGAGCACTTCGCGCTACTCGGGCACAAACAACGTGTTCTTCGACCCGGCAAGTCCGATCACGCACTACACCGAAGACAACAACGGCAGCGAAGACGTGGCGACGGAGAGCCTGGCAGTGTCGTGGACGGGCATCTGGAGCAACCGCTGGTCGAGCAACCTGCGGGCGCAGTTCTCGCGCGACCTGCAGCAGTCGTTCGCCAACTCGGACGACCCCAAGATCAAGATTTACGGCCTGGTGGACGGCATGGGGCGGTCGAACATCCTGCCGCGGCAGACTCGCGAGCACAAGCTGCACGTGGCTGACACGTTGGACTACAACACCGGCCGCAACAACTGGAAGTTCGGCGGGGATTTCCTGCAGACATGGATTTACAACTACTACCCGGCGATGTTCGGAGGCGAATTTTATTTCGACAACGTGAAGGTGAACCCGTTTTTCTTTACTCCCGCCAAGTACGGCGAGCCGCTGACGCCGCTGCGAGCGTACGCACATGGGGTGCCGCGCTACTACATGCAGGACTTCGGCAACGCCGAAACCCATCCCAACTCGCGGTCGTACTCGCTCTTCCTGCAAGACACGGTGCGGGTTACGCGGAAGCTGACCATTAACGCCGGGCTGCGCTATGACTTGCAGACGTTCGAGGTGCCGGGGCTGGTGAACAATCCGCTGTATGAACCGTCGGGCAAGATGCCGAGTGTGACGGACAACTTTTCGCCGCGGGTCGGCTTCATGTACTCGCTGGGGGAACGCCACCCCGTAGTGCTGCGCGGCGGATTCGGGAGGTTCTACAGCCTGATTCCCGCGATTTATGCCTCTCAGGTCGAAATGGACAACGGGCTGACGCAGACTCAGCTATTTCTCGACATCATGAAGCCGGCGGATGCAGCGATCTTCCCCAAATATCCTAATGCGCTGGTGAATTGCCCTTCGGGAGCGACCGTATGCACGGCGCCGGCGTCGGTGGCCAGCCACCTGACGACCCAGGTGTCGGCATTTGCGGCGAATTTCCAGACGCCGTACACCGAGCAGGCCAGTGCCACCGTGGAGTATGGCTTGACGCGGAAGCTCAACCTGACCACGAGCTATCTTTATGTGCACGGCGAACACCTGATTCGCTCGCTCGACGCCAACCTGCCCAAGCCGACGGTCACCGATTATCCGGTATATGACGACCAATCGATTTTCACCGGGCAGTACTACTCGGTAGAGTCGTTCGCGACCTGGCAGACCAAGCGTACGGTGGATTGTCCTTATCCGCCGTGCCTCAATGATGTGCAGCGGCCCGATCCGCGGCTGGGAACGATCAACTCATTCGAGAGCGCGGCGAGCAGCATATACAACGGGCTAACGGTGATGCTGAAGGGGCAGATCAGCAAGCAAGTGTTTATTCGCGCGGGATACACCTTCGGAAAGGCGATTGACGATGGCACCGATTCGCTGGTGGTGGGACGGCCGGGCAACGTGCAGAACGCGTATGCCACGCAACTAGAGCGCGGACTGAGTGTGACCGACCAGCGGCACCGGTTGGTGGCCTCCACGGTGTACGAGCCCGCGCCCATTCACTACGAGACGAGGGCGCTGAATGCACTGCTCAACAACTGGAAGGCCTCATCCATCTTTACCGTGGGTTCGGGGCGGCCGGTGAATGCCACAATGGCCGGTGACGCCAATCGTGACGACAATACCTACAATGACCGGTTGCCCGGAGCGGTGCGCAATGCTTACATCGGCCCCGGTTATTTGACCATGGACTTGCGCGTCAGCAAGAGCTTTCAGGTAAGCGAGCGGGTTCGGATCACGCTGCTGGCTGAGTCGTTCAACGTGAGCAATCGGGTGAACCGGCGCAACGACATTTCGGACGACGGATTCCTGAATTCGGCTGGCCAATTCGTGGCGTATTCCACGAGCATCGGGAAGTCGTCGTACCCAGGGGAATTCGTCAAGAATTCGAAATTCCTGATCCCTACCAATTCATATGCTCCCAGGCAGGTGCAATTCTCGCTAAAGGCAAGTTTTTGAACGACTTGACTGCAAAGTAGCGCACCTTCGTGCAAGAGGAGATAGCCGCAAAATGGGGCGGGGGCTTGGGACTCTTTACTTGACTTCCGCGGCGAACATTGGGATAACAGAGAAGTCCGTTTGGGACGAGTTTGGGGGTGTATTCCCGTTGGCCGAAGTACGTATACAAGAGGGCGAATCTTTAGAGAACGCCCTACGCCGCTTCAAACGCAAGGTGCAGACTGAGGACATTATTAAGGAAGTGAAGCGTCACTCCTTCTACCTCAAGCCGGGCGAAAAGAAGCGCGTAAAGGAAGCGTTGGCGCGCAAGCGCAGTCGCAAAAAAGCTCGCAAAGAGCAGGACTAATGTAACCCGCAGGGCCGCCGGAACAAGGCGGCCTTGTGTTTTTCTCCCAAGCCGTTGGTGGGGACCTTCATAACTGGAACCGGGCAGAAATAGATGTGACCATGCGTGGGGCATGGTGGGCCGAACCCAGGGGCAACACCTGTGCGATAGATTTGCGATCCGCCGTGGACGAACTGTCTTTTTTGCGCGGTGGGCGCGAAATCCCCCGTCTGTCGCCGGGATCACGGGCTGAAGGAGCAACACTCCATGGAATTCCAGGACAAGGTTCTCAAGTGCATTGACTGCGGCAGCGACTTCGTCTTTACCGCCGGAGAGCAGCTGTTCTTCCACGACAAGCAGTTCAAGAACGAGCCCAAACGTTGCAAGACTTGCAAATCGAAGCGGGCCGCCAACATGGGCCCGACCTCGGCCGGAAACTACTCGAAGGTCGAAACCCGCACCAACTGTTCCGGCTGCGGCAAAGAGACTACTGTCCCATTCAAGCCTACCCAAGGGCGGCCAGTGTTCTGCCGGGAGTGCTTCCAGCAAAAACGCACCGCCGCGGCAACGGCCTGAGCGCGGGCCCTTTCAACCTAACCCGTTTGCCGGCCAAGCGGCCACGGCCGCTACGGTCGTGTGCAATGCGATGGCAGAAACTATTGGTGCCCGAACTGTCGGAGGTGTGGCATCGGGAATTGACCGGCGCTGTTGACAGCCCTATCATCAATCGTTCCTCGGCCCCTTCGTCATGATCGACACATTGGTCTCGCACTACCGCATCCTCAGCAAGCTCGGCGGGGGTGGAATGGGCGTGGTGTACAAAGCTGAGGACACCCGTCTGGGCCGTCTTGTTGCCCTCAAGTTTCTTCCCGAAGAAGTGGCGAGCGATCCCATGGCCCTGGAACGGTTTCGGCGTGAGGCGCGCGCCGCTTCCGCGCTCAATCATCCCAACATCTGCACTATTTACGACGTCGGCGAAGTAGAAGGCCGAGCGTTTATTGTGATGGAGTTCCTCGACGGCACGACCCTGAAGCACGCGATCCGGGGCAAGCCGATGGATCCGGAACAGGTGTTGTCGCTGGGAATTGAAATTGCAGATGCCCTCGACGCAGCGCACAGCGAGGGAATCATTCATCGCGATATCAAGCCAACAAACATTTTTATAACGGCTCGCGGCCATGCCAAAATCCTCGACTTTGGAGTGGCCAAGCTTGTCGGTAAAGCTGCGGCATCCGCTGACACGGTGACGCTCGACTCGCGGGACCAACTCACCAGTCCGGGAGAAACGCCGGGCACGGTGGCTTATATGTCGCCCGAGCAGGTGAAAGCCAAAGACGTCGACGTCCGCACCGATTTGTTTTCCTTCGGCGCGGTGCTGTACGAAATGGCAACCGGCCAGTTGCCGTTCCCAGGCGAGACCACCGGAGAGATTTGCGGGGCCATCCTGCGCGACGATCCGCCGTCGATCTACGAGCGGAATTCGCAAGTTCTTCCCGACCTTGAAGCGTTGATCTTCAAGGCGTTGGAGAAGGACCGCGACCTGCGCTACCAAAGCGCAACGGAAATGCGGGCTGACCTAAAGCGCCTCACTCGGGGAACGGACACTGCTCACGTATCTCGTACCGTCCGAAGACCGATCGGAAGACCTGTCTCGAAACTCAGGATCGCGTTGCTGTCTGGTGTGCTCATCGTGCTCATAGGAGCATTGGGATATGCGGGTTGGCGCTATGCCACCGTACGAAAGGTGGCCTCTCCTACCGAAAAGCCGTCGATCGCGGTCCTGCCGCTGCGAAACCTGAGCGGCGACCCTGCCAACGATTACTTCAGTGACGGCATGAGCGAGGAGATCAGCACGAAGCTGTCGCAGATTCGAGGCTTGCAAGTCGTCTCGTACGCGCCAAATTCAGGCTCGAAGAATTCCCAAACCCCGAATGACCAGATTGCCAAGGACCTGCAGGTACGGTACCTGCTCCACGGCAGCGTTCGCAAAGCGGAAAACCAGTTACGCATCAACGTCCAGTTGACCGACACCAGCACTGGTTACCAGGTATGGGCCCAGGATTTTACCGGCGAAATGAAAGATGTTTTTGCGCTGCAGGAACAGACGGCATTCCAGATTGCGCAGGCGCTCAACCTGAAAATCACGCCGCAAGAAAAGCAGGCCATCGAACACCGTTATACTCAAAACCTCGAGGCGTACGATGCCTATTTGCGTGGTGCCGCGCTAATAGGTGATCTAGGTAATCCTGCGAAACTGGAATGGGCCAGGATAGAGTTCAGCAGGGCACTGGAGTTGGACCCCAACTACGTACCAGCATTAGCAGGTCTGGCAAACGTGGAATTCAACTACTACCGGGATGTTGAATCTGACCCGAAACATTTGGAAAGGGGCGAAGCATTTGCACGCCACGCTCTGCAAATCGACACGGATCTGGGCAGCGCCCATCAGGCGCTCGCATATTATTACGGTGTGACATATGACTACCACCGAGCTGCTGAAGAAGCGCGGGCTGCGATCCGTTTGACACCCGACGATGCTGCAGCTTGGGAAACGCTGGCTTGGGCACTGACCTACGAGCAGCCGCCTGACCCGATCGAAGCCGAGAAGGCAGCGCGCGAGATGATCCGCTTACAACCGGCAAGCATCAACAAGTATTACCAACTGGGCAGAGCGCTGATACTTCAGAAGCGATTTCCTGAGGCGGTAGCCGCGATGGAAGAGGAACGAAGGATGGCTCCGGAGTCTCCCCTGGCGGACGTGGGAATGGCACAGGTGTATCTGGCGGAAGGACAGTATGATCGTGCTCTATCCGTCATGCCGAAAAATTTAAGGGCGGCAACGATGCTGGCTTTGCTGAGCTCGATCTATGCCGCCACGGGCAACCAAGAAGAAGCCCTCCATTTCCTCCAACAAGCCCTCGAAAAAGGGTATGGCGACTTCGCAGCGATTGACGCAAACCCCTACTACTCCAACTTGCGCTCGACGCCGCGTTTTCAGAAACTCGTCCAGCAGTATCGGCACTAAAGCCGACCTAAACTTCAACACGCCCCCAGTTGTTCCTCAGTTAGTAAGCTATCCGGCAACATTGCCGCTCGACAGCCATTTTTCTATTGCATAAGCTTGGGCGATTGTCGAGAATGCTCGCAAACTCAACTTCAGGAGGGAATCATGGCCGTCGGTGGCAAGCGTGGAGAGGGAGATGGCTGCGGGGATGACAAGGGAAGGCCCAAGAAAGGTATGTCGAAACGCAAGTCTGCCCCGAAGAAAGCCGCAAAAAAGAAAGGTAAGAAGCGGAAATAGTAGGTCCGTAGTCCAAAGGGCCGCAATCCAGCGACTGCCCTGCTCGTTACAGATTCTGCAGTTTTTGCGCCTCCATAAGAGAAGTTGAAAGCCAGGCAAGCCTCAGCACCGGAACGCTCTGACCCAGAGGCCGCAAAGCTGCCAATGATTCTGTGATGTGGCGCTGGGCAGTTCTCTTGCTTTTTGCAAGCGCGCCTGATTTTTCGATAACCGCTACCGCGCGCTGAAAATCTTGCGGTCGTGGCATCTTCTTACTGAGATAGTCCCGCAGGAATTTCGCATCGCGCGGCGAGGCCAGTTGTAGCGCCAGTATTTCCGGCAGCCTCATTCTGCGATTCATCAAGTCGCAACCGTAAGTCTTGCCGGTGTCGTCTGGCACACTGGTGAGGTCAACGATGTCATCGGTAATGAACAGACCCATGCCGTAGTGGTATCCAAAACGAGCCAGGCTTTTGACCTCGGACGATGGCTTATCCGCGAGTAACGCGCCACATTTTGCCACTTGCTCGAAGTACTTGCCGACACCCAGCGCGATCACCCGATAGTACTGGCGAAGCGACATCTTCAGGTTTCCGGTGTTGCGGAGGTCAAGATATTGGCCCACATACATGTCGAACACTACTCGGTTGAGGATCTCCAAGACGGTCAACGCGTTTGCGAACCGCCCGCGCTGTAGTTCCTGGCTGATCGCTCGCAGCGCCGCAGATTGCATTAGTTCGGTCGCGATGATGGCGTAGTTGACGCCGTATTTCTTGTAGACGGCTGAGTGTCCGTAGCGCAGGTCGCTGTTGTCGAAAATGTCGTCGGACACAAACGCGGAGGACTGCAACAAATGGACCGCAGCCGCCAGCCGACTGACCTTGGCGACGTCAGACTCGCGACGGCAAAACGCACATTCGAAGACGAAGGCGTAGTCTGCGCCGACCTGCCCGCGAATGGTGGACATCATCATCTCCCGCAGAAAGCGGTCGTCCCGCGGAAGTTGCTGACGCACGATGTCAAGGGAGGTCGAGTGTGACTGCCGGAAGTTACGGCGAAACGCCGCCAAATGATCGTTCACGAGAGGCCGTCTTGAATCGAGTTTGTACGACCAGCGACTATAACGCAGTCGTGCCTAGGTGTGAAGGTGCGATCGAGAACTTCAGCGGAACGGTAATCGATACATCACCAAGGTGAACCGAAATTGAGGCCCCATGACTGGTCGTCGGCGCGCTCATTCGTCCGCCGATCATTCACGCCTATAATTGGAGAGTGGGGAAGTATTTCGTAGAAAACTTTGGCTGCAGGGCAACCCAGGCAGATGGCGCCGCCATCGAGCGGCAGCTGCTCGACCGCGGGCTGGCGCGGGCAGCCTCACCGGCTGAGGCCGAGGTCGTGGTGCTCAACACCTGCACCGTGACCGCTTCGGCTGACCAGGATGTACGCTCCGCGGTTCGTCGGATTCACCGCAGTAACCCCGAAACGAAGATCCTCGTAACCGGCTGCTACGCGCAGCGCGCACCCCGCGAGATTTCAGCAATTCCGGGCGTGTCGCTGGTGGTGGGCAATTCCCACAAGCACGTGCTCGCCGATTACGTCTTGCCGCTGGCCAACGCAGGCGGGTTCGTACCCTTGTCTCAGATCGGCGGGGCGGAGGACAGCAACATCGTGGTCGGCGACATATTCGCCCACACCGAACTGCTCGCGGCTCCGGTCTTCGACGGCAACGACGCCTCCGAAAAGACGCGCCCCAACCTTAAGGTGCAGGACGGCTGTAATAATCGCTGCTCGTTCTGCATCATCCCGTTCGTGCGCGGCCGCAGCCGTTCGCTGCAGGTCGAGAATGTGATCCGCGAGGCCAACGAACTGGTGTCGCGCGGCTATCGCGAGATCGTGCTTTCGGGCATCAATCTGGGCCGCTGGGGACGCGAACTCACGCCACGCATGAACTTCGCCGCCATGTTGCGCGCTGTCCTCGAACATACCGAGGTTGAAAAGCTACGCATCAGTTCGGTAGAGCCGATGGACTGGACGAATGAGTTGATCGAACTCGTAGCCACGGCACCGCGGATCGCCAAGCACGCGCACGTACCACTTCAGTCGGGTAGCGACAGGGTGTTGCGGCGCATGCACCGCAAGTACCGTCCGTGGCACTACGCCGATCGGATCGAGCGCATCCGTCGCGCGATGCCCGACGCCGCAATTGGCGCGGATGTAATGGTGGGCTACCCAGGGGAGACGGAGGCGGACTTCGAGCAGACACGGACGCTGATCGAGCGCCTGCCGTTTACCTATTTGCACGTGTTCACGTATTCGTCACGGCCGGGGACGGCGTCGGCGGAGATGCCCGACCAGGTACCTGTCCACGTGGCGCGCGAGCGAAATCGTGTGCTGCGCGAACTCGCAGACCGCAAGAAACATGCGTTCATGGAGTCGTTCGTCGGGCGTGAGCTCGAGGCGCTGACGCTGACTCGACAGGAGCACGGGTGCACCGAAGCCCTGAGCGACAATTACCTTAAAGTGTTTGTGACCGGCGATCATCCCTCGAACCAATTGGTTTCGGTTCAGATTGACCTGGTGGTGTGCGGATCCTTGGCGAGTCACATCAAACATGTGACCTGAATCACAATGGTGGCAGTGCGACGTTCACGATCCGACTTCGCGGAGTTTAACGGAAAACGGAACTCGGGGCGTGAGCGGGGCTAAGGCAACGTCGCAAGTCAAGCACGTAACAAATTCAATTTAATAGACTTAATTGATTTTCTGAATTTTCTGAAAACTCACTTGCGCATTTCTGGCGGTGCGAGTAACATTACCAAATCGTAAGCCAAGATTTTTCTGGTAATGACTGGAAGGTTACGTGGTATGCTTACAGTCGGCCGGACAGCTTGACCAGGTTCTTTGCGTGCCGTGTGCTGAAGACCGCACATATCGAATCAAAAATCGCAATGCTTTCGTCTGAGTGGGTGAACATTCCTCACAGACGCCTGCTAGGTTCGAACGAATTCAGCCATCGGAAATTGAAAGGGACAACAATGAAACTGCAGCGTTTAGCACTCACCCTCGTATTTGTTGCGGCCGTCAGCTCGTTGAGTTTCGCCGCCCTGATCACCCCCGGGAGCGCCGCGGTGGATCTGCATATGACTGCGAACGCTGGATGCGGAACTGTGTCCGACAGCCAGTATCAGGACTGGATCACCAACCCGCCGGTATTGGGAAACTTGACCTCCTCGGTTTCGGCAATTGCAACTTGCAGCGGTCCAAATCGTAAGGTGACGACTTCGGGCGACGTTACTGCGACTTGGACGGCCAACACAAGGAAGGGCACGATCAAGTTCAACAACATCGGTTGGACTGTGAACAACAACGTGACTCTCGGCGCGGCCGTTGCCGATGCCGGCCTGGATTACTATTACACGTTTACGCCAACCACTGCCATCGACTTCACCTTGAACTACAACATCACGCCGAACGGCAACAACACGAGCAACTTCGGACTCAATGGGTTCTTTATCACCCTGTCGGGCGGCAATTGGAGCGGGTTGTTTGGTGTCGGTACCTCGGGTACGCTCACGGCGTTGCTGGCGGCGAACCAGAGCTACACGCTTACCATCCAGGATGAGGCCAACATCTCCGGCAATATTGCCGGGGCGAAGGAGCACATGAACGGTAAGTTCGATTGGGTCGCCAGCAAGCCGGTTCCGGAGCCCTCGAGCATGTTGATGCTGGGCAGCGGCATTCTGGCGCTGGCCGGTGCTCTTCGCAAGAAGATGATCGGCTAAGAATTCGGTTTGATCTCAGCAAAGGCCGCCTGACTGGGCGGCCTTTTGCTTTGCCTGCCGGATGGGCAGTGGAGTTGGGTTTCGTCGCACGGTGGTGGCAGATTCGGCAGCCATTAGCGTGCTATACTTCGGCTGAAAGCAGTTTTATCGGAGGATCGTATCGATAAGCGTTTTATCCGCACAAACGAGCGCATTCGCGTCCGCGAAGTTCGCGTGATCGACGACGAAGGCAACCAACTGGGCATCATGACCCCCTTTGACGCGCTCAAGATCGCCCGTGAAAGAACCCTGGATCTGGTCGAGGTTTCACCGACGGCACAGCCGCCGGTATGCCGCATCATGGACTACGGCAAGTACCTCTACGAGCAGGAAAAGCGCGAACGTGCCGCCAAGAAAAACCAGCACCAGATCGTGGTCAAGGAAGTGAAGTTCCGCATCAACGTGGACGATCACGACTACGACACCAAGAAGAACCACGTGCTGCGGTTCCTGGCTGAAGGCGACAAGGTCAAGGCGACCATCTTCTTCCGTGGACGCGAGATGACGCGCCAGAGTTTGGGCCGCGAGATTTTAGAGCGCCTGATTAAGGACATCGGCGAAAAGGGCATCGTGGAGTTTCGTCCGCGGCAGGAAGGTAACACGCTGCACCTAATCCTGGCTCCGCTGAAGGTGCAGGCACCACAGAAGCCGCCTAAGGCACCGAAGCCGCCGGCACCCGCGCCGCCGCAGGCGCCGCCGGCACAGCAGCAATAGCGCGAGCGATTTGCTTAAATTCGATCCGCCCCGAGCGCGAGCCGGGGCGGCTTCATTTTGCGGTAAAGCTGCCTGATCCGGGCGGAGGCGGTGCGACCGCGGGGTGGCGGTACTCTGAAATTTTGTTGTAAACTGATAGGGTTATGCCGAAGCTCAAAACACACAGTGGGGCGGCGAAGCGCTTCAAGAAGACGGGTACGGGCAAATTCAAGCGTGGACACGCTTTTAAGCGCCATATCCTGACTTCGAAGACGACGAAGCGCAAGCGCCATCTCGATACCGACAGCATGGTTGATAAGGCGGACCAGAAGAAAGTGGCCCGCATGATCCCCTACTAGTCACGAAGCAAGGCCGCATGGTGCGGCACCCGGCACGCGCGCCAAGCGCTGACGGCGAGAGCGAGTGACGAGGCTATTCTGGGCCCCCCGCAATGCGGGCGTGGTCGATGTCCCTGCCTCCAGCCGCTAAACGAAGTTAAAAAGGAGCTGCAATGCCTCGCGTAAAACGTGGTACGAAGCGTCATGCCAAGCGCAAGAAGATCTTAGAGCGCGCAAGTGGCTATTACCTGACAAAATCAAAGCTCTACCGGCAGGCGAAAGAGTCGGTCGAGCGCGGGCTGAAGTTCGCCTACAGCGGCCGCAAACAGAAGAAGCGCCAGTACCGGTCCATATGGATCGTGCGCATCGGCGCCGCCGCCAAGCTGAACGGCATCAGCTACAGCCAGTTGATCAACGGCCTGAAGAAGGCCGGCATCGAGCTGGACCGCAAGATTCTGGCGGACCTGGCAGTAAAGGACGCAGCAGCGTTTACGTCGCTGTGTGAGCAGGCGAAAGCCGCTCTCGCAGCCGCAGACAAAGCCGCCGCTTAGAGCCGTTCATCCCAGGGTTAATTAGTCATCACGCGATGGGCGGCCGCAGGGCCGCCCGTTGTACTTTAGGGAAACACATTCGTGTACACCGTTCCCAAACTCGAAAATTTCTCGCCCGCGGCACTGGATAAGGCCGTTGCCAATTTGTTCGCTGCGCTCGAGGCTGAGACTTCCACGTTGACAAGCGATGCCGACTGGAAGAACTTCCGCGATCGCTGGCTCGCCCGCAAGAACGGCATCCTGACGCAGGTCAACGACACCTGGCTGAAGGCTGCTCCGAAAGAGGCCAAGCGTGAGGTGGGCCAGCGTGTGAACGAACTCAAGGCACACGTGGAAGCCGCGATTGAAGACGCGGAAACACGCATTCATGCGTCGCCGTCCGGCGCGAAGCTCGCGTCTGAACGCCTCGACATCACTCTTCCAGGTGTGCAGCGTCCCATTGGCGCCCAACACCCGGTGCTCCGCGTGCAGGACGAAATCGTCGCCGTGTTCAAGGCGATGGGCTACTCGGTGGGCGAAGGGCCTGAGGTCGAGACCGATTACTACAATTTCGAGTCGCTGAATTTTCCGCCGAACCATCCGGCGCGCGACACGCAGGACACGCTGTTCATCGCCGACCAGGAGCGCAAGGCCACGCGCGACCGGCTGCTGCTGCGCACGCACACATCGCCGGTGCAGATTCGCACCATGGAGAAGCTGGCGCCGCCGGTGCGCATCGTGATTCCAGGCAAGGTGCATCGCAACGATCCGCTGGACGCCACGCACTCGCCTGTGTTCCACCAGGTCGAAGGGCTGGCGGTGGATACCAATATCACCTTCTGCGACCTGAAGGGCACGCTCGACCACGCCATGAAGTCGCTGTTCGGATCGTCGGTGAAGACGCGCTTCTATCCGTCGTTCTTCCCTTTCACCGAGCCGAGCGCCGACATGCAGGTGAGCTGCATCTTCTGCGGCGGCAAAGGCTGCCGCAAGTGCAAGTTCAGCGGCTGGATCGAGCTGCTAGGCTGCGGCATGGTTGATCCCAACGTCTTCGAGTTCGTGAAGCAGAACGGCTACGACTCGTCGAAGATTTCCGGTTTCGCCTTCGGCATGGGCGTGGAGCGCATCACCATGCTGAAGTACGGCGTCGAGGAGATCCAGTTGTTCTACGAGGGCGACGTGCGGTTCCTGGAGCAGTTCACGTGAGAATCCTGCCTGCATGGCTACGTGAGTTCGTTGAGATCAAGGCCGACGACCGCCAACTCGCCGAAGACCTAACCTCGGCCGGAATCGCTGTCGAGACCGTAGTTGAAGAGCATGGCGAGACTGTATACGAGATGGACCTGACCACCAACCGCGTGGACGCCATGAACCACTACGGAGTGGCGCGGGAGGCGTCGGCGATTTATGGGGTCGAGTTGAAGCCGTTTGCGCCGAAGCTGCCCGCATCGCGGGGCACGGCGAACTTCCCCATCGTCGTCGAAGACGCGGAAGGCTGTGCGCGGTACACGGCGCGAATTGTTCGCGGGGTGAAGATCGGTCCGTCGCCGGAGTACATCGTCAAGCGACTGGAACTGCTGGGCTCGCGGGCCATCAACAACGCGGCCGACGCGACGAACTACGCCATCAACGAACTCGGACACCCCACGCACGCCTTCGACCTCGACCTGCTGGCCGGTGGCACGATCATAGTGCGCCGCGCCCGTGATGGCGAAGCTCTAAAGACCCTTGATGGCGTTGACCGCAAACTTTCAACCGACGACCTAGTGATTGCCGACGCGAAGAAACCGGTCGGATTGGCCGGCGTGATGGGCGGTTTCGACTCGATGATTACCGAGAAAACGAAGAACGTGCTTATCGAGTCGGCGTGGTTCGACCCCTCGACAGTCCGCAGTATGGCCAAGCGGCACGGCATGCACACCGACGCATCGCACCGCTTCGAGCGCGGAGCCGACTGGGGCGTCACGCCCACCGCGTGCGACCGCGTGGGGGAACTGATTCTTGCAACCGCCGGCGGAGAGCTTACAGGCGACCGCATTGACGCTGTCGCGCGCACGGTTGAGCGTGCTCCCGTCGCGCTGCGGCAGACCGAGGTAAAGCGTATTTTAGGGATCGATATCAGTGACAGCGAAGTGGAGCGCATCTTACGCTCGCTCGGGTTTGGCATTAGCGGAGTTGGCGGCGAGTTCAGCGTCACCATCCCCACCTGGCGGCTCGACGTTGAGCGCGAGATCGACGTGCTGGAAGAAGTGGCGCGCATCCACGGCTTCAACCAGTTTCCCAACACGCTGCCGTCGTTCACCGGCGCCGTGCGGGCGCTGCCCAACGAAGACAAGGACGCTCGCATCCGCCAGACCATGCTGGCGCTGGGCTACGACGAGGCCATCTCGATCACGTTCATCTCTGCTGAAGACGCCAAGATCTTCGGCGGCACCGAGCCGCTAGCGCTCGCGAATCCGCTGAGCGAAGAGGCGGGCTACATGCGCAACTCGCTCGTGCCCGGCCTTCTCAACATGATTGGGTACAACCTCAATCGCGGATCGAACGACGTTCGCCTTTTCGAGGCAGGAGAAGTTTTCGAGAAGCTAGGTGAGCGCCATGACGAACATCGGCGACTGGCGTTCGCAGCCACAGGCAACCTGGTGGCGCATAGCATTCACGGCGGCACTGAGCCGTACACCTTCTTCCACATGAAGGGCGACGTGGAGCAGTTGCTCAGCGCCTTCCAGCACGACAAGCTTTATTTCGATGACAAGACGCCGAAGTACTTCCATCCCGGGCGCTCGGCTCGGTGCGGTGCTCGACGGCGAAACCGTTGCACGCTTCGGGCAGCTGCATCCCGAAGTCGCGGCGGCGCGCAAGCTGCGGCAGGATGTCTTCCTCGCCGAAGTAATGCTGGAGCGGCTGTACAAGCACGCGCTGCGCGAGCCCAAGTACCGGCGCTTCTCCAAGTTCCCTGCCGTTGGCCGCGACTTCTCGTTCTTCTTCGACGATGCCGTGACATTCGAGCGGATTCATTCGGCCGTCGAAGCGCTTGGCATCGCGGAGATGCAGTCGTTCGCGCCAGTGGAGATTTATCGCGGTGACAAGGTAGGAGCGGGTAAGTATCTCGACACTGCTTCACGCCGAGTTCCAGTCGCAGGAGCGTACGTTGCGCGACGACGAGGTAGCGCAGTGGTCAGCGCAGATCGTGAAGGCGCTGGAATCGCTGGGTGGGACGCTCAGAGCGTAACGGATCGCTCACCCCGGAAACCTCACATCCTTCTTTACATTTTCCGCCTGCCAGAGGTGGCGGCGGTTGTGGATGGCGACCACCAGCATCTGCGTGTCGGCGGTGAGGTGCAGCGGAAACAGCGGGTCTTTCACCTTCAGGTCGCCGAGGTCGGCTTCGCCCCACTGGCGGACGAAGTCGGCCAACTGCTTCTGCAGCCCGCAGAATTCGCCAACCACCGCACCAGTAAGCCTTGACGGCGGGGAGATCTTCCCCGGCGCCGGCAGCTTGATCTTCGGCGGAGGCTCCTCCATGCCGATGAACCAGCGCGTGAACCATCCCGAGGGCTGGATGGGCGTCTTGCGCGGCTCGAGTTGGTCCTCGTTATTGGCTACGGCATCCTGCAACGCCTTCACGTACCTCGCGTTCATGATGGCGAGGTGATCGAGGCACTGCAGAATGCTCCAGCCCTTGCCGCCTTTCGGCTGCCAGTTGAGGGCTGTCTCGCCCAAGCCATCCGCCAGCGCCTGTGCCTGCGCGGTCTGGCGGTCCAGTTCAGCGATGAATTCTGTCGGTGTGTATTCCAGTTTGAGGGCCATGGGATTCGCCTAGATTCTACACATGCTACGCCCTGGGCAGAACTGCTGTTGCATTCGGCGGTACCTCGCGCAAATTCTTTGCCGCGGCGACCCAATAGGCGCGAGGATGCACAGGCCGGTGATTTATACTTCGCTCAATTCTCGTAATGCAAAGGTCGATCTTTCCTATGCCGTCCAACATCGCTGAAGCTCCCGCCGCCACCTCCAACGCCGATTTTCATTCCCTGGAAGAGAAGATCCTTAAGACCATCGAACTGCTGAAGGTGGAGCGCGCCGCCAAGGCCACGGCCGAGCGCGCCGCCGAGCGCCTGCGCGAGCAGTTGTCGGAGCGCGAAGAGGAGCTCGACTCGGTGCGCGCCGAACTGGTCGCCCTGCGCAAGGAGCGCGAAGAGGTACGAACCAGAGTAGAAAAGATGCTGGGTCAAATTGAGACTTTAACCGCCGAAGAATAACGGCGATAATCGCTGCAGCGCAACATCCGTCAAGGGGACGCTGCATGTACTTGGCGATGGTAGGAGGCTAGCTTGGCGCAATCGAACGGCAACGGCAGCGTGCGGGTCGAAATCTACGACCAGACGTATCAGCTCCGCGGCACCGACCCGGAGTACATCGGCAAGCTGGCCGACTACGTGGACACCAAGATGCGGGTCATCTCGCAGCAGGCGTCGACCGTGGACTCGCTGCGCGTTGCCGTGCTGGCAGCGCTCAACATCGCCGACGAGTACCTCATCCTGAAGCAGAAGTACGACGCTATTGCGAGCGATTACCAGAATCGCGCCGACCAGTTGTCGGGCGCGCTGGACGAAGTGCTGGAAGAGTCGCGCCGGGTCGGTTAAGAACAGTCGGGGTTTTCCACGGATCTCACGGATAATACTCGCCCATACAGGATGCCGGCCACGCCCTTCGGTTAGCGGTGCTTTGCGGGTGCCGACTCCCGAATTTTTGTCTTCTGCCCTGATCCGCGCCCCTCAGGGTAAATCGGCGACTGCGTTTTGCCTTTTCCTCTCCCGGTTCGGATTCATTTTTTCACTTCCCGGAATACAAAAAATCTTTACGGATTTCCACGTCTTTCCCTTGCCATCGCTCGCGGTTTTTCGTAGCATCCCCTCAGACAACCGGCCTGCAAAGTTGGTGTTGGTGGCAACCGTTTTTTGAACCAATGCTCAATGAACAGGGGGCCCTACTCGTATTCGGTTCGGTGTGCGATGCTCCGCCATGCGGAGATGCCTAAAGAGCCGCGGAGGGTTCCCACCGTTACGACGGGTTCATTGACGGCCCACTGAACACGGCCCCGCGGGTCGGCTGTTTTTTGCGTCGGCAGACATCTTCTGTTGCCGCACTGCGCCGGTTCTGCTTTACTGCTATAGTCCGGTGATCGGCGGGTAACGCGTCGCTCGGCTCCCGCGCCGCCTCATGGCCACTCAACACCACCTCCCAAGTCCGCAAGACGACTTCTCGATCCCATCGAGCGCAGCTCGGAAGTCTTGTTTGGGCTCATCATGGTGCTGACCTTCACGGGGTCGCTTCGCGCCTCTGGCGCCGACCACGACAGCGTCCATCACATGTTGCTGGCGGCCCTGGGCTGCAACCTGGCCTGGGGCATAATTGACGCCGTCTTCTATCTGCTGGCCACGCTCAGCCAGCGCGGCCACAACCTCGCGCTGCTGCGGCAGGTGCAAGAGCTCAAGCCCGGAACTGGGACGTCAGTTCCTCGGCGACGCCATGTCCGACGACTTGTCGGCGGTGCTGACCGACGCCGAACTCGAGTCAATCCGCGTCCGCATGGTGCAACTTCCCCGGGCCGCGAGGCACCCCAAGTTGCACCGCTCCGACTATCTGGCCGCGTTGGGTGTGTTCCTGCTGGTATTCCTCTCGACCTTTCCGGTGGTGTTGCCGTTTGTGTTCATGCGCGCATCCGACGCGGTCGCTGCGGGTCTCCAACCTGATCGCGGTGGTCATGCTGTTTCTCGTCGGGACGGCCTACGGCAAGTACGCCGGCTATCGTGCCGTGGCACGTCGGCGCCGTGATGGTGCTGGTCGGGCCTCTGATGGTCGGGCTAACCATCGCCCTGGGAGGCTGAGCGTGCGGCTGGCGGACTGTGCGCGATCGTCGTGCTGATGGCCGGCATGCGGATGGGCGCAGTCGTCAACCCCGCAAAAGGCCGAGCCGCACAGCGCCGGCCGCAGGCCGCCACGGCAGCGGACGCCGAGCCATGGGAGTATTCGCTCACGGTCGACGGCTACATCATCGAAGGCGAGGACGGCTACGCTTCTCCCACCTTCACCGCGGACCACAACTGGCTGCACCTTGAAGCGCGTTACAACTACGAGAACTTCCGCACCGGCTCGCTATGGGCGGGCTACAACTTCAGTTGGGGCAAGACCTGGCAGTTCGCGGTGACGCCGATGATCGGCGGCGTCTTCGGCCGCACCAACGGCATCGCTCCGGGATGCGAGGCGTCGCTGGCGTGGAAGAAGCTGACGTTCTCCATCGACAACGAGTATGTGTTCGACACGACGTCAAAGTCCGGCAACTTCTACTACACTTGGCCGCAAGTCACCTACAGCCGCCGAACTGGTTCAAGTTCGGCGGTGTCGCCCAGCGCACCAAGGCATCCAGACGCAGTACGATACGCCGCGCGGATTCTTTGTCGGTTTCATGCACAAGAACTGGAGTTCACGACCTACGTGTTTCAATCCGGGCACCAACGGCACTTCGGTCGTGCTGGAAATGGGTGCGAGCTTCTGACGCCCCTGCGCTCGTGCCAGCATCTACAATAGAACGTGTTTCCCCGTTTACTCCATATTGGCAATTTCAGCCTCCCCACCTACGGCTTCATGGCCGCGATGGGGCTCATCTTGCGGTCTGCTGCTCATCGTAAGGCTCGGCCGCGAGCGGGGCCTCGATCCCGACAAGATGTGGAACCTCGGCATCGTCGCCATCCTGTCCGGCGTTATCGGCTCCAAGGTGCTAATGCTGCTGGTGGATTTCGGCTATTACAGCGAGCATCCCAGCGAGATATTCGCGCTCTCGACGTTGCAAGCCGGTGGCGTATGGTCCGGCGGACTGTTGCTGGCGATCGTAATGTGCGTCTGGTACCTCCGCCGTAATCACATGCCCGTGCTGGCCAGCTGCGACGTGTTCGCTCCCGGCCTGGCCCTAGGACACGCCTTCGGCCGCCTGGGCTGCTTTGCGGCCGGCTGCTGTTGGGGGCGCGAGACGCACGTGCCGTGGGCGGTGACTTTTAGAAATCCACTGGCGGCCCAGATTGTGGGCACCCCGCTGGGCATTCCGCTGCACCCCACGCAGCTCTACGAATTCGTGCTCGAAATCGCCAACTGCCTCTTCCTGGTGTGGCTGCTGCGTCGCAAGAAGTTCGAAGGACAGATCATCGGCACTTACCTCATCCTTTACGGCGTGGGCCGGTTCTTCATTGAGGCCTTCCGCGGCGATCCGGGGCGAGGGGAGCTTTTCGGATTCATGACCGACACCCAAGGTATCGCTCTGTTGCTGGTCATCGGCGGCGGGCTGCTGTGGATGCTTCGCGTGCCGCTGCGCCCGGCAGACCAACTGGCCTCAGCTCGCTAGTACCGAAAACAAACGCAACCGCGAATTTTGCAGACGTGGCAGACCGTTCTTTCTTGTTCGGGCCCGTCGGCGTGGCCCGCGGTTGTATTGCTTCTCGCTTCTCTCGACCCTGCCTACTGCTTATCGCCCGCTTTCTTGTCCTGGATCGACAGCAACTCGATGTCGAAGACCAGCGTCGAGTTCGGGCCGATCTCCGGTCCCGGGCTGCGTTCTCCGTAGGCCAGGTTCGAAGGAATGAAGAGCTGCCACTTCGAGCCTACCGGCATCAGTTGCAGCGCCTCGGTCCAGCCCTTGATGACCTGACCAACCGGAAACGTTGCCGGTTCGTTGCGCTTGTAGGAGCTGTCGAACTCGGTGCCGTTGATGAGTGTGCCCCGATAATTTGTGACCACAGTATCGCTCGCAGTGGGCTTGGGCCCAGTCGCCTTGCTTGATGATCTTGTACTGCAATCCGCTGGGCAGCGTGACCACGCCCGGCTTGGCCTTGTTTTCGGCCAGGAACTTCTCACCCGCCTGCTTATTGGCATCGCCGAGCTGCTGCGCCTCGGCTTCTTTCTTCTTCATCATCTCGGAGCGGAATGCTGTTATGACGGCTTGGGCTTCGGTTTCGCTCATGGCCATCTTGCTACCGGTCAAGGCGTCCTTAATGGCGCGTGCCAGGACAGTCGGATCGATGTCGACCGAGTCCTTCTTCATGCTCTGGCCGAGATTCATGCCGATGGCGTAGCTCAGCTTCTCTTTTTGTGTAGTCAAGGCAAGAGCCTTCGGAGTCGTCGCCGCCGCATGCGGCTTTGCCGTGGAGCTGGTTTTGGCGGTTGCGCCGGTGGTGCCGGATTTGGCGGCGGTTGCCGGTTTCGGGGTCGAGGCCGGGGTCGTCTGGGCAACCATCGTGCCCAGCGTCAAAATGCCGACGGTAAGAGTGCTTGCCGCCGTAAGGAGTAATGTTCGCATATCTATGATTTTCGCATTGATGGGGACAAGCGGGCAAAGAGCCGCGACTTCCGGCCATGGGGTTCGCCCGCCCTCGAGGTGGAGAGGCGGTTGGCGCGGGTTGTAAAATAATAACTGCATGGCCTTCCCTATCAGAGTTTGCGCCGTCTGCGGCGAGGAGTTTGAACTGAAGCCCGGCAAGCCCGGCTTCGCCAACCGCTGCCCGTCATGCAGCGAACCCGACGACTCGGACCCCAAGGCGAAGCCAACATTAGATGGCGGCGACCGCAAATCGGCGGCGGAAGTGAATGCCGCGCGCCGTGAGGCGATGCGCAACCTCCTGTATCGCAAGGACAGCTAGCGGAGAGTCGCCGCTACAGCCTTCCCCCTATAATTGAAGAGCACATCGACACGGGGACTTTTCGGTCCCGCGATGCCCCAGAGGAACTTATGGCCGCACTGATTGACGCCATCGACATCAAGCGCAAGGCATTCTTCGAGTTTGAAAACACCCCCTACTGCTGCATGGAAGCGGAAGTCTCGACTCCAACCGCCCGCGGCGGCCAGACCCTGGTACGCCTGAAGATGCGCAACCTGCTTACCCAGGCGGTCTTTGAAAAGACCTTCAAGGCGAGCGACAAGTTCAAGGAACCTGACCTCCAGATCGGCCCAGCGTCGTACCTCTACAGCGACAGCGACGGCTCGCACTTCCTCGACCAGGAAACCTACGAAACCCTCACCCTCACCGAGGACATGATGGGCGACGCTCTCGATCTCCTGGTCGAAGGCGCAATCATCCAGTTGCATCAGTACAACGGCAACCCGATCGGATTGGATCTGCCGAATCAGGTCGAGTTGACGATTACCTACTCCGAGCCCGGCGCGCGCGGCGATTCATCGGGCGGCAGCGTGACCAAGACCGCCAAGCTCGAAACCGGCCTCGAAATCCGTGTGCCACTCTTCATCAAAGAAGGCGAGAAGGTGAAGGTCTCCACCGAGACGCGCGAGTTTGCCGGGCGGGCGTAAGTAGAATCCGTGCGGTTATAATCCCGTGATGCCCGAGAGCACCGCCGACCGCGGAGACGACATGGAAATCCATCCCCCGGAAGCCCCGATCCATACTGTCAAGGACTTCTTCCTGCACTTGTCCATGATCGCCATCGGAGTTCTCCTGGCGCTGGGCGCGGAAGGACTGGCCGAATACGTCCACAATCGACATCTGGTTAGAGAGGCCAAGGAAAATATCGTTGGAGAAATTCGAGACAATCACCAGACGTTGCAAGACAGCTTCCCCATGCTGGCGCACAACGAACAACAACTGAAAACCTTACTGGAATCGTTGGGCAGACTCCGTTCAAACCGGCATTCGGTGGTCCCCGATGTGAACCTCAATCTCAATATGGTCATCTTGGGCGACAGCAGTTGGAAGACTGCCGCCACGACGGGCGCTCTCGGTTTAATGCCTTACGGTGAGGTCAAGGAATTCGCCACGGACTACAGCGTCCAGGAAAACGTGAATCGGATGTCAGCGCAATTGACGGATTATTGGCTGTCGATGACCGCGCTCAACGGCGATGTTTCGAAGCTGAGCGATCCGCAGCTCGACGACCTCATCCATCGGGTCCAGCTCTCGCTCGCCCACCTGCAGGCTGTGGAAAACATCTCAAGGTCGCTCGACGAGGAATACGCCAAACGGCTGAATCAGCGGTAAGGAACGTGCCCTCACAGCGGCTCCGTCCTCGCGGCTCCGGTGATGTTGTCGGCTGGATCGGAGAACGATTTACCGGGCGCGTAAGCCGCTTTCTCCCAATGATTCCCCGACCGGCGGATCACGTCGCGCCAGCCGTCGTTCCATGTGATTCGCGCCTCATCGCCGAAAACCGTCCACGTGCCATCCGGTGATCCGTGCGTCTTGGTTGCCTTGCCACCCTTCTCGAGCGTAATAAGAAAGGTCGCGCCACCGGCACCCAGTCCAACCTTCCATTCGCCGGTAAAGGTTGCAGCCGAAGTTGTGCTGGACTTGCCGCTCTGCGCCATAACCAAGCACGCTGCTAAGAGTGCGAATACTGACACCTTGAAAAGTACCTTACTCATTGCGAATCTCCGATAGTGTGCAGATGCTCGTTTCCGACGCCCCCATTTTATGCTGAACTCCGGATCCGGCGTTGTAGTGCAGCTTAGTTATCGAAATAGCCCGGGATCGGTTAGTGTGCCGTGGGGTGAAGAGCCGACTCAGCGGCAGGGCGATGACGCCGAGAAGCCGACCGCCGGTGAGGGCGCAGTTGCGTATTAGTGATGTATAACACAATAACGTAAAAAATAAAACTGACGACTGTTTAGAATCAATGGTTTAGGAGAAAAATGTTCGTATGTCATTGATTTATAATCATCTTATACGTATCCATTTGTGCCCGTAGGACTTAGCTGCAGGAAACAGCGGTTTGGGCACCCAAATTTGTCATACTAGTCATACTTGTCGTACTGCAATGCAAATCAGACTCATCTCCGACGCGATGGAATCGGGGCAATGTTGTCAACGAACAAGGTTTCCGGCGCACTGGGCGCGGGATAGGACAGGGACACGAATCCATTGGCCTACGGATTAGTTGTATCGGGGCAGAGCGGGGAGCGCCAGAAAAATGTTGGGAGCTAGGAAACTTTAGTAACCATTCCGACCCAAAACGGGAATTGCGCCGGGCGGAGGAACGCAAATCGGGAGTGAGTATGAACGATTAGGTACGGGGTTCGTTCAACCCGTACAGAATCGGACGTGGATCGTAGTAGACGCGGATGGAGACAATTTTCCCGTCTGCGACGTGAAAATACTCCAGGAATGGGAGTACTCCGAAAACGGTATCGATGTTGAGCACCGCGGCGCAGGTCTCGTCGTCGGCTGTGAGACGCACAACCTCGATGCTCTTGAGGATGGAAACGAAATCCGCCAGCCCTTTCCGAAAAGCGGCAACGCCGTCATAGCGACCGAGCGGACTTACGAAGACCACGTCGGGATGCAGTGGCAACGCCTCGGCGTCATTCCTCCGTACCGCATCGATATACGCTTCAACGACACGAATCACGTCCTCGCGCATAGGGCCTCCGTTTGAAGAGGTTAACTTTAGCAGTCGGTGCGCGTGAAACAAAGGTCGGGCCATTTCAGCCCCGGCTTACTAGGAGTTGTCCCGATTCGGAATGCGCGTGATATCGCCGTTTCACGCCGGCTATCCTTCGTTGAACCGAGGGATCGCAGCCACGTGTTCTCCATTCTGGTGCCGATCAGGGATTTGGCGGCGCGAACGATCGGGTAGGAGGCAGGGTCACCCCTGCCGTCCTCCCACACCACCGGACGTGCGGTTCCGCATCCGGCGGTTCATGAAACAGGCGAGAAGCGCTGCTGCATTTCCAGCAACGAAACCAGCCCCATTTGGTCGAACCGAGACTTCGGATAGGCTGCGTTCATGTGCGAGGCGCCGCCGTTCCACCAAGGGCCATGCCCGTTGGTGGCCGATTGCCACGCACGCACTTTCCCCAAACCCACCCGCATCAGGTTCCTTGCCCGTGTGTAGACCTGCTTCCATTGCCGCCATAGTAGGACACGTAGTTTACGCCTGATCCAACCATCAAGGTCTTCCAACACACCCTTGACTTCGGTGAGCCGGAAGTACGCAACCCAACCCCGAAGTATGGGATTGAGCCGCTCGATTGTTTGTTTCAGGCTTCCACCACGCGCCTCCCGCAACGTCTTGCGGATTTTCTCCGCCAGCCGCTCGCGGCTCGGTTGCGCGATCTTCAGCTTCGGCTTCTTGTGCCACGTCATGCTGTAGCCCAGGAACTTCCGCTCCCACGGCCGCGCCACCGCGCTCTTGGAGGCATTGACTTTCAACTTCAACTTCTGCTCCAGAAACGCCGTGATCGCCTGCCTCGTCCGCTCTCCTGCCCGCTTGCTGCCGACGTAGATGTTGCAGTCGTCCGCATAGCGGCAGAAGCTAAACCCGCGCCGTTCCAGTTCACGATCCAGATCGTCCAGCAGGATATTCGACAGCAGCGGCGACAGCGGCCCGCCTTGCGGCGTTCCTTCCGTTCGCGCACTCACCACCCCGCCTTCCATCAGTCCCGCTTCCAGATAGCGCCGGATCAGTTTCAGCACCCGTTCGTCCTTCACCTTGCGCACCACCCGCGCCATCAGCACGTCGTGATTCACCCGGTCGAAGAACTTTTCCAGGTCAAGGTCAACGACCCATCGCTTGCCTTCCGCAACGTAACCCCGTGCCGCTTCCACGGCCTGATGTGCGTTGCGTCCGGGACGAAAGCCGTAACTCGACAGGGAAAACTCCGGATCGAATAGCGGTTGCAGTACCTGATTGAGCGCCTGTTGAATCAGACGATCCAACACCGTCGGGATGCCCAACGCGCGTACCCCGCCTTGCGGCTTCGGTATCTCCACCTTGCGCACCGCCGTCGGCATGTAATCGCCTGCCAACAGCGCCTCTCTTACGCTCGGCCAGTGCGTCTGGAGCCAGGGCTTGAACTCGGCCACCGTCAGTCCATCGACCCCCGGCGCGCCTTCGTTCTTCACCACTCGCTCGTAAGCGCACAGCATGTTACTGCGTTCCACCGCGGCTTCCATCAGCCGCAGCGCCTCCGGTTTCGTTCGCCCATTAGCCGCCGTGCCAGCCTCTGCACCAGAACCGGCCCCGGACAGATTCCGCCTGCCCTCCTCCGCCCTGGCCATACTCGCGTATGCTTCTGCTTCTTCGGCTCGCATCGAGGTCTGCTGTCCTACTCCCGTGTTTCATGTTCGGCCCTTCGCCCCGTGCTGGCGGCTACTATGGCCTCGGCTGACTTCTGGCGATTCATCCCCGCGCCTCTCAGCGCCGGTAGCCCAAGAGCAAACCGCCAGACCTCCCCGGGTATTGCGCACTCACCTTCACGCTTATGCCTGTCGGATCTACGTCACGGCGCTCCGTGCAAGTACTGGGCTTTGCGTCTATGCGCCCGCTCACCCCGCCGTGCCGCCTCTATCCGCTTCCTGTTCGTCAGGCCAGCGCTTTGCCTCCGGCTTCCTCCAGATTCCGCCTCGCGACGGACACCCTTGCCGTTCAGCTAACACTTCCCCTTGCCGGGTGTGTAGAGGACTTTCACCTCCAAGTAAGTGCGCCCTGCCGGGCGCACGCAGAAGAAAGCCGGGGACGACTGCCCCGGCTTCGAGAACCACGAATCAAACCAACTAGAGGTTGATCCTGCGACGCAGGACGCCAGCCAGGCCGACGATCCCGGAACCAAACATCATCAACGTTCCAGGCTCCGGCGTCGAGGTGCCGTTGTAGGTGAAGTCGTCCATCAACCACCAGTGCCCCGAAGTTCCGATGTCGTTGTGGAACACGAGCGTGCTTACGTTGCCGATGTTGCAGGTCACGAAGTTGTAACTGCTGGGCGAGAGAGTCGCGCCGCAAGAGCCAAGGAAACCGCTGCCGGCATCGTACGCGTCGATGAGGATGGTCGTCGAGGAGTACGACTGGTAGGAATCGTTCCCTGCCCAAGCCGTGAAATCGGCGCCATTGAACGTGAAAGGCGTGGCGCTGGTGACTGTGGTACCGTCGTCGCCGAAGCCGTTATAGGCGGCTCCACCGGACGGGGCGCCATAGGTGTTTCCATAACCCGAATCATAGTAACCGTTGCCTGCGGCGTACATGTCGCCGCTCCACGTGAACCCACCGTAAGTGCCAAGCGACGTCCCTACGCAACTTCCGCTGCACAGGGGCCCAAAGGTCAGAACCGTTGCAAAACTGAACATCGGCAGCGCCATGACCAACAGCGCCGTCATACAAAGCTTGCGCATACTTCCCTCCTCCAAGGCGATAACTACGAGTTGCATCGTTGCAATTTATCCTCCACTCAGATCGTAGCTATCTCCTTTTTTTGCAACAGAAAGTATCGAGCTTAGGATGCTAAGATGCAAATATTTGCACATGTTTGGAAAACGCTTCGCCTCCTGGAATGCACTGAGGACGCCGGAAAGCACCGCAAGTGGCACGGTCGCCCTTGTGGGGCAACAGACTTCCGAGGGCGCTCCAGTGGCTTAAATTTGCGACTGGGTTCTACCATCTTCCTCAATCCCATCGACCGTCTTCCCCATCGCCATCATGGTTCCCGCTGAGGCCGCCGGGCAGCGTCTTGACCAGTTCCTCGCCGCGAGGATTCCTTATAACAGCCGCTTTGCGTTCGAATCGAAAAAGCCCCGCGCAAGCTTCGCCTGAGCGGGGCGATTCCGGTGAACTACGAACCTGAACCAACCAGCTTTCGGCATGGACAGGCGCATTGGGTGACTATTCTTTTCTGCCGTCGAACAGGTCATACATGGTGTTCGTGGTCGTATCGCAGGCGTGATTCAAGCAGGGTAAACCCAGCCCGCCTTCCAATGTCCGGAGGAGCGAGAAATGGGTGTAGAAGCGGTTGCTGGAAAGACCGTGAGGCCCCTGGTTGAGTTCCACCAGCGTCAGGACCTGGTTCACATTCGGAGACAGGCTGTAATCGTTCTCGTCCCACACCACAACGATGGCGCTGCGCCCATTGTGCCATGCCTTCGAGGCGTGGATGGCGTGAATCACGTTGCGCAGCTTGAGGTCTCCGACATAAATAAGCGCCGGGTTCAGCCCGTTCTGTGTGCCGTCATCATTGAAGTCAAAGTCGCACTGGGAGCCACCATTGCCGCGCCCGTGTTGATCGTTGCATTGGTTCGGAGCAATAAACGACAACGTCGGAAGGTTACCGGAAATGAGGTCTTCATAGAGGCCGCCCTGTCCTTCGAAGCCGACGATGTTGGTCGCGCCGGCTTTGAGGGCGTCCTGCGTAGATTGGAAGTAGACGAACGGATCGTGCTTGGCGGCGTAAAGCTTCAGGAAGTCGTTTGAGAGGTTGCTCGGAACGGTAAGGTCGGTGAAGTAGCCGTCACTATAAGTGACATTGTCGGCGCCAGACGGAGGCAGGCTCTCCTGGTAGCTCTTCCACGTCATGTTGCGTTCCGTGAGCTGGTCGGCAATGGTCTTGCCGACGGTGTTAGCGGCAGCATTGAAGCCCACAATGCCATCTACGTCGATTTCGGTGCAGGGAGCCGTGCATTCGTTACCCGAAGTATCCAGGGCCGGCGTGGCAGCGTCGGTGCCGGTGCCATAAATCGGGCAGACGGGCCCACTGTTGGGATTATCGAAATTTGTCGTTGGCGGATTCGTCAGCAGGTTCGGAGTACAGTTTCCGTTGTGCCAGTCGGGGCCGTTATCGCTACGGACGCCAAAGTTTGAACCGCCGACGATCTCCAGATAATTCGTGGAGCTCGGGTGTCCGACAGCGAAGTAGTTGGTCGCCGAGTTGGACGATTGGATGTAGCTGTTGGCGAACGGTGCGTTCGGATTGCCGACGATCTGTCCGTAGGCATGGTTTTCCATCAGGATCACGAAAACGTGATCGAGATGGGGGACGCCCTTTGGCACGGGCCCTTCAGCGGCGAACATCGAACCCGCCAACACACCCACGGAAAGAAGCAGAGTTGCTGCGCTTTTCTTCATATGCTTTCACCCCTTCAACGGTCAAAAGATGGCCGCACCCGAACAGGAGCGGCCAATTAGTAGGTACAGTAAGGGGTGCTTATTGGCTCGGCGTTAACGCCCAATGAAAGTTCGGAGAACTTATTGGCGGTGTCTGGGTCTCAGTGTGGGTAGCTGCGGTTCGGCCGCCAGCTTTTCGATTGGCTAATTTCGCTTGCGGGTTCTACTCTCTTCCGCGATGTCCGACTTCGCCTTCCCCATCACGATCCCCGCTAAAGCCGCCGGGCAGCGGCTCGTCCAGTTCCTGGCGGTTTCTCCACCCTATAATTAGGCGGGGATCCAGTGTCGGCTAAAAACATGCACATCATTCTGCTTGGCGACTCGATCTTCGACAACGCGAGCTACACCAAGGGCCGGCCGGCTGTCATCTCACAAGTTCGCGAACTTCTGCCTGAGGGTGCGCGCGCCTCCTTGCTCGCTGTCGATGGCTCGACGACCGCAGAGGTACGTTCGCAGGTTGAGCGCGTACCGGCTAGTGCCTCGCATCTAGTGTTGAGTGTCGGTGGCAACGATGTCCTCAGGAGTTCAGGTTTCCTCTATGCGCCTGCCCGTTCGACGGACGAGGCCGTGACAGCATTGGCGGACCTGTCGCAGGCCTTTGAGGACGGGTATCGTCGCGCCGTCGCAGCCTGCCGGAGCCTGCCCTTGCCCTTAGTTCTTTGCACGATTTACAACGGCTGCTTTCCGGACGCCAAGTTTCAGCGGCTAGCATCCACCGTTCTCATGGTCTTCAACGACGTTATTTTGAGAGTCGGTATAGAGTTCGGTCTTTCAATGATCGACTTGCGATTGGTTTGTTCTTCCCCGGCTGACTATGCGAACCCAATCGAACCTTCCTCCGTCGGAGGCGCCAAGATTGCTCGCGCGATTGTCAATTTGGTTTCGGCCGGGCAAATTGAGAATGAGGGTGCGAGAATCGTTACTTCTTAAATCTCATCCTCGACGATACGCCGCCGTCTCACCTGCACCGCAACGGGTGGATTATTCCGCAGATGAGTTCTACCATCTTCCTGAATGCCTGACTCCGACTTCCCCGTCACAATCAACGTCACCGCCGAGGCTGCCGGGCAGCGACTCGACCAGTTCCTCGCTGCGCAGCTACTCGACACCAGCCGCGCGCGCGTGCAACTGTTGCTGGAAGAAGAGAAGGCGCTGGTCAACGGCAAGGCCTGCAAGCCCTCGCTCAAGCTCAAGGGCGGCGAGACCATCACCATCCTCGGCGATCCCACGCCTCTGCCGCTGCGGGCGATGGCCGAGGACATTCCGCTCGACATCGTTTACGAAGACGACGACCTCGCCGTCATCAACAAGCCTGCCGGCATGATGGTGCACGCCGGAGCGGGCGCCACCGACGACGACCGCAATCGCGGCACGCTGGTCAATGCGCTGCTGCACCGCTTCGCGCAGCTTTCCGAGGTCGGCGGCGAGACGCGTCCGGGTATCGTGCACCGTCTCGATAAGGAGACCAGCGGACTGATCCTCGTCGCGCGCAACGACGTCGCCCATCGCAATCTGTCGAAGCAGTTTTCCGGGCGCGAGGTGAAGAAGCGCTACATCGCGCTGGTGCATGGCTGGCCCGAGCGCCCGCGCGGCACCATCACGGCCGAGATCAGCCGCGACGCCATTCGCCGCATTCGCATGACTACGAGGGGCAGCGGCGGGCGAACGGCCGTCACCCATTACGAAGTCCGCGAACGCCTCGATTCGCCTTACGGCAAGTTCGCGCTCGTCGACGTCCGCATCGAGACCGGACGTACACACCAGATACGCGTGCATATGGCATCTGTCGGCCATCCCGTGGTGGGAGACACGCTGTATGGAGCCGCAGGCGTGCTGCGCTCGCAAACCGGGCCGAGCAAAGGCTCGCGCAAACGTAAAGCCACCGACCCCGAGGCGAGCGCAGGAGCTCCCGACTCTCAGCCTGGCGCCCTTCGGCTTCACCGCAACTTCCTGCACGCAGCATCCGTCGAGCTGGCGCATCCCCGCACTGGCCAGCCACTGTCGTTTGTTGCTCCGCTGCCCGACGAGCTAACCGCCTTCCTGGAAGAGCTGCGACATCTGCAACGGCTATAATGAAAAGCCAGATGCGAGCCATTTCGGTCCTGTTTCTGACTATGTCCTTCGCCTTCGCCGGGTCGGCGCAAGACGCCACCCAGCAGCCACTGCCGTCGGCGCCCTCGGCCACCAAGTATCCGCCCAAGCCGGCAACGCCGCCCGCCAGCGCGACGCCAGCGCCAACGCAATCGCAGGCCCCAGCACCGTCCGCCGCGCCCGCTGCGACTCCGGCGACGAGCTCCGGCGATGCGGCGCAAAACCCACCGCCGGCAACGACCGACAAGCCCGCCAACCCCACCGGAAATCTTGGTACGCTGGGCACTGCCCCGCCACCACCGCCCAGCACCAACGATCAGGAAGAAAAGCTCACCACCATCGTCAAGCAAGTGGACGAAGTCGCCGTCGTCTTCACGGTGACCGACAAGCGCGGCAAGTTCGTCACTGATCTGAAGAAAGACGACTTTCAGGTAGTCGACGACAAGAAGCCCGCCCTTTCCATTCGCTCGTTCCGTGCGGAAACCAACCTGCCGTTGCGCGTCGGCTTGCTGATCGACGCCAGCAACTCCATCCGCGACCGCTTCAAATTCGAGCAGGAAGCCGCTATCGAGTTCCTCAACCAGATCGTCCACCAGCAGGACCAGGCGTTTGTGGTTGGCTTTGACACCACGCCCGAAGTCACCCAGAACTTTACGAGCAACACCGAATTACTCGCCAAGGGCGTGCGCATGCTGCGCCCCGGCGGCGGCACCGCGCTCTACGACGCGGTGTATTATGCCGCCCGCGACGAGATTATGGCCAAGGACCAGAGCAAGATCGAGACCCGGCGCGCCATCATCCTTCTCAGCGACGGCGACGACAACCAGAGCCGCGTCTCGCGCGATGAAGCCGTGGAAATGGCCCAAAAAGCCGAGGTCATCATTTACACCATCTCCACCAACACCAGCGGAATGAAGCTGAAGGGAGACAAGGTGCTCGAGTATTTTGCGGAGGAGACCGGCGGGCGCGCCTTTTTCCCGTTTAAGATTCAGGACGTTTCCGACGCGTTCTCGCAGATTCAAGACGAGTTACGCAGCCAGTACGCCATTTCGTATAAGCCCGCCGACCTGGAGGCGAACGGGAAGTATCATACGATTCAGATTCTGGCCGATAATAAGAAGTACAAGGTGCGTGCCCGCAAGGGTTATTACGCGCCCATGCACTAACGAAGGCGACGGTCATGCCGCAGGTGGTTCGCGCACAACTCGACTACTACTCGGTGCTCGAGATCACGCCGCTGTCCGACACTGCGGGGGTCAACGCCGCGTTTCGCCGTCTGGCCTGGCGCTATCATCCCGACCGCAACCCCGCTCCCGGCGCTACCCTGCAATTTCAGGACATCAACGAAGCCCATCAGGTGCTCAGCGACCCGCTTCGTCGGGCTGAGTATGACGCGAAGTGGCATCCCAGGACCGGGGAACATGCGCAGCCGTCCCACGCTCCCATGCGCTATCATGCCCGCCGCAGATGGCACCGCCACCGCCACCTGCGCGCAGTGTTGCTCACGTCTCTGGCCATGCTCTTCGTTTCCAGCGCCTGGGCGGTGATCTTTACGGCGATGACAGCGGCCCACTCTGCCGGCCCGGCTTACGTCTACGACACTGCGACCTCCGGACTTACCGGCGGATATACCAATTGCGGATTTTCGATGGAGATGTATCCCGTCAACTACGTTGACCGGCAAGGGCACCTGCAGACCGCGTGGGAAACCGAAGTCCACAACTGTTACGGCGGCGGCACCCGAGTAATGAGTATTCCGTCGCTTCCGCAGGCCCGCACCGCACGGTTCCTCAACGATCCTCAAACGCCATAGCCGCGCAGGGGCACGCTACTTCTTCCAGCGCGTCGCGGTGTAATCAATCGCTTCCTGCACGTTCAACTCCCGTGTGCTGACGCCTGTGCGTACGTACAATTTCGGTGTCTCGCCGTCGCGCAGGTAAACCGGACGCTGCGACCTGCTAATGATGACGCGGCATACATCATGGCCTTCCACCAAATGAAACACTGCCTGCACCCATTGGCACGCATCTCCACCGAGCCGACCGGCTACTGACGTCATCAGCGCCTGCTCGAATCCGTCACGGTCGCGCTTCTTCAGGGCCGAGTAATCGAGCTCCAGGCCGACGATGCTTCCGTCATCGGCCACTCCGATCAGCAGCGTCCCGCCCTGGCTGTTCATGTAGCCGGCGAGCGTCTTCAGCACCACGGTTTCCAGTGAGCGATTGACGCGGTTCTCGCGAAGGTCCCAGCGAAACGTGGACTTGAACTCCAGCGAGGCGCTTTCGCCGCTCGCAATCTGCTGCCGGACATCGCCCTCCAGCGCTGCGCTAAGCTGCCGAATCTTCTCCGACCGCCGCATCATCGAAGCATAGATCCCGGCACCGCCCAAGCTCAACACCACGCCCACGAGCGCATAAAAGCCGGTCTTGCGCGGTAAGTTCCCCCGCAACGCCTGGCTGAGCTGATCGACGGCAAAGGCCACGGCCGGCTTGCCCGCGTCGTGAAACTCCGTGTAGTAGACGAACTCGTTGATGGGCAGTAGCACGCACACGCCCACCACCACGCCCAGAGCAATCGCCACCGCAAAGATGCGCAGCCGCATTCGAATTTTCCAGGAGAGTTGCACGCGCCTCTACTCGATACGTTCGTGCTTGTATTCCGCCGCCGTCAGCTCATCGAGGATCTGCCGGATATGTTCTTGCCCTCGCGTCTCCATCGAGAGGTCGATCGCGGTGTCGCCCAGGTTCACGCCGTAATAAGTGCGGTCGTACTGCGTTTCCACGATGTTGGCCCGCAGGTCGGCGATGATTTTGGTCAACTGATGCAGCGCGCCCGGGCGGTCGGTAAGATGAATGCGCAGGCGCAACCGCCGTCCGTCTTTCGCCAGTCCGCGCTCGATGATCTTGGCCAGCAGGCTGACGTCAATGTTGCCGCCGCACACGAGCGCCGCCGTCTTCTTCCCCTCGAGATTGGTCTTGTGTTGCAGAAGCGAAGCCATCGCCACCGCGCCCGCTCCCTCCGCCAGGGTCTTCTCTTTTTCGAGCAGCACCAGAATGGCGTTGGCGATTTCCTCCTCATCCACCGTCACGATCTCGTCTACGTAGCGCTGCACTAGCGGCAGCGTGAGGTCACCGGCGCGCCGCACCGCGATGCCGTCGGCCACAGTCGCCGACGCCGGTATCGTCACCGGATGCCCGGCCTCGTTCGCCCGCAACATCGACGGCAAGCGCTCCGTCTGCACCCCAACCACACGCACCTTCGGATTCGTTTCCTTGATCGCGCACGCCACCCCACTGATCAATCCTCCGCCCCCGATAGGAACGACCACGGCCTCGAGATCAGCGACCTGCTCAAGCAATTCCAAGCCGATGCTTCCCTGCCCGTTGATGACCGCTACGTCGTCGAAGGGATGCAGGAATGTCATCCCCTGCGCCGCGCAACTCTCAAGTGCGTATGAGTATGCCTCGTCATAGTTCGCGCCATGCAGAACCACGTCAGCGCCAAATCCCTTGGTCGCCGCCACCTTCACTAGCGGAGTCATCAGCGGCATCACAATTTGCGCACGAATGCCGCGCGCGCACGCGTGATACGCCACCGCCTGTGCGTGATTGCCGGCGCTCGCCGCCACCACGCCGCGACGTTTCTCGTCGTCACTCAGCGTAAGGATCTTGTTCAGCGCGCCGCGTTCCTTGAACGCACCCGTGCGCTGCACGTTGTCGAGCTTGAGGTAAATCTCCGCGCCCGTCATCTTCGAGAGCTCGACAGACTGCCGGCACGGCGAGTTGACGATAAATCCGGTGATGCGCTCGCGTGCCTGCTGCACCGTCTCCAGCGTCACCGCCGCCGTGGTTGGGGGAGCGTCCGTCAAGCGTCGCCTCCTGCGCCCGGGTACACGAAGTGCGTTAACATTCCTGGCTGGACCTTATGGAATTGGATTGTTGAGTAGTATTTCACAGTGGCGGGCTATCCTGGCAGCGGATTACGTGCGCTCGTCACCCGACGCGGCCCCGCGGACCTCTTCGATCAGGCCCCAAAACAGCAGCACCGCCAGCGACCAGAACATGCAGTCAAAAACGAGGGTCAAAGTCACCGCGATTTGCTGGCTGATCCGAGACTCGGAAATTGGGATACCGACGGCGCCCAGAAAATAATAGCCGGGCATTAAGAAGAACATCGTGGTGTAGACGGAGAAGCTACTCGGCGGTCCGGAACTATGACCGAGTCTGCCGATCCAGTACAACGCACACACCGGCGCGCTTCCCAGCAGCGCAGACCACGCCAGCTTCTTCATGCCGGACCTAGCCCTCGTACGCCCGCTTCAGCCCCTCGATGTCAAGTTTCACCATGCCCATTAACGCCTGCATCATGCGGCTCGTCTTCTCCGCATCGCCCTTACCAAAGAGCTCGAGGAAGATAGTGGGGACAATCTGCCACGTGACCCCAAACTTATCTTCCAGCCAACCGCACTGGATGGGCTTGCCGCCGTCCGACGTGAGCTTGTCCCAGAAGTAATCAACCTCTTCCTGCGTCTCGCATTTCACCAGGATCGAGAACGCCGGCGTCAGCTTGTAATGCGGTCCGCCGTTCAGGACGATGAACTCCTGCCCATCGAGCGAAAACGTCCCAACCATGAACGTCCCTGCCGGCATCGGCCCGTCTTCGCTGTGGCGAGACGTCTGCACCACCCGCGCGTTCGGAAAGATCGAGACGTAAAAGTTCATCGCCTCTTCTGCGTTGTTATCGAGCCAGAGAAAAGGTGTGATTTTCTGCATAGATTAATGCGCCTCCGCCGCTTCCGCACATTCCACCGGCAAGCCGGCCGCCACCCACGTGTCGAACCCACCCGCCACATCTACCACATTGTGATAGCCAGCCCGTTTCAGCAGACTCCACGCGATCACGCTGCGGTAGCCACCTTTGCAGTGCACCGCCACTGGGACGTCCCGGCGCATCTCTGGCAACACTGCCTTCATGCGGTCCAGTGGATGCCAGTCCGCACCGCCGATATGCCCCGCCTCAAACTCGCTCTCCCGCCGAACATCGAGCACGTCTATACCGCCGCTGGCGAGGCGCGAAGCCAGTTCCTGCGCCGTGATTTGCACAACCGGTTCCAGCGGCAGTCCCGTAGCGCGCCAGCCGTCTAAGCCGCCGTCCAGATATCCTGCGACACTCTCAACGCCAATCCGCGCCAGCCGCACCCGCGCCTCGCTGACCTGCTCCGCCGTAGCCGCTATCATCACAGGATTCGACGACAACCCCAGCACCGCTCCCGCCCACGACGCGAATTGTCCTGACAGCGCAATACTGATCGACCCCGGCACATGCCCCGCGATGAATTCGTCGGTCGGACGCACATCGACCGCCGTCGCCCCCCTGGCGATCATCGCCTTCAGCTCCTGCGGCGCGATGGCCTTCAACTCGGGCAGCTCGGCCAACGCCGACGCCCCTGCGCGATTGATGGCGGCGTCTTCCAGGAAATAGTCCGGCCGAGCCGGAAGGTTCGACGTCATCTGCCGCACGAACTCGTCGCGCTCCTTGATCTGCAACGCATAGTTAGTGAGCCGCTCGGTGCCAATCGTGGAGAAGCGTTCGGCCCGCATGTTGCGCCCGCACAGCGAACCCGCTCCGTGCGCCGGATAGACCAGCGTGAAATTCGGCAGAGTCATCAGCTTGTTGTGCAGCGAGTCGTACATCATGCCCGCCAGTTGCAAGGGCGTGTGCGTGGGCGACAAGTCAGGCCGTCCCACATCGCCGATGAACAGCGTGTCGCCCGTTAGCACCGCCCACGGCTGCGAGCCCCTCTCTTCATCGGTCACCAGCAGGCTGATGCTCTCCGGCGTATGGCCGGGAGTCGCCAGCACTTCCACACGCAGCTTGCCGACACGCAGCGTGTAGCCGTCATCCACCGCAACGTGCGGAAACGTCGCCCCCGCTTCCGCTGACAAGTAGATCGTCGCCCCAGTTCGTGCCGCCAGCTCGCGATGCCCCGAAACGAAGTCGGCATGAAGGTGCGTCTCGAAAATGTGCCGGATCGTCAGCCCCTGCTTCTCCGCAGCTTCCAGGTAAATGTCCACGTCGCGCTGCGGATCGACGACGATCGCCTCGCCCTCCGATCCCAACAAATACGAAGCGTGCGCTAAGCAACCGAGATAGAACTGCTCGAAATACATAAGGTTTGCCTTTGGTCCTTTGCTTGCCGGTGGGTTATAACCAGAACAAATTACAAGCTAGGCGGGGCTGGTGTCTAGTGCGCAGCAACCTGGCGCGATCGATTTTTATGCGCTCTTGCGAGCTCCCGCGATCAGCAGCACCGCACCTGCGAGACACAAGACACCGCCAACAACGGGCGAGAGTTTCTCGCTGCTCTGCGTGGTGATACCGATCGTGGCGTCTCCGATTTTCGCGCCGTGCGTGTGACTGGTGGGGATCGGCACGACGAAAGCGAGAATTCCCAGCACCAGCACAACTAGTCCGATCAATGTTAATGGCCGCATGTGTCCTCCGATGACGCTAGCTGAGTCGGCCGCGTTCGCCGCTAACTCGGAGTGTGCACGGTTACGAAGCGCGCGTCAACGTGAACTCTCTTTCGATCCCGTCTCCATCAAAATCTTCGTCATCCACACCAGTCCGAGGATCTGCGTCCACTCCGAGACCACGTTGCCCACGACCTGTCCCCAGCGGCTGCCCGTGTCCATTCTGTGGAAGAGGTACACCCAACCAATCCAGGTGATCACCAGAAACACGGTCAGCGAGTGTTCGCGCAGGAACTCCAGGACTGGGGATCGCAATTTCCCTTTCGGCTGCTTGCTCTCCGCCGATCCTTTTTCATACAGGTGCTTGGTCATGATCACGGTGACCAGCACGCCCGTCCAGTCGGCGATGGCGTTGCCGAAAAACGAGCCGAGATGCGTCGCCGGATCAGCGCGCGTGTAGGCCACGATCAAGGCGCCCACAACCGCCGCCGCACCCAGACCGAGGGAGTGTCTCCGAAGGAATGATTTCTGGGCGAGTTTGGACTTGGGCTTGCGATCGGAGTCGGGGACGTCATTCGGTTTCATTCGAATACTTTACTCGCGAAGTCACTTTCGAGGACTCGGCAGGTTTCGCTCCCCTCGTCCGGCGTGATATTTTCAAGAATCCAGTTATGATCCGCTCCTACAAAGGCACCTGGCCCACCATCCCCGACACGTGCTACGTGGACGAATCCGCGCAGGTCGTCGGCGACGTCGTGCTCGGCGAGAACGCCAGCATTTGGATGAACGCTGTCGTTCGCGGCGACGTGCACTCCATCCGCATCGGCGCCAACAGCAATATTCAGGACAACTCCGTCATGCATGGCATGTTGAACCAGTGGCCGGTCATCGTCGGCGACTGGGTCACCGTCGGCCATAGCGTCACCCTGCATGGCTGCGTGGTCGAAGACCGCTGCCTCATCGGCATGGGCGTCATCATCCTCAACGGCGCCCGCATTGGCGCTGGCTCCATCATCGCCGCCGGCACGCTCATTCCCGAGGAGACCGTGATTCCGCCCGGGTCGCTCGTCATGGGTGTCCCCGGCAAGGTTCGCAAGCAACTCGGCGAAGAAGAGCAGCAGACGATATTGCGATACGCCAAGAACTATCTGGGATACAAAGAGACGTATCTGGCGGAAAAGAAGAGGTAACTGGTCACTGGCAACTGGTTGCTGATCTAGCGAAGCCACCAGTTACCAGCTACCAGTAACCAGTCACCATGATTAAATCCATCCGCGGAACCCGTGACCTTCTCCCGCCCGACACCGACCTCTGGAACCGGGTCGAGGCCACCGTGCGCGACGTTTTCGCCCGCTACAATTTTCACGAGATCCGCACGCCCGTCTTCGAAGACACGCAACTGTTCTCCCGCAGCGTCGGCGAAGAAACCGATATCGTCACCAAGGAGATGTTCACCTGGGAAGACAAGGCCCGCGCCGCCAGCGAAAAGTCGCAATCGCTCACCCTGCGCCCCGAGAACACGGCCGGCGTCGTTCGCGCCTACATCGAGCACCAACTCGACAAGCGCGGCACGCTGCAGAAGCTGTACTACATCGGCCCGCAGTTCCGCCGTGAGCGCCCGCAGAAAGGCCGCTACCGCCAGTTCTATCAGATCGGCGCCGAGAGCATCGGGCCGCCCAGCTCGGGCAGCGAGTCTCCCGCGCGCGACGCTGAGGTCCTCGACATGCTTGCCACTCTGCTCGACGAGCTCGGATTGCGTGGCTGGACGCTGCAACTCAATTCTGTCGGTTGCCCCGCCGACCGCGCCCGCTACAACCAGGCACTGCGCGACGCGCTGAAACCGGTTGTCCACCTGATGTGCGCCGATTGCCAGCGCCGCGCCGAAACCAACCCGCTGCGCGTGCTCGACTGCAAGGTGCCCGAAGACCAGCCCATCATCGAACGCCTGCCTAAAATCAGCGAGTATCTCGACGAGCCTTGCCGCGAGAACTTCGCCGCAGTGCGCGCCATGCTCGACGCCGTTGGGATTCCGTACATCATCAACGAGCGCATGGTGCGAGGCCTGGACTACTACACGCGCACGACGTTCGAGTTCACCCACGGCGACTTGGGCGCGCAGAGCGCAGTGCTGGGCGGCGGACGCTACGACGGCCTCTCCGAGTCGCTCGACGGCCCCAAAGCTCCGGGCATCGGTTTCGCCATCGGCGAAGACCGCCTCATCCTCGCCTTGCAAGCCGAAGGCGTCACAGCCGACGCCAAGCTCGACGCCTACATCGCTCCACTCGGGGCCACCATGAATCCGCACGCGCTAAAGCTCGCCCGCGAACTTCGCCGCGCCGGTGTCCGTGCCGATCTAGGCGATGAATCCTTCCGCCTCAAGAAGTCTTTCGAAACCGCCGAAAAATCCGGTGCGAAGTACATCGTCATCGTGGGCGAGAACGAAGTAAGTCCAGCGGCCAATTCGCCGTCAAGGAACTCGGCACCGGCAAGCAGGAGTCGGTCGCCCGCGAAAAGCTGGCCGAGTACCTGCGCGCTTCGAACTAGCGATTCAACCCGAAGGCATCCTCAGCGTGCAACCTCCAAATCGCGCGGCCGCCCTTCCCATACAGTAAAATTGAGCTTTCCTCTTATTAAGGACCCTTCATGCTCGATTTTCTAGGTGAACTCAAACGCACTCATATGTGCGGAGACCTCCGCGCCTCCGATGCCGGCTCCCGCATCGTTCTCATGGGATGGGTCAACCGCCGCCGCGATCTCGGCAACCTCATCTTCCTCGACTTGCGCGACCGCACAGGCCTTACACAGGTCGTCATCACCGCCGACGCTGGGGCCGGGATGCACAAGAAGACCGAGGGACTGCGCTCGGAGTACGTCATCGCCGTCGTCGGCCGCGTCAAACTGCGCGACGCCGGTACCATCAACCCGAACATTCCCACCGGCGAAATCGAGGTCGTTGCCGACGAGCTGCGGCTGCTGAACGACTCTAAGCCGCTGCCCTTCTCGCCCTCTGACAACGACATCGCCAACGAAGAGGTGCGCCTCAAGTATCGCTATCTCGACCTGCGCCGTCCCGAGATGCACGCCAACATCGCGCTGCGTCACCGCGTGACGCTGGCCATCCGCGAATACCTCAACGCACAGGGCTTCTACGAAATCGAGACGCCGATGATGACGCGATCCACGCCCGAAGGCGCGCGCGACTACCTCGTGCCCAGCCGCGTGCACCCCGGCGAGTTCTACGCCCTGCCGCAATCGCCGCAGCAGTTCAAGCAGATCCTCATGATCGCGGGCTTCGACAAATACTTCCAGATCGCGCGCTGCTTCCGCGACGAAGACCTGCGCGCCGACCGCCAGCCCGAGTTCACCCAGATTGACCTCGAGATGACCTTCGCGCGCCCCGAAGGGATCTACGCCATCGTCGAAGGCTTCCTTACCGCTGCGTGGACAACCATCGGCGTTGACATTGTCACGCCGTTTCCGCGCATGAGTTACGACGAGGCGATTCGTTTGTACGGCATCGACAAGCCCGACATGCGGTTGCCGGCGATGTCGGATGTGAAGTCGGCGTTCGCACCGGAGAATCTCGCGACACTTAACGTCGATCCTGATTTGCCGATCGTCGCAATCGTTACTCCCAAAGTCGGTGAGCTCTCGCGCAAAGAGCGCGACGACCTCAAGCTGCTCTTTGGCGACCGCCGCGACGCCAAGGTTTTCGAAGACATCAAGCGCCTCGAAAAGACCTTTCCGGACGCCGTTTCAAAGATTCGCGACATTGCGAAACCGAATGCCGACGACCTGCTCGTCATCGTCGCTGGTAGCAAGCGCGCCGAAGTCGGCAACGCGGCCAAATCGCGCAAAGAAGCCACAGCCATCTACGCCGCCGCCGGACAATTCCGTCTCGCGCTCGGCCAGAAGTTCGCCGCCAAGCACGGAGCGTTCGACCGCCGCGACTTCCGCTTCCTCTGGGTCACCGACTTCCCGATGTTCGAATGGGACGAGACCGAGAAACGCTGGAACGCGGCGCATCATCCCTTCACCTCGCCGCACGAAGAAGACATGGCGATCCTCGAGAGCGACCCGGGCGCGGCGCGCTCGCTCGCCTACGACGTTGTGCTCAACGGTACCGAGCTCGGCTCGGGCTCCATCCGTATTCACCGGCAAGACATCCAGAGCATCATTTTTAAAGCGCTCGGCATGTCTCCCGAAGAGCAGCAACTGCGCTTCGGCTACTTCCTGGAGGCGCTGCAATACGGAACTCCTCCGCATGGCGGTATCGCGCTTGGCTTGGACCGCATCGTGATGATCCTCGCCGGCGCCACGAGCCTGCGCGAAGTCATCCCATTCCCCAAGACAGCCAAAGCCATCGACCTGATGATGGACGCGCCGACTCCAGTGAGCGACAAGCAGCTCAAGGAGTTGGGGATTGCGGTAGTTCCAAAACGGGAATTGTGACGGGTTGGGGTACCCCCCTCCCCCTCCCCCCCGAAATTCCTCGTTTTCATGGAGTTACGGGCAATTTCCGCGCAAATTCGTCTGCCCGTAGGACTTACAGGCAAATTCGTCTTAATAAAGGAGTTAGGCTGGGATTTTGGGGGCTGGACGGGGGGATTGGCGGCGAGATGAGCAAAAACGCAACAGCGAATGGAACCAGTCACAGGTCGAACCACCTACTGGAGTTGGGGGTAGTGTCCGGCTGCCGATCTTGAGACGACAGCTCTCCCTCATCCTTCCATTTGGACAGTTTAGGCTAAGGGGCAGGAGAGCGCGCTAGGACGTGGGTCACGGTGGAGTGTGATAAGGCGATGGATCGAGTCTTGGTTCGCCCAGGTTAGCCCAAAAGAAGGGCGAACCTGGGGCACCCGGCTGTCACTCTCTGCGGGGGTAAGGCATCAGCGTTTTAGAAAAAGCTCAATTTCACTTGATTCAAGCGGGGGACTCGGTCAACGCTTCCCCTAAATCTAGAAATGTCCCTCAGGGTACCTCAGAGTCTTGAAAAACTCCTACGCGCGGAACGTCTCGACGAAACACAGTTCAGCCACCAAGCAGCCTATCAAGGGCGCGTCGACGGGTGGACCGTCTAGGTCACTGACCGAAGCCTTCTACGGAAGCTGCAGCGCCGCCGTCACCGCGTTCTCGATGGCCTGCATGTTTGCCGCCGACAGAGAACCCAGCGGCGGATAGATAACCAGGCTCTTCTCCACCGTTGTCGGCTGGTCGCACTTGACCCAGGAATCGTGCTTCAGCCCCCCGTCGCCGGCTTTTACTTTGGGACGCAGGGAGAAGGCCCTGTGCTCGGCTGTGGAGACAGGTAGTACGCAAACGTCCAGAGAATGCGCGTTAAGGCTGTCGCTCGAAATAATGACGGCGGGTCGCTCTTTGTCGAGGTCAATCAGGCAAACCTCGCCACGCCGGGGAAACCAGCCGGAGGGTTTGTTAGCCCGCTTCCATGCGCTCATCCCCGTGCCCAGGACCTGACGGCGGCACGTTGGAATGCCCGGCGTTCCTCACGCTGATCGGGCGCAGCGTCAAAGAAGCGCGCTGCCTCCTCAAAGAGGTCGGCCTTGCTTTCCATCTCCAAGGCATATTTCAGCAGATGATTGACGCGCTCGCTCGCGGAAGCGCTTCCCTTGGTGCGATCCACTTGCGACAACACGTCCGGATCGAGCGAAAACGACCGGGTTTTGCGAATAGCCGATGACATATTGCTAAGTTCTTTCTAGCAGCATTACTATTGTCATTCCTATTAGGATTTCTGTCAAGATAGCTCATAGGCTGGCAGGCCAGCCGCGCATCTCGCAACCCCACATTTGCCAACAGAAGGCAAATGTGGGCCACCCGCGATACCCTCCCCCTGTTACCATTGCCACCCAGAAGGGAGCACTCATGCGCTGGTACCATTATCTCGCATACTTCTTCGGAGGCGCGTTCCTCGCGAACACCTTGCCCCACCTCAGCAATGGAGTCTCCGGCAACGCCTTCCAGAGTCCATTCGCATCGCCACCCGGAGTAGGCTTGTCGTCCTCGATGGTCAACGTGCTCTGGGGTCTCTTCAATCTCGCCATCGCCTACCTGCTGCTATGTCGTGTCGGCAGCTTCGAGCTACGGAAAACCAAACACGCGCTGGTTCTCGGCGCAGGCATGCTGGTCATGTCGCTCATGCTTGCCCACACCTTCGGCAAACTCCACGGGGGATTGTGAGGCGAGTGACTGGTGGCCCGGTCAGCGCTTCCCGTCGACCTAGAAATCTCCCTGAGGGTGCGTCGTTCGAGCGAAGCTTGAGCGTGGATGTTCGTCGGAGTCCCGAAGAGCTTCTACCAGCGGAACGTCTCGATTCAACCGAATTCAGCCGCCAAACAGCCTCTCCAGGTCCCGTCGCCCGTGCACCACACGAAGGACCTGCACGCCATCATTTTCTATGCAGTACACAATCACGTATTCCCCAACGGCCAGGCTGCGGTATCCGGGGCCGAAATCTCCTTCCCGGGAACGTCCGAGATAAGGAAAGCTCGCCAGCGCGAGAAAACGGTCGGTGATGGTCTCAATCAGGCGGTCGGCGGTCGCGAGGCTACCGCTTTCAGTGGCGACGTAATACCAAATGTCATCGAGATCGGCTGGGGCGCGTAGGGCAAGTCGGTGCGCCATCAGCGGGACGCGTTGAGGTCAGCCAGCAGGCGGGCGCGTCCGCGTTCCTTCACTTGCGCGGCAAGTTGCTGCATCATCTCAGGAGTAACGTCCAGGCTTTCGCCCCGCGCCACCGACGCCTTGGCCTCGTTCAGGGTCAGAAGAAACTCGGCACGTTGCCGCTCGCGCTCTTCCCATAACGCAAGCGCTTGCCGCACCGCGTCATCTTCCGAACTTAGTCGCCCACTCTCAATGGCGCGCTGTGCAAACGCCTTCTGCTCCGGGGTGAGATCAACATTCATGGCGTCAGCATACGAAAATTCGTCCATCTTCGCAACGAAATCGACGCGCGGACGCCACATCCCGGTCCGGCGGATGGCCTGCAATTACCCTCCGTTGGCAACTGTGGGTTCACAGTCTCTACCGCCCGGTTTGACATCTCCTCGCGTGCCCTATTCAATGCAGAGACGCGTCGGACGCCCATCTCCGGCCGAACTTCCACCCAATCTCAACCAATACTTAAGGAGCCATCTTCATGAAGAAAGTTTTGATCTGCGTAGTCGGTATGTTGGTTCTGGCAACTGCCGCATGGTCGCAATCGACCGAGAAAGCCGTTGCCGCCCTGGAAGACCAGTGGCTGCAGTCGCAGAAGACCAACAACGTTGACCTGCTTATCCCGCTGCTGGCCGAGAAGTTCATCAACACTTCGAGCGAAGGCAAAGTCACTGGCAAGTCCGAGACCGTCGCGTCCTACAAGAAGACCAAGTGGACGAGCGCGGAGAACAAGGACGTGAAGGTCGTCGTCTATGGCGACACCGCCATCGCGACCGGCGTTTACGACGGCAAGGGCGCCAACGACGGCAAGCCGTTCAACGTACACGAGCAGTGGACCGACACCTGGATCAAGATGCCCAGCGGCCAGTGGCAGTGCGTGGCGAGCCAGACGTCTCCGATAGCGAAGTAAACCGGGCGCCCACGATGGCCATTGGCAGTTGTGGGCCAACTCGGACTGCCGCGACTTGCGATATAATCCCTCACACGTTCCGGAGGAAGCTCATGGCACAGGAATTGACGTGGGAAGACATCAGCAGAATCGGGATCACGCTTTCCAACACGTTTCCCGCGGTTGAGCCCGACAAGGTCGAGTTGAAGCGTTTGCACGACTACATTACCCAGCTCAACGAGTTTAAGGGCGACCCGGAGAAGTTCGACGAACAGAAGCTGGCCGCCATCCGCTCGGCATGGATTACCGAGTTTCTGGAGCGCACCCGCAACTGGGCGTAGGCCAGCCGCCTCGCCGAAATTATGCCGCCGTATGGGTAGTGTGCGGTTTTGCAGCGCGACTCGGGTGAGTCTTCCCCTGCTTTTTTTGTTGTGCCGGAGCCTTGTGGGCGGAGGGCTTCGCCGCCGGCTTCGAGGCAATCGGCTGATCGAAGTGATCCGGGTCAATCTCCTGCTGCGAGAAAGCCGGCAACGCCCCTAACGAAACCGCCGCAACTGCCAACGTAAAAACTACCATCCTTAGATATTTCATACCGCACCTCCGTGGGAATTCTTGGCTGGCAAGAGAGCAAGTTTGCGACCATCTATTGTCCATCTGTGCAACAGAAACGGTCGGCAGTTCGGCGTGAGCCAGAACTTGTTCATTCGCAAGCAACTTGCCCGCGATGGAAATGGAAGCCGGCGACTCGCGGGGCTGCGCCGCCTGAATCAACCCGCAAGAGGAACTATCCGATCAGATAGCCCGCCGTCGAATTTGGATAGCCCGAGCGAGGTCAATCGGCGAAGCCGCGTACTTGTTCGACCTCTGCAACGCGGCAGATCTGCGGTTCCCTGCCCTGACTGACCTTGGATACGCCGTAGGTTCTCCGCGGGTCAGGCAATTGGCATATACTCGCCGGTGGTTGGAAGTTCGTAGAGGACAAACATGCCGGAAATCAAACCGCGTTACGAATTTCGCATTTGGGCGGAGTCGCTCGCGCCGTTGCGCGCCAAGCTGGAAGCGCTAGGCCAGGCGCGCGAGGCGAAGAGCGCGGAAACCTACCTCATCTCGCAGGTCACGGAGCGCTGCAACGCCAAGATTCGCGACAAACTCATGGACATCAAGGTCCTCGTCGCCGAAGACCGCGGACTGGAGCAGTGGAAACCTATTTTGAAAGCTGGGTTTCCAATCAGCCAGGCCGACGTCGTCGAGCAGGTGTTCCCGAGCTTGCAGATTGCGGCCCCGACACTCATCCTGCCTTCCTATACATACGACCTGTTTATCCACAGCGTAATTCAATCCGAGTCTATGATCGCCATCGTCGAGGTCACTAAGACGCGCTACCAGTTCAAGATCGGCGAATGTGCGGCGGAGTACTCGCTGATCACGATTAATGGCGAGGCGAGGGATACAGTTGCGGTGGAATCGACCGATCCTGACGCTGTGCTGGAACTGGTGGCCAAGCTCGGCATTCACCAACCGAATGTGAGTTACATTCGCGAGATTCGCCGCATTTTAGGCTGGGGCTAGCCGAAATGGAGAAAGTCTTATGGGCAAAGAAATTGAACGCAAGTTTCTGGTGAAGGGCGACTCGTGGCGCGCTCAGGCGCACGGCAAGCGCTACCGGCAGGGCTATCTGAGCACGGTAAAAGAGCGTACCGTGCGCGCGCGTGTCGCCGGGCAGCAGGGTTTCCTAACCATCAAGGGCATTACCGTCGGAGCCGCGCGGTCGGAGTATGAATACGAGATCCCGCTGGCCGATGCCAACGAGATGCTCGACAAACTGTGCGAGCGCCCCATCGTGGAGAAGACCCGCTATCGGCTTCCGCAGGACGACATCGTTTGGGAGATCGATGAGTTCGAGGGCGACAATCGCGGACTCATCGTGGCCGAGGTCGAGCTCAAGGACGAGCACCAGAGCTATCCGAAGCCGGACTGGCTCGGAGAAGAAGTGACTGGCGATCCGCGCTACTTTAACTCCAACCTGGTGAAGAAGCCGTTTACGACCTGGTAGCCGCTACTCGCCGGCGTGGGCGTAGTAGCCCTGGCGCGCCTGCACCTTATAGTCGTTGCTCTTGGTTTTGATCTGGATCTTGCGGTACGAGCCGTCGAGCTTGCGATTGGTGGGGGTATAGCCCACGTTGTACTGGCTGCGCAGCTCCATCTGGATCTGGTCGAACGCGGCGCGCAGTTTCTGCTGGTTGTTGCCGACCTCGATGACGCGGCCGCCGGTTTCTTCCGCCAGCTTCTTCATGTCGCCGAGGCCGAAGCCCTGGTACCAGCCTCCGCGATCGGCGATGAGGATGACGTAGCAGATGGTGTCAGCCTTCTGGGCGGCTTCGATGGCGTCGCGAATTCTCAGCTGGCTGCCTTCGTCCTCGCCGTCGGTGAAAACAATCATGGCCTTGCGTCCGACTTCGTTCTTGAGCTTCTCATCGGCGGCAAGATAAATCCCGTCATACAGCGCGGTACTGCGCGGATGTGAATTCGGGACCGGACCACCACCGAGTCCGACGGGCCCACCGCCGGCCGAACCGCCGCCGATCTGCAGCTTGTCGAGAGCGCGCTTCAGCGAGGCGACGTTGTTGGTGTAGTCCTGGTCGAGGTCGATGTCGGAGTCGAAGTTGATGAGGAAGGCGAGGTCCTTGGGCCGCAGTACGCTGTGCAGGAACTCGACGCACGACTCCTGCTCGATGGTCAGCACGCGGGTTTGACTCGGGCTGGTGTCGATCAGCAGCCCCAGCGTAAGGGGCTGGTCCGACTCGCCGGCGAAGTACTTAATGGTCTGCGGCTTGCCGTCTTCGAAGACCTCGAAATCGTCTTTCTGCAGGCCGGGAATCAGCAGTCCGTGCTTGTCTTTCACATTAAAGAAGATATTGACGACGTTGACCTGGGCCTTGAAAACCTCGCCCGACGCCTCGGCCTCAGGCTCCTGCGTCTTTTGCGGAGGCACCGTGGATTGCGGCGGTTCCTGGTCATGCACGGTAAATTGCGCCATCAGGGGCGCGGCCGGCAACAGCAACATCACAGCGAATACGAAGCAACGGAGACGTATCAACGAAATACCTTCTTATTTTCGGATGACTTCATTGTATTGCAATCCCACCGGGCGTAACACTGGCCGGGATGTCGCGACTTGCCGGATACGGTTATACTGAGGCTGAGTTCCGGCTTTCTTGGAGACCAGCCACTGATTATGTCGAAGCGTGCATGCGCTATTTGGGTTTTCTTGCTGGCGGCAGTGTGTCTGGCCGCACCGTTTGCGCTTGCACAGCAGCCATTTCCGGATGCTCCGAGCCCACAGAAAAACGCTCCGGCGCCCGCGCCTGAGCCGTTGCCCGACGTCACCGCCCCGGTTCCGGGGATGAATGACGAAACGCCTGGCACATCGAAGACTAACCCGGCGGGCACGGAGAACACTCGTCCCGACGCAAATTCCTCGCCCAACGGGAGCAATCCCCAGGCCCCGCCGCCCGGTTCACAGGGCATCAAGACCATGCCGGCCGGACAAGCCGCCGGCCCCGGCAACGACTACGACGAACTCTTCAAGTTCGAAGTCAACGTCAACTTCATCACCGTGCCGGTCGCGGTGAAGGACAAAGACGGCAAGATGATCGACGGCCTGCTCGCCCAGGACTTCAGCATTTACGAAGACAACGTCAAGCAGGCGATCACCTTTTTCACCAGCGACGCCTTCCCGCTTTCAGCAGCCGTCATCATCGACCTCGGCATCTCCGAGAACACGCTCAAGAAAGTGGCGGCGACATACTCGGCGCTCGACGGCTCGTTCGGCCCTTTCGACAAGGTCGCCGTGTTCACTTATGGCAACACCGTCCAGAAGCAGGCTGATTTCGGCAATCCCCAGCGTCTGCAGCTCGCGCTGCAACGTATTCGCGACCTGCGCGGCGCCAACCCCGGAACCCCGGTTGTGGGCGGACCCTTCGGCTCCGGCCCCACCACGAATGGCAAGCCGGTCGATCCCGGCCAGCTTCCGCTGACCAACCAGGTGAACACCCGCGAGTCGCACGTACTCAACGACGCCATCCTGAACGCCGCGACAGAGCTCGCCCATCAGCCGCGCACCACCCGCAAGATCATCTTCGTCATCAGCAGCGGTTATGAATACGGCAGCCGCGCCAGCTATGCTCAGGTCCTCAAGGTGCTCCTGACCAACGACATCGCCATTTACGCCGTGGGCGTCGAGGGCCCGGCCATTCCCGGCATGAACAAGCTCGACAAGCTGCACATCCCCGGACAGGGCTACACCGACATTCTTCCCAAGTACGCCAACGCCACCGGCGGAGACCTGATCGAGTCGTTCTCCCGCGAGACCATCGAGAGCGCCTACCAGACCATCACCTCGCAGGCGCGCAACCAGTACACCCTGGGCTACACCACCCCGCAACGGGCGTCGAGCTCCTATCGCGACATCGAAGTGCGCGTGAAGCGTCCCGGCCTGCTGGTCACCGCCAAGCACGGCTACTACCCTCTGCCTCCGCAGAAGGAAACGCCGCCGGCAGCACCGCCTCCCGACGGAAGCCAGAAACCCTCAACGCCTTCCGGGAACTAAACTGAACACAACTGCGCACGAAGACTGGCGACAAGTGTAGTTTTTCCTGGACGCGCCTCTTTAGCAGTTTTCAATGGATTGGGATGAAACTGCTTGTAAAGTACTAATTTTATTGATAGTTATAGCCATCCAACCGTCGGGGTGGAAGTGAGAGCGGGCCAACCCGGGATGGAGCTGCGAGCTCACCGAAGCCGTTGGGCACATCGCCAACGCGGCAATTCACCACGTGCATGCCATTGACTTCGCCAACCCACCTTACTAACATCGTCGGCCACTATCGCAATCGTAGACCGTGCACTCGCGGGAAATCGGAGCATTTGGCTTCCGTCCGCGGCGGGTAAACGGTCAATCCGAAAAGCGTAGAAAGAGGACGAACGATGATGGACTCCCGCAAAGCAGTTCGCGTGCTATCGACCATTCTCGCCGGTCTGGCGTGCAGTTGGCTGTGCGCTGCGGCGCTGGCGCAATCAGACTCGTTCCAATTGCCGTCGGGCTGCAAACTGCCCTTCGACAGCATTGCGACGAAGCCGGATCCTTATGTGAAATGCGGGAACTGCGGGGCGGTGGAAAGGCCCCAACCGGGCCACACGGGCGATGCGAAGGCTAAAGCGCTGCAAAGCGGCGCGAAAAACAACCTGTGCGCCGACACTTCACAGACCACGACAGTAGATTTCGCGACGCTGCAGAAGATGGGAACGACGGCGAAAACCAACGGGTGGGAAACCGTCGACCTGGACAGCCGAACTTCGCTGCATGGTTTCTACGACGTAAACGGCACGAAGATCGGCGAAGGCAGCGTGGTGCGCCTGAAGGCGTGGATCCTGGTGGCACACGTATCGGATTGCGCGTCGAGCGAAACGGGTGAAGCGGTCAATTGCAACGTCCAGGGGTTTGCCAACAACGATCTGCATATTCCGCTGCTGGATCCGAGTGGCGACCGAACGCAGGATGAGTGCGCGAGCCTTACGGCGGAGATCACGCCGCACTTCCGGCCGGCCACGTGGGCCAATCTCGATCTGAAGACGCCGGTGAAGAACGTGGTGCGCATCACGGGACAGTTGTTCTATGACAACGCGCACGTTCCGTGCAATCAGCCGTTTTCCAAGAAGGCACCGGAAAACGCGAATACCAAGCCACCGTTCCGAAGCTCCCTGTGGGAAATCCATCCGGTGTATCAGCTGGAAGTGTGCACGAAGACCAACCCCACGGCATGCGACGTGAACAGTTCGGACACGGGCCTATGGGTTGCGTACGACAAGTGGACCGCGAACGCAGCCAACGCGAAACTGACCCAGCCGACAGGCCAGAAGCAGCGGTCCGCGTGTCCGGCGGCAAAGCCGAACCCGAATGTCGAGGCGAATAAGTGCGTGGCGGACAGCACGGCGTATCTGCGGAATGAGTGAGAAGGGCACGCGGAGTTCGCTGTGAACGAGTTGGAAATTGGCGGGGCGAAAAAAGGGACACCGGATGGTGTCCCTTTTTTCTGGGTTAGTTGGGTGGAACGCTACGGCACTTCGATGAGTTCGATTTTGCCGTCTTTGCGGCGGTGGAGGACTTTGACGCGGCCCTTGGCGTCGCGGAAGACGAAGACGTCGCGGTCGCGGAACTCGCACTCCTTCACCGCTTCTTCGATGGTCATGGGGCGCATGGCGATGGAGTCGGACGACTTGACCAGGTGCGCCTCGGTGGTGCGGGCGATGGACGGAAACTTGTGCACCATGACGGGGACGGCGGTGGAGGCGTTGGCGCCAACCGAGATCTGCACCTCGGGCTCGGCTTCGACCGGGGACTTCCAGCTCTTGTCCTTGGCCTTGCGGGTGGTGGCGCGGCGGCGGCCGTTGCTCTTGAGTGCCTGGGTCTCGATGTGCTCAAGGGCCTGGCCGATGGCGACGACCATGTCGGTGGACTCGGCGAGGCCGACGATTTGGCCGCGGCGTCGCTTGACGGTGATTTCGGCGATGAAGCGGTGCTTTTCGTTGGTCAGGATGACCTTGGATTTGATGCTCTCACCGAGAATCTTGCTGAGTTTGCCGAGGCCCTCCTCGACCTCGTCACGAACGGCGGGAGTGATTTCGTACTGACGTGCCAGGTACTCTACGTTCATGGAGCTCCCTTCTATCGGCGCGGACTGAAGTCCGCGCCGGAGGTACAAAAAAGAGCGTGACGCGGCACGACTGAAGTCATGCCCTGATGCCAATTCTGAGTAGCGCAAACTGTTTGGACGGTTGAAGAACCGTTCTGTTTCAAAACATCTCTGATAGCGGATTTTGATGCGACGGTCATGCTGTTCCGATTCAAAACGCTCCCAAAGCAAGTCTGCCGGTAGCCGGTACAGCTAATCCTTTACCCTGCGCTGGTGGGTGCTGGGAATGCGCATGTCTTCCCTGTACTTCGCAACCGTGCGACGAGTGACCTGGATGCCCTGCCTCTGGAGGATGAGGGTGATCTGCTCGTCGGTCAACGGGTGGGCGGGATCTTCGTCCTCGATGAGCTTCTTGACGCGGCGCTTGAGGATGAGCAGCGAAGTGCCGCCGCCCTCGGGGCCGTTCACGCTCTCGGTGAAGAAGTAACGCAGTTCGAAGACGCCTTGCGGAGTGTGAGCGTACTTGTTGGCCACGGCGCGGCTGACGGTCGAGGGGTGCACACCGATCTCCTCGGCCACTTCCTTGATCATCATGGGCTTGAGGTGGTCGATGCCGTGGTCGAGGAAGTCGCGCTGGCGGGCGAGGATGACGTAGCACACGCGCAGGATGGTCTGCTTGCGCTGCTCGATGTTCTTGATGAGCTGGATGGCCGACTTGTAACGCTCCTTGACGTAGTTGCGAACGTCTTTTTCGGCGGCATCGCGGTTCAAGAGGCGGCGGTAGGCCGGATTGAGGCGCAACTGCGGAACCTCTTCGTCGTTCATCACGACGATGAACTCGTCGCCGTGCTTGACGAAGGCAACGTCAGGCTCGATGAGACGGGTCTCGGCCTTGTTGTAGCGCAGGCCGGGGCGGGGATCGAGGGTACGAATGAAATCGAGGGCGCTGGTGACGGCTTCGAGGGGGCGTCCCATGGCCTTGGCGATTTCCTTGTAGTTCTTGTTCTGGAGGGCGTGGAGGTGCTGGTCGACCATGACGATGGCGTCATCGAGCGATTCTTTCTCGGCAAGATGATTGCCATTGCCGTTCTTGCGCTCGATGGTTTTCAGGTGATGGAGCTGGGCCAGCAGACACTCGCGCAAATCGCGGGCGCCAACGCCGATGGGGTCGAGCTGGCGAACAAGGTCGATGGCTTCGCGCAGGGCATCGCGGCTGAAGGGCACGCGAGAAGGCTCGGTGCGCGGCGGAACCAGGGCCGGGCGCGGGGACATGGAAGCGGAGGCATCGGCGATGGGGCCGGCCGACGGCGGAGCGGGTCTCTAGGGCGGCTCGGCGGCGACCGCTGCAGCGACAGGCTCGAATGGCGCGGACACGGCAAGCGGGCGCGGGAGGCGCTCCTGCGGGTGAGCAGCGTCGAGGCAGGCTTTGCTCGTAGCCCATCAGGCCGAGGAGTTCGTCCTCGGTGGCGATGAGGTAGCCGTCGTCGTTGAGGTTGCCGATGACAAGCTCGGCGGCGCGGTAGACGTCGTCGTTCACGTGCAGGGAGCCGAGCTGCCAGAGGAGGTGGTCGGACAAGGGTGGTCGGCTTCGAGAGGAAGTTTTCGAACGAGGGCTTCTCGTTGTCCTCCATCTCGATGGAAGTGCGCATGCCGGGATCGAGATAGTCGCGGAAGAAGGAGCCAAAATCGATTTCCTCGAAGGGGTCCTTCTCTTCGGCGGTCTTGGGGGCTTCTTCCAGGGTGGCGGCGGAGCTGTCACGCTCCTTCTGCTCCTCGCGGGCGGAGACGTCGTCGAGGAGGGGAACGATGTTTTCGAGTTCTTCGAGGACGGGGTTTTCGGTCAGTTCGGCGGTGATCATGTCGGTCAGCTCAAGCTTGTTGAGCGCGAGGACACTGACCATCTGCACCAGCCCAGGCGTCAGAATCTGCTTCTGCGAGACGCGAAGACTCAATTTGGGCTGCAATAAAACCATGACTGCGGAAACCCTGTGGGCCCGATTCCTCCTGGGAAAATTCTAAACCTAAAGCAACGAGCGCGGACTGAAGTCCGCGACGGAAAACTAATAAAGAGCAACTTTCGGCACGCGAAAGCCGTGCCCTTTCAAAATCCTAAAGCAGCGAGAAGCTCTCGCCGAGGTACACCCGTTTGACTTCGGGATCGTTGCCGAGCTGCTCAGGAGTCCCGGCACGGAAAATTCTTCCTTCATTAATGATGTAAGCGCGATCGGTAACCGACAGCGTCTCGCGCACGTTGTGGTCGGTCACCAGCACTCCGATGCCACTCGCTCGCAGTTCAGAGATAATTCTCTGCAACTCGAGCACGGCGATGGGATCGATGCCCGAGAACGGCTCGTCGAGCAAGATGAACGACGGCGAGATGCAAAGGCAGCGAGCGATCTCGACACGGCGGCGTTCTCCTCCCGACAGGGCGTACCCCATATTCTTGCGGATGACGCCCAGACTGAGCTGGTCGATCAGCCGCTCCTGGCGTTCGCGACGCTCGTGCCAGGAAATCGGCTGGGCTTCCAGAACCGCGAGGATGTTGTCTTCCACGGTCAGCTTGCGGAAGATGGACGGCTCCTGCGGCAGGTAGCTGATGCCGAAGTTCCGCGCCCGCAGGTACATAGGAACATCGGTAATTTCCTGGTCGTTGATTACCACGCGGCCGGTGTCGGTGGGGATGAGGCCGACGATGATGTAGAAGCTGGTGGTTTTACCGGCGCCATTGGGGCCGAGAAGGCCGACAACTTCACCTTGTTTTACGTGGAGACTGACGCCGTTGACGACCCTGCGTCCGCGGTAACTTTTCCCGATCTCATCAGCCGATAACGTCTGCATTTACTTAGTGATACGAGCCTTCGTAACAGTCGGTGCAGGGGCCTTACTTTCCACCAGCACCCTATCATCGTGACTATAGAAAGTCAACGAATCGCCCCAGACCTGGCCGTGTTCGGCATCAAAAATGCTAGCGTTCTTGCCGGTCAGGTAATACTTGCCGTCGTCGGCGGTGTAAACCAGGCGGTCGCCGACGGCGCGACGGTTGGGTTCGGTAGCGACGACCTTGCCGATGGCGATCATGTGATCAATCTTGCTGGGGCCTTCCGAGCCGGGAATCGCGGATTTCGCCTGATGCCGAGGTTGCAGTGGCCGAAGGCGATTCAGCTGGCTTGAGATAGATGTCGATCTGCTGCGCGCTGATGGTGCTGGTGGGACTCTTGGCAAAGACATTGCCGGTGTAGCGGGCACGGCGCTCGGCATCAACGTAGGTCATCTTGTCGGCAGTGACGTCGACCGGCGTCTGCTTGCCGTCGGCGGACTGCTGCACGAAGAGACTGGAGACTGACTGAGCGGTATTGGCGTGGGCGACGACGGTGCGGTTCTGCTGGTCGAAATCGATGATGGGAGCGCGCAACACGTTGGCTCCCTGCCAGAGGCGGACGTTTCCGGTGTAATGCGCGACGCCGGGCTGCTGCTTCGAGGTCATGTGCAGAGCGGTGACGTGGATCGGGTCAGAGGCGGCCAGCAAGGCGCCGTTCGGCTGGGGCTTGAGATCGCTGTAGGTGGTTTTGACATTGCCGTCGGCGAAGGCCTCGCCCGACTCGCGATTCAAGCGAAGCACGTCGGCGGTGGTGGTCATGCCTCCGTCGATAGCGCGCGGAGAACCGTTAAGCACGAGGATCTGGTCGGCGGGAGTGTAAGTCGCTTTGTCGGCAAACATGGCGCGACCGCCGGTGTCGGGCTTGGCGGAAGGCTCGTGATACTCAAAACTGCCGGTCTGCACCAGCTTCTCAACGCCACCATCGGGGGCGAATGACACGTCAAGGTTCTGCGAGGTGCTGGCCTTGTCGGGCTCGCCGGGAGAGGTGGAGACGATGCGAGAATCGGGTGAGCCATGCAGTGTCTGCATGCGATTGTCGAGGCCGAACGTGGCGTGGAACTTGCCGGCCGTCGCGACGGTGGTGGAGTTGGCCGAGCCGAATTCCTGCGAAGGCTGCTTGGATGCGGCTTTGGCAGACTTGGATGCGGGCGGAGAGGGAAAGATGGTGATCTGCGCCTTGCCGACGGTGTCGCCGGTCTTTAGCTCGTTGCCGTTCTCGAGCACGAAATTGAGCTGGTCGGCGGCGATCTCCATGGGCTGGCCCGGGCGAGCCCGGTTTGCCGGGCTGCGGATCCTGACGCATGCGGGCGTTCTTCACCATGTGGAAGTACTTGGGCTGGTTGTCGGCCTCGAAGTCGAGGATGAAGGTATCGGCCGAGCCATGACTGAGGTTGTCGCCGCGAGTGTTGTACTTTGCGCCGCCGGTGACGATGGCCTGCTGGACGGCGTTATCGGGCCCCATGTTGAGGTCGCCGCGCGGGCCAACGATGTCAACGATGGTAGGGCCGCGCACCTCGATGTTGACGTTGCCCTCGGCCTGGGCGTGCTGAATGGAATTGTCGGGCTCGAAGAACATCGTGAGCTTGTCGGCGGTGAGGGTGCGGTTGGGCTCGTAAATCCGGCGTCGAACAACACTGCCTGACGCGGATCTTTCTGGATGGTACCGCTGGAGCCGACGATGTCGGCGGCATTGTCGCCGGTGGTGACGATGTGCACGTCGGACTTCAACTGCAACTGATTGGTTTGCGAGTCGTAGTCCGCACCCGTGGCGGTACCTGAGGCCTGCAGAGTCCGAAATTCCACCGTGTCGTCGGTGTGGGCCTTGCCGGTCTTCTGGTTGAAGGACAGCGAACTGGTGACGATGTGAATCGGGTTCTTGAGCTCGGCGGGCGGCGCCTGGTCGGGCTTGGTAGGGCCTTCGGCATAGCCTTGCAGGTCAATGTGAACCTCGCCGAGTCCGACGACATCACCGCTCTCGGGATCGTAGGTAAACTCCTTGCCGTAGATCTGGTCGTAGCGGTCATGCGCCTTGCCGTAAACCACGATGTTGACATTCTTGAGGTCGGCCTTGCCGCCCTTCTTGAACTGCACGGCGTTGGAGGCGCGAATGGTGTAGATGGTGCGCCCGCCCTCGGACTTGGAGAGCGTGAATCCCTCGCTGGTCTGCTGAATGTCAATGCCCAAAGCCTGGGGAAGGCTGTGCAACTTGGGGCTTCACCCTCGATCGGGCGACGTAGTAGGAGATGGTGACGACGCCGATCAGGGCGACGGCCAACCATACCAGCCACTTGCGCATTTGGGCGACGGATTGGAGCATCTGGATTCGATATTACGCCAAAGGCAGCCGTCAGCTCTCAGCTGTCAGATGCCAGTTTGGAACTCACCAGAGGCACAAAGGACACAGGGACGACAGGCAACAGGAACCGCGAGGACTACTGCACGGACGGAAGGGCAGGGCTTACGCGCGGAAGCCGAAGAGGGAGAGGCTGGGCTCGGCGACGCGGACGACGATGGAATCCGAAGGCATGTCATGCAGTGCCTGGCGGCGCTTGGTCCATCCGGCCATCATGAATCCGACGGAGCCGGTGAAGAGCGAGAGGAACTTCATAAAGTGGCGGACGGTGGCCTGGCCGAACGAGAGCTGGCCGCCGGAGGAGGTGACGACCTGAAGTCCCGACGATGCGCTTGCCCAACGGTGGCGTGCCAGGAGGAACTCTCGGAGAAAGCGCGTACAACCACGCACCGATGGCAAGCACGAAGATGAAGGCGATGCCGGTCGACGTAGCGGGCCGTGATGGGACTGAGGCCGAATTTCGGGCTGAGGATGCGCATGACGAAATCGACGATGACGGTCACCAGCAAGGCGACGAGAGCTTCCAGCGCAACGTCGATCGAGCCGGCCCAAACCCGGAGCCAGAAACCGGCGTACTCCACAGGGGGTGGATTGGGAAGGCCACGACGGCCTCCGGTGCGCGGCGGGACGACTGGCTCGCGGCGCAGGGCTTGGCGGTTGTTGGAGGACGTCGCCGCAGAACAGGCAGAACTCGCCGTCCGGCAACAAGGGGTTGCCGCAACTAGAGCATACCTGCTTGACGGCAGCTTCCATCGGTGCGAATACTATCGCCTTCAGGGATGTAAAGGTGGGCGACGTCAAGACGATGAGAGTGGTAGAATTGGTAACTGGTAACTAATGTCGTATGAGTTACTGGAGCGTCAGGACTTGTGAGCTGCGCAGCGGACTACTGAGAGCGGGTGAAATCGGAGAGGGTCATCTGCACACCACCAAAGTCGGGGTGGGTGTTGTAGTCAACGGTGAAGGCGAGGTCGAGGCGGTCGCCCGACGACGAGCGATTCCCGCGGCGCCTGCGCGGCCATGCGCCAGCCGACGACGTCGTGAGGACCGTCCGCCGTTGCCGTTGCTGACGCGGAGCTTGAGGTGGATCTCCTTCATGATGCGAGGAGGCTGCACCAGTTTCACGCCGCGCGACGACGAAGGTCGGCTTGGGGTTGCCGGCCCCGAAGGGTTCGAGCTTGGACCAGCGATCTCCCAAAAGTTCTGGTTGACATCGTCGAGCGGAGATTCACTGTCGTAGTCCAGCACCGGGACGAAGTCGGCGGGCGTGAGTGTCTGGCGGGCGTAGGCGTCGAGGCGGAGCGGAGTTCGGGCAGGCGCTCGACCGGGAAGCGCACAGCCGACGGCATGAGAGTGTCCACCGAAGCGAGTGAAAAGTCTCGGGGCAGGATTCGAGCGCATCGAGCAGGTGGAAGGCCTCGATGGAGCGGCCGGAGCCGTGGGCCTCGCCGTTCTCGCAGGAGAACACCAGCGCCGGGCGGTGGTAGCGCTCGACCACGCGGGTGGCGCAGATGCCGATCACGCCGCGATGCCAGCTCTCTCCGGCGACGACGAGCGAGTAGGCGTCCTTCCACTCAGGAGTGGAGTCGATCTGGCGGTAGATTTCGTCGAGGATCTTCTGCTCGGCGAGCTGGCGGTCGCCGTTGAGCTCGCTGAGCTTGCATCGCCATCTCGGCGGCGCGGGTCTCATCTTTTTCGGTGAAGAGATCGATGACGCGTTCGGCGAGGTCCATGCGTCCGGCGGCGTTCAGGCGGGGCGCGACGCGAAAGGCGATGTCGCCGGCGCTGAGAGGGCGCGAGCCGTCGAGCTGACAGACGGACAGGAGGGCCTTGAGGCCGGCGATTGCGCGGATCGCGCAGGCCCTGCGAGGCCGAGCTTGGCGAAGACGCGGTTTTCGCCGACGAGAGGAACCGAGTCAGCGATGGTCGCGATGGCAACAATCTTCAGGAAGGAAGGCAGCAGGCGCTCGCGTCCGGTGGATTCGAGAAGCGCCTGCGCGATCTTGAAGGCGACGCCGGCTCCGCAGAGCGACTTGCAGGGATACTCGCAGCCAGCCTGATTGGGATTGACCACGGCCAGCGCCTTGGGCACGCCTGCGGCTTCCGGCAGGTGATGGTCGGTGACGATGAGATCGACGCCGCAGCGCTGCGGCAGCGTCGGCGGCAGCGAAGGCGCGAATGCCGGTGTCGACGCTGATGATGAGGCGGATGCCTTCTGCGGCGGCGCGCTCGATGACTTCGTCGCGCATGCCGTAGCCTTCGCGGATGCGGTGCGGCACGTGGTACTCGACCTTGCCGCCGCAGAGTTCGAGCGCGGTCTTGAGGATGACGATGGCGGTGGTGCCGTCAACGTCGTAGTCGCCATAGATAAAGACGGTTTCGTTGCGCTCGATGGCGGCGCGCAGGCGGTCGACGGCGGCGCGCAGTCCGGACATGAGGTATGGCGAATGGAGATGGGACAGTGAGGGCGAAAGGAATTCCTGCGGCTTGCTGCGGGGTGGTGATGCCGCGGGCGGCGAGCAGACGGGCGATGACGGGGACGAGCCCTGCCTCGCGAGTGAGGCGTTCGATGTCTTCGGGAGTTGAGACTCGCGGAGACGCCAGCGCACTTAGTGTTCTTCGTCCTGATCGGAGCCGTCGACGGCGAGGGTGCCGAAGTCTTCCACCAGGTCGAGCAGGCGCTGATAGCGTTCGTACCAGTCGGTGGAAACTTCGTAGAGAAACATGATGCCCTGATGCGGCCAGCCCAGTTGGAGAAATCCGGTCTTGTTCACGAAGCTGCGCAGCCAGCGGGCTTCTTCGATGTCGTCGTCGCTGGGATAGGTGGTCTGCTGCAGGCGCTGAACGAGGTAATCCAGTTCATCGCGCTGGAGGATTTCTTCGTCCATGGAGAGGAACGCGCAGCCGGCTTTCTTGGCGAGCTCGACAAAGTCTTTCCAGCTTTCGGGATTGTCGCGCGGGTCCCACATGACGCTGTGGACATCTTCGGTGACATAGCCCTGGAAGCGGCTCATGCCGTGGCCGAGGATGAAGGCCACCATATCGTCTTTAAGACTGGAGAGGTCGTCGGTCATAGCAGATTCTGGCGACGCGAAGTGCGACGTCGCGCCGCAGCAACGCTTCATCATACTCCGAACCGTGACGTGGCACCACTGCGGACGGACGAAAGCGCCAGGAAGCTGAGGCCGACGCGGCGTACCCATGAAATGTGCCGGGCGGCCTTGACGTGAGCAGCGGAGAATGTTTACCTAATGGGGTTCTGAGTCTCACGAAGGGCAACGCCCAGTGCCTGTGAAAGAGACAGCACCTCACTTCCGCGATCTTCGAGCAGCTTCGGCTGGCGATGGCGGCCGACCCTGTCGGCTTCGCTGCGCTCTACCGCGACTACCTGGCCGACGCCTGGCAGTCGCTTCGCCTGCTGCAGGAGAGCGTGCAGAAACCGTCACATCGACGAACGTAAGGGCGCAAGGCCCACTACCTGAGGAGCAGCAGCCTGGTGCTGGGCGCTCCGATGTGGCGCGCGGCGCGGCCATGCTGGAAGAAGCCGCGAAGGCGGAACGAATCTCAGCTTCGATGCCGTGCTGGAAAAAATAGCAGATGGCGTTACGTGACGATCCAGCGCAGAACTGTCGGAATCGACTGGGAGCCAGACGTGCTTCCGGCCGGACGAAACGGCAGTCTAGGCGGATCAGTTCCGACAAACGAGAAGCGATACTGTGGCAGACAATCCAATCCGCGTAGTGATCGCCGACGACCATCCGGTGGTGCGCGTCGGCCTGCGCAACATGCTGCTGGCCGATCCGGCAATCCAGGTGGTGGGCGAGGCCCGCGACGGCGTGGAAGCGCTGGAGATGGCGCGCAGCCTGCAGTCCGGATGTACTGCTGCTCGACCTGGCGATGCCCAACGTCGCCGGCATGGACGCACTGCGTGAAATGACGGCGAGTGCGCTGCACACTCGCACCATCGTGCTGACCGGGCTGATCGACAAGCGGCAGGTGCTGGAGGCGCTGCAACTGGGCGCGCGCGGCGTGGTGCTGAAAGACGCCGTCGTGGAGCACCTGACGGCGTGCATCCGTGCGGTGATGCAGGGGCAGTATTGGCTGGATGGGCATCCGGTGCAGAACCTGGTGCAGGTGCTGCGCGACCTGGCCGCGCAGACCGCTCCGCCGCCGCGCAGGACCTACGGGCTGACGGCGCGCGAACTGGAAGTGGTGAACCTGATTACTGAAGGCTGCACCAACAAGGACATCGCCAAGACGTTCGGCATCAGCGAAGAGACGGTCAAGCGGCACCTGACCAACATCTTCAACAAGCTCGGGGTGGGCAACCGGCTCGAACTGGCGCTGTTCGCGCTGAACCACAACCTGATGGCGGTAGCCGGAAGGCAAGTAAACAATGGTCAGTGGTCTGAATCATTTTCGCGCGCTACGCTCCCGCTACTGACGCAACTCCGAAACTCTGGTAGTCTCTGGCCACAGGAAAATCCCAGGACTATGCCCTCGAAGAAACTGCGCACGTCGCGAGCTGTCCGCAAGAAGCCTGCCGCCGAAAGCACGGCTGGTGCGTCCTGCCCTGTCCCGCGACAGGCACGAACTGGTCATCATTACCGGCATCAGCGGAGCCGGGAAACTGTCGGCGTTGAAGACGTTCGAAGACCTCGGCTTCTACGCCGTGGACAACCTTCCGGCCGACCTGATCGCGAACTTTGCCGACCTGGTACGCGACTCGACTGAGATCGAACGGGCGGCGCTGGTGGTAGACATTCGCGAAGGCGCACGGGTCGACAAGCTGCCGCAACTGCTGCAGGCGCTGCGTGGCTCGCTGAAGACCACCGTGCTGTTTCTCGAGGCCGATGATGACGCGCTGCTGCGCCGCTACAGCGAGACGCGGCAGGCCGCATCCGCTGGGACAGGCGACTTCGGTGAAGGCGTCGATACGGGACGAGCGAAAGCGACTGCAACCGGTGCGCGCGTGGCGGACCTGGTGGTCGATACCACGAAGTTCAACGTGCACGAGCTGCGCGCCTGCTGACGGAGCGCTTCCAGAGCGCGGAGCGCAAACAGAACCGCTGATTTCGTGCGTCAGCTTCGGCTTCAGCAAGGGCGTCCCGGACGACGCCGACCTGATGTTCGACGTGCGCTTCCTGCCGAATCCGCACTTCGTTCCGAAGTTCCGTCCGTTCACGGGGCGCAACCCGAAGGTGGCGAAGTACATCCTGTCGTTTCCGCAGACGAAGGAATTCATCGCCCGCATCTCCGAGCTGCTGGTGTACCTGATTCCGCACTACATCCGCGAGGGCAAGAGCTACCTGACCATCGCGTTTGGCTGCACCGGCGGCAAGCACCGCTCGGTGCTGATTGCCGAAGAGGTGAAGAAGCGGCTGGCCAAAGCGGGCTTCAACGTGAAGGTGGTACACCGGGATTCGCCGGTGAGTGGCTAGTGGCAGTCGATAGACGAAGCACCACGAAACCTGCTCAGGCTTCGCTGGATCAGGATACGGACGGTTTGACCGGTCAGGCGCACGGCCTCAACTGCGCTATCCGGACTCGCTCCACTTCCGCTAGAATCACTGCTTGCAGCAATCCCCTTCCAAAACGACGCGCCATACTCCCAGCGGGCCGGAGACCGCGGCACCTATGCGTCAACTGAAGCGACTGTTGCACTACGTCAAGCCGTACTGGTTCTATGTGGCGGCTTCCGTGGTGTCGATGGCGCTGGTGGGACTGCTTGACGCCTTTCGCCTGCTGCTGATTGGGCCGATCTTCGACTTCGTGTTGAATCCCGGCGAGCCGTCGCACGAACTGCATCTGCTGCCCACCACGCGCTGGACGCTGCAACTGAACTGGTTCGTGCCGGGCCACTTCCACAACGTGTGGACGATGGTGGCGTTCGCGCTGGTGGCGGCGACGGTGCTGAAGGGCATCTTCGACTACCTCGGCACCTACCTGGTGAACTACGCCGGCTTCGGCATGATCACCGACCTGCGCAACCAGCTCTACACCGCGACGCTGCGGCGGTCGGTGGCGTTCTTCCAGAAGCACACCACGGGCACGCTGCTGTCGGCGCTGATCAATGACATGGAGCGGGTGCAGTACGCCATGTCCACGGTGCTGGCGGAGTTTCTGCAGCAACTTTTCACCCTCATCTTTACCGCCGGCGTCGTGGTTCTGCTGGGCGGCAAGCTTGGCGTGGGTGCTGGTGCTGTTTGTCCCGTTCGTGCTGGGTTCGGTGCGGCGCATCGGCAAGCGGGTTCGCTCCACCACGCGCAAGGGCCAGGACAAGCTGGCGGAGATCCAGAACATCCTGCACGAGACGATCACCGGCGTGCGCATCGTGAAGGCGTTCTCGATGGAAGCCTGGGAGACCAAGCGCTTCCGCGAGCGCCGCGAGGCGACTGTTCCGGGCCAACCTGCGGTCGGTGAGCGCCGCCGCCATCAGTTCGCCGATGATGGACATTTTCGGATGCGATCGCGATTGCGCTGCTGATCCTTGTGGGGCGCGAGCACATCAAGCACCACACGTTCACCGAGGGCATTTTCCTCGCCTTCATCGTGGCGGTGTTCAAGCTGTACGATCCGGTACGCAAGTTTGCGCAGTTCAACAACAATTTCCAGCAGGCGCTGGGAGCGTCGTCGGCCATCTTCGACTTTCTGGACGCTGCAGACGACGTGACCGAGAAGCCGGGCGCGATCACGATGCCGCCGTTCCACGAGGGCATTCGCTTTGAGCACGTGTACTTCAGCTACCGGGACGAAGAGAACCATCGCGAAGTGCTGCACGACATCAATCTAAACGTCACGCCGGGCGAGGTGGTCGCGATTGTCGGCTCGAGCGGATCGGGCAAGACGACGCTGGTCCATCTGCTGCCGCGCTTCTTCGACGTAACCCACGGCAAGCTGCTGATTGACGGCCACGACGTGCGCGACCTGACGGTCGCTTCGCTGCGCTCGGAGATCGCCATCGTCACGCAGGACACGATCCTGTTCAACGACACGGTGCGCAACAACATCGCCTACGGCCAGCCGACGATTCCGTTTGAGAAGGTCGAGGAGGCGGCGCGCGCGGCGCTGGCGCACGACTTCATCCTGGCCCTGCCGAACGGCTACGAGACCATGATCGGCGAGCGCGGACTCCGGTTGAGCGGCGGCGAGCGCCAGCGGATTTCCATCGCGCGCGCCATCCTGAAGAACGCACCGATTCTGATTCTCGACGAAGCGACGTCGGCGCTCGACACGGAGAGCGAATCGCTGGTGCAGACGGCACTGCAAAACCTGATGACCGGCCGAACGGTGTTTGTGATCGCACACCGGCTGTCGACGGTGCGGCGCGCCGATCGCATCCTGGTGCTGGAAAACGGCATGATCACCGATGAGGGCACACACGAACGCCTGATGGCGCGCACCGGCACCTATCGCCGGCTGTACGATCTGCAGTTTGTAGATGTTGAGATCGCCAATGGAAGCGAGTGACACACGCATGAATATTCGCTCGATGACGGGATATGCGCAGGTGAAAGAGCACGTGAGCGACCAGCTCACGATCACGCTGAGCCTGAAATCGGTGAACCACCGCTTCCTCGACCTGCACCTGCGCATCCCGAATGAACTCGATGCCGTGGAGATGAAGGTGCGCCGCATGCTGAAAGAGCGGCTGCACCGCGGACACATCGAGGTCACGCTGAGCCTGGAGCGAACGGGCGGCGCGGCGTTCTCGGTGAACCGCGAACTCGTCGGCGGGTACCTGAACGCGTTTCGCCAGGCGGCGGAGGAGTTCGGCGTCAGCGCCGAGCCGGACCTGAACGCCGTGCTGAAATTGCCGGGTGCGCTGAATGCCGCGGAATCCGAAGAGGCCGCGGAGAGCTGGACAAGCACGTTACGGCGGCGCTGGAGCAGGCCATCGAGCGCTTGAACCTGATGCGCGAGGAGGAAGGCCGCGGCGCGGGCGCGGAGTTGCGCGAGCGTATGCAGCATCTTTCGAAGGCGACGAACGAAGTGGAATTGCTGCGCCACAAGGTACTGAAGGCGTATCACGACAAGGTGCAGGGTCGCATGCAGGAGCTGATCGGAGCGCACGCCGATCCCGACCGCATTCTGCAGGAGGCGGCGATGCTGGCCGAGCGCAGCGACATCCAGGAAGAGCTGGTGCGCATGAAGAACCACATCCAGCACTTTCTGTCGCACCTCGACGCCGGCGGCGAAGTGGGCAAGAAGCTCGACTTCCTGCTGCAGGAGATGAACCGCGAGGCGAACACGTTGCTGTCGAAGACCACCGGCGTGGCCGGCGAAGCGCTGCGCATCACGGAGCTGGGTCTGGCGATGAAGTCGGAGATCGAACAGGCCAAGGAACAGGTGCAGAACCTCGAATGAACGGCATCGTCTTTATCATTTCCGCTCCGTCGGGCTCGGGCAAATCGACGCTGACGGCCGAGTTGCGCAGTAACGTGCCCAACCTGGAATTCTCGATCAGCTACACCACGCGCCAGCCGCGCGGCAGCGAGCAGAACGGCAAAGAGTACTTTTTCGTCACGCGCGAAGAATTTGAGAAGATGATCGGCGAAGACCAGTTTCTGGAGTACGCGGAGGTCTTCGGCAACTACTACGGCACGGCGCGCAGTTTTCTGCGTGAGGCGTTCGCGCGCGGCAACGACCTGATTCTCGACATCGACGTGCAGGGAGCGGCGCAGGTGAAGCAGAAGCTGCCGGAGGCGGCCAGTATCTTCATCCTGCCGCCATCGCGCGAAGAGCTGGAACGGCGGCTGCGACGGCGCACGCTGGCGGAAAATGAAATCCGCCGCCAGCTAACCGGCGTGGGCAAATCGGCCGATGAGACTGGAAGCGGTATTGCAGCGGCGGCTGCAAGAGGCCTCGCGCGAGATTGAGAATTATTCGCAGTATGACTATATTCTGGTGAATGAGAAAGTGGAGCCCGCGATCGACGTGCTGCAGTCGATTGTCAAGTCCGAACGGCTGAAGCGCTCTCCGGAACCGGCACGGGCCGTGGACGAGCAGGTGCTGGCGACGGCCGAGATGGCCGAGCGTCCCGAACATGATGCAACAGGTGCAAACGATCCTGGCAACGTTTGCATCTTTCCAGTTCGCACGCTACAGGGAGTGAACGCATGAAGCTGGTTGATGGGTTCGACAGTAAGTACCGTTATGTTCTGGTCGCAGCCCGGCGCGCCCGCCAACTGCAAAATGGCGCGCGGCCGGTGGTGGAGCCGCATTCGCAGAAGGCCTGCCGCATCGCGGAAGAAGAAATCAATGCCGGCAAGGTGAAGTGGGTGGTGCCCGCCTCCCAACACCGAGCCTGGTGGCGGCGGAAGAGCCGACCTCGGGATTGGTGGGCGGCGAGGCCGACGATTAGACGTCACCGCTTGGGTCTTGAGTTGATTTCCATGAAAATTGCATTGGGAGTCACGGGAGGCATTGCCGCCTACAAGGCCGCGGAGATCGTGCGCCTGCTGCAGGACCGCGGTGTGCGCGTGCAGGTCGTGATGACCGAAGCCGCGCAGGAGTTTGTGCGGCCGCTGACGTTTGCGGCGCTGTCGGGCGAGAAGGTCATCACCGGAATGTTTGCGGCGGACGAGCAGCCGAACCTCGACTCAGCGGTGGAACACATCGCGGTGGCGCAGTCGATTGACGCGCTGCTGGTGGCTCCGGCGACGGCCGACACGATGGCCAAGTTCGCGCAGGGCATCGCCAACGACTTTCTCTCCACGCTCTATCTTGCGACCAAAGCGCCGGTGATTGTCGCTCCGGCGATGAACGTGAACATGTGGGAGCATCCGGCGACGCGAGCGAACCTCGAAATGCTGCGGCAGCGCGGCGTGCAGATCGTCGAGCCCGGCAGCGGTTATCTCGCGTGCGGCATGATCGGCGCGGGACGGCTGGCCGAGCCCGGAGCAGATTGTCGCGGCGACACTGGAACGGCTCGGCGTTTCGCAGGACCTGGCCGGCGAGACGGTGCTGGTGACGGCTGGACCGACGCATGAGCCGATCGATCCGGTGCGGTATCTCGGCAACCGCTCGAGCGGCAAGATGGGCTATGCGCTGGCGGAAGCGGCACTGCGGCGCGGAGCGAAGGTGATTCTGGTCAGCGGGCCGACTGCGCTTACGCCGCCGGCGGCCGCAGAAACCATCTTTGTCGAAACTGCGCAGCAGATGCGGACCGCGGTGCTCGACCGCTGGGAGCACGCCGAGCATCATCATCATGGCGGCGGCGGTGGCGGACTATCACGTGAAGAACGTCGCGACCAGAGAAGATCAAGCGCAACGGGCCGATGAGCCTGGAACTCGAGCCGAACGCCGACATCCTGGCCGACCTGGGCAGCTTGCGGCGCGCAACCGGCAAGAGCACTCCGGTGCTGATCGGCTTTGCGGCCGAAACCGATCACCTGCTGGAGAACGCGCGCGCCAAGCTGGCGAAGAAGCGAGTGGACGTGATTGTGCTCAACGATGTGTCGCGCGCGGACATCGGATTCAACTCCGACCGCAACGCCGTCACCATCGTGACCGCCAACGACGCCATCGCGGTGCCCGAAGCGAGCAAGTTGGAAATTGCACAGAAAATTCTGGACGCCGTGGTTCGCAACCGGCAGGCAAAGGCTACACTGGTGACTTCACCGGTCCGTAGCTGATGGCCCTCGATCCCACACGAAAATCCGCGATTCGCGAGCGATTGAGCTTCTATCGCGAGCTCGGCATCGGACCGCTGTACCGGCGCGAGGTTCGAGACGATGCCAGCGTTCACATGATCTTGGCGAAACGCTGGTCGAACTGGCAGCTCGACAGTGGCGACGAAATTGCCGCCGACAGGAACAAGTTGCACAGGAGGCGTATCTGCCGACAGGCGACAACCGCGAAGCCGAATTGCTGAAAGTCATCCGCGACGACATCGGTCCCGACTGCCAGCGCTGCAAGCTGGCGCGGCAGGGACGCAAGCAGATTGTCTTTGGCACGGGCGACCCGAACGCCGAACTGATGTTTATCGGCGAAGGCCCGGGCGCGGACGAAGACGAGCAGGGACTGCCGTTCGTGGGACGCGCGGGGCAACTGCTGAACAACATGATTACCGCGATGGGTCTGAAGCGCGAACAGGTGTACATCGCCAACATCGTGAAGTGCCGTCCGCCGGGCAACCGCACGCCGGAGCGCGATGAGTGCGAGACGTGCTCGCCGTTTCTGATGCGGCAGATTCGTGTGGTGCGTCCGAAGGTGATCGTGGCGCTGGGCGCGACCGCGGCGAAAAACCTGCTGGCGATGAACGACTCGATGGCGTCGCTGCGCGGGCGGTTCTACGACTTCTCGCCGCCGCGCTCACTCGCCGATGCCGATGCGCCCTTCGATTGCAAGCTGGCGGTGACGTACCATCCGGCGTATTTGTTGCGCGATCCGCGGCAAAAGGGCGAAGCGTGGAAGGACCTGCAGATGGTGATGAAGTTCCTCGGGCTGCAACCGCCGGCGAAGACTCAGAACGCAGAAGGAAGCTAGAACGCCATGTCCCGCTTCTGCGATGTGGCCGTGCCGGTTCCGCTGGACGCCGCGTTTACCTACTCCATTCCCGAAGATCTGCCCGAGCCGTGCGTCGGCGGGCGAGTGATCGTGCCCTTCCGCGAGAAGCGGCTGTGCGGCATCGTCACCGAAGTTGCACGATCGCGCAGCCCAGCTTCAAGGCCAAGCCGGTGCAGCAGGTGCTGGACGCAACGCCGGCGCTCACTCCTGAGTTGATGCAACTGGGCCGCTGGATTGCGAGCTACTACATCGCGCCTCTTGGCGAAGTGCTGCGTACCATGCTGCCGCTGTCAGCCGAGTTTCGGCGCGCCACCGGATATCGCATCACCGAAAAGGGCCTCGAGGCGCTGCACGCGGCCTCGAGCGTCGGCTCGTCGCGGCGCGCCAAGGTGGAGCCGGAACAGCAGATGCGGGAGTACGCGGTGCTCAACCGGTTGGCTGACGGCGAACTGATGCGCGAGGCATCGTTGCGCGCGGCGGGAGGCGCATCGCGCGAGGTGCTGCAGGGTCTGCTGCGCAAGAAATGGATCGCGCGGGAAGACTTGAGCGGGGTGCGCGACGCCAGCCGGAACATTCAGATTGCGACGCTGAAGCCGGTTGAGGGCAAGCTCAACGCCAACCAGCAGACGATCGTCGATTACCTGCAGGTGCAAGCGGAGCAACGCGCACACGTCTCGGCCATTCGCGAGCTGGCGGTGCCGCGCAACACGCTGCAGACGCTGGTGAAGCGCGGCATCGTCGAAATCAGCGAAGAGCCCGCGAGCTTTCGCATGTCGGGGATGAAGCCGCGCAAGCTGGAGTTCCTCTTCAACCCGGCGCAGAAAGCGGCGCTGCAAGCAGATTGGCGAGGCGGTGGACGCACGGCAAGTTCCTGCCCATGCTGCTGCACGGCGTCACCGGGTCGGGCAAGACCGCCGTGTATCTCTCGGCCATGCAGGCGATGCTGACCAAAGGGCGGTCGGCGATTTTGCTGGTGCCGGAGATCGGGTTGACTCCGGCGATGGCCGCCGATCTGCATCAGGTTTTCGGCGACGAGGTGGCCATCCTGCACTCGGGCGCTCACCGACGACGAGCGGGCGGAGCAGTGGAAGCGCATCCGCAATGGCGAGTGCCACATTGTGGTAGGGACGCGCTCGGCGGTGTTTGCGCCGGTGGCCGACCTCGCGCTGATCGTAGTGGACGAGGAGCACGACCACTCCTACAAGCAGGACGAGACGCCGCGCTATCACGCGCGCGACGTGGCCGTCATGCGCGCCAAGATGACCAACGCCGTGGTGGTGCTGGGTTCGGCCACGCCTTCGCTGGAGACCTACTACAACGCACAGCAGGGCAAGTACCGGTTGCTGGAGCTGGCTGAGCGCATCGAACAACGCCCGCTGCCCGAGGTCGAGATCATCGACATGCGGACCGAGTTCCGCGACGCCGAGAAGGGCGAGGTGCTGTCGCGCAAGCTGGTGGGCGAGATCGGCGAGCGACTGGAGCGAAACGAGCAGGTCATGGTGCTGCTGAACCGCCGCGGCTATTCGGCATTCGTACTCTGCCGCGAGTGCGGCGAGACGGTGCAGTGCAAGAACTGCGCCATCTCCATGACCTATCACAAGCGCGAGCACGGCCTGGTGTGCCACTACTGCGGCTTCAGGCGGCCTGCTCCCAGGACCTGTCCGAAGTGCGGCAGTGAATATGTGCAGTATCTTGGCACCGGCTCGGAGAAGCTGGAGCACCTGCTGCACGGAATGTTTCCGCAGGCACGCATCGCGCGGCTCGACCGCGACACGGTGCGCGGACGCGACGACCTGGAGCGCGTGCTCTCGGCGCTGCAGGCCCGCGAGATCGACCTGCTGGTGGGCACGCAGATGATCGCCAAGGGACACGACATTCCCAACGTCACGCTGGTGGGAGTGGTTGGGCTCTGACGCCGCGCTGGGCTTTCGCGGATTTTCGCGCCGCCGAGCGGACATTTCAGTTGCTAACCCAGGTCGCCGGACGCGCCGGACGCGGCGAGACGCCGGGCACGGGTCGTGCTGCAAACGTTCTTCCCCGAGCACTACGCCATCCAGTTCGCGGCGGCACACGACTACAAAGGGTTTTACGAGAAAGAGGCGCGCTTCCGCAGTTGGATGCATTACCCGCCGTTCAACACCGTGAGCAACGTGCTGGTGCGCAGCCCCAAGCTCGACGAGGCGCTGACGTGGTCAGGGATTCTGGGCAAATGGTTTGCCGCGACGCGACTCGAGGGTGTGCGCGTGATGGGCCCGGCAGCGGCGCCGATTGTGCGGCTCAAGACCGAGTACCGCTATCACTTCCTGCTGAAGTCGGCCAGCCGCGAGCGCATGAACAACGCCTTGCGCGCCATGATCGAGCACGCGGTCGAGAAGAAAATCCCGCGCACCAACTTGGTGGTGGACGTGGATGCGCTGTCGCTGACCTAGCTATCGCACGACGATCCGCCACAGAATCACGCCAATCGCAGCGACAATTCCTATGGCGTAGCCGATCATCCGCGCCTTGCCGACTTGTTGTTGCTCCTGCATGAGCAACCTCCTGCCAGCGGGTGAGTGTGTCCGCTGGAGTGAGTCAATGCGACCAGACTACACCGATTCGTCGGCGTCGCGCGGCGGCCTACTTGCCAGGATCTTTCCGCCAGGCCTTGAGAGCTTTGCGAAGCTGAACAAGTTGACCGAGATGGTAGGCGTTATGGTCGGCTGCCAGCAGCGCTTCGCGCATGAGGGTTTGTCCCTGGCTGCGGGGCAAGGGGTCGAGCAGCGGACGCGACCGGTCGAGCACCAGGCCGCGCATCTCTTCAATCAAATCCACGATGGACCCCACGCACTGGTCCCAGGCCTCTTCCTGCGGCGGCGTGGGCTCCGGAGGCCAGTAGCCGCTCGGCCACGGCGGTGACTTGTGGCGCGTGTCTTTGGTGAACTCCACGATGTCCCAGAGCGCGACCCGCAAGTGCACAATCAGTTCCCACGCGGAGTGGGAGAAGCCGGGCGGCCGCTCGCCTCGCAGGTCTGCCGGAAAGTCATTCACGGCCGTACGAAAGTCGGTGTGCGCCTCGCCCCAGTCCAGCGTCTTGGCAAGTTGCTGTCGAACTTGCTGATCGTGCGTCATGCTGCCTCCTGCAACGGGCCCGCATCATAGTAGCAGGTACGATGATGCGAGTTTCAAGATTGAAGCTCGACCGACGGTGCGAGAAGGTTGCCATGCGAGTAAAATGAACCTAATCGCCGAGGATGGCGCGGGCGATCGGGCCTAGCCAGCTTTGAAATCATGCAGGTAACTGATATCCCATGCCTCAAATAGGTAGTTTCACGCTCCTCTTGGCCCTCGCACTGGCGGCCTATTCCTTTGTCGCCGGGGTGCTGGCGCTCTACCGCAAAGACGACCGGCTGACGGAAACCGCGCGCCGCGCCGGCATTGCCTGCTGGGCCGCGGTAACGGTGGCGTCGATCGCGCTGGTGATGGCCGCTTTCGGCAACGACTTTTCGGTCGCCTACATCATGCATCACAGCAATCGCGACTTGCCCATCGCCTACAAGTTCGCGGCGCTCTGGTCCGGGCAGGAAGGCTCGCTGCTGCTGTGGGCGTGGCTGCTCTCGACCTACGGCCTGGTGATGCGGCTGCGCTACAAAGTCGATCCCCAGCTCACGGCGTATGCGTCGGCGATTGTCGCGGCGGTGCAGATATTCTTCCTGATGCTGGTCAACTTCGCCGCGCACCCATTTGGCCTGGTGAAGGGCATGATCCCGCCCGACGGCAACGGGCTCAATCCGCTGCTGCAGTATCCCGAGATGGTGATCCACCCGCCGATGCTGTACCTGGGCTACGTCGGCGTGACCGCGCCGTTCGCGTTTGCACTGGGCGCGCTGATCATGAAGTATCCCGGCGAAAAGTGGATTCACATCACCCGCCGCTGGACCATGGTGGCGTGGCTGTTCCTGACTTGCGGCATTTTTCTGGGCGCGCACTGGGCCTACGCCGTGCTCGGCTGGGGCGGCTACTGGGGATGGGACCCGGTCGAGAACGCATCGATCTTGCCGTGGCTGACGATGACCGCGTTCTTGCATTCGGTGATGATGCAGGAAAAACGCGGCATGATGAAGATGTGGAACATGTGGCTGATCTTCATCACATTTCTGCTCGCCATCTTCGGAACGTTCTTGACACGTAGCGGCGTGGTCAGCTCGGTGCATGCGTTCGCCCAATCGGGCATCGGCATCTGGTTCGTGTGGTTCCTGTCCATCGCGTTCGCCACCTGCGTCTTCTTCTTCGTGCGCAATCGCGAGACGCTGAAGAGCGAACATCGCCTGGATTCGCTGATCTCCCGCGAATCGAGCTTCCTGTTCAACAACCTGGTGCTACTGGTGGCTTGCTTCGCGGTGCTGTGGGGCACGCTGTTCCCGGTGTTGTCGGAGTGGGTGACAGGCAGCAAAGTCACGGTTGGTCCGCCGTTCTTTAACCGCGTGAACGTGCCCATCGGACTGTTCCTGGTGTTCCTCACCGGCATTGGCCCGCTGCTGGCATGGCGTCAGACATCGTGGGACAGCCTGCGGCGGAATTTCCTGTGGCCGACCATCATCGGCGTGGCTACCGCCATCGCGCTGATCGCCGGCGGCATGAGGCCGTGGCAAGACAGCGCTTACTTCTATTCGCTGATGGCAATCTCGCTGTCGGCGCTGGTGTCGGCAACCATTGTCGGCGAGTTCTGGCGCGGCGGACGGGTCATCGCGCGACAGCAACACTCCAACGTTTTCTCCGGCATGGTGCAGATCACGCGCCGCAACACCCGCCGCTACGGCGGATACCTGGTGCACTTCGGGCGTGGTGCTCATCATCATCGGGTTCGCCGGACTGCCGTTCAACCAGGACAAAGAGCAGGAGATGGGATTCGGCGACAAGATGCAGATCGGCGGCTACACGCTCGTCTGCCAGTCGTACACCCAGGACGACACCCCGAACTACGGCAGCGAATGGGCCGTCATGGACGTGTACCGGAACGGTAAGAAGATCGACACCATGTATCCCGAGCGCAGGTTCTACAAAGCCAGCGAGCAGACATCGACCATCGTGGCCAACCGCTCGCGGCCAAACGAAGACCTGTACCTCGTGTACACGGGAAAGAATCCCGAAACCGGCAAGCCGATTATCAAGGCGCACGTGAACCCGCTGGTGATGTGGATCTGGATTGGCGTTGTGGTGGTGGGATTCGGCACCGTAGTGACGCTGGTTCCGAGTACCAAGCCGGTGAAGTACGCGGTGACGCCGAAGGAGCGTGAGGCGGCAGAGGCGGCGAAACGGGGCACGGTAGAAGTGGGTGGAGACTGAGAAGTGAGTTCAGTCGGGAGAGATCTTGCAGGTACGCGACCTCATCAGACAGATCGAGGAAGACGGTTGGGCGCAGTCGGCGCAACGTGGAAGCCATCGCCAATACAAGCACCCGGCGAAGCCAGGAAAAGTAACGATCGCAGGAGCGCCCTCCGATGACGTGCATCCGAAGACGCTTTCCAGCATTTTGCGACAGGCGGGACTTAAGAAATGACAACAGCCAGGAAAAAGTATCTCGCGGTCTTTGAAGTTGGCAGTAGCAACCTGAGCGGTTTTCTACCAGACGTTCCGGGGGTCGTGTCGACTGCACCCAACTTGGAGGCAATGCGCCAAAGTATGCGGGAAGCGGTAGAGTTTCACCTCGAAGCCCTCGCCGCTGATGGCGACAGTATTCCCCAACCTCGGACCACCAGTGTGGACTTCGCGCACGAGGACCCGGAACACGGAGTGTTGTCATGCATCGTCGAATGGCTTGAGATTGAAGTTCCGCAGATGCAAAGTGTCGCTTAAGTGCACGGGCGGGTGACATAAGGGGGCCTTCGATTTCGATCCCGCAAGCCGCCGCGATTTAGGTCCCACGTCAGGAATTTTGATTAGGAAGTAACTTGAAACTCGAAACCAGAAACTCGAAACTTCGCCTCGCCCAGCTCGCGCTGATTGCCGTGATGGCCATCGCCTTCATGGGCGCTGACGTCGATGCCCGCTTCAACAAGCTGGGCCACCAGCTCATGTGCATGTGCGGCTGCAACCAGATTCTGCTGGAGTGCAACCACGTGGGCTGCGCTTACTCGGACCGCATGCGCAACGAGCTGACCGCCGGCCTGGAACGCGGCGACAGCGATTCGCTCGTCCTGCAGAGCTTTGTGCAGAAGTACGGCAACACCGTGCTGGCCGCGCCCGACCAACAGCGGATTCAACATCGTGGCCTGGATCATGCCGTTCGCGGTGTTCGCGCTGGCCACTGCGTTGGCGGTGTGGCTGGTGCGTTTGTGGAAGGCGCGCCCGGTGGCGCAAATGGTGGCTACGCCCAACCTGGCCGCCGGAGAATTGGATGCCCTGCGCAAGAAGGCGCGGGAGGAGACGGAATTTTGATGCACTCTTTTTTGTTTGCCGCAGCGATGGCCAGCGAGACGCCGTCCATTCTGTTTGGCTGCGCGCTATTTGCCGCGGCCCTGTTCGTGTACGTGTTCTACGAGCCCGGCAACATCGACGCGGGCGAGGCCAAGACCCGCTACGGCTACCTGCAGGAGCGCAAGGACGCGACCTACGAAAATCTCCGCGACCTGAACTTCGAATACAAGGCCGGCAAGCTGAGCGAAGAAGACTACGCCCTGCAGCGTGCCGCGTTGGAAGACGAAGCGGCGGCAATTCTCGCCGAGATGGAGAGCATCGAGAAGGCGCGCGGCGCCGCGATCGCCAAGGGAGGCCGCGCGTGAAAACCCCGTTCATGTTGATCGCGTCCATGCTCTTAGCGGCCAGTCTTGCATCCGCCCAGAACATCACCGGCACGGTCACCAACGGCACCACCGGCAAGCCGGCCGGCGGCGACGAGGTCACGTTGCTATCGCTGTCGCAAGGCATGGAAGAGGTGGGCTCGACCAAGACCGACGCGCAAGGCAAGTTCACTCTGAAGGCTCCCGCCGAAGCCAACGTCCCGCACATGGTGCGCGTCACCCACGGCGGCGTGAGCTATTTCCCGAGCGGCGGCCCGCTCATGCCAGGCAAAACCACCGCCGAACTTACGGTATACGACACGGCCAAGAAGGTCGACGGCCTCTCGCAAACGGTCGAGGTCGACCGCTTCCAGTCCGACGGCACGCAGTTGCAGGTGATCGCGCTGTTTGCCGTGCAGAACCAGTCGAAGCCGCCGCGCACGCTGGCCGACGAACACACCTTTACGTTCGTACTGCCCGAGGGCGCAACCATTGACTCCGGTCTCGCGCGCGGGCCCGGCGGACAGCCTATCAACGACCAGCCGACCCCGGCGGGCGCCAAGAATCAATACGCGTTCAGCTTCCCGCTGAAACCCGGCGAGACCCAGTTCCAACTCTCGTACCATCTGCCGTACTCAGGCAAGGCGAGCTTCTCGCCCAAGCCGCTGGCCGACGTGCAGCACTTCGTCGTCATGACGCCGCAGGGCATGACCTTCACCCCCAAAGACCCGAAGCGCTTCCAGTCGATGCCTGACAACTCGGGCGCCGGCATAATGGTCGCCACCAACGCCAAGCCGGGCGAAGACCTGAGCTTCACCATTGCGGGCACCGGACAATTCCAGCCCGAGGGCCAGCAAGCCGAAGGCGGCCAGGCCGGCGGCGGCGGAACTGACGCCATGGGAGGCGGTCAGGCTGCCGGCCGTGACAACCGTCCCGGAGGCGGTCTCGGCGCACCGATCGACTCCAACGATCCCCTGTATGACTATCGCGCGGTGATCCTGGGCATTTTCGCGCTGGTACTGGTGATGGGCGGGTTCTACGTCATTGGCAAGTCGAACAGCACCACGCCCGCGCTGGCCACTGCGGGCGCAGCGGTCCGCATGCCGGTCAACGACGCGCCAGCCCCCGCCGACCGCAGCAGCAAGCTGCTTGACGCGATGAAAGATGAGTTGTTCCACCTCGAGCTGGACCGCCAGCAGGGCAAGATCAGCGCGGACGAATACGCCAAGGCCAAGGCCGCGCTCGACGAAACCATCAAGCGGGCGCTGGCAAGGCAGAGTAGCTAGCCCATTCCGTGGAAGCGCTGGTCTCCTGACCAGCGCGTTGGCTTTCCGTCCGTGACATAGTAAGTTTCAGGATCTTCCTTGCCAGCGTAGAATCGGCTGTTGCGGCCCGGCACGATGGGTCTCTCACAGATTTCGCTGCATTTTTCGATTCGAGGTTTCGAGCACCATGGCAATCATGCAAAAAGGCGTAGCGCTGGCGGCCAACCGCATGCCCAAGAAAATCTCTCCGCGGGTTCACGCAGCGCTCGACTACGCGGTGGCGGGATCGTTTCTTCTGGCGGGCGCGCTGTTCTGGAAACGCAACCGGCGGGCGGCCGTGGGTTCCCTCCTCTGCGGTGGCGCCACCGCCGCTGTCAGCCTGCTGACGGATTACTCCGGCGAGAACGGCAAGCCCATCTCGTACGCCATGCACGGGCAGATCGATTCCGGCCTGATCGCCATGACCGCTGCCATGCCCAATTTGATGAATATCGAAGACGAGCCCCAGGCCAGGTTTTTCTCCGGACAGGCCATGGCCAAGACCGCCATTACCGCCATGACCAATTTCGATCCTCCCCGCCGCCAGAAGTCGCGTCCGGACGCAGGCGAGGACGAGCACCTCGGCATCTAGACCTGTTTAACCGCTGCGTTGTCAATCGGGCACAGAGTAGTGCGGCGCTTCAGCGCCGCGTTCCAAGCCGACTTCTGAGGCTTGCGCGGTTTTACCCGCTGTTGGAAAATTCAATTTCCCACTGCCCCGCTCCAGGGCTTTCAGATTTGTCATCCCGACCGGAGCCGCCGGTTCGGCGGCGTAGCGGAGGAACCTGCATTTCCCCCGCGATACCTGCCTCAGCCACTTTTGGCGACCGTCTTTCGACCAGTGCGAACCTGCAGGCTTGCCCCTTTCAATGCGCTTGCCTTCCCCTTATCACACCGTCACGTGAGCCCCGTCCTTTCGCTCGCCCTCGCCGCCACGTAAAAAATGGCTCGTGAGGCAGGGGAGTAGTGTCTCTGCTCGCCTCGCCGCTATAGACGCGGACACAATCGCTCTTTGACAATCGGCTCGCTAGTTGTATGTAAAGTATGAGTTGTATGGCAAAAGTCTGTATGTAAAGTATGAGTTGTATGGCAGGCGAAAGTATGTGAAGTATGATAAGTATGACAGATTTATGCCCAAAAACGGGCCTAAGTCTTTTGGGTAGAAATGGATACGTGTAACCAGCTATAGAATCAATAACATGCGAACAATTTTCCGCTAAACCATTGATTCTAAACAGTCGTGATATTTTTTACTTTGCTATGGTGTTATCCATCACCAACACACCTGCCGGGCTTTCCCTCCCCTTGCTAACCGGTTTCGTCCATGCTGCAGCCGCTCTATCTCACTCCATTGCCGAAACCCCGCACCACTTGCTACATCTAGATAGGCACGGTTGATTTATGGGAAACACGTTTAAGACTGCGCTATTGCTGACGGCAATGACGCTTTTTCTCTTGTTCATCGGACAGGCATTCGGCGGGGAGCGCGGCATGATGCTCGCTCTCGTCGTCGCCGTCGTCATGAACTTCACGTCCTACTTTTTCAGCGACAAGATCGCCCTCGCGGCCTACCGCGCCCAGCCGGTCACGCGCGAGCAGTTGCCCCGCGCTTACGAGATCGTCGAGCGGCTGACCCAGAAAATCGGCATCCCCATGCCGAAGATGTATGTCATCCCCTCCGACTCGCCCAACGCCTTTGCCACTGGACGCAACCCCGAGCATGCCTCGGTGGCGATGACCGAGGGCATCCTGAACCTGCTGAACGACGAAGAGATGGAAGGCGTGCTGGCGCATGAGTTGGGCCACGTGCGCAACCGCGACATCCTCATCAGTTCGGTCGCCGCCACGCTGGCTGGCGCGATCACCATGATCGCCCGCATGGGCTACTGGGCCTCGCTGTTTGGCGGCGGGGCCGGTCGCGACGACCGTGACCGCGGCGGCGGCATGGTCGCGCTCCTGATGCTAATCCTCGCGCCCATTGCTGCTACTCTGATTCAGCTTGCCGTCTCTCGCTCCCGTGAGTACGAAGCCGATGCCAGCGGCGCCCGCTACACCGGCAATCCCTATGCCCTGGCCAGCGCGCTGAAGAAACTCGACGACTACTCTAAACGCGTCCCCATGACGGCGACGCCCTCCACGGCGCACCTGTTTATCGTGGCGCCCTTGCTGGGCGTGGATTTCTCCAGCCTCTTCTCTACTCACCCACCGATCGCCAAGCGCATCGAGCGGTTGACCGGCCATCCTGCAGACTTGGAGTCCTGATCGCCGATTGCTCCGTCGGCGCTCACGGCAGGTAGGATGCCACTACCTCTTAAGCAGCACGACAAACCTCATGGTAACCACACCTAAGGGCTGATGTCGGCAACGTCGCGGGTTTTGGACGGGCTCCTCGCAAGTTGGCAAGAAGGTTATCAACTTGTCGGAAACGACGACTTTGCAACCACTCGCAAGCCGAGAATGTCTTTAATTATGATATAGTTAAAAGAATCTCTCTCGTCAACGGCGCAAGTTGCCGCCCATCCCTCGCAGGCTGCCAGTTACAAAAAATTAACCAAGATGCCACTTTTGTTTGATTGTTTTGACGGTACTTAAGTGTATAGTAACTGAACGGACGATTACTTTCGGTGAGGATGACTTTGTCGTACAAGCCAACTTATGTGCTGATAATGGCGACCGCCATCTCCCTACTGGGAATGGTTGCTCCCGCGACAGTGCGCGCTGCCATTCATTCACGGCAGTCCAACAGCGGAACTCCGAAGCTCGAGGTCGAAGGCGCAACTTCCGCAGCTTCCCAAAACGGGACCGAGGCTACCGCGGAGGATGCCTGGACGGCCACGCGTCAGGATGAGGCGACGGGCTTCACCGAAGCCGCCAGTGCGTACGACCCCGATTCCAGCGAACCGGGCGGAGCCGACAACCAGCTTCCCGCAGCCGCCAACAAGCCACAGGGCAAATCGTCGAGCCACTCCAAAATCCCGGAGCCAAGCACCCTGGTGCTGTTCGGTACGGTCCTGATCGGAATTGGTTACGCGGCGCGCAAGAGCACCAAGCCGTAAGTAGCCTTGCTTGCGCTTGTCTTTCGGTTTGACTCCAACTTCAGGCCTGCTATACTGACGCAACTCCTTTTCAGGGATCGATACAAAATTATGCCGAGCATCTCCCGAATGACCATGGCCATGTGTCCCCCAGGCGGGGACCGGTCTGCGTCGGGAGCTTAGCACTACACCTCCCATCACAGAGCGGCCGTCTGGGGGATCAGCCAAGGCGGCGGCGAGCGAATCGCCAATCTTCACAATGCTCTAGCTGAGGGAGGTCGAATTGTCTTACGACGACGAATTGCAGTTTTCCACATTGGCCATCCACGGCGGCCGCGCGCCCGACGCGCACGCCGAGGCGGTGGTCTTTCCCATCTTTCAGTCCGCTACGTTTGCCCAGCAGGAAGTCGGCGTCACCAAGGGCCACAGCTACTCGCGCGTCTCGAACCCAACGGTGGACGCGCTGGAGCACGCCATTGGCGCTCTGGAAGGCACGCCGCAGGCCGTCTGCTTCCGCACCGGCATGGCGGCCGTCACCACGCTGTTCCTGGCACGCTGAAAGCGGGCGACCATGCCATCATCTCCGACGTGATCTACGGCGGCACGGTGCGCCTGTTCGCCGAGATCCTCAACGGGCTCGGCGTGTCGCACTCGAGCGTCGACACGTCTGACCCAGACGCCGTCGAACGCGCCATCACGCCGCAGACGCGCATCATCCTGATCGAGACGCCCGGCAATCCCACGATGAAGCTGACCGACATCGCGGCGATTGCCGCCATCGCGCGCCGGCACAGCGTTCTGCTCGCAGTGGACAACACGTTTCTCACTCCCGTGCTGCAGCGGCCCATCGAACTGGGCGCCGACATCTCGGTGCTCTCGACCACCAAGTACATCGAGGGTCACAACTCCACGGTCGGCGGATCGCTGGCCTGCAACGACGAGAAGCTACTGGAGCGCTTTCGGCTGATCCGCAAGACCATTGGCGCGATTCAGGCGCCGCTGGACGCGTGGCTGACGCTGCGCGGCCTGAAGACTCTGCCCGTACGCATGAAGGCCCATTCGGAAACCGCCGCCGCCATTGCCGAGCTGGCTGGAAGCGCATCCTGCGGTTTCGCGGGTGTACTACCCGGGACTCGATTCGTTTCCGCAGAAGTCCCTGGCCGAGCGCCAGCAGACCGCATTCGGCGGCATGTTGAGCTTCGAGTTGAAAGCCGGTCCGGCTGAGGCGATTGCCGTGATGAACGCTCTGAAGCTATGGATTCGCGCCGAGAGCCTGGGCGGCGTTGAATCGCTGGTGACGCATCCGGCGACCGCGACACACGCCGACATTCCGGCCGAGACGCGACAACAACTGGGCATCACCGACGGGCTGATCCGTCTGTCCGTCGGACTGGAAGCCGCCGGACGACCTCATCGCCGATCTGCGACAAGCGCTCGACTCGGTGTTTGGCGCAACCGCGGAAAGGAGACGCAAATCATGAAGTTTGCCAGCCGGCTGGTTAGTTTCGATGTGGCCCCGGGCGATCCGTTCCGCCCCATGGCGACGCCGATCTACCAAACTGCGACCTTCGAGCAGGAGGAGGCGACCGCCTTCGGTCCCTACGACTACTCGCGCAGCGGCAATCCCACGCGCACCGTGCTGGAAGAGCAAATCGCCGCGCTGGAAAACGGCACGCGCGGCTTCTGCTTCTCCAGCGGAATGGCCGCCATCACCTGCATCACGCGGCTGCTGCGCTCGGGCGACGAGATTGTGGCCGACAGCGACCTCTACGGCGGAACCTGCCGCCTGTTCACCCGCGTGCTCGATCGCACTGGCATCACCGCGCGCTACGCCGACGCCTGCGACCTCGACGTCTTTCGCCGCGCAGATCACCGAACGCACCAGGCTGGTCTATCTGGAATCGCCGACCAATCCCCTGCTGCGCGTGGTGGACATCCGCCAGATCGCCGAACTCGCCCACGCCAACGGCGCGATCGCTCGCCGTGGACAGCAGCGCCATGTCGCCGTACCTGCAGAACCCGCTCGACCTCGGCGCCGACATCGTGCTGCACTCCGCTACCAAGTATCTTTGCGGACACAGCGACGTCACCGGCGGCGTGGTGGTCGTGAAAGACGACGAACTGGCGAAACAGATTTACTTCCTGCAGAACGCCGAGGGCAATGCGCTCGGTCCGTTCGACGCGTTCCTGTTTCTGCGCGGCCTGAAGACCCTGAAGCTGCGCCTCGACTGCCAGCAGAAGAACGCACAGGCGATCGCCGAGTGGCTGGCGGCGCATCCGCAGGTGACGGCGGTCAACTATCCCGGGCTCACGACTTCTCCCGGCTACCTCTTGCAGCGCAAGCAGGCGCGCGGAGCGGGTGCAGTGCTCAGCTTCACCACCGGATCGGTGGAAGCATCTCGCGCGCATTGTCGAAGCCGCACAGATGTTCAGCATTTGCGTCAGCTTCGGCAGCATCAATTCCACCATCAGCCTGCCGGGATGCATGTCGCACGCCAGCGTTCCGCCGGAAGTCGGCGAGCTTCGCGACTTGCCCAGCCGACCTGGTGCGCCTGTCCGTCGGCATCGAAGACGCCGGAGACCTCATCGCGGACCTGGAGCAGGCCTTTGCAGCATCTGCGATCGCGCCGCAGGAGATCGCCAAGACGAGGACGCGTCGGAAGTGGCCTGAAATTGATATACCACAGTGTCAGACACGTGCATTTTGTGGGATTGCATCGTCACGGCCTGGGTGGCCGCTGTTGGCATTTCACTCCGGCGCGGAATCTTTACCTCGCTCGACGCGTGACTCCGCTCGCGCCCTTGCGGCCACGGCATGGAACCCGGCGACCTCTGACATTGTGGTACTAGAGCGATCTGGCATGAATCAGGCACAAAGTCCTTATCGTGTGCGTACACGCATATAAGCCCGCCGCCCTTTACGGTTGCTTCCACGCAGCCAGCGTGGCGAAGGTGCACGAGACCCTGAATCTCGCTTCGGAGATTTCCACAGGTCGCAGCCAATAACTGTAGGACTACATTGTGTCCTTGCCTTTCGAATCGCTCGCAACTCATACACGTGCTTGGAGTTCACACCCATATCGGCTGCGGGTCACATTCCACACCTTCGCCCCTAATCGTGACGGTTTGCTTTGGGAGGCTGGGCGAGCGATAATAGGAGTTGGTTAGTCATCCACGATCCATCCAGCTAGCTCACGCGTCGGCCCCAAAATCAGGTATCTGACAGTGTGGGAGGAGTGAAATGCAGGTCGAATCTGAGTATTCTGCAGACGTTAATCAGCGCGAACGTATTTGGTTTTTCCCCAACAAGTTCTGGGCCGCCACCAAGGGCATGGAGCCCGAGGCGGTGAGCCATCTCATGGAAGAAGTTGAAAAGTACGCCGAAGAGAAGAACCTCGAGGCGCTCAAGAAGTACCCCTTCGTGTTCGTCGGTGACCCCTATACAGACGAGAACCACGCGGCGTAGGCTGATCGCCTTCGGTCCCGCGATCAGCCGGCGTTTCCCGAATTCCGGCTTTAGCTCGGCTGCTTGCGCCGAAGCGTCATCGGCTTGATCGCGATTGGCATCCTAATGCAGTTCTCGAGCAGGTAGCGCGCCTGCGCTAATTGCTCGCCAAACGGACTGACCGAGTTCGTGAGCCCGGCCGCATGAATCACCAGCACCCCGTTCCGGCGCTCCACCACGAGGCTGGAGATATGCTGGTCGTGCGCGTCATCGAGCGCATTGGCCAGGCGTAGCACTCCCGCCAGCGGCATCAATTCTACGCGACGCTGCGCCGGTAGTCCGGCGAAGATCGGATGGTTGGACGGCGGCAGTGCCCCTCGATGATAGTGCGCCACGATGGCCACACTCTGCAGGTAGTCTTCGGTCCATCCCACCGGCGGCTTCAGGCCTCGGATCATCCGGTATCCACGCTTGCGGTGTCCACCGTCCTTGTCGCGCCCCACATCGTGCATCACAGCTGCCGCCTCCAGGATGCGACGCGCCGGCTCTGATTCCGGCAACAGGCCTTCACGCGCCAGACCATCGAAAATCTCCAATGCCAGCCGCGTCACCAGTTCCGTGTGCTTGTTGTCCGGATCGTGAAACACCGCCCACGTCCGCATCTTCTCCAGGGCAGCTTCGGCCAGCGCATCGCCTGACGGCAGTTCCGCTCGCCACTTCTGCCACAGCGACTCCCGCCCCATCATCTTCTTGCGATACAGGGCAATCCGCTTCTGCCGCTCGGCGGTGAGTGTCTCCTGCCACAGAGCGCGCTCGTCCGCGCCAACCTCCGGATGCGACTTCACCAGCGCCCACAGCACATCGAAGTCGTGGACTTCACCGAGCGCATCCTGCAAGTCGCGCAGATCACGCGACCAGCGTTTGTGGCGCTCGGGCAGAAAGTTCTCCACCGTGTAGCGAAAGCGCTTGATGCCGATGCGCAACTGGTGATACGCCACCGCGCTGCGGTTGCGCAGCGCGGTGCGGTGCAACTCGTAAGCTTCATGCCAGCGTTCTAGCGCGAGGTACTGAAACACCAGTCCCTCCAACGGCACGCGAGTGGCGCGCTCACTCAGCTTGTTGTTGAGCGTCATCCAGCGCTCGCGGTCGAAACTGCTAACGGCCTCTCGCGCGACCAACTTCAGCGCCACTTCTTTCTCCCGCAACGACGTCAGCAGAATGTACCGCAGCGGATCGTCTTCAGCCGATAGCTTTTCGATCCACTCCATCATCACCTGCGTGTCGCGCAGCTCGCCCAGGCTGGCGAACAGGCCCTTCCCCAGCTTCTTCATCTGCCGCCATGCCGGATCGGGGTCGATGGACAGGAACCCATCGGCCAGCGAACGGCACCGGCGAATCGCCACTCGCAAGTCGTGTACCGGATCAGCGGCAAAATCGTGGCTGGCCTTGTCGGCCTCTTCCAGCACGCGTTCGGCCCAATATCCCAGCCCCGATTTCTTCTCGTCCCCTGCAGGGGCCAGACCTGTCGTCGGCGGCAACACAGATTGTTTTATGTCGGCGGTCATGTCGGAAGGTTTTCCGCATCTATTCTCGCAGACAGGAGCACGGGCTGCGCAAATCAGCGCGAAGAACTCGGCGCCGGGCCAGGGATGGGTTCGATCCTGCCCAGCAGAAAGATGTACGAAGCAATCCCCGCGAGCAGTACGCCGGCGGCAACCAGAAACGGCCGGCGGAACGACTGCGAATTGCCCACCAGGTATCCGGTAATCACCGGCGCCAAAACGCCGGGCAAGTTCGCCACGAAGTTCATGATGCCCGCCACCCTCCCCGTACTTCCGGCCGGAGCGATCAGCCCCGGAATCGACCACCCGACCGGAGCCGATGCTGCCAGCCCGCACAGTGCAATCGAGATCCATAAGATGGCCACCCGCGGATTGCTGGTGCGCGTCGCTCCCGCCACGGCCAGCGCCATCACGAGACCGCCAATCAAGATGCTCTGCCGCACTCGCGTCGAGTCGCGGCCGGTCCGGATCAGGTAGTCCACCAGCCATCCCCCGACGACCAAGTCGCTGACGGTTGCCGCGAGCCATGGAATCGCCGTAAACAATCCTGAGCGCAACACATCGAGGTGCAGCGATGTGTTGAGGTAACCCGGCAACCACGTCAGGAACAGGTAGAAGTTGTAGTTGTAGGCAGCCATGCCAAGGGCCAGGCCCCAGACTTTCTTCCGCCGCAGTAGGAACCAGAGCGATGCGGCCTCGTCGGGCTTCGCCGATGCCACTTCGTGCCCTCCGGCGAGGATGTGCTCGCGCTCGGCCGCAGACAACAACTTATCCTCCGCCGGCTCGCGATAGACCCAACGGAACAGCGCGAAGTAGCCCAGGCTCAGCACGCCGGTAAAGACGAAGCTGGCCCGCCAGCCCCAGTAGTGCACCACCACCGCAACCAGCGGAACTCCGATGGCCGAAGCAAATTTCGCGCTGGCGTCGAAGATCGCGGTCGCCAGCCCGCGCTCGCTGCGCGGAAACCACACCCCAATGGCCTTCGCATTCCCGGGAAACGTAGGTGCTTCGGCAATCCCCAGCAGCAGGCGCGCCGAAATCATTGCGGCGAGTCCCCGCGCCAGTCCGGTAGCAAACGAGGCGACGCTCCACAAGAACGCGCTGATGCGAATGACCGGCTTCACTCCATAGCGGTCCAGCACAGGCCCCGAGGGAAGCTGCAGCAGAATGTAGGTCCAGCTATAAGCACTCAGCAGGTAGCCGATAGCAATCGTGCTCAGTCCGAACTCTTCCCGCAGCGGCGTGACAGCGACCGACAAATTCACGCGGTCGAAGAAGTTGATGATGACGCCAATACCCAGCAGCACGGCAATCCGCCAGCGGCGGCTGGTCCATAAGGTCGGCAATGAAGTCTCGCGCATCACGCAGTGCAGTCGCTTCGAGACAGTAGAACATAGTGGCTGCCCGCAACCCCGCCATCCCTTACGCCCCCACTCACAGCTTCCCGTGATTGCAATCACTGCACTGCGTGCGCCGTGGGCGTACAAGAGAATCAGGCTTATCCCCAGCTCGCCCGTGGAGGTGTCCCATGGCACCCAGTATCGTCACGCGTGTGGCCTTCAAGAACATCCTGTTCGCAACCGACTTCTCCAACGCATCGCAGCACGCGCTTCTGCATGCCCTCGCCATGGCCAAGCGCTTCGACGCCAAGCTTACAGTCATGCACGTTGCTCCCCCAGAGACCCAAGTCCCGATCCCCATGGAGCCGGTGCTGCTGGAAGCCGACTGGCACATAAGCCTGGCGAGAGAGTCCATGCGGCACCTCGAGGACTTCGAGCCGCTCCACATGTACCCGCACGACACGGTGCTGAAACAAGGCAACGCCTGGCCCGAAATGGCGGGTGTCATCGAGGACCGGAACATCGACCTGATCGTGCTGGGCACCCACGGCCGGGGCGCTGATTGGCACGCTCTTGCTCGGCTCCGTGGCCGAGCAGGTACTGCGTCACGCCACCTGTCCCGTGCTGACCGTGGGGCCCGACGTGTTGCCAACGCTGGTTGACCACCAGCGCTTGTCGCACATACTGTTCGCCACCGACTTTTCCGATGGCTCCATGCACGCGCTGCCCTATGCCCTGTCGCTCGCCGAGGAAAACAACGCCGAACTCACACTGATGCACATTCTGGAGCAGCTGGAACCCATGCCCATGCAGTACTCGAAGGAGTTGCTGGCGGACTATCGCAAGCGCTTGTGGGCCATGGTTCCCGACGACGCCAGTCTGTGGTGCAAGCCGCAAGTCACCGTTGCCGTGGGAGCGGCTGCCGACGAAATCGTCCGCCTCGCCCATGATCGCCATGTGGATTTGATCGTCATGGGTGCTCACGGCGGCGGGGCCGTGGCCAGCCACTTGCCTTGGACGGTGGTGCATTCCGTGGTGCGCCACGCCCGCTGCCCTGTGCTAACGGTGCGGAGCGCCCGAGCGGCGGTGGAGTAGAGTATCGCTCCAACCGATTTCTTCTAATTTGCAAGTACTGGTTCTCCCGTTTCACATCGACCCGAAGCCCCACCCTTGTCGCAGGAGCTTGGCGACAGGCTGGGGCTTCTGTTCGGGGGAGGCCAGAGACCAGGCCCGGGCGTCGCTATCCGATCAGCTTGCGGCGCAGAATTCCTGCGAGACCCGCAACTCCGCTGCCCAGCAGCAACAGGCTGGACGGTTCGGGCGTTGCTGAGTTCCCAGTGTAGTTGATAGTAACGTCCTGATAGCCCCCGTTATTGCTCCAACCGGAGCCGTCGGTGCTGCCCAGGAAGAGCCGGGTAGCGCCAGCAGGTGCGAAGAAGTCCTGGAAAGCGCCCGAACCGGTTCCCGTAAGCCCATCACCGATAAAGAACACCTGCCCAAGCTCCGGACTCAGTGATGCGAACGAGATGTCGGGATTTCCATTAATGTCGAGGAAGCTCAGGTCGGGCGGTGGAATGTGCAAGTCGGGCTCGCTGTTGTCGAGAAACACGCCGACGAGAGCGTTCCAAGGGGCCGTGATGCCAGACATGCCGTTGGCAATATCGCTGTACCCGCCGCCGAGGTCGCCATCGGCGGAGTTGGCCGGACCGGAGTAGGGACCACAGCCGCCAGAGTATGCGAAGCCGCAGGTCGAAGTGGTCGCGAAGTGGATTGCTGTACCGGTCATGAATCCCGTAATCGCCAGAATCGGCGACTGGGCAGGTGCGACATCGCCCTTAGCGGTGGATCCGTCCGGCATGCCGGCAAGCCAAGGGTTCATATAGCCTTGGACGGTTACGGTTGTACTAGAGGCCCAAGCTCCGACTGCCCCCAGCATGACTACGGCGAGTACTGTGCAAGCTGTTTTTTTCATCCCCAAGACCATCCTCATCTCTGTTAGGTTGTGTAGGTTGTGTTTCCTTGAGCGTCACGGACGGCAGCGGCCGTCGCGTGTGCTAAAATCGCGCCATTCTTTGCAGGCTTTCCCACATTGCGCCCGGCGCCGTTTGCGTCGTGGCGAAATTTGCGTTCTGACCTACAAGCGCAATCGGTGAGGAAAACCCGCCACGACGGAACGAAATAAGTTGGGAACCCGGGCCATGGGCGACAAAAGCGCGACGTCGAACCTTACATCATTATTACTGCGCTGGCGCCAAGGCGACGAAGCCGCCCTGCCTTCTATCACCGATGCCGTCTACCAGGAGCTCCGCCGCCTGGCAGGATCGATGTTTCGGCACGAGTCGGAAGGCCATACTCTGCAACCCACTGCGCTGGTGCATGAGCTGTACCTGCAACTGCCCGACATGCAGGGCTTCGACTGGAAGAGCCGGGCGCAGTTCTACTCGGTAGCGGCGCGCATGATGCGGAACATCCTGGTGGACCACGCCCGCCGACGAAATGCCGCCAAGCGAGGCGGCGGTGAGAAGCCGGTCACGCTGCCCGATATCGGCAAGGCCGTAAACCTTGACGTCCTGATGGTGAATGACGCGCTCGACCGCTTTGCCGTCGAACACGCCCGGCAGGCGCAGGTGGTGGAGTTGCGCTTCTTTGGCGGGTTGACCGCCGACGAGACGGCGGAAGTGCTGCGACAGCAGGGTATCGATTGCTCGTTGCGGACGGTCGAACGCGACTGGCGCTTTGCCCGCGCCTGGTTGCAAGATGCCATCGGCGCACCAGACGGCGCGCGAGGTTAGCTGCCCCATCGATCGCCATGAAAACGATTGAGGAACTCTTTCAGCATGCTTTGGACCTCCCGGCCTCGGAGCGAGAGGCCTTTCTCGCGCGGGAGTGCGCGGACGATGGCCCGCTGAAGGCGGCCGTCGAACGTCTGTTGGCCAGTGACGAGCTGGCCGAAGGTCCAGACGTTTTGGAAGGGCTCGGCCCTGAAGGCGGAGGCAATGTTCGATTCTCCCGGCGGGGCCTTGCGCGTCGGGCAGGTGCTGGGCGACTACCGCATTGTCGAAGTGATCGGCGAGGGCGGCATGGGCACCGTGTACCGGGCGGTTCGGGCCGACGCGGAGTACGAGCAGGCAGTCGCCATCAAGATCGTACGCGGCGGCTTCGATTCGGCGGCGCTGGCGGAGCGCTTCCGCCAGGAACGGCAGATCCTCGCCAACCTGAACCATCCCAACATCGCGCGCCTGCTCGACGGCGGCTCCACCGCCGATGGACTTCCCTACCTGGTCATGGAGTTCATCGCGGGCCAGCCGCTCACGGCCTACTGCAACCAGCACCAACTGAGCATCGCGGATCGCTTGCGTCTGTTTCGCCAGTCATGCAGCGCGGTGGAGTTCGCGCACCGGCGGCTGGTCATTCATCGCGACCTGAAGCCGGCCAACATTCTGGTGAACGAAGCCGGCGCGGTCAAGCTGCTCGACTTCGGCGTGGCCAAGTTGGTGGCGCCCGACGCCGATTCCCAGCAGACCATCGGGATGCACTGGCTAACGCCCGCCTATGCCAGCCCTGAGCAGGTCAGCGGCGAGCAGATGACCACGGCGTCGGACGTGTATTCGCTGGGCGTAATCCTCTACGAGCTGCTCTGTGGAAAATCACCCTATCGCGAAAAGCTCACCACGCTGGCCGACGCAATCCGCACGCTGCGAGAGGAAGAACCGCTGCCGCCCAGCGAAACGGCAGAGCGCGATGGCCACGAAAAAGCACGAGCCCGGAAACTGAAGGGCGATCTGGACCGCATCGTCCTGAAAGCGCTGCGCAAGGAGCCGGCAAGACGATATGGGTCGGTGGAGCAGTTGTCGGATGATTTGCAGCGCTATCTGGAAGGCCTGCCAGTGCATGCGCAAGGCGACGGACTCAGCTACCGCGCAGGCAAGTTTGTTCGCCGCCATGCCATTCCCGTGGCTGCAGCGGCTGCGGTGTTCCTGACGCTGGTGGTGGGCATTGTGATGACGATGCGGTCGGAGGCACGGGCGCGCAGGCAGTTCAACGACGTGCGGCGGCTGGCGCACACCGTGCTGTTCGACTACCACGACGCCATCGCCGACTTACCGGGCTCGACGCCGGTGCGGCAAAAGCTGGTAAATGACGCTTTAACGTACCTAAACGGCCTGTCGGAACAGCAGCAGGATGAGGACCTGGAACGCGAAATCGCATTAGCGTACGTGAAGGTTGCCGATGTGCAGGGCAACACCTACAACTCAGATCTCGGCGACACGGCGGGAGCGATGGTCAGCGCGCGCAAGGCCGTTGCCCACGCCGAGCCGCTGTACAAGAAAGCCCCCAGCGCCGAGAACGCATACGTGCTGGGCCGCGCCTACCTGGTACTGGCCATCGTGATCCACACCTCGGACCAGATCGCCGGCGCCGAAGAGTACTACAAGCGGGCAGCGGCGATGTTTCAGAACGCGGTGATGGCACAGCCCTCCAACTTCGAGTGGCAGATGCAGCGGGTTGCAACCTTTGACCACCTCGGCGACCTCTACGGCCTTGAGGGGTACTCGAACCTCGGTCGCTCCAGCGAAGCACTGGTTGCCTATCGACAGGCGCTTGACCTCTCCAACAAACTGGCGCAAGAACACCCGAACTCGCACGATATCCGGCAGGCACAAGTAACGGTGATGTTGTCGGTGGCTGAGGCCGAACACGGACTGGGTCACGCTGGGGAGGCTGAGTCGGCATACCGTCGAACGATCGTTGCGAATGAATCGCTTGTGGCAGCCGCGTCCAGCACGCCAAGCGACCGCCAACTTCTGGCGGTGGCCAATTTTGATCTCGCGAATCAGTTGCGCGACAGCGGTAATCCGCAGGAAGCGATTCCTTATATGCAACAGGCACGCGAGATTGTCAGCCAGATTGCGCTGGCCGATCCTGAGAACACGCTCTACCAGAGAAGCCTGGCGTTTCGAGAGTTGGGGCTGTGCGACCTTTACCGACGTACCCGAAGTATGTCGCAGGCGCAATCCCTCTGTCGCGAGGCGCTGGCCAAGTTGGAGAAGCTGAGCGCCGCCGACCCGGCGAGCGGAGAATTGCGTTCCGACGTTGCCAACGGCGTGCGCCTGCTCGGAGAGCTGGAGTTAGCGGCCGGCGATGCCGCAGCGGCACTGAAGCGGGAACGCAACGCTCTGGAGCTGCTGCATGCCATGCCGGAAGCCGACCGGGATGAAAACCTGCAATTGTACTCGCTTCAGGCCAGCCTGACAGCAGGTGAGGCCGAGTTGAAACTCGGCCGCACACGGGAAGCCATCACGGATTTTCAGACGGCTGCCGCAATTGGCGACAAGCTGGCAACCCACGATCCCGACCAGGCCTACGTTCGCCTGGATCGGGCGCGAGCCAAGACAAAGTTGGCGTCGGCACTTGCCGTCGATGGCCAGTGCCGCGATGCCGAGCTTCTGTTCCAGCAGACGGCGACCGAATGGAAAGCACTACGCAATATGGACATCGTGCCTCCGACAGAGCTCCGAGAGACGGAGAAGTTGGAAGTGGCGGCGAGGAAGTGCCGGTAGCGAGGGCGCGCCCGCAAGCAATCGTCGAGCCCACCCTTTCCCAGAGAAAGAAAAAGGGTGAGAACCCACTTCTAGTTTTTCGCTTGCGCCGGAGCCACTGCAGGCGCAGCCTTCGGCAGTGGCTTGCGCGGAAGCATGCTGTCTCGCATGGCGGCGTCGTACACATACGCCGCGAGAATCACCGCCGCCTGCATCATGTCGTCTCGCTGAATGCGCTCATACACGTCCTCATTCGAGTGGTGCGTGCGCGTCATGTATTCGACTGGGTCCTGGATGAACTGGAATCCCGGGATGCCGACCGCGTCAAACGACTCGTGGTCGGTGCCCCCGGTGTTACGGTCGGTGATGGTGGTCATTCCAAGGTCGCCGAACGGCTGCATCCACGCGCTGAAGATCGGCGCGACCGCCTCGTTCTCTTGCAGGTAGATGCCGCGGATCTTGCCGGTGCCATTATCGATATTGAAATAGGCCGACACCTTGGCCTGCTCAGGCTTGAGGTCGAGCGGCGTGTCGTTCTTGCGCAGCCACTCCGGCAGGGCAAGCTCTTTGGGATCGGTGGGCGGCACATGCGCGCCGAAATGCGCCTTCACGTATGCGGCAGAGCCCAGCAGTCCTTCTTCTTCACCGGACCACAGCCCAACGCGGATCGTGCGCCGCGGCTTCACGCCAATTGCTTTGAGAATGCGAACCGCCTCCATTACGACCGCGCTGCCCGCGGCGTTGTCGGTCGCTCCCGTCCCGGCGTGCCACGAGTCGAGGTGCGCACCCAGCATGACGATCTCGTCCTTCTTGTCGCTGCCCGGGATCTCGGCAATGGTGTCGTTAGCGTTAAGGTCCGCATCGTAAAACGTGTTGCGGACTTCGAGCTCGAGTTCCACGGCAATATTCTTGTCGAGCAGCCGTGTGATGCGGCCGTAGTTCTCGATCGCCATCACCAGCGACGGCACGCCCGCCGGATTGCCGGGTTCGTAGCTCGCTCCGCCCTGTACAAACACCAATCCGTTATCGCCGGCGCGGCTGGGATCGATGATGGCAGCGACCTTCTCGTCCATCAGGAACTGGTTCAGCGTCTTCTGGAAGGCGATGCGCTGGGCAATTTCCTCCGGACTGAAGCGCGGCTTCCCGCCCGGTATTTCATACTCCGCGAGGTCGGCCAGTTCCTTGTCGTCGTAGCGTCGCAGGGCAGGCTTGTCGCCCGGCTTGATCTCGCGCATGTCGCCGTTCAAGACGATCTTGCCGGCCAGCTGTCCTTTGTACTTGTCGAGGTCGGCCTGGGTCGCTAGCTTGGCCTTCACCACGGGTGCGCGCAGCACGCCGTTCGTGCCCACCGTCCACGCCTTCGGATACGCCAGCATCGGCGAGGCCTGCGGCACAACCATCCGCACTTCGGTGTATTCGTTCGACCAGCCCCGGCCGAAGGGGATAGCTCTCCAGGTGCGAGTTCACCAGTCCCCACTCGGTGAACTTGTCGCGCGTCCAGTCGTTGGCGGCCTTCATGTTGGGCGAGCCGGTAAGACGCGGACCGATCACGTCGGTGAGCTGCTCCTCAATCTCCATCACCTTGGAGTTGTGAAAACCTTCGTTGCGGATCTGCGACATCACTTCCCAATTCACCGTTTCGGTGTTGGGCTGCGCTGCGGTGGCGGCCAGCAGGTCGGCTGGAATGGCGACGGCCAAAGCGAGAACGAACGCCGCGAAACGCAATACGAATGAGGGACGAGTCATGGTCGGTGTAATTCCTTCGGAGGCGCGACAGTGCGCGCGGAGAGAGTTGGTAATCAAAAAGCATAACACTGCCGAAGATGGTGAAGAGTGGCTGCTCACGGTGCTTCCGGCGCTGGCAATTCGCGACCGTGGCGCTGCACCGTCAGCACGACACTGCTCTATTCCCGATGTGGGCGTACCAGAATGGCACACAGTGCCAGGTTGGGAGAGAACGGCAGACGCCGAGATTCGCTTTTTGTTCGTAGCCCATTGATTCGCTTGGGGTGGCGACTTGCCCGACGAAATCCTCGCAAGTGGCGAACAGCGTGCAACTAAGCAAATCGCAGGCACAAACAAAAAGCGAAGCGGAGGCGCTCAACCATGAACGGAATGCCGCACGACGACGGATTGCGAAACAACACGCATGGATTTCGCGGCACTTCAGCGATGCCCGCGACCGTCCTCTTGGTAGAGGACGAGCCCGCTGTGCGGATGGTCACCCGCGAAGCGCTCGAGCTCGGCGGTTACCGCGTGATCGAGGCTGACGGACCGGCCGCGGCGATGCGCCTCGCTGCCGACCCCGCTACCATCATTGATCTTGTGCTGACCGATATGATCATGCCCGGAATGAACGGAGCGGACCTGGCACGGCGGGTGCGCGAAATGCGCCCCGGATTGATCACGCTGTTCATGACCGGTTACGCCGAGAGCGACGCCTTGCGCCTTGCGACCTTGGAGGTCAAACACAAACATATACAGAAGCCGTTCACCGTGAGCGGATTGCTCGCGCGGGTGGCGGACGCGCTGGCGACGCGCTGGAACACCCAGGATTTGCAGGCTCCGCAGTACCCCGCTCCTTAACCTCTCCTCCGCGAGGCCTCGGAGTTTCCAACCGCCGTGATGGCAGGTGGAAACTCCGAGGCCGCCCGTCCGAATGGAATGGATCGGGATTCGTGGAAGGTGGTCAGACATGCGCGCCGTAGATGGTCGCAATCCGGCACTCGACCTGCGGTTGACCGCACCGCGGCGATCGGGGGCCTCGCGCTACAAAGCAGCGCGCGACGCTTATAATCAAACCATGGCGAGAGGCTGGGAAAGCAAGTCGGTTGAAGCGCAGATGGAAGAGTCGGGTGCGGCCATGCCTGCGAAGAAAGAGTCCACCACGACACCCGAAGAATTGCACCGACAACAGAAGAAGGCCGAGCTAAAGCTGTCGCGCAGCCGCGTAGCGCAGCAGCTCTCGGAAAGCAGCAACGATCGCTATTCGCAGATGTTGCAGCAGGCGCTCGCGGAGCTGGAAGCCCAGATCACCAAGCTGCCCGATTGACCCGCGCCGATCCGGGCTGGCGCCGGCGCACTCGGCGCTGCGCTGCCCTGCCACGCGCGAGTTTGGCCCTCACATCGCGCGGTGATTGCAGTCACAGCATGTCGGGCAGCACCGTTCCAGAATGGGCGTAGAGGTGAGGTATGCCAGTTCTCGTCATTGCCGTCGTCTTCTTCGCGATCTTCCTTGCGATGGGCGTGATCCTGCTCCGCGCCATGGCCAAGGAACATAAGGGACACCTGTTCAGCTGGCGCTGGGCGGATGTGCCGAAGTCCGTGAAGGGCAAGTAAAATCCCGTCGCCTTCACCACCCGAACGTTCATAGTTATTCCGAGGCACTTCTCCGCTCCGACGGGCCGCGACGCTTCCCAATAAACGATTCCAGCGCTTCCGGCGTCCTTGGCCAATCCTCGCGCAAAAGCCGCGACAGCGCCCGGTCCGCCAGCAGCTTCCCGCCGGTCTGGCAACGGGGACAGTAATTCGCTTCGTTGCTGGCATAACGGATCCGCTGCACCGCATGGCCGCAGCGCGGGCAGGGTTGCTTGTACTTTCCATGCACCGCCATCGACTCGCGGAATGCAGTTACCTTCTCCGGAAACTTGTCGGCGGCTTCGGCGCGCAGGCGTTGCGTCCACTGTGCCAGCGTCTCGCGAACGGCTTGATAGAGACGCTCGACCTCCTCCGTCTCACAGCTTCTGCGCTCAGCTGCATCGGAGACAGCCTCGCCGCGAAAAGAATCTCGTCCGAGTAGGCGTTCCCGATGCCGCTAAATAGGCGGGGATCGGTGAGAGCCCGCTTCAGCGTATGGTTCTCCGCGCGCAGCGCAATCTTGAATTGCCCAAGGTCCGATTCCTGCACTTCGATGCCTCCAGGATCAAGGGCGCGCAGATTGTCTTCGCCGGCCACGATATGCAACGACGCCCGCTTCTGCGAACTCGCCTCGGTCAAAAGAAGGCTTCCGTGGGGAAAGTCGAACGCGGCCAGACCGCGAGGACGAGCGACTTTGACGCCGGGTTCGCGCCAATGCAACCGTCCGGCGATCATCAGGTGCAGCACCAGCCACAGATCGTCTTGCAAGCCCATGCAGATCCGCTTGCCCATGCGGCGGAGCTCAACGACTTTCTTGCCCTCAACCTCCGACAGCGGCGGGACAGCGGTTCGCAGCAGCGAGGGACCGACAATGCGAACCCGCTCCAGCTCGAAGCCCACGATGCGCTTCTGCAACGCCTCGATATAAACGACGATGTCGGGCAACTCAGGCATTGAACTGAGAGTAGTACAGACAGTGGCGACGCGCACAAGTTCCGTTTTGGGAATGGGTGCGCCGAAGGGGCGCGCCCCCTCCCCCCTACCATTCTTGCAAATTCCTCATTCCATTGGAGATAGATATCGCAATCCGCGCAAAATCTTGAGCCCGTTGGACTTAGAGGCAAATTCCTCTTAGTAAAGGACTTAAGTGAGGTCGTATGCGCGTGGAAGGGGATGCTGGCGGGGAGAGAGGCGAAAAATGGAGAACCTGCAGGACCCGGCATAGGTCGAAGCTCCAACCGAGGTGCGGGCTTGGCAGGCTGGCGACTCGTTGGGCGACAGCTCTCCCGCATCCTTCGAGGCACAGGATAGGACGGCGGGAGAGGGTTGCATAGGACGTGGGTCACGGGAGAGTGTGATAAGGCCGTGGATAGTGGGTAGTGGATAGTGGACAGAAGCGCACCAGGCTCTAACGAGCCGGGCTACGATTGTGCCGTTGCGTGAGTCGGGAGTGGAGTGTTGGTCGAGTGACCTGTATTGGAGTCCCAGAGCAAAACGCCGGCTCCGCGGCTGGCGTTTTTTCTGGCCGAGCTGCGCGGGCTCACGCCGACGCCTAAAAGCTCGTCGCGGCTGCCGCCGCTGAAGGCGGGAAGCGCAGGTCGATCATGAAAAGAGCCATCCTCAAAAAAGCACCCGCTCCGAATCCATCGGAGCGGGTTTGTTCTTGAGTCGGCGGAGTCCGCGGGCGATGCGTTAGGACATAAGTTTGCGGCGGAGGAAGCCGGCGCCAGCCAGCAGTCCGGAGCCGAGCAGCAGGAGACTGGAAGGTTCGGGAACGGCGTTCGGCTGGGCGTCCAGTTCGATGTAGCCTCCCGCGTTGTTATAGACCAGCACCCACATTTCGGTGCCGTTGTTAAACACGCCATTGAGGACGCTTGCGAACAACGACCCGTCGTAGCTGCCGGGCGTGAAGGTAATGAATTCGTAGGTTGAGCCCACCTTCGGAGTGAATCCCTGCCCAAGCTGAACATCAAGCGTACCGCCGAGGTGCACCGGACCGTTGACGACGATGACACCGAAGCCGTTCATGTCGATGAACTCGCCCAGGGTGCCGTTGGCGAACTGGTAGTACCCAGGACCGCCCGCCACGCCCGTGCCGACAACGAGCTTCGAGAGGTTGTCGATGGCGATGATGCCGGCGTTATTCAGAACCGGCGGGTCGATAGTTGCGCCGTTGCTCACGCTCATGAATCCGTTATTCGTGAGAGTGTCTGTGACTCTAAGAGTGTCGCTGGAGTTGATAATTACGTGGCCGTAGTTGCTCAGCGAGCCGACGTTGAGCACATCGCCGTAGCCGTTGATGTTCAAGGTTGCGCCGAGCAGGTTGGTCAGGTTGCCCGTTATCGTCAGCGTGTTTCCGCCGCCCACGGGATACAAGAAGTAATACCCCGTAGCCAGATATCCGGAGTTGCTGGCATCGCCGTTGACCTGCAGCGTGCTGCCATTGTTCACCAACACCGTTCCCAGGTTGTTCAGGCCACTGACCGTCGTCTTATCATTGGTGCCCCAGACAAAGAGCGAGCCGCCCACCTGATTGGTCATGCTGCCCGTCACGTTCAGAATGTTGCCGCCGATTCCCCCGAAGCCCGTCAATAGGGCGCCTGAGTTGTCGACGTTGCCATTGATCGTGACCGTAGAGCCATCGCGTGGTGTCAACTGACCACCGCTGGCCATCGTCAGCGTACCGCCGATCGGGGTGATGGTGTCGTTCTGGGCGATCAAGTTCACTCCGCCTTCGATGTCGGTTAGATTGGCGAATGCATTGTTGAGACCGGCAGTGAAGGTTCCACCAATGGTGTACTGCGAACCCGCTACCACGTCGGTGATGCCACTTGGCTGGTTGGTCAGGTTCAGGGTCGAGTTGGCATCGACAATCACGGTGCCGCTGTTGTTCAGTCCGCTCAGCGTGGCCACATCGCCGTAGCCGTTGATGTTCAAGGTTGCGCCGAGCAGGTTGGTCAGGTTGCCCGTTATCGTCAGCGTGTTTCCGCCGCCCACGGGATACAAGAAGTAATACCCCGTAGCCAGATATCCGGAGTTGCTGGCATCGCCGTTGACCTGCAGCGTGCTGCCATTGTTCACCAACACCGTTCCCAGGTTGTTCAGGCCACTGACCGTCGTCTTATCATTGGTGCCCCAGACAAAGAGCGAGCCGCCCACCTGATTGGTCATGCTGCCCGTCACGTTCAGAATGTTGCCGCCGATTCCCCCGAAGCCCGTCAATAGGGCGCCTGAGTTGTCGACGTTGCCATTGATCGTGACCGTAGAGCCATCGCGTGGTGTCAACTGACCACCGCTGGCCATCGTCAGCGTACCGCCGATCGGGGTGATGGTGTCGTTCTGGGCGATCAAGTTCACTCCGCCTTCGATGTCGGTTAGATTGGCGAATGCATTGTTGAGACCGGCAGTGAAGGTTCCACCAATGGTGTACTGCGAACCCGCTACCACGTCGGTGATGCCACTTGGCTGGTTGGTCAGGTTCAGGGTCGAGTTGGCATCGACAATCACGGTGCCGCTGTTGTTCAGTCCGCTCAGCGTGGCCACATCGCCGTAGCCGTTGATGTTCAAGGTTGCGCCGAGCAGGTTGGTCAGGTTGCCCGTTATCGTCAGCGTGTTTCCGCCGCCCACGGGATACAAGAAGTAATACCCCGTAGCCAGATATCCGGAGTTGCTGGCATCGCCGTTGACCTGCAGCGTGCTGCCATTGTTCACCAACACCGTTCCCAGGTTGTTCAGGCCACTGACCGTCGTCTTATCATTGGTGCCCCAGACAAAGAGCGAGCCGCCCACCTGATTGGTCATGCTGCCCGTCACGTTCAGAATGTTGCCGCCGATTCCCCCGAAGCCCGTCAATAGGGCGCCTGAGTTGTCGACGTTGCCATTGATCGTGACCGTAGAGCCATCGCGTGGTGTCAACTGACCACCGCTGGCCATCGTCAGCGTACCGCCGATCGGGGTGATGGTGTCGTTCTGGGCGATCAAGTTCACTCCGCCTTCGATGTCGGTTAGATTGGCGAATGCATTGTTGAGACCGGCAGTGAAGGTTCCACCAATGGTGTACTGCGAACCCGCTACCACGTCGGTGATGCCACTTGGCTGGTTGGTCAGGTTCAGGGTCGAGTTGGCATCGACAATCACGGTGCCGCTGTTGTTCAGTCCGCTCAGCGTGGCCACATCGCCGTAGCCGTTGATGTTCAAGGTTGCGCCGAGCAGGTTGGTCAGGTTGCCCGTTATCGTCAGCGTGTTTCCGCCGCCCACGGGATACAAGAAGTAATACCCCGTAGCCAGATATCCGGAGTTGCTGGCATCGCCGTTGACCTGCAGCGTGCTGCCATTGTTCACCAACACCGTTCCCAGGTTGTTCAGGCCACTGACCGTCGTCTTATCATTGGTGCCCCAGACAAAGAGCGAGCCGCCCACCTGATTGGTCATGCTGCCCGTCACGTTCAGAATGTTGCCGCCGATTCCCCCGAAGCCCGTCAATAGGGCGCCTGAGTTGTCGACGTTGCCATTGATCGTGACCGTAGAGCCATCGCGTGGTGTCAACTGACCACCGCTGGCCATCGTCAGCGTACCGCCGATCGGGGTGATGGTGTCGTTCTGGGCGATCAAGTTCACTCCGCCTTCGATGTCGGTTAGATTGGCGAATGCATTGTTGAGACCGGCAGTGAAGGTTCCACCAATGGTGTACTGCGAACCCGCTACCACGTCGGTGATGCCACTTGGCTGGTTGGTCAGGTTCAGGGTCGAGTTGGCATCGACAATCACGGTGCCGCTGTTGTTCAGTCCGCTCAGCGTGGCCACATCGCCGTAGCCGTTGATGTTCAAGGTTGCGCCGAGCAGGTTGGTCAGGTTGCCCGTTATCGTCAGCGTGTTTCCGCCGCCCACGGGATACAAGAAGTAATACCCCGTAGCCAGATATCCGGAGTTGCTGGCATCGCCGTTGACCTGCAGCGTGCTGCCATTGTTCACCAACACCGTTCCCAGGTTGTTCAGGCCACTGACCGTCGTCTTATCATTGGTGCCCCAGACAAAGAGCGAGCCGCCCACCTGATTGGTCATGCTGCCCGTCACGTTCAGAATGTTGCCGCCGATTCCCCCGAAGCCCGTCAATAGGGCGCCTGAGTTGTCGACGTTGCCATTGATCGTGACCGTAGAGCCATCGCGTGGTGTCAACTGACCACCGCTGGCCATCGTCAGCGAGCCCGCTGTAACGGAGCTTCCGCCCGAAAGGGAGAATGTCCCGTTCTCACCGATGTCGAGCGCATTGGCGATCGAAAGTGTCTGCGCCATGCCACCATCCGTAAGCTGGGAGGCGAAGCCATTGGAGAGGCCGCCCAGCGTGAGCGAGTTGATGGTGGCGCTACCGACGTCCAGCGTCACGTTGTCGTTGCCGCCGCTGTAGATCAGGACGTCGTTTGCTGGGCCGGGACAGCCAAGGTTCCAGTCGGGGCAGTTGCTCCAATTGCCGGTTCCGCCGAGCCAGTTGTCCTGAGCTAACGTGATTCCCGTCGTCGCAACCATCAACACAACCAAAACAGACACGCGTGACATGCACCTTGCGAGCATGGGTAGTTCTCCTTGCGATCTAATTTTTCTGGGTTCCGAAAAAAGACCTGACCACCGTAGGGTTGGAGCCGAGACGTTGGCTCCGCAACCGGCCAGAGAGGTTACGACAGCTAGGGCCTTTCCAGTCGTGGCCTCTGGCAGCTATGTCGCATAGCGCGGCAGAAGATGTTCGAAGCCGAACGCGGGAATTGGGCGAAGCATACACCCTTAGGGCAGCCGATAGAGTGTGACGTGGCTCACACATCTCGGGTAATGGCTCGACGCGGAAGGGTGGGCGGCTTCGTCGCACTACAGACGAAAAGCAGATCCCTCGCTTTGCTCGTGATGACAAACGTATGAGGCGGCGCAGGCGCTCGGGATGACAATTCTTAGAGAAAGGAACGGCGCGCGATCACACCACCTGCATCGCTTTGGCGAGGCAGTCTTCGCAGAACCCGCTGTCTTTGATGTCGATCCACTCGACGGCGTGCGAGGGGGCCATGGCGCAGCGGTATTCCTGGCAGTGCGTGAGGTGCAGGGTGTGTCCGAGTTCGTGGACCGACTCGATCAGCAGGCGATTGGCGAGCACGTCGAGATCGTGCGGCAGGCCGTAGAACTCCTGCGTCAGCCGATGGTAGGAGACGATGGCGCTGGAGCCGCCCATCTGCGCCTCGCCGAAAACGAAGGTCAGAATCGGGATGTAGAGATCGCGCTCGGTGACGGCCGAGCAGCCGCCAGGTGTCTTTGTTGACGTAGCGCTGCATCGCGCCGAGAATTTCCGACGAGTGAAACTGCTGGCGCTCGGCGTGGATGGCGAACGCCGGATCGAGCGCGGGCGCGAGGATTTCCGCAGGCACACGGAACTTCTCGGCCAGCGCCTGCCGCAACCATTCGAGCAGGCGGGCGTCCGGGTTTCCCACCGGCAGCAGTTGCAGCTTCTTCATTGGCTCTCGATACCGACCAGTTCTTTTTCCTTGCGGCTCCAGCCGTACTTCTTCAGCTTGTGGTGCAGGGTAACACGGTCGATGCCGAGCACCTCGGCGGCGCGCGTCTGGTTGCCGCCGCAGTCGTCGAGCACGCGCAGGATGTGGTCTTTCTCCACGTCGTCGAGGCTGCGCGAGCCGCCGACGCTGACGCCGTTGCGCGACTTGAGCGTGAAGTCCTGCTCCTTGATGTCGGGCTCCTGCGCGACGACCATGGCGCGCTCGACGGCGTTCTCCAGCTCGCGCACGTTGCCCGGCCAGGCGTACTGCTGCAGCAGATTCATGGCGCCGGTCGAGATGCGGGTGATCTTCTTGTTCATCTCGCGTGTTGAACTTGCGCACGAAGTGATCGACCAGCGGCGGAATGTCTTCGCGGCGCTCGCGCAGCGGCGGCAGCTCGATGTGAAAGACGTTGAGCCGGTAGAAGAGGTCGGGACGGAACTTCCCTTCCTCGATGAGCTGCTCGAGGTCCTTGTTGGTGGCGGCGACGATGCGGAAATCGACCTTGATGGTCTGGTTGCCGCCGACGCGCACGATCTCGCGCTCCTGCAACACGCGCAGCAGGTCGGTCTGCGTCTTCAGGCTGATGTCGCCGATTTCGTCGAGGAAGACCGTGCCGCCTTCGGCGATTTCGAACTTGCCCTTCTTGCGATACTGCGCGCCGGTGAACGCGCCTTTTTCGTGGCCGAAGAGTTCGCTCTCGAGCAGCGACTCGGTGAGCGCGCCGCAGTGGATGACGACCATGGGGTGATAGCGGCGATTGCTGGCGGCATGAACGGCGCGGGCGACGAGTTCCTTGCCGGTGCCGCTCTCGCCGGTGATGAGCACGGTGGCATCGGTGGGGCCGACGGTGTCGATGGCCTCGAAGATGCGCTGCATGGCCGAGCTTTGGCCGATGATGTCGGTGGGATGGGTCAGGTCGGCGACAGTCTCCTTCAGGCGAACGTTTTCCTGCACGGTCTGGCGGTGCGACATGGCCTTGGCGACGAGGTGGGCGATCTCGTCGGGATCGAGCGGCTTGTTGACGTAGTCGTAGGCGCCGTTCTTCAGCGCGGCGATGGCGGTCTCGACCGAGGCGTAGCCGGTCATGATGATGACCAGCATGTCGGGATAGATTTCGTGCAGGCGGCGCTGCAACTCGATGCCGTCGGTGCCGCGCATCTTGATGTCGACGAGCGCGACATCGAAGGTCTGCTCGGCGACGCGGGTGAGCGCTTCGTTGGCGCTCTCGGCGGTGGCGACGTCGTAGCCTTCTTCGGCAAACCACTTGGCCAGCGAATCGCGGACGCTCAGTTCATCGTCGACAATCAGAAGTCTTACCTTTGGTCATTTCATTACCTCTCGTTACTTCGACTGACCGGGGCGCGATCTTCGTCGCTGGCCAGAGTTGGCTCTCTGGCTGTCCACCGGCAGCAAAATCGTGAATGTGGTTCCCTGCCCCACGACCGAGTGCACGGCGATGCTGCCGCCGTGGCGCTCGACGATGTTCTGGCTGATGGCCAGGCCGAGCCCCGAGCCGCCGGATTCCTTGGTGGTGTAGAACGGCTCGAAAATGTGGGCCAGTGTTCGTCGGAGATTCCCATGCCGTCATCGCGAATGATGAGCTCGATCGTGGTGGCGGAGTTCTGGCGGGTGGTGATCCAGAGATTGCCGCCCTGCGGCATGGCGTCAATGGCGTTGATCACCATGGCCAGCACAACCTGCTCGATCTGGTTGGGATCGCAGCGCACGTGGGGCAGTTCTTCGCCCAGCGCCAGGTTCAGCTGGATGGTGGCCATGTCCATCTTGTGCTGCACCAGCCGCACGCAGCGATCGATGACCTGGTTCAGGTCGCACCACTCCAGGTTCATGGGCGTGACGCGCGAGAACGAAAGCAGGTTCTTCACCAGCTCGCCGCAGCGCTTGCTCTCGCTGGCGATGAGGTCGAGCGAGCCGATCATCTCCTCGGTGCGCGGGGCGGAGGAGAAGTTGTTCTGGATCCAGCGCTTCACCACGCGCGAATAGGTCAGGATGCCGGAGAGCGGATTGTTGATCTCGTGCGCGACCACGGCGGCCATCTTGCCGATGGTGGCCATCTTCTCCACCTGCAGCATGTGCTGGTGCGCCTGCTTGAGCTCGCGGGTCTTTTCGTCGACGCGGTCTTCGAGGGTGTGGGCCCAGGCGGTGATTTCCGCCTGCGCGAGTTGCAGGCGGCTGCTCATGGAGTTGAACGACTCGCGCCAGGTCGCCGATTTCGTCGTTGGACTGCACGGGAATCTGGACGCCGAGTTCGCCCTTGGCGACGCGCTCGGTGCCCGCTTCGAGCGCGCGCAACGGATTGCGAACGACGATCCAGATAAACAGTCCGCTCAGGAAGACGACGAGCAACAAGGCGACGCCGGTATAGGCCAGCATGGTGCGACGTTCCTGCGCCAGGCTGACGTCGACCTTGGTCGAGCGAGAGGTTGGTGTCGAGCACGCCGAGAATCTGCACGCTGGCAGGATGGGCATGGCAGGCGGCGTTGGAGCACGCAGGCCTGGTTCTCGATGGGAGTGATGACGCCGAGCACGCGCGAGCTCGTCGCTGCGATACACGCGGAAACGGTCGGAGCGCTTGAGACGCGCCAGCGGCTTGGACTGCTCGTGACAGCCGTAGCAGGCCTCGGCGTCCTTGTTGACGCTGCCGCCGACCTCGGAGGGCAGCGTCGAGTAGCTGATGACGCCCTCGGAGTTCATGATGCGCACGCGCACGATGCCGGGCTGGTCGGCCATGTTGGCCATCATTTCGTAGAGGCCGTTGCGGTCGTTGTTCAGCATGTAATGCGAGGCGCTGCGGCGCAGCACCTCGCTCTGCTGCTCGGCGCTGACGCAGCGCGGCGGCTTCCAGGTGCTTGCGGTGCAGCCGCGATGCTGAAGTAGCCCAGCAGCGCGAAGATCGCAGGCCAGCCAGGAAGATCGACACCATCAGCTTGGCGCTGATGCTGCGGCCAAGGTCACCCAGCAGGATGGGCGGCGCGGCCTTCGCCCTCGGATTGGTCAGTCTCCAGCATGGACAGGCACCGGCATTTCGGCACGCACGCCCTTCAGCTTCGGCAAGCGCGGGCGCATGGCTCTTTTCCTCGGGGAAGATGGGCAAGATAACGCGCCGCCAATCCGAAGATGGCGAAGCCGAGAGCGACGAACATCGCGGTGATCACGACCTCGGTCCACTTGGGCGTGTAGCGGCCACCGACCGCGTTCTCGACGCCGGTGATGGCGACGTTGAGGCGATTGGTCACGAATCCGAGCAAGGTGAGTACGGCGACCAGGTAAAGCCCCTGGGCGCTTTCGCGGACCTTCGGGAAGCATCAGCAGCAGCAAGCGGGATGACGACCGAGAGCGCCATCTCCAGCAGGAAGAATCCCTGCTCGTAGCCGGGCACGAAGACCAGATGCAGCACGCCGCGATGGTAAAGGTCTTCGAACCGCAGGATGCCGTAGATGGCCAGCACCACCACCAGCACGCGTCCCATGTCGCGCAGGATGGGGAGTTCGATCTCGCGGCCGAAGTACTTCGAGCTCATCGACGACTCGAAGATGATCATCGCCAGTCCGACCGCGATCGCCGAGATGAAGAAGAACACCGGCAGTAGCGGGCTCCACCAGAAGGCATGCAGCTTGTTGGGCATGATGAGGTACAGCGTGCCCAGCGAGGATTGGTGCAGCGTCGAGAGGATCACGCCGAGGATGACGAACACGATCATCACGCTGCGCACCGCCTTGAGCGCCCGGTTCCACTTCAGGCGCTCGAAGACGATGGGCGAGAACTCCAGCGCCAGCACGGTGGTGTAGAGCATCACGCAGTAAGCGACCTCGAACATCACCGAGTGCGGATTGCGCATGATCAGCGGGTGCCAGATGTTCCAGGGCAGGCCGAGGTCGTACATGAGCGCGGCGCAAACCAGCAGGTAGCCCATGAAGGCGGTGAGAATCGTGGGCCGCATGATGGAGTGCCAGCGCTTGATGTTGAAGATCTCGACCGCTGCGGTCAGGGTGAAGCCGCCGGCGGCCAGCATGACGCCGCACATTACGTCGAAGCCGATCCACAGGCCCCAGGGGAACTGGTCGCTGAGGTTGGTGGAGGCGCCCAGCCCGTAGCGGAAGCGAACCTAGGTGGCATAAACACCAGCCACCATGATGACGAGGAAAACGGCTTTCCAGAAGGTGAAACGGAACTTGGGAACGGTCATTGCACACCACCCTTTTCATCTGTGTGTTTTTCCTGGGCTTCGGCTTCGGCAACGTCTTCGCGGCGATGGGTGATCCAGTAAACGCCGCCGAGCAGAACTCCGAAGATGGGCACGAAGTCGGGAATGCGCGAAAGCACCTGGTAGGTGTACATGGGCAGCGCGCGCTGGGTGAGGTCGTCGCGATAGCCGAAGTTCTGAGAAGTCGATGGACGACAACAGAAGGACCGAGGTGCCGCCGACTTCCGTCTCGCCGTAAGATGTGCGGCACGTACTTGTCGGGGTTGTCCTGGATGCGCTTGCGGGCCTCTTTCAGCAGCTCGTCACGATCGCCGAACTTGGTCGCACCGGTCGGGCAGATTTCGGCGCAGGCCGTGGGCTTGCCCGCGGCCACGCGCGGAGCGCACATGATGCACTTGCGCACGCCGGGAACGGCCTTGTCCCATTCGTACTTGGGAACGCCGAACGGGCAGGCGGCCATGCAGTAACGGCATCCCATGCACTTGTGCTTGTCGTAGGTCACGGGGCCGAGGGCGGTCTTCTGCAGCGCGCCGACCGGACAAACCGAGGCGCAGGCCGGATCGTCACAGTTCATGCACAGCTTGCGCATGAACTTGTCGTCCTTGGTCAGGACGGTGGTGTACTTGTTGGCCGACGTGTAAGTTCTGCTCGGCAATTTTGTCGTCGTACGGCAGGCCGTTTTCAGTGGCGCAGGCCTGCTCGCACTGCTTGCAGCCGATGCACAGGGTGGCATCGTAAAGAATTCCATAGCTCATGGTTGACTCCAGGCGCAGCCCAGACGGTGGTCGTGGGATAAAGCACGAAACAGATGTGCCGGGGAGCAGCGCAGGAAAGGGCAGAAGGGGCCGGCGTCGGGCGTTGTGGCGCAACGGACGGAAGCGGGCTCCAGGGCCGGAGTAGGAATGATAATTGCGAATAAAAGATAGAGAAGGCCAGCGAAACGGCAGATTCGGGGAGTTCAGGACTGACTGGAGGAAAATAGAGTACGGTACTTCCCGGTGCTTCGCGCTAAATCCTTATGCGACGCTAAGCTGCGGGACCCGAATCTTACTGCCGAAAGACACGACCGAACCTGCTGCCATCAAGAGGCCAAACACGCTGGCCGCGGGTGATGGCGCCGGTACAAGTACTACATCTTGCGCAGAGTCTTCAAATCAGCCGCCTTACCTGGCGGCAACGGTCTGGCCGGCGCCTCTCCGGGCGCGGTAGCCTTAGAACGCCCAGGACAAATTCGGGCACGATCAGAAACAACGCCAGAGCCGTAAGTAGTACTGCAAAGATGACTTTCTTCATTACATCCTCATTATTACGAGTGGTATAAGCGGCAGACCGTTCGGATTCAGACGGCTAGTCTTGCTGCCGTCACAACCGGATTTGTCCGGTCTGCTGCAGGTGGATTTCCCCGCCTGCAGACTCAGTGTGTTACAAAGGGCGAAACTCTTCTGTGACGGTCGTCACCCCAGACCGTGATGCATTTCGCATCGGCCGGAGACGAAGTGCGGCGAATTGCATCGCCCAAGACCAATTGTCTCTTACAAAAGTGTGGAGAAATACTGCGGTGAAATACGACAATCGGGCCGCCTGATGCGAATTGCAGCAAGATATCCGGCGGTCAGTCGCCGCTTGGGGAGGGCACGAAGTTCGTACGAGGGTTGGGTCGCCTGCTCGCCCGGGAGGGGTCAAAGAAATGCAAAATGCCGCAAACCGCCCAATAGCCTAGGGCAATACCAAAAACAAACGAAACCACGATGGTGAAGAGCAGGAGAAATGACAGTAAGACCGGAGTCATGTGTTTCCTATTCTACGACTTGGCGGCAATCGGTTCCACCCTTGCCCAAAGCTAATGTAGCGCGCGTTGACGCTCTTCGGTGTTGGCAAATAAGATACGGGAGTAGAGCTGTGTCTTCCCTCATTTGGACTCACTAGAGAAATTCGGGACGATTTGGGGCAGTCGGGCAGGTGTCCCGGCCCAGCTACCAGCTGTGTCGCCGTAGGTCGGCGGTAAGGCTGGGGAACGCAAGTGATAGGTACGGTAAGAAATCACAACATGGGACTCACCAACATCACGGTCAGGGGTGCCCGGCAGCATAACCTGAAAAACATCAGCGTCGAGATTCCGCGCAATACCCTGACGGTAATCACCGGGCTGAGCGGATCGGGCAAGTCGTCGCTGGCGTTCGACACGATTTATGCCGAAGGGCAGCGCCGGTACGTGGAGACGCTCTCGGCGTATGCGCGGCAGTTCCTGGACCAGATGGAGCGACCCGACGTGGACAGCATTGACGGGCTGAGCCCGTCGATCGCCATCGAGCAGAAGACCACCAGCCGCAGCCCGCGCTCGACGGTGGGGACGATTACCGAAATCTACGACTACCTGCGGCTGCTGTTCAGCTCGATCGGGGTGCCGCACTGCCCCAACTGCGGGCGCGAGATCTCGCGGCAGTCGGCCGAGCAGATCGTTCAGCGAGTGATGGAACTGGAACCGGAAGAGCGGGTGATGGTCCTGGCTCCGATGGTGCGGGGGCGTAAGGGCGAATTCAAGAAGGAGCTCGACAAGCTGGTGCAGCAGGGCTACAGCCGCGCCCGCATCGATGGCGAGTTGCGACAAATCGCCGACGAGGAAATCAAGCTCGACAAGCGCAAGAACCACACCATCGAGGTGGTCATTCGATCGCCTGCTGGTGAAGCCGGGCATCGAGCGGCGACTGGCGACTGCGGTGGAAGCGGCCATGAAGCTGGCCGACGGCCTGATGCTGGTGGCGGTGGTGGACGGCGATGAGCGAGCTGTATTCGTCGAAGCTGGCCTGTCCGGAGTGCGGCATCAACGTTCCTGTTCTGGAGCCGCGGTCGTTTTCGTTCAACAGCATGTACGGGGCGTGCCCGGAGTGCAATGGACTGGGCAGCAAGTACGATTTCGATCCGGCGAAGGTCGTGACGCGACTGGTCCAAGCCGCTGCTGGAGGGCGGGCTGGGCCCAGGCTCGGCGTCACAGAACCTGATTCACTCGCTGCAGTTGGCGGCGGCAGCCTACGGATTCGACCTCTCCAAACCGTTCGAGCAACTTCCCCGCAAGACGCAGAACCTGATCCTGTATGGACCGGAAGCGGGCGAGAAGAAGAAGCGCGGCGGATTCCTTGGGGTGTTCGCCTATCTGCGGCAGACGATGGACGACAGCACCTCGCGAGGGCTATCGCGACTGGCTGCTGGACCACATGTCGGCAACGAGGTGCCCGGCGTGCGAGGGTCAGCGGCTGCGACCGGAAAGCCTGGCGGTGAAGGTGAACGGCATGTCGATCGCCGACTTCACGGCGCTGCCGGTGTCGCGGGCGGTGATGGCGGCGGCAAAGATCAAGCTGAACGAGCGCGAGCAGAAGATTGCCGGACGAATTCTGCGCGAGGTCGCGGAGCGGCTGGGATTCCTGAACTGCCGTCGGACTCGGCTACATCTCGCTGGACCGTTCCGCCATGACGCTGAGCGGCGGCGAAGGGCAGCGCATCCGGCTGGCGACACAGATTGGCTCGAAGCTGCGCGGCGTGCTGTACGTGCTCGACGAGCCGTCGATTGGACTGCATCATCGCGACAACGACCGGCTGCTGGGTGCGCTGGAATCGCTGCGCGACCTGGGCAACACCGTGCTGGTGGTGGAGCACGACGAAGACACCATCCGGCGGTCGGACTACGTGATTGACCTCGGGCCCGGCGCGGGACGGCACGGCGGCGAGGTCGTGGCCAGCGGAACGCCGCAGCAGATCGAGAGATTTCCGCGCTCGCTGACCGGGCAGTACATCTCGGGCGAAAAGCAGGTGATGTACCGCTTCGCGCGACGGCAGACCAACGGCAAGGCGATCACGATCCTGGGCGCCCGCGAGAACAACCTGAAACAGATTGACGTCAGTTTCCCGCTGGGCGTGATGACGGTGGTGACCGGCGTTTCGGGTTCGGGCAAATCGACGCTGGTGAACGACATCCTGTATCGCGCGCTGGCCAGGCGATCTACGGTTCGCGCGAAGAGGCGGGCGCGCACAAGAGCATCGCTGGGACTGAGTTCATCGACAAGGTCATTCGCATCGACCAGTCGCCGATCGGGCGCACGCCGCGGTCGAATCCGGCGACCTACACCGGCGTGTTCACGCAAGTACGCGACTTGTACGCCATGCTGCCGGAGTCGCGGGAGCGCGGCTACAAGGCGGGACGCTTCTCGTTCAACGTGGCGGGCGGGCGCTGCGAGGCCTGCCAGGGCGACGGACAACGGCGCATCGAGATGAACTTCCTGCCCGACGTGTACGTGCAGTGCGAGGTATGCGGCGGCAAGCGCTATAACCACGAGACGCTGGCCGTGAAGTATAAGGGCTATTCCATCGCCGACCTGCTGGAGACTCCGGTGGCCGACGCGCTGCCGGTGCTGGAGAACATTCCGCAGATCAAGCAGAAGCTGCAGACGCTGGTGGACGTGGGGCTGGGCTACATTCACCTGGGGCAGTCGGCGGTGACTTTGAGCGGCGGCGAGGCACAGCGCATCAAGCTGGCGCGCGAACTGAGCAAACGGCAGACCGGCAAGACGCTCTATCTGCTGGACGAGCCGACGACCGGCCTGCACTTCGACGACGTCAGCAAGCTGCTCGAAGTGCTGCACCGGCTGACTGACCTGGGCAACAGCATCATCATCATCGAGCACAACCTCGACGTGATCCGGAACGCCGACTGGATCATCGACCTCGGCCCCGAAGGCGGCGAAGAAGGCGGGCGCATCGTGGCGCAAGGCACGCCGGAGCAGGTGGCGCGGGTGAAGAAGTCTTACACCGGGCATGCGCTGGCGAAACTGTTCGCCGGGGCAAACGGAAAGGGCGCGTAGGTTTCATGCTTGATCCAGAACAAGCGCCTTCGGTACCATCGGTGCCAGTTTCGTCAGAGACGCCGCAGTTGGCCAGCGCGCCTGACGCTATGCTTTCGCCACGCGAGGACGGGAACTTGGCTCCCCTTCCGCCGGCCGATGTCGTTCCCGCCGTGGTCAGGATGGGACGTTCTGGCGGTACTTTGCGCGGCGTTGGCCATGGTGTTTGTTGGCAGCATGCTCATGCTGGGCGTGGCTCGCCTCGTTACGAGGGAGCAGCACGTTCCGGTCGCCGACTTGGCCACCTACCCGATTGTCATCATCGGATCGCAGATCCTGGCTTATCCTGCGGTGATCTTCTTCATGATGCTGCTCGTTCGCAGCAAATCGGACGCAGGGTTCTGGCAATCGATTCACTGGAACTGGCCAGGGCCACGAGCGCTTGGATTTCTGGTATCAGGAATGGTATTTGCGCTGGGAGTGGACTTCGTGTCGCGCTATCTTCCGATCCCGAAGTCGCTGCCCATCGATAACTACTTCAGTGAACTAACGGGCGCCTACCTGATGTCTGCGTTCGGAGTTACGCTGGCGCCGCTGCTCGAGGAATTGTTTTTTCGGGGCATGCTGTATCCGGTGATGCGCCGCACTGTAGGAGTGGTGACGGCGGTTCTGTTCACGGCCACGACGTTTGCCTTCATCCACGGCGCGCAACTGGGCTATGCCTGGGCGCCGCTGCTCAGCATCCTCGTCGTCGGCGTGGTGTTCACCGCGGTGCGCGAGAAAACGGAGTCGGTCGCGGCGTCGTTCCTGATGCACTGCGGCTATAACCTGGCGCTGTTTGGAATGCTGTGGATCGGCAGTGACCACTTCCGCCATCTCGACAAAGTCGTGAACTGAGGGTGATATCGTTAAAGATTATGGCAAATGCGCGGGCACGATTGCTAAGGATGCTGGCGGAGAAGTCGTTCCGGCTGGGAAGTTTCACACTGTCGAGCGGCGGAACCAGCGACTACTACATCGATTGCCGCCTGACCACGTTGGACGCTGACGGCGCGGCAGCGACGGGCGAGGTGGTGGTCGAAGAGATTCGCGAGCGCGGCTGGCGAGCGGGCGCAATCGGCGGACTCGACCATGGGCGCGGACCCCATCGTGGTGGCAACTTCGGTCATCAGCGCCCAGCAGGGTTCGCCGATTCACGGATTTCTGGTGCGCAAGGCCGAGAAGGCGCACGGTACGGGGCAACGCATCGAGGGCTTCCGCGAGAAGGGCGCGCGGGTGGTGATTGTGGACGACGTCTGCACCACGGGAGCGTCCACCATTCAGGCGATTGAGGCGGCGCGGGAGTACGGCTTTGAGGTCGTCGGCGTGCTCTGCTTGGTCGAGCGCCAGGAAGCCGGCGGGCGCGCGAACGTCGAAAAGGCCGCCGCTCCGGCGCAGTTTGTCGCTCTGTTCACCGCAAATGACGTGCGCTCCGAACACGTATCGATGCTCGAAACGAAATAACGACATGATCAAAACATTGGAATGGACTGACGCGGGCGTGCGCTTCATCGACCAGACGAAGCTGCCGACGGAAGAGGTTTACGTCACCTGCAAGAACTGCGAAGAAGTGGCTGATGCCATCCGCACGATGATTGTGCGCGGGGCCCCGGCGATCGGCGTGGCGGCCGCCATGGGCGTGGCGCTTGGAGCGCTGCAATCGCAGGCCAAGACGCTGAGGGAGTTCGAGCGCGAGTTCGACGCGATCTGCAACCTTCTGGCAGGCACGCGACCGACCGCTGTCAATCTGTTCTGGGCCATCCGGCGGATGCGTGACAAGTTTGAGCAGTTGCGCGCACTGCCGGTCAGCGAAATCCAGCGCGAATTGGTGGCCGAGGCGCAGCGCATGCTGGTGGAAGACATCGCAGCCAACGAAGCCATGGGACAGCACGGCGCGGTCCTGATGCCCGCCAGCGGCGGCGTGCTGACACACTGCAACGCCGGTGCGCTGGCGACCGCCGGATACGGCACGGCGCTGGGCGTGATTCGCGCCGCCGTGGCGTCGGGCAAGCAGATCAGCGTATTCGCCGACGAGACGCGGCCCTTCCTGCAGGGCTCACGTCTGACAGCGTGGGAGTTGATGAAAGACGGCATCCCCACCACCTTGATCGCTGACAACATGGCGGGGGCGATGATGCGTCTGGGTAAGATCGATGCCGTAATCGTGGGTGCTGACCGCATCGCCGCCAATGGCGATGTGGCCAACAAGATCGGGACTTACACCGTGGCGGTGCTGGCGAAGGAGCATGGCATTCCCTTCTACGTGGCGGCGCCGATTTCGACGGTGGATCTCAACACCTCGGATGGAAGCAAGATTCCCATCGAGCAGCGCGCGGCGACCGAAGTCACACATCTCGCCGGAAAGCAGATCGCGCCGGATGACGTGCGAGTGGAGAACCCGGCATTCGACGTCACTCCGAATAAATATGTAGCCGCGATCATTACGGAACGCGGCGTGGCGCGGGCACCATATGAGCAGTCGCTGGCGAAACTGGTGAAGGGTTAAGCGGCGCACCCGACTTCGCGCAAGTTGCAAGTAAATAGGGGTCCGTTGAGGACGCCGTGCGTAGTCTACGGCGAATAGGCGTTCCTTATTCTGGCTGCTGCGGCGGCGGCTGTGGAGGCTGGCTGTGGAGCGGCTGGTTCGACGGGTTGAACGGCTGGCCGAACGTCTGCTGGTTCGCAGGATTGAGCTGTTGCTGCATCTGCTGCTGTTGCTGCTGCATGCGTTGAAGGTCCTGCAGCATCTGCTCTGGCGTGCGATTGCCCGGTTGGCCGTCGGCTGAAGGGTTTTCTGCGCCGGGCGGCCACAGCCTGCGACTGGTTCTCCACTTCTGGCTCGTTCGGCGGATACTCGTCCTCTTGTGGCTCAACTGCCGGCTGCGGGTTGTTGATGTGCCGTTGACACCGGCGCCTGGGTGGCCGACTCGCTGCTCTTGGTGAGCAGGATGACCCTCTGCACCGCACCGGGGTTGTTGGGCACGCCGAGAATCACGTAGTTGAACTTGGAGCCATTGAGCAGACTGGCCAGTACGTTTTGCGGTTTGCCAGGACCGAGGGTGGCGACCACGCGCTCGCTACCGCCGCCGGACGGGACATCGATGGTCGCTCCCGTCTGCGTCTGCACCAAACGCAAAACCTGTGCAAGTGTGGCGTTGGTCGAGGTGATGGTGAGTTGTCCGTCGCGATAGGTGACTTGCGGCGGCTCGGGCGGCTGCTGCTCCAAGGTTGGCGGCGGAGGCGGCGGCTGGGGCGTTTCGGTAGCCGGAGGGTGCTTCTTCGGCGCGTGCTTGGCCTTGTAGAAGGCATTGGCAGAGGAGCCCGGCGCAGTCTGGGCAGCGATTTCCCCGGCCGGCAGCAGGAGACCTGCGACTAGTATCAACGCGATTCCGAGGTTCTGACGGGGGCGTAACATAACGATGTAGGACGATCCGCGAACGCCGTTCCTTCGTAGCGCCTATTCTAACCCCTGGCGGGTGGCAGTGTTGCTGCGGCGTGAGGGATTCGACGGCGATTCGTCCGGGGAATGCAGAAAAAAACCATGGTTTCGTTTCGGGAAGAATGGAAGCGGTTGGCGGTGACGGCGGCGCTCGCGGTCGTGCTTGCGACGGCGCTGACCGGCGGAGCGCGGGCACAGGAGTGCTACAGCGGCTCGGAGATCGACGGTCCGACAGCCAAGGCCCTGCAAGCTGCGGCGGAGCAGTACTTCGACATGTCGGCGCGCGGCGACGTGGCCGGGCTCAAGGCCAACGCCGTGCCCGAGGTCGCGGCGAACTTTGGCGCCATAGAAAAGGCGGTGGTCAACAACAAGTCATTGTTCGCACAGGAGCAGCGGTCAGAGACCTCGATTGTTCGTGCTGGACGCAAGGAACTCGAAGACGAACTGGCAGCGGGCCGATTTCTACTGCGGCATCTATAACTCGCCGGACCGGGTGGGGATCTCGATTCCGAATCTTGCCGCCGGGCCGGTACGCGCATGACGATCGCCGAGGGCAGCGGGAAAAGAGCCCATTACGCTGACCCTGGTGCTGGAGGACGCCGGACAACAACACCTGGAAGTTGGGCGGCTACTACGCCCGGCGCACAACACTGGGCGGTCACGACGGGCAGTGGTATATCGCCAAGGCTCGCGAGTACAAAGAAAAAAAACAGCTCCACAATGCCTGGTTCTACTATCTGACAGCGTGGGACTTGCTCGCTCCTGTGGATTTCATGAGCACACCGGCTCTCGACAAGTTGAGCGATGAGACTCAGGCCGTGCGTCCAGCGGACTTGCCCAACGCCACCGCGCCGCTGTTGCTGACCGAGAACGGGAAGAGCTTTGCAAGTAACGGAGTTGTCGGCGCTTCCCGTGAACGGTGAGCTTTACGTGCGGGCGCAATATCGCACTCCCGACGCGGCGAATCCGGCAGCTGCATCCGCCGACAACGCCGAGGTCCTGCAAGCGCTGCTGGCAAAGTATCCGGAGATGCGAGCGGCATTCGGCGGAGCCATCGCACGAGCGACCGACACAGCGGGACACGACTTCGGCACGGTGACTCCGATGAGAGATGTGAAATAGCCGCAGTGGAGCGCGTGCGATTAGCCACGGCAGAAGATTTGTTACAATCGGTCATACCGCATCTGTGGGCGCTTAACTCAGCGGTAGAGTGCCATCTTCACACGGTGGAAGTCACAGGTTCGAATCCTGTAGCGCCCACCATA